>NZ_JAUYNB010000022.1 GCF_030699305.1 Novosphingobium sp.
GAACCGGACAACCATCCACTCCCGCTTTTCAATTCGGGAGGACCGGTGTCCGTCAATGTTGGCGACCAGTCAGCAAAACCACAAATGCGGCGTTCCCGTCCGGTGAACGGGCCTCTAAGTCCAACCCGCGATTCGGTCAACAGCGTTTTTGCAATTTTGTTTCAATCGTCGGAAATCCCTCGCGATTGCCGGGTTTTGCCCGGCCTGCCCCGGCCAGCGTCCGCCCAGCGCCCGCCCAGTGCCCGCGTAGAGCCTTGGTTAAGACCCACACGCTATGACGCGGGTATGTCTGAGGTCGCATCTAACACTGATTCTTCGCCGGTTCCCCGCATCGCGGTGATCGTGCCCGCCTATGGCGTGGCGCATCTGCTGGGCGAGGCGCTCGATTCCCTGCTGGCCCAGCGGTTCACCGATTGGGAATGCCTGGTGATCGACGACGGTGCGCCTGATGATGTGGCCGGGGCCGTCGCCCCCTATCTGTCTGACCCGCGCATCCGGTTTCTGGCGACGCCGAATCAGGGCGTGTCGGGTGCCCGCAACACGGCGATTGCCGCCACCCGCGCACCGCTGATTGCGCTGCTCGATGGCGATGACCGGTTCCGCCCCGAATATCTGGGCACCATGGCCGAGCTGCTGGAAAGCGATGCCGATGTCCGGCTGGCGACCTGCAATGCCCTGATCTTTGGCGCCGTCCCCAAAGAGCGGCTGGCGTTCGAGGCCAAGCAGGGCACCGGCGACGGCACCCGCGGATCGCTGGCGGATGTGCTGGACCGCAGCTTTGGCGTCTATATCGGCACCACGTTCCGCCGCGCCGACTTTGACGCGATTGACGGGTTCGACACCAGCATGGCCCAGGCCGAGGATTTCGACCTGTGGGTGCGATTGATGCAGCTGGGCGGCCACGCCCGCTATGTCGGCCAGGTCATGGGGGAATACCGGGTCCGGCCCAATTCCGCCTCGGCCCATGCCGGACGAATGCTGCTGGGCAATATCAAGGTCTATGAAAAGGCCCGCGCCGCCTTGCCTGCCGACGCGCCGGAACAGCCGCTGCTGGACCAGCTGATCCGCGACAGTCAGGAAGCGCTGGATTTCGAGCACGCCATCGACCGGGTGATGGACGGCGATACCGCGCGCGGGCTGGCTGAACTGCGCCGGGTGAAATCACGCGTGAGCGGTCCGGTATGGGCGATATCCTTCCTGCTCTGGCGCGTGTTGCCGGGCCTCGCGCGGCCGATGCTGGCCTGGCGGCGCAAGGCGCACAGCCGGGGGAACCAGACTGCGGGCGTGCTGGGCTCGGTCCTGCCCGACGGCATCGCACTGTGACCACGACTGTGCCTACGACAGGGACGGCTGGGACCAGCGAGGCCGCGCCGCCGCGATCGTTGCGCGATCAGGTCCGCAGTGCGGTGATCTGGCGGTCCGGCACGCAGATTTTCAGCCAGCTGGTTGCCTGGGCATCCACGTTTCTGGTGATCCGCATCCTCTCACCAGAGGATTACGGACTGTTCGCGATGACATCGGTCGTGCTGGTGCTGCTGGGGCTGGTCAACGGTTATGGTTTTGCCAATGCCGTCATCGCCGACCGCGACGGCGGCGACGGGCAACTGCGCCAGCTGTTTGGCCTGCTGATCGTGATCAACGTCGCGCTGGCCGCCGTGCAGTTCATCGCGGCGCCTTATGTCGCGGCCTATTACGGCCAGCCGCGCGTGACCGACCTGCTGCGGGTGCAGGCGCTGATCTACCTGACCAACCCGTTTCTGGCGCTGGGCTATACCGTGCTGTCGCGGCAGATGGATTTCCGGCGGCAGGCGCAAGTCAACATGGCCTCCGCGTTCATCGGTGCGCTCGCCGCACTGGCCGGGGCGCTGGGCGGGCTGGGCGTGTGGACGCTGATCGTCGCGCCGCTGGCCGGGTTTGTCAGCCGCGCCGTGGGCATGGTGATTGCGGCGCGGGTGTTCATCTGGCCCAGCTTTGACTTTCGCGGCAGCAGCGCGCTGGCCAGTTATGGCGGCATCGCGCTGGTGGGGCAGTTGTTCTGGTTCATCCAGACCCAGGCCGACATCGTGATCGCGGGCCGCGCGCTGCCGGCGGCGGAACTGGGGCTTTACACCACCAGCCTGTTCCTGGCGCAGCTGTTCGTGAACAAAGTGGTGCCGCCGCTCAACGAAGTGGCCTTTTCCGCTTATGCCAAAGTGCAAGACAATCCCACCGCCGTCGCCGAAGGGTTCCTGAAATCGGTGCGGATCATCATGCTGCTGGCGGTGCCGTTCTGCCTGGGGCTGGCCAGCGTCGCGCAGCCGGCGGTTCACGTGATGCTGGGCGCAAAGTGGCTGCCCGCCGCGCCGATTATCGAAGTGCTGGCACTGGCCATGCCGTTCATGACGCTGCACGTGCTGTTCGCCCCGGCGACCAGCGCGGTCGGCCGTCCCGGTATCGCCACGCGCAGCGCAATCCTGGGTGCAGGCATCATGCCGCTGGCCTTCTGGCTGGGGATCAGCGCCGACGGCGCACGCGGGATCGCGTGGGGCTGGCTGGCCGGTTATCCGGTGCTGACGTTCATTTCGGCGCTGTGGGCGCTGCCGGTGATCGGGGTAAAGCTGGCGCAAGTCGGCCGTGCGGTGCTGCCGCCGGTGCTGGCCGGTGCCGCGATGGCACTGGTGGTGCTGCTGACCGACCGGCTGGCGGCGGCAGACCTGTCGCCCTTGTTCCGGCTGGTCGTGCTGATCGCAGCGGGCGGCGCGACTTATGGCCTGTGGCTGACCGGGTTCGCGCGGGACCGGCTGCTGGAACTGCGCGGACTGGCGAAACGGGGTTAAGCCTGCGGGGCGAGGCTAGCGCTTCAGCTGCGCGATCACCTGCCGCGCGGCCGCAGCGTAGGCTCCGCCGTGGAACCGGTACGTGCCGACGAAGTGGGCAAAGCCCGTGCCGGAAGCGATCGGCTCGTTCCAGTAATTCATGTAGCGATCATAGGGCAGCAGCAGCGCGCCGGGATCATTGGCGATCACGAAGTTCGACGTGACCTGCTCACTGCCCCACTCTTCCCAGCGCTGGCGGCCGATCAGGCGTTCCGCGTCACCCGAAAAGGCCTCGGCCAGATCGCGGCCAGTCGCCGCAGGCGCGAACCCGGCAAAGCCGGAACAGCCGCGCGCATAGCGCAAGTCCGGATGACCGGGTATCGCGACCTGTTCCATCGCCTGCTCGATGGCGGACTGCACATGGACCCGCCCCGGCCCGGCCGTGGCGCGGGCGCGCGCTGAAACTTCGGGCAACGGCAACAGTTCCGCATCCGTGCCGCCGCGCAAGGTAAAGCTGCGCGCTGCGGCGATGGCAGCGGTGATTTCCGGGACCGGTCCCAGCGTGACCGTGTCGGAATCGAGCTGGATGACATAAGCATCGCGCCGCAGGTCCAGGATCGTCAGCAGCCGTTCCCACGTGCCGCCGCGCGGACAGGGGCCGGTTTCAACTGCGGCGATCGGGATCACGCGCGGATTGTCCAGATGCTGCGCCAGCACCGCCTTGTCCCCGGCGGTCAGCGTCCCGTCGTCCAGGATCACAACCCGCCCGCAGTGCAGCTGCGCGTGCAGCGATTTTACCGCGACCAGATAGGGCAGCAGCACTTTGGTCCCGATCATCGAAAACAGGATCACTCCGTCATCCGCCGCACGGATCGGCGGCGTATGCAGGATCCCCCGCGCCGCGCGCAGGAAGTGCCCTTCGCGCAGCAGGCGCATCAGCTTGTCACGCACCATCAACATGATCCGGCCATAGCAGCCGGGCGTTAAACAATGACAAATGTCCGGCGGGACGGATGCCGACCGGATGCCGCACCCGTTCGACCAGCAACATGGCGGACCGGTGCGAAAGGGCGTATTACTGACCGCAGAGAGAGATAATCGCCATGCCGATGTACCCTGCCCTGTTGCCGCTGCTGCCCTTTGCCGCCGCTGTCCCGACCATCCTGCATCAGGAGGCGCTGCCGCAAAGCGCGGCGGTTGAGGTGGTCGTCGCCAAGGCCGACCGGCATGAACGGCTGACCGTGCCGGTGCGGATCGGCGCGCAGGGGCCGTTCGATTTCCTGATCGACACCGGATCGCAGAACACCGTCCTGTCCACCGCGCTGGCCGCCAGACTGGCGCTGGTGCCGTCCGCGCGGGCGCGGCTGGTGGGCGTCGCGGGCACCGAAATGGTCGACACGGTGGAAATCGACCAGATCGATCTGGGTCGCCGTTCCTACTACGGGCTGCTGGCCCCGCTGCTGAAAAGCGAAAACATCGGCGCGGACGGCATTCTGGGGATCGACAGCCTGCAGGATCAGCGCGTGCTGATGGACTTCCGCAAAAACCTGCTGGCGATCGACGATGCCAAGGCGTTGGGCGGCAACCGGGGGTATGAGATCATCGTTACCGCCCGCCGCCGGTCCGGTCAGCTGATCATGGCCGACGCCAGGATCGACGGGATCGCTACCGATGTGGTGATTGATACCGGCGCGCAAAACTCCATCGGCAACCTGGCATTGCAACGCGCGCTGACCCGGCGCGGCGACCACGGCACGGTGACGCTGAACAGCGTGACCGGCCAGGCGATCACTGCGCAGGTCGGGCTCGGGCGGATGCTGACAATCCAGGGCATGAACCTCAACAACGTGTGGATCGCCTTTGCCGATGCCCCCGCGTTCGAGGCGCTGGGCCTGAACCGCAAGCCCGCGTTGCTGCTGGGGATGCAGGACTTGCGCAGTTTTGACCGCGTCGCAATCGACTTTTCGACCCGCCGCATCCTGTTCGACCTGCCGCGCGACGCATTCTGAGCCGGGGCGGGTTCGAACCGAACGTCCTTCCCTTTCCGCGCTCACCCCCTAAATGGGGCCAATGCCGCCAGAACAACCTTCCGATCCCGCCGCCCGCCATGATGGCTGGGATACGCTGCGGCGGTTCATGCCCTATCTGTGGCCAGCGGATAATCCTGCGCTGCGCTGGCGGATCGTCTTTTCGACGCTGCTGATCCTCGCCTCGATGGGCGTGACGATGGTGCTGCCCTATTTCCTGAAGTGGGCCATCGACGCGATGAGTCTGACCGGCCCGGCCGCGTTCCAGGTCGCGCTGGCATTCGTGCTGGCATACGGCGCAGGCCGGTTTGGCGCGGTCGTGTTCGACAATCTGCGCAACATCGTGTTCGAACGGGTCGGGCAGGACGCGACCCGCCAGCTGGCTGAGGATGTCTTCGCCCGCCTGCACCGCCTGTCGCTGCGGTTCCATCTGGCCCGCCGCACCGGCGAAGTGACCAAAGTGATCGAGCGCGGGACCAAGAGCATCGACGTGATGCTCTATTTCATGCTGTTCAACGTGTTCCCCACGGTGCTGCAGCTGCTGATCGTGGCGGCGATTTTCTATGCCAACTTCGGCTGGGGGCTGGTCGCGGCGACGGCGGTGGCGGTGGTGGCCTATATCTATGTCACCCGCACGATCACCGAGTGGCGCACCGCCCTGCGCGAAGCGATGAACCAGCTGGACGGACAGGCGCTGTCGCGCGCGGTCGATTCGCTGCTGAACTATGAAACCGTGAAATACTTCGCCGCCGAAGCGCGCGAGGAAGCGCGCTATGCCCAGGCCACCCGCGCCTATGCTGAAGCGGCGGTGAAAAGCGAAAACTCGCTGGGGCTGCTCAACATCGTGCAGGCGCTGGTGGTCAACCTGCTGATGGCGGGCGCGATGGCCTATACCGTCTGGGGCTGGTCGCGCGGGGAATATTCGATCGGCCAGCTGGTGTTCGTCCAGACTTATCTGATGCAGCTGTTCCGCCCGCTCGACATGCTCGGCATGGTCTATCGCACGATCCGGCAGGGGCTGATCGACATGGCCGAAATGTTCCGGCTGATGGACAGCCCGGTCGAAGTGCAGGACGCCCCCGGCGCGCCCGCGCTGATCATCCGTCAGCCCTCGCTGGTGTTCGACAACGTGGTGTTCGGGTACGAACGCGACCGCACGATCCTGAAAGGGCTGTCGTTCGAAGTGCCCGCCGGATCACAGGTCGCCATCGTCGGCCCGTCCGGCGCTGGCAAAAGCACGATCGCGCGGCTGGTGTTCCGGTTCTATGATCCATGGTCGGGCCGGATCCTGATCGACGGGCAGGATATCCGCGAAGTTACGCAAACTTCGCTGCGCGCTGCGATCGGCATCGTCCCGCAGGACAGCGTGCTGTTCAACGACACCATCGGTTACAACATCGCCTATGGCCGGGGCGGCGCAGGGCTGGCCGATGTGGAGCAGGCCGCCCGCGATGCCGCGCTGATGGGCCTGATCGAACGCTTGCCGCAGGGCTTTGAAACCGAAGTGGGCGAACGCGGGCTGAAACTGTCGGGCGGGGAAAAGCAGCGCGTGGCGATTGCCCGCACGCTGGTGAAGAACCCGCCGATCCTGCTGCTCGACGAAGCGACCAGCGCGCTCGATACCCGGACCGAACAGGAAATCCTCGCCACGCTGAACCGGGTCAGTTCGGGCCGCACCTCCCTGTCCATCGCGCACCGCCTGTCGACGATTGCCGATGCCGACGCGATCTTCGTACTGAACGACGGCGCACTGGCCGAAAGCGGCACCCACGCCGATCTGCTGCGCCGCGACGGGCTTTACGCCGAAATGTGGAACCGGCAGGCCGCCGAAGTCGATGAAACCGCCGAGGTCGCGGCCTAGCCGTCATGCGGATCGCGCTGGCCTATAATGCGGACATGGCGCCGCGCCGACTGGCCCGCATCGCCGCGCTGGTGCGCGTGCTGGAAGCGCGGGGGCACGTGGTCAGCCATCATGACAGCCTGATCTTCGTGGCGGCGCGCGATTGCCCGGAGGCCGGGCTGCTGTGCATTGCCGGGGGCGATGGCTCCGCCCGGCTGGTGATCGGCAATCAGGGCGATCTGGCCGCGTTGCCGCCGGTCGCGATCTTTCCGGTCGGCACGATCAACCTGCTGGCGCGCGAGCTGGGCTACCCCGCCAATCCGCTGCAATTCGCGCTGCGGATCGAGGCTGGCCGGCCGCCGCTGCATTCCCCGCTGGTCCGCCTGAACGGCGCGCCGGTGCTGGCCTGCGCCTCGGTCGGGATCGACGCCCACACCGTCGCGGCCCTGTCAGAGGACTTGAAAGCCCGGATCGGGCGATTGGCCTATGTTGCTGCACTGGGCAGCCTGCTGTGGCGCTGGCCGCGTACGCCCTTGCGGATCGTGGCCGATGGACAGGCGTTTTCGGCAGAGGCGGCGTTCGTGCTGCGCGGGCGGTTCTATGCCGGACCGTGGATGCTGGACCCCGCCGCGCACATCGCCCACCCGCGCCTGCGGCTGCTCGCCCTGCCCCGCTGCCGCCGCCGCGACCTGATTGCGCTGGGCTTCTACGCGGCAACCGGATCGCACCGCGCGCATCCGTCGTGGCGGGTGGTGGAATGCGATGCGCTGGAAATCACCAGCGCTGGGCCGGTGCCGGTTCAGGCGGATGGGGACGCGGCCGGACATTTGCCTGCACGGATGACGCTGGACCGAGCGAGTGTGCGTTACGTTTAGCCCTTCACCGCGTCCGCTTCATGCCAGACGACCGCCTGCGCGGCTTTCATGCAGCTGTTCTCGGTGTCCCACGCCAGCGTTGGCGAACCATATAGCCGCCAGCCCTGCTCCAGCGCTTCGGACACGCGCTCGCAAAAAGCGCGGTCATCCTTGCCGGTGAGCAGGCGGTAGATCGGGCGGTCTTCGGGGGTTTGATGTGTCATCCCCCGATCCTAGCAGATTTCGCGTCAGAGAATATACTTCGACAGGTCGGTATCCTGCGCCAGATCTTCCAGCCGCGCGCGGACATAGGCGGCGTCGACCAATACGGTTTCGCCGGCGCGGTCCTCCGCCTCGAAGCTCAGTTCCTCCAGCAGCTTTTCCATCACCGTCTGGAGCCGCCGCGCGCCGATGTTCTCGACCGCTTCGTTCACCTGACAGGCGATCTTCGCCACCGCGCGCACCGCATCGGGCGTGAAGTCCAGCGTGACCTGCTCGGTCGCCAGCAGCGCGCGGTATTGTTCGACCAGATTGGCGCGGGTTTCGCTGAGGATGCGGACGAAGTCTTCCTCGTTCAGCGCCTGCAGCTCGACCCGGATCGGCAGGCGGCCCTGCAATTCGGGCAGCATGTCGCTGGGTTTGGCCACATGGAACGCCCCGCTGGCGATGAACAGCACGTGGTCGGTCTTCATCGGGCCGTGCTTGGTGGAAACGGTGGTCCCTTCGATCAGCGGCAGCAGATCGCGCTGCACGCCTTCGCGGCTGACCGATCCGCCGCGCACATCGCTGACTGCGATCTTGTCGATCTCATCGATGAACACGATGCCGTTGGTTTCGGCATTGGCCAGCGCGACGCGGGCGACGTCGTCCTGGTCCATCCGCTTTTCGGCTTCTTCCTCGACCAGCTTGTCCCACGCGTCGGGCACTTTGAGCTTGCGCCGCTTGAGGTTCTGGCGGCCGAGCGCCTTGCCCATCATGTCGGACAAGTTGATCATGCCCATATTGCCGCCCATGCCGGGGATATCGAACGGCATCGACGGCGTATCCTCCACCTCGATCTCCACCTCGACCTCGTTCATCGCGTTTTCGACCAGACGCTGGCGAAAGCTTTCGCGCGTCGCCTCGCTGGCGTTTTCGCCGACCAGCGCTTTCAGCAGCCGGTCCATCGCCGCCTTGCTGGCCGCATCGCGCACCGCCTCGCGGCGGCGTTCCTTTTCCAGCCGGATCGCTTCCTCGACCAGATCGCGGGCGATCTGTTCCACATCGCGGCCGACATAGCCGACTTCGGTGAACTTGGTCGCCTCAACCTTCACGAACGGCGCGTCGGCCAGCTTGGCCAGACGGCGGCTGATCTCGGTCTTGCCGCAGCCGGTCGGCCCGATCATCAGGATGTTCTTGGGGGTCACTTCCTCGCGCAGTTCCGCGCCGAGTCTTTGCCTTCTCCAACGATTCCGCAGCGCCACGGCGACCGCGCGCTTGGCGTCCTGCTGGCCGACGATGTGTTCATCGAGCGCGCGGACGATGGCTTTGGGGGTCAGGGTATCGGTCATGAATTTCTCACAAGGTCCGTTCGTGTCGAGCGTAGTCGAGACACCTGGCGCACCTGTCTCGACAACACGCGACACCAACGGACACGGGGGGGTCAG
>NZ_JAUYNB010000030.1 GCF_030699305.1 Novosphingobium sp.
TCGGTCCGCTCCGGCGCGCGGGTGTCGATGCCGGGGATGATGGACACGGTCCTCAACCTCGGCCTCAACGACGAAACCGTGCAGGGTCTGGCCGCGTCATCGGGCGATGAACGGTTCGCGTGGGACAGCTACCGCCGGTTCATCCAGATGTATTCCGATGTGGTGCTGGGCGTGGACCATCACCTGTTCGAAGATGCCCTTGAAATCGCCAAGGAAGACAACGGTTTCTACGCCGATGTTGAGATGGGTTCTGAGCACTGGCAGGCCCTCGTGGCCGAGTACAAGGGAATCGTCGAAGCCGCCCTTGGCGAACCCTTCCCACAGGATGTGTTTCATCAACTTTGGGGCGCCATCCGCGCCGTCTTCGACAGCTGGGACTCCGACCGCGCCAAGGTTTATCGCCGCCTGAACGACATCCCCGGTGACTGGGGCACCGCCGTCAACGTGCAGGCGATGGTGTTCGGCAACATGGGCGATACCAGCGCTACCGGCGTCGCCTTCACCCGCGATCCCGCGACCGGCGAAAAGGCCTATTACGGTGAATGGCTGGTCAACGCGCAAGGCGAAGACGTCGTCGCCGGCATCCGCACCCCGCAGTACCTGACCCGCTATTCCCGCGAACGGGCCGGGGCCAAGCCGCTGTCGATGGAAGAGGCGATGCCAGAGGCTTACGCCGAACTGGCCGATGTGTTCGAGCTGCTCGAAAAGCACTACCGCGATATGCAGGACATCGAATTCACGGTGGAACGCGGCAAACTCTGGATGCTCCAGACCCGCTCTGGCAAGCGCACCGCCAAGGCCGCGCTCAAGATGGCGGTCGACATGGTCGCAGAAGGCCTGATCGATGAACGCGCGGCGATCCTGCGGATCGATCCGATGGCGCTCGATCAGTTGCTCCACCCCACGCTCGACCCCGATGCCCCGCGCGATATCCTGACCAGGGGGCTGCCCGCATCGCCGGGTGCGGCCTCTGGCGCGATCGTGCTCGATGCCGACACCGCCGAACGCCGCGCCGAACGCGGCGAAGCGGTGATCCTGGTGCGCGTCGAAACCAGCCCCGAGGACATCCACGGCATGCACGCGGCCAAGGGCATCCTGACCGCCCGCGGCGGCATGACGTCTCACGCCGCCGTGGTCGCGCGCGGCATGGGCCGTCCTTGCGTTTCCGGCGCAGCGGCCGTGTCCATCGACATGGCCAGCCGCACTCTGAAGATCGGCACCCGCGAGCTGAAGGAAGGCGATGTCATCACGCTGGACGGGGCAGCGGGCGACGTCATGGCTGGCCTGGTCCCGACGATCGAACCGGAACTGGTCGGCGATTTCGGCGTGCTGATGGAATGGGCCGACAAGCACCGCCGGATGAAAGTCCGCACCAACGCCGAAACCCCGGACGACTGCCGCACTGCGCGCCAGTTCGGAGCTGAAGGCATCGGGCTGTGCCGGACCGAGCACATGTTCTTCGACGATCAGCGCATCGCCGCTGTGCGCCAGATGATCCTGGCCGAAGACGGTCCCGGCCGCCGCGCCGCGCTGGCCAAGCTGCTGCCCGAACAGCGTGCCGACTTTCACGCAATCTTCGATGTGATGGCAGGCCTGCCGGTCACCATCCGCCTGCTCGATCCGCCGTTGCACGAATTCCTGCCCCACGCCGATGCCGAGTTCGAGGAACTGTCCGATGTGATCGGGATCGGCGTCGCCACGCTGAAGCGTCGCGCCGAGGAACTGCACGAAATGAACCCGATGCTGGGCCATCGCGGTTGCCGTCTGGGCATCACCTTCCCGGAAATCTACGAAATGCAGGCCCGCGCCATCTTTGAAGCGGCCTGCGATGTCGCGGCGGCATCCGGCGAAGCGCCGGTGCCGGAAGTGATGATCCCGCTGGTTGCGACCCGCAAGGAACTGGAAATCCTCAAGGCACTGGTGGACCGGACGGCAGCGGAAGTCTTCGCGGAAAAGGGCCGCTCGGTCGTCTATCAGGTCGGCACGATGATCGAGCTGCCGCGCGCCGCGCTGATGGCGGGCGAGATCGCCGAGGTGGGCGAATTCTTCAGCTTCGGCACCAACGACCTCACGCAGACGACGCTGGGGGTCAGCCGCGACGATGCGGCCAAGTTCCTCAGCCCCTATGTCGAGCAGGGCATCTATCCGCGCGATCCGTTCGTCAGCCTGGACATCGAAGGGGTTGGCCAGCTGGTCGAACTGGCGG
>NZ_JAUYNB010000025.1 GCF_030699305.1 Novosphingobium sp.
CACCGGCTCCATTACCGCCAGACCAGCGCACCAGCAGGGGCTACGCTGCACAAGATCGAAGGGTTCCGCGCAGCCCCTGCTGCATCAGACGGTGACATCTCTATCTGGTGGAAATAGTGTCTTTTCTAAATTGCAGGAACAGATTTTCACCCCAAGTAGAGATGTCACGGCTCAACATTTGCGGTGCCATTTGCTTGGTCGAGCAGGTCCATGAACGTGCGCGCCGCATCGCGGTCGCCCTCGTCCTTGAAAGCGATGTCTAGGTCGGGTGCCGAACCCAGCATGTAGAGCAGCGACCACATCGCGAACTTGCGGCCTTTGTCGGTCTCCAGACCGAACTCGACCAGCATTCGCTCGACGCCGCTGGCCATCGCTGCGGGCGAAACCGCTCCGAGATCATCGGTCCCGAAGAAGCGCCGCATCTGGTCGTCAAATTCCATCCAAGGCGTCTCCTCAACTCACGTATCGCCTTGCCGACTTGCCTTGCGGCCTAGCTGGCTGCGTTGATCCGCGCCTCTACATCCGCAAGGCGGGTTACCAGCTCCTCGAAGGAGGGCGGCTCCTCCATGAACATTTCGGCCATTGCGGCATAGTCCGCCGCCAGTTCCTCGCGCATCGCTTCGGTCACCGACAGCCGCAGCGTGCTGAGCTGCGCCGTCCCATACGAGGCCTTGGCATCGGCAAAGAGCAGGCTCTTGTTCCTGACAACCTGCTCCAGCAGTTCGCGCTGGGCCAAAGCCCGCTCGGTTACCCCGGCAGCGTCGAGCATGAACACATCATAGTAGTGGCGCGAAAGACCTGGTCGCAATTTACCGCTGTGATGCAGCGCATGGAGGATCGTCGCCTTCTCCCAGTAGGTCCTTTCAAGCGCCAGCGTCGGTACCGTCGTTGATGCATCGGGCACTTCGCCTGGGAAGTCCTCGGCGACATAGGGCAGAATGTCCCGCTGCTCGAATGGTTCAGGATCGCCCCTCGCCCCGAATTCGAGCTTGATCCGCGGCTGCACATAGCCGGTATGACCGCCATAATTAGCGCCATAGTCGAGGCCATATCCCGACGACGCTGGGTAGTTGAACAGGACGGTCTGCAGATCCCTGTCATCGGGATCGGCCTCGATGCTCCAGCCCTCGCGGGTGCCCAAGACCTCTTCGATTGCTTGCGCCAGCGTCGGCAACAGGATCATCGCAACCCATTCCTGCGCGGCAGCGCTGAGCGCTTTGCCGCGGCGTTCGCGTTCCTTGCCGCTGATCTCGCTGGCCATCGGCGAAGCGACCTCGCCGAGCAGCGGTGCAGCGCGATTGATGGTGAGATCGATGTCCTCGGAGAACCGCTTGATGATCCCGAATGCCTTGGAGAGCGAGGTCCCGCCCTTGAAGGTCAGAACCCCAGCCAGTTCGGGCACTCCCATCAGCCGGCGCAGGGTCCAGCAAACCCAGAAGTCCTTCTCGACGATGAGTGGTGTGAGATCGCGGCGCGCGGCTGCTTCGGCAAAGAAGGCCCGCCGCTCATCGGCAGGCCGCCGGGCGAACTCATCCATGGTGCGCCGCCCCGATCTTCAACACGACATCGCCCATCCACCCGGGCATCTGCACGCGGCCCTTGAGCAGTGCCTGCACGTCCTTGTCATCGAGTCGCGCAGCAAGCTGTGAAATCGCGTCGGCATCGACTTTGTCGCGGCCCAGTCCAGCCAGGTACTGGACGACGCCGTTGGCAGCGTCCGAGGCATTGCCCAGGACCGGTGCGCGGCTGTGTTTCAGCGTGACGCTTCGGCCAGCGGCCTTGCGCACGCGGGTTCGCCCTGTTGTCGCATAGCTCGATCTGGCAGGCACTTGGGTCGACAGGCCAAGCTGGTTGGCTGCTGCCGCTGCCGAGGGCGCGAGCCGGTCACCGCTTTGCGCCGAAACGGCCTGCGCGATCATCTCGGCATCGGGGGTCAGCGCGCCCAGCTTTTCGTGCAACTGCGGATAGTCGTAGAGGCCGCGCCCGATCCTGCGGATCTCGCCAGCCTGCGCGAGGCGCGACAGCGCCATATCGACCGAGCCGCGTGTGCCGAAGTCGATGAAGTGCTTGGGGGTGAAAACCCACCCCCGACCTTTCGCGCGAACGCGCTTCATGATCTTGTCGGCCATGGCGGACATGATTCGAGTGCTCCTTTCGTTAGAAACTAGCACACATATTTCTAACAAACCATACCATCGCAAAATCCTCCTCGAAGCCCATCATGATCATCATCACCGCCTGCCTGTCGATCATCAACGTCGGCGTTTCCGGCACCGGTGATGCTCAAGACCGGCGGGGTAGCCTACATCACAGGCCCAAACATGCGGAGCGGCCCTGTGGGGATTGTCGCACTCGGTCCCGCGCGCCCTTGCGGGCTGCGCTCCTGCGGGCGCGAAGTTCCTCGCATTGGGCCGCCGGCACTCTCGCCTACGCCTCCGTCGCCGTCCCGCGCCCGTGCGATGCACCGGGCCACAGGCCGACTGACCGTCTCCGGCAAGGGGTCCGTTTCTGGCGAGCGGAAGTATCGAGACTGCTATGCGCCCTACTGCAATTTGCCGATGTCTGGCGCTGATGGTTTGTCGGGGCACTGAAGGACCAGAAAGATCTCGAGCAGTCTCTCATTTGTCCCAATGAGCGCGCCGTTCATGAGCAAGATTTGCATCACCCTGTTCCAGCGATCGCTATCCATTTCCAGTGAGATGCCTTGGAGAATGGCCATTTCGATAAGCCGCTGTTTGATAGACTCTGCCTGCTGCCAGGCTCGCACGCGATATCGACTGGCGCCTTCGGCGCCCAAGGCAAGTTCATCGATACTCAGATCGCTCAGGCGTGCCGCTTCGCGAATGATTCGAAACGGGGGGTCTCTTCGCAGCGTCTCGTAAGTCAGCAATGTGCGCTTCGTACAGCCAAGAGCCTCAGCAAACTTGGCTTGGCTCAACCCCAGTTGCTTGCGCAAGTCGCGCAACCTCGTACCGAGAGGAACCTCTTCATCTGCAACAGCGGACTTCTGGAAAGCAGCATCACATGCTGCCGTCCCGGCAATTGGTATAGCCTTGCCAGAGGCGCTGCTCGCGCCAAGCGGGATCAGTTCGTTTTTCAATTTCAGACCCTTTCGAGAAAAGGCCTGATGAAGATTGCGCAAGGGCAAGTTAGGCAGTTGCGACCCACCTGACAAGACGAAGGTGAAGGACAGAGTTTTGCGGTTAACCCCGAACGCCCTGTCCCTTTCGGGCTCAGGGGTTCGGGGGCAAAACCGTAATCTCTCTCTCATCTCGGTGGCTGAGCGAAATCAGCATCGCCATAGCATGACGCCTGGGAGATTGGCGGCCGTCAAGGATCGCGGGTGCCCCCCAATTTTGGCCTGCGGCGCCTTACGGCTTGCGAGCAAAAATCGGCTCCCCCCGCGCCCGCTCTTCGCGGCGACAGCGCGCGCGCTGCCGTCCCTGACTGCCTGACTCCGGCGTCCTTCCGATGGGCATCTTTCATCAGTCCGATGAGAGACAATTCCTTTTGGAGGTTATCATGACGGACCGTTTCTCGAACTTCGCCGATCTTGCCGAACACTATGCGCGTGAAATCGCCACGCCCGACTACGCCCGGGCTTTCATGGAGCAGACCGAAATGGCCAAGCTTTCGATCGAACATGAGCCGAGCTCGGTGGAAATGCCCGACCCCGAGGTGGCGCAGGCGGCGATCGAGATGATGCTGGCAACGGTCTTCGACCTGTTCCGCGACACCCGGATGGAGGACTTCGCCAGCGAGGTCGCCTGGGGGATTGCCAACAGCTTCCATGTCGTCGCCAAGCGGCTCGATGACCGCGAGGATGCCATGGCCAACCGGCTCCAGGAGAAGCTGCGCGAATATGATCCGAGCGAGGTCTATGCAACCGACCTTGAGGATATCACCATGCAGGCCCGCAGTCTTGCCGAATGCCGTGACGCGATGGAGTGCATGCGCGACCATGCCGCCCGCATCTACCTTGTCGAAACCGGCCGGCCCTTCTCGCCGGTGCGCGGGTCTAGGGTGTCATCCAAGACCAATGCCTCGATGATCGAAGCGCGCGATTATCTCGCGGCACAGAAGGCGCAGCGGCGCGAGCAGTTCGCCCCCTCGGGTCCGGTCGTGGTGTTCTCGGGCGGACAGCAGTTCACCGACATCGCGCTGGTAGAAGACTACCTCGATGCGATCCACACCCGGGTGCCCTCGATGGCGCTGGCAACGACCGCCCAGAACAAGGGCGCGGACGTGATCGCGGCAGCCTGGGCATCGCGCCACAATGTGCCGGTGATCCTGTGCAAGCCCGACACCTCGCGGGGACCTTCGGCGCCCTATCAGCGCAATGCCCGCATGCTCGCCTTCAAGCCCGTCGAGGCGGTGGTGTGCAGCGGCGGCGGCATCCAGGCGAACCTCGCCGACCGACTGCGTGAGGCGCGCATTCCCCTTCATATCGTGCGCGATGCTTCGGCCCAGAACGAGGCTCCGGCGGCGCGGGCAAAGGCCCCGGCGCAGGCTGATCGCCCAGCAATGAAGCGCGTGGTGGGCGGCGACGATCTTCCGCCGTTCTGAGCGGGGCTCGTCCATCCAGATCAACCAGAAGGGTGTCCGGTTTCACCGCCGGATGCCCTTCTTTTTTGTCGATCGGGACGCACGCCATCATGGCCCGGCTCGCTCGCTTCTTGCCCCCGCCAGTAACGGCCTTGCGGCCTGCTGGCAGGGGCGCGAAGCCTTCGCATCGGCCGGGCAGGCAACACCCTTGCTTGGGGCGACCGGGGCGCTGACCAACAGAGTTAAAACTCTCGCAGATTTCCAAGTCTGATGGCCGCCATTGGCCCGCGTCAAGAAGGGCGGTTCCCCCAATTTTTCCGCCTGAAGAAGGCGAAAAAATCGGCTCCCCCACCCCCGCTGCGCGGCGGGCCGCGGGCGGCCCGTTCCTGACCCGGACCAAGCTCGGCCATCCCCGAGGAGACCTCTTCAATTCCTTTGACAGGAGGCTCACATGAACGCTCTTACCAAGACCCTCGACATCCCGGCTTTCGACCCCATCAGCTATGACGCCGCAGTACGCGCCGCCAGCATCCGGGCCCAGCACAGCTTCTTCGACCAGCACGTCATCGAGGACGAGTTCGGTTGCTTCCTAGCCATCGACGAAGGGGACTACAACGCCCTGCCCCAGGACCTGATCGACCGGATCGTCCATTCCGTCCCCGGCATGATGGCAGACGACTTCGACGAGGCGAACATCGCCCGGGCCGCAAGCTTCATGAGCGTGGTGATGGATCCCGAATGGGACGCGGATTGCCCTTTCTGAAATGACCATCGGCCGCAGCGCCGGAGGGCTCTGACGAGGGGCTCTCCGGCCCCCTTTTTTGTGCGTGTGATAAAGCACAGCCGGGGCATCGAACCCCGGCTGTGCTGGCCTTTTGCAAGGCCGGTTTCAGCTTGCCCGAAGGCGCTTCTCGGCTTCGTCCAGACCGAGCTTTCCGAGAGCGGCGAAGAAGCTTTCGACCCTCTCGAACGGCGCCTTGCCGAGAACCGATTTCTGCATCAGCTCAACGCTTGCCGCCCGCTCGCTATCGCGCAGTTTCGCCTCGCGCGTTTCCAGCGCTTGACGCTCCTTGGCGATTGCCTGTCTTTCGGCTTCGAGACTTCCTTTCCTGGCCATGATTGTACCTCTTGGGTTGGTGCTGAAACCTCCCGCGCGCGAGAATCGCCATTCTGGCAAACTTGGCAAGCCCCCCCGCCCTGTCCGCCCTGATTGGTGCTGCCGATGAGGGGCAAACCTGCGGCATCGGCATGCCGCTGACAGGCCGTGAAAGGCCCACCGGGATTCGGGCAAAATCACCAAAACCCACGACCCAACAAAGCTACGGGATCAAGGGGATGAGGTGCACACCCTACACGGCGGCCCGTAGTGGCGAAATGGCGGAAATGCGTACGTTTACAGGTGATGCGAAGTGATGCGCTTTGTAATACAGCAAGGTGCACCTCGCCGAACCCCCTGAATATCAGTGATTTGCGCGGTACTACAATGTAATACGCGGCCCTTCCGGGATGCCTTTGCTTGCCAAGCATTGGGGGATCGCCTAAAACAGGCATCGCGCAATTCCCGCCAGGCCCTTTCCGAAGGGTTTGGTGATGACAGAAACAGTTCTGATTACGGTCCGGCTTCCGCAAGCTTTGGCCGATGCTGCACAGGCTGCGGCAGCTGCAAAACAGGTCTCCCGTTCCAACCTCCTGCGAATCGCGCTGGAGCATTTCCTGGGCGCCGTTTCGGGCACCTCGGAACAGGACCGGCGCCGGCAGTTCTCGTCCGAATACCTCTTCCTAGTTGCCGACCTGATTGTGCAGCGCCAGTACCCCGACGTTCATACCGCGCTGATCACCGAAGCCGAGGCGCGGATGGAGGCGGTTTGTGCCGCGTCCTGACACCTGGTCGGACCGGGCGCGGCCGGGCAAACTCCAGCACCATTCGGCACGCGGAAACATGCCGCGCAATGCCGGCGACTTCACCCGCGGCTCGCAGCTGATCACCCACGAATTCATGATGTGGTTTGCCTCGGCGAAGATGCCGCTGCTGGTGTGGTTCTTCACCTTCCTGGTGGCGCTTTCGATCGTCCTCGCCCTGCTGCTCCACGAGCACGAAGTGCAGATGATCCTGATGCGGATCTACGCGACGGGCTGGAGCTTCATGGAGTTCAATCCGCGCAAGATCCTCAACCTCACCCTGCCCTCGGGCCGCGTGATTCCGGCGCCCGTTTCGATGATTGCCAGCCACCCCGATGTCGTCATCGCGTGGAACAAGCTGATGCGGGCAATCTGGGGATCGCTGTTCATCTCGCTGTTCGTTGCGGTGCCGATCGCGGTGTGGTTCGTCGACTTCTCCAAGCGGCGCGGCAAGTCGATCCTCGAAGAGCGCCACCAGCGCGGCGCGATGCTGGTCGATGGCCCCGAGCTCGCCGCAGTCATCAACGCCCACAACCGCGACATGCTCGACGCTGAAGTAGCCCATCAGCTACCCGGCAAGACGCTCCAGCAAGTCTTCGCCATGCCGCTTGTCGAGCGCAAGGCGGCGGGCATCCACCACGCCTATTCGGTGGCCGATGTGCCCTTTCCGTGGCGCACCGAGCAGGCCCACACGATCATGATCGGCTCGACCGGAACCGGCAAGACCACGCAGATGCGCGCGCTCATTGCGCAGATGCGGGTGCGGCGCGACCGGGCGGTCGTGTTCGACCTTACCGGTGCCTACGTCGAGGCGTTCTACAACCCCGAGACCGACACAATCCTCAACCCGATGGACGAGCGCTGCCCGAGTTGGTCTGTCTTCGCCGAAGCAAAGAACCACGCTGACTTCACCGGGATCGCCGCCGCCCTGCTTCCCGCCGACGGCGGGGGCGCCGAACCTTTCTGGATGCTGGCGGCGCGCACGCTGTTCGTCGAGACCTGCATCAAGCTCATCAAGCTAGGCGAGGCGACCAATCAGGCGCTTGCGAGCCGGTTGATGATGGCCGACCTCAAGGAAGTCCATAAGCTCCTCGAACACACCGTCGCCGACCCGCTGACCGCGCCCGAGGCGGCCAAGATGGCCGAGTCCATTCGCGCGGTGTTCAACACCAATGCCCAGGCCCTCCGGTTCCTCCCCGAAGGCAAGGAGTCGTTCTCGATAAGCGACTGGATCCGCGCCGAGGACAAGCCGGGCGCGATCCTGTTCATCACCTCCTCGCACAACGAACTGGTGCTCAACCGGGCGCTGCTGTCGCTCTGGATGAACCTTGCCGTTCATACGTTGATGCGCCTCCCGCGGACCCGGGACCTGCGCACCTGGTTCTTCTTCGACGAGGTCCACGCGCTCCACCGCCTGCCCGCGATCGAGGACGGCTTGCAGACCGCGCGCGGCTTTGGCGGAGCCTTCGTCCTCGGCATCCATTCGTTCGCGAAGCTTGCGGAAACCTACGGCAAGGAAGGCGCGCAGAACCTCGCTTCGCTGGCGCGCACCAAGCTGATCCTGGCGGCGGCTGATCGCGACACCGCCGAGCACTGCTCGGACTACATCGGTCACCGTGAAGTGCGGATGATGGATGAGGCCTACAGCTACGGATATTCCAACATCCGCGACGCCGCGACGATCACCCCGCGTTCGGAAGTGCAGCCGCTCGTCCTGCCCGATGACATCATGAAACTGCCCTCGCTCAGGGGCTTCCTCGTGTTCCCCGAAGGCTTCGATGCTGCCCGGATCAAGCTTACCTACAAGGACTATCCCAAGGTCGCCGAAGGTTATGTTCTGCGCCAGCATGTCGAGCCCATCGAATTCATGCGCGAGGCGCAAGGTGATGAGGCCGATGAGACGGGCGGCCGTGAAACCAAGGAAGAGCTCGAACTGGCCCGGGACACCGCGCCCGACGACGCCCTGAGGCAAGCCCGTGCGCCGACCCCCAAACAGGAAGAGCTGAACTTTCCGGTCGCACCGCCGGTCGGTCCCAGCGATCTCCCGGTGACGAGTCTGGGGCGCTCGATGATTGTCAGTCAGGCGATCGCTGGCAGCCCGTCCCAGTCCCAATCCCGCGAGTCTGAAGCTGTACCCAAGCCGGTCCAGCAATCGGCAAAGCCTGCCCCCCAACGTCAGTCGCAAGTCGCCCGTGAACTTGGCGAAGCGGTCGATGACCGGGGCCGCGATGGCCGAACTCGTGAGGGCGCAAGGGAAGCCGCGCTTGCCAAGGAAGCTGAACTGGATAGCCCCGCCACCGATGACGGACTGGAGATGTAGCCCATGCACTCCATCGCATCCGTCCGGTCGTCGAGCGGCGCTGCAGACTACTTCGCCAACGACAACTACTATTCAGCCGATGAACACGCGGAAGCGGGGGTCTGGGGCGGCGAGGGTGCGCGCGCACTCGGGCTTGAGGGCCAGGTCGAGCGGGATGCGTTCGAGGGCATCCTCAATGGTCGGCTGCCCGATGGCGACATGGTCGGGCAAGTCGAGGGGCGGCGCCTGGGTCTCGATCTCACTTTCTCGATGCCCAAGTCTGCGTCGATCCTGGCGCTCGTCAGCGGCGATCGGCGGATCATCGATGCCCACCTTGCCGCGGTCAAATCGACCATGTCGCATCTGGTCGAGAAGCAGTTCGCCGAGAGCCGAAACTACGAGCGCAGCCGCAGCGGCGAACCTCAGAAGACGGGCAACCTCGTCTATGCCCTGTTCGCCCATGACACGAGCCGCGCGCTCGATCCGCAGGGGCATATCCATGCCGTCGTCGCCAACCTGACCCGCGATCCCAAAGGCACCTGGAAGGCGCTGTGGAATGGCGAGATCTGGAAGAACAACACCACGATCGGCCAGTTCTACCACGCCGCCTTCCGCGCCCAGTTGCAGAAGCTCGGGTACGAGACCGAGGCCGCCGGCAAGCACGGCTCCTTCGAGATCAAGGGCGTTCCCGCCGAGGTCATCAAGGAGTTCAGCCAGCGCCGCGAAGACATTCTGACCAAGGTCGAAGAACTGGGAATTTCCTCGCCCAAGGGGCAAGACCGGGTCACCGTCAACACACGCGATCCCAAGCTTGCGGTCGAGGACCGGGCAGGCCTCATCCAATCCTGGCAAGATCGTTCGGCTGAGCTCGGTTTCGATGGCAAAGCACTGGTGGCCGAAGCCAAGGCACGGGCCGAAGTGCAGGCCCGGCCCACATTTCGCGAGACAGCCACGGCGGCAATCGGCGAAGTCGCCACCCGGATCAATGCGGCGTTGCGCACGCCGAGCCCGCTTGCAGTGAGCGGCGCGGCAGCGCTCTTCCTGCCTGCTGAAACCATCAAAGCCCAGCACGCCACCGCCTCGGCCATCCGCCACCTTTCCGAGCGCGAAGCCGCGTTTTCGCCGGAAGCGATTCTGTCGAGCGCGCTGGGGTTCCAGATCAAGGGGCTCGAGGGCGGCGCAGTGGTCCAGCGGATCGGCGAACTGGTGCGCGAGGGTTACTTGATCCCCGGAAAATCCGACCGGCTCGACGGACACTTCGACCTCGTGACCACGCCGGCGGCATTGGCGGTGGAACAGCGTATCCTCGATACGATCGAGAGGGGGCAAGGCCAGGGCCGCGCATTCATGCCGCCCGATGCGGCGATGGCGCGGCTGCAGGAGGCGGCGCGCGAACTGGGGCGCGAGCGCGCCGGGGTCGACACCTGGCAGTTGAATGAGGGCCAACTTGCCGCGGGCGTCGCGATCCTCTCCGGCACCGACCGTTTCCTCAATGTCCAGGGCGTCGCCGGTGCGGGCAAGTCCACCCTGCTCGGCGCGCTCGACAAGGTGCTGGCCGGCGAAGGGGCCAAGCTGGTCGGCCTCGCTTTCCAGAACAAGATGGTCGCCGATCTGCGAGGTGGCGGCGGCCACGGCATGTCGGCCGACCAGATGCGCGCGGCGGGGATAGAGGCCTATACGATCGCCCGGTTCCTCAGCACCTATGCCTCGGCTGCGGCAGCTGGGTCCGGCGAGCGGTTCGAGGCAGCCAAGGCAGCGCTCGCCAACACCGTCATCATCACCGACGAAAGTTCGATGGTCTCCTCGCGTGACATGCTGCGCCTGACCACGCTCGCCGAGCAGCTCGACCTCGCCAAGGCGCCGTTCATGGGTGATCGCCAGCAGCTCTCGGCGATCGAACAAGGCAAGATGTTCGCGGTGTCGCAAGCTTCCGGCCAGGCGACGGTGCGGATGGACGAGAACATCCGGCAGAAGAACTCTCCGCTCCTCCTCGCCGTTGCCGGGCTCTCGAATGAGGGCCATGCCGGCCTCGCGCTTGAATTGCTCGCGGCGCACGACCGCGTGATCGAGGCGGGACCCGACCATGTCGCGCGGGCCGCCGATCTGTGGTTGTCGCTGACGCCTGAGAAGCGCGAGGCGACCGCGATCTTCACCGCCGGGCGCGACGACCGCGCCGAGATCAACACGCGGGTTCAGGCGGGGCTGCTCAAGGAGGGCACGCTCACCGGGGCCGGCGTCGCTCTCACCACGCTGCAGAGCGCCAATGCGACGCGCGAAGAGCTGCGCTTTGCCTCGACCTACCGGACCGGCCAGATGGTCGAGGCGCGGATGGACGTGCGCGAGATTGGCCTCGGGCGCGGCGAATATCAGGTGAGCGAGGTGCGCAAGGACGGCAAGGTCGTGCTCGAGCGCGATGGCAAGCGCAAAGTCATCGATCCCGACCGGATCAACCCTGATCACCGTTTCGACCGGCTCGGGCTCTACGAGCAGAAGCAGATCAGGATCCATGACGGCGAGACCGTGTTGTGGCGCGACAAAGACGCGGGCCGCGACATCGCCAAGTCGACCTACGCCACCGTGCTTGAAGCCCGCGCAGAAGGAATCCGCGTTGAGCTGGCCGACAAGCGCCAACTGGTTCTGGCGCCGGGCGATCCGATGCTGCGGCGTCTCGACCTTGGCTATGCGCTCAATGCCCACATGGCGCAGGGGATGACCAAGCCCGAGGCGATCGAGGTGATCTCGTCTGCCCAGCGCAATCTCGCGACCCAGCGCACGCAGAACGTTCTCAATACGCGCGCGACCGACGACATGGTTGTCGTCACCAACAACCTCGATTCCCTGAAGCAGCAGCTCGACCGCACCCCCGGCAACAAGACCTCCGCGCTCGAAGTGACCGGAAAGGTCGAGGTGGAGCCGCGCCATGCCAATCCGATCGATAACCGGCAAGTGCCCGAACTCAGGATGAGCCCGGAGCTCAAGGCCAAACTGGATGCGGTGCTGGGACCTGCGCCGCAAGCCCCGATGCGCCAGCTTCCCGTCCCCGAAAAATCGCTTGGGCTCGACCTGTGAGGGCGCGGCTCACCTTTTCGGCTGAGGCTGCAGGCCGCGTGTTCGACCGCGCCCATGTCACCCTCGTCTGGCTCGCGGTCCTGGTCTTCTTGTCTTCCGAGCCGTCGGTGCGCGGCCTGGCCATCGCGGCGATGATCGCGGTGGCCCTAGCCGCCAGCATTGTCGCCTGCCTTGCGCAGCGCGGCCCCCCTCACCCCTCGGCCCCGCATCCTGGAGACTGACAATGGCCTATGAACATGACGAAATCGGCGACTTTGCCAGCGAGCGCGATGCGCAGGACTGGGCCGAACGCAACAACATCGATCCATCCGATCTCCACTTCCGCGCCCGCGGCAAGCGGGGTGTCACCCTGAGCGTGCGCCGGTCGGCGCTCGGGGATTCATCGCAAGCCGACCTCTCGTTCGGTCGGCGTACCGGCTTTTTCTGAAAACAAAGGAGACTGAAGATGAAGCGTTGTTTCTGCCTGATTGCGGCCATGCTCACCGCCGCGGCCACCCCTGCCCTGGCCTCTGAGGCAAGCCTGTCGACGCCACCTGCGCTCGCCGCTGCCCAGCGATCGGCTGATCACCAGGCGATGACCGAGCAGGTCCGGCAAGGTCTGGCCCGGATGCGCGAGGAGCTGGAGGCGCGCAAGCGCGCAGCCAAGCAAGGCACCCCGGCCGCCCAGCATGAAGCCAATGGTCTGTGCTGGGACTGCCCAGACAAGGACGCCGAGGCACACCGCCATTCCGTCAGCGAACACCGCAAGGCCGACTGCCCCGAGTGCATCAGCCAAGTGATCTACGCCTGACGGGGTGCGGCGCGGTCCGGGTCACCTCCCACCGGACCGCGCCGTCTTCCCGCCGACAATTCCGGCTGCATTTTGGCGATGAGCCGGTGCCCGATGGTCTCGAGGGACAGGTCAGCGTTTGCGGCAAGATCGTTCAGCCCGATCGGATCGATGTCGAGTTCTGCACGCCGCTGGACGGAGATTGATTACATGCGGTCCGTAAAGTTGGACCGTCGGTGCAGCTTTCTGGAACGCAAAGGCTTAAGTCGAACACTATGATTTAGAGGTGGCGAAATTGATTTCGCGCAGTCAAACCGCTTGCTGTTACGGGCACCTACCTAACTCGCACCATTTCAGAGCCATTATTCTGCAAATTTGCCTCGTGTAATATTGACAGATTCCTGCATTTGAACAATCGTTTGCGTCGATGATGGGCTTCGGGGGTTGCCTGGATGCGAATGCAGCGACTGCTGATCGATCGAAGCACGCTCGACCTGATCGCCGCCGATGGCCAGGAGTTCCTGAACGTGCTCAATGCCGCCGGCCTTCATCAGGCTTCGGCCATGATGTTGGGCGTGATGGAGCAGTTGCAGGCCGACCGAGCGAACCTGCCGGATGAGCGCGGTGAGGCCGCGCATTCCCCCCAGGCTACCTGAGACCGGCCTACTTGAGTTTGCCCGCCGGCACGCCGAACGGGATGGCCCGGCCGTCGGCCCCGGCTTCACGTGTCCCCTGTCCGTAGATCCTGCCGTCCAATTCAAAGGTCGGCGCGAACCGGACAATTGTCGCCACGTCGGCTGCCTCCAGACCCGCCAAGGCCTCGATCGCAGCGAGCACACTCTCGCGCGAGGAATAGATGTCCTCGCGCATCAACAGTCGTGCCATCGAGGCCGAGCGTTCACCAATCGCGGCGGCAATCTTCTGGTGCATCCGGAAGGACTGTTCGGCATCGTCGGCCCGCTGCGACCAGGCAATCCGGCGATGGAGAGCGTTGGGTAGGACCATGCGGGCTATGTCGGGGATCTGCGGAATGCGGGACATGCGCATCACTTCGATGTGGAAGCGCAGGTTCTCGAGGACCACGCGTTCAAGCGCATCAGGATCGCCGCTCGATGGTTCGCTGGCCTCCGCCGCCATCGCGCCCAGCAATGAAATCTCGGCAGCGGTTGCACGCTCTGCGGCTCGGTGTGCGGCCAAACCCTCGTAACTGGCGCGCATCTCGAAGAGGTCCTCGACCTCTTCACGGCCCCAGGTGCGAACGGCAAATTCGCTTCGCCCTTGACGGGTGAGGTAGCCTTCATGGGTGAGAGCGCCCAGCACTTCAGCTACCGCTACCGGGCGGCTCGCATACACTTCGGCCACGTCCGCCTTCGCAATCACCTGTCCGGGCAGATAGCGCGCGGACAGGACCCCGAACCTGATTTCGAGGAACATGAGTTCAGAAAGAGACTGCGCTATGGTCAATCGACCTCCCTTGTGGACGAGTTCTTGCTCGCCGCATCATTGCAGGCAACCTAGCACAAGATCGATTTGATTTTCGAATCCGGATGGTTCGGACTATCCGGACTGTGTCATCAGGGAGCTAGTTGAGACATCGGTGGCGAAAGCAAAATTGCCAGACCTGCGAATGATTGTCTGCCCGGCGAGGCAGGTCTTCGCATTGCTTCGCGAGCCGCGCAAACGGCAGCGCTACGACCATCCCGAGCAACTCCCCGGCTTTCAGAACCTTTCTGAGGACGATGCGTCACGCTTCGCACAAGAACTGATCGACCTTGGCCTGATCATCCGAGATCATGGCCGCTTGACCATCGTCGACTGGACCATCGAGCGCATCGTCGAGCATCTGGCACTCGCCGGGGCCATTCAGGCGCTGGCCGCGTCTGAGGTGGCCGCACTCCAGGGAAGGGCCGACTTTTCGTGCCTTGAGGACATCAACGCCGCCCTCAAATCCTACGAGACACAGGCCGATAACCTGCTGCAGGGTGCCTTTCTGGACTACCAATGGCATCTCGAACTTGTTCGCTTGAGCGACAACCGGGCCGCCTTTGCCACTTACGCCAAGGCTATCCCGCCGGCGGTCTGGATCGCCGGTGCCAACTACTTCCAACTCGACGAGGCGCGCAGTTCACTGATCGAACATGACCGCCTGATCGCCTACATGAAGGCCGGTGATACGCTGCGCGCGCGCGATGCAGTGTCATTTCATCTCGAGGAAGCGGCGGCACAGATCCGCCGCGCAGGCGCGGCGCGGATCGAGAGTTATCCGGGCATCTCCAGCTAGGCCTTCAGCGCGTTTGCGCTGCGAGGGGAGAGGATGCGGCCTTTACGCGGGGGGCTCGACCTGTTCCTGGCACATGATTGAAAATTCAGTCCGTTTGGGGTAATCATGGCCAGGGCGAGGAGACCCTCGATGGACCATGATCGTTTCGGACTGGATGGAATGCCAATCTCGTGTCGCGGTGCTGATTGCGACCCTGTGACGGGGATTGCTTTCCCACGAGTCCGCGAGGCAAATGGCCCCGGAATCCCCTATCTGCGGGTAATTCTCGCAGGTCTGATGCTAGTGTTTGTCGGCTTCTTTGCATGGCAGACGCGTCTGTTTGGCTGAAGCCTTAGGTTCTCTTCCTGGCAACATGCAGATGGTCGCGTTCAGGTTTGTCGGGGAAGCGTTCGAACTGGACGGCATAGCCATCGCCAAGCCGTGATCGGACCTGTGTTGCCCAACGCTCACCCTGTTCGTCCGAGATGTTGTTGCCTCTGAAGTCGAGCGCTCTGTCGGCATAGTGTGCGGATCCGGCCATATGCTGCGTGCTGTCGTTGCCCGAGGTGACAACCGGCGTCGGCAGACCAAGTGCGCGCGCCTCGTCAGCGACCACGCCCATCGCAGGCACTAGTTCGCCATCCATACGGCCGAGCCGGGCACCAGGCTTGACCGTCATGCCAAGATCGCGGGCATAGGCCGCCCCATCGACTGGGCCTTCTGGGACGGCGAGCAGGGTTCCTCCTTCCAATGGCGACGGGACGAGTCCTTCCGCAGGGGCCGCCAGTGGCAGTAAAGGTGATTGCGGCATTCCAAGGCTGGTGTTGGTGCCAAGCGAGCCTGAACCGGCGATCGCGGCGACGTCGCCGAGTTCGTTGATCCGGTGGGCGCGCAGGTCGCCCATCAGGTCGTCCATGATGTAGGTGATTGCCTGATCTCGGCGCGTCACGTCGCGATAGTCGAGACGAGGATTCGAGATATCCGGCAGGTGCCATTCGGGATGGTCACGCTGCAATGTCTCGTAGCGGTCCTGGATGAGGTTGGACATGTCGCTCGAGATCTGGAAGCCGTGACTCTCGGCATAGCTCGCCTCGGACATCATCCGACTGCCGATCTCGCGGTAGCGAGCAGCGGCGGCGCGGCGTTCATCGGCTTCTGCCACGCGCCAGTCATTGCCGTCGGTATTGGTCCGCGAATGGCTGTGGTCGCCGTATTCCGAGCTTTGGCTATAGGTTCCCGACGACTGGATATCGCCGCTCGATCCGCTGACAACCACGCGATCGCTTGTTTCTTCGGACTTATCAGTGCCGCGTGTAGTCTGATTGGTAGCCGAACGCTCGGTGCCGGCGCGTGCGTCGTCGCCGATCTCCTTTCGGCCGAATATCGAGCCTTGGAGGGTCGCAGATAAGCCACTGCCCGCAATGTCCTTGCCGGGAGTGCCCAGGGTTCCGGAACCAGTCAGGCTTGCTGACGATCCGAAGGTGCGGCTCGCAAAGTCGCCAGATGACCGCGAATTGCCTTCCCGCAGGATCAGATCGTTGTTGGTGACCTCCCGTGTAGAGTTACCCTTGGCGCCCTCGACCACCACGTTCCCGCCGACATTGTGGGTATCGGATGCCCGCGAGCCGCTTTCGCGCCGCGACCCGGACACGTCGCTGGTCGCGGTGACGGCGCTGCCGAACCGGCCTTTCGAGCTGGTCCAGCTCGTCGAGGTGCCATTTTCGATCTTGTCGGCTTCGCTGAGGTACCACTGCCCCTGCGATCTGAGGTCCGTAGCATAGCCGCTGGTCATGGTCGGCTTGAACGGCAGCTGCGACATCGCGGCATTGGTATCGATGACCGAATGGCCAGAACCATACTCGTTGAACATGCGGCCGTCGGCCTCGCGGAAACCGGAATGCCCGGCCCCGGAGAGGAAATTTGGCGCCATGTTCCACTGCGACATCTGGCGGTTCTCGGAATTAAGGTTGCCGTAGCTGACGTCGCCGTAGGCGTAGTTGCCGGTGGTCCGCTCGAGCGCGGCCGCATCGGAGCCGGCCTGAACAGGCGCGAGCATCGAGCCGAGGTTGTTGGCGACCGACATGGTGCCGCGCATGACCATCAGCGCCAGGACCGGCACCGACATCATCAGGAACCCCGCCATGGTGGCGACGTCCTGGTTCACGGCATCGATCCCCGCCCAGTTGGCGAGGTTGACGCTGCCGGCCGCCACGGCATTGGTCTGGCTCGCGAGCCGGTCCATGATGAACGAGTGGATGAGGACGTACATCGGCCCCCAGGCCGAGAGGTAGAAGAAGCCCGAAAAATAGCCCTTCAGGGTCGCGATGCCGCTGCGCGGAAACAACAGCAGCGGGAAGACGATCGGGAAAAGCGCGTAGAACACCACGGTCAGGACCACGCCCAGGACCGGAATCCAGATGAGCCCCTGCTCGGCCGCCGTCGTCATGGCGTTGCGGGTCTGGGTGTCGGCGCGCTGGAGCGCGAAGGAATCGGCGTCAGCATTGCCGAAGTCTAGCTGGGCCACCTCGAAGGCATCGACCATACTCTTCTGCTTGAAGAACTGATTCCGGGTCATCGCCGTGCCGGTGAGGAGCTGCGAGACCACCGGCACGTCGGCGGCAAGCTTCGCGCCTGCTGCCGCCTCGGTGAGCTTGGGGTACATCGAGTGGG
Organism: Novosphingobium sp.; assembly: GCF_030699305.1. GTDB lineage: Bacteria > Pseudomonadota > Alphaproteobacteria > Sphingomonadales > Sphingomonadaceae > Novosphingobium. The sequence goes on from NZ_JAUYNB010000025.1 coordinate 17,512, forward strand.
CAAACGGCAGTGCGTAGGCGTTGATCTGGTTGTCCCACTGGTTGTTGATCAGCGTCCAGGCCTGGGCGCAGGTCTTGCCTTCGATGTCGACCGTGCCCGCGCCAGTGTCGGTGAGGTACTTCATGCCGCGGTTGGTCGCGGCATTGACCCCAAGCTCAGCCCAGAGGTCGGGCGCTTCGCTCAGCAGCTTGAGGCTCTTGGTGCCGAGCAGAATGTCGTAATAGGCGCACTGCTTGAGGTAGCCGTCGAGATTGGCCTTGAAGACGGGATCGCGCACTTCGAAGCCGCGCACCTTGTCCCACATCCGCGCGCCGTAGACGAACCCGCCGTTGGAATAATTGAGCGCGGCGGGCATGACGAAGACCGTCTCGGCTGTGCGGGTCAGGTAGTCGCTGACCTGGCTGGTGAACGAGGCCATGGCAGCAAGCCCGATCGGCACGTTGGCCACCGTCGCTGGGGCGAGCCCGGGATTGACGCGGTCGGTGACCTTCACCGTCACGGTCGGGACCATCAGCACGAGATAGATCAGCGTCGACTGGACGAACCAGCGGAACCAAGCCCGCCAGTCGAGGTCCATCGCGGTGATGAGGAGCGCGTAGATCAGCCCCATCACCATGCAGACGCGGATCAGAGCCTTGAACCCGCCCGAGCCGGTCCAGGCGGCGATCGCGTTGAAGGTGTTGACGAGGTAGTCCCCGCCCCCGACCGTGAAGACCTCGAGCATGGGCGAGGCGCTCCTACTGGACCTGGCTGCCGAGCGTGCGCGAGAAGCGCAGCGCGGCCGACATTTGCGGCGAGAGCTGGGTGCGAAGGGTCTTCTCCAGCATCTGCGTGCGCTGGATCAGCGCGAAGGTCTGGTCGAAGCGCTGCGAGGTGCGCGCCGCGATCCCGAGGAAATTGCGCCGAGTCTCGTAAAGCCCCTCACGCCATTCGCGTAGGGAATCGGCATCGGCGCCGTTGAAGTCCGAGCGCGCATTCACCGCCATGTCGATGAACCGCATGGTCATGGTGGTGACGAGATCGACCGCGACGATTTCGGAGAGGTCGTTGATCTCCTGGGCGGAGATGCCGAACTCGGCCGCCGCGCTCACCGTGATGATCTTATAGACCGGCACGCTCGCCATCCCGAGAAGCTGGATTTCGGCGGGGGTCAGCGAGGCGCCGGGATCGCGGACCTTGAGGGCCATGCTTTCGATTAGCGTACGCACCCGCGCCTTGATCGCCGCATTGGGTCCAATGACCATGTCGGTTTCCGAAGGCGTCATGCACTTGGTCGTATCGCCGCCGCAGCTCCAGTATTTGTGCGGCGTCGACGAGGTACCATCGAGCATGGCGCTGATCAGCGCGGGATCGGCGGGGCCGATGAACTGGACCCGCGGTTTGCCGCCGGTGCCGGCGGGATCGTAGATCACGGTCCCGACTAGCGTCATCAGGAACTCGCGGAACTGGCTGTCGAACCCGCCGTATTTCTTGCCCAAGGCTTCCCAGGTGTAGTTGTTGGGCATCCCGGCCTGTTCCTTCATGTCCGGGTCGGAATTCGCGCCCTTCAGGGCCTCGCGCTGGCCGCCATTGTTGCATTGCTGGCGCGCCCGGGCCCAGTCGGAGACCGCGCCCTGGCTGTTGGCGATCGCCTCGCAGATGACCGAACTCGCCGTATCGCTCTTGGGCCAGAGGCCGCCGACCAGCGCCTGCGCGGTCTCGCACGAGGAGATGTTCATCTGGTTCATCTGCTGAACCTTCTGCGCGAGCTCATCCATGACCTTGCCGATCTCGGGCGAGATGGTGTCGATCGCGAGCTTGAAGGCGAAGCCGAGCGCATTGTTGGCGGTCGCTTTCAGCATCGCGACGAGCTCGGCGGTGTTGATGAACGAGAACGAGCCAGCGAAGAGGTCGATGCCCCCGCAGCCGGCGCGCGCATGCGGCAACTGGATGTTGAAGGGCTGGATGTTCTTCTGCGGAAAGCGCGACCAGACCGAACCCATCGAATAGTAGCCTGCCGACTGGCCCTGGTAGGTGCTGGGGCCGGTCACATTGGCCTGGACCCCCATGTCGGACATGAAGCTCTGCATCTCGCCTTCGACCCCGGCCGAGGCGGGACTGGGCGAGGCAAGCAGGACGGCAGCGCCAAGCACAGTGCCAAGCGCGCGGCGCGAGACTTGGCTAAAGCGGGCGGCGACACACGGGCGCATCAGTAGTCGCTCCCGGGCTTGACCTGGGTCAGCTGGAAGACGCGGTCCATGATCTCATCCTGGCTTAGAATCCCGTAGCCGATCGGCATCGGCTGTTTGGTCACGGAATCGAACAGCACCAGCGCCGGCACTTGACGGTCGGTGCCGAGGCCGAGTTTCTCGTACTGGCCACTGTCGACCATGTAGCCGGGGAAGGTCGATGAAGGCCCGCCGTCGGTCGAGACCGCGAGCACGGAAAGCCCGTATTTGTCCGAGACGGCTTTGAGGATCGGCGAGAATATGTCGCAGGCCCCGCAGCTCGAGGCGAAGAAGTAGAACACTCCGTAGCGCTGCGAGAGGCTCGCCATGACGCGGTCGCGGTCGGACTTGCGCTCATCGATCCACGCACGCTTGCCGAGTGTCGAGACCGGGCGTTGCAGCGTGTAATCGAGGCCCGGGTCCTGCCACAGCGCACGCTGCCAGACGTCGGCAAACATCGAGGACCGGTCGAGCTGCTCGCGCTGGAAGCGCACATAGGCTGTGACGTTCTCCGGGCTCGGCTCTAGGATCGCGCGGGCTTTCAGTTCCTCGAGCTGCGTCCCGATCGCGGCAAGGCGTTCGCGCGCCGGAGGCTGCGCTGTGGCCGCCTTGCGCGGCTCCTCCTTGGGCTTCTCGCAGTAGAACCAGGTGCCGAGCTTCCTCTCCGTGCAATAGAGCGCGTCCTCAGACTGCCGGACCTCGACGCCGTCACTGTCCGCGGCGCGCAGCGGGGCAGTTCCGGCCAGTGTCAGGCTGGAGGCGGCAAGCAGGGCAATGCATTGGCGGTGGTTCATGATCCGCTCCTCTCGAATTCCTTGATCAGTGACATGAAGACAGCGACGTCGAGCAGCCGGCGGCCACCATCGAGCATCCGCACGAGCGCGCTGTAGAAACCGCGCAGGGCTTCGGATCCTGCTTCGCTGAGCGTGTAGGTCCCGGCCTCGAGGCTCGCCCAGTCCCGCGCCGCCATAGCCTTGAGCTGACCGTTCAGGGCACGACAGCGGACCGGTTTGTCGAGCCAGGTCGAAACCTCGCCCGCGATCTCGCGCGCCGTCAGGCTGCCGCGGCGGGCGAGCGCCATGCCCACGCAGAATTCGAGCACGGTCATGTCGGTGGCCACGCCCACATCGCTGAGTGCGACAACGTGGGCGCTGGATTCAGGGCTTGTGCGCGGCATAGTAGGCCTCGATCTTTGCCTGGATTTCGATGAGCGTGGCGGCTTCGTCGGGGAGCTTCGCCGCATCGACGAACTCCGCGTAGACCTCAGAGAAATCCATCACCGAGAGGTCGAGCTGCTGGAACTCGAAGATGGTGAACCCGTCGCAGACCGGCTTCTTGGGCGTCCCCCATGTCTTGCCGAGCTGTGGGCGGCCCTGCTCCTGGAGGATGCGGCTGATCTTCGACTGGAAGCAGCAATAGACGTCGCGCTTGGTGAGGCAGATGCCGAGGAAGCTCGACGAACAATAGGTGCCGATCTTGTGGCAGAGCCCGGCATCGTCCTTCTGGTCGAGCAGGACCTCCGAAGGGCTGCACAGCAGCGGGGTCAGCAAAGGCACGCCCTTCCCCGAACAGCAATTGGCAAGGCCGAAGACTTTGTGGGCGCAGCTCTCGGCCGTGCCCTTGAACAAGGTCAGCGTGGACTCGTCGAACTCGGAATTGGCCTGGCCAAGCGCGTTGAGCGCTACGACCGCGTCCTTGAATTCGTCCGAGGCCTCGCGAACGATCGGCTCGCAGTCGCCGTTGACGCAGTAGACGTCGTCTCCGCAGATGTACTGCGCGGGCTGTGTGGTCGAACCCGGGATCGGGCACTTGTAGACCCGCTCGGCGACCTTGCATGAGCCATCGCCGCTCGGCGGATCGTCGAGGCAGGTCTCGTGGTCGAACGCGCAGCCCGGCGTCGCATCGAGCTTGCCGCAGTCGTTTCCGCCGCCGACCACGGTCTGGCACTGGTAGGTCTTAGTCGTCTCCCAGCAGGGCCGCGTGACCGGCACGCCATCGATCAGCCGCGTTTCATTGGGCGCAGTGCAGGTTTCGGAGGCCAGCGTACAGGTGCCGAGATCGACCGAGCAGGCGTTGTCGGTCCAGATTTGGGTGAACCACTTCGACACCGCGCTTTCGGGGACCATGCCGGCGACATTGGTGCTGCACGAATAGACCTCTTCGAGCGCGGCGGGCTCGATACAAGTGAGGTAACCCCCTCCTCCGAATGGATCGCCGATGAAGTCCCAGGTCTTGCAGAGCTGGCGATCGGGCAGCCCGGCCGCCGCCGCAGAGGTTTTGGTGCAGCTCGGCTCCGCCGAGATCGACCCGCACTGCTGAAGTCCGCTCACGTATTGCACCGGGAAACCTGTCACCGGATCAAAGGTCAGTGCATCGGTGATCCCTTCGCTGTTGCAGCGATAGACATTGGTCACGACCTGGAAGGCATCGGGCGGCGGCGGCTTCGCGACCGTGCCCATCAGGTAGATACTGGGATCGGTAACCGCGCTGTCGCAGTCGTAATAGTCGACCGTCAGATTGTACTCAGGGACCGGAAAGGTACCGGTCTTGCGGCACAGGGAATTGCCTTCAAGCGCCGCGCACCCCGGAAATCCTGGGGCTGTGACGCAGAGGTACTGGTAGAGCGTCTCGTTCCACGCCGCGACGGTCAGGCTGCGGGTGCAGGTTTTGGGCTGCTCGACCACCGCCGAACCAACATTGCAGGTCCACTCGGCGGTATTGGTGGTCCCGGGACTGGGCGGCAGGGGCACGCAGTTGCCGGTCGAACCGCCCGCGCTCACGCCCTGAAGGTAGGCATTGGGATCGTCGGTGACGGTGTTCGCGCGCGAGAGATCCGCGCGGGTGACGTCGACGGTCGGCCGCGTGGTCGAATTGGCGGTGCGATAGGCATCGCTGTTGTAGCCTGCCGCCGCGCCGTCGGCATACATGCTGCCCGGATTGTCGTAATACTGGGTGAGCCCGGGATATTCCGCCTGATAGCCAGGGATCTGGCCGGCAGCGCCCGGCGCATCGGTGATCCCCTGATAGGCGCCCCGCACGTTCGATCCGGTGGAGCGCGCCTCGGCCTTGGCCTCTTCCACGGTCATTGTGGCGGGCGCGGAAGGTGGCGGCGGGGCAGGCGCGGGCACGCCGGGGTCGATCGCGGGGGGAAGCGGAGGTTGCGGCTCGACGAGATCGTCGGGCGGAGGAATGTAGACTTGGGCCTGCGCGCCGGTTGCGGCGATCAGGCCGATGGCGGCAAGCGCAAGAAGTGCAAGGCGCGGTGCCTGCATTTCAATGGTCCTTCGCCAATTGCGCTAGCGCGACGCGCGCGACGCCGGCTCCCGGGCCGCGGCCACCGGCAAAGCTCTCGAGCGCGAACTCGACCGTGACGTTGCCCGTCAGCCGGTCGTGATCGGGGGTGGCGCTGGTGCAATCGAGCCCGTCGCAGAGCTCGTATTCGCGCCCCGCAGCAACGAAGGTCGGGGCAGCTTCGACCTTGAATGCGCGAAACAGGCGCGGGTCGATCGCGAGGTGGGCTTCCTGGCCCTCGTCGGTTACCACCCGCTTCAGCCCTTCGGCAAAGGCCTTGGTGCTGCCGCCTGGAAATCCGCGGAACACCACCACGCCGCCAGCCTTGCTCGTGTCGGCGATCAGGCGCGAAAGCGAGGCCTGCGGCATCGACAGGCTGGCAAAGACCATGAACATCGGTCCTTCGCCCATCGGCGCGCGGGTATTGGCGGCGGCCCCGGACAGCAGCTCGTCGAAGTCGACCGCGCCGTCCGGACCCTTGGGTAGGCTGGCGGGATCGATCGCGGCGACGGCTGCCAGACCATGTGCGCGGAGATCTTCCGCCTCGCCGCGGTGCGCCTCGCCCTTGCCGGCTACCGCATCGACAAGGGTCTGGGCATCGGCGGTGGCTTCGGTAGCCCGCTCCTTGATCGCCTTGAGATCGATGCCGTCGATCGTTTGCGCCAGGGCTGCCGAGACCGCGGTGAGCGCGAGGAATCCGGCGATCGGAGCCATCCGTGCCTTTGACAGGGTGCGCGCGAAGATCATGGGCGTTCTCACAGCATGCAGCAGTTGCGCTTGCGCCAGACGAGGTAGCCAAAGTCCTCACCCTTGACGGGGTAGCCCTTGCCGGTCTGGGGGATGATGGTGGTCGCGCCGACCGGCGCGCAGGCGTAGCGGCCCTTCACCGTCGAGATCGGATTGGTCATCTGCAGTCGGTATTGCTGCTTGCGCATCACCGGCATCAGGTACTTGTGGCACAGGGCCTTCGAACCCATCGTGCCCCAGGCGAGCGCCTCGCGGTGCATCTTGTAGAGCATGCGCTCGGCGACGAGCCGCGAGGCCTGGATCGGGGTGACATGCGCGGCAACGTGGCCGTTCAGCGGGTACATCCCGCCATTGCAGCCCGCGCACCAGAACATCTGGTCGATCGGCAGCCTGGCCGTCGCCGCGACGCAGTCGGCCGCGCAGGCCGCGGTTGCGATCGGATTGGAGAACAGCGCGACTTCCGGGTTGATGATCGAGGTGAGCGCGGAATCCTGCCACAGCGGGTCGATCTCGGTCACATAGGCGACATCGAAGGTGGTCTGCTCGAAGCAGAGGAAATCGGTCAGGATCTCCATCCAGTAGAGCAGCGGGTAGACGTAGTAGTGCGACTGCCACTGCGAGCTGTTCTGCGCCTTTCCGCCGATCTGGCTGCGGCCCTGGACGTGGCCGTTGCCGATGGCGAAGCCGGGGTTGAGGCGGATGCCGCCAAGGTTGGGGAAGCACCACGCCTTGTTGGTGACATCGACGAGCCGCACCGGTTCCCAGAAACCGACCGAGATACCGATGCGCGGGATTGGCGAGCCGCAGGCGCACAAGGGAAACGACGGGTTCTTGGGATCGGGGCGCGAGCCCTTCCAGATCGAGAGCCCGCCGATCGACAGCGGGAACAGGCACGACCAGCACACGTCGGTGATCGGATTGATGAACTTGCCGTGGCACGAGACCGTATCGGCCCGGGCGGGCGCGGCTGCGGCAAAGGCGAGTGCGAGAGCGGCGAGGAGACTGCCGATCGTCCTGGAAAGCCGGGTCATGGCTGGGCCTCCCCACTGAAGAGGTCGTCGGCGCGGAGCTTGGCCCGGAAGTAGAACAGCCCATGGACCGGCGCGGCGAGCACCAGCAGCAGCGCAGGCAGAGCGCCCCATTCGCCCATGAGCGCTTTGGTGAGCGGCAGCAGCAGTACGGCGAGCGCGAGCGCCCAGCACAGGGCCATCCACCAGCGGCGCATGTGGCGCAGGCGCGGGGTTTCGGGGGGGGCCATCGGCGTCTTGAAGAAAGTGATGAGCGGGTGGGTCATGAGACCTTGCCTCCACCAGAGAGTGCAGGGGCAGGTGCGGCTGCCGGCGGCGGTAGGGGGAACTCGCTGATCTTGAGGTTTGAGCCCGCCTCAGTGACCACCGCCGGGGTGTGCCGGATGCCGAACTTGCTCGTGAGAGTCCCGCCCTGGTCGAAATAGAAGCGCCGCTGCCAGGGTTTCATCGCATCGAACGGAGAACCGGACACGAAGATGATCTTGGCCCGGGCATCGCTCCAGGTCTTGACCGCCCAGGCGAGCTCGGCCGCGTTATCGCCGTCGATGAAGACCAGCGCCTGGCTTAGCTGCACCATGTCGAGCGGATTGACCCGGGTGCCGCGCGCCGCGATCAGATTGCCCTTGGCATCGACGATGTCGTCCTCGGTGACGATCGAGGGATCGAACAGCCATTCGCGCCTGGTCGCCGCCGGGGTCATGCCATCGACCGGCTTGGGACGGCGCACGCTGGCGACCGCCTGTTCCTGCATCTGGCGCTGCATCCGCTCGATCCCGCCATTGGCCTCGAGCGTCCTGAGACGCGTCTCGATGGTGGTCAGAAGATCGGTTTCGATGATCGGGAAGGTCTGGCCCATCTGGCCGTAGTCGGCGGCGCGCAAGGCCGAGACGAGCGGCCACCCCGCGAGGAGCGCCATGCCGCTGGCGGCGAGCAAGACGGCGCGGCGCCTCACAGCAGCGAATCCCCGGTGCCGATGATCCGGCCACTGCAGACGAAGCCCACATCGGCGTAGCGGCTGTCGAGCCCGTCCTTGTGCTCAGTGCCGAGGTAGTAGCAGTGCTCGGGGATGCGCCCGGTCGGCCCCGGCTCCAGCGCTTCACCGCGCGAGCTCATTGGCTTGAGGCGTGCGACTTCGGCGCCGTTGATCCGCACCACGCTGCCCTGCCGGGTCACGACATCGCCGGGCATGCCGTAGACCCGCTTGGCGAAGGGCGGCGAGGCCGCACCAAAATGCGCGGTGATGAGCGGGGTCTGCCGCGGCGCAAAGACAACAAAGTCGCCGCGCTGGGGCGTGCGGTGCTTGTCGATCCAGAACGCCCAATTGGGCAGCGACTGGGTGGTGTTGATGAGGAGCGCGTGCTGGTCGCGCCAGCTCGCCAGCGACGAACTTGCTGCCAGCGCCGCCGCGAGCGCGCCGATCACCAGCCAGCGCTTCGCATGGTTGGCGCGTGCCGATGGAGGCTGCGCTGCGCCCGATTGCGCGTCAGTTTGCGGGAGCATTGCCCTGCCCTCCGAGCGCGCCTGCTTGCGGGGCAGGCGCTGCCATGGCTGCGCGCATCGCACCCATCACGTCGGCACCGTTGCCGGCTGCGGCCTGCGGCATCTTGACCCGGGTGTAGACCTCGCGGCGGACCTCGGCGGTGATGTCGGGGACATTGCCGGCGAGCACCGCTTCGCCGACCAGCACGATCTGGCCCGAGGCCCCGCGGCGTTCGAGATTGCGCTGGACCTCGCCCATGAAGGCGCGGGTTTCACTGGTGACCTGTTCGGGCGGGGTCGCCGAGCGCGCCTGCGCCTGGACATATTCGCCGACGATGCCCGACAGCTGGACCTTGGCGATCGCCGGGCGGTCGGGCCCGGCCAGCACGCTTTTGGTGACCCAGGCACCCCACAGCCCTGCGGCGACAATCGCGGCGACCAGCGCCACCGGGGCAGCACCGAGGCGCGCGCGCGGCGGGGCAGCGGGAGCGGCGGCAATGTCGGCCTCGAACAGCGGACCGGCAGTTGCAGCCTCGTCTGACACTCGAGCTAAGCGCGGCGTTCTAGCCATGATCGGTCTCCTTCGATTGTTGGATGGCGGGCTTGCCGAGGCCGCGCAGCGAATGGCGGCGGAAGAAGCCGACGCCGGCAAAGAGCGCGGCGCTGGCGAGCCAGAAGAACAGGCGGAAGCGGTCCTGCCGCGCGCCGTCGGCGGCGACATAGCGTGAGGCGAAGTTGTCGAGCTGCTGCACGGTGGCCGAGAAACCGAAGTCGCCGAGCGCGACGAAGAACAGCAGCCACAGCGCGGCGACGCAGGCGAGCGTCACGGCGAGCCAGCCCGTCAGCCGCAGCGCCAGATAGCAGGCGTCGGCCACGCGCGAGCGAGAGGGCGCTGGTAGGCGTGAGGGCGCCACCAGCATCATTCGGCCGCCTCCGCCAGCTCACCCTCGGCAAAGTCCGGTGCGCCGGGTTCGGGGGGCACAAAATCGGGGAAGGCGACCCGTTCGATCGCATCGGGGAGCGCGAGCCCGCCGCGGACCTTGTCCTCGATCTCGGAGAAAACCCGCGGGCTCGAGGAATAGAGCGTTGCCGAATAGGGATCGAGCACAAGGCGCCCCACAGCGAGGGTCTCAGGGCCCTTGATCAGCACATCGGAGTATTCGGTGCCGTTGCGCTTCAGCGAGCGCAGCAGGCTTTCGGTGTAGTGATCCATCTCGAAGCGCTGGTGCTTGGCGAGATCGTTGATCGTTTCCTCCTTCTGCTGGAGGACGATCGACCAGTCCGAGTTCTCCAGCGCGGCGAGCGAACCCTCCGACTTGTAGAAGTCATTGAGGGACTGGGTCGCGGTGATCAGCGAGCCGCCATACTTGCGACAGGTGCGGGCATAGGTCTCGATCGCCTGGCCCATCTGTCCGCCGCCGAGCAGTTGCCAGGCCTCGTCGATCATCGTGAGCTTGGGCACCGAGCGGTCGAGATCGCGCATCACCCGCAGCGTCAGGAACATGAGCGCGGTCAGCGCGACCGAGCGCAGTTCCGGCTTCGAGGAGAGATCCGAGAGCTCGAACACGGTGAGCCCGGCCGAGAGATCGATCGAGCAGGCACCTTCGAAGAACCGGCCGTAGGTCCCGCCCGTGAGGAATGGAGACATGGCATCGGCGAGATCGCCGGCATAAGGCGATGGCAGTGCGCGCAGCGCTGACGCGACATGGTCGATGGTGCCGGCGCGCTGCTTCTCGCGCCAGACCGTGCTGACGGCAGAATCGATCAGGCCGCGCTCGGTATCGGAGAGCCGGTCCTGCTGGCGTGCCATTTGCCCGACGATCGATTTGAGCATGGCGAGGCATTCGACCTCGTAGTCCTCGCCGTCCTCGTCGCTTGCCAGGGCCTCGCTGTCGATCATGTCGAAGGGGTTGAGCGAGAAGCCAGAGGAGAGCTTGAACTCGACGAAGGCACCGCCGAAGGCCTTGACCATGTGCTCGAACGAGCGGCCGTCATCGATCACGATGACCTTGGCCCCTGCCCCCGACATCGCGGCGCAGACGTCCTGCAGGAACACGGACTTGCCCGAACCCGACTTGCCGAACACCGCGACGTTGTGGTTGCCCGCAGCGTTCTGGAACGGCGACCAGAAGAACGGTTGCCCGCGCCGGCCGATCAGGAGGACGTGGGGGATGTGCCCACCGGTATGCTCACCCTGAAGCGGGGCGATAGAGGCTGCGGTCGTGGTCAGCATGGTCTTGAAGCGCTTCATGCGCTTGAGGTCAGCGGAAAGCCCGTTGGGGAGCGACAGCGGCATCGCTGCGAGCAGACCCATGACCTGGAGGTAGCGCTCGTCGATGAGGTCCCACCCGCAGGCCTTGTAGACCGACTTCACCATGCGCTCGTTGATGTCGCCCTTGCCAAGCGGCGAGAGCGCGCCGACGCCGTAATAGACCTGCGCGAGCTTGCGGCCCTGACGTATCTCGGCCTGAACGTACTGCCATTCGTCGCGCTGCTCGGAGAGCTGGGGCAGGAACCGCGCGGAGCGGCTGTCGGCGAGGCTGGTGGTGCGCATGACCTTGAGCCCGGCGCGCGAGGCGACCGCTTCCTCGTCCTGGTAAACGAGCCCGAGCACGGTCATGACGTTGCAACCGAACCTCAGCTTGTCGTTGATGACGTCGCCGATGATTTTCTGGACGTCCCACGGCGCCCACTGCTTGGGCAGGTTGCGCACCGAGAAGAAGCGCCAGTCGAACTTGTCGGGCACGACTTCGCCGATCACCGGCGCGCCGTCCTGGCGCTCGCCAGTCGGGCGGAATCGCTCGGTGTGGAGGATGATCCGGTCAGGGGTGACCTGGGTTTCGAGATCGCGCCGCACGCACTGGACGTTGATCGGATCGAGCTCGGAATAGTGCTCGGGCTTGTCGGCATTATCGACCGCCGGGCAGAGAAAATCGTCGAGGAAGGCGATCAGTTCGACCGGGCTCATGTCGCGCGCCGGGATCGACAGCGCCTGGAGCGTCCCCATGAGGCTTTCGCGCACCGATACGAGCATGTCCGCGCCGATCGGGCCGCTGAGCCGGGCACCGATCGAAAGGATCACGCGGGTGTTGCGCAGATAGAACGGGGCATCGCGCGAGATCGACATCCATGCCGCCCGGCGAAGCCAGCGCGCCCGGTGCATCGCCGCGCGGCCATAGACGCCCTTTGCGACTACGCGCGGCATGACCCAATCGGCGATGCGCTCGCCAACCGAAGGGCTTTGCCAGTGGATCAGCTGGATCTCGCAGCCCGAGGGCACGGCATCGGAGAGGAACTGGGTGAGGAGTTCGCCGCTGCGCTCGTCGGCGCCCATCATCGGCGCCAGCTCGAGAATGAACCCGACCGAGTCCGTATTGATGAACATGCGGCTTTTCTTGTCGAAGCTGCGATAGGGCAGCCAGTTCGACAGCATCGGCGCACCCAGCACCGGGCGCTCCGCCTCGGGATGGGCGCTCTCGCCGAACACCATGTCGAGGAACCGGTCCCAGAAGCCGCGCGAGGTCATGGCGATTTACTCCTCGACCTTGGCGGGAAAGGCGGCGGGGCCATTTGCGGGCTTGCCAGTGGCATTGACCGCTGCAGAAGCCGGGGTTGCGACTGCCGCCGGTACTGCGATCGGCGCTGCACTCGCGGGTGCCGTCACGGCGGAAGCAGACCCGGCCGGCGCTTTCGCGGTTTGGGCGAGCCGCGCCTGGACTTCGGCACGGATCGCATCGACCGCGTTACCCGACTTGAGCGCCGCAGCCTTGGCGCGCGCCGCGGCGACGGCTTCCGGGCTTGGCAGTGCTGGCGGCGAGGCAACGACCGGCGGGGAAACCGGCGCGACGGCGCTCTCGCTGACCGGGACAGATGCCGCGGGTGGCGGAGCGTAGGCGGCGCTGGCGAGGCTGATCGCCCTGCCCTCGACCTGGTCGCCAAGGTTGGGTTCGCCCGAGGACAACTGCATCCAGGCGCCATCATCGACCACCGCGTGCACGATCCGCGGCTCGTGGAGATTGCCGCCGCCATCGACGAATGACGGGAACACGACCTTCAGCACCCGGCGTTCGCGGTGGACCATGCCATTGCCCGCAGCGGCGATCTGACCAGAGCCGGATGGCACGTAGGACGCCGTGACCGGCCTCGCCGCTGCCGGTTGGCGAATGTACGGCCCCGCCGGGGTCATCGGCCGGGCATTCTGGATCACCGACAACGCCTGATCATCGATCAGGGTCGAAGGGGCGCAAGTCCCTCCGGGCGCACTGCAGGCAAAGCTGCCCTTGATGTTGCCGCCGAACAGCGAGGTGCAGGCGACAAGCTGAGTCGCAGCAAGCCCGACCGCAGCCATGGTCGCCGCCCGGGCCAGACCGCTCAGGGTCCGGCGCTCTGCGAGCATGCCAAGGCGCACGGCAAGCCGCCAGAACGCGAGGCCCGAGGCGAGTGACAGTGAGACTTCGCCCAGCGCGACATGGCCCGCCGAGCGAACCCAAGCGCGCCCACGCAGCTTCGCCAGTTCCGAGGGCGTGAGCAGCCGCCCCTGCGACGGGGAATAGGCTGCCACAAGGTCGTGCCACAGCAGGATTACCTCGCGGCGGCTGATCGCGACCCGGGGCAACGAGATGGCCCCACGCGAACGCCGTGCCACCGCGCGGACCAGCCCTGCGTGCTGTTCAGGGGTGAGCCCGGTCACGACTTAGCGCCCTTCAGCCACTGCTCGAGCACTTCGCGCGGACGGAAGCCTTCGATTACCGCACCGTCGGAACGGACGATGACCGGGGTGCCGGCGAGCCCCTGCTCGCGGGCGAAACGCTCGTTGGCATCGAGCGGCGAAGTATCGCAAGCTCGTGTGTCGGTGATCGGTGCGCCCGAATAAGCCGATTTGACCGCCTTGCGCCGATCGCGCGCGCAGAAAACCTGGTTGGCAAGGTCCCGGCTGCCGAGCACCGAGATCGGCCGCTCGATCACGCGCACGTTCATGCTTTCGAGCACGCCCGACAGCGCCCGGCAGTAACCGCAGCGAAAATCGCTGAACACCGTGACGGTCGGACCCGAACTTGCTCCCCAGACAATGCCACCCGCCTCGGGCAGTGCGGCGAGCGACATCATCCGGGGGGCACCGCTCGCCGCTGGCGTGCTGACGCCGCGGCGGGGGGTCTCGACTTCCTGCGCTTCCTGTTTGCTGCCCGCCGCGCCGCCGACGAGGAGATCCGGGTTGACCTCGAGCAGCCGGACTGCGGTCAGGTCCTGACGGGTCTGCATGTCATAGACGCGCCCGATCAGGAGGTAGCGCGCGGTCCGGTCGACATAGAACAGCTGCGATCCGGCGGTGACTTCGCAGACCCCGTCGACGAGCTGGCAATTGACGCGGGAGACCTGGGTGCGCGGCAGGCGCTGCTTGAGCAGCGCCGTGACGGCCTGATCGGCTTCGCTAAGCGAGTGAACAGCATTTGGTGCCGTGCCCTCGGCGCCAGCGGCGCTGGCATTGGCCCAGACCAGCGAGCCGCCACTGCCGAGCACGATCGCGGCCAGCGGCATCAGCACTTGGCCAAGGCGGGGCCTGCTAAAGTTCAGGGATTTCAGCTTCATTGCACCCTCCTCATCCGTTGATGAACACGCCTTCGAGAAACACGATCTCGACATCGATCCCGGTCGGCATCTCGATCACGGGCTGGTACTGCTCGGCCCGCTCGATCAGGTATTTGCTGACCATGTCGCCCGAGGTTGCGATGCCTTCGCCAAGGCCGCCTTCAAGGATGTCGCCGGTGCCGAGCTTCTGGCGCTGGCCGTTGACGTTGACGTTGGTCCCGGTGAGCGTCGTATTGGTGTTGGCGGAAAAGCCGCGCCCGAACCCGCCGGCGAGCCCGGCAAGGAAGGCCTGGCCGATGAGCGAACCCTCGCGGCTCACCACGCGCCCCCGCACCCCGGTCTTGCCGCCAAAAGCGATGAAGCCCTTCACATCCGAGACCGCGTAGCGCCCATTGGGCTGCGGGCAGGTCATCCGCTGCAGCTTGACGTAGACTTTCTCGCTCGAGAGATCGCCGCGCGCCGCACCGTTGACGAGGCAACCGGCGATATTGGTCGTGAGCAGCCGCCCGTGGTCATAGACCGAGCGCGCTGGGCCGGTGATGCGCAGCACGACCGGCAAAGGATCGGTCTGGCTCTGGACCCCGGCTGCGGCATCGACCCCGACGATCACCTTGGCGACCGCGATAGAATTGGGCGGCAGGTAATTGGCGCTGTCGGTGAAGACGGTGTTGCCCTTGGGCACCGGGCTACCCGTGCCACTGGTACCCTCGCCAAACGAGACGAGACTGACCTCGCTGCCGCGACCGCCGGGCATGCCGGCTGCCGCCATCGCTGCCTGTCCGGCCGGGGTCCCGGGCGCCTGGTAGCTGGGGGGACTGGTCCGCCCATAGAGCGCGTTGGGTCCGACTGAGGTGGCGCCGGGGCCAACAACGGGCTGGCCCATGATCGGCGACTGTCGGGCGGCAGCAAGCGCGGCCTTCAGCTGCTCGTTCTCGTTCTGGTAGGCCGTGAGCACCCGTTCGGTATCGGGTGAAATCCCTGCTCCCCCGGTGCTGCCCCCACCTTGCGCCTGGCTCTGCGCGAGCTGCGCTTCCAGTTGATCGGCCCGCTGTGCGCGGGCGGCGAGCGAGCGCATGTTGTTGTCCATCGACATCATCTGCGCCTCGGACTGGGCACGCCATTCCTTCTCGGCCATGTTCTTGTTGACCATCTCGTCGACCGAGACGTCGGCGACCTGGCGCTTGACGTTGCCGTCGCTGCTCTTGTTCTCGCCGGCGAAGATCCACGACGAGCCGATGATCAGCGCGGCGAGCCCGCCGGCGCCGAGGAGCAGCATCTGCTTCTTCTTGACTGCTTCGTTGGCGACGATCGCATCTCCAAGCGGCGTTGCATCGCTGCCGCCTGGCTCACTCGCGGGGCCATCAAGTGATTTGGGGCCTTTGCGGAACGGGTTCTTCCAGTCCATCACTGGCCTCCATTCGATTGGATGAGGTAGACGGCTGCCGACTTGCCCGGCGCGAGTTCGCTCACCGGGGTCATGAAGGCGACGCTGCCGCGCGCCGCGAGCAGGTTCTCGTCGAGCGGCAGGGGCTCTTTCCCGGTGTTGCGCACCTTGAGGATCAGGCCCTTCAAGTCCGCGCCGCGATATTCGCCGACCTGCTGGACCTCGAGCTTGCCGACCGCGACGGGCTCGAGCACGCTTTGCCGGATCTCGAAGCCCTCGATGGTCTCGCTGCGGTACATAGCCTGTGCCAGGCGCACCGCCGTGTCCTCGGGCGAGGAGCGCACTTCCCAGTCGCGCGCCGCCTCGGCCTTGACCGCAGTGTTGGTAACGAACACCTGCTCGGCGTCGCTTCCCCGCACCTGGCAGAGGAACTTATATACGAAGCCCTTCCGGGTGGTGCCGAAGAACGAGAGGTTCGGCTTGGTGAAGCCGTCGGGCACCGAGATGTAGATGTCGCCGCGCACTGGCTCGTTGACGATCTTGAAGTCCTCGGCCGGGTTGCCAGTGCTGATCTTGGATACCGAGGCAAACTGGTCACCGGCGAGGCTGATCCGGGTCAGATCCTTTGCCGAGGCGACGCAGGCGACCGTGCCATTGTCGGCCGCCGGAATGCTCTGGTCGGCAATGGCAGGGCTTGCCGCCAGGCACAGCGCGCCAAAGCAGATCATCGCGGCGCCTACGGGACGACCCACAATCGCCAGGGGGCGTCCCGCCAGCACTGTCCCGGCGCCGATCGCGCCCAACGCGAGTTCAGCCATCACTCGTCTCCCCCATCGGTGCTGCTTTTGGCGCTGGCGCTCGCGATCACTTTGCCCGCGGCGTCCTTGGTCACGCGCCCGAACCCGGCGAGCTTCAGGCTGACGCCCGAGTAGCTCCACACGTAGCGGAAGGTCCGGGCCTCCGAGGTGACCTCCTTCGAACCCACCACCGTGTGCAGCACGCCGTTGACCTCGCTGGTCAGCGCATCGGGATCGACGGAGAGGTTTTCGATCGTGAAGTACTGCGAGACATTCGAGCCATTCTGCTCGTTGAAGATCTTCATCAGCTCGGCCTTCATCCGGCCGTGGGTCCTGGGATCGGTGATCTCCAGGATCGAATCCATCCAGTATCGGAGGTTGGACGGCGAGCGGTTGAGCGTCAGCAGCGCGGCATCGCGCGTGACCAGCTCGAGATAGTCCTTGTCGATATGGTTCGAGGACAGCGTCAGCGGCTTGGCCAGTACCGGCTGCAGCACGACCTCGCGGTCGCGGCGCGCGGCGGTCAGCGTCAGCAAGACGCTCAAGGCAAACAGGCCCGTCGCGGTGATGGCCAGCAGGTTGCGCTGCTTTAGCAGTCGCTGCGCTTGCCCATGAGAAATCGAGAGGTCCATGTCGGTGCCGTCCTCAGCCAGCCATCAGGCGAAGATGGGAGGGCGGCGTCGCTCTCAGCCCCATGAAGGCACCCGGCAGGTACCAGTAGGCTGAATGGATGATCCACGAGACGGCTCGTCCCGCCTTCAACTTGCGCAATCCCCACCAGGCCAGCACGCTAGAAATCAGACCGATGAAAATATGTTGAGACAGGATGCCCCACGCGAACGGGATGATCATCGCGAGGAACTCATCGAGTGTCCAAAACCCGATCAGCTCCGGATCATCGAGATGCGCGGGAACCGTGTAGCGATTCATGAGCGGCGCCACCCTCCGAGGTGTCCGACCGGATGCGCATGAGCACTTGTCCGGACGGAACGGGGTTGAAGGTCAGATCGTCGCGGTGACGGCCGCAGTGACGATGGGCACGCCCGTGCCGGCACCGACGCCGACCCCGACGGGGATCGCGACCTGGCCGAGGCTGAAGCGGCCAGAGGCAAGGCCGACGATGCCGCCCGCAAGGCTCAGCACCGTGATGATCTTGCCGCCCGAGCCTTCGAGGAAGCCGGTGAACGAAGTCAGCGCGGTGTTGAAGGTCGTGTCGGCGCCCGCCATCGCGACTTCGCTTCCGACCAGGCTGGCGACCGCGACCACCGCGGCCCCCTGGATGAGGCTTGCGCCCTTCCCTTTCATCGTGTGTTTCATGTTGCCATGTCCTTTTCCAAACGCCGTGATTGTCACGGCATTCAGAATGAACAGATCAGCGCTGGCGGGAGCAATTAAGGGACGGTTTAGGCAGGCAAACGAATCGGATCATTTCCGAAATGCGGAACCGAACAGGCCAGTTATTTCCCGATAAGGGAAATGCGGTTGCCGTTTCGGGAACCGTGTTTCCCTATTCGGGTAATCTCGATTTCCGCTGCGGTAACAACGATTTCCCAAAAAGGAATTGAACGCAGCGAATCGCGTCCAGCATCCCGGATTCGCCAAATTTACAATTTTGGGCCATTGTGCCCGCCGACACATGCCCTGGATAACCCGTCAATGGCCGCAGGAACGCGCAACGTCCGCCTATTCGTGAGCGAGCAGTGCTTTGCGCTGTTGGTCGATGCGATGGCTGCGTTTTCCAAGCAAACCCGCCGGTTCCAGACAATGCGGATGACAGTTCAGGCTGCATGCTCGCGCCTTAAATCCCACGGGATTTCTCGCTCTGAGCTTGCGGAGTTTCTCGCCGAGTATCCCATCGACGGCGATATCCGGATCCATCTTGAAGTCACGCCTGAGTGGTCAGCCGACTACGATGCGATGCGCGCCAAAGTGAAGGAGATTGGTGAAAAGGCTGGATCAGACAAGGCTCTGGTGCCCTTCGCAGTATACCTCGCGGTGAAGCACAACCTTCTCTAGGTAATCTCCACGCGCGAGCACGTGCGCTCCTCAAGACTCTTGACAGATTATGCCATCCCATAGACGTTTTGCCATGGGAGGGATGGAACATGCCTCACAGGAACTTGACGCCTGAGACGGTTTTCAAGCCGAGTGGCCCACCGGGTAGTGAACCCGTCTTTGCATTTGCCAATGCTGCCCCCCGCGGCTGCGAGCAAGACCAGTACAAGCAGCTCATCAATGCCGAGCTTGTGCGCCAGAACATCCTGCCGGCGCACCTTGCCGATCGCATGCGTCTTTCGCGCGCCAAGCTGCACAAGATCCTCAAGCAGACCAACCCGCTGACCGACGATCTGCGCGACCGGATTTTCAGCGAGCTGGGAATGGACCACGTCCGCGCCAAGATCAGCGTCGCGCTGCTCCACGACCCGCTGGCCTATGTCGAGCAATCGGTTTTCCTCGCGACCGAAAGCCTGAAGAGCTTCTATCTCGAGGTGCTGACCTGCAAGCGCGGGTCGATCGAGGTCGATCTGCGGCCAGCGGTGATCCACGAGGCGGCGCGGCGAGCGTACGACCTGCTGCTCTCGCACCAGGAGCGGGTCTTGCAAAACAACCAGACCCTGCAGGCCTGACGGGCCGCATATGGGCCCTCAGACCATCGCCGCCTGGACTCAGCTCTATGCCGCGGTTGGGCTGCTTGCTGCGATTTGCTCGGGCTGCGCGCTCCTCAAAACGATCTACGACATCCGGACTGGGGTGATAGCCCCGCCACAAGGTAACGGTCTGAGACGGTTGCTGTGGTTTCCGAAGGTTTGGCTGCATTTTCAGCTCAGCTACCTGTGCGGTTTTCCTAGCATTTTGGCGATTGCGATCCTGTATGCCCACTATATCGGGTTTTCAACGTTCGTGCCCTGATAGGTGATGAGCGATACCTCACGGTAGCCTGAGGCTCTCACCGCCATGCTGGCCGCTATCGCTCGTGCAGCAACATCCGGGTCTGGCCCCTCAAGCTGAGTGAGACGAACCCAGTTGGTTGTGATGGCCCGAACGTAATTGACCGTTTCCGCGATTGCAGGAACGTTGCCCAGCGCAAGTGAACGACGTTCGGGCCCAGCATTGTACGCAGCCAAGGCCAGATCGACGCGCCCAAAACGATCAAGTTGCTGCCGAAGGTATCGTGCCCCCGCCCTCATGTTGGCAAGCGCGTCCCAGGGGTTCCTTAACTCTAGATTTTTCGCTGTACCCGGCATGACTTGCATCATGCCCATTGCCCCCGCCCGGCTTAGTGCCCAAGCTTTGTATCCTGACTCCTGAGCAATGACTGCGTCCAGAAGGCTTTCAGGCAGCCCGTTTTCGCAAGCAATGGCGGACATCGCAGCAAAATAGGCTCCTCGGCGGTTCTCCACCTCGGGAGTCAACCACCAGGCCGGACGGTATCCATGCTGCGGGCACGGTGTAGATGTGAACGGCGCGTCGCTCGACTCAATCAACCCTTCCAAATGGGTGCTTAGTGCAGCTCCGACGGCCCCCTGCTCATTGCTCGCGACAACGGCAAACGGAGAAAAACGGACAAGATCAACTTCTCTGGCTCTCGCGGCTGAGACGCAAATCATTGCGGCCGCTAAGATCGAACTACATTTGAATGAAATCACGACACACCCTTCCAGGGAGCGTGCCGATCTGATCGAGAATGCGCTTGATTAGAAAATCAAAGATGGAAAGCAGAGTCAATCTCTGCGTAAACCGCGGCAGGCGGGCCAAGCAGATGCCCGACGACATTCATGCTGCGATGCTGACAGCGCCCGACTTTTCAAATGGTGTCCACCCCCGTGACAATTCAACGCCTGCGGAACATCGTAAATCTCTCTGTCACGACGCTGTTCCGCCAGATCGGCGGTGGACGGGTGCGGTGCGAAAGCGAAGCAACCCTCCAACTGCATTTGGGACGGATCATCGCGACAGCGGCTGATCTGGAGATGATGAGTGAGAACGAGACATTCTCAGTGGAGCTCGAAAAACCCCTGCGCGGCGCCGATGGCAGGCGTGGAAGAATCGATATCTGGTTTAGGCTGACGGACCATCGAAGCCGCGATTGGCGTTGCGCCATCGAGCTCAAATTCTTCAAGCGCGAAAACCATCGAGAGCCAAACAATAGATACGATGTTTTCAAAGACATAGCTCGACTGGAGAGTTGCGCCGACGTAGCGGACATTGGCTTTATGCTAGTGGCAACCGACCATCGGCACTACGTCGATCAGGCTTCATATTCAGACGTCACAAGCGACTTCGATTTTCGTCACGGATCGCAATACATGTCTGGTAATACACTGACCTACAAAACCGGCGGCTATGGCCAGCCAATCACGCTGACGGGTAGTTACGTTTTCAATTGGTCAGATATTGCATCGAACATGCCATATATTCTGGTCGAAATACCACCTCTCAGCACCGAGCATGAAATAGGAAGTCCCTTGCAAGCCGGCTAACCGTGGCGATCAAGTGCATGGCTTCCGTCACATCGGAAACCCTTCGAGTGATATGCTCACCGACGAAGGGCAGCCCAAGTCTGAGCACCATTCAACCTGTGCGTCACAGTGCCGCATCTACAGGCGCATGACTGTCCTCCCGCTCGACTTGCCGCAAGCCCATAGCTGACAAATCCAATACGAGCGGTCGAAGCACAGCTCTTGTAGCCGCGCCACCTTGGGCAAGGACGTCGATGAAGTCCTCCTGATTGGGCTGGCCGAGAGCCAATCGATAGATCAGTCGTTGCTCACGAAGCCGAGCAAATTGCACCATGTCACGGCCGAAGGGCCGTTCGAAGACGTGCCGTTGCACTTCGGCAACATCGAACACCCACCAAGGTCGCAGTCCGCTAGCGTCGGCCAAATCGCCGGCGAGACTCTGAAGGCGCAGCCACGGGGAACCGGACAGGCCATTGTTGAGGACGACGTCTTTGAGGTGTTCCGCCAGACGCCTCCTGACGACCAGCCCAGCATAACGTTGAACCCGTCCCTCCCTCTGTTCCAAATCCAACGGGTTCGAGGACAGGTCCCAATGGACAACGCGCGAACACCAAGGATGGAAGTCTAGCCCCTCTTGGCCAACTGAAGTGGTTGCGAGGACATGCGGCCAGAATGGGGTATTGAAGCTTCGGCGCACCTCATCTGGGCGTGCAGGTGCTGCCGATGCAGCCGTGCTTTTGGAAACCGGTTCAGCTTCCGCGTCGCCGAAGGGGACTGCAACATGACAACGAACCGGTATCTTGTGCTTCTGTCCACCAAGACCATGAAAGCTGAAGCTGCCCGCCCGCAAGCCGAGCGAGGTGCAAACATCTCTGAGCAAGCCAGGTGCGCCATCAGGCAAATTCTGCGTTCGAAACCAACAATGTTCATCCAGAACACTCTCCAGCCCGCCATCGACGGAAGCACGCATTACCTTGTCGACAGCGTTGGTCCCCGGCAGTGCCGAAAGGATCACAGGGTTGTCGAGATAGGCCCGAAAACCCTGCCAGCTAAGCTCAACAAGTTCAGCAAAGCGACCGGGATGGAGAATTGATGAGTCGTGCCGATAAAGCGCACGGCCGAGTACAATTCCCGGTGCGCCCATGGCGTGGTCAACCAGATCCTCAAGCTCGAGTGGAGACAAGCGGTCCAACGGGGGCGTTCGACGCCATTTTGCAATCGCCGACCGTGCTGCACGATCATCGCCGATAACGCCGCTCCACGCCTGAGCGGACAATTCGAGCATACCCGCCCAGCGCTCAATTGCACCGATTACGATCGCTACCGACCGGTGGGCCCTGCGCGCCTTTGCGGTGCCTTTCTTCACGATGCCCTTGGGAAGGCTCGCCAGGATCTGGCGACGTACAACCTTGCGTGCATCCGCGAGCTTGACACCTTTCGCCTGCAATGGATCGGTGTTCTGGATCAGCCATGGTGACGGGTGAAAGGCTGCCAAGACCGGACCCGGCAGCGCTGAGAGTTTGAAACGCCGTCGCCTATAGGCCTTTTCATAGCCACCCCGGGCATTTGGCAGATTGTGCGCCTCAACACCAAAACTCAGTAACGCAGCCACGCTTGGTGGCGTTGCGCGAAACCTGCTGAACATAAGGAGCTTCGGATCACCTCCGGCATCTTTCCAGCCCCCGTCGAGCGGCCACCATGGCAAGGAAGGCGCCACCCACGGCAACGAAAGTAGTGTAGGCGGTGCAATGGCGTTCAGCGCCCTAAGCTTTGCGTCGGGCCAGTTCGCAGGCGCTTCGAGACGATTGCGCCCCTCCCGCGTCATCCTGGTGAGCTTTGGCGCAGCTTTGATAGTCGCTCGCTTCCAAGCCATGTACCGCGGCCCGAGCGATTGCGCCGGCAACGGCACTGACGACCAGTATGGCAACGCGTAACTCCCGTTCTCTTCGAAGCACTCAACGAGATGGCGGTAGACGCGGAAATCTTCTGTGCTGGGCTTTGCATCGAGAAAGCGGGTGGCTGCGAGCGTGTCGCCAGTTGCAACGCTGTCCCGTTCGGTTCGGGAAATAACGGGCGTCAAAAGGGCCCGCAGCGCATCGCGGATTTCACCGGCTTCGATGATCTCCGTCTCTCGATCCGGGTGGTCACCATCGACATGGGCCGCAATGTCGCGAAGTTTGTCACCGAACCGGGCAAACAGATCCTTTGCCTTCGTCCTTGCGCCGTCACCAGCTAAAAAGCCGACTAGTTCGAGCAACTCTGCATGCGCCAGTACGCCTTGGCTTTCCTCCCACCGGGTACTCAACAGCCGGTAAGGTGTCGCACTTAGCAACAAGATGGCTGGCCGCTTCGTCGAAGCCGGAGGATTCAACAATGCCGCAAGGAGCGGGTCTGCTTCCCGGTCATCCAAGATTTGCCGGTAACGTTGGAATTCGTCGAGGATGACGAGATCGGGCGGTTGATGGCGCAGCGTTGCCAGCGCGAGCGCTCTGCGAAGTTTGCCCACGAATGCAGTCGGCGTAAGCGCCTTTTTCTTTGTTGAAGGGTCGCCCCGCAATTCCTGATCCATGCGCTCACGCACAGGCTCGCCGAACACGGTCGCTAGTGCTTCACGAAAGCGCTGGGTCAAATTTGGCGGCGGTGTTGCAAGCTTTTCCTCAGCCTGCTGGACGAGCGAACCCCATGAATCTCCAACATTGAGCCTTAGAATGGCTGGATCGAGTTTTCTCGCAAATGCCGGATAGGCACGCTCGAGGAGGACCTTGAGATAGGCACGCTCTTCCTTGCGACCGCTGGTCAACCGGGCACGAGATCCCG
The DNA here is from genome assembly GCF_030699305.1 of Novosphingobium sp. Lineage (GTDB taxonomy): Bacteria > Pseudomonadota > Alphaproteobacteria > Sphingomonadales > Sphingomonadaceae > Novosphingobium. Next base: position 41,308 of record NZ_JAUYNB010000025.1, read on the forward strand.
GAAAAGACGTCCCTGGTGTCAGTGCGTAAATCAAGACTGGAGTGTCCGGGCGCGCCGCCACTGCAATCAAGGACAGCCGATCAGGGGTGCTCGTTGCAGCAAGCCGGCTCTTCTTGTCGAGGAAGCCGACGACCCTTCCCTTGTTTTGGTGCGAAACGGCATGTCCGTTCGCAATGTAGTACACGATCAGTGGCTTCAGGCCGTCATGCGAGAGCCGCCTCGCGACCTCTTTGGCGACGACGGTCTTCCCCAATCCGACTTCATCGGCAACCAGAAACCGCCGGAGCCCGGAGGTATCCGCGAATGCAGACAGTGCTGCCTCTACCGCGGCTTGCTGAAAAGGTTTGGGATCACTCATCGCCGCGACTTCTGGTCCTTGCCAAGTCCAGCCCTCAGGGTGGCCCACAGACCACCAAACCGCTTCAACAAGTCGGCCATGTCTGGATCCTCTTGGTCCGCATGCTCCATGATTGCCGGCAGATATTGCGACACACGGCGCTCGATCTCATGGAACCGTGCTGGACTTCGCGCCCATGCCGCCATCATCTCCTCCAGCGTAGGTAGACCGGGGTCGAGGGCGACATCAGACTTGGCAGTCGCACGTTCATCTCGTTGTTCGACTGTCCAATCGCCCTCCCCGTCGCGACCGTCATCCGCCAACAGGCCGGCAAGCCAGAGAAGAAACCCTCGCGCCCCGAGGAACCGCACAAATGCGGCTCGATCGCGATCCTCGCCAAACGGCGGATCTGCTGGTGCGCGTTGCAGCCAAGCAAGCCCGAGTGAACCGCGGCTCACTCTCAACCGAACAAATTCGCTCCGCTCGGCGGGTAAGACATGGCCGAGCATCAACCGGTTGATGCCCCTCGGCCAAGCCAAGAGCGAACCATGAAGTGTGCCGACTTCTAGCGCGATGTCAGCTTCTTCTGGGTGCGGGCCATCGGGATGGATATCGGATCGATGGTCGAGCGCGACACCGTTATCAGAAAGCTCGAGCGTCGCGGCCCAGCGGGCGGCCACCTGAGCTCGAGCTCTTTCGAGAGCCTCCTCTTCCAATTCTAAATCATCGGCGAGGCGCTCAATGCTCGAAGCAGAGGCCAACCGCGCAGAGCCAATCAAGGCCCGCAGGCCCCGCTCGACGGGTTCGGTAATTTGAAGTTCAGCAACAACCTCGGCATTGCGCCCAGTCCACGCCCGCATTGTTGCGTTGGCGCTGCCGAGCCACATCGTACGCTTGCGGCCGTCACGCCAGAACAACAGCTTCGCGTGAAGGCCCCGACCAATTTCCTCCTCTTCGTCACGATCAGCAGTCTGCTCTGCGGCAGAGCTTTCCTCCGAGGGGGGATCACCTGCTGGATATTCTGGTGCGTCGAGCGCAAGAAGCTCATCAAAGGCGCCTAGAGCCGGTCCGACCCGTTCGATTTCACGCATCGTCGTCAAAAGGACCCGGCGTGCAGTCTTACGTCCCGCTGACAGTTGGCGAGAAAGAAATGTCTTATCAACGAAGGGGCTAACGATTGTGATTTCGTCCGCGGTGTCCCGCGGCCCCGGCGCTTGCTCTGCGCTCCCTCCTGGATGCCATCTAATTTGTTCCACAGTGACGCCAGTCGGTGCCCGCCACTGCAGTTTGCCAATTTCGCGAATCAATGAGGCGGGCCGAAGCCCTTTGAGATCGGCATGCTCTGCTAAGCTTCGGGCGAGATCCGCAATTCCGGGGATAGCACGCGCGCCAGTGCCACCTGATACCAACAGAAGGCCAATGTCTCGGTTGACGCATTCAGATAGGTTGCGGCTCCCAATCCAGAGACGCCAAGTCACGATATCGTCGGCCGAACGGATCCTGACCAATGCAGCCTTGGGATGCCAACTCTGCCGTGCTTCATCAAAGGCGACTTCACGAACGAATTGATCAAGCACTGCTGCAATGCGGGGCGTGCGGCGCATTCGAGCCAACCTGTTGATTGCTACTGAGAAGTGACCCGGGGTTTTCATCGAGAAGTGACCCACCTTGCGATTATGTTTCGGATGTCAGGGTTGGGTCAAGATCGGGATTTCTCCTTCCGGGTTTTGGTCTGCAGAGCTGAGCTGTTCTTGAACCGGAAGCTGTCGTTGCCGGTCTCAAGGATGTGGCAGTGATGAGTGAGGCGATCGAGGAGCGCGGTGGTCATTTTGGCATCACCGAACACGCTGGCCCACTCGCTGAAGCTGAGGTTGGTGGTGATGATAACGCTCGTGCGTTCGTAGAGTTTGCTCAGCAGATGGAACAGCAGAGCGCCGCCTGAGGCGCTGAACGGCAGATAGCCAAGCTCATCGAGGATAACGAGATCGGAGTGGGCGAGTCTGCCGGCGATCTGGCCTGCCTTTCCCTGTGCCTTCTCCTGTTCGAGCGCGTTGACCAGTTCGACCGTCGAGAAGAACCGCACGCGTTTGCGATGATGTTCGATCGCCTGGACACCCAGTGCCGTGGCGATATGGGTCTTTCCGGTGCCGGGACCGCCGACCAGGACGATATTGTCGGCAACGCCCATAAACTCACAGCGGTGGAGCTGGCGGACCAGCGCTTCGTTGATCTCGCTGCTGGCAAAGTCGAAGCCTGCCAGATCTCGATATGCCGGGAACCGCGCAATCTTGAGTTGATAGGACACCGATCGCACCTCCCGCTCGGCAGTCTCCGCCTTCAGGAGCTGGGACAGGATCGGGACAGCCGCATCGAACGCCGGCGCTCCCTGCTCCATGAGATCGGTGACGGCCTGTGCCATACCGTGCATCTTGAGACTGCGCAGCATGACGATGATGGCACCGCTAGCGGGATCATGACGCATGGCGGTTCTCCCCGCGCAGCGCATCATAACGTTCTACATTGGCAAGTGGTTCGCTGACGAGCTTCAGCGCTTGCGGCGCCCTGATCGGCGGTGTTGTCAGCGGCTTGCCGTCGATCAGCCGGTGCAGCAGGTTGAGGATATGGGTTTTGGTCGGAACACCAGCCTCCAGCGCCATGGTAACCGCCATTAACACGATCTGCTCGTCATGGTGCAGCACAAGGGCAAGGATCTCGACCATCTCCCTGTCGCCGCCGGGAGAGCGCAACAGATGCCGCTGTAGCCGCTGGAAGGCGTCGGGCAGTTCGAGGAACGGCGCGCCGTTACGCAGAGCTCCCGGCTTGCGCTGGACAACTGCCAGATAATGGCGCCAGTCATAAATAGTCCGCCCTGGTTTGTCGTGGGATCGATCAATGATCCGCCGATGCTCGCACAACAACTGACCCTCTGCGACGACGAGGAAGCGGTCAGGATAGACCCGCACGCTGACAGGGCGGTTGGCGAAGGAGGCCGGCACACTGTAGCGGTTGCGCTCCAGATGGACGAGGCAGGTCGGCGAGACCCGCTTGCCATACTCGACAAAGCCGTCGAAGGCCCTGCCCATCGGCATCAGGCTGGCCACCTCCTCAGCCCAGGCATCAGCAACAGAACCTGGCTCGATCCCGTGTGGGATCTCCTGCCACAGCGCCTTACAGCGATTCTCGAGCCAGATGTTCAGCGCATCGAGGCTCCCGACCTGGGGAACCGGCTGCCACAGGCGATGTCGCGCATCCTGGACGTTCTTCTCGACCTGTCCCTTCTCCCAACCCGCTGCCGGATTACAGAACTCCGCTTCATAGAGATAATGGCTGACCATCGTCAGGAAGCGGGCGTTGACGGTCCGGTCCTTGCCGCGCCCGACCTTGTCGACCGCGGTGCGCATGTTGTCGTATATGCCTCGCCGCGGCACGCCGCCCAGCACGCGGAACGCGTGATTATGGGCGTCGAACAGCATTTCATGGGTCTGGAGTAGATAGGCCCGCACAAAGAAGGCACGGCTGTAGCTGAGCTTGAAGTGCGCTACCTGCAGCTTGGTGCGCACGCCATCGATGATCGCCCAGTCCTCGCTCCAGTCAAACTGGAACGCCTCACCAGGTGCGAAGGATAGCGGGACGAACGTGCCTTTGCCGCTCATCTGTTGCTGGCGGCGATAATCAGCACGCCAGCCACGTGCAAAAGCGGCCACACGGCCGTATGACCCATTAAAGCCGAGGCTCACCAGATCGGCATAGAGCTGCTTGATCGTGCGCTTTTGCTTGCGCGGGCGGCCCATCTCCCGCCTGAGCCAGACCGTCAGCCGTTCGACGAACGGATCCAGCTTGCTTGGCCGCTCCGGCACCTTGAACTGCGGCTCGACTGTTCCCGAACGCAGATACTTCCGGACGGTGTTACGGGATAAACCGGTCCGCTTGGCTATCTCCCGGATCGACAGATGATCGCGGTGATGCCAGCGCCGGATGACGCTCAATAATGCCATGTCCAACACTCCATGGTCCCCCGCTCTTCAAAGCCAGGGACGTGTTCAAACATGGGTCACTTCTCAGTGGAAATTACTGGCCTCCCCGGGTCACTTCTCAGTAGCAATCAACAAACCCGATCTTCCTCGCTCCATCGACGGCGACGCTCCGGACCCGAAAACACTGTGATCTGACCCATCAACCGCTCCTGAGTGCGCAAATAAGAGCACACTCAAGACCGATCACTCACCGTCCAGACAAGGCGGGACCCGCCGGAGGGTTACCTTCATTCGGGAGCTGATCACCGAGCATGGCGACATGACTCTGGTCGAGGTTCAGGCGCAGCTGATCGAGCGCGGCGCCCTGGTCGGGATCGGCACGGTGCATCGCTTCTTCGTTCGTCATGGGATCACGCGCAAAAAAAACCAGGCACGCGATCGAGCAGGACCGTCCCGACGTCCTGAGGCAACGCCAGCACTGGTTCGACAACCAGATCGACCTCGAACGCGAACGACTCGCCTTCATCGATGAGACCTGGACCGCCACCAACATGACCCGCAGTCACGGTCGTTGCCGGAATGGCGAGCGGCTGCGGATGGGCTTCCCACACGGGCACCGCAAGACCACCACGCTGGTCGCGGGCCTGCGCATGACCGGCATGGTCGCGCCGATGGTGCTGGATGGGCCGATCAACGGCGACTGGTTCGAAGCCTATGAGGTACAGGTTCCAGTGCCCGAGCTGCGGCCCCGGTGACGTCGTCATCATGGACAACCTCTCGAGCCACAAACGGGCAGCCGTGAGAGAGAGGATCAAAGCGGCAGGTGCAACCCTGCGCTTCCTCCCGCCATATAGCTCGGACTTCAACCCAATCGAGAGGACCTTCTCCCGGCTCAAGGCCATGCTCCGCAAGGCCTGGGCGGGTGGTCAAGCTGGGCAAACAAATCAACGTTGCCGAGATCCGGATCGAAGATGGCAACGGCCAATTGTTGGCGAGTGGTCGGGGTGTCTATGTCGGGTAGGTTCTGAAGCTGGCGTTTGCATGGCGCAAACGGCATGATTGAACTGGTTGGCTAGATAGCAAAAGGAAAGACAAGATGCGCCATGATAAAGGAGCACATGAGCCCAAACCGGCAGCAACGATCATGTTGCTGCGCGATGATCCCGAATTCCAGGTGCTGATGGTTAAACGCCACCAGCAAATCGATTTTGCCTCCAGTGCGCTCGTTTTTCCCGGCGGAAAGTTACATCGAGCCGATTCGGACCCGGCCTGGGTGGAGCATTGCGCTGGATGGGATCAGTTCGACGTTGTTCAGCGTTCCCTTCGCATAGCTGCAATCCGTGAAGTCTTCGAAGAGGCCGGCATTCTGATGGCGCGCTATCCTGGCAGCGACCTGTTCGAGGCCGCTTCTGATCCAGATGTGCGGGCCTCCGTCGAACGTGGCGAAATTGCCTTCATCGACGTGGTGCGTGAATTGGGTGTGCATTTGCGGCTTGATGCGCTGAGCATTTTGCCCGTTGGATCACGCCGCCGATCATGCCAAAGCGGTTCGACACCTTTTTCTATGCGGTCCACGCCCCCGCCAACCAGGTCGCTGCCTGCGATGGGCACGAGACCGTCGATGCCGAATGGATCTCGCCAAGCGATGTCTTGCGCCTGGCCAAATGCGGCGAGCGCACGGTTATCTTCCCGACTCGGATGAACGTGCAACTGCTGGCTGAAGCCAATGATGCGGCGGATTGTATTAAGCGCGCGGAGGAGCGAACCTTGGTTACCGTTCTCCCCGCGCTGGAAGAACGCGATGGCAAACGTCTCCTCGTGCTTCCCGATAATGCCGGTTATGGTTCCGTAGTTGAAGTTGTCGGATAGCTATTACTAGTACTACAGTTGCGTTTCAAGCCGAATTTTGCGGTGACAGAGAGCGGCGATGGTCTGGTGGGCTTGTCGCCATCGGGACCAGGCCCAGATGAAGGTGGGATGGCGTTGTGCTGCGAAGATAAGCTTTGCGATGAGCTTGCGAATTTCCGAGGTGGACAGGAGGCCTTGAAGCACGAGGGTCACGCGGCTTGTTGGCTCGGACTCGTTTTGTCCCGTTTCCGGGGATTGCCAATTTCGGGTTCGACCCGACTCCAAGCCGCTCGGCGCTGATCAGCGGCAACTTTGGCAAGGAATGCGGCGGCAGCCATGACCAGCGTCATATGACGATGCCAGCCTTGCCAAGAACGTGCTTCGCAATGATCAAGCCCGAGATCATCTTTGGCGCGCAGGAAGCATTCCTCAATGGTCCAGCGCAGGCCTGCGGCTCCCGCCAACTCCTCGAGCGAGATTCCTTCGCGCGCATAGGCGAAGTAATAGGCCAGATCGTCGGGATTCTTGAGATTGCGACGGAAGAGCAGCCAGCGCGTGAAGCCGTCGTGCGTCGTCCAGTTAAGGGGCAGGCACGCCCAGTGATACAGCCGCGGCCCCTTGGCCCCCTCGCCCGCCGATAGCGCATGCCAGTCGCTCTCTTCCAGCTCTCCCGCCAGGCAGCCTGGGTCGGTCTGGACAAGTCCTTCTTCTGTCAGGAAGCGCAGATGCTGGTTGGACCGGACCGCCAGAACATAGGGCTGGCCGCGATCCTCCAGCATGCGGCGCAGCTGGTAATCCGAACCATATAGGGCATCGGCCAGCACCCAAGCGCACGATACGCCAGCGTCAAACGCGGCTGCGATCATCTCCCGCGCCATAGTCGGCTTGGTGGCGAAGGCGACATTCTCGGGCACATTCGCTTTGCGGCGACGTTTGCCATCCTCGGCCCAGGCCTTGGGCAGATAGAGTCTGCGATCGATCAGGGTATGGCCGTAGCGACTGGCGTAGCCCAGAAAAACGCCCACCTGGCAGTTCTCCACCCGCCCCGCCGTACCCGAATATTGCCGCGCCACTCCGACCGAATGTGTGCCCTTCTTCAGGAATCCCGTCTCATCCACGACAATAACGCTGCCCCTATCGCCGAGCCCTGCCATGACGTAATCCTGCACAAGCTCGCGCAGAGCATCTGCTGACCAGGCGCTACGCCCAAGCAGTGACTGGATGCGAAAAGGACGATCCAGTCCGGCCACTTCGGCAAGCATCCATCCGGTCTTACGCTCAGTTCCCGAAAACAACCCATCGATGAACGCACCGCCTGAGGCGCGGGTCTCCGCCCGGCCCAGCGCCGGACCAATATAGGCCTTCAAATCATCAAGCGCTGCACGCCAATCGACCAATGTCCCCGCCCAATCCGCAACCGTCATGGTCCAATCCTCCGCCAATCGCAGGCAGTGAATCAGACTTCGGCAGTAAACGCAACTGTAGTACTAATCAGCGTTGAAAAACTAATAACGCCAAGTCAAGGCAGCCTCCGGGACACAATGAAGCATCCCGGAAGCTGATGATGACTAATCAGAACTTGCCGCGCACCGTGACACCGTAGGTACGTGGCTCGGCGAGGAATGACGAGAAGATTTGCCGTCCGCCCGGAAACTGGGGATAGCCGTAACTGGCTGAACTTCCGCCCGCCTGATAAGGCGTGTTGAAGGTTACCTGAGTGTAGTCCTGGTTGAAGAGATTCTGAACCCAGAATTCGACTCCCCAACGCTCCTCCGGTCCACGCAGGCCGATGCGTCCATTGACGACCACGAAGCTATCTTGACTCTTTTGCGGATAGAGGTCCGACCCTGTATTATAATCCGAGCTGAGCCGGGCATCGACGTAAAACAGCGCATGCAATCCCGAACTGCCGATTTCGGGTGTCCAGGAGGCCGAACTGGTGACCACCCACGGTGCGGAATTCGAGATCTGCTTGCCAGGCAGCACGCGCAATGCCGGGTCAAGCGGAGCACCTTGGCTGTTTCCGACCAGGTTGTCGCGGTATTTTGTGCTGGCGTAAGTGACACCAAGGTTAAAGGTCAGATTGCGCACAGGGCGCAAGGAACCCTCGATCTCCACACCCTGGCTGAGGACACCATAGCCAACATCGCCGGAAGCACAGGAGCCGGTAGCTGGATCAGCGTCCCTGTCCGCACCGCCCAGGCTAGCCTTGCAACCGTTGACCGTTTGAACGATGTAAACCGCGCCGGCGAAAGTGTTCAACTGGAAGTTGCTGAACTCCTGCCGAAATCCTGTCACGGACAGGCTGAATTCCCGCGAGCTGTACTTCAGACCCACCTCATAGGCTTTGACATATTCCGGATCGAACATGAGGTTGTGGACATAGGCCTGCGCGCCGCCACCTGCCGCAAATGGCATGATTGGCGACTTAAGGGCAGATCGATCGAGATTGAACCCACCCGCCTTGTATCCCTTTGAATAGTTGGCATAGATCATTACCTCTGGGCGGACCTGATAGGAGAGGCCCGCCGTATAGGTGAATTCACCTTCACTGCGCTGGCCGTTGATCGAGACCCCGTTCACCTCGGATGTCGAGTTCCCCTGGCAGCCCAGGCTGAGGAGCGATCCGGCTAGCGTGCGAACCGTGGCGTTGGCGCTGGAAAGATCATCGATCAAGGTTCCCTGCAATGCCGGACAAATCGTGTTGTTGTTGCCAAAGGTGGCGTCGAGGCTCTTGTCTTCCCACGTGTAACGCGCGCCAAGCGTCAACTTCAATTCATCGGCAAGTGTGATGATGTTGTGCGTGAACATCGCATAATTCTTGGAATGCTGGTGGTACGAATCCATCGTCGTACCGACGTTGCGGATCGAATCGAGGCGATCAAAGCCATTGATAATGTCAGCGCCAAAACTTCCCACGACAGTCCGGCCGGTTGCACTGAGGCAACCGGTGCTTGCAGGATCGTAGAAGCCCGCGAGGCCTCCGCCCGAAACGATCCGGCAGGCGGCGAAGCGTCCGTATTGGCTGCCAAAGCGCAGCGCATCGTCGACATTCAGCTTTTCGTCCGCGAAATAGCCCCCAACCAGCCAATCCAGCTTATCGTCGAAGGCTGAACCCTGAAGGCGCAATTCCTGGGTGAAGGTCTTGAACTGCCGGAAAGAGCCAGGAGCCCTGTAGAGCAGATCAACCGTGGAATAATCGCTATCGCCTTCCTGCTCGCTCTTGAACTCGCGGTAGCCCGTGATGGAGGTGAGTTTTGCCGCGCCGAAATCGTGATTGACCTCAAGCGACACGCCGCCATCGTTGATGGTTCCGCCCATCGGATGGGCCGGGGATGTCCAGATCTTGCGGCTGAACGGATCGCTAAATGCCTGGGGCTGTTGGCCGAGATCGATCAGAACCTTGACGATATTGTTCTGTGTCGGATCGTTGAGGCCTCCGATCTGCGGGTTGAAGGCCGCATCGATATATGCTGCGCCGCAGCATGCTTCTTCACGGTGCGTGTAATCGCCGATCAACCTGATGCTGGTCGCATCCGTCGGTTCGAACAGAAATTGCCCGCGCACGAAATAGCGGTCGCGGTTGTTAACATCCTTTCCTGTGTTCACATCGTTATAAAAGCCGTCGCGCTTGGCGTATACGCCCTCAATCTTTGCCGCGAGTGTATCGGTCAAAGGGCCGGTTATCGAACCAGCCAGGCGCCAATAATCATAATTGCCATAGCTGGCCTCGGCGTTCGCTCCGAAGGTGAAGGATGGCTTCTTGCTGATCACATGAATCAAGCCAGCCGATGCATTCCGGCCAAACAGTGTGCCCTGCGGTCCGCGCAGCACTTCGATCCGCTCGACCTCGCCAAGTTCCGACAAGGCAACGCCGGACCGAGACCGGTAGACGCCATCAATGAATACCGCGACCGAACTTTCAAGGCCCGGATTGTCCCCGACTGTCCCCACGCCGCGAACGCGCGCCGAGCCGTTAGCTTCGGTTCCTGTCGAAGAGACCATCAAGGAAGGTGCGAGCTGGCCAAGTTGCCGAATATCGCTTGCGCCGGAATTCTGCAACGATTGAGCATTAACGGCGGTAACCGCCAGCGGAACCTTGGAGAGGGTTTCCGAACGGCGGGTTGCGGTGACCACGATTTCTCCACCCGCCGCTTGCTGCTCGACCTGCTCGCTCACATTTGCCTCACCCCCGGCGGTTTGCTGGGCCAGAGCGGGACTCGCTATCGCTAATAGGCTGCATGATCCCGACAACGCGATCAAATGAAAACCATTAGATTTCAACATATAATCCTCCTCACTTTTTTAGAATCTTGAACTCACGTTGATTTCTAGCTGCCGATCAACCGGGCGGCCAAAGCCAGCATCCTAGCACCGATCGGATCGCGGCAAGAAATGCCAAGGGCTGATCCAGCATCAAATGGTGTCGTGAATTGGGTATCGCGATGATCGGGATGTCGGTTCCGCCAAGCTCGTGCACGAAATTCCGCGAGTCTCGCGTGAACAACAGGCTTTCCTCGCCATGCACGATCACCTTTCGCCCCGGTGCCGAAACCAGTTTAGGGCCGATCGCTAGCCAATCGGCACGCGAATTGTCGCGATTGAACACCGCAGGCGAGAACTTCCAGCTCCAGCCGCCTTCGACCCGGCGCAAGGAATGATAGGCCATATAGTCCATCAGGAACGGTTCCCCCACTTGCTGCGGCGGCGAGAGCTTGTAGCGGCTGCGGGCAGTCGCAAAGTCCGGGTAGATGCGCTGCGGCTTGTCGGGATTGCCTGAACCCGGGCTGGTGTGGCCGCCTGCCCAGAATGCTTCGAGCATGGCGGGGCGCAGGGTCATCATGTCGCAAGTGGCTGCACCGGCAAAGCCGCCAGGCAATTGTTCAAGCGCCTCCAGCGCGACACTGGCACCGAAGCTGTGCGCGACGATCGCCGGTTTCCGGTCAGCATCGAACAGGCCCAGCGCCCACGCCACGCCGATCATTTCCCGGCCGCGCGCGGCCATGTCGCAATTTTCGCGCACCGCGCTGTCGCCCATTGCGGACAGGTCGTAGGCTACGACGTCGTAATCGTTCGCAAGGAATGGCGCGATGAAGGCAAAGCAGCGGGCGTGGGCGAGGAAGCCGTGAGTCATCAGCACGGGTGGCTTACCGCGCTGCCCCCACCGGAAATAGTGGATCCCCGTGCCATCAACCTCAACGAAGCCTTCCTCGCGCGGAACGGCAAGGGCATCGACAAACCAGCGGGGCAGTTCTTCAGGGTTCGGGGCCCATTCCGGATCGATATCGCCAAGACCGTTCGTTATGTCACTCGACAAGGTATTTTCCGATCAGAATGTTCAAGAAACGAGACTGAAGCCGCGATAGCCATTTGCGGCAACGTCGGCACAGATCTGGGCGTAGGTTGATACGCTCGGGAAGTTGATCAGCTGGCGCTTCTTGCCTGGAATGTTATCGCCCATGTACCAGGACTTGGCTTTGGGAAAGAGCGTCATCGCGCCGATCTGTTCGACCATTTCGGTCCATTCGCGCTCTGCCGCGGGATCGGGCTCAAACCGCGTGAACCCTTCGTTTCTCAGGTGAACGAGGAAATCCGTTGTCCAGTCACCCTGAAGTTCGGCGGCGGTCGGACCGTTCGAAAATCCGGACGGGCTCAGCGGGCCGTAGTGGAAGAGCATGTTGGGAAATCCGGAAACCGAATTGCCTAGATACGCGCGGACCCCCTCCTTCCACGCTTCGCCAAGGTCAAAGCCTTCGATGCCGCGAACCTTCATGTCAATCAGTCCGCCGCTGCCGGCATCGAAACCCGTGGCGAACACGATGATGTCGCATTCGATCAGGCCGCTCGCGGTCTTGATGCCGGTTGGGACCACGCGCATGATCGGATTGCGCTTGAGTTCGACCAGCGACACGTTTTCCTGCGCGAATATCTCGTAATAGTTCTGCTCAAGCGAGGGACGTTTCGTGCCAAAGGGATGCGGTGGCTCCATTGGCGCCAGCGCCTCTTGCAGGGACGCACTGGCAATCCGCGCACGGACCTTATCGCGCCAGAAATCGTAGGCGAACCGGTTGGCCCGTTCATTGGTCAACTGGTCGGAGAAGTTGTTGTACCAAAACCTCAGGCCGCCGGCTTGCCATAACCGTTCGAAGGTCGCCGTGCGCTCCGCGTCATCGACGTCGAGTGCGCTGACCTCCATTCGATCGGCATCGAAACCGCCGTTCGAATGCGCCCGCGCCGCGAACAGGGTGGGGTAGCCAGGTTTTTCCCAGGTCTGCTGTTCGATGCTCAAACTGTGCTGCTGCATCGGCAGAGCCAGGATCGGAGTACGCTGGAACAGAGTCAGCTGCGCGGCGTCGCGCGCGGCTTCCTGCGCCACCTGCACGCCGCTCGCCCCGGTTCCGATGATCGCTACCCGCTTTCCGGCAAACGAAAGGCCGCCCTGCGGCCAGTGCGCGGTGTGGTGCTGTTCGCCTTCGAAGGTCTCCAAGCCAGCAATGTCCGGGGTATAGGATTTGGCCGCGAAGCCTGCGCACGGCAGCAGGAACCGGGCGCTGATCTGCTCTCCTTGCGTGGTATCTATGCGCCAGACATTGCTGTTAGCGTCGAAGTGGGCTCCCGACACACGCGTTCCCATCGCCATGGCGGGCCACAGATTCAGTTTGTCGCAAACGTAGCGAAAGTATTTTCGCAATTCGCCGCCGCCCGGGAACCGTTCGCTCCAAGTCCAGTCCTGCCACAATTCGGGCAGCGAGAATTCGTAAATTGGAACGTGCGAATCGACCCGGGCACCAGGATAGCAGTTCCAGTACCAGATACCGCCGGGTTCAGCTGCGGCGTCGATCAGCCTGACCCGGAACCCGGCCTGACGCAGCCGGTGGAGCAGGTAGACGCCGCTAAAGCCCGCGCCGATGATCAGCGCATCGTAATTCGGATCAGGTGCGCTCACTGCGCGTGGCTCAGCTTGGCAGCAAGCTCTGCCGCGCTCTTGTAGTCCGCCTTTCCGTTCGGCGCACGTAGCGCCATCGCGGTTGCGAAAACCGCCTTGGGAGTCTTGTAACCCGCCAGCTTGCTGCGGACGTGCTCCTTGACAGCCGATTCATCGAACGTCGTGCCAGAGGCGAGGTAAACCACCGCAGTTACTGCTTGCCCCCATTTGTCATCGGGCACACCTACAACAAGCGCATCCTCGATTGCCGGATGGGTCTTGAGTACTTCCTCGACCTCTTCGGGATAGACCTTTTCACCAGCGGTATTGATGCAGATGCTACCCCGCCCAAGCAAGGTTAAGCTGCCATCCATTTCGACCGTGCACCAATCCCCAGGGATCGAGTAGCGAACTCCGTTGATGGTCTTGAAGGTTCGTGCCGATTTTTCGGGATCCTTGTAGTAGGCCAGCGGGATCGGACCCTTGAGGGCAATGAAGCCCGGTACGCCAGTCCCCGGATGGACCAGCTTGTCGTTCTCGTCGAACACGTCGCAAGAGCTGCCAATGGTGAACTTTGCGGTCTCCGTGGTCCCTGCGGCAGTTGTGACCGAACGACCGAAGCCAAGTCCCTCCGAAGCCCCGAAGCTGTCCATCAGGGCAACTTGCGGAATGTGCCGGATCAGGCCCTGCTTGACCTCCTTGCTCCACATCACACCTGACGAGACGATGGTTATCAGGCTAGACGTTTCGAACCGGCCCTGATTGTCATCCAGGGCCTTGAGCATCGGCTTGGCAAACGCGTCGCCGACGATCGCGATCGACTGCACCTTGTTTCGTTCGACCGCTTCCCAGAGTTCGACCGGATCAAGTGATATATTATCGAGAGTGACAAGGCATCCACCCGAGGCGAGCGTTCCGATCGCGGTGATGAAGCCGGTTCCGTGCATCATCGGGCAAGCCGGCAAAGTCATCCGCCCGGGGCCCTCGGCGCGGATCATGGCGACGGCTTCGTCAAGGCTTTCCGGTACAGGCGCGAGTAAGCGCTGCGCATCGAGTTGAGCTTCGCGCATATCGGTGTGGCGCCAAACCACGCCCTTTGGCATTCCGGTCGTCCCGCCGGTGTATATGAACAGTTCGTCATGCGGCGATCGCTCGATCCCCAGCGGCGATCCATCCCCCGCAGCGGCAAGGTCCTCATAGGCCAGCGAAAAGGATGCCTTTGCAGCCGCGTCGCCGATTTCTACGAAGACCTTGGCCTTGGCCAACCGGTCTTTCAATTCGACGATGCAATCGCGAAACTCGGCGCAGTAGAAAATGGCTTCGCTGTCCGAATCGTCGAAGATGTAGAACACCTCTTCAGGGCGGTAGCGATAGTTGATGTTCACATGAGTGAACCGGCCCTTGAAGCAGGCTGCCATCAATTCGCCGTATTCGGGGCGGTTGCGCATATAGAACGCGACCTTGGTTCCGGGCGAAATGCCGTTCGCCGTAAGGAAGCGCGCGATATTGTTCGACCGCGCGCCCATTTCAGCCCAGGTGACGACGCGCGTGCCGTGGATCAAGGCCGGTGTGTCTGCCGGAAGGGCGGGCTCGACCGCGTCTAGTATGTCGCCAAGATTCCACTGCGCCATTGGAACTGTCCTCTCGCTTTGTCAGTCCGCTCTTGCGGTCCAGCCTTGCAGCATCGCCGCCTCTTCACGGACCGCTTCAGGGCCGCCTAGAACCTGTCGGTCAAAGCCGATGCGCTTGAACCAGTAATGCAGCCCCAAAAGGTCGGTGAAACCCATCCCGCCATGCACCTCGATCGCGGCCCGGGCGACGAAGCGGCCGACCTCGCCGGTGTGCGACTTGGCGTGACAGGCGACCAGTTCCGCTTCGGCTGGGACCGCATCGAAGGCATGGCCTGCGTACCAGACCAGCGACCGGCACGGCTCGATTTTCGCGGCCATTTCGGCGCACATGTGCTTGACCGCCTGGAAGCTGCCGATCACTCGGCCGAACTGTTCGCGCTGCCCGGCATAGACTACCGCCTGGGCGATCATCGCATCAGCTCCGCCCAGGCTATCCGCCGCGAGGAGGATGCGACCCGCAGCGATCACCCGTCGCGCCACCGCCCCGCCATCATCGACCAATCCTTCCGCTGGAGTCGAGGCCAGCCGCAGTTCGCCCACCGCGCGCGTCGCGTCGATCGTCTTGAGAGCAATCAGTTCCAACCCCTCGGCCTGTGCCGATACGATATGCAGCCGCCCAAATTCATCGGCGACCAGAAAATGATCGGCGTCCTCGCAATCGAGCACGAACAGTGCCGCGCCTGTCAGCTTGCCGCCGGTGCAGCGCAGGCCCGAACCATCACGGCTGCTGATCAGTTCTTGTACCCCAACGCCGAAACTCACCTCGCCCGAAGCAATCCGTGGAAGCCATTGCTCTTTCTGCGCCTCGGTACCGGCCTCGATCAGGGCGAGCGGCGCCATCACATAGCGGCCAGCAAACGGCACCGGGGCCACAGCCTCACCCATTGCGGTCGCGACGATCGCCGCATCGAGCATCCCCATGCCCAGGCCGCCATATGTCACTGGCACCACCAGTCCGGGCAGTCCCATCTCGGCAAGTGCGGCCTGGGTTTGCGCGCTCACTGCGCTGCCTCCCTCTGCAACCTGGCGGACCTGATCCAGCGAGCAGAGCTCGCGCAACAGGCGTGTGACGCTTTCAGCCAGCATCTGCTGCTCTTGCGAAAGTCCGAAGTCCATCACTGCCCTCCTTGTGCGGACGGTCTTTTGGGCAGGTCCAGACGTGGTTCGCGTGGCATGTTGAGACCGCGCTCCGAGATGATGTTCTTCTGGATCTGCGCGGTGCCGCCGCCAATGATCAGGCCCAGCTGAAACATGTAATTCCACTGCCAGCTGCCGTTTGCGCGTTCGTGGGCGCTGCCGTGATAGAGAATTCCCAGTTCGCCCAGTGCGTCAATCGCCAGAGCAGAAATCTGGTGCGCCAGTTCGCAGGCCTGGAGCTTGACGATCAGCTTGGCCATTCCGCCCGGCTCGCCCTTAATCTGGTTCGAGAGGATCCGCATCCCGTTGTACTTCATCGCCGCAACTTCCGCCTGGAGCGCAACGAGCCGGTCGCGGAAGGCCGGAAGGTCGATCAAGCGCGCGCCGCCGAGTTGTTCCGCCTTCATTAGCTGGATCAGGCCGACTAGCCGGTTTTCGAGCGCGTCGGGATCGCCCAGCATCCCGCGCTCATGCCCGAGCGTGGCGTTGGCGACGAACCAGCCCTGCCCGCGCTGGCCAACGATCTGATCGACCGGGACGCGCACGTCGGTGAAGAAGGTTTCGTTAAATTCGGCATGGCCGGTCATAGTTTTCAGCGGGTGCACCTCGATCCCGGGCGTGCTCATCGGAAAAATCAGGTAACTGATTCCTTGGTGCTTGGCGGCGTCTCCTTCGGTCCGCACCAGGCAGAAGATCATGTCCGCTTCCTTGGCGGTGCTGGTCCAGATCTTCTGGCCATTGATGACGAATTCACCGTTCTCGACCCGAGCGTTGGTCTTGAGACTTGCCAGGTCCGATCCCGATCCGGGTTCGGAATAGCCCTGGCACCACACCACTTCGCCCGCCAGCGTCGGCTGGATCCAGCGGCGTTTCTGTTCTTCGGTGCCAAGTTCTAGCAAGGTCGGCACCAGCATCGAAATGCCCTGATTGGCGAGTCCGCCGGGCACACCGGCGCGCGCAAACTCCTCGGCGATGATCCGGGACTTGAGAATGTCGGGCTCGGCCCCGAACCCGCCGTATTCGCGCGGAATGGTGCGCGCGGTGTAGCCATGCTCGATCAGCAGCTTCTGCCAGGCCACGCCTTCTTTCGACGGGCGGGCCGCACGACCGGCATTCTTTGGTGCGAGATGGCGATTGACGGCGATGAAGTCGCGCACCTCTTCGCGGAACGTCTCATACTCGGGGCCATAACTCAGGTCCATTGCACAGCGTCCTTTCAGGCCGGCCGGAAGACGGGCAAGCGAAAGTCTTCCCCGATGGTTTCGAACGCGAGTGCCACCGGCAGGTCGAGCCGGACAGCGTCGATCGGGCAATCGATCAGCCGGGTGGCCATGCGGACCCCCTCGACGAGCTCGACCACTGCGGCGACATAGGGAATGTCCGCCGCGAAGGCGGGGTGCAGCGCCTGATGCACCACGGTCCACGAAAACACCGTGCCCTTGCCCGAGCTTTGTTCCCACGCAAAGTCAGGCGAGCCGCAACGCGCGCACATGTAGCGCGGCAAGTGCCGCCACGAACCGCAACCCCCGCATTTCTGGAAGTAGAGGTGCCCATCCTGGCACCGCTTCCAGAATTCCTGCTCGACCGGGTCTTGCGGGCGAGGCCGCGGCTTGGCCGGCGCAGCGGCGGCCGCGGCGCGCGCCTTGGGAGAAAGATCTTCGTCCATCAGCCAAACCTCCGCAAGATGGCAACACTGCCGTCACCCAGATCGCCCCAGCCGGTGACCAGCCCGGTCTGCGCCCCTTCGACCTGCCGCTCGCCGCAATCGTGCCGCAGCTGGCGCACCGCTTCGACCACGTGGTTGAGCCCCCAGACGTGGGCTTCGCTGAGCAGGCCGCCGTGCGTGTTGAGCGGAAAGTTCCCGCCAAGCTCGATCTGGCCATCCTTGACGAAATCGAGCGCGCCGCCCGGCTCGCAATAGCCCATCGCCTCAAGCTGGAGCAGCACCACGTAGGTAAAGCAATCGTAGACCTGGAGGAAATCCATGTCGCTACGCGACACCCCGGCCATCTCGAAAGCCTTGGGCGCGGCATAGGACAGGCCGATCTTGAACGGATCGGGCCGGGACGGAATATCATCGGCGGGATAAGGATGGCCTTCGGCAGCGCCCGCGATCGTCACCGGAACGTGCCGCAGGTCGCGCGCGCGATCGAGCCGTGAGACCACCACCGCACAGGCCCCGTCGGTTTCGAGACAGCAATCGTAAAGCCGGAACGGTTCCGAAATCCACCGCGCCGCATGATAGGTCTCACGGTCCAGCGGCTTCCCGTAGGTGAACGCCTTGGGATTGAGCTGGGCGTGCTTGCGGCAAGCCAGGGCGATGGCGGCGGTTGCTTCCGGCCCCACCCCATAAAGCTGTGAATGCCGCATCGCCAGCCAGGCGTACATCTGCACCGGCAGGAATACGCCGTAAGGAATGTAGTAGCCCTGGATGGTGTTGGTCAGGGTGTTCATGTTCATCGACCGGGTCGGCGGCGCGCCCGGTTTGGGCCGCAGCGCCGAAAAGCCGTTCCAACCCAGCGTGACCAGCACGTGATCGCACAGCCCGGCGGATATCGCCATCGCGGCGTTCTGCAGCGCGGTGGTCGGGCTGGCGCCGCCCATGTGCACCGTCGCCGCATAGCGCAGCACGTCGATCCCGAGATTGGCGGCCAGCTCCTCGCTCGTGGTATAGATCGGCGGCGGCACCATGCCGTCGATGTCCGAAGGCTTGAGCCCGGCATCGGCAATCGCCTTGCGCGCAGCCTCCAGCATCATGTCGACGGCGGTGCGTTCAGTGCCCTTGACGAAATCAGTCTCGCCAACCCCGGTGATAGCTGTCTTGTCGGAAAAGGTCATGCCGGTTCCAGGTCTCTTTGTCGTTGCATGGCGAGTTCGCGGCGGACTTGGAATTCGACCTCGATCCGCTTGGACTCGGGTTCGGCCCTTCTGTATCGCAGCGCGGGAGCCAAACTGAGCGACGCGCGAACCTCTTCGAGCGGACGATCCAGCAGTTCTTCCCACTGTATCTCGGGAAAGTTCTTGGCCGCACGCCCGCGCCGCCAAGCCTCGATCATCGGGCCCAGTACCGGTAATCCGGGATGCTCACGTCTTGATTTGAGCAGTCCGAGCAGCAGCAGAAAGCCGATGCCGTGGTTGTGGAACTGGGCGTTGCCAAAGGTCAGCACGCAAATTTCGCCCAGCCCATCTCGCCCGTAACCGGTGACAACGTGATAGAGATCGTGCGAATCCCTGATCCGGTTGCGGAACAGGGCAACATCTGGGTCGATGAAGGACCGGACACCACCCTCCTCGCTCGCCTCAACCAGGCCTTCAGCGCTCAGGCCTTCGCCATAGACAAAGGCCAGATATTGCTGTCCCAGGCTCCCCTTCGGGCAGCGCGCCAACCGTTCGCGGTCGCGCAGGCGATCGAGCAGATTGCTACGGCAGGCCAGGATGCGCCTCCCGCCTTCGGATCCCGCAAACCGCCTGAAATGGCGATAATAGCTGTTTCCAGCCAAGGCCTCGACAATCCTGAATACCTGTGCGGTATCTTCCTTGTCGCGGAGCAGGATCTTCATCGCCGAGAGCGCCTCTCCCGGGCGGATCCTGCGCTTCAGTTCTTGTCCCTGCATCTTCGCCTCGCTTGCCATTTCGATGCGGCCAAATCACCCAAACCGCTTGGCTCCGGCCAACGCCCGCTCGGCATCGGAAACCAGATCGCGCATCACCTCGGCAGCGGGGCGCACCGCCTTGATCAGCCCAATGCCCTGCCCGGCAAACCCGGGGAGCACATCCATGCGTTTGTCGCGGATCGCTGCAGCCATGACCGGGCCGGCAATCATCGATTGGTAGGGCATGGGGAGCGGCTCCTTGCCCGCTTCGATCCAGGCATTGGCCCACTTGTTGGCGATCATCCGGGCCGGTTTGCCAGTGATCGAGCGACTGACCACAGTGTCGCCATCGCCGCCTTCGGCTATGGCCTGTTTCTGGAAGTCCTCGATTCCAGCCTCTTCGGTCGCCAAGAAGGCCGTTCCCACCCAGGCGCCCTCGGCGCCCAGCATGAAGGCCGCTGCAACACCCCGCCCGTCGCTTATGCCACCGGCACCCAGCACAGGAACCCGGTCGCCCACGGCGTCGACCACCTGCGGGATCAGCGAAATCGTCCCGATCGGCGAATTGTGACCGCCGCCGTCGTGGCCCTGCGCGACGATCATGTCGATCCCGGACTCGACCACCTGTATGGCGTGTTTGACTTTGCCGACCACCGCCATCACTACCGTGCCGTTGGCGTGCAAGCGGTCCATCCACGGACCGGGATTTCCCAGTCCCGCCGCATAGACAGGCACCTTTTCCTCGATCACCACTTCCATCTGCGCTTCGAAGAATTCTTTTGAGAACAGCGGCGGACCGCCTTCGCTTTCCGCCCCGGCTGCGGCGCGCATTGCCGCGGCGGCATCGACTTCGCCCAGCCCTTCGCGGGCCATGAAGTCGCGCGCGAATTGTTGATACTCGCCGAACACCGCCATCGGATCCGTAGGAGCCGCCCCGGCTTCCGGTGCCTTGCCCCGGCGCACCGAAGCGGGCAGCAAAGTATCGACCCCGAATGGCTTGTCGGTCAGCGCGCGGGTTTCCCGGATCCAGCTGCGCAGCCGTTCAGGCGAGCAGGCCGCCGCGCCCAGAACGCCCAGCCCGCCGGCGTTGGATACCGCCGCGGCCAGCCTTGGCACGCTGGCGCCGCCCATGCCGGCCAGCAGGATCGGATGCTCGATCTTGAGCATTCCGCAGATTCGACTGTTCAGTGCCATTGTCCTCTCCAAAAGTTCTGGGCTAGCCCGGGTCTCCCCACCTGACCTTTTGCGTAACGAGCTCGGGGCTGCGGGCCGCCAGATATTCCGACGATCCCTTGACGAGCCGCTCCATGTGCCGGCGCGCACCATCGGCATCACGCAGGCGCAGCGCGTTCAGCACGCGCGCAAGGCAGCGCAATTGGTTGATCCGCTCCTGTGCGGAATAGCCCAATCCCACCGCGAGATCGCGAGTCAGCAAATGCAGTGCCGATGTGAGCAATCCAAACGTCGGGTTGCCGCTGGCCCAACCCAGCAAATCGTGAAAGCGCCGGTTGGTTTCCTCGAATGCAGCGGTATCGCGGTCGCGCTCGAGCTGAGCGTAGCAATCGCCAAGCGCGGCGAGATCGGCGATAGTCGCCCGCAACGCCGCCCTCGCTGCCATATCGGGTGCAATTGCTTCACGCAGTTCGAGCAGGGCCTGCAGATCGGTATCCATGAATTGCAGGATCAACGACAGAGAACTCGCAAAATCGCGGGTCTGGGGCCGCGACACAACTGGCCCGCCTCCGCGACCAAGTTGCAGATGGATCACCCCTTGCAGTTCGAGAAACCTGAGCGCCTCTCGCAAGGTCGCGCGCGCGACTTCATAGCGCGCCAGCATGTCTTCTTCCTGCGGTAGCCGGTCTCCGGCTTCGCGGGCGTTAAGCTGGATATCGGAAACGATGGCTTGCGCGACCTGAAGTGCGAGCTTCGCCTTGGTGGTCGAGGCCGCATTGTGTTTCGGTGAACGAGATAGAGCAAAAGCCATAAAAGCGTATAAGCATTAATTAGCGGGCGTGTCTAGAGCTGTCTTGGAGGCAATGGCAGGCGCACCAGAAATGGGCCAATTGCGGCCATTTGTGGTAGTGAATAGACATTTCCACCGTGACCGGGGTCTTGAGGAAGGCGTTCAAAGATGATAATCTTTATTGACGGCAAGCATCGTTCGGCCTTAGGTGGCGGCATTGAGAAAGGTCTGATTAATGGCGACTGCGGCAAACGAGGACAGAGTCCACTACGATTCCGTCGAGTCTATCCCGCTGGAAGCGATCAACGTTGCGAATCCTTACCTCTTCCAGAATGACACCGTCGGGGAATATTTTACCAGGCTTCGGCGAGAGGATCCGGTCCATTATTGCGCTGCGAGTCGCTTCGGGCCCTATTGGTCGGTAACAAAATTCAACGACATCATGGCGGTGGACACCAATCACAAGGTTTTTTCGTCGGAAGCCAAGCTTGGCGGCATCTCGGTTCAGGACATGCATAGCGTCGAGGGCGCGCTTGAACTCGAAATGTTCATCGCGATGGATCAGCCCAAGCACGACCAGCAGCGCAAGGCGGTAAGCCCGGTGGTTGCACCATCGAACCTGCTTCTGCTTGAGCCGATCATCCGCGAACGGGCGGGCGCGATCCTCGATTCACTGCCGGTCGGCGAGGAGATCGACTGGGTCAAGCTGGTGTCGGTCGAACTTACCACCATGACGCTTGCGACGATCTTCGATTTCCCCTGGGACGAGCGCGCCAAGCTGACCCGCTGGTCGGACGTCACCACCGCGTCACCGGAAACCGGCATCGTCGAATCGTTCGAACAGCGCCGCGAGGAACTCATCCAGTGTGCGATGTATTTCAAGGGCCTGTGGGAGGAACGGATCGACAAGCCCGGCGGCAACGACCTGATCTCGATGATGGCGCATTCGCCCGCAACCCGCGACATGCCGTTCCTCGAATTTCTCGGCAACCTGCTGCTGCTGATTGTCGGCGGCAACGACACCACCCGCAATTCGATCAGTGGCGGGGTCCTGGCGCTCAACCAGAACCCGGGCGAATATCAGAAATTGCGGGACAATCCGGCGCTCGTTTCCAGCATGATTCCCGAGATCATCCGCTGGCAGACACCGCTGACCCACATGCGCCGTACCGCGCTGGAAGACGCCGAAATCGGCGGAAAGCAGATCAGGAAAGGCGACAAGGTGGTGATGTGGTATCTCTCGGGCAACCGCGACGAAACCGTGATCGACCGGGCCGACCAATTCATCATCGATCGCGAAAATCCGCGCCACCACCTCTCCTTCGGGTTCGGCATCCACCGCTGCATGGGCAACCGTCTGGCCGAATTGCAACTGCGCATCATCTGGGAAGAGATCCTCAAGCGCTTTCGCTTCGTCGAAGTTGTTGGCGAGCCGGAGCGGCTGCTGTCCAATCTGGTGCGCGGGATTACCCGGCTGCCGGTGAAACTTCACGCGCACTGAAGGCTTGGCTCGTTACAAATACGGAACTTCCATATGATCAACGTAACTTTTGTTTCCGCCGACGGCACACGTCGGTCGGTTGAAATAGACGAGGGCCTCAGCGCCCGTGAAGCCGCCCTGTTCAACAGTGTACCGGGGATCGATGGCGATTGCGGCGGGGTCTGTGCCTGCGCCACGTGCCATGTCCATGTCGATCAGGCCTGGATGGATCGGGTCGGGCCGCCGGAAGAAGGCGGCATGGAGAGCGATCTGATCCAGTTTGCCGAGGGAACGACCGAAACCAGCCGCCTCGCGTGCCAGATTCCGATGGTCCCCGAACTCGATGGGCTGGTGCTGCATCTGCCCGAGCTTCAGCACTGAGCAAGACGCCATGCACATGACGATTGACGGAAGCGGCGGCATCTCCATCGCGGCAAGCCTTGTCGGCGATGGTCATGGTCGGCCGCCCGTATTACTGGCGCATGGCGGAGGGCAAACCCGGCGCACCTGGCGCAAGACGATGCAGCAATTGGCGCAGCACGGCTTTCGCTCGGTTGCGATCGACATGCGCGGCCATGGCGAGAGCGACTGGGCAGCCCCGGACCAATACCGCTTTGCCGATTTCGGCAAGGATATCCTCGCGGTCTGCGACAAGCTGAACCAGCGGCCGCATGTCATCGGCGCATCGCTTGGCGGATTGGCGGCGCTGGTGGCGGAAGGGGCGGTGCGACCGGGTAGCTTTGCGTCGCTGACGCTGGTCGATGTCACTCCGGATATGGACCCGGAGGGTGTTTCACGAATTGTCGGCTTCATGAACGCCCATGTGGAGCGCGGCTTCGCGTCATACGACGAAGCCGCAGAGGCGATCGCGGACTATATGCCGAACCGCGAGAAGCGCGGCGCCAGCGAGGGCCTGAAGAGCTATCTCCGTCTCGACCCGGACCAGCGTTATCGTTGGCATTGGGATCCCGGCTTTCTGAGCGGGATGACCGGGCGGCGCGAACAGGACTATGCCCAAGCCCAGGCGGCGGCAAGCGTCCT
The DNA here is from genome assembly GCF_030699305.1 of Novosphingobium sp. Classification (GTDB taxonomy): domain Bacteria; phylum Pseudomonadota; class Alphaproteobacteria; order Sphingomonadales; family Sphingomonadaceae; genus Novosphingobium. The sequence goes on from NZ_JAUYNB010000025.1 coordinate 65,237, forward strand.
CTCGCTACCGGTCCACCTGGTGCGGGGCGGATCGAGCGACCTGATTTCCATGGAGGCTGCGAAGCGGTTCTGCGCGATGGTGCCTGGCGCGCGCTTCACCGACGTCTCGGGCGCTGGACATATGGTTGTCGGCGACGACAACGACGTGTTCAGCAGGGCCATCATCGAATTCCTCGAAAGCCAGTCCGAACCGGAGACGATTGCATGACGCTGGAAGAGCTCAACCGCGCCCTGCTGGTCGCGCCGTTTCACCGCTGGCTGAACTTGCGGATGGTCGAAGCTGACGCAGAGCACATCCTGATCGAAATGCCATGGCGGGATGAGATGATCTCCAACCCCACGCTCCCGTCGATGCACGGTGGAATTCTCGCCTCGTTGATCGATCTGACGGGATTCTATGCAGTCCTGGCCTCAGGCAACATGTGCAAATCCACAGCCGACCTGAGGGTCGATTACCATCGGGCAGCGAGCCGCCAGACGCTTCATGCCGAAGGGCGCCTGATCAAGGCCGGGAAATCGCTAAGCGTTGCCGACGTGCGCATTCACGACGAGGCCGGGACGCTGGTCGCCAGCGGTCGCGGGGCCTACAATATGTAACGGGCATTGTTGCCAGCCCAAACCGACTTCAGTCCGGGTCTAGACCACTGATATTGGCTGCCATCCTGGAGAGCGTGGAGCGCATTTGGTCGATGTCCTCAAGGGGGACGTTGCGGAGCAATTCCAGATATAGTCGATCGGCGACCTTACGCACCGAGGGGAGGATTTCGATTGCGTTCGGCAAGGGGTGCAAGGTCCAAACCCGCCGGTCTCCCCCGGCCGCGCGACGTTCAGCAAGGCCTGCCGCTTCGAGCTGATCGACGATATGGCCCACTGAAGCCCGTTCGAGATCCAGTTGTCGCGCGAGCATGGTCTGGTTCAAGCCGGGCGTGCGCATGATATACGACAGCGCCCGCCATTGCGGAGTGGTCATGTCGAACGCGGCCATCGAAACCGTAAACATGCGCCTGAGGCGGCGTGGAACCTCCTCGATCTGGAAGATCAGCTCATCCGCTTCGGTAACAAACCGTTCGTGCTGCGCTGCGTCAGTCATGAGACATGTGATAGCGCAACTACGCGATCGTTTGAAGCATTATTGTTGCAAGACAGATTGTAAAAATATTTACTACCTGCTATCGGCGCGCCGTGACCCGATCTACCGAGCAACCAAAACCCAAGTCGAAGACAAGCCGTTCCATGCGCGTGGCTGGCATCGCCCTGCCGTTGGTGCTCGTAGGCTGCGTTGCGGTCCCCGACGCCGGCGTTCGTCCGGCAATGGAGAACGCCGATACAATCGAGGCATCGCAGACCCTCGCCGCGCGCGGCAACACCGTCTGGCCACCCGATCAATGGTGGCGACTGGCGGGCGATGCCCAACTGACTGCGCTGATCGAGGAGGGTCTTGCCAACTCGCCCCAGGTCGCTGTGGCCGTAGCCCGGATCAAGCGGGCCGAATCCGAAGCGCAAAGGGCTGGAGCCGCGCGGCTGCCATCGATCGGGGCGGAAGCGGAGGGCGGTCTGCGGCGTCAAAGCGGTAACAACGGCCTCCCCGCGCAATTCCTGCCCGATGGCTGGAAAGACTACGGTCAGGCCTCGCTGACATTCGGATTCGACCTCGACCTATGGGGTCGCAACCGCGCCGCCCATGCAGCGGCGACCTCGGAGGCCCGCGCGGCGATGGTCGATGCCGCGCAGGCCCGGCTCGTGCTGTCGGTCGCGATCACCGCCGCCTATGCCGAACTGGGCCGATTCTACCGCGAATACGAAAATGCTGCGTCGATACTCGCCAATCGCCGGTCGACGCGAGACCTTGTCGCCCAGCGCCACGGCAGCGGGCTCGACAACCTGGCGAGCTTGCGCCGCGCCGATGCCGAAGTCGCCTTGGCGGAACACGACCTCGCGGCGATCTCCGAGAACATCGGTATCCGCCGCAACCAGCTTGCCGCGCTGGTCGGAGCCGGGCCGGACCGCGGTCAATCGATCACCCGTCCGCCGCTTGCGCCCTCCACTCCGGGCGGTGTTCCGGCGGGCATCAAGACCGATCTGCTCGGTCGACGTCCCGACATCGTCGCGGCGCGCGAGCGGGTCGAGGCGGCGGCAAGCAAGGTAAAGGTCGCGCGAGCCGGGTTCTTTCCTTCGATCAACCTCAGGGCGCTGGTCGGTTTGCAAGCGCTGGGACTCGGCAATCTGGTCGATTCCGGGTCGCTGTTCGGGAGCGCCGGTCCGGCGATTAGCCTGCCGCTTTTTCAAGGCGGCGCCATCAAGGCACAATACAGCGGCGCCTGGGCAGCCTACGACGAGGCAGTCGCGAACTACAACCAGACGGTGGTCACCGCTTTTCAGCAGGTCGCCGATGCAGTCACCCAGCGCGACGCCGCGGACAAACGGCTGGCGGCTGCAAAGGCCGCGCTGACCGCGAGCGAGGACGCCCTGGCTTTGGTGCGTCGCCGCTACGAGGCGGGCCTGTCCAGCTATCTCGACGTACTCGCCAACGAACGCAGCGTCCATGACCTGCGGCTCATGGTGATTGGACTTGAGACATACGAAAGGGGCGCGACGCTGGCGATGATCCGGGCGCTGGGCGGCGGCTTCGATTCCGCCCCCGCTCAACCGGCAGGACAGACAGACCAATGACCGAACCCGCAACCGAAGTGCCAGCGATCGATCCGGAACTCTCCGCTGCGCGCAAGGCAACGCGCAGAACGTGGCTCAAGCGGCTGGCGGTCGCTCTTGGCGTGGTGGGTCTTGCCTGGGCTGCATGGTACCTGCTGGTTACGCGGAATCATGTCGGCACCGATAACGCCTATGTGAACGCGCAGATGGCGCAGGTCACGCCGCTTGTCGCGGGATCGGCCATCGAGGTTCTGGTTGAAGATACGCAGCAGGTGAAGGCCGGGGACGTGCTGGTCCGGCTCGACCAGGCCAATGCGAGGATTGCCGTAGCCCAGGCCCAGGCCGACCTCGCCGCCGCCCGCCGCCGTTTCGGTCAGGCGGTCGCGACCAACGGTGCCCTGTCGGCGCAGATCGACACATCGAGTGCGGCTATTGTCCAGGCTCAGGCGCGTTTGCGCACCGCGCAGGCCGAGTTCGAGAAAGCCCGGATCGATCTTCAGCGCCGCGAGTCCGTGGCCGCCAGCGGCGCAGTCTCGGGCGAGGAAGTAACCCAGGCGCGCAAGGCATATGCCGCCGCGAGCGCTGCACTCGATGCCGCGCGCGGCGGGATTTCGGAAGTTACCTCGGCCCGCCGTGTCGCCCAGGGCCAATTTGCCGCCAACGACGCGCTGGTGCGCGGCGCGAACATTGAGACCGACCCTGCGGTGCTGGCTGCCAAAGCGCGGCTCGAAGCGGCGCTACTGGATCTTGAGCGCACCGAAATCCGGGCACCCGTTTCGGGGGTGGTGAGCCGTCTGCAAATTCAGGTCGGGCAACGACTGAACCCGGGACAGATCATCATGACCATCGTCCCGGTCGACAAGCTCTATGTCGATGCGAACTTCAGGGAGAGCCAGTTGGGCCGCGTCCGTATCGGCATGCCCGTTACCCTGACCTCGGACCTTTACGGTGGCGACATCGTCTATCATGGCAAGATCACCGGCTTTGCTGGCGGAACCGGATCGTCGATGGCGGTTATTCCGGCCCAGAACGCCACTGGCAACTGGATCAAGACCGTCCAGCGTCTGCCGGTGCGGATCGAACTCGATCCTGCCGAACTGCGGAAACATCCCTTGCGCGTCGGGCTGTCGATGGAAGTCGAGATCGATGTTTCTCGAAGGTAAGGCACGATGAGTAGCGCCAAACCCGAAAGCGCTGGCATTGCCCCGTCGCGGCAATTGGCCGCCGGGCTGGTGCTGGCGCTGGCCAATTTCATGGTCATTCTCGACCTGACCATCGCCAATGTCTCGATCCCGCATGTCGCTGGCAGCCTCGGGATCACGCTTGAGCAAGGGGCCTGGATCATCACCTCTTACGCGGTAGCTGAAGCGATCTGCGTTCCCTTGACCGGGTGGATCGCGGGACGTTTCGGTTCGGTGCGCACCTTCGTCGTCAGCATGGTCGGCTTCGGCATTCTTTCCTTCTTGTGCGGTATTTCCGTCACAATGGGGATGCTGGTCGCGTGCCGGATCGGCCAGGGGATCTTCGGCGCGTTCCTGATGCCCCTGTCGCAGACGCTTCTCCTGAAGGTCTTTCCGCCGGAAATGCGCAACATGGCTTTGGGCATGTGGGCTGTCACACTGTTGATGGGGCCAGCTCTTGGCCCGATGATCGGAGGCTACCTTACCGAGAACTACAGCTGGCACTGGATATTCCTGATCAACGTGCCCGTTGCGATCCTTTGTATTGGCGTGGGTATCGTGTTGCTGAAGCCCGTCGAAACCGATCGGCAGACCCAGCCCATCGATTTCATCGGACTCTCCCTGCTGGTCCTTTGGGTGGGTTGCCTGCAACTCGTGCTGGACCTTGGCCGCAACCATGACTGGTTCGCCGACCCGATGATCGTCGCGCTCTCGATCACCTCCTTTGTCTGTCTTCTGCTCTTCGTTATCTGGGAGCTAGGCGAAGATCATCCGATCGTCGATTTGCGGGTGTTCAGACACCGGGGGTTCAGCGTCAGCCTGACAGTGCTGTCGCTCGCATTTGCTGGCTATTTCGCGGGTTTTGTCATTGTCCCCCAGTGGCAACAGGCCTGGCTCGGCTTCCCGGCGACTTCAGCGGGATTGTCGTCATCTTTCTCCGCCACCGGCGCACTGTTTACAGCGCCACTGGCGGCCTTCTTGATGAGTCGCCTCGACCCTCGCCTGCTGGTCTCGGGCGGCATCGCCTGGATTGCGGCGATGACGCTCGTCCGAACGACCTGGACGACAGACGCCGATTTCTGGACTCTCAGCATTCCGCAGTTGGTTCAGGGATTGGGGGTGACCTTCATGATGCTTCCGCTCATGTCGCTGACCCTCAACACCGTCGATGACAATGAGGTGGCGTCGGCTGCCGGCCTTCAGAGCTTTATGCGGACCATCGCAACGGCGGTAGCGACCTCGATGACGCTCTCCTACTGGGGCGACACGCAGCGCCTGGCGCGGAGCGATGCCGTCGGAGCGATGCAACCGGAAGCCGTGCAGGATAGCCTGGCGGGACTCGGGTTTCCGTCCGATCAGGTGCGGCAGGTGCTCAGCAACATGGTCGATCTGGAGGCGACAACCCTGGCGCTCATCCACACCTTCTGGGCAACCAGCGCCATCCTGCTCTTCGCCGCCGCCCTCATCTGGTTGGCCCCGCGCCCGTCGAGATCGGGCGGGATGCCGTTGGGGCACTGATGCCGCGCGTGGCTGCAATGTTTCCCGCCCGAGGGTCGTCTCCAGAGCCGAGGGAAGGCAGCCCCAAGGCGAGCCGAAAGAGCTGCGTTCTAAGTACGCCAATCGTGCAAGAGCGCGATGTCGATTGTATCAAGGCAAGCAGCCGTCAATTTGGAGACTTTCGCGACCCCGTCCTGCTAACGTATAGAGGCAGCATGCTTGGCTATTATGCGGCTTCTGATTGCAGTTCGCACAGCCAAACCGGTTATTTATGGGCCGTAGTCGTAGATTTCTATTGCGTAGTGAGTCCTTGGCCTGTCGGCTGGATTGACAGCGGCAAAGGGGCGCGCCTAAATTGGGTTTCGCGCAACCTCATCTGCATAGCACGCCATCGAAAGGCGTGACGTGAAGCGTTTCATAATTTTTGCAGCCACCGCTGTGCTCGGGCTTCAGTCCCATGCACGTGAAGCGGCCGTCGAGGATTTCTCCCAGCTCAGGCTGAAAGGCGGTAATGCAGCTGATCCAAGCCCCTTAGAGCTTCCCCCCGAGCCTGTAGCAGACGTGGCCAGCGCAATGTTTGCGCATTTCTCAAGAGCCGGTCAGCGAGCTTTCAACTCGCGGGGCTTGGGCACTGGCGCAGACCTGCTCAGTCCGCAGTTCATGCCCAACTGGGGCAAATCCGAATTCGCGAGCGCTCAGTCCTACAACGTCAGTGATCGGCAATTCGCCGATTGTGACCGCACAGCCTATTCGATCACTTGGTGGCTTTCGCGCGAAGCAGAAACCCGCCGGGCCCGCTACTTCGGCATCATGGCCTCGATCGCTTGCGAGCACGGCCTCTCCACCAACCTGCTGGATGCGGTGATCTCGCAGGAGTCCGGTTACAGGTCATGGGCGATCAGCAGCGCAGGTGCGATGGGCATGATGCAGATCATGCCCGGAACCGCACGGGTATTGGGCCTCGCGATGCCATTCGACCCCATCGCCAACATGCGCGCTGGCGCCCGGTACCTGCGCCAGCAGATCGACCGTTTCGGCAGGATCGACCTCGCGCTGGCGGCTTACAACGCCGGCCCCGAGCACAAATCCCTGCGCGCTGGATTTATTCCAGCCATCCCGGAAACCCGCCACTACGTGCGCACAATCACCACCAACTGGGCCCGGCTTGCTGCGCGGACCCCTGAACTCGTCACCGCAAACCAGCGCGGTGCGGCGGCGATGCTAGTGGTGCGCGCCTCTCCCTACCGCTCGGTCGAGCTTGTCAGCTACCAGGGATCGAACGCGCCGAACCCGATGTAGTGTGCGTAGAGAACCGCAATCGCGAGGATCGACGGAAAGCCGCAAAGATAGGCGAGCTGGAAGTGAAGCCACATCCGGGGCACCGCGAGCAGCCGGCGCAGCCACGGTCCCGTGGGGAGCACCAGCACGCGGACGCGGATATCATGCAGGGTCTTGATGGCAGCGCAAAAGGCGCAAATCCCCGCCAACAGTCCGACAGCCGCATAGAGCCTGGTCCAGGCCTCAATAACCTCAGGGCTCATGATCGAAGGGGCCGCTTCACACCTGCAAGTCGCGATCATGCTCGAGCACGCGCTCCTGGTGGATGAGCAGCATCTCGTAGGTCTTGTGCAGCGCCAAATGAATGATCGCCGGCCGCAGATCGACATGGATTTCGCCGGAACGGCAGGTGGCAACCTCGTAGTAGAACGCCTTCAACGCCTCGGCAGCAAGAAACACCGATTGCTCGGCATAGGCATCGGGATCCTGGAGCAAGACAACGCTGATCTTGGCGCGGACATGATCGATCGCAAGCTCGGCGAACAGCTGGTCGCGCAAATCCTCGGTAAGGAGCCCGGTCTTGCGGATTATCTTGTGAAGCCGGGTGCGCAGCAGGCCGATGCGATCGGCGAGGTGGCCTAGAGGCAGGTTCTGCCGGGCGAGCTCGGCGGCGATCAGACGCTTGTACTGTTCCTGCTCGCTGAGGCGCGGGCGGTCTTCGGCAAAGGCTGACGTGACCCCCTGATTTTCCTCCAAGCTTGATTAGAGTCCGGCCCATTGGAAGGACGGACAGATGAAGCGAACGAGGTTTACGGAAGAGCAGATCATTGGCGTGCTGAAGGAGGCGGAGGCGGGAGCGAAGACCGCTGATCTGGCTCGGCGGCACGGTGTGTCGGAAGCGACGATCTACAACTGGAAGGCCAAGTATGGCGGGCTCGAGGTATCGGACGCCAAGCGGCTGCGGGCGCTCGAGGACGAGAATGCCAAGCTGAAGCGGCTGCTGGCCGAGGCCATGCTGGACAATGCCGGCCTGAAGGATCTTCTCGCAAAAAATTGGTGACGCCCGCTGCCAAGCGAGAGGCGGTCGCACGTCTCCAGGCATTTCTGGGGATGAGCGAGCGGCGGGCGTGTCGTGTGATCGGCGCTGATCGGAAGAGCATGCGCTACCGGTCGCAGCGGGATGATGATGCCGAGGTTCGATCGAAGCTGCGTGAGCTGGCGCAGCAGCGGCGCCGGTTCGGCTATCGTCGCCTGCATATCCTGCTGAGGCGGGAGGGCATCGTGATCAACCGCAAGAAGACCCAGCGGCTCTACCGGGAAGAGAAGCTGGCGGTTCGGCGTCGGCGTAATCGCCGTCGCGCCATTGGCGCACGGGCTCCAGCCCCAGTTCTGGCGCTGCCCAACCAGCGTTGGAGCTTGGACTTCGTGCATGATCAGCTCGCATCAGGCCGCCGGTTCAGGGTGCTGAACATCGTTGATGACGTGACCCGCGAGTGCCTGCGGGCCGTGCCGGATACCTCGATCTCAGGGCGCAGGCTCGTGCGGGAACTGACCGACCTGATTGCCGAACGCGGCAAGCCCGGCATGATCGTCAGTGACAACGGCACCGAGCTCACCTCCAACGCTGTGCTGGCCTGGTGTGGGGAGGTTGACGTGGCGTGGCATTACATCGCGCCAGGCAAGCCGATGCAGAACGGCTTTGTCGAGAGCTTCAATGGCCGCATGCGCGACGAACTGCTCAACGAGACGCTGTTCCTCAGCATGGACCATGCTCGGGTGCAGATCGCGGCGTGGGTGGAGGACTACAACAACGAGCGACCGCACTCAGCCCTGGGCTACGAAACCCCGGCGGCCTTCGCCGCCGAACTGCATAAGCAATGGCCTGCTTCGCTACGCCCTAAGGGCTCCGCTGCACAGGCCATTGCTTACCCCGCGCTCATGCGCAACAAAGCGGCCCGGCTCTAATCCCAGCTGGTGGAAAGCTGGGGGTCACGTCACATCCAAGCAATATCTTGTGGTCCGGCGGCTGGGCATGCGGATTGCGGCGATGAGCGCCAACGCCGCGGACGAGGCACTTGATGTTTCCCGGCCCCTGGCGCGCCGACCGCATCGTCCGAGCCACGCGAATGTTCGTTCGA
>NZ_JAUYNB010000026.1 GCF_030699305.1 Novosphingobium sp.
GCCGCTGCTCTACAACCGTAATCTGGCCGCTGAACAGGGTGCCGCAGGTCGCCTGCTTGGCAGGATGGAATAATGTCGTCTATTTTGGTACGCCAACTTCGGGACCGGTACGGGGAATGACGTCAATTATGGCGCGTCACACCCATGGCCAGTTTTGACTTCACGTGGATGTGGAAGGAGCTCGGCGTTGCAGACTTGCGGAAATAGGGGCAGTCGAGGCCGACTCTCAAGCCCGTTCGGGCGGAGCCGTTGCGGCATAATCTGTCAGTCCGCAGCATTGCTCACTCGAAGCAGATTGCAGCTTATTATGTCGGTTCACAACTGGGGCGCATCATCAAGACGCTGCACATCCTGCGATACATCGACGACCGACCGTTCCGCCGACGGATCTTGTTTCAGCTCAACCGGCAGGAATTGCGCCACAAGCTCGGTCGGCGCGTCCATCACGGCGATCGGGGCGAAATCAGAAGCCCTCTGCGTCAGGGCCAAGAGGAGCAGCTTGGGGTTCTCGGTCTCGCCCTCAACTCCATCGTCCACTGGAACGCTGTCTACATGGAGGAAACCGTGCGCCAACTCAGCGAGGCCGGGACGCCGCCGCTGCCCGCCGATATCGCTCGACTCTCGCCGATATCCTGGCGTCACATCAATTTCCTCGGCCGCTACGACTTCTCCGTGCCCGACGCCGTCGCAAACGGTGGCCTCAGACCGCTACGCCAACCTAATTCCGAATGGGACTTTTGAAAAGAAATAATGCCCCTTACGACACTTTCCTGTTCCGCTCAGCCGCACGACCCAATTACAGGAACGTATTGATATTTTTTGACTGCAATACTGTTTGTTGCAAGATCACCTTCCGGCGAGCCAGTTTCAAGGAACCATCCTGATCCCGTCTGACAAGATCTACTCGGCGAGCCTTGATCTCCATCTCATCATCCTCAGTCCGGTGCCGGTTGCTCAGAATGAGAGAATGTACAGTCCACTCGGCGGGATTTTCGGTCTTTTCAACTTCGATGTTGCCGACCAGGTGGAAGTGCCTCGTCGGCGGGTCTTCGGCCCAGGCAGAGGGCTGCTTGGCACGGGCAACACGAATCTTGAGATACTCGAGATTGTCGTCGAAGAATGCCATGCGACCAACGCTGAATTTCGCGTCGTCCTTCCTGTAGCGAGCCTGCACGCCGGGAACCCAATAATGGATATCGTCTGCCAGCAACTCCAGCCATTCATCATACTGTTCACCATCGAGAAGACGGGCTTCGCGATACAGAAACTGCTGAATCTCGAGCAGCAAAACGATGGGAACTGCGGGATTATCGCAAGATGCGATTTGGTCGGATTGGTTCACGGTCACCTCTAATTGATACTCAGCGGACAGGCACATCGGCCCAGGTTTCTGCGCCCATCAAGTCTGCCCAACGCAGATAGAACGCCCGCTGGTTTGCCTCGTTGATCTGGCTCTGGTAAACGTTGCCTTTGAGCTCATCATGGTCGATCTGTGAATCGAGACCCATTCCAGCGTGGAGCTTTTGGCGTCGGGTCACGACGCCTGCGTTGACCGACGTGCAATTCTCGAAGTTCTCACCGTCGTCCATCTCGAAGATGCCTGCGGGAGAAAAGGTCAGCATCACTCCGCGCCGATATTCATCCTTCAGCTCCTGCGGGGCATTGGCGTTCAGAAACACCCACGTGTGAAGCTCCGTTTCGCTGGGCCCTTTCGGGTTCCAGGTGCGGAAGGTGTTGTGCCCCGCCAAAAAGGACAGGTTGGGGAAGACGTTGGCCGAGCTGAGTGCTCCAACCATCCTGCTGCGGACCTTCCCCAGCCGTTCAGCAAACTTGGCTTCCTGCTCGCGAAGATACTCGATGATCTGCGGCGAATTGAGGGTGGCAGCGTTGCCGATGAAATCCAGTCCAAACTCCCAGCCGTGACCATTCACGTTGGCGTGATAGGACCGTTCTGGTCGCATGGTCGGCTGCTTGCCGAACATGGCGATAAGAGCTGAACTGTGGGTCCAGGGTGCGTGGTAGGAATCACCCACGAAGTTTTCTGCAGGGAACTTCCAGTTGCATTTGAGACGGGATTTGATGTTGCCGTCAATAAACTCGATGCCACCTTCATCGTTGTCGAGAATGACGTCAAGATACCAGCGGAAATCGCCCAGGTATTCTTCAAGGGACGGCGCTGCGGGATCGAAGCAGGCAAAATGCATGCCCTTGTAGCTTTCCACCCGGGCCGGGTGGAGGCCGAGCTGAGCCTTGTCGAAATTGGCATTGCCATCGTAGGATTGCGGGCGGCTTACGCTCTTCAGGCTGCCGTCGAGGCCGTAGGACCACCCATGGAAATTGCAGGTAAACCGGCGGGCCTTGCCTACCTCGGCAAAGCAGACACGATTGCCCCGGTGAGAACAGGAATTGAGGAAGGTATGAATTTTGCCATCTTCGCCGCGGGACACAATGACCGCGTCCTGGCCTATCGTGCTGGTCAGAAAATCCCCGATTTCGGGCAATTGGGAATCATGGGCAACGAAGATCCAGCATCTGGCGAAAATTCGTTCCAATTCCAGCGCATAGATATCGTCCTGCCAGAAAATCCGGCGATCTATCCAGCCGTTTTCCGCATCGACCCATTCGCCTGCCTTGGCAACCGGTACTTCTCGGCCGGTCGTTTCCACAACTAGGTTTGACACCCCATTCTCCCGTTCAATTTAATGGCCTCGACCGATCTCAGGCCGATGGCAGGATTTCCGCAAAGCCAAGGCCGGTTACACCGCCCGACCAGGCTTCATAGGCGAGCACCTCGCCCGATCCTCCGGGAAGCGCGCCCATCACGGCGAGGAAATGGCGGATTTCCATCCCGCCGTTGCCCCCGTCGCGCATGATTTCCTGGTCGGTCATCGCCAGAAGCGGGGCGGGATCACCGGACACGATCGCATCGAGAACCTGCTTGTCGAATTCGGGATTGATCCGCCCCATCTCGCCAGTGCCGACCCAATGGCTTATGCCTCCACTGCCCATCAACACGATTCGGTCGTCGGTTGGCATGGCGGCGACCGCTTCGCGCACCATCTGTCCGAATTCATATGCGCGTTGAAGGCGGACATACGGCTCCACCCCGCTTGCCATGTAGACGGGAACGGTCTTGACCGAACCGTCTGTCGGCAAGGCGAGCTGGGCGGGCACGCCGATGGCATGATCCACACCAAGATCGCGCGCGACCGCAACATCGAACCCGCTACTATGGGCGTAATCTACAAGGCTGCGCGCGAAAGCCGGATCGCTGGCGATCGATGAGTTCGCAACTCCGGGCAACCGATCAATCGGGCCATGCAGTTCGCCTGTGGCGATGAGAAATTGCGGAAGGCAGCGCGGGCTGAAAAGAATGTAATGGTCCGCACCGAAGATTATCGCTTTGGTCGCCCCCAGCGCTTCCACCTTTTCCCGTATGAGGGTGTAGGCCCCGAGCAGGTGGTCGCGCTCTTTCTTCTGCGGATTTACGAACAACAAGGGATCATGCGGCATGATATAGCCACCAACGATTTTCGCCATCTGACAACTCTCTATTCGTGGGCAGATACGCCCAAGCCTGGAAACGCCGTTGAAATGCCCGTTCAGCCCGGCAAGGCTTCCAGCCGGGATTCAAGCTTGGGAACTCGAGCGAGATATTCGGGCATCGACTGTGGCCCGCGCACACTGGTCCAGAAACCCATCAAGAGCATCGGATTGATGCCGTATTTGAACAGGTCTTCCACCTGCACGGCAACGACCATCTCCCGTTCCGGGTCTGTGAGCGCGTATTTGCCTGCCGCCTCTTCAGGATTCTGGCAAAACGCCTCCCGGTGGCTACGCGACGTACTCACGTCATAGAGTAATTGCTCGACAGATCCGTAGCTCATCGCGCTCGCTCTCCGTATGTCTTCTGTCTCCACGAAGACTGATGGCAGCCGTATAAAAAGCGAATCTTCACGTGTCAATACTCACGCGTATGGTGTTTGGCCTGAAAACCCTGCGGAGGCCGCTCCGAGCGCCGGGCCGCCCAACAACCAGTTCGCAATTTTATTCATCCAAGCAATATCTTGTGGTCCGGCGGCTGGGCATGCGGATTGCGGCGATGAGCGCCAACGCCGCGGACGAGGCACTTGATGTTTCCCGGCCCCTGGCGCGCCGACCGCATCGTCCGAGCCACGCGAATGTTCGTTCGA
>NZ_JAUYNB010000005.1 GCF_030699305.1 Novosphingobium sp.
GCGAAGTCGAGACACGTTGCCGTTGCGCGCGGTGTCTCGACTTCGCTCGACACGAACGGGGCAGAGGAATTCAGCCCCGCACCTAGGCAGGCGGCTTGGGCGATCCGGGCAGGCCCATGTAGTAATGCCCGGCATTCATCCCGCCATCGACCGACAGCTCGGTGCCCATGCAGTACCGCGCGTCCTCCGACGCCAGATAGGCCGCCGCCGCGCCGATGTCCTTCGGCTCACCGGCGTATTGCGCGGGGTAGACCCAATAGCCCTTGTCGTATGTTTCCTTGTCGACATTCATCGGGTTGGCCAGCGGGGTATAGATCCCGCCCGGATGGATCGAATTGACGCGAATCTTGCGCGGCCCCAGTTCCAGCGCCAGCGCCTTGGTCAGCCCGCGCACCGCGAACTTGGTCGCGCAATAGACCGATACCGCGTTGGCCCCGGCAATCCCGTCGGCCGAGCTCATGTTGATGATCGCCCCGCCGCCAGCCCGCTCGATCGCCGGGATCGCGGACTGGCAGCCGATGATCACGCCGTTCAGGTTGACGTTGATCAGCGTCGCGATTTCGGTTTCCGAATAATCCTCGAACCCCCGAAAGAACAGCACGCCCGCGTTGTTGACCAGCGTATCGAGCTTGCCGAACCGGGCCTCGGTCGCGGCGATCACGGCGGTCCATTCGGCGCGGCTGGTGACGTCATGATGATGGAACGCGGCGCGCTCCCCCAGTTCATCGGCCAGCGCCTGTCCGGGTTCGTCCAGAATGTCGGTGATCATGACTTCTGCGCCTTCGGCAATGAACCGCCGGACGATCCCTTCGCCAATGCCGCGCGCGCCGCCGGTTACGATTGCTACTTTGCCGTCCAGCCGAATCATCTTATCACTCCCACTAATGCCGCTCTCAGTTCATGGGCGGCGGCGGCCTGACAATACGCAATCATCACCACAACACATAACCCTTTCGGGTAACGCGAATCATAATCGACTGCATATAACGCATTCGTATAACCATCAGGATCGGGAGAATCCTCTGCATGCCGCTGAATCCTCAGGTCGAAGCCCTGCTTGCCATGTTTGCGGCGCTGCCGCCGGTTGACTTCACCACGCTCACGGCCCCGGCGCTGCGCGCGACCAATGACACCCCGCTGGCATTTGGCGAGCCCCCGGCGGTTGCGCAGGTACAGGACCTGTTGCTGGACCTGCCAGGACGCACCCTGCCCGCACGGCTGTATGTGCCGGAAGGTGCCGCGCAGCCTGCCGCGCCGCTGGTGGTCTATTACCACGGCGGCGGCTGGGTGATCGGCACGCTGGAGACGCACGATGCGACGTGCCGTGCGCTGGCCCGCGCGAGCGGCGCGGCGGTGCTGTCGGTCGGTTACCGGCTGGCACCGGAACACGCCTATCCCGCCCCGGTTGACGATTGTTATGATGCGCTGGTCTGGGCAGCGGCCAACGCGGGCGCGCTGGGCTGCGATCCGGCGCAGCTGGCAGTGGCAGGGGATAGCGCCGGCGGCAATCTGGCGGCCGCCGTGGCCATTCTGGCGCGCGATCGCAGCGGCCCCGCGCTGCGTCACCAGTTGCTGATCTATCCGGTGACCGATGATGATTTCACCCTGCCGTCCTATGCCGAAAATGGCGGGGGCGAGTATTTCCTGGGGACCGAGATGATGCGCTGGTTCTGGGACCAGTATCTGGGCCGTGCCGCCGACGCCCCGCTCGCGCGGATTGCCGGAACGCCCGATCTGGCCAGCCTGCCCCCGGCGACCGTCATCACCGCCGAATTCGATCCGCTGCGCGATGAAGGCATGGCTTATGCCGCGCGCCTGGCCGGCGCCGGTGTTCCGGTTGATGCAGCCACCGCTCCGGGGATGATCCACGGGTTCTTTTCGATGTTCCAGCCCGTGCCCGATGCGCTGCCGTGGATTGACCGGGCCGGAGCAAACCTGCGCAGCGGATGGTGCGCCGCGTAGTCATATCATTATTCGCGTAACAAAATGTGACACGTCATGCGCAAATATCAAATTCATCGCGCGCTGACCGGAAAACTCCGCTATACTTTGCGGTAACGGTTACGAACAAAGGCCCTGCGCGGGTTACGGGAGAAGGACTTTCACATGGCCAAGACAGCCGATTACGCCTTGGGCGAATTCACCTATCCGCGTGGCTGGTTCATGATCGGCGCTTCGGCCGATGCCACCACCACCCCCGCAGCCGTCCGCTATTTCGGCGAAGACATGGTCATGTATCGCGGTGAAAGCGGCCGGGTCTTCCTGATCGAGGCCTACTGCCCGCACATGGGCACGCATCTGGCCAAGAACACGTCATCGTATGTCGTGGTCGACAAACAGCACGTCGAAGGCGACGGCATCCGCTGCCCCTATCATGCTTGGCGGTTCGGTCCGGACGGTCAATGCGACGACATTCCCTACTCGCCGGTCAAGCCGCCCAAGGCCGCCTGTGTGAAAAGCTGGAAAGTGGTTGAACGCGCCGGGTGCCTGTGGACCTGGTATGATCCGGAAAACGGCCTGCCCGACTATGAACTGCCCGCGTTCGAACAGTGGGACCAGCCGAACTGGGTCAACTGGAACGTCGAATGTCTGGGCGAACTGGCCTGCCACCCGCAGGAAGTGGTCGATAACATGGCCGACAAGGGCCATCTGGAACCGGTCCACGGTTCCATCGATATGGTCCAGTTCGAGAACGAGTTCGACGGCACGGTGGTGCGCCAGATCCTGACCGCAGGGCACAAGACGCTGGCCGGATCGGGCGCCGAACCCATGACCAACGATACCTGGTACACCGGCCCCGGCATCCTGCAATCGACGATGATCGGCGAATACCCGTCGCACATGCTGATTGCGCACACCCCGGTTGACGACGGTGTGATCAAGGTCTGGTACGGCCTGTTCGTGAAGGTCAAGAACGCCGCGCCCAGCGATCCCGACCGCGAACTCGCGCGCGGTTATGAGCAGGCCGGGGTTGCCGCCTTTGCCCAGGATTTTGAAATCTGGTCAAACAAGCGCCCCTGTATCAATCCGTTGATGGTGCGCGGTGACGGTCCGTTCGACAAGGTCCGCGTCTGGTACAAGCAATTCTATAACCCGCGTGAGCGGGCCGGGGATTTCCAGGCCCGTGTCAACGGCCGCTATGTCACGCGCGGCACGCAGCAGGCCCCGTGGGATACGGCTGCGTAACGGACGGCGATGGCATGAACCGATCGTGCCATCGCCAAATTTCGTAATTTTAGGGAACGCAAACGGGTAAAGGAACATTTTCGGCCTTATTATCGGCAACTTTGCTTTTGTTTGCGTAGAACGATTTGACGCATGCTACGAATTTTGACAGCCTCTCATCCTAAGGACAGCGCCAAGCCTGTCCGGTGAAGGAGAGGGCAGAAAATGATCGTAAAACGATTCGCAGTCCGGCACGCCTTGCTGACGACTGCGGCAGCCGCAGCGCTTGCTACACCAGCCTATGCACAGAGTGCCGATGATGCCGATCCGCAGAGCGGCGGCCTGGGCGAAATCGTGGTGACCGCCAATAAGCGGTCGGAAAACCTGCAAAAGACGCCGATCGCGATTTCCGCCATTCCAGCAGAAGCGCTGGAACTGCGCGGCCTGAGCGAAGCCAAGGACCTCTCCGCCATCGCCCCGAACGTCTCGGTCGTCGGCGCCGCCACCAACGCCACAGCCTCGGTCGTCTCGATCCGCGGCATTCCCAGCCCGGCCGATGAAACCCAGGGCTTCGATTCACCGATCGGGATGTATCTCGACGGGGTTTACCTCGCCCGCTCATCCGCCTCGACTTTCGAAGTGGCGGATATCGAACGGGTTGAAGTGCTGCGCGGACCGCAGGGCACGCTGTTCGGCCGCAACACGACCGGCGGTGCGATCAACTTCATCACCAAGAAGCCGTCCAGCGAAGCCAGCCTGAAACTGCGCGCAGGCGCAGGCAACTATGGCATGTGGACTGGCCGCGTGGTTGCCAATTCGGGCGACATGAACGGCGTGCGGCTCTCCCTCGGCTATCTTCACCGCCAGCGCAACGGCACGGTCAATGACCTGCTCGAACCCAAGAAAAGCCGCGATCCTGGCGCGATGAAGGTCGATTCCGTGCGCGGTGCGATCGAATGGGACGTGACTGATACGTTCAGCGTCTACAACGTGTTCGATTACACCCGGATCAAGGCTGCACCGATGGTGATGCAGCTGGCCGCCGTCGGCGACGGCACGTTCCGCCCGAACGTCACTCTGGGCGGCAACACCTTCAGCCAGGTCCAGCCTGCCAACGTAGCCGGTTACCTGAATGCGGCCACGGTGGTCGAGCCGGGCTGCTCAAAGACTGTATCGCGCACCTTCAGCGACACGATCTGCCTCAATTCGGGCAACCAGTCGGACGACAAGATCTGGGGCAACATGTTCCGGATGGAACTGAACCTGCCGACCATCACCGTGCGCAGCACTTCGTCCTACCGCAACTGGCGCAACGACATCCGCGGCGGCGATCTGGACGGTCTGGGCACCTTGCGCGGACCGCTGTTCAACATCGGCAGCCCCAGTGCACCGTTTGCCACGTTCACCGGCTTCCCGACCTCGGTCCTCACCAATGTCGGCATCCCGGACGGAACCGCCGCGTTCCTGACGGCGGGCAGCGTGCCCACCACCACCAACCCGCTGTTCACCGCCAATACCCTGCGCGGGCAAAAGCAGTTCAGCCAGGAACTGGAATTCGTCTCCACGGCGGAGGGCGGTTTCCAGTGGGTCGCGGGGGCATTCTACTTCAGCGAAAGCGGGTATGAAAACAACGCCCAGCAGTTCGGGTTCGTGCTGGATACCAATCAGGCGGTCTATATCCCGTCGACCATGCAGTCGATCCTGACCGGCTTCGGCTATCCGCTCGCCACCGCGCAGGCGCTGGCCCCGGGCATGGCCGCTGCGTTCCAGGCGGCCAACCCGGCCCGTTACCGGCTCGTGCCGGGCGGTGCGGTGCTGGATTACAAGGCCAGCGGCAATTCGATGGCACTCTATGGTCAGGCCAGCTATCGCCCCGGCGGTGAAGATGGTCCGCTGGGCGTGACGTTGGGCCTGCGCTATACCTGGGACAGCAAGAGCGTTGACCGCACCCAGAACGGGGCCACGCCGTTTTCCGCCGCAGAACTGGTCCTGAACCGGCGCAAGGCCAGCTTCAGCGCGCCGTCCGGGCACCTGACCGTGGATTACCGCGCGACCGAGGACATCAACCTCTATGCCCGCGCCGCCCGTGGCTACCGCTCGGGCGGGTTCAACTTGCGCCAGTCGACCAGCGTCGCCAGCAATATCGGCCTGATCCCGTTCAACGAGGAACAGATCTGGTCGTATGAACTGGGCGCCAAGATGGAGTTCATGGACCGCATCCGGCTGAACGTGGCCGCGTTCCATAACGTCTACACCGACCAGCTGGCGACGATCCCGATCCCGATCCAGGGCGGCGGCAGCTTTGGCACGCAAGTCGTCAACGCGGGCAAAACGACCTACACCGGGCTCGAAGTCGAAGCCGCGTTCCAGATTACCGACAATTTCTCGATCGACGGGAACTTTGGGTACATCGACGTCAACATCAAGGAGTTCCCCGGGGCGGACATCGGTGGCGTGACGCGCAACATCGCGCCACTGATCTCCGGGGCCGGCTATGCGCCCAAGTACACGGCTTCAATCGCAGGCAACCTGACGGTGCCGGTGGGCGATGCCAAGCTGCACGCGCGAGTGGGTTACAACTACACCTCCGAGTTCGAGATGTTCCCCAACACCCTGACCGCACCGTTCTCGCAGGCCGGGCGCGGTGACGCACGGGGCCTGCTGGATGGGCAGCTGCGCTTTTCCGGCTTCGGCCCGAACGGCGGCATGGGGCTGACCATCTGGGGCAAGAACCTGACCGACAAGAAGTATGTCGCGCGTTCGGTCGATTTCGGCGCGCTCGGCTTTGCCACGGTCATCTATGGCGATCCGCGCACCTTCGGGGCGACGCTCGACGTGGAATTCTGAGGCTTTGACGACCTGGCGGGCCGCAGGGACCGCCAAAGTGAACGGGGCGGCTGTGCAAACGGCTGCCCCGTTCTCACATTGTGCCCCCTAATCGGACAACAAATGGCCCGGGGGGAATTGCGGTTTTCCGCGCCCCGCGTATGGAACAAGGAACGCTCACCCAGACAGAGGACCAAGCCCGGCATGACCCAGGCCGCCCCGCCCGCCACTTTGCCCGACCAGTTGAAGCAGGTCCTGCGCTATCTCCCCGCGCCGGTCGGGATCGTGACCAGCTTCGATCCGGAAACCCGCGCGCCCGTCGGGCTGGCGATGTCGGCGCTTATGCCGGTTGCGCTCGATCCGTGCTCGATGGTGATCGCGGTCAACCGGTCCGGGTCCAGCCACGCGAGCATGCTGGCGGCGGGGCGCTATTGCATCAACCTGCTCGATACCGGTTCGCACAGCCACATGACCCCGTTCGCCAGCTATGATGCGCGGGACCAGCGCTTCACCCAGGCCGACTGGAAGCAGAACGGCGACGTCTGGTATATCGACGGGGCACCGGCCAACATCTTCTGCGAAGTGCGCGAAATGCTGTCGTTCGGGACGCATGACCTGCTGATCGGCGAAGTCTATGACTTGCGCACCACCGGCGGTCAGGAAATCCTGGGTTGGGCCAACGGCACGCTGGGCCGCCTTACCCCGCTCTGAACTTTTCTGCCGGAATGAACCGGCAGCGCCACAATCGGCCCAACCCCGCCCTTTCCGGTTGCCTGCCCGCGCGGGGCGTGGCGAAGTGGATGCCTGCACGCGCGGCTAACCGCGGCGGGATCGGAGCGGCCTGATGAACATTCCCTACCTTCTGCGCGGCGTCATGCCCGTGGGCACTGACAGCAGCGTGCTGGTATCCTCGTCCAAATACCTCAACAATCCGCGCCTGCGCGAATGGCTGGCCATGATCCTGCTGCGCAGGAACGGCCCGGACATGCCCCCGCAGGCCGAAATGCACGAGTTTCTGGGCATTCTGGACGAGCTGCGCGATTATGCCGAGATCGAGGAGCGCTTCACTGCCGAACGCCGGGTCAACCCCCGGCTCGACGCGTGGTTCCGCGAAGGGCACGTGTCGAACTACAAGATCGACGATTTCGCACAGTATGCCCCCGGCACGCTGGGCGGTATCTTTCATGCGCAGATGACCGGCGGGAACTATGAAATCCAGATCGTGCCGTGGTCAGAACCGAAGACCCAGCTGGAATTCTTCAACCTGCGGTCCGGCCAGACGCATGACTTCGAACATATCCTGACCGGCGGCGGCTTCAATTTCATGGGGGAACTGGTCCCCTACTGGTACCGGCTAACCAACGTGCCGCGCTTCTTCGTCGATCAGCACCTTGCCACCGAGGTCAACCTGATCCAGATTTTCGGTTCGCTGCGCTACACCATCCGCACCGCGCTGCATTACCCGGAAGTCTGGGACACCGCCGTGCAGTGCATCCAGCGCGGCATGAAGGTGGGGCAGGACAGCGACGCACTGTTCCTGATGAAGCTGGAGGATGCGTTCCACCTGCCGCTGGAACAGGCGCGTGCAGCGCTGGGCGTGCGCGGTGCGGTGGACGTGGATACAGACCGCGAAGGCGCCTTCTGGGCCGAACGCGGCGAACTTTGAGAGGGATGAACGGCATGGCGGAATATGACCTGGTGGTGCGCGGCGGCACGATCGTCGATGGCAGCGGCGACGCGCCCTATGCGGGCGACATCGCCATCCGGGGCGACCGGATCGTCGCGGTCGGCGACTGCCCCGGCACGGCTGCGGAAACGGTCGATGCAACCGGCAAGTTCGTGACGCCGGGGTTCGTCGATATCCACACCCATTACGATGGCCAGGCAATCTGGTCAGAGGAACTGTCGCCATCGTCCTCGCACGGGGTGACAACGGTCGTGATGGGCAATTGCGGCGTCGGCTTTGCACCCTGCCGCAAGGAAGACCACGCCACGCTGATCAAGGTGATGGAAGGGGTGGAGGACATCCCCGGCGTCGTCATGGCCGAAGGCCTGCCGTGGGACTGGGAAACGTTCCCCGAATACCTCGACGCGCTCGACGCACGCCGCCGCGATATCGATGTCGCCGCCTATCTGCCGCACAGCCCCTTGCGCGTTTACGCCATGGGCGCGCGCGGCGCGCAGCGCGAACCGGCAACCGCCGCAGACCTTGCCCGGATGCAGGAACTGGCGCGTGAGGCGATGGAAGCCGGGGCGCTGGGCTTTGCCACGTCGCGGCTGATGATCCACAAGACGATGGACGGCCAGCACATCCCCAGCTTCGATGCCGACAACGCCGAACTGATCGCGATCGCGCAGGCCCTGAAGGACACCGGCAAGGGCGTGGTTCAGATGGTGCTGAACCTTTATTCGGGCTGGGAATCCGAATTGTCGCACCTGATCAAGGTGGTGGAAAGCAGCGGTCGCCCGGCGACGTTTACTTATGCCGTGGCCAACACCGGCCCGGTCACGCCCGACACCGATCTGGCGCTGGTCAACGCCGCCAATGCCGCCGGGGCAAAGATCAGCCCGCAAATCCTGCCCCGCCCGATCGGGATCGTCGCGGGGTTTGACCTCTCGACCCATCCGTTCTGCCTCTGCCCCAGCTATCTGCCGATCGCGGGCCTGCCGCTGGACCAGCAACTGGAACACCTCAGCGATCCCGAATTCCGCGCCCGGTTGATCGCCGAAGCGCCGGAGGAAGGCCACCCGCTGGCGCAGCTGTCGCGCAACTGGAACTGGCTGTTCCCGCTGTCCGATCCGCCGAACTATGAACCCTCCGCCGAAACCAGCGTCGGCGCGCAGGCCCGGGCGCAAGGGCGCTCGCCCGAAGATGTGGCAATGGACCTGCTGATGAACGGCGGCGACGGTCAGGGCATGCTCTACAACGCGCTGGGCAATTTCAACGCGGGCAAGCTAGATGCGCTCTACGAGCTGATGCAGCGCGATGACGTGGTGCTGGGTCTGGGTGATGGCGGCGCGCATTACGGCGCGATCTGCGATGCCAGCTATCCCACGTTCCTGCTGACCTACTGGACGCGTGACCGCGCCGGGCCGCGGCTCGACTGGGCCAAGGCGATCCGCGCCCTGTCTGCCACTCCGGCTGACGCGGTTGGCTTGCATGATCGCGGTCGGCTGGCCCCCGGCTACAAGGCTGACGTCAACGTCATCGATGCCCAGCGGCTGGCGCTGCACCGCCCGGTGGTAAAACGCGACCTGCCCGGCGGCGGGCGGCGCCTGGATCAGGCCGCAACGGGCTTTGCCGCAACGATCGTTTCCGGCGAGGTGATCCGCCGCGACGACCGCGCCACTGGCGCCCGCCCCGGTCGGCTGGTGCGCGGAGAGCAGGCTGCGGCGGCGTGACCGTCACGCTGGAATCCCTCGCCGCCCGCATTGCTCAGCTGGAGGATCTGGAAGCGATCCGCCAGCTCAAGGCGCGCTACTTGCGCGGCTGCGACCTGAAACAGGTTGACGTCGTGCGCGATACCTTGCTGCCAAAGGGTGCGGTGATCGCCTACGAAGGGTTCCCGCCCTTCGACGACCGCGAACCGTTCGTGGAAATTTTTGCCGCAATGGGCTGTCAGCCGGGTGTTTACGACATCCATCATGCGACCAACTCCGAAATCACCTTCACCGGCCCGGACGAGGCGGTGGGCAAGTGGTCACTCAATTTCCACAGCATCATCCTCGCCGCCCGCAGCGTAACGCACATGGGGGTGGAGTATGAGGACCGCTATGTCCGCGAAGGCGGACGCTGGTGGATCGCCGAAACCCGCAGCCGCCGCCCGTTCTGCCGGATCGAGCAAGTGGACGAGGCGGGCCACGCCGTCACCATCGCGCTGGGCGATCCGCCCGCCGCATACGGTGCATGACGCGCAATCTTCTGGATAAATCGCGGCCTGCCCTTGGTGAGCCAGACGCTGGTTCGTAAGGCAGCGGCACAATGATCCATCCCATTCCCTCTCCGTTCGTGTCGAGCGAAGTCGAGACGCGTTTGCGCCTGCGTGTCTCGACTTCGCTCGACCCGAACGGAGGTGGCTGTCTGACTGGCGAGGTCTGCCGGTGAGCGGTCCGATCGTCATCGGTGCCGGGCCGACCGGCACACCTGTCACCATCGACATGGAAGAACTGCTGGCCACGCGCCTGCTGGTTCAGGGCAACAGCGGCTCTGGCAAATCGCACCTGCTGCGCCGCGTGTTGGAAGAAAGCGCCGCCATCGTCCAGCAGGTGGTGATCGATCCCGAAGGCGACTTCGTGACGCTGGCCGAACCGTTCGGGCACATCGTGATCGACGCCGCCGCCTATTCCAGCGCAGAAATCGGCCGGCTGGCCGCACGCATCCGCGAACACCGGGCCTCCGTCATTCTGGCGCTCGACGGGCTGGAAATCGAGGCGCAGATGCGCTGCGCCGCGCTGTTCCTCAACGCGCTGTTCGATGCCCCGCGTGAACAGTGGTATCCCGCGCTCGTCGTGGTGGACGAAGCGCAGATGTTCGCACCGGCTGCCGCTGGCGACGTCAGCGATGAAGTGCGCCGCCTCTCGCTGGCGGCCATGACCAACCTGATGTGCCGGGGCCGCAAGCGCGGGCTGGCGGGCGTGATCGCCACCCAGCGACTGGCCAAGCTGGCCAAGAACGTCGCCGCCGAAGCATCGAACTTCCTGATGGGGCGCACGTTCCTCGATATCGATATGGCCCGCGCCGCCGACCTCTTGGGCATGGAGCGCCGTCAGGCCGAACAGATCCGCGATCTGGAGCGCGGCCATTTTCTGGGCCTTGGCCCCGCGATCAGCCGCCGCCCGGTGGCGGTGCGGATCGGCGCGGTCCAGACCGGCACCCGCGCCATCAGCCACGCCTTCGCCCCGCCGCCCGTCACCCCGGCGGATGACCTCTTCGCGCTACTGCATGACGGGCTGGAGGCCGAGCCGGTTTCGGCCAGCGCGCCCGCCCTGCCCCTGCCCAAGCCGGTCGCTGCCGATGTCCTGCTGGACCAGATTACCCTGACCGCCGAAGCCGCGCCGGTGGGCGAACATGATGCGCCGCGCGCAGACCCGGAACCGATCATTGCCGAGATTCTGGCCCAGATGGCGGAAGAACCCGACGCCCCGTTCCAGACCCCGGCTGACCTGTTCCAGGACTTCACCGTGCGCTGCCGGATGCGGCGGATCATGGTGCCGGGGCTGGACGTCACGCGGTTCCGCCGCCGGTTTGCGATGGCGCTGGCGGGCATGGCCGACCCGGCGGATGAGCGCTGGGCCGATGTCCTGCAAGTCGCCCACGCCGTGCCGGAAGACCTGCTCGCCCCATTCCTGTTCCTCGCCCGCGCGGCGCTGGATGGCGCGCCCTGCCCCGATGACGCCAAGCTCGCGCAGATTTACGGCACCCACTCATCGGGGCGCATCCGCCGTTTGCTCGATAACTTCGAGCGGCAGGGCCTGATCGTGCTGCGCACCGATTTCAGCGGCCGGCGAACCGTGACGATCCCGCAGCTGGGCCTGACCAGCGCCGCCGAAGACGCCTGAACGGCTGCCCCTCCCCCGCCCTGTCGGCAGGCGGGAGAGAGGCCACCCCCATCAATGCCCGTGGCCGTCTCCACTGCTGTGGGCCTGACCGGCGGCGGAATTGCCGCTGCCTTCCCACCAGTACGACGGGCGCACGCGGGTGCCGGTGGCCTTCTCGTTCAGCGTGGCCGCATCGTACAGTCGCCCGCCCAGCATCACCGCATTGACCTTTTCGGTGTTGCGGATGTTGTCGAGCGGGTTGGCGTCCAGCACGACCAGATCTGCCAGCTTGCCCACTTCCAGCGTGCCGATATCACGGTCCATCCCCAGCGTTTTAGCAGGAGATACGGTGGCCGATTGCAGCGCCTGCAGCGGGGTCCAGCCGCCCTTGGCAAAGCTCCACATCTCCCAGTGCGCGCCGATCCCGTCCTGCTGGCCGTGCGCGCCGATGTTCACCTGGATGCCCCGGTCGGCCAGTTTGCGGGCCTCCCGCGCGGCCCAGGAGTCGGCATAATCCTCTTCCGGCGCCAGTTCGCGCCGCGCGTTGGCAGCGGCCAGCGTGCCCGGCGGAATATGCGCCTTCAGCAGCGGCTGCTCCCAGACATTGGTGCGCGAACGCCAATACGGATCGCCGCCCGGCCCGCCATACGTCACCACCAGCGTCGGGGTATAGTTGGTGCGGGTCTGCGACCACATTTGCAGCACATCGTTATAGAACGTGCTGCCCGGAACGTTGTGTTCCACCGTCGCGTTGCCGTCCTGGATCAGCGTCATGTCCATGTTGAACAGCGATCCGCCCTCCGGCACGACCAGCATGTTTTCGGCCTGCGCGGCGGCCACCACCATCTGGCGCTGTTCGCGGCGCGGCTGGTTGTAGTTTTTCACGCTCTGCGCGCCCTGCGCCTTCAACCGACGGACATGAGCCAGCGCGTCTTCGTACTTGCCGATATCAGCAAACACCCCGGCCGCTTTCGCGCCATAGATGATCTCCCCAGTCGAGAAGATGCGCGGCGACAGGATCAGCCCCGCGCGCTGCATTTCGGCGGCGGCGAAGATCTCGCTCGCGCGGCTGGACGGATCGTGGATCGTGGTCGTGCCCAGCGCCAGATTGGCCTGCGCCGACCAGTTCTGCTGCGGCACCAGTCCGTCCACGCCCTGCGGGCCGTGGGCGTGGGCATCGATGAAGCCGGGCACCACGGTCTTGCCAGCCAGATCGACCGAGGGCGTCCCCGCTGGCACCGCCACGCTGCCGCGCGGGCCGATGGCGGCAATCCGGTCACCCTTGATCAGGATCGTCGCATCCTCGATCACGCCGCCATCCGCGCCCGCCATCGTCACCACCCGTGCGCCGGTCAGCGCCACGGTGCCGGTCGGCTTGGCGGCGGGAACCGTCCGCGCCAATGACAGGCCGGACTGCGGCGGCTTGTAGCCTTCGCCATAGGCCTTGGCCGTATCGGCGCTGAACAGCACCGGACCGATGCTCCAGTGCACCGTATTGCCGCTGCCTGAGAAGTGGATGAAATCGCCCCCGCCTTCGCTGAGGCGCACGTTGGGCAGCGCGGTTTCCTTCGCGCCCGCACCGACATCCTGCGCGCCCGGCATCAGCGGCATCAGCCACGCTTCATAGTTCTGCCGGAACGCCAGCGCGCGGCCATCGGGCGAGACCACGAATTCGCTGGTCATGTCGCCCGATGCATGGACCCGGCGCTGCTGGCCGCCCATGTCGGTGCTGACCAGTTGCAGCTTGCTGTCGGCCTGCGCCACCGTGAACAGCCGGTCGCCGGTCGCGCCGAACTGCGGATTGCCGCTGCCGCGCACCACCAGTTTCGGCGCGCCGCCGCTGGCCGGAACGGCATAGACGCCGCCGTCGCGGCTCCACTGGTCGGACGTCAGATAGCCGCCAGAGCCAGCCTCGAACACCACGGTCTTGCCGTCGGGCGAAAAGCGCGGAGTGCCGTAATGACCCGGCTCGCTCGTCACCACGCGCGGCGCGCCGCCACTGGCCGCCACCACCTGCACCCGGCCCAGCGCCTTGTCGTTCCAGGCGACGAAGGCCAGCTGCCTGCCATCGCGCGACCAGCTCGGCCACGCCTCAAACGCGTCCTCGTTCCCGCGCGTCAGGCGGCGGGCCTCGCCCCCGGCGGCGGGCTTGACCCACAGCTTGCCGAGCGATTCAAACACCACCGTCTTGCCGTCGGGCGACACCTGCGCCCAGCGGACCATCCTGGTCTGCACGGTATCGGGCGCGACTTCGATCACCGGGTGGACCGAATCCGCGACCACGCGGTCATCCTTCACGCGGAAGGGAATGCTGCGCACCGTGCCGTCCAGCGCCACGCGGGCCAGCTTGCCACCGGTCCACAGCACGACCTCGCGGCTGTCCGCCGTCCAGTCCATGTTGGGATAGACGCCGGTTACCGCCCAGGTTTCCTGCATATCCTGATCGGGCAGGTCATAGAGCTTGCGCTCATTCCCGCTGGCGAGATCGCGGACGTACAGCTTCGACTTCGCGCGTTCGCGCCGCACGAACGCCAGCTGCTTGCCATCGGGCGACGGCGTCGGGCGCACCGCCCCGCCATTGCCGCCCGCGACGCGCAGCGTTTCGCCGCTTTCCAGGTCATAGCGCTCGATCGCGAACAGACCGCCGTTGGAATCCTGCGCGTACTCAAAGATCGGCCCCGGCGTGACATTACGCGAGAAATAGACGCTCTTGCCATCGGCCGCGAAGGTCGGCTCGCCCAGTTCCTTCTGGTGGCGTTCGTTCACCCGCTTGACCAGCGGCACCCCGCCGCCGCCCTCGACATGGAACAGCCAGACCTCGCCCGTGCCGAGCGAGCGCCCGGTGGTGAAATGCTTTTTCGCCACGATGTAGCGTCCGTCCGGGCTCCAGCTGGGCTGGTTCATCAGCCGGAAGTCTTCCTTGGTCAGCGCCTTGCGGTTGCTGCCATCAGCATCCATCAACCAGATGTTGTCGCCGCCGCCCCGGTCCGACACGAACGCGATCCGCTTGCCATCGGGCGACCAGCGCGGCTGCTGGTCATAGGCCAGCCCCTCGGTGATCCGGGTCGGCGTGCCGCCGCTGATCGGCATGGTGTAGATATCGCCCAGCATATCGAACGCGATCCGGCCCCCATCGGGCGAAACGTCAACGTTCATCCACGTGCCCTCATCGGTATCGAGCGCGACCTTGCGGGTCTTGAGACCGGCGGGCGCATCGACATCCCACTTGGGCGGCGTGGTGGCAGTGGCTGGCGCAACAGCGGGTGCGGCGGCTTCCTGCGCGGAAGCGAGCGAGCTGCCCGCAAGCAGCACGGCGGCGAGCGAAAGTCTGGCGATCATGTAGGCAGTGTTCCCTGGCATTTTTGGACCGGCAAACCGGTAATGCCAGGAAAATGGACTGCTCTGCGCTTGCGCGCAAGGGGACCTTGGGCCGCAGTTGTGAATGCAGCAACGGCGCGCGCTGCGGCTGGCCCGAAGGCCCGCCGTCAGTGCGTCATGCTGCGCCGCATCCGGTAGCGCCCTTCGGCGAATTCCTCAAACAGGTCCGTGACCGACGGGTGATCGATCGGCCCGCTGTCCCCGTCCTCGGTCAGGTTCTGCTGGCTGACATAGGCGATATAGCTGCTTTCCCCGTTCTCGGCGAACAGGTGATAGAACGGCTGTTCGCGGTTGGGGCGCACTTCCTTGGGGATCGATTCATACCATTCGTCGCTGTTGGCGAAGACCGGATCGATATCGAACACGACGCCGCGAAAATCGAACAGCCGGTGGCGAACAATGTCGCCAATACCGAAGCGCGCCTGCGTCCGGCGCGGCATTTCGATCCGGCGTCCGGCCTGCGGTGAAAAGAACGACGCTTTGTCCATGCACCCTGTATAGGGATTGTGCGCCTGCGAAACAACGCCGCAACCGGGGCGTTCCCCCGAAAATGCCGGAATGAGGGCTTGGCAAGCCCGACAACATCCGCTAACCGCGCGCTTCTTCGACCGAACGGGCACGTCCCGCTCAGACGGCGATCTCGCGGAGAGGTGGCAGAGAGGTCGAATGCGCCGCACTCGAAATGCGGTGTACGGAAACGTACCGTGGGTTCGAATCCCACCCTCTCCGCCAGTTATATCATCCCGGGAAAGCCCGATTGATCCCGGAAAGTCGCAGAATTCTACGGCCGTTGGGGCTTGATTGCACTTTCTATGTTCTTATATTGTTCTCAATGATCTCCCTAAATCCAGCTTGGAGTGTGGGGGAGATTGTGGGGGCGGGACAGGATGATCGTTCATGGGCCGACTCACGCCACTGCAGATTCGGAACCTCAAGGAACCCGGGCGTTAGAACGATGGCGACGGTCTGTTCCTGGAACTGACGGGACAGAACAAAGGTAACTGGCAGCTCCGCGCTACTGTGAACGGTCGGCGGCGCGATATTGGGCTCGGTTCGCTGACGCCAATATCAGGCCATGCAGGGATAAGTGAAGCAGGTGCCATTCGGCGATTTGAAACTGGGTTGGCAGAGATGCTGATGCCCTCAATCTGGCCGCTGTATCATCCAGATTCGACGCTCCACGGTAAACGGGATGCTGCGCTCCTTGCAGAAATCATCGATCGTCCACAGAACGTCAGGGTGGGTTCTGGCGCAGTCGTCGCCGCACAATATGCCTCCGGGTCTGACCCTCTGGAACCAGTGCGTCACGTCTGCATGGAACACCGGATTGTGATGCACGCCGTCAAGGAAGACGAGGTCGAGACTGTCCCTCGGCCAGCTCAGGAAGTCATCCGGACTGCGGCCCTTCACGGCCGTGATGTTGTCGCAATCCCGTGTGTAATAATCGAAGTTCTCGCGCGTTCCCCAGCTGCCGCGTTCTCGTGACGTCTTGCCGAAATCCTCGCCCGAAACGGCTTCGGCGTCACTCTTGGCTGGTGGCGAAAAGGGGTGCTCGATCGGATCCCAGATGTCGATGCAGGTGATCGAAACATCCGCAGCCACCGATTTGGACCAGCACCAGGACGAGCGACCGCAAAACGGGCCTACCTCCAGCATGGCGCCGCCGGACGGGATTGTGCGGGCCAGCCTCTCAAGTATCTTGAGCTCGGGCTCGGGCATCCACCCGGGTATATCGAGATTATATGGCATGAAGTTCACTCATTCCTCACGCCCTTTCGGACCTGCCATTCGCCCACTGGCCACTTGCCCCATCTGCGCTGCGGTGCCGTGGTTCGATGCAAGCCACGCCGGTCACAGCCCCGGATAAGTCTGATGTGCGTCATTGGGCCACTTGAAGTTGGTGTGGGTGGCAGAGACGCTGAAATCGAGCGCCGTTACCTGGTGCCACCAGCCGATAGGTATGAACAGCGCGTCACCCGGTGCCAGAACGATCTCATAGGTCTGCACATCGTGAGCCAGCGGATAGCTGGCTTCGTCGATATCCGTGATGTCGACCATGCGGCTGAACACATGGTCATCGTTGTACAGCTTTCCGTACTGGGACGGCGGGATCATGATGATACGCTTACGACCGCGAATCTGGACGAGAAGGTTGTTGGTCAGATCGTGATGGAGCGGGGTGAATGTTCCTTCACCGCCGATCCAGAGCATCCCCCGTGCCCCGGATGCCTCGCCATCAAGAACCGCATCGATATTGTCCAGATCGGCATGGAGCGGCTCGATCGCGGCTGCGTTGGACGCCGAATTGTAGGCCGTCATATACAGGTCGTTTGCTGCGCCCGGCTGCTGGATTTCGTTGATGAAGCGGCTGAACGGCATGGACTGGCGAAAGGCGTCCTTCTGCCTTTCGTAATTGCCACCGGCATTGCGGCCGGCCTGTACCTCGACCGGACTGTCGCCAAGCCGGGCTGCCAGATACTCAGGTGTCCAGCGCATCAGCGCCGACCAGTGGCCGATGGCATTGCCGAGAATGACGGGACGGCCCGGGGCGTAATGTTCGTCGAGGAATTCGTCGCCGCTGATGTTTTCCTTCCGGAATATGGCGCTCGCCTGCGCGGAAAGGCTCCGGCACCGCTCTTGTGTCTGCAGGATCCAGTCGCGCTTCAAAGTTCCGACATCGTCCGTCTGCCGCGTTTGCGGCGGATTGAGATCGTGGTGCGAAACCGGGCATTTCGGCTCGGGAATGTCTGGCTTCAGGGCCCCGCCAAACGGCTGTAGATGCAGCTTGGTCTGGTGATCGCGGATGGCCGTTTCGCCGTGCGGATCGATCCCGCGGTAATAGAGCTTCTGCCACTTGTCCTTCGGATCGGCGGGGCAACTGATCGCGACCTGCTTGTGAAAATCGTCCCGCAACTGGCTCCATTTTTCGAACTGGGCTTTCAAGTCGGCATCGTCATCGATGGACAGGTACTGCGGCTCGATTGCCTCGATGATGTTCCGCTGCACGGGAGCAATGAAGCAGAAGGGTTCGTTCTCCTCGAACCGGACCCGATGATTGGCGCGGGTGAAGCGCCAGTTCATGGTGAAGGTGTAGGGCGACCAATCGGTTTCGATGATGCCTGAAAGCGGGCTAATGCCATCCTTTGCCGCATTGGGCAGGCCGCTGACCGACAGGTTCCAGCCCGGAGAAGTCCGGAACAGGCCAGCAACGTGGAACGTGATGGTGCCCAGTCCGAACAGGGCGACCGGCGCATCGTGCGGTTCTGTGCCTTCATCCGTCAGAATCGTCACATCTGCCGCCATCGGGCCGCCGTTCCAGACCGCTTCGAAGCCACATGGGCTCAGGATTTCCCAGCCGTGGGAATTGCCGATTGCCAACGGCAGGCAGCGATAGGGAAAGGCTTCGGGAGCAGTATCCATCCAGTCGCGGCGGGTGGATGCCGGACGGATGCGGGGCTTCCAGCCGTCATACAGATAGCACTTCAGTTCCATTCAAAGTGTCCTCCGTCGGTTATGGTGCGGCCCCTGGCCGGTCGGTCGGCTCCTGCATGGCAAAAACCTGATAAATCGATGCGATTTCCGGCAGGATGTAGGTGATCCCGGTCGTGTTGGTGAAAGTCGTCCGCACGACGGTTTCATAGAAATTCGCGGGCACATTTATGCATCCGAAGGAGATGCGGTTGTCGAGAACCGAAGGACTCTGCAACCGCTTCAGGCGACGCTCGGCAGGGTTGGTGGTGATGACCGGATGCAGCGACATCGAGGACACGTAATCGATCCACAAGATGTCCTTGTTTGCCTGATTGTGGCCGGCAGACGTGATGAAGCGCCCGGCGGCGGTAATACGTTCGCTCGATGAGATGGCCGACAACTTGCGCGAGCCAATGTCTGCCGGAGCGATATCGCCCTTTGCCATTCCGAGCAGGACGGGGGCTGCACCGCGCAGCAGTCCGACCGCATCGAAGACAAACACTTTCGCGTTGACCTTGTCGACAATGATGAAGGGCAGGCCCTGATTGTCGGCTTGCAGGACAACCCAGTCGGCAACCTGTCGCGCTTCGCGCGACGCATCCTCACCGCGGAAATCGGCTTGTCGATGAATCTGAGCAGGGGGAAGCTCGCTGCTGGCGGTCGCCGCTGAAACAGCATCGGACATGAGCGGCCCTGCGAGCAGGAATGCAACCATTCCAACCCACTGGCGGGCCGGACCTGAGGCGATCCGGCCCGTGTAGATCATTCTGATTGGGGCGTGGGTCAACATCCTTGCATCGAAGCCTCAGTTTCGATCCTGCTTGGGCGGATAGACCGGCGGCGGAGCAATGACCGGGGGGACATAGGGCGGCGGCACCCGCTCGACCGGTGGCGGCGTGATGACCTTGGGCGGAGGCAGGTTCACGCCCGGCCCGAAGACCTCTAGCGGAACAAAGCCGGAAGGCGGGATCACCATGATCGGCACGCCTGGAATCGGCGTCCGCGGCACTTCTGGCACCCAGGGTGGAGTCGGAGTTGGTGTCGGCGTCGGCGTCGGTGTTGGCGTCGGTGTCGGCGTCGGTGTCGGCGTCGGTGTTGGCGTCGGTGTTGGCGTCGGCGTCGGCGTCGGTGTTGGCGTCGGCGTCGGCGTCGGTGTTGGCGTCGGCGTCGGTGTTGGCGTCGGTGTCGGAGTTGGCGTCGGTGTCGGTGTCGGCGTCGGTGTCGGAGTTGGCGTCGGTGTCGGCGTCGGTGTTGGTGTCGGTGTCGGTGTCGGCGTCGGTGTCGGAGTTGGCGTCGGCGTCGGTGTTGGCGTCGGTGTCGGTGTCGGAGTTGGCGTCGGCGTCGGCGTCGGCGTCGGCGTCGGTGTTGGCGTCGGTGTCGGCGTCGGCGTCGGTGTCGGAGTTGGCGTCGGCGTCGGCGTCGGCGTCGGTGTTGGCGTCGGTGTCGGAGTTGGCGTCGGCGTCGGCGTGATGGTCGCAGTCGTCCTGAATGTTTTCGTGCAGCAGGCCTCGACCAATGCGTAACTGTCCGCGTTGGTGCCACCCAGGCTGTAACCTGTGTAGGTAATACCAATGTCCGATCCCGGCTCGGCCGTATCAAAAACCGCAGTACTGTCGGGCGCGGCGATCAGAGTGACGCCTGTCGGAAGGCCGGTCACCACGGTCCCCTTGAATCCGGTGAGCGTCGCAGCCGTTGTGCCGTCCGCAACCTTGTCGCCAGCGGGAAACACCAGCATCCGCTGCTTCAGCGTGGCGCCATTGGTCAGGGTGAAGTTGACCGAATAATCCGACGGTGTGGCATAGGACGTCGGATTGTAATTGACGACAGCGGCGGCATTCGGACCCGTGACGGTTACCGGTGCAGCGTGACTGCCGAAAATGACAGTGCCGCCGGCAACGCCCGGCCCGGTTCCGCCAGCGCCGGCAATCAGGGTGAGCCCCGTCGCCAAGTCGAGGCTCTGTGACGGAATGGTTGAGCCACGCGTCAACGTGATTGCGCCGTCAATGCTTAGATCGAGTCCGGCGCAGATCGTGATGTTTCCGTCAGTAGTAGTGAGGGCCGAGGCGAGGCCGAGAACCACGTTGCGGCCAGCGCCCAGCAGGATGGAGCCATTGGTTGTGGTGATGGCGCTGTTCAGATTGATATCGCGGCCGCAGCACACAACAAAATTTCCGTTTGTCGCGGTGATGGCGGCATTGATGTTGACATCGCGCACTGCCAGCAAGGTCAGCGTCGTCGTGCTGGGGCTTGCTGTCCAGGCGATCGCGTCGTTGACTATGATATCTCCATTGCCGGTGAGGCTGGTGTACAGGTTGGTCACCGGCGGCGTGCCGGCTTCAGTTGCATCGGAACCGGCCAGCGTGTTGATGACAACGCTGTTGGTGACGAGCAGCGCCGAAAGCGTCGGGCCGGAAATATTTCCTCCGGCACCGATGATGAAATCGAACGGGTCGATCAGCCAGGTGCCCGTGACGCCGCCCGGAGCTGCCGTTGTGACAAATGCCGTATCGGCGATCATGACATTTGCGCCCGACGTTTCGATCATACCGCCGTTGCCGCCATCGGGCGCGCTTGCATCCAGCGTGCCGTTGACTGCCACCGTGCCGTTAACCATGTCGCCCAGGAGCCAGATGGCCCCCTCCCGCGAGCCGAAGGTTTGCGCTTCGATTACCCCTGTGTTGTTCACCGCGGTCTTGAGCAGTTGACCGGCCGCCTGTGCTGTCAGCACAACTTGCCCGCCTTGTGCAACGATCATCCCGCCATTCTGGACGAGCGCGCCAACGGCTCCGGTGTCAACGGTGACCTTCAGCAAGCCATCGCCTGCAACATCGAGCGTTATGGCCTCGCCCGCTGCCAGGGCCACAGTGCCGAGCCGTGCGCGGATCAGCCCCTGATTGTCGACGCTGGCTCCCAGCATGGCGACATAGCCGCGATCGGCAACGTTGATCGCGCCCCGGTTGAGCACGGCACCACCCGTGCCGGAAAACCGGTAATTTCCTTCCATAAAGTTCGCGTCCGTCAGGTCCAGTGTGGATGCGACCAGCCCCCCCACATTCACCTGCGCACCCTGGCCAAAAAGGATGCCGCTGGGATTGACGAGGAAAACCTGACCGTTGGCAGAGAGGTTTCCGAGGATTTCGGACGGATTGGTGCCAATTACCCGGTTCAGGACGACCGAATTGCTGTCCGGCTGGACAAAAGCGACCGACTTACCTGCCGCAATATTGAAAGTTTGCCAGTTGATGACCGCATTCTGGCTCGACTGCTGGATCGTGACGGCATCCGTGCCACTCGCAATGCTGGCGGACCCGGTAACAACCTGTCCGCCCGTCGGCAAGCTCTGTGCGTGGCCGACCGAGACCAGAAACAGGGAACCGATCAGGCCGCAGGCGACTTCCATTGAAAGGCCGGTCAGAGCGGTTGAACACGTCCACCTCTTGCTATGGTTGCCTGAGGGCGATCGCCTGGCATGAATGGCGTCGGTGATGATTGCTCTTGCGGGCGAATGATGATTGCGGTTCATGAAATTGTCCTTGGTTTCTGACCCAGGCCAGCACACGTTGTCAGAAGAATTTGGCGATCTGTATCCAGAACCTGCCCGAACGATCGGGGGCCGAAGTGGCCGCAGTGTTGCCGATCTTGCGCGAGTAGGCGGCCTTCACGATGAAGTTGCCGGGGTCTGACCAGGTAACACCTACGCCATAGCCGCTGCGATGCGCGCTATTGCTTCCGGCAAACCAGGGATTCTTGGCCAAGGTGACGGCCCCTGTGTCCACGAAGCCGATCAATTGGACCTGCCCCGGTAAGCTTGCCGACAAGGCGGGCAGCGTCAGCCTTGCCTCGATGGTGGCAAGATAGCCCTCGTCACCATAGGCCTCGCCCTCAGGATAGGCGCGCACACCATAGGCGCCACCCAGTTCCATCCGTTCTGAGCTGTCGAGGTTCTTGGAGGCCAATTGCCCTCTGATCGACCCATAAAGCGAGAGCGGGCCGACCAGAGTCTGCAGGCGTGATGCGCTTAATTGCAGCTTGGCATAATTGCCATCGCTGCGCGCCGTAAGGGCATCGTCCGCAAGATCAAGCGGGGTCTTCAGCCGCAGCGTACCGATGGTCGCACTGATCGAGTAGGTGCTCCAGGCACCTCCGCCCAGGCTATCGTGGAAGCTCCCGTTGAGGCCCACCATCAGCGAGCGCGTTGTCCGATCAGTTTCCGACCCGGTCAGGCGGACCTTATCCTTGAACCATTTGGCCTCTGCCGCTGTGACGAAAAAGAGATTGTGATCGCGTGATCGGATCAGCGGATAGCTGGCATAGATGCTGGCGATATCCGCCGTGCCGCTGGCGTCGAGGCTTTTGAACTCGCGGCCCAGGGCATACCGGATATGGGCATAGGACACGCCCACGGTCGCCAGGCCAAACTGCGTCTGATAAGCAACGCGGCCATAGACCATGCCAAGGTTTGAAGCGAGCAGACGGAAGCTGGCCACATCGCCATGTCCCGTAATGTTGTTGAAATTCACGGTGCCGCCAAGCCGGTATTCGCCAGTGTAGCGGTTGCCGGCATTGTCCGCCTCGATCACGCCGGTTACGCGCCGACCAGGCTCGACATTCACGACAAGATCGGATGTTCCCTCCAATGTGCCGGGCTTCAAGGTGGCGTTGACAGCAACGCCGGGGATGTCAGACAATAACAGAAGCCGTCGTTCCAGCGGGGCGCTGGCCACCACATCACCGCTGTCCAGCCCATGCAGCACCGCGCGAGCCTGTCTGTCCCCGAGGCTGGAATGGTTCTGGACGTCAATTGCTCCATAGCGTCCCTCGATCACTGCTATGGTCACCCTGCCGCCGCTGACGTCCTGTGCTGGCACATAGGCCTGCGCCAAGGGATAGCCGCGGCTGTTGTAATAGTTTGTGATTTTCATGGCCGCGTTGCGCAGGTCGCCCAGAGCAAGTTCTCCACCCGGCTTGAAGCCTGTCGCTGCGATCAGTTCACTTTCAACAAAGACCGTTTGCCCAGTGACATGCAACGCATCGACGCGAATTCTGGTGCCATCCGATGCCGAGGCAACTGGCGTATCTTTCGATGTGATCCTTATGTCAGGGATTGTTATCCGCGATTGGGGGGGTGGCGGGATCTGCTGTATTTGCTGGCCAGCATCGGGCACCTGCTGTGCCAATGCTCCCTGGCTGGTCGTTACAAATGTAGCGGTTATCAAGCAGCATCTGAATAGCGTCATAGCCGTTCCCCAATACCAGCACCCGTTGAAACAAAAATGATTCGATAAGAATCAGATGAAGCACATGAACATTCGAAAATGATAACCGGGGGGACGGGAAGTTGTTCCGTCGGTGGTTAGATAAATTCGGACCCTATTCATGTCGGAATCGACGAATTTTCATTCGTTGGATGAGAGCCCGATTCAAATGTTCATCAAGCGTAACAGCACCTTGCGGTACGGTGTGTGACCATTCGGATCGAGGCTATGAGCGCCGATGTGGTTGAAGAAGCGATGGAACGCTCCCAATCTTCGGCCAATCGTTGGCGTCGGCCCAGCCATGCGAACGTCCGCTCGACACAATGCACAGCAACGCGCTCACGACCTCGCGAATGTCCGTCGCGCCGCTGCCAGCCAGACTTCGCCGACGGGATGAACGGCGCGGTGAGTGGTCACTCGCGATCGGTCAAATCGGATGATCTGGCCACTCTGCAGCATCTGGCTGGACGTGCTCTTTCCTTGGCCAATGTCGTGGTGGTGACCGGCGGCGCATCGGTTGGTGAGCGGGACTACGCCAGGGCGATGTTCGCCGAACAGGAACTTGAGCCGCTCTTTACGAAGGTCGCGATCAAACCCGCAAAGCCGATCTGGATCGGCTGCTCACATGGCTTGGCCGGCTTCTCCGAAAGCGGACTGGCAGCATATGGCGGCCTTCCTAAGGAGCTGGGCTGCTTATTGCCTGCGCCACAATCCCGGATTTACGATGCGTAACCGAGGCTTCTTACGCCGCCTTGCCTTGCACTTCTTCAACCGTTCGGCCGTCACGAATATTGTAAAGCCGCTTGAAGGTCGGGATGATCTTTTCATCGTGAGTGACAATGATGATTGCCGTATCAAATTGCCTGGCCATGTCATTGAGCAGCCCCACAACTGCGAGGGCCCTTTGACCATCTAGCGGCGCAGTTGGTTCGTCGGCGAGGATCACCGGCGGACGATTGATCAGCGCACGTGCAATGGCGACACGCTGCTGCTCCCCTCCCGAGAGCTGTGAGGGCATAGCAGCCGCGCGGTGACCGACATCCAGTGCATCAAGGAGATCGCGGGCCAACCTTCGAGCCTCTGCATTGGGTTTTCCGGCCAGCATGGGCAGCAACGCGACATTGTCCGTCACATCGAGGAACGGGATCAGGTAGGGTGCCTGAAAAATGAAGCCGATCATATCGCGGCGCAGCGCGCGCAGATCGCGTACTTTCCAGCCATTGTCATAAATGCACTGGTCGCCAATCGTCATCTTGCCAGACGTCGGTTCGATCACCGCGCCAAGGCATTTGAGCAGGGTGCTCTTGCCCGAACCCGATGGCCCGATCAGCCCCACGACTTCGCCCTTGGCCACGGCCATGTCTACGCCGCGCAGGGCATGAACCGCTGTCTCGCCGCTACCATAGGTCTTGACGACATTCTCAAGGATGATGCCTTCAGCCACCGATCGCCTCCGCCGGATCGACCTTGATCGCGGCCTGGATGGCCAGAAAGCTGGCCAATGTGCAGATCAGCATCACCGCCCCGAAGCCCAGAATCGAATCCGATGGCAGCAGCAGAACATATTTGGGGAAGAAGGGCGCCCACAGGCTGGCTGCGATCTTGCCAACGATAAAGCCAATCAGTCCCAACCCCAGGGCCTGTTGCAGGATCATCCAAGAGATCGTGCGATTGCGTGTGCCGATCAGTTTCAGCACGGCAATTTCACGGATCTTGCCGATGGTCATGGTGTAGATGATGAAGGCCACGATAGCCGCACTGACAATCGACAGGATGACAAGGAACATCGCGATCTGCCGGGCCGAGTTGGCGATCAGCTTCTGAACCAGGATTTCCTCCATCTCAGCCCGGGTATAAACCGTCAGGCGTTGCCAGCGGCGGATGGCGGCGGCGACTTCATCGGGATTGGCATCCGGCGTGATGGTGACCAGAATGGCATTGACGTTGGTATTGCCCGATTGAACCGCGTTTACGGCTTGCCCCACCGCCGGATTGCCCGGCGGGTTCAGTTGCGGGTTGGCCGCCGTGCGCGCCCGCTGTCGGACAATGGCGTCGCTGTCCTTCTGGAATTGGGCTGCCTGCGCATCCTTCAAAGACAAGAACAGCATCGGATCGCCGCCCGATGACACCATCCGGCTGGTCAGCCCGACAATCGTAAAAAAATTGCGGCGCACTTTGACGCGATCACCAATCGCGAAGCCGGTCTTCACATCGGCCACAGCTTCATAGTGGCCACGCACGATCTGGCGTCCGGAAATCAGATGGGTGGGCTGGCCGGGCAATCCCGGTTCGCCCATTTCCGCTCCGACGACCATCACCCGCACATCCTTGTCACCATGTGCGATCTGCATGGTGAGGTAAGTAACCCCCGCGGCCTGGGCGACACCGCGCATCGCCTGGATCGGGCGTTCGCTATCCTCGGTCAGGCTGGAGGGTTCGGCATAGGGGCCAAGCGTATCCTTCTGCACCACCCACAGGTCGGCCCGACTATTGTCGAGCAAGGCCTGCGCATCATCGACCATCCCGCGATAGACACCCGCCATCGATAGAGTGACGCCGATCAGCAAGCCCAATCCCACGCCGGTGAGCACAAATTTGCCCCAGCCATGCAGGATATCGCGCCCGGCCAGACTGATCATGGCAGCGCATCGACAATGCTGAACCGACTGTTGGTGGAGAGTGCCTTGGCACTATGCAGCACGATCCTTTCGCCCTTGGCGAGGCCACCCAGGACCTGCACCCAGCCGCCGAGGTCTTCGGCGCCCAACTTGACGGGTGCAAATTCAAGATCACCATCACGGATTACCCACACGCCAACCTGACCATCGATCCGGTGAACGGCTGCATTGGGAATGGCCAGCGATCGTGCCTGTGCGGGCAGGGCCACGGTGACCTCCGCCAACTCACCGATAGCGGGCAGGCCGCCGGTGATCGTAAACCGCGCCTTTGCGAGCACTTCCTCGGTCAACGCATCTGCCATCGGCTCAACGCGTTCGATTATTCCCGGCACGGGCGCGTCCGGCCTTGACCGCAGAGCGATCCGCACCGCTTGACCCGCAGCCAGACCCGCCGATTGGGTCTGATCGAAGCGCACGTTGATCCACAATTGCGAAGGATCGATGATTTCGATCACAGCTTGGCCGGCCACCACGGTCGTGCCGGGTTCCACAGCGCGGCGCACCACCAGTCCTGCGTGCGGTGCGACAAGCCGCAGATTGGCGCGCTGCTCGACCAACGCCGACCGTTCCGCGCCCAGACGTCCCCGATCCATTGCAGCAGCACTGCGATTTGCCTGCGCAGCGGCAAGTCCTGCCTGAGCAGCGGCCAGCTCCTGACGGCGTTGATCCACCATCGCATCGGTGACCCAGCCCCCCCGTTTCAGCTCTTCCGTCCGTCCGGCCACAGAGCGGGCGAGGGCGACCCGCGCATTGGCATCCGCAATCTGAGCTACGGCGGCCTGTTCCAGCGCGGCCGACCGCGCAGTCCCGCCAGCCGCAGCATCGATGCGCTGATCAAGATCGATGGGATCGATCTGCGCCAGCAATTGCCCTGCCTGTACTGTATCCCCCACATCCACGGCGACCATTGTCACCCGGCCCGCAGCGGTTGGCCCGACTTTCTGCGTGTAGCGCGCTTCGACGGTGCCGATGCCGAACATGGCCGGGGAAACGCTGCGTTCTCCCACTTGCGTGACTGTCACGTTGGTCGGTGCCAACGGGCCGGATCGAAAGGCAACCCATGCAAACAACAGCAGCAAGGGCACCAGCACCGCCAGCATTGTCCATCCACGGCGGCTCATGGTGAACGGCACGGTCATTTGGTTCCTCGCAGTCCATCCAGGAAGACTTCGAAAAGCCTCGCCGATATCGCAGGCATCGTGGTGAAATCATCGGCCGCCATCGCCTGCATCACCAACCCTTGCACCATGCCAAGGAACATCGTGGCGGCCGCGGCGCAGTCAGCCTTTTCGTCTATTTGGCCTTGCGTCTTGGCAAGTTCGAGCAGGCCAAGCACACGACTGCGATACCCGCTCATCAGCGCCCGCACCCTCGCCTTGCCGGGGGCGTCGGCATCGCGCTGCAACTCTCCGAACAGGATTCTTGGGACTCCGACATGCTCTACAACAAAATCGATATGGGCAACGAAAATGGCCTGCAATCGATCTGTGGGCGTTGCTCCAGCAACTCCATCAATCCGCGCCAGCAGTGTATCGCTCGTCCATTCCATCACGGCCAACCAGACGGCCTGCTTGTCGGAGAAATGACGAAAGAGCGCCCCTTGGGTTACCCCCATATGCGCTGCAATCTGCGCAGTGGTGATATCTGCGGGATTGGTCGTAGCCGCCAGCGTGATAACCGCTTCAACGGTTGCGGCCCGGCGCACATCGGCAGGAAGTTTCGTGCGAGTCATGAGCATTCATACCACTAAGATAGTAATTGACCACTATCTTAGTGCGAGCGCTTTTGCCCCAGATATGCGATCCGCAAGCATCTGGACTGCAAAGAGCCTGAGGTTCTGCTGAGCGTTCAGGCATTCCCTAACCCGGCCAACTATGGCAGATTCGGAAGCACAAGGCTTGCTGGTCAGGATCGACAGCGGACTTACCGGATTGTCCGACGAAGCGGACATCGTATTGGCGTGCGCGAAGTGGGAGGAATGTGGGGGCGGAAGGTCCAGAATGATTAACTTGTTCCTCTAATCAACTTGTTGCGTAAACATTCTTGCACGCACCCACGCCGCCCGGTCCTCCCGGGCAAAAGATAACAACAGGATACCTGTAAGTCAGGCGGCCACTCCGGGGGTCAGCGTGAGCTGGCGCATGGATTGCCGGCGCAGCCCGCCGGCCGCCGATGCGCCAGCGGGCCGTGTCTGGCGGGACTACTCCTCGCCCATCCGCAGCGCAGCAATAAACGCCTCCTGCGGGATGCTGACGTTGCCGTATTCGCGCATCCGGGCCTTGCCCTTCTTCTGCTTGTCGAGCAGCTTCTTCTTGCGGCTGATGTCGCCGCCATAGCACTTGGCGGTCACGTCCTTGCGCATCGCGGCGATGGTTTCGCGGGCGATGACCTTGCCGCCGATCGCAGCCTGGATCGGGATCTTGAACAGGTGACGCGGGATCAGGTCTTTCAGGCGTTCGCACATGTGGCGCCCGCGATCTTCGGCCACGCCGCGGTGGACGATCATCGACAGCGCATCGACCGGCTCGTTGTTGACGAGGATGCTCATCTTCACGAGGTCGCCCTCGCGCAGCCCGATCTGTTCGTAATCGAAGCTGGCATAGCCGCGGCTGATCGACTTCAGCCGGTCATAGAAATCGAACACCACTTCGTTGAGCGGCAATTCATACGACACCTGCGCGCGCCCGCCGACATACGTCAGATCGGTCTGCACCCCGCGCCGGTCCTGACACAGTTTGAGGATCGAGCCGAGGTATTCGTCGGGAGTATAGATCACCGCCTTGATCCACGGCTCGTCAATCTGTTCGATCCGGCTGGGATCGGGATAGTCGGCCGGGTTGTGCAGCATGATCTCACGCGCGTCGTCGGTCTTCGATTTGCGCAGCTGGATCCGATAGACCACCGACGGCGCGGTGGTGATCAGGTCCAGATCGTATTCGCGGGTCAGGCGTTCCTGGATGATTTCCAGATGCAGCAGGCCCAGGAAACCGCAGCGGAAGCCAAACCCCAGCGCCGCGCTGCTTTCCATTTCAAAGCTGAACGACGCGTCGTTGAGCCGCAGCTTGCCGATCGATTCGCGCAGCTTTTCGAAATCCGCCGCATCGACCGGGAACAGCCCGCAGAACACCACCGGCTGGACTTCCTTGAAGCCCGGCAGCGCGATCGTCGCGCCCTGTTTGACCGTGGTGATCGTGTCGCCGACCTTGGCCTGCGCCACTTCCTTGATCTGCGCGGTGATGAACCCGATTTCGCCGGGGCCGAGTTCTTCGAGCTGTTCGATCTTGGGGGTGAAGCAACCCACCCGGTCGACCAGATGCTCGGTCCCGCCGGCCATGAACTTGATCTGGAGGCCCTTCCTGATGACGCCATCAATCACCCGGACCAGGATGACCACGCCGAGATAGGGATCATACCAGCTGTCGACCAGCATCGCGGTCAGCGGCTTGGCCCGGTCGCCCTTGGGTGGGGGAATGCGCGCGACGACGGCATCCAGCACGTCCTCGATCCCGATGCCCGATTTGGCCGAGGTCAGCACGGCATTGCTGGCGTCCAGCCCGATGATCTCCTCGATCTCTTCCTTCACGCGCTCTGCATCGGCGGCGGGCAGGTCGATCTTGTTGATGACGGGGACGATCTCGTGGTCGTGCTCGATCGACTGATAGACGTTCGCCAGCGTCTGCGCCTCAACCCCCTGTGCGGCATCAACCACCAGCAGCGCGCCTTCGCACGCGGCCAGGCTGCGCGACACTTCATAGGCGAAATCGACGTGACCCGGCGTGTCCATCAGGTTCAGCTCGTAAACCAGCCCGTCCTTGCCCGTGTACTTCAGGCGGACGGTCTGCGCCTTGATCGTGATCCCGCGCTCTTTCTCGATGTCCATGTTGTCGAGCACCTGTTCGCTCATTTCACGCGCGGTCAGGCCGCCGGTGAACTGAATCAGGCGGTCGGCCAGCGTGGACTTGCCGTGGTCGATATGGGCGATGATGCTGAAATTGCGGATCTGGGCCAGGTCGGTCATGGGAATCTTTATAATGAGGTGTGGTGCATTGGCACCGCTGGCCCGTTAGCAGCGCCCGCACCCGCTGTCAGCAGCCTTGCGCACTGCGGCCGGTCAGGCTGCGCGCATCCCTTTGCCCTTGGGTTCGACCTGACCGAACTTGGGCAGCGTCATCGCCATGCCCGGCTGCTGCATCAGCTGCATCGGGTATTGCCCCGCCGGCAACGCGCCCAGCGGCATCCCGGCCTGCGCCAGGACATAGGGCGACACGCGGTTGCGGGTGCACAGCCCCCCCGCCCCGTCGTCGACCAGCGGCACTTCGAATTCCAGCCCCTGCATTGCCCCGGCAGAGCGGCGCACGCGGGCAACGGCCAACTGGCCTTCGCCGAAATCGACCACGAACATCGTGTTCATGGGCACATCGAGCAAGCCTTCGACCATGCAGCCGGTGCGCGACAGATTGCGCATCGTCGCCTCATAGCGATGATCTTCGTGGATCAGGCCGACCTTGCGCAGCACGGTGCGGCGTTCGGGGCGATAGTGACTGGGACCACTGGGTTCGATCACCCAATCGCCGCTCAGCATCGCTTCGCAGACTTCCTCGAAACAGACGGCAGCTGAATAGATATAACCCTGGATCTGCTTCACCCCCAGGCGGCGCATGGCTTCCAGTTCGTCGTGTGCCTCGATCCCTTCGGCGGTGGTGTCCATATCCAGCGCGTTGGCAAGGCTGACAATGGCTGAAATGATCGCCGCATTGCGGTTTTCTTTCTGGGTCACCCCGGCGATGAAGCCCTTGTCGATCTTGATCTTGTCAAACGGCGCTTTCTGAAGGTAGCCGAGCGAGGAATACCCCGTCCCGAAATCATCCAGGGCCAGCCGCAGCCCCAGCATCTTGAGCTGGGTGAACATCTCCTGTGTGGCCGTTTCGTCGCCCAGGAAAATCGATTCGGTCAGTTCCAGTTCCAGCCGTTCGGGCGGCAGTTCCGAATAGGCCAGAGCCTGCGCCACGCTGGCGGCAAAGCCCGGGTTGGTGAACTGCGCCGCAGACACGTTGACCGCGATCTTGACGCTGCCAGGCCACTGGGCCGCATCGACACAGGCCTGCCGCAGCACCCAGTCGCCCAGTGCGCCGATCAGGTTGCACTCTTCGGCAATCGGGATGAACACGGCGGGCGAGACATCGCCCAGATCGGGATGTTCCCACCGCGTGAACGCTTCCAGCGTGACCACCTGGTTGGTTTCGGTGCTGACGATCGGCTGATAGACCACGCGCATCTCGCCCCGGGCCAGCGCATCGCGCAAGTCTTCCTCGATCTGGCGGCGGCGTTCGGCTTCGCTGTGGAGGTCAGCCGAATAGAACCGGAACTGACCGCGCCCGCCGCCCTTCGAGGCATAGAGCGCAAGGTCAGCCGAGCGGACAACGTCTTCGCTGGTGATCCCGTCATACGGGGCAATGGCGATCCCAACCGACGCGCCGATGACACAGCGGCTGCCTTCGATCTGGTAG
Source organism: Novosphingobium sp. (assembly GCF_030699305.1). Lineage (GTDB taxonomy): Bacteria > Pseudomonadota > Alphaproteobacteria > Sphingomonadales > Sphingomonadaceae > Novosphingobium. The sequence goes on from NZ_JAUYNB010000005.1 coordinate 31,819, forward strand.
GGCTGCGACACCATCGTGATGATCGTCTTGGCGATTTCACCCAGCCGCCCGCGATCGTCGATATCCGGCAGCATGATCTGGAATTCGTCACCGCCCAGTCGGCCGATTTCGAAACCCTTGTCGGTCAGCACGCGCTGCAGGCGCTGAGCGACCTGCTTCAGCAGTTCGTCCCCGGCCGGATGGCCCAGCGTGTCGTTGACCTGCTTGAACCGGTCAAGGTCGATCATCATCACGGCGCAGCTGCGTTTGCTGGCCCGGTATGCAGTCAGCGTCGCGCCCAGGCGCTTGCCCATGCGATGGCGGTTGGCCAGCCCGGTCAGCGAATCGTATTGCGCCAGCCGGGATGCATCCCGCTGATTCTGCCGCGTGGCGGTGATATCGATGCCGTTGCCGTGGTATCCGGCAAAGTTGCCATCCGCGCCAAACTGCGGTCGCCCGGAGATCGACCACCACAGCTCTTTGTCATCCAGCGCCGCGCGAACCGGCAGATCGACGAAAGTTTTGCGGGCGCTGAGGATCAGCGGCAGCGTCCGTTCGATCGTGTCCTCTTCGTCACGCTCCAGAATAAACAGCGACTGGATCGGACGGCCGATCAGTTCCGCAAACGACAAGCCCATTTTTCCGGCCACGCCATCGGTCAGATACGTGATCCGGCCCTGCGCGTCGCTCGACCAGAACCAGCCGATCCCCGACTGCTCGTAATCCCGCATCAACTCCAGCGCGTGTGCGCATTCAAGCCCCGACGCGGTACCCTTAAAGGCGCGCGAACCGTCATCACCCTTGCCGCCAAGCAGGGAGCGAAAACGTCCGAACGGGGTTCCTTTCGCGTCGGTCATCTATACGCTTACTTCTCAACCTGGAGAAAATACTCAAATCCTGCTCTTCTGATAACCGGACATGGTTGCGGTTTTCCTAACGCTCACTGCAAAGCGCCGGTCAGGCCTGACGGCGGAGCAAGGCCGAGCGGGGGCGTTCACCGGGCGGTGCCAGAATGGCGATCCGGCCCTTGTCGTCGACTGGCAAGGACATCGAAAACTCGATTCCCATACGGTCTTCCTGACACCAGCGGGCCGTGGCCGTCACCGTCTCGGTGTCCGTCAGCGTGATCCGGAAGATCGTGCCGACCGGCACGTTCCACAGCCCTTCAACCAGCGCGCCGGTGGCAGAGATGTTGCGGATCGTACCGTGATACTGCTGGCCGCCATGATCCAGCACGATCTTGCGCAGCATGGTCTGGCGCGATGCCCGGGCGGCACGGGGACCGCGGGCGATTGCGGTCAGTCCGGTCATCAAGCGCTGGGTCGCATGGGCGATGCTCAGCGGCTTTTCATAGATATAGCCCTGCACATGGCTGCAACCCAGCATCCGCACCAGATCGAGTTCGTCCAGCGTTTCGACGCCTTCGGCGGTCGTTTCCATCCCCAGTGCTTCGGCCAGACTGACAATCGCGGCGATGATCGCGCCGTTGCGGCTGCCCGCGATGGTTGCCCCGCGCACGAAGCTCTGGTCGATCTTGATCTTGTCGAACGGCGCGTTCTTCAAATAGCCGAGCGATGAATACCCGGTCCCGAAATCGTCGAGCGCCAACCGCACGCCCACCCGCTTGAGCGCCTTGAACATGGCGTCAGTCACCGCGTCGTCGTTCAGGAACACGCTTTCGGTGATTTCCAGTTCCAGCCGGGCCGGATCGACCTGGGCCGATGCCAGCGCACTGGTGATGATCGCGGGCAACGCGGGATTGGCAAACTGCAACGGTGAGACATTGACCGCCACCCGGACGCTGTCCGGCCACGATGCCAGATCGTGACAGGCCGTGCGCAGCGCCCATTCGCCGATCTGTGCGATCAGGCCGGTATCCTCGGCAATCGGAATGAACTTGGCCGGCGACATCCGCCCGCGCGTGGGATGATCCCAGCGCAGCAAGGCCTCGAACCCGGTGATCCGCTCGGTCGCGGTATGCACGACCGGCTGATAGTGCAGTTCCAGCCCGCCATGCGACAATGCATCGCGCAAGTCCTGTTCCAGCTGGCGGCGCTCTTCGGCATCGCTGTGCAGATCGGCGGCGTAGAAGTGATGCCGCCCGCGCCCGCCATCCTTGGCGGCATAGAGCGCAAGATCGGCGTTGCGAATCAGGGCTTCGGCGGTAACGCCATCATCGGGTGACATCGCAATCCCCACCGATGCGCCGATCACGATGCGGTGGCCCTCGATCGAATAGGGTTCGGACAAGTCACCGATGATCCGGATCGCCAGTGCGGCCAGGTCTTCGCGCCGGTGACGACCCGCCAGGATGACCTGGAACTCATCCCCGCCAAGCCGACCGACCCGGCCCGATTGGCCGACCGTGCGCTCCAGCCGGCTGGACACCTGCTTCAGCAGCGCGTCGCCGGCCGGGTGACCCATCGTATCATTGACCTGCTTGAAGCGGTCCAGATCCAGCAGGAACACCGCGCAGGCACGGTGTTCAAGCTTGGGCGCGATCAGGATCTTTTCGAGCGTCTGGGCCATCTGCAGCCGGTTCGCCAACCCGGTCAGTGAATCATAATGCGCCAGCCGGGAAACATGCTCCTCCGACCGGCGCTTTTCGGTCAGATCGTGACCGGACCCGCGAAAGCCCCCGAAATTGCCATAGCTGTCATAGACCGGTCGCCCGGTCAGCGACCACCAGCGTTCCTCATCGGTAGTCGCGGCGCGCATGCCCAGTTCACTGAAGGCTGATCGCGCGGTCAGGTGAAAGGCGAGCGAGCGCTCACTTTCCTGCGCCAGCGGATCGGCCGAAAACAACGCGGAAAACGGCCTTCCCAGCAATGACCCCGGCGACTTGCCCAGCACTTGCGCGACAATCGGCGAAACATAGGACAGCGCCCCCCGGCGGTCCGTCTCCCAGAACCAGCCCTGCCCGGTCTGTTCAAAGTCCGACAGGATCTGTTCGGCGCGCTGCTGCACCCGCTCGCGCTCACGTTCGCGCTTGGCGACAACGGCGTCGGCGCGGGCCTGCCGGTACGCGGTGTAGATGCCCACCAGTGCGCCGATTGTCAGCGAAAAGAACGTGCCGGGTGAACCGAACACCACTGCGGCGCCCGCCCACAGGCTGACCTGGGCGGTGATGATGCTGGTTACGCTGCGTTTCAGGATCAGCCCGCCCAGCGCGCCGATGATCACCAGAATGCCCAGCGTGCCTTCCCAGTCCCCGGCGATGTCGGCAGTCCACCAGCCCATTGCAATCCCGAACAGCGCCATCGGCAGCCCGACCACCGCGAGCATCATCAACCAGCGCTGCGATGCCGTTTTCAGTCGGGCCTGTTCCAGTTTCAAGGCATATCGGGTGGCCGCTGTGATCGCGATCGCCAGCAATGCCAAGATGGTTGGCACCAGTCCCGGCAGGCTCAGTGTAGCGATCCCGGTCAGCACCAGCGCCCCGGCCATGGCAGGCGCCAGCAGCACCCAGTTCGGCTCGATCAGATCGTGCAGACCATCGGTGCGGCCGGACCGCTTGGGGGCCACGTTGTTTGCGGCTCGGGCCGCCGTAACCGATTGTGGCCCCACCCTTTCTGCCGCTTCGCCGTCACCGCGCTGCGGGCGCTGTGCCTCACCGCCGGACACAGCCGATCGCCCACGCCCTTGGGGCGAGCGCGGCGATGCATCGGGCTGGTGGGCTGGTTGAGCGACCATATCCTGAGGATCATGCACCGGCAGCGTTTGAAAAAACGTTAAATTTACCACTTTTGTCAGGCTTTTCGGTCGGTCGCCGCGGCGGCGCGGGCCTGCTTGTCAAGCTGACCGGGCCGGTGCATGTTCCAGCCAACAACAAGGCGGCGGAAACGACGGGATACGCGGTTACCACGCCACTAGGGGGAATACAGGATGGCCAAGGGCACTTCGCCGCTTGAGAACGAAGCTGCGCAATCGACCACCGCGCTTGGGCCGCTGGTCGGTCTGGCACGGGAAGACTTTGTCGGCGCGGTCGCGCTGCTGCTGCGCGAAACCGCCACGGATCCGGCCCGCACGATCCGCCACATGCAATCGTTCGGTGACGATGTGGTCAAGATCCTGACCGGCAAGTCGGACCTCGCCCCCGATCCCAAGGACAAACGCTTCATGGACCCGGCGTGGCGCTATAACCCGTTCTACCGGGCCGGGGCGCAATACTATCTGGCGGTGCAGCGCGGGATGAAGCACTGGCTGGAGGAACTCCAGCTGGATGATCTGGAACGCGACCGCGCCAATTTCATCGCCAATATCATCATCGATGGCCTCGCCCCCACCAACACGCTGGCCGGCAACCCGACCGCGCAAAAGCGGCTGATCGACAGCGGCGGGCTGTCGGTGATCAAGGGGCTGAAGAACGCCTACAACGACATCGTCCACAACAAGGGCATGGTCAGCCAGGTCGACAAGAAGCCGTTCAGGCTGGGCGAGAATATCGCCACGTCGAAAGGCAGCGTGGTCTACCGCGACGCGATGATGGAAGTGATCCACTATGCCCCGACGACGGAGCAGGTTTACGCCATCCCGCAGCTAACAATTCCGCCCCAAATCAACAAGATGTACATCAACGACCTGTCCCCCGAAAAATCCGTGGTGAAATGGCAGGTCGATAACGGCATCCAGTGCTTCGTCATCAGCTGGAAAAACCCGGTGAAGGAAGAAGGCCACTGGGGTATGGACGAATACATCGCCGCCTGCCGCAAGGCGATCGACGTGGTCTGCGAAGTTACCGGCGCGAAAAAGGTCAACGTCTCGTCTGCCTGCTCCGGCGGTCAGACCGGTGCGATCCTGGCCAGCAAGATGGCCGCCGACGGCGATACCCGGCTGGGCGCGCTGACGTTCATGGTCACGGTGCTGCACCCCAAGCAGAACGATATCGAGGCCGGATCGCTGATTTCCGAAAACGGCCTCGCGCTGGCCAAGCGCCGCGCGGCCAAGGCGGGCGTGATCGAAGGGCATTCGCTGGCGCGCGGGTTCGCGTGGCTGCGTCCGAATGACCTGATCTGGAACTATGTCATCAACAACTACCTGATGGGCGATGATCCGCCTGCGTTCGACGTGCTGTTCTGGAACGCGGACGCGACCAACCTGTCGGCCACGCTGATGGGCGATTTCCTGCACCTGTTCGAAACGCTGGCCTTCACCAGGCAGGGCGAGGTCGAAATGGCCGGCCATCCGATCGACTTGTCCAGGGTTACCAGCGATGTGCTCATCCTGGGCGGGACGACCGATCACATCACGCCGTGGCGGGCGTGCTATCGTTCCACCCAGCTGTTCGGGTCGAAGGACGTGACCTTCGTGCTCAGCCAGGCCGGCCATATGCAGGCGATCCTCAACCCGCCGGGTAACCCCAAGGCGCGCTATTATGTGTCGAAAAAGCCGGGCCATCCCCCCGCCGATGTTGACGACTGGCTTCAGGGGGCCGAGGAAGTAGCCGGAAGCTGGTGGCCGTTCTGGATGGAGTGGGTGCAAAAGCGCGCAGGCAAGCTCATTGCGGCCCCGACGGCCCTGGGCAGCAGGCAGCACCCCCCGCTGGAGCCCGCCCCCGGTCGCTACGTGCTGGACGAGGCGTAAGGGATAGCATTTTGAAGCATGATCTGACCTGCGAATTTTCGATGGAAGTGGTTGGCGGGCGCACCTTGCGCGTGGCCCGCTGGCGCTGGGACATGGAAAGCGAGCATCTGCCGATCCTGTTCTTCAACGGCATCGGCGCCAATATCGAGGCGGTCGCCCCGCTGGCCGAAGCGCTGACCGACCGGCCGTTCATCATGTATGACATGCCCGGTGTCGGCGGTTCGCCCGATCCGGTGATCCCGTATAATGCGTTCACCGTGGCCTGGCAGACGAAAGAACTGCTCAAGCGCTTCAACGCCGATCAGGTCGATCTGATGGGCGTTTCGTGGGGCGGCGGCATGGCCCAGCACTTTGCCATGCAACACGGTGATTTCGTCCGCCGACTGGTGCTGATGGCAACCAGCGCAGGGATGCTGATGGTCCCCGGCAACCCCGCCGCGCTGACCAAGATGGCCAACCCGCGCCGCTATATCGACAACGATTACATGGCGAAGAACTTCAAGACGCTCTACGGCGGGATGGTCGGCGAAAAGAGCGAGCACATCGCCCGCCTCACCCCCCCTTCCCCGCGCGGCTATGTCTATCAGTTGCTCGCGATGCTGGGATGGACCAGCGCCCCGGGGCTGCCGTTCCTGAAAAAGGATACGCTGATCATGATGGGCGATGCCGATCAGATCGTGCCGCTGTCCAACGGTCACATCCTGAACCGGCTGATCCCCAACAGCCGCCTCGAAGTGTTCGAAGGCGGCGGGCACCTGTTCATGCTGAGCCACCAGGACCAGACCATCGCCGCGATCCGCGCATTTCTGGGCCAGGAAATCCTCGGCGCTCCCGCACCGGGGCAAAGAAAGGCCGCCTGAATGCTCCACATCGCGATCATCGGTTCAGGCCCTGCGGGGTACTACACGGCCGAGGCCGCGCAGAAGCAGTGGGGCGATGACGTTCGGGTCGATATCTTCGATATGCTGCCGGTCCCTTACGGCCTGATCCGCTCCGGCGTGGCCCCCGATCACCAGTCGATCAAGGGCGTGACGCGCCGCTATGAAACGACCGCCCTGTCCGACAACGTCCGCTTCGCAGGCAACGTGATGGTCGGACGCGACGTGACCGTGCCCGAACTGCAGAACCTCTACGATGCCGTCGTGCTGGCCACCGGCGCGCCGCATGACCGCAAGCTGCACCTGCCCGGCGAGGATCTGCCCGGTGTCCACGGCAGCGCAGAGTTCGTCGGCTGGTATAACGGCCACCCGCAGTTCGCGACGCTCGACCCGGACCTGAGCGGCGATACCGCCGTGGTGATCGGCATGGGCAATGTCGCGCTCGACGTCGCGCGGATCCTGTCCAAGACCCGCGCCGAATTCGTCGGCAGCGATATCGTGGGTCACGCGCTCGACGTGCTGGACACCTCGAAACTGCGGCGGGTCGTGGTGCTGGGACGGCGCGGGCCGCACCAGATCATGATGACGCCCAAGGAACTGGGCGAATTGTCGCACCTGACGCGTGCCGCCCCGCGGGTCGATCCGCAGGACCTGCCCGAGGTGGGCGAGGACGCGCTGCTGGAGCCGGGCATGCGCAAGTCGGTCAACCACTTGCGCAGCTTCGCGGCGATCCCCGCCAGCCACTATGCCGACACCGAGATCGAGATCGAGTTCGATTTCTTCGCCAGCCCCAGGGCGATCCTCGGCACCGACAAGGTTGAGGGGATCGAGGTTGAGCGCACCACGGTCGAGGCTGGCCGCGCCGTCGGCACGGGCGAGACTTATGTCATCCCCGCCGGCCTGGTGGTGTGCTGCATCGGCTACCAGACCTCACCCATTCCGGACGTTCCGTTCGATGAACGCGCGGGCCGGTTCGCCAACGACGAGGGACGCATCCTGCCCGGCCTCTATTGCGCCGGCTGGGCGCGGCGCGGGCCGTCTGGCACGATCGGCACCAACCGCCCCGACGGGTTCGGGATCATCAGCAAGATCGCCGAGGATATCGGCACTGGCGCAGGCAAGCAGGGCCGCGCCGGATTCGATGCGCTCGCGCAGGCGCGCAACCTTGAAGTCGTGACCTTCCGTGACTGGAAAAAGATCGAAGCCGCCGAAGAAGGCCGCGCCCGCGACGGCGCCCCGCGTGAAAAGTTTGTCCACGTGGACGACATGATCGCCGCGCGGGGGTGAACTTTTCCGACTGTTTGGCTGGCTGACAAACCCGCGCTTGCCAGCGCGGGCAAGCCGTGGCTTAATCGAACGGTTAAATGGCCACCGCACAGCAGAGTCGGCCAATACGGGAGAGTTCACTATGGCCACGTATGACCTGATCATCCGCAATGGCACCATCGTCGACGGCACTGGCGCACCGCGTTTTTCCGGTGACGTCGCGGTGAAGGACGGGCTGATTGCCGCCGTCGGCACCGTGCGCGGGGACGCCGCGCACGAAATCGACGCCGGGGGCAAGATCGTCGCACCGGGCTGGGTCGATATTCACACCCACTATGACGGGCAGGCCACCTGGGATCAGGAAATGGCTCCGTCCAGCTGGCACGGCGTGACCACGGTGGTGATGGGCAATTGCGGCGTCGGCTTTGCCCCTGCCGCGCCGGACCGTCACGAATGGCTGATCCGGCTGATGGAAGGGGTTGAGGACATCCCCGGCACCGCGCTCGCCGAAGGGATGAAGTGGGATTGGGAGACTTTCCCCGAATACCTCGACGCGCTGGAACGCCTGCCGCGCACGGTCGATGTCGGCACCCACGTGCCCCACGGCGCGGTGCGGGCCTATGTGCTGGGTGACCGTGAAAAGCCGGGCGCGATCCCGACCGATGACGACATCGTGCAGATGGCCGCCATCGTCGAAGAAGGCGTGCGCGCCGGAGCGCTGGGCTTTTCCACCAGCCGCACCGTGATCCACAAGTCGGTCGACGGCGAAGTCGTCCCCGGCACCACCGCCACCGCAGAGGAACTGATCGCCATCGGCCGCGCGATGGGCAAAGTCGGCCACGGCGTGTTCGAACTGGCCAGCGACCTCAAGCGCGAATGGAACGAGTTTGAGTGGATGGGGGCGATCAGCCGCGAAACCGGCCTGCCGGTGACTTTCGCCGCGCTGCAATCCATCGCCAAGGAACTGCCGCTGTCGGAACAGATCGCGGAAATGGACCGCCAGAACGCGACCGGCGCGAACATCGTCGCCGCCATCGCGCTGCGCGGCAACGGGATCATCATGGCCTGGCGCGGCACGGTCCACCCGTTCCGCTTCCGCCCCAGCGTCGCCGAACTCGATACGCTGCCGTGGGATCAGGCGGTCGCGCGCCTGAAAGACCCCGCGTTCAAGGCCCGCGTCCTGTCCGAAGCCAACGTCTATCCTGAAAGCGATATCGTCCACCTCTACCGCGTGATCGCCGAAGGGTGGATGGCGCAGTTCGAAATGGACGCCGATTTCGACTATGAACCCGGCCCCGATGCCAGCATCGCCGCGCGCGCAGCGGCAGCGGGCAAGTCGGCTGACGAATACGCCTATGACCTGCTGACGGCCGATGACGGCACCGGCTTCATCTATCTGCCGATCCTCAACTATGCCGACGGAAACCTTGATTTCCTTGAGGAATTGCAGGCCCGTGACGACTGCGTCAATTCGTTGTCCGATGGCGGGGCGCATTGCGGCACGATCTGCGACGCGGCCAGCCCGACCTTCATGCTCCAGCACTGGGTCCGTGATCGCAAGCGCGGCGGGCGGCTGACGCTGGAGCACGCGGTCAAGCGCCAGTGCCTCGACACCGCGCGGCTCTATGGCCTCGATGATCGCGGGGTAATCGCGCCGGGTTATGTCGCCGACCTCAACGTGATCGATTTCGACAACCTGCAACTGGGCAAGCCGTGGATGGCCTTCGATCTGCCCGCCGGGGGCAAGCGGCTGTTGCAACAGGCCAAAGGCTATGTCGCCACGATCAAGTCCGGCGTTATCACGTTCGAGGATGGAACGTGGACCGGCGCGACCCCCGGCGGACTGATCCGCGGGCCGCAGCGCGCCGCCATGCTGGAGGCAGCTGAATAACATGAGCATGACCGTAGTCCGCGTCGGATCCCCGGCGAGCCTGGAAACCCTGTTGCCGGGCACCGCCGATGATCCCGGCCAGCCCGGCCCCGGCGAAATCCGGGTCAAGCTGGCCGCATCCTCGCTCAACTTCCATGACTTCGCGGTCGTCGCGGGGATGATCCCGACCGAGGCTGGCCGCATCCCGATGTCGGACGGTGCGGGCACGGTGGAGGCCGTTGGCGACGGCGTGACCGACTTCAAGGTCGGCGACATGGTCGTGTCCACCTTCTTCCCGGACTGGCTGGACGGCGCGGTGCCGTCCGCCTCGTTCACCCGCGTGCCCGGTGACGGAATCGATGGCTATGCCCGGCAGGCCGTGGTCACCCCGCAGCACTGGTTCACCCGCGTCCCCGCTGGCTACTCCGCTGCCGAAGCCGCCACGCTGACTTGTGCGGGCCTGACAGCATGGCGCGCGCTGTTCGTGGACGGTTCGGTCAAACCCGGAGACACGGTGCTGGTGCAAGGGACCGGCGGCGTTTCGATCTTTGCGCTGCAATTCGCCAAAGCGGCAGGCGCGCGGGTGATTGCCACCAGTTCTTCCGACGAAAAGCTGGAACGCTTGAAGGCGCTCGGCGCGGATCAGCTGATCAACTACAAGGAAAACCCGGCCTGGGGCATGAAAGTGCTGGAACTGACCGGCAGCGTCGGCGTAGATACCGTGGTTGAAATCGGCGGATCGGGCACGCTCGACCAGTCGATGATGGCCACCCGCGTCGGCGGGCACGTGGCGCTGATCGGGGTGCTGGCTGGATTTGCCGGTCCGGTCCAGACCGCGCTCCTCATGGCCAAGAACCTGCGTGTCCAGGGCCTGACCGTGGGCAGCCGCGCCCAGCAACTGGCGATGATCGCCGGGATCGAGGCCAACGGGATCAAGCCGGTGATTTCCGATCACTTCCCGCTGGTCGAACTGGCCGATGCGTTCCGCCATCAGGCCGCCAACAAGCACTTCGGCAAGATCGTGGTCGATATCTGATATCGGACGGGAGGGGCTTCATCCGCTCCCCTTTTCACCAGTTCCGTTCGTGTCGAGCGAAGTCGAGACACGGGGCGCGGGCGTGTCTCGACTTCGCTCG
>NZ_JAUYNB010000007.1 GCF_030699305.1 Novosphingobium sp.
CGAGCGAAGTCGAGACACCGCGCGCAACGGCAACGTGTCTCGACTTCGCTCGACACGAACGGGTGGGGGAACGATCTGCTTATGCGTCTGACAGGGCCGCGCGATCGCGTTCCAGTGTGCGCGCGGCCAGCCAGCAGCACAGCGCGCCGACGAAGCCCAGCGGGATCGCGGCCGACAGGCCCATCCGCAGCGACCATGCATCGCCGCCCAGCGCCTGACTGACCGATCCGGTCAACCACGGCCCCACGAAATAGCCCAGCAGCGTCGCCACCATGATAAAGCTGGCGGTGGCGGTGGCGCGGAACCGTTCGGGCAGGATATACTGCAGGCTGGACATCACGCCCACCGCCCAGCCGCCGCCCAGCAGCCCGGACGGGATTGCCAGTAACGTCGCCAGCGAGAAACTGTCAGACCAGGTGACGGCGAGGATACAGGCCGTGGCGGAAGCCATCGCGGCCGCGGTCAGCCGGATCGGCCAGCTGCGGTCCCGCCGGGTCAGCTTGTCGGACACGGCCCCGAACAGCAGCATGCCTACCAGACCTGCCCCGCCGAAATTGACCGCAAAGGCGGTCTTGGCAACGGTCGGGTCGATCCCATAGCTGCGGGTGAACAGTTCCGGCCCCCAGTAACCGAACGCCACGCCCGACAGTGAACCCATTCCCATGCCGATCATCATCAGCACGTAGGACGGCGCGCGGCGCAGAGTGCCCAGCAGCGTGCCGAACGGGATGGCCGGGACAGCCTTGACCGGCACGGTGCGCACCGGCTCGCGGATGGTCAGCACCGCCAGCAGGCCCAGGATCAGGCCCGGCGCGCCCATCATGAAGAATGCGGTGCGCCAGTCATAGATCGCCGCCAGCCACGGTCCGCCAGCCTGTCCGGCAATCTGGCCGAAATAGGTCGCCAGCCCAAGGATTGCGAACGCACGGCCGCGCTTTTCGACCGGGAAGTAATCGGCCAGCAGCGAATAGGCCGGGGCGACGAACGCCGCTTCGCCAATCCCGACCGCGACCCGCGAAAGCGCCAGCGAAACCGGGCCGGTGGCCAATCCGGTCGCCACGGTTGCTGCGCTCCACACGACGCAACCCGCGGCAATAATGGCGATCCGGGATTTGCGGTCGGCCAGCCGTGCAATCGGCACGCCCGCAACCACATAGAGCGCAACGAAGGCCGGCCCCATCAGCAGGCCCATGAAATCATCGCCAAGGCCGAACTCGGCCTTGATCGGGCCAACCAGGCCGGTGATCAGGTAGCGGTCGGCGAAGTTGAAGATATAGATCGCCAGCAGCAACGCCAGCACCAACCAGGCGTTGGTCGGCGCGCGGGGCGCTGTGACAGGAGTGGTGAAAACAGGATCAGTCACGCATCTGCGCTCCGCCATTGACGTGCCAGACCTGCCCGTTGACCCACGCGCCATCGTCAGAAGCGAGGAAGGTGACCGCAGCCGCGATATCTTCCGGCTCCCCCAGCCGGGTGTGCGGGATCGCCTTCAGACCCTTTTCGACATATTCGTCGGTGAGGTGGAGCCTGACCGCTTCGGTCAGCACCAGCCCGGGGCAGATCACGTTGGCGCGCACGCCCTGCTTGCCGAACCGCGCCGCGACATGGCGGGCGAGCGGGTGGATGGCGTTCTTGGTCATCGGATAGGCCACCTGCCATGCCGCGCCGCCGCTGGCTGCGCCGCTGGAGGTGTAGATCATCGCCCCGCCGCCGCGCTCGATGATCGAGGGGAGGGCGGCCTGCGTCGCCAGAAAGTGGCTCCTGGTGTTGATCGCAAAGCTGGTGTCGAGCACTTCGACCGGGCAATCGAGCGCGTCGATATCGCCGCCAGTGCCGCCCGCCAGATTGGAATGGTAAAAGTCCAGCCCGCCGAACGCTTCCTTCGCGGCGGCGACAATGGCGGCCTGCGCATCGGCATTGGTGCCGTCGAGTGCCACAGCCAGTGCCGATCCGCCCGCAGCGCGGATCGCCTCGGCGGTTTCCTCGGCCTGATCGAGCAGCAGATCGCCGATCACGACGTGCGCGCCTTCCTGCGCCAGCCGCCGCGCGGTGGCCGCGCCGATCCCGCGCGCGCCGCCCGCCACGATCCCTACCTTGCCTGCCAGACCGCGCATTCGAACTCTCCCGAACTCATCCGATTTTATCTTGTTCGGCGGCATTCCAGACAGGCGTCAGGGCGTCAATCCCGGCGGGGAGTGACGCCCTGATCCGTGTCCGATGCTGTTCCGCCCTTATTCGGCGGCCTGCAACTGCGGCTGACCATAGTCAGGGTGGCCTTCATCGCAGAGCCGGTTGGTATCGGTCCACAAGTCCGGCGCGGGCACCGGGGTTATACCCAGTTCCTTGCGGATGTCCGCGATCTGCCAGTCGACCATGCCGCGCCAGTCGGCCAGCATCAGCGGATAGGTCCAGTTGCGGCCCTGGACCGCGCCCTGATACTCCGCCTCAAGGTTCAGCGCGGCGGCTTCGGCGTAGTAAAGCCCATCCTTCATGATCGTCTTGGACTTCAGATAGCTTTGCACCCGGCTGAAGAAGGCCGCCAGTTCCGGATGGAAATAGCGCACCTTGCTGTGCATGTTGGCATTGAGCAGCGCGATTTCGCCGCCATGGTTGGGGCCAAAGCCCGACACGATATGCTCGATATCGTGGGTCAGTGCGGTCTGGCGCAGGTAATACGTCAGATCATTCACTACCTGAATTTCGCGGTAGAAGATGTCGAGTTCATAACCGCTGTTGACCATGAAATCATAGAGCGCGGCCCCCAGCGTGCCGGGGGCGCAGTCCTTCACGTCATCCTTCTTGAAATCGGCCAGCGATTTGCGCTCGCACCATTCCGCAAACCGGGGCAGGCGGGCCTTTTCCTCTTCGAACAGGGCCATAATCCGGCCCCAGTCTTCCAGCGTCATCAGGATCTGCGCGACTTCGGGAATGAACGCCGTGTTGGGCAGGTCTGGCCCGTTGCGGCGCAGCATTTCCTGCGCGATCAGGTGACGCAGTTCCGCGTTGTTGAGGTAAGCAGAATTGCTGACCAGCACGGAGCTTTCGGTTTCGATCTTGCGGATCGCCCCGTTGAAGTAATCGCGCTCGCCAGCGCCAACTTTGACTTCCATGACCGTTTACTCCGCTGCGACGGCCAGAGCCGTGTCGTCGTTGATGGGGGACAGGAACTGGCCCGGCATCGCGCCGGTCGGCTTGCCGTCTTCGAACGTCGGCACGCCATTCACCATGGTCAGGCGGGTGGGCATCGCGGCGCGGGTAAAGCGCCAGGTCATGCCGCCCCGGCCATCGGGCACGTCATGCGCCTTCACCATTTCGCGGCGCTGGATTTCATCCATGTTGAACACCGCGATATCGGCGCGCTTGCCCGCTGCGATCACACCCCGGTCGGTCAGGTTGAAATGGCCCGCCAGCTTGCCGGTCATCACGTGGATCGCCTCTTCCAGCGTCAGCTTCTTTTCATCGCGGACATACTGGGTCAGCAGCAGCGCGTTTTCGCCGCCGCCGCACAGCATCTGCAAGTGCGCGCCCGCGTCGGAAATGTTCCCGACCGTTTTCGGATCGCGCATCAGCTCGATCGTCAGCGCCTCATCCTTGGGGAAGGGGGCCATGTGGACGGTGGAGCGGGTGCCGTTGGCCAGAATCCAGTCGGCCATCGCATCGGAGCGGTGCAGGCCCTTGCTGTCGGCATATTCCTTCAGCGTGATGCCGACCGGGCCGGTGCCATTTTCGCTGTCCAGCAGGAACAGTTCCTGCGGGTTCTTGAGCGGGGAGTGATCCCACGCCTGCGTGTCCCAGCTTTCGCGGGCCCGGGCGCGCCAGTCCGGATCGGCCAGCAGCCGGGCCTTTTCGGCGTGATCATCCGCCAGCACGACTTCGTGCCAGACGTAATCGTTCGACTGCGCAAAGATCAGTGATTTGACCAGACTGAGCGTCGAGGTCGGCGAAACGTGGGCGAACCCCGGCCAGATATCGACCCCGGCAGCGCGCATCTTGTTCACGCTATCCTGCATCGCGGGCAGGATGCCCTTCTGGAAGTCCAGCGTCGGGATGGCCCCGGCGATCTGGACCTTGATCGGGCGTCCGGCCAGCAGCTTGGACAGGCGCTCCAGATTGGCCGGGCCGGTCATCCGCATGAAGGTATCGACGATCACCTGATAGCAGCAGCCGGGATAGCGCTCCATCACGTCGAACAGCGCGGCGAATTCGGCATCGCAGGCCAGCAGGGTGGGGACGGGGCGGTTCTGCCCGTCATGGTCGTGCATGTTGTCCGACATGCCCAGCGCGCCAGCGGCCAGCGCGTCGTCGAGCAGGTCGGCCATGACGGCGATTTCTTCCGGGGTTGCCTTGCGCTCCCATGCTTCCACGCCCATCGCGGCCAGACGGATCGCGATGTGGCCGGTGTAGGCGGCGTAGTTCAGCGGCACCCTGACGTTCTTTTCGACCGAGGCGCGGTATTCGGACCACTTGTTCCAGTCCCACGGCAGGTTCTGCAGGAACGGCCCTTCCGGGATGTCCTCGAAGAAGCTGAAAATGCCGACCATTTCGCGCTGGGCGGGCATGTATTTGTGCAGCGGGGCGGGCGAAAAGCCGCAGTTGCCCATGATCATCGTGGTCGCGCCGTAACCCGGCAGCGGATCGAGATCAGGCTGCCACCACATCGTGCCGTCGTAATGGGTGTGGCTTTCGATGAAGCCGGGCGTCACCTGACAGCCAGCGGCGTCGAACACGCGCTCTCCGTTGGGCGCAAGGTTCGGGCCGACTTCGGCGATGATCCCGTCCTGAATGCGCACGTCGGCCGCAAAAGCCGGTGCGCCGGTGCCGTCCACGACGGTTCCGTTCTTGATCAGCATGCCAGTCATTCGTCTCTCCCAGATCAAAAAGTGGCGGCGGGTTGCTGGGCAACTCTCGGCCGCGACTGGGGGGAGCATATCGCGAAGCCGGATTCGCGCCGAATGCGTGGCTTGCCAAACGGATCAATTTCCGGTCAGTTCAGGATCATTATGCGATCTTATTCGACAAGCGCCGCCATGCTGACCATCTTGCGCCGGGTGCTGCGCCGTGAAAGCTGGACCGCGCGGCGGATCGCGGCGGAATTTTCCATCGGCGAGGCAACGGCCAAGCGCTGGCTGGCCGGCAAGGGGTTGTCGCTGGAGCGGCTGGAACGGCTCGCCGCACTGGTCGGGCTGACGCTGGCCGATCTGGCGCGGGAGGCGGAACATCCGGTCACGGGACTGGCTCAGGAACTTACGCTGGCGCAGGAGCGCGAACTGTCGAGTGACACGTTCCTCTCGTTCCTGTTCATGACCATCCTGGGCGGCAACAGCCCGGATGAAATCGCCCGCGATTTTGCCGTCCCGGCGACGGCGATGGACCAGTGGCTGGCCAAGCTGGAGCGGCTCGCGCTGATTGACCGGCTGCCCGGCGGACGGGTGCGACCATTGGTTGACCGGACGATCGTGTGGCGCAAGACCCCGATGCGTGCCTTGTTTGAGGAGCGCATGAAACCGCAGTTCATGGGAATGGACTTTGCCGCGCCCGATGCGGTCTATGCCTCGGAACTGGTCAAGCTGTCAGCGCGCGGCGCGGCGGAATTGGCCGAACTGATCGAACAGCACCGCCGCGACGTGCAGGCACTGGCCGAACGTGACCGCGAAGACAGCCTGCTCCAGCGCGGCTGGTACGGGATGCTGTGCGCAATGCGGCCGTTCGACATGAGCGAATTGCAGGCGGGCGGGCTGGGGTAGGGGTTGAGAGGAGGCAGTCCATGCCGCCGCAGAACTCCTCCCCCGTTCGTGTCGAGCGAAGTCGAGACACGCTGCGCGAGGTGTCTCGACTTCGCTCG
>NZ_JAUYNB010000009.1 GCF_030699305.1 Novosphingobium sp.
CTAGGCGGCGTGGACAAATTCAGCGCAGGTTTTCTACGCTCACCAGCTTAATGTCGCCGTCGAAGGGCTCGACGTATGTGCAGATGTTGTCCGAGAACTCGTCCATCAGATTGAGCCCTTCGGGGTCATAGTCGTTCTCGGCGACCAGCCTCAGCTTGCAGTTTGCATAGGTGCAACTGACGTTGTGTTCATGCGGATAGTGAAGCCGAAACGCTTCGGTGATGTCGCGCGCCGCTTCGTCTCCCGCTGCGGCGGGAACATCATGGCATTCTAAAGTGATGCGATACATGTGTCGGTGCTCCGGGTTTTGCGAACCTATCGGCAAACAGGGCTGACGGGGAAGCTGAAATGATTGACGAGGCGTGCGAGGATTGATTCAAGGCTGCTTTTTGGAGGCAGGCTTGAGCAGGGGCGATCTCACCGAAGCTGAATGGCGCGTTTTGAAGGACTTGTTGCCAATTGAACCCGAGAACCGTGGTCGCGGTAGGCGTCCCGAGCACAACCGGTCAATCATCAACGGCATACTCTGGCGGCTTCGTTGCGGTGCTCCTTGGCGAGATGTGCCGCCCAAATACGGCAGCTGGAACACCATCTATCGCCGGTTCCGGAGATGGAGCGAGGCCGGGGTCTGGGAGACCGTAGCTGTGACGCTTGCTGAAGTCATGGCAGATAGCGGCCACTACAGCATCGACAGCACTACAGTCCGCGCCCATGTCTCGGCAGCGGGCGGAAAAGGGGGACTCATCGACGCGCTCTTGGCCGCTCGCGGGGCGGGTTCACCAGTAAGCTTCACTGCTTGGCTGATGCCCTCGGACGACCGCTCGCATTCCATCTGACGGTCGGCGAGGCGGCAGATTGCAAGGCCTATGACGCCCTGATCGACCTGCCCGAGCGCGCACCTGACGCTTTACTCGCCGACAAGGGCTACGACGCCGACGCAATCCGTGCCGACCTTGCCAAACGGAAAATCGAGGCCGTCATTCCGGGCCGGTCAAACCGTCGCGTGAAAATCGAACATGATCGGGCGCTCTACAAGCAGCGCAATCGCATCGAGCGCATGTTTGGGCAGCTCAAGATCAACCGCGCCATCGCCACCCGATACGATCAACTGGCCAACAGCTTCCTCGGAATGGTCCATATCGCCACCGCCAGATACTGGCTCAAATTTGTCCACGCCGCCTAG
>NZ_JAUYNB010000038.1 GCF_030699305.1 Novosphingobium sp.
TAAAGTCTAAACCGTCATGCTGAACTTGTTTCAGCATCCATTTCTCGGCCCGCACTGTCCGTGCAGGAGGAGAGATGGACCCTGAAACAAGTTCAGGGTGACGCATGTGGTGGGAACGTATGTAAACGGGATAAACACCAAACAAGTTCAGGGTGACGGTTTTTTGGGGGGCTGAGGCAGGGGCCGCGCGAAAACCGCTTACCCCAACACCTCAGCTACCGGCACGTAAGCATAGCCCAGCTCGCGCGCCACGGCCTCATACGTGACCTTCCCCGCATGGACGTTCAGCCCGTTCGCCAGATGCGGGTTGGCCTTCAGCGCGGCCTTCCAGCCGAGGTCCGCGATGCGCAGCGCGTGGGGCAGGGTGACGTTGTTGAGCGCATACGTGCTGGTCCGCGCGACGCCGCCGGGCATGTTGGCGACGCAGTAATGCACCACGCCGTCCACCACGTAAGTCGGGTCGGCATGGGTGGTGGCGTGGCTGGTTTCAAAGCAGCCGCCCTGATCAATCGCGACATCGACCAGCACCGCGCCCGGCTTCATGCATTTCAGCATGTCGCGCGTGACCAGCTTGGGCGCGGCGGCGCCGGGGATCAGCACTGCGCCGATCACCAGTTCGGCCTCGCAGATCATCTGTTCGATGTTGGCGCGGTTGGAGAAGCGGGTCTTGGCGCGGCTTTCGAAATGGGTGCCCAGCCGCTCCAGCACTTCGGGATCGCGGTCCAGAATGGTGACGTCCGCGCCCAGGCCGACGGCCATCTGCGCCGCGTTGAAGCCCACCACACCGCCGCCGATAACCAGCACCCGGCCCGGCAGCACGCCCGGCACGCCGCCCAGCAGCACACCGCGCCCGCCATGCGCCTTTTCCAGCGCGGTCGCCCCGGCCTGAATGCTCATCCGGCCGGCCACCTGGCTCATCGGCTTGAGCAGGGGCAGAGTGTTGCCGGGTCCGGTGACGGTTTCATAGGCGATGGCGGTGACGCCCGACTTCACCAGATCGGCGGTCTGCTCCGGATCGGGGGCAAGGTGGAGGTAGGTGTAAAGGATCTGCCCTTCGCGCAGCATCGCCCGCTCGGCGGCTTGCGGTTCCTTGACCTTCACGATCATTTCGCAGCCCGCGAAGACATCGGCCGCCGCGCCCTTGATCACGGCACCTGCGGTTTCGTAATCCCGGTCGGTCGCGCCGATGCCCAGACCGGCCCCGGTTTCGACCCAGACTTCATGCCCGCTGGCCACCAGTTCGCGCGCGCTTTCCGGCGTCAGGCCGACGCGGTATTCGTGGTTCTTCACTTCCCTGACGGTGCCGACGCGCATGAAACGATCTCCTTTGGAGAATATCGTTACAACTGCAACCGGTTGGATGCAAGGTTGCTGGACACGGCTTACGGCGATAGGCTGACGCCATGAGCGAGCGCAAGCTGACCGCCTGGCAGGCCGCCGGGCTGATCGATGCCGATACGGCAGCGCGCATCCGCGCCTATGAAGCGCAACACAGCCGCCCGCTGGCGCTGTGGGCGGTGATCGGCATCGCGGCGCTGGCAATCGGGCTGGGCGTGGTGCTGGTGGTCGCGGCCAACTGGGATGCAATTCCGGGGCTGGTCCGGCTGGGCATTCACTTTGCGCTGATGGCCGCGCTGGCCGGGTATCTGTGGCGCGCGGGCGATGAGCTGGCGGGCCGGCAGCCGTGGCTGCACGAAGGCGCGCTGTTCGTGCTGGCGCTGCTGGGCATGGCGTTTCTGGGTCATCTGGGCCAGGTTTATCAGACCAGTTCGCCGCTGTGGCAGCCGCTCGCGCTGTGGCTGGTGCTGTTCGCGCCCGTGCTGCTGGCGCGCGGGCAAAGCTGGCTGATCGCCGCGCTGGTGTTCGTGGTGGCCACATATACCGCGTGGGATTTCGCGCGGACTTTCTGGGACGACGTTTCGACTGCGGACGCTTTGCTCATCGCGCTGGTCACCGCGCTGACAGTGCTGTTCGCGCCGCTGGGCGCGTGGCAGCGCGGACGCTCGGCCCGCCCGGATTTCTGGCGACGGCTGGAGCAGCTGGCAGTCGTCTATGCGCTGGGCGGGGCCAGTTACGCGGCGATCTATGCCGGGGTTGAGTCGTTCCGGGGATCGGGCAACGAGCTGGTCGCCATCGCCCCGCAAGCGGTGCGCGCCGCAGTGGCGATTGGGGCGGGCGTGGTGGTCGCGCTGGTCCGCCCAACCGCATCGGGCCGCGCGGCGGGCGCCATGCTGGGCGGAACCGGGCTGCTCATGCTGCTGGCCTATCCGCTGTCGGGTAACCAGGTGGTCGGCGCGCTGCTGTTCATGGCGCTGTGGACCGGGGTGGCTGCCGCCAGCCTGCAAGGCGGCTGGCGCGGGGCGTTCCAGTTCGCCGTTGCGGTGATCGCGCTGCGGCTGATCGTGCTGAGTTTCGAGCTGGAGGATGATCTGCTGACCAGCGGCGCGGGCCTGATTTTCAGCGGCGTGCTGATCCTGGGCGTGGCGTGGATCGCCTTGCGCGTGGCCCGCCGGTTTGCGCCGCCCAGGGAAGGAGCATCAGCATGACCCGGACCGGCTTGCTGCGTTCGCTGCTGCTGGCCCTGCCGCTGGCGGGCCTGGCCGGGCTGTGGGGGTGGAGCGACCACCAGAGCAGGCAGGGCACCGATTGGGACATCCCGGTGCAGGGCTATGATCCGCGCGATCTGCTGCGCGGGCATTATGTGCAGTTCCGCTATGACTGGCCGGGGATCGAAACCGTAGCTGATGAAGATCCGATGGCGTGGAATGGCGGGCGAGGCGTGTGTCTTGAAGGGCGCGCGCCCGTGCTGACCCGTGCGTCGATCTATCCGCCGCCAGTGGAAGCCGCAGCCTTGCCGTCTGATTTGCCGCTGCCTGAATGCCCGCAGCTGGCCCGCGCCGAAGCGCCGCTGCCGGGCCAGCCGACCGGCACCGAAGGCGGGCGGCTCTATATCCCGCAAGCCGCTGCCGACCGGCTGAATGCCCAGTTGGCCGATCCAAAGCTGCAAGGGATCGTCCGGGTGCGGCTGCGGCCGGATGGTCACCTTACCCCGCTCGGGCTGACGTTCCGCCCACGTCCGGTTCAGCCTGCCGAATAGGGGCGATGCTGGCCGCTCCCGATCCGCGATTGCTGGCGGCGCTGCTGGCGCTGGTTCGGCAGCAGGCCGGGGCCGGGCTGACGGTGATCGGCCTGTGCGGCGCGCAAGGGGCGGGTAAATCGACGCTGGTTGCGGCGCTGGCCGGGGCGCTGGAGGATGGCGGTCTGCCCACGGCGGTGTTGTCGCTCGACGATCTTTACCGGACCCGCCGCGAACGGCAGCGGCTGGCGGCGCAGGTTCATCCGCTGCTTTTGACGCGCGGCGTGCCGGGCACGCACGATATCGCGCTGGGGCTGGCAGTGGTCGCGGCGCTGGAGCGGGGGGAAGCGGCCGCGCTCCCCCGGTTCGACAAGGCCGCTGACGATCGCGCGGCCGAGCGCGACTGGCCCGCTGCCGCCGCGGACACGCGGGTGCTGCTGCTGGAAGGCTGGTGCCTGGGCGCGCGCCCGCAAGCCGCAGCGGCGCTGGTCGATCCGGTCAACCCGCTTGAAGCGCAGGAGGATCCCGGCGGGATCTGGCGCGGTTATGCCAACGCTGCGCTCGCCGGGGAATACCAGCTGTTGTTTGCCCGGCTGGACGCGCTGGTGCTGCTCGCCGCGCCGGGGTGGGACGTGGTGGCCCGCTGGCGCGAACAGCAGGAGGCCGAACTGCGCGCGCGATCAGGCCCGGCTGCGGCGGGCGTGATGACGCCCGATCAGGTCACCCGGTTCATTGCCCACTATGAACGGCTGACCCGCCACATCCTGGCCGAAATGCCGCCCCGCGCCGATCTGCTGGTGCGGCTGGGCGCCGCGCGTGAGGTGCTGGCGCTGACCCGCCGGAACGGTTGACGCAGCGGTCTACAGCGGGTTGCCATCACGGTCGCGGTAGATGTCGCGGCGGCCGACATGGTTGGCCGGGCCGACAAAGCCGTCCGCTTCCATCCGTTCCACCCATTTCGCCGCCGTGTTATAGCCCACGCCCAGTTGCCGCTGCAGCCAGCTGGCCGAGGCTTTCTGGCTTTCGAACACGATCTGGCAGGCCTGCCGATACTTGCGCTCATCCGGGTTGTCGGATGCGGTCGCATCCAGATCATCGAAGCCAAAGCTGCCATCCTCCGGCTCTTCGGTGACGCTGTCGACGTATTCCGGGCTGCCCTGACCGCGCCAGTAATCGGCGATCCGTTCCACTTCCTCGTCCGATACGAACGGCCCGTGGACGCGGCGGACGGGATCGGTGTTGGGTTTGTAAAGCATGTCGCCCTTGCCCAGCAGCTGTTCGGCACCCTGCTCACCCAGAATGGTGCGGCTGTCGATCCGGCTGGTGACGGCAAAGCTGATCCGGGTCGGCAGGTTGGCCTTGATCACGCCGGTGATGACATCGACCGAGGGGCGCTGGGTCGCCATGATCAGGTGGATGCCCGCCGCCCGGCTTTTCTGGCTGAGCCGCTGGATCAGGACTTCGATTTCCTTGCCGACCGTGACCATCAGGTCGGCCAGTTCGTCGACGATCACCACGATCTGCGGCAGCGGCTGGTAATCGAGCTGCTGTTCCTCGAACAGTTCCTCGCCGGTATCGGGGTCGAACCCGATCTGGATGCGGCGGCCCAGCGGCTTGCCCTTGGCGGCGGCACTGCGGACCTTTTCGTTGAAACCGGCCAGGTTGCGCACCGACAACTCGCTCATCTGGCGATAGCGGCGTTCCATTTCCTCGACCGCCCATTTCAGCGCGCGCACCGCCTTGGCTGGTTCTGTGACCACGGGGGAAAGCAGATGCGGAATGTTGTCATACGACTTCAGTTCCAGCACTTTGGGATCGACCAGGATCATCCGGCACTGCGCCGGGGTCAGCCGGTAGAGCAGCGACAGCAGGATGCAGTTGAGGCCCACCGATTTGCCCGATCCGGTGGTCCCGGCCACCAGCAGGTGCGGCATCGCGGCAAGATCGGCCACCACCGGCTCCCCGGCGATATCCTTGCCCAGGATGATCGGCAGCATCGCCTTGGACGCGGCGAACTGTTCGCACGCGATCAGCTCCTTGAAGCCCACCATCTGGCGGTCGGCATTGGGCAGTTCGATGCCCATGACGGTGCGGCCGGGGATCGAGGAGACGCGCGCGGAAATCGCGCTCATGTTGCGGGCAATATCGTCGGCCAGCCCAACCACGCGGCTGGCCTTGATGCCAGGAGCCGGTTCCAGTTCATACATGGTCACGACCGGGCCGGTGCGCACGGCGGTAATCTCGCCCTTTACGTTGAAATCGTCGAGCACGGTTTCCAGCAGGCGGGCGTTGCGTTCCAGCGCCAGCTTGTCGATCTTCTGGTGCGAATTGGGCGGGGCATCGTCCAGCAGGTCCAGCCCCGGCAACTCATAGCTGTCGAACAGATCGCCCTGCCGCGCGGATGAACCCAGCTGGGCGGGCTTGATCGGGCGGGTGGGATCGGTGATTTCGGGCGCGCGGCGCGGCGCGGCGGCCAGTTCGGGGCGCGGGGCGGCGCGCTCCTCACGCGGTTGCTTGTCCCGGGCAACCGGGATGGCCGCGCCGCCCGACGCCGGAACGGCCCGGCGGCGCTGGAGTGCGCGCGGCAGGGTGAACAGGCTGCCCCAGTCCACCGCAAACACCCGCCCGGCCAGCACTGCACCGCCGCCCAGACAGGCGATGGCGACCGCCAGGATCGACCAGCCGCGCGCCGCTTCGGGCAGGAATGTGGCCAGCGCGCGGATCGCGCTTGCCCCTAGCAGGCCAGCGATGCCGCCAAGCCCGGCGGGCAGCGAACCGCGCGCCTGATCGAACGCCAGCGTCAGCACGGTGGCCAGCAGGGCCATCGCAAACAGCAGCACGCCAATCGGCCGCCACCACGCATGGTCGGCGTGGGGGACGCCTTCGTCATCTTCTTCGACCAGCCGCCACAGCTTGCGCGAAAAGACATAGAGCAGCGGCAGGAACAACGCGGACACCGGCCCGAACAGGAATAGCGCGCGTTCCGCCGCCCATGCCCCGGCAAGGCCCATCCAGTTGGCCACCCCGCCGCCCGCCGCGGTCGAAGTGCTGGGATCGGTCTGGTGATAGCTGACCAATGCGAGCGCCAGAAACACCATCCCGCCGAGCAGGGCGAGCGAGCCGGCGATTTCCGCACTGCGCCGGACACTGCGCCTGAGCGCCGCGCGCCAATCGACGCGCGCGCCGCGCTGTCCTGCCGAACTGGGCCGTGTTGCCATGATGCTCCCCTGTGCTGGACCGGTGTTATGCGCCTGTGGGTGACTCCGCGTCAAGAATCCACGGGATTCCGGCGAGTCGGTTCACCGCAAATGCCCATCGATCGCGGCCCAGCGCGGCCACCGCAGCCGCCGCGCGGCGTGCGGGTTGAGGCCGCCCAGTGCGATTGCGGGCACGCCTGTGCGGCCGGCCAGCAACCGGAACCGCAGCGGTCCAAGCACTTTTCCGCCGGGGTGCGAGCGGGTCGGGAACACGGGCGACAACAGCACCGCAGCGGCGCGGCGGGCGCGGCGCAGTTCATGCAGCGAATGGACCGTGACCAGCCGCAGCGTGGCAGGGCCGCGTGCCAGCAGGTGCGGCGCACCGTAAGCGCCGTCAGCCCCCCAGCGCCGGGCCTGTGACGCGCTGCCCGACAGGATCATCAAGTGGCCGCGCTGCCCGGCCAGCCGTTTCAACGCATCGAACCGCGCGCGGCGCTCAGGCGCAGGCAGGTGATAGTGCCGGAACACCAGCCCGCTTCCGCGCGGCAGGCGGCGCAGGATGGTTTCCAGCGCGGCATCGTTGCGCGCATCGGTCAGCAGCCAGATGTCAGGGAGGGGGTGGATGATCGGGAAGGGCTGGCGCGGCGGCATCGCCCCGCTATAGCAGCGCGCCATGGAACAGGCACTCGAAGAAGTTCGCACCCGCATCGTCCACGCCGCCCGGATCGCGCGCCGCGAACCCGGCGAAGTCACGCTGATCGCGGTCAGCAAGACCCATCCGGCCGAGGCAATTGCTCCGCTGATCGCGGCGGGCCAGCGTGTGTTCGGCGAAAACCGGGTGCAGGAAACGGCAGAAAAGTGGCCCGCCTTGCGCGCCGCGCATCCGGATATCGAAGTGCATCTGGTCGGCCAGCTGCAATCGAACAAGGCCGATGAAGCGGTTGCGCTGTTCGATTGCATCCACTCGGTCGACCGGCCTTCGCTGGTTACCGCGCTGGGCAAGGCGATGGACAAGGCCGGGCGGCGGGTGCCGTGCTTCGTGCAGGTCAACATCGGCGCGGAAGAGCAGAAGGGTGGCTGTGCCATGGCAGATCTGCCCGCGCTGCTGGATCAGGCCCGCGCGGCGGACCTGCCCGTCATTGGCCTGATGTGCGTGCCGCCTGCGGGGATTGAGGCCGCGCCGTTTTTCGCCCTGCTCGACAAGCTGGCGCGCGACCATGGTCTGGCGGGGCGCAGCATGGGGATGAGCGACGATTTCGAAACGGCGATCATGCTGGGCGCAACCCACGTGCGGGTCGGCTCCGCGCTGTTCGGCGCGCGGGGGTAGCGTTACCGCAGGCAGCATCGGCCCAACGAAAAGGGGCGGCTGGTTGCCCGGCCGCCCCTTTCCTGTTGCGTTACCGCAAGGCTCAGAAATCGTAGCCGATTTCGATGCCCAGCACGCGGCCCTTGTTGAGCGGCGAGAACGAGCCGGTCTTCGGGTTCTGCCCGAACGGCACGTCAACCCCGGTCGACAGCGGTCCGCCGAAGATCGCGGCCTGCGTCGCGGTGCCCAACTGGGTGTCGCCGCCATGCTGCACTTCGTCCAGCAGGTTCTTGGCATAGATCGACACGGTCAGCCCGGTGCCGCTCTTCCACGCCAGGTTGGCTTCCAGGTTGTCGGATGCCGTGATCCAGCCAAAGTTGCTGTCGGTATAGGCGTAGCGATCACGGTGCTGCCACGAAACGCGGCCGGTCAGTGCACTGCCATCGCCCAACGGGAAGTCAGCAATAACACCCGCGCCATAAGTCCACTTGGGCGTGCGCGGCAGTTGCAGGACGAGGTCGGCAGCGTTCACCACGTTGTCGCCGGTCAGGTCGAACTTCACCGTCTTGTAGCGCGCGTTGACGTAGCCAACGTTCCCCGTGAACAGGAAGTTGCTGCTGGCGGCAAAGCGGAGTTCGCCTTCGAAGCCTTCGATCTTGGCATCGGCCGTGTTGTAGATCGACTGCGAAACGCCCGAAGCCGAGGCCTGGTTGATTTCGCGCTGCATGTTGCCGACATCGGTGCGGAAGGCCGCAACGTTGATGGTCAGCTTGCGATCATCGGTCTGATACTTCGCACCGATTTCGTAGCTGTCGACCTGTTCCTCGTCGAACGACAGGCCGCGGGTGGCTGCGACCAGTTCGAACGCGTTGGCGTTGGTCACGCGGAAGTTATAGCCGCCCGAACGGAAGCCGCGGGTCCAGTTGGCATAGACCTGCGCGCGGTTGCTGAACTTGTACTGCGCACCCAGCTTGGGGCTCCAGCTTTCCCAGGTCTTCTTGTCCGAGAAGCCGTTGTTCTCGGTCGGGATCAGCGGGTTCGTGCCGGTCTGCGGGCAGGTGGCAGCAACCATCGAGCACGCCGGGCGCGGACGGATGTAGGTGATGTCCACATCCTTGGTTTCCTTCGACCAGCGCACGCCGGCGGTCAGGGTCAGCGCATCGGTGACGTCGAAATCACCCGAAGCGAACAGGCCCAGCACATCGTGGTCCTGCGCGCCGCCGCCATACTGGCTGGTCGGGCTGATGAAGGTCGGGAAGAAGCGCAGTTCATCATAGCGCAGCTTCTGGGTGAACCAGAACGCACCGGTGGTCAGGTCGAACGCGCCGAACCGCTGGTTGAAGCGCAGTTCGTCAGAGAACTGCTCCTGCTCGAAGCGGGTGTTCGAATGGAAGATGAAGCGCGGCGTGGAATCGATGTCGCCGCCGGTCGATGCACTGTAATTGCGCCAGCCGAAGATGTTGGTCAGCTTGCCGTCACCGATGTCGATTTCGGTCTTGTGGCTGCCGAACAGGGTTTCGTTTTCATAGAAGCCCGGATTGTCGATCGAGAAATCGAACGTGTCGCGCTTGTAGATCCCGTGGTTCTGGGCCGACGGACCATCGCCCTTCGAATGGAAGTATTCCAGCTTGCCGACCATGCGGACGGTTTCGGCCGGCAGGAACTCCAGTGCGCCGCGCACGATTTCCGTGCTGGCCTTGCCGTGGTTCGTGCCGTCGAACAGGTTCTTGAAGTACCCGCCGTCGTTGTTGAAATAGGCGCCGAACTTGAAGTTCAGCTTGTCGGTCACGATCGGGCCGGACACGACGCCCGACACCGAGAAGTTCGGGCCGCCGCGGCCGCCATCAATCGGGCCGTCAACCGACATCTTGACCTTGCCGCGGTAATCCGGGGTCGGATCGCCGGTGTTGATGATCACCGCGCCACCGGTTGTGTTGCGGCCGAACAGGATGCCCTGCGGACCGCGTGCGATTTCGACCGAACCCAGGTCGAACATGTCGAACACCAGGCCGTTGTTGACGCCCATGTAAATGCCGTCGACGAATACGCCGACCGTCGGGTCGATCGACGGGATCGAGCTGTTCACGCCCAGGCCGCGGATCGAGAAGTTGGCGGTCCCGCGCGAAGTGCCGACCTGATCGAGCGACACGTTCGGGGTGCTGTAGGACAGCGATTGCAGGTCGCGGACCTTGATCGCATCCAGAGTGCTCTGGCTGAACGCGGTGACCGCGAGCGGCACGGACTGAACGTTCTCCACGTCCTTCTTCTTGGTCGCGGTGACGACGATGTCGGCGGTCAGCGCGTCGATCGCGCTGCCTTCTTCCTGCGCGAAGGCAGGGGTGGAAATGGCCAGCAGGCTGGCACTGGCGAGCAACAGCTTCGCCGGATTGTTCTTGGTCATATCAACTCCCTGAAAGACCCATGCTTATAAATAGCGAGGCGCCACTTAGGGCGTTGCTGGCCGTTTGCAACGGGGTAGCTGTAACAGTGTTGCGCGGCGGATTATCGGCCGCGCGGCGCTGTCGGGGGTGGAACCCGCGACAAAATCGTTACGGAAACCGGTGCTTTATGACATCATCGTCCGTCGCACGCGCCACGTGCCGCGCGGACAACCGCCGCGCTCGTCCTGCCGCATTTTTGCTGACCGTTGCAGGGATGTCGCACTTTTCAGCGCTTCGAAGCGGGCCTGCTCAATCCGGGGCCTGACTGGAACGGCGGCTGAGCGCATCCCCGCTCAGCATGACGACATGCAGCAGGTTTTGCGACAAAACGCTCAAAGTCAGCACGTTTCCGGTTGTGCGCGGCGGGCAATGTGAGTTAGTGATGTAAATCACCAATCCACTTCACCCGGATGACCGCCATGCCGCTTTTCCCGATCCTGCTGCTTGCCGCGCAGCCCGCCATGCCGACCCCGGCGCCGCCTCCGGTGCAGGCCGAAATGCCCCCTGCCGTCCTGACCGACCAGGTTGCGGCGGCCGATGCGCGCTTCTTTGCGGCCTTTTTCGATGCCAGGTGCAACCCCGCAGAAGTCCGCGCGATGATCGCCGACGATTTCGAGATGTACCACGACAAGGGGGGCGTGATCGCGACCTCGGCCGATCAATTCATGGCGCTTTATGCCAGCCAGTGCGCCGAACGCGCCAAGCCGGATGCCTGGCGCAGTCGGCGCGAACTGGTGCCGGGCAGTCTGCTGGTCGATCCCGTGCCCGGTTTCGGTGCGATCGAGGAAGGCGACCACCGCTTTTACGAACGGCAGGGCGAAGGGGCCGAAACCCTGGCCGGATCGGCCCATTTCGCCCACCTATGGGAAAAGACGCCGCAGGGCTGGAAGCTGAAGCGCGTGCTCAGCTATTCGCACCGCAAGGCGCCCTGACCGCAGACGCCTACCCCTCTTCGCGCGCCAGTTCCCCCTCTTCGCGCGCCAGTTCCTTGCCCGACAGGGTCACCACGTGGAGCAGATTGGTCGATCCGGGCGTGCCGAACGGCACCCCGGCCAGCGCCACCAGCTTGGACCCGGCCACGCCGAACCCGTGGCGCAGGGCCATGCGCTTGCCCTTGGCGATCATTTCTTCAAAGCTGCCGATATCCCTGGTGGTCACCGCGTGCGCGCCCCACAACAGCGCCAGCCGCCGCGCGATCTTTTGCGACGGGGTCAGCACCAGCATCGGCGCGGCGGGGCGTTCACGGGCCACGCGGCGGGCGGTGGAGCCCGATCCGGTGAACACGATCACGCCCGAAATCGCCACCGTCTGGATGATCGAGGCGCAGGCTGCCGCCAGCGCATCGGCGGTGGTCGGATCGGGCAGAACCTGCGCAAAGCTGACCTGCTGGCGATAGCCGGGATCACGCTCCACCTGCCCCGCAATCCGGTCCATGATCGTCACCGCCTCGACCGGCCAGGCACCGCTGGCGGTTTCGGCGGACAGCATCACCGCGTCGGCGCCGTCATAGACCGCGTTGGCCACGTCCGACACTTCGGCGCGGGTCGGGGCGGGGCTTTCGATCATCGATTCCAGCATCTGCGTGGCGACCACCACCGGCTTGCCCGACCGGCGGGTCACGGCGACGATGTGCTTTTGCAGCGGGGGCACTTCCTCGGGGTTCAGTTCCACCCCCAGATCGCCGCGCGCGACCATGATCCCGTCGGCCAGTTCGATGATCTCCTCCAGCCGGTCAATCGCGGCGGGCTTTTCGATCTTGGCCATCAGCGCGCCGTACCCGCCCATCAGGCGGCGGGCTTCGGCCACGTCTTCGGGCCGCTGGACGAACGACAGCGCAATCCAGTCCGCGCCGTGCTGAACGGCAAAGGCCAGATCGCGGCGGTCCTTTTCGGTCATCGCGGGCACCGGCACTACCGCATCGGGCACGTTCACGCCCTTGCGGTCGGAAATCACGCCGCCCACTTCGGCCGAGCACAGGATCGCGTCCTCGCCCGCGCGGATCACGGTCAGCCGCAGCTTGCCGTCGTCGATCAGCAGGCGCTGGCCCTTCTGGAGCACACCGAACAGTTCCGGGTGCGGCAGGCAGACGCGGGTGTCGTCACCCGGTTCGGGGTTGCGGTCCAGTGTGAAGTGGCTGCCGTGGCGGATCACCGCCCGGCCGCCCGCGAACTGGCCGACGCGCAGCTTCGGCCCCTGCAAATCGCACAGGATGCCGATCGGGCGGCCAATTGCCTTTTCCACGACGCGGATCGCGGCGATGGTTTCGGCGTGGGTTTCGTGATCGCCGTGGCTCATGTTCACGCGGAACGCATCGGCTCCGGCGCGCAGCAGTTTCTCGATCATTTCGGGCGAGCGGCTGGCCGGGCCGAGCGTCGCCAGGATCTTGACCTTGCGCCCGCGCGTCATGACCTTTGTCTGATCGTTCCTGGCCACTGTGCTTCCCCCTGTATAGACGCCTGCCCCTATGGCAAAGCGCGGCTGAAAACCCAAGGACCTACCCCATGAGCTGTTCCGAAAATACGAATGCGGCCCCCGCAGATCCCCTGGATGCACTCGATGACGCGGTTGCCGCCGCCGCGTTTCGCCGTCTTGTGCGCCATTTAAGGCAGCGCCATGACGCGCAGAACATCGATCTGATGGGCCTGTCGGGCTTTTGCCGCAACTGTCTGGCCGACTGGATCGTCGATGCCGGCGCGCCGCTGGACAAGGCCGGCGCGCGCGCCGTGATCCACGGCATGGCGTTCGATGAATGGAAGGAACGGTTCCAGACCCAGGCCACGCCGGAGCAACTCGCACGGATGGAAGCCAGCCTGAAACTGAACGATCATTGATTTTGGCACTGATCCCGGATTTCCACAGCCCTCGCTTTGCCCGAATCCCCGCCCCCGGCTAGAGGGCCTGCAACCGATTCATCCTGCTGCTTTTTTCCCGGAGAATTTCCCGATGGCCGAAAACACCGACGACCGCCTGCGCCTGCTGATCGAACGCGTTGAGCGTCTGGAAGAGGAAAAGAAGGGCATTCAGGACGACATCAAGGACGTCTACGGCGAAGCCAAGGCGGTCGGCTATGACGCCAAGATCATGCGCCAGATTGTCCGGCTGCGGAAGATGAAGCCCGACGACCGCCGCGAAATGGACATGATCCTCGACACTTACAAAGCCGCGCTGGGCATCGACTGACAATTACCGCTGGAAATACGCCGGGCGGCTCCTAATCTTGGGGAACTGATCCACCAGAGGAGCCGCCTGCGATGATTTCCACCACCACCAACGCGATCGAGGGCCGCCCGGTCCAGCAGTATTACGGCATCGTCACCGGCGAAGTGATCGTCGGCGCGAACATTTTCCGCGATCTGTTCGCCAGCGTGCGCGACATCGTCGGCGGGCGTTCGGGCAGCTATGAAGACGTGCTGGCCCGCGCCCGCAAGCAGGCGCTCGAAGAAATGGAAGCCCAGGCCACCGCGCTGGGCGGCAATGCCGTGATCGGCGTCGATATCGATTACGAAGTGCTCGGCGCCAACGGCTCGATGCTGATGGTCAGCTGTTCGGGCACTGCCGTGGTTGTCTGATCGCGTCTAACCGGCTAGGGGCGGGCCAAATCCACCCCTAGCTGACGGCGTTTCCATGGCAGGCCATTCCAAATTCAAGAACATCATGCACCGCAAGGGTGCGCAGGATAAGAAGCGCTCGGCGCAGTTTTCCAAGCTCAGCCGCGAAATCACCGTCGCTGCCAAGATGGGCATGCCCGATCCGGACATGAACCCGCGCCTGCGCGCCGCCGTCAACGCGGCCAAGGCGCAGTCGATGCCCAAGGACAACATCCAGCGCGCCATCGACAAGGCGAGCAAGGGCGACGCGGAAAATTACGAAGAAGTGCGCTATGAAGGCTATGGCCCCGGCGGCGTCGCGCTGATCGTCGAGGCGCTGACCGACAACCGCAACCGCACCGCCACCAACGTCCGCACCGCCTTTGCCAAGAACGGCGGGAACCTGGGCGCGTCCGGCGCGGTCAGCCACGGGTTCGACCGGCTGGGCCTGATCGAGTATCCCGGCAAGGCTGGCGACGAGGACAAGGTGCTGGAAGCCGCGATCGAAGCCGGCGCGGACGACGTTGAAAGCGACGATGACAGCCACGCGATCTGGGTCGCGATCGAAAACCTCCACCCCGTCGCGCGCGAACTGGAAAAGGCGCTGGGCGAAGCGGAAGGCGTGAAGCTGGCGTGGAAGCCCGGCCTCAAGGTCGAAGTCGATGAAGACACCGCCCGGACCCTGCTCAAGCTGATCGACGTGCTCGACGATGACGATGACGTTCAGGCCGTGTGGGGGAACTATGAAATCCCCGACGCGGTGATGGAGCAGCTGGGCTGACATGCTCGGCCTGATCGCCAAGGCGCTGCTGTCTGGCGCGCTGATTGTTGCGATCGCCGAAATCGGCAAGCGGCTGCCCACGCTGGGCGCGCTGGTGGCGTCGTTGCCGCTGGTGGCGGTGCTGGGCATGATACTGCTGTGGCAGCAGCGCCCGGATGCCGAAAACATGGCGGCCTATTCCGAAGCGACGTTCTGGTATGTGCTGCCCTCGCTGCCGATGTTCCTGGTGATCCCGGCCCTGCTGCGGGGCGGCGTTTCCTTCTGGATCGCGCTGGCCGCCGGGTGCGCGCTGACCATCGCGCTGTATCTGCTGATGATGCAGGTCGGCCCGCGGCTGGGGCTGCGGCTGTGACATGCTGATCATCGGCCTCGACCCGTCACTGACCTGCACTGGCTGGGGCATCGTGGCGAAAGTGGGCACCCGGCTGAGCCATATTGCCAACGGTCAGGTCAAGACCGACAGCAGCATGTCATTGCCGGACCGGCTGGTCACGCTGGACCGGGAACTGACCGATGTGATCCTGCACTACCGGCCCGATACCAGCGCGGTCGAGGAAGTGTTCATGAACAAGAATCCGCAGTCTACGCTCAAACTTGGGCAGGCGCGCGGGGTGTGCCTGCTCACGCTCGCGCGGGCCGGACTGCCCGTCGCCGAGTATGCCACGCGGCTGATCAAGAAGGCCGTGGTCGGGACCGGCGGGGCCGAAAAGGCGCAAGTTCAGGCGATGCTGAAAGTGCTGCTGCCGGGGGTCAAACTGGCCGGGGCCGACGCGGCGGACGCGCTGGCTGTGGCAATCACCCACGCGCACATGGTGCGCTAGGCGGCGGGGACATATTCCGCGCGTTCGGCCAGGAACCGCTCGCGCAGGGCGGCCTTGCGCAGCTTGCCCGATGCATCGCGCTCCAGCGCCGCAACAATCACGATTTCGCGCGGAACCTTGTATCCGGCAATCCGCTCTTTCAGTTGCTCGCGCAGGGTCCGGGGATCAAGCGCCGTGCCGCTGACCAGCGCGACCAGACGCTCGCCGTACTCGCTATCCGGCACGCCGATGACCGCGCAATCGTCCACGCCTTCCAGTCCGAACAGCGCCCCTTCGACTTCGGCGGGGTAGATGTTGACGCCGCCCGATACGACCATGTCGCGCACCCGGTCGTACAGATACAGGAAGCCGTCGGCATCCTGATAGCCGACGTCGCCCAGCGTCACGAGGTCGCCCAGCGCGACTTCGGCGCGCTTGGCCGGATCGCCGCGATAGATGAAATCGGGGTAGTGGCGCAGGCGGCCAAAGATCTCGCCCGGCGCTCCGCGCGGCACATCCAGCCCGTCCGGGCCGATGATCCGCAGTTCCGCGCCGTCGACCGGCTTGCCGCAGGTGCCCGGATGGGCCAGCCACTGCGCACTGTCGCACAGCGTCAGCGGGCCGGATTCCGTGCCGCCATAGTATTCGGCAATCACCGGCCCCCACCAGTCGATCATCGCGCGCTTGACGTCTGCCGCGCACGGTCCGCCGGCATGGATCGCCCAGCGCAGCGATGACAGGTCATAGGCGCGGCGGGTTGCGGCTGGGAGGCGCAGCAGCCGCACGAACATGATCGGGGCCAGACCGACCGAGGTGATCCGCTCGCGCTCGATCAGCGCCAGGAACGCTTCCGGGTCGAACCGGGGCATGATTTCAACATGCTGCGCGGTCATTGCCGCGTACAGCGCCAGCTGATTGGGGAACGCATGATAGAGCGGGCCGGGGATCGCAACCCGGCTGTCCGGGGTGAGCTGATACATCGCGGCCCGCAGCGCCTGCATCCGGTCCTGCTGGTCGGGTGTGGCGGGAACGCGCTGCACCCCCTTGGGCCGGCCGGTGGTGCCGGACGTATAGACAATGCTGCCCGGCGCGACCTGCCGGGGGAGGGCGCACGGCGCGAAACTGTCACGCCATGTCGCATAATCAGGCAGGGCATGATCAGGTTGGGCCTGCGCCTGCTCCGGCTCCGCAACTGCGAACACCGGCACCCGGCCTTGCCAGCTGCCGGGCAGCGATGTCGCCAGCGTATCGGCCACGAACAGCGCTCGCGGGGTGCTGTCATCCAGCAGGTATTCGATCTCGCCCGGCTTGAAGTGCCAGTTGATCGGCACGACGAACGCGCCGATGCGCCCCGCCGCCAGCGTGATTTCCACAAATGCAAGGCAGTTCGGCAGGATCAGCGCCACCCGCTCGCCCGGCGTTACCCCCACCGCGATCAGCCCTGCCGCAGTGCGCTCAACCCGCGCCAGCAGTTCGGCGCGGGTGATCGGCAATCCGCCCGCGCGGATTGTGTCTGTGTGTGTGTCCGTCATGCCCCAGCCCTGCGCCAGCCCTGCGGCCAGATCAATATTCAATTGAGCCGGAGTCAGGCCGCCGCCGCGCGCAGCCGCGCGGTTCGCGCTTGCTGCCCGCGCGGGTATGATCTACCCGCTGCCCAATTCACCGGACCCGGCCCTGCCGGGTGGCTCGGCCCGGCGCCTATCCCCGGGATAACCTTTCCCTTTCCGCTGCGCACACCGAACCCGTCCTGCTGGCAGGCCCGGCGTTACGGAAGCTGCGTCACAGCGGTATCGCACAAGGTCACTCATGCCCAATTTTGCAACCATCAAGCACGAATGGTCCTCCAATCCGCGCGGGGATATCCTGGCCGGGATCGTCGTTGCGCTGGCGCTTATTCCCGAAGCGATCGGCTTTTCGATCATTGCCGGGGTCGATCCGCGCGTCGGGCTGTATGCCTCGTTCTCGATTGCGGTGATCATCGCGCTGGTCGGCGGACGGCCGGGGATGATCTCGGCGGCCACGGCGGCTGTGGCCGTGCTGGTTGTGCCACTCGTCCGCGACCACGGCATCGATTACCTGTTCGCAGCGACGGTGCTGATGGGGGTGATCCAGGTCATCGCTGGCTTCCTGCGGCTGAACCTGCTGATGCAGTATGTCTCGCGCTCGGTCATCACCGGGTTCGTCAATGCACTGGCCATCCTGATTTTCCTGGCGCAGTTGCCGGAACTGATGAACGTGCCGTTGCTGACGTATGCGCTGGTCGCGGGCGGTCTGGCGATCATCTACCTGTTCCCCTATCTGACCCGCGCCGTGCCATCACCATTGGTGGCCATCGCGGTGCTGACCGGGCTGGTCTATTATACCGGGTTCGATGTCCGCACGGTGGGTGACATGGGCGAATTGCCGTCATCGCTGCCCGTATGGCTGATCCCCAACGTGCCGTTCACGCTGGAAACCTTGCAGATCATCCTGCCGTTTTCGCTGACCATGGCGGCGGTCGGGCTGCTGGAATCGATGATGACCTCCCAGATCGTCGATGATCTGACCGACACCCCGTCGGACAAGCAGCGCGAGATGAAGGGGCAGGGGATTGCCAACTTCTTCACCGGCTTCCTGGGCGGGATGGGCGGCTGCGCGATGATCGGCCAGTCGGTGATCAACGTGAAGTCGGGCGGTCTGACCCGGCTGTCGACCTTCGTGGCCGGATCGTTCCTGCTGTTCCTGATCCTGGTTCTGGGATCGCTGGTGGCGATCATTCCGATGGCGGCGCTGGTGGCCGTGATGATCATGGTGTCGATCGGCACATTCTCATGGCAGTCGATCCGCGACATTCGCCGCCATCCCTGGCAGTCGTCGGTGGTGATGGTGGTGACCGTGGTGATCGTGGTCTGGACGCACGATCTGGCGCAGGGCGTGCTGGCGGGCGTGGTTCTGTCGGGGCTGTTCTTTGCCAGCAAGGTCAAGCGGATCTTCACCGTGGAATCGCAGCTTTCGGCCGATGGCCTGACCCGCCACTATCAGGTGTCGGGCCAGGTCTTCTTCGCCTCGACAGACAGCTTCGTCGAAGCGTTTGACTTCAAGGAAGTGCTGGACCGGGTCGTGATCGACGTGTCACGCGCCCATTTCTGGGATATCTCGGCCGTGGGGACGCTCGACAAGGCGATCCTGAAGTTCCGCCGCGAAGGGACCGAGGTGGACGTTATCGGGCTGAACGCAGCCAGCGCCGCGATGGTCAGTCGCTTTGCAATTCACGACAAGCCGGGTGCCGAAGCCGGGCTTGGCACACACTGAGAGGGTCACGCTCATGGAACACGTCC
Organism: Novosphingobium sp.; assembly: GCF_030699305.1. Taxonomy (GTDB): domain Bacteria; phylum Pseudomonadota; class Alphaproteobacteria; order Sphingomonadales; family Sphingomonadaceae; genus Novosphingobium. The sequence continues at coordinate 18,506 of NZ_JAUYNB010000038.1, forward strand.
TCGCCTGTATCGATGCGTCCAGCTATGCCGACAGCGTCTGCGATCTGGCCGCCTGGGCTTCGCAGCGGCTGGCCATGCCGGTTGAACTGCTACACGTGGTGCAGCGCAGCGATGCGGTGACCGCGCGCGGTGATCTGTCCGGGGCGATCGGCCTGGGCGTGAAAACCAGCCTGATGGAAGAACTGGTCAATCTGGAAGCCGCCGATGCCAGGCTCAAGGTCGAACGCGGCCGGGTGCTGCTCGCCGCCGGGGAACAGCGGCTGCGCGCAGGCGGCGCATTCGATGTGCGCACGCTGCATCGCCACGGCGGGATCGTGGAAACCATCCTGGAACGCGAAGAGGGCGCGCGGGTGGTGATTATCGGCAAGCGCGGCGCATCCCACGAATTTGCCAGCGGCCACATCGGGTCCAAGCTGGAACGGGTCGTGCGGGCCAGCACCAAACCCGTGCTGGTCGCCTCACGCACGTATGTCGAGCCGCGCAGCATCGTGTTCGCCTATGACGCCAGCCCGGCGGCCGGGCGCGCGCTGGGGCGTCTGGCCGAATCCACCTTGTTCACGGGGTTGCCGATCAACATCGTGATGGCCGATACCGATAATGACGCGCATCGCCGCGCGCTGAACGATGCTGCGGCGCGGCTGGGCGCGGACCGGGCGATCATGACCACGATCGAGCGCGGCAAGCCCGAAGCCGTGATCGCCGGGGTGGTCGAACAGACACCGGGCGCGATGCTGGTGATGGGCGCCTATGGGCACTCGCCGATCCGCACGCTGATCGTCGGCAGCACCACGACGACGATGATCCGCACTGTTCACGTGCCGGTTTTGTTGGTTCGGTAACATGACCGTCGATCTTGTCCGCTTTCGCCAGACGCTCTCGTCGCGGCGCGACGAACTGCGCGAAGAGGACCGGATTTCAGCGGCTGATCGTGCGCCGGTTACGCTCGATCAGGAGAGTGTCGGGCGGCTGTCGCGGATCGACGCGATGCAGGTTCAGGCGATGGCGCTGGCGCAGGCCCGGCGGCGGCAGTCCGAACAGGCGGCGATCGAAGCCGCGCTGCGCCGGATCGATGCCGATGAGTTCGGCTCTTGCCTGAAATGCGGTGAGCCAATCGCGCGGGCCCGGCTGGAGCATAACCCCTCGGTTGCCACCTGTATCGATTGCGCCAGAGCGGATTGATACTCCCCGCAGGAGGGGCGGCCCCATCGGGCGGGGCCGCATCCGGTAGTCAGAGTTTGTAACGCAGCACAGCCGCAAGCGCCGCACCCGCTGGCAGATCGGTACCGCGCACACCCATGACGCGGGCACCCGTGGCCAGCGCCCGGCCCGCCAGTTCGTCGATCAGGTCATAGCTGGCGGCGCCAGCGTCGGCCACGGTGATGTTGCCATCATCGTCCATGGTGCCGGGCTGGTTGGCGTCGATATCGACCAGCAGCAATTCGATTGCGCCCTGCGCGGCGGCGCGGGCAGCATGGGCCAGATCGGTGGTGGCGCGGCCTTCACCCGCACGCTGGGCGTGCAGATCAAGCGCCGCAGCAATATCGGCGGCATAGTGTGCATCCAGGATCGGGCGGCTGACTTCGGCCAGTTCAGCGTCGGTCAGCCGGTCGGGACTGGCAGAAATGCCCTCCGCGATCAGGCCCGGCGCACTGGCCAGCCCGCGAAAGATCGCGGCCAGCGGATCGGCCGCCGCCAGAATAAGCGGGGTATCACGCCCGGACAGGACGGGTCGCAGGGCGGCGTCCACCTTACGGGCGAACGCGCGCAGGAGGAACGTCTGGCCTTCCGCATTGGCAATCCGGGTGTTCTGGGTAAGGTTGTTGATCGACGCCTTGCCAGCCGCCGCAGCGGCGCTGGTGGGCAGGCCGGCAACCTTGATCACCACCGGCGGCGCATCAGCAAAGATTTCGATCAGGCGCACCGCGTTCTCGGACAGCGCCAGCACATAGGCGTGCTGGGAAAAGGCGACCGCGCGCAGCAGCGGGGTCAGGTGGTAGCGATCCGATACGGCGGCCAGTTCATGCACGCTGGTCGCCAGGCGGAACGTGCGGACCGTGTCGGGCGTCGCCAGGATCGCCAGCGAGTGCGCTTGCATCTGCCAGAAATCGTCGTCCTCGCGCAGCGCCTGGACGTGCTCTTCCAGCGTGGCGCGCCGCCGCTTGTCGAACTCTTCGGCGTCGAGCTGCGCGAGTGCATCTTTCAGCAGGTTGCCCAGCAGGATCCGGCTGGCATCGGAATGCTGGCCGTGCGGGGTGGTCGGAAGATAGATCGAAACCGCAGCATCGGCCCGGACTGCGATCAGGGTGCGCAATTCGCTAAGCGAGGGAACATCGACGTGGAGCATGGTTGGTATCCTGTTGCGCTCTGGCAGAGCGGCGGGAAGGTCTGGTCCGCCACGGTTCGGGTGCGTGGCGGCGGGCAGGCATCAGTTGCGGGGATCGGTGCCCACTGCCGGCGGCCCGACCCGGACCGCGGTGTAGGCGGATTCAGCCTGCTGCATCTGCGCCGTGCCGTCCGCGATCAGGCGTTCGCCCTCGGCTTTTGCCACTTGGGCCTTGCGCAGCTGTTCTTCAGCCTTGATCATGTCGGCGCGCGCCCGGGCCAGTTGTTTCTCGGCATTGATGGAACTGCTGCTGCCCTTGTCGATCAGCCGCTGGCCCTGCTTGACGTCCCGCTGGCCGTCCGACCACGCCGCGCCATAACTGCCGATCGTGCTGCCACGCTCTGAAATGCGCTGACCCACGTCCATCGACGACGACCCGGTGCTGGAACACGCACCAAGCACCAACGGAGCGGCCATCGCCATAATGATGTAATTTTTCATGATAAATTCCTTGAATAGCAGCAGGACCGGCGCATCAGAAGGTGTTCGAGCGCCAAAAAATAAATAATATCAACGGTTTTCATTATTAAAATCGCAGAACGATATTATTTCCCCTACAAATTCAGATATAGGAATTATGTGAATAATTACAATACACGGGCTTGTGATTATCCCGGTACGTGGAAGCTTTAAGTGTCGGAAAGGACGTTGCCGGACTGCGATATGATCCGCTGGAGGGCAGCGCGTTCAGCGACAGTGCCGAGCGGCTGCTGCGCAGCGACTGGCAGGGCAGCACAGTGCTGGCGGTCAACCGCTATGACGAATACGGCATCCCGCAAGGCACCAACGCCGGGCGGTTCCAGTACACCGGCCAGGCCTGGTTGCCAGAGCTGGGCATGTACCACTATAAAGCCCGCATGCACTCGCCCACCCTCGGTCGGTTCATGCAAACCGATCCCATCGGGTACGGGGATGGGATGAACTGGTATAATTATGTACGCGGCGATCCGGTGAATTTTGCCGATCCGACGGGTTTGTGGACCGTTCCGGGCACTTGCAAAAATGGTTCGCAGCCCGTTCCCGACTCACGTCGCCGTGAAGGATATCGCTGCGATCCGCATCCTACGTACATTGCCCCTGATGAGATTACAGAAAACTCAGCTGGTGGAGGTGATGGCGGCGGCCTGCCGGGGGATATATTGGTTGTGGCGCCGCAAAAGGAGCAAACGCCTGAGTGTAAGTATCTATCCGATCGCTCTGCCGCTGCGAAACGCAATTTGCCTTCCTATGTAGGATCGCCTGCAGTTTGGAATGATGCCGCTGCGCTCCAAGGCTACCAGAACATGTACGCCAGCGATGCGCGGTGGTTTGCTGCTACGGGCGATTTGCTGGGCGCCTCAGGTGTCGCTGCTGCTGCAAAGCCTCAAACGCTATTTGGGAGGTTGGTGGGCGGATCCGTTGGTGCAGCTGCATCCCTAGTGGTGGGCAAAGGTGCATCAATCCAGCAGGCCAGATACGAGCAATGGGTTCGAGACATTCAGGTCAGAATCGATGACCTCAGAGTACAATCTCGGGGAGGATGTTGAAATGAGGAATATTGTCTCATCCAAAAAATCAATAGCTTTGATTTATTCATTCATAATTTTGATCACGTTTCTGTATAGGCAAGTCACATATTGTGGATCTTCGTATCCTAATATGAGCATGCCACAGATTGCATGGGGTGCTGCGCACAGCATTCCTGATCTTCTGGCAGTGTCATTCGTCTTATTATGTGCAGACTTGTCCGCTGGCGAATTTTTCCCCCATAATCGCTGGATAAAGCTTACTGCTGTTTTCTTATTTGTTGCATTTTTGGCGTCTTTAATATATTATTTATATAACAATCTCAATCTTCCGGCGTATTGCCATGGAAGTAACTTCCAAAAATAATAAGGTCGCCGCAAAAGGGATTGTCAGAGCGTATTATAGATACTTTTTGCGGGATCGGAAATGTTGGTGCGGGCGTTGGCGGTGATCTCTATCCCGCTGGTGGTGGAGGTTCGCTAAGTGGCCGAATAACTATTGACCCCGCGCGAGGCCGCATTGCGATTGGTGGTACAGGCGGCGTCGACCCGGCGTAGGCGGAGGAGCGGGGCCGCTTATCACGAGATCAACTCCATATTCCTCTGGTGCCGGAGTGCTCCAAGTTAGCGCTGGCGCTTGCGTCGGGGGCGCCTTTGTGGTCGCAGCGGTCTTGTCAGGTTAGTCTCACCGCACGAGATACGCCCCATCAGGCAGGATTTAGGCGCACGCCCCGGACGCAGCGCTCCATTCGGCAAATGCTGCCGCGCGAAAGATGCGCATGGTCTTACGGGAAACGAGGTGACGCTGGATTGCGAAGGTGTTGTAGATTGTAATTCCGGGGACACTATACTAAATTGACGCAACACCTCTCGGCGGGCAATGTATCGGGATGGCCCGGCTTGCCCGCATCGTGATTCCCGGGGTTGCGCACCACGTCACCCAGCGTGGCAACCGCCGGTTGCCAGTGTTCTTCGGTGACGATGATCGGCGGGCCTACCTTGCGCTGATTGCCGAAGCTTGCGCTGGTCAGGGCACGCGCTGCCTGGCCTGGTGCCTGAAGGATAACCATGTTCACCTGATCCTCGTGCCTGCCAGCGCGACGGCCTGCGGGCGACCCTTGCCGAAGCACATCGGCGCTACAGTCGGCGGATCAACTTTCGCGAGGGATGGCGCGGCTATCTGTTCCAGGGGCGCTTTGCCAGCTATCCGATGGACGACGCCCACCTGATGAAGGCGGTGCGCTATGTCGAAAAGGATCTGGCCGGAACAGCCAATGATCTGACGATCAATGGTCCTGCGCCAGGCGCCCAAATCGCCTACATTCCCTCTGGCCAGATCAAGACTCTGACCCGCAGCAACGACAGCTATGCCTGGACAGCGCATTATAACGTCAATCGCAATTATGGCGTCAATGGCCTCAACCAGCTGACCACAGCCGGGGCGACGGCGCTGGGTTATGATTTGCGCGGCAATCTGACCAGTTCCGGCAGTAGCCTCTACGCTTACACCAGCGAGAACCGGCTTGCGACCGCCCCCGGCGGAGTAATGCTGTATTACGATCCGACCGGACGCCTCTCGCGGATAACCCAGGGCGCAAATACCACCAGGTTCGAGCATATCGGACCACGCCTGGTGATCGAGCGCAACGCTGCGGGAACCATCCTGCGCCGCTATGTCCATGGTCCGGGCGATGATGAACCCGTGGTCTGGTACGAGGGCTCAACCCTCACCACCAAACGCTGGCTCCACGCGGACGAGCGGGGCAGTGTGATCGCCCTAAGCGACGCCAGCGGCACCTCAATTGCGACCAACCGTTATGACGAGTATGGAATCCCGCAGAGCGCAAACAGCGGGCGGTTCCAGTACACTGGCCAGGCTTGGATCGCAGAACTCGGGCTCTATTACTACAAGGCCCGGTTCTACTCGCCCACCCTCGGCCGGTTCATGCAAACCGATCCCATCGGATATGACGATGGCATCAACTGGTATGCCTATGTCCGGAATGATCCGGTTAATGGAATCGATCCGACGGGGATGGAGAAAGATCTGTTGGATCGACTCGGAGAGACAGCCGAGAAGGTCCGCGCCTCAATCAGTGACACAAAGGATAAGGTTGTTGGCTCGCTCAGCGATACTAAGGGCAAGTTAGTCGAATCTCTCGGAAACACGAAAGACGCAGTTGTCGATTCCTTGGTCGTCACGGTGAATGAAACGGTGGCCATATTGCCTGGGAGCGGGGTTTCAAATGTGGACGGAAATCCTGGCGTAACTGGGCCAGCTAACGAAACACTCCGAGGTGAAACTTCATCTAAAAGCTACGATGCTAATGGTAATGTGACGAGAGAAACCAATCGAGGTCATGGAGGCGGTCAACCTCGGATCGAGCAGAAAACTCACGGACATGACTGGCAATCGCCCGCGCCAGATCAGAAGCCGACGCATCAGGATCGAGACACTGGACGACGGCCCCAGCTTGACGATCCTCCAAAGCCACGGGGTCCAAGTCTGATATCGAGAATTAGGAGTTGGTTGAATTGAGTTCCGAATTTAACGATCTTCATGATTACACGCTCGCGGCATGGTCAGTCGATCACGCCTCTTGGACTATGGTCTTCGATATCTATCAGCCTGAGCAATCGGTTCATCAGACTTTCGAAGGCGTGCGAAATTGGTATGTAAACGCCGTTCGCAGTCCTGTAGGCGTGTTGGAGTTGAGAGCTTGGGAGATCAATCCCACTCTGCTGGATGACCATATGGCCCTTCAGTCTTGGACCCGGCTGTTCGGCTACGAATGTAGTTCGGATAAGATACGGGCCTACGCCATCCCGATAATTGAAGAAAACCTTGGCAACCAGCTGGTTATGATCGAGACCGTTGACGGAGGCACGGTTGATTTGATTTGCGAACGATTGGGGCAACGTTCGCTTTAAGTCTACGACTCTATTTTCCTCGTCGAATTCCGGGGACACCGAATTCCGGGGACACTATACTAAATTGACGCAACACCTCTCGGCGGGCAATGTGTCGGGATGGTCCGGCTTGCCCGCATCGTGATTCCCGTGCTCGCCGTTATGGCGCACGGGCCGATGAGCCATGGAATCCGTGCGGACCCACCGACAGGCTACCAGGATCGCGCTCGCGCTGACGCAGCCGCAGGTTGCTACCCGCTGCCGCCTGGGCGTCCCTTCAGGGAAAGTCATTCCGGACTGATTGGTGCGGTCGAGAAGACTCGAACTTCCACGGGCTTTCGCCCACAACGACCTCAACGTTGCGCGTCTACCAATTCCGCCACGACCGCTAAATCATCGGAGCGCCAGCGCGGCTCCGGGGGGGGTAGGAGCGCGCCCTTAGCAAAGGGTATGGGGCGCTGCAAGCGCTGTTGCCGGTAAACATGGCGGTAAGCTGTATGCGCGGCACTGTTCCGTGCGGGGACACTGCGGAATCCGGCATTGTGCGGATGGTGAATGCGGCGTTCACCATTGGGCATGTCCTTCGCGCTGCTCCTGTCCGTGCTTGCCGCAAGCGTTTCCGCGCCGGGCGCAATTCCGGGTGCCGTGGGCCGCGCACCGGTCGGCATATCGGCAACCGTGACTGTCAGCGCCGAGATCCTGCGGTTTGAAACCGCCACCCCGCTGACCGGGCCTGAGCGTCAGGTTCGCAAGGTGCGCCCGCGCGCTGATAGCCGGATCATCATGGTGGAGTTCGAATAGCGCGGCGGATCAGCCGGGCTTCCAGCCGAACTGCGCCTTCACGGCCGACTTTTCGACCGGGACCAGCGCTTCGTTGACCGAAACGCTTTCACCCGGCGCCAGGATGCGCTTGGCCGGACGGATTTCGGCGGTGCGGACGATCTGCCCGCGCGGGCCGCGCAGCACCACCAGGATGGTGGGCACACTGCGCGATTTTTCCGAGATGTTGGTCACTTTGCCGTTTACGCCGAAATACCAGGTGCCGTTCGGCAGCTGGCGGCGGTCTTGCTGCTTGGCCGGGAAATCGAGCTTCAGGCCCGGCTGGGCTTCGGCAAAGGTCGGCCGGGCGAACGGCATCCAGTCTGGCAGGCCATACCAGGCGGTGGCCCCCACCGCGCCCAGCGCAACCACGGCGAACAGCGCGGCTGCCAGCGTCCACATCCGGGCCGGATTGCGCCGGGGACGGAACGGCGGTTCGTAATCGAAGCTGGACCGGCTATCGTCAAAGTCCGAGGCATAGGCCGGATCGGCGAAGACCGGCCGGGCGGGCGCATCATCGTCCCGGCGCAGCGGCGGGGGCGGCGGCAGCGGTTCTGCCTCCGGCTCAGGCTCCGGCTCAGCCGGATCGGCAGCGAACGCGGCGGGCATCGCGCGGGCTGGGGCGGGTTCAGGTTCTGCCGCCGGAACTGGCGCAGGCGCAGGCGGAGCGGCCGGGGCAGGCGCTGCCACCGGTTCCGGGCGGGCGACGGGAGGTGTCAGGTCTGGCCCGTCCTGAAACCAGCTGTGGCGGCATTTGGCGCAGCGCACGGTGCGACCTTCCGCGCCCACGGCACTGTCGGGGACGACATAGCGGGTTGAGCAGGCGGGGCAGGAAATAATCATGGCGTCACCGTTAAGCATGTAACGCGGCGCGGCAAGCGCTACGCTGCAAATGTTGCGCGGCTAATCCCTTTTTTCCACATGGATTGGTCGCTATAGCCGCTCAACGCATCGGCGCGCCGACGCGCCCCGCAACTTCGCACCGGACCGGTCCCAGATTGATGAACAGCACCGCCACCGGGGAAATCGTCCAGTTCGACAACGTCGGCTTGCGCTATGGCTCGGACCGCGAGGTGTTGAGCGACGTGTCGTTCACGCTCTATCCCGGCACATTCTATTTCATGACCGGGGCGAGCGGCGCGGGCAAGACGTCGCTGCTGAAGCTGCTGTATCTGGCGCAGCGCCCGTCACGCGGGATGATCCGGCTGTTCGGGACCGATGCGATTACCCTGCCGCGTGAGCGTTTGCCGGGCTTCCGGCGGCGGCTGGGCGTGGTGTTCCAGGATTTCCGGCTGGTTCCGCACTTCTCCGCGTTCGACAACGTCGCGCTGCCGCTGCGCGTGGCCGGGGTGCCGGACCGCGAACTGACCAAGCCGGTTGCCGACATGCTGGAATGGGTTGGCCTCGCCGACCGGATGCACGCCCAGCCCGCGCAGCTGTCCGGCGGGGAGCAACAGCGCGTGGCGATTGCCCGCGCGGTGATCGGGCGGCCGGAACTGCTGGTTGCCGACGAGCCGACCGGCAACGTCGATCCCGACATGGCGATCAAGCTGCTGCGCCTGTTCGAGGCGCTGAACCGGCTGGGGACGACCGTGGTGGTCGCCACCCACGATGTCCACCTGCTGCGCAAGGTCCCGGATTCGCTGATCATGCGGCTGGACAAGGGGCGGCTGTCCGATCCGACCGGCGCGCTGCGCTATCCCCCGCGCCCGCACGCCGCCGCGCGGCCACGGGAGGATTGAGGCGATGGCGCTGCAACTTCCCGCCGGCGTGCACGCGGCAATGGCGCAGGGCTGGCGCTCGGTGTCCGGCACCGGGCAGAGCGAACTGATCCCGCAGACACGGCTGTCCGGGCCGATGCCGTGGGTGATCGCGATCATGGTGGCGCTGACGGTGATCGCGGCGGCAGCGGGGCTGTCGTTCAGCAACACCGCGCGCAATGCGGCGGACGAGCTGTCGGGCGGGGTGACGGTCCAGATCGTCAACGCCAACCCGGTCGAGCGTGACCGGCAGGCGGTGGCGGCGGTCGGGCGGCTGCGCCAGATTCCCGGTGTGGCCGATGCCAACATGGTCTCGCAGGCCGAGGTTGAGCGCCTGATCGAGCCGTGGCTGGGCACCCGCGCGGCCGGGGATGAGGCGATTCCCGTGCCCGCGCTGGTCGATGCGCGGCTGCGCGATCCGCTGACCGCCGAAACGCTGGGCGCGCTGCGCCGCGCGGTCCGCGAGGTCGCGCCCGATGGCCGGGTCGATGGGCAATCGAGCTGGTTGAAGCCGGTGTTCAGTGCAATCGATTCGCTGCAATGGCTGTCACTCGCGCTGGTCGGCCTGCTGGCCTTCGCCACATCGGCGGCGGTGCTGCTGGCGGTGCGCAGCGCGCTGGGATCGAACCGCGAAACGATCGAGATCGTCCACCTGCTGGGCGGCACCGATGCGCAGATCGCGCGCGTGTTCCAGCGCTCGGTCGGGTTCGACGCGGCGGGCGGCGGCGCGGTCGGGCTGGCGCTGGGGCTGGTCGTGGTGCTGTTTCTGGGGCAGCGGTTTGCCGAACTGGGGGCCGGACTGGTCAGCAGCGGCGCACTGGGCTGGCTCGACTGGGTGCTGCTGGCGCTGGTTCCGGCCGGCTTTGTGCTGCTCGCCATGGTCACCGCGCGGATCACCGTGATCCGCACATTGAAGCGGATGCTGTGATGCTGGCCCGCGCACTTTCGCTGGCCCTTATCGGCTGGATCCTGGGGTTCCTGTGGTTCGCGGTGGCGCTGCCGCAACCGGTCGGGGCGGGCCGGGCGGACGGCGTGGTCGTGCTGACCGGCGGCAGCGGGCGCGTGGCGCGCGGGCTGGAAGTGCTGGAACGTGGCTGGGCGGAACGAATGTTTGTGTCCGGCGTTGACCGCGATGTGAAACCGCATGAATTCGCCATCGAATACAAGGTCAACTCGGCCCGGATGGCGTGCTGCGTCACGCTCGGCTTTCAGGCGACCGATACGATGAGCAATGCCGATGAAACGGCAGCCTGGGTCAAGGGCCAGCGAATCCGCACGCTGCGGGTGGTGACCAATGACTGGCACATGCGCCGCGCGCTGCTCGAACTGGGGCAGACGCTGCCCCCGGACGTGGCGCTGATCGCCGATGCCGTGCCGACCCGGCCGTCGCTGCGCACGCTGTTCACCGAATATCACAAGCTGCTGGCGCGGCTGCTGACGCGCGGCTGGAGGGGTTGAGTGATGGCCGTCGTGCGCAGCCTGCTGTTCTATTTCGTGTTCTATCTGGGCAGCATCTATCACGTGGCCGGATCGGCCGCGCTGATCATGCTGGGATCGCGCAACACGTTCCGCCGCGTGGTGGAAGACTGGGCGCGCTGGCACCGCTGGTGCGCGCGGGTGTTGCTGGGGATTCAGCAACGGATCGAGGGGACGATTCCATCGGGCCAGGTGCTGGTCGCGTTGAAGCATGAAAGCTTTTACGAAGCGATCGACCTGCCCGCGATGTTCGAACGTCCGTCGGTGTTCGCCAAGGCGGAACTGATGCGGATCCCGATGTGGGGATTTGCAGCGGATCGCTATGGGCTGGTCGGGGTTGAGCGGGAACACGGGGCGAAGGCCCTGCGCGCGATGCTGACGGCGGCGAAAAAGTATAGCGCCGATGGCCGTCCGCTGCTGATCTTCCCGGAAGGAACCCGCATTCCGCACGGCCAGCGCGCCGAATTGCAATCGGGGTTTGCCGGACTCTACAAGCTGCTGGGCCTGCCGGTGGTGGCCTGCGCGATCGATTCCGGGCCGCTGTATCATCGCCGCTGGAAACGGGCCGGGACGATCACGTTCCGCTTTTCCGATCCGATCCCGGCCGGTCTGCCGCGCGCCGAGATCGAGGCGCGCGTGCAGGATGCGATCAACGCACTCAATCCATCAGACCCGCCAGTTCCGGCATGACCCAGCCGGAACAGCCGCGCTCGGCATTCGAAGTGCTGGGGCCGGGGCTGGTCACGGGTGCGGCGGATGATGATCCCAGCGGGATCGGAACCTACAGCCAGGTCGGTGCGCAGTTCGGTTATGGCATGGCATGGACCATGTTCTTCGGCTTTCCGCTACTCGCCTCGATCCAGGCGATCTGCGCGCGGATCGGCGCGACCACGGGCAAGGGGATCGCCCGGAACCTGCGCCAGCATTATCCGCTTGCGGTGCTGCGGGTGGTGGTCGTGTTGCTGCTGATTGCCAATGTCATCAATCTGGGGGCCGATCTGGGCGCAATGGGGGCGGCGCTGGCGCTACTGCTGCCGGGGCCGGTGCTGGGCTATACCGCTGCCTTCGGGGTGGTCAGCGTGCTGCTGGAAGTGTTCGTCAGCTATAACCGCTATGCCAGCATCCTGAAATGGGCAACGCTCTCACTGTTTGCTTATGTTGGCGTCGTCTTTGTGGCCGATGTGCCGGTGGGTGAGGCGCTGCGCGCGCTGGTGATGCCCAGCTTCACGTTCGACCGCGAACACGCCATGGCGCTGGTTGCGGTGTTCGGCACCACGATCAGCCCCTACCTGTTTTTCTGGCAGGCCGGGCAGGAAGTTGAGGAGCAGCATCGCCGCCATATCAAGCCGTTGCACGTTTCCCCGCGCAGCAAGGCGGTGGCGGAATTGAAGCGGATCCGGACGGATACGCTGGTGGGCATGGGGATTTCGCACCTCGTCGCGTTGTTCATCATCGTGGCCACGGCCGCCACGCTTCACGCGAACGGCGTGCGCGACATCACCAGCGCGGCGCAGGCGGCCGAGGCGCTGCGCCCGATCGCAGGGGATCTGGCGTTCGCGCTGTTCGCCATCGGGATCATCGGCACCGGGCTGCTGGCTGTCCCGATCCTGGCGGGCAGCGCGGCCTATGCAGTCAGCGAGACGTTCGGCTGGGCCGAGGGACTGGACCGCAAACCACGCGAGGCCAAGGCATTTTACGGGGTGATCGCTTTCGCTACGGCGGGCGGGGTGGCGCTGAACTTCATCGGGATCGACCCGATGAAGGCGCTCTACTGGGCTGCGGTGGTCAACGGGTTGCTCGCCCCGCCGCTGATGGTGGTGACGATGCTGATCGCGCAGAACCGCAAGGTCATGGGCAAACTGGTGATCTCCCGCGCGCTCGCCTTCGGTGGCTGGCTTTCGACAGCGGTGATGTGGATCGTCGCGGGCGTGTTCCTGCTGTCCTAATCGCGTCCGTGATCGCTGCGGCCAAAGTCGGGCCGGGCGTCGTCCTGCCCTTCCTCGATGATCGAGCGGCGAATGTCGCGGGTCCGGGCAAACTGGTCGAACAATGCCTGCCCGTCGCCCACCCGGATCGAGCGTTGCAGTGCGGTCAGGTCTTCGGTGAAGCGCTGGAGCATTTCCAGCACGGCGTCCTTGTTCGACAGGAACACATCGCGCCACATCGTCGGGTCGGATGCGGCAATCCGGGTAAAGTCGCGGAAGCCCCCGGCGGAATACTTGATGACTTCGCTTTGGGTCACGCCTTCCAGATCATCGGCGGTGCCGACGATCGTATAGGCGATCAGGTGCGGCAGGTGGCTGGTCACGGCCAGCACCAGATCGTGGTGCTGCGCGTCCATCAGTTCGACCTTGGCGCCCAGTGCTTCCCAGAACCGGCTGAGCGCGGCGACTTGGCGCGTGTCGGCGTCGGCGGGGGGGGTGATGATGCACCAGCGCTGCTGGAACAGGTTGGCAAAGCCCGCGTCCGGCCCGGACCGTTCCGTCCCGGCGACCGGGTGTGCGGGGATCACAGCGACGCCGGGCAGCGCTTCGGCCAGCGCCCTGGCGACGAACTGCTTGGACGATCCGACATCGCTGACCACCACGTCGCCGCGCAGCGCCGGGGCAATCGCGGCGGCGGCTTCGCCCATCGCGCCTACGGGCACGCACAGGATCACCAGATCGGCATCGCGCACTGCGTCCTCAGCCGTTTCGCACACGGTGTGGACCAGCCCGCGCGTCGCGGCGCGGGCGCGGGTGGCGGGGTCGGCGTCCCAGCCGGTGGTCTGCACATCGGGCAGGAAGGCCTGCACCGCCAGCCCGGTCGAGCCGCCCAGCAGGCCAAGGCCGATGATCGCGACGCTGCGGAAACTCACTTCGCGGTCTCCGCCATTTCGCGCAGCGCGGCGGCGATTTCGTCCATCTGCGGCGCGGTGCCGATGGTGATGCGCAGCGCCTGACCGAGGCCCTGACCCGGCAGCCAGCGCACGATATAGCCGCGCTCGGCCAGCCCGTTGTAGGCGGTTTCCGCGCTCAGCGCGCCGCCGAACAGGATCAGCACAAAGTTTGCCTCGCTCGGCAGCGGGCGCAGGCCGTGGTTGCCGAGGGCTTCGAGCGCCGCGACAAAGCGCGCGCGCTCTGCCCGGTTGTGGTCGCGCGCGTGGGTGACGAAGGCCTGATCGGCCACCGCCGCCAGCGCCATCGCCTGCCCGGTGTTGGACACGTTGAACGGTCCGCGGATCCGGTTGAGGGTCGCGATCAGGTCCGGCGCGCCGGTGGCCCAGCCGATCCGCTCGCCCGCCAGCCCGTAAATCTTGGAAAACGTGCGCGTTACCAGCACGTTGCCATGCGCCTCGGCCAGCGCCAGCGCGCCGTCATCATCCGCCGCGGCCAGATATTCGGCATAGGCCTGATCGACCACCAGCAGGACATCGGCGGGCAGCGCGGCGTGGAGCCGGGCGATATCCCCCTTGGGCAGGAAACTGCCGGTGGGGTTGTTGGGATTGGCGATGAACACCACGCGGGTCCGCTCGCTCACCAGCGCCAGCAGTGCATCGACATCGGCGCCGAAATCGGCATCGGGGGCGACCACCGGAACCGCCCCGCAGCGCCGCGCGGCAATGTCGTAGACCGAGAAGCTGAAGCGCGAGAACAGCACCTCATCGCCCACGCCCGCATAGCCCTGCGCGGCCAGGTTGAGCAATTCGTCCGAGCCGGTGCCCATCACCACCCGCGCCGGGTCCAGCCCATGCACGGCGGCGATGGCGGTGCGCAGCGCGGTGCTGTCCGGATCGGGATAGCGCTCCGGTGCGGCCGCGCGGGCGGCCAGCGCGTGCGCGCTGCACCCCAGCGGGTTCTCGTTGGCAGAGAGCTTGATCAGCGGACGACCGTCCGCGCCGGTGCTCTTGCCGGGGACATAGGCATGGATCGCTTCGATCCAGGGCTTCGGAGTGGGTGCTTCAGCCATGATGGCGCGCCTTTAGCAGTCTTCAGCCCGATTGACAGCCCGCTTGGCGTCCCCCAAGTCGGCGATTATGGCGACTGCCGCGATCCTGACTTCCAGCCACGTGCTTGAACTGGCCCATCCGCTGCCCCTTGATGGCGGGCAGAGCCTTGCTGGCGTGCGGATTTCCTATGAAACCTACGGCGAACTCAACGCCGACAAATCCAACGCGATCCTGATCTGCCATGCGCTGACCGGCGATCAGCACGTGGCCAGCCCGCACCCGATTACCGGGAAACCGGGCTGGTGGCTGCGGATGGTCGGACCGGGCAAGCCGATCGACACTGACCGGTTCTTCGTGATCTGTGCCAACGTGCTGGGCAGTTGCATGGGCAGCACCGGCCCGGCCAGCGCGGCGGCGGACGGGCAGCCTTATGCGATGCGCTTTCCGGTGATTACCATCCGAGACATGGTGCGCGGCCATGTCGCGCTGCTCGATGCGCTGGGCATTGTCACGCTGCACGCGGTGGTTGGCGGATCGATGGGTGGGATGCAGGCGCTCAGCCTTGCGGCGAACTGGCCGCAACGCAGCCGCGCGGTGCTGGTGATCGCCTCCACCGCGCGCCATTCGGCCCAGAACATCGCGTTTCACGAAGTTGGGCGGCAGGCGATCATGGCCGATCCAAAATGGCAGGGCGGCGATTATTATCGCACCGGCAAAGGGCCGGAGGCGGGTCTGGCGGTGGCGCGGATGGCGGCGCACATCACCTATCTGTCCGAAGAAGGGATGCACGAAAAGTTCGGGCGGCGGTTGCAGAACCGCACCGCCAAGACGTTCGGGTTCGATGCCGATTTCCAGATCGAAAGCTATCTGCGCCATCAGGGCCTCAGCTTTACCGACCGGTTCGATGCCAACAGCTATCTCTACATCACCCGCGCGATGGATTATTTCGATCTGGCTGAGGAACATGGTGGACGATTGGCCGCTGCGTTCGCGGGCAGCAGCGCGCGGTTCTGTCTGGTCAGCTTCGATACCGACTGGCTCTATCCCACGGCGGAAAGCCGCACGATTGCCCATGCGCTGAACGCAGCCGGTGCGCCGGTCAGCTTTGTCGAACTGTCCGCGCCGTTCGGGCATGACAGCTTCCTGCTGGACGTGCCCGCGCTGGACCGCGTGATTGGCGGGTTCCTGGGGCAATGAACGGTTTGCGCCCTGATCTGGCGGTGATCGCCGCCAATATCGTTCCCGGCAGCCGGGTGCTGGATATCGGCTGCGGCGACGGCGCGCTGATGGCGGCGCTGCGCGATGCCCGCGCGGTCGATGCGCGCGGGATGGAACTGGATTCGCACAACGTGGCCGAATGCGTCGCGCGCGGGCTTTCGGTGATTCAGGGCGATGCCGACGTCGATCTGGAATTCTACACCGATGGCGGGTTCGATTACGCAATCCTCAGCCAGACGCTGCAAACCACCAAGCGGCCCGATCTGGTGCTGGATGAACTGCTGCGGGTCGGGCGCAAGGCGTTCGTCAGCTTTCCCAACTTTGCGCACTGGCGGGTGCGGGCCAGCCTGCTGTGGCATGGCCGGATGCCGGTGACGCGACTGCTGCCGGTGGCGTGGTATGAAACGCCCAACATCCACCACGTGACCGTGCGCGATTTCCGCGAACTGGTATCGGCCAAGGGGCTGACGGTGGAAGGTTCGTGGTTCCTGTCCGGCGATCACGGGATCAGCGATGCGGCGGCCAACTGGCGGGCCGAACACGCGGTGTTCCTGCTGTCACGCTGATCCGTCGTTCACCAGCAGCACGCTGTCAGCGCGGGCCAGCGCCCACAGGCTGAGGCCAGCCGCACGCGCGCGTTCGGCCGCCATGGAGGTCGGCAGGGATACGCAGACCAGCGTGGTCACGCCCCCGCGCACCGCCTTTTCGACGATTTCATAGCTGCACCGCGCGGTCGACAGCACGAAGCCGGGGGAGAGTGGCTGGCCGCTGCGCGCGCAGGCGCCGACCAGTTTGTCGAACGCGCTGTGCCGCCCCACATCTTCGCGCACGCAACCGATTGCGCCATCCGGGCTGACCAGCGCGGCGGCATGGGCGGCCCCGGTCGCGCGGGTCAGCGGCTGGAAATCGCGCAAGCTGCCGAGCGCGCGGAAGATCGCCGCCGGGTCGATCCGGTCATGCGCGGCGACTGGCGGCAGGGCGACATTGATCGCCGCAAGGTTTTCGATCCCGCACAGCCCGCAGCTTGATTCGGCGACACGCGTGCGGACCCGTTCGGTCAGCTTGTCGATGCCCAGACCGGCCAGTGTGGCGCGGACGATCCAGCCTGCGTCGACTTCGGCAATCGCAATGTCGGTGCAATCGGCGGCGCGGCTGATCAGCGCTTCGGCCATGGCAAAGCCGATGGCGAAATCTTCCAGATCCTGCGGTGTGGCCATCATCACCGCATAGGCCAGGCCGTTGAATTCCAGCGCGACCGGAACCTCCGGCACCCAGCTGCGCGAAACCGCGCGCCGGGTGCCGTCGGGCCGATATTCGAGCGTTACATCCGGTGCAGCGCGCAGAGCTTGTTCCCGTCAGGATCACGCAGATAGGCCAGATACAGGCTGCCGAAACCGCCTGCGCGCACGCCCGGCGGATCTTCGATCGCCGTGCCGCCCGCAGCGACGCCGGCCGCGTGCCAGGCGTCGGCCTGTTCCGGGCCGGTCATGGCAAAACCGATCGTGCAGCCGTTGCCCGACGTCGCCGGTTCGCCGTCAATCGGCGGGGTTACCAGGAACAGCCCGTCGTTGTGCATATAGATCAGGCGGCCCTTGTCGTCCTGAATGGCCGGGTTGCCGCCCACGGCGGTGAACAGCGCGTCATAGAACGTCTTCGAGCGGGCAATATCATTGCTGCCCACCATATTGTGTGAATACACGGTGCATCCTCCTTCAGGTTTCGGTTTCGATGCGCAACTTCTAACGCAGGTCAGCGCTGCGTCAATCGTTCCGGAACTTGAGCAGGCCCAGCATCAGCGCCGCCAGCACCGAGCCTGTCGCCATGATGATCGACACGCCCAGCAGGCTCATCCCGCCCTGTTGAAACAGCACGCCGGTCAGGATCGGAGAGCCCGCTGCGCCGATCCGGCCCGCGCCGATGGCAAAGCCGGTGCCGGTCGCGCGGACGTGGGCCGGGAAGCCTTTGGCAAAGGCGGAATAGAAACCCACAATCGCCGCATTGGTGGCAAAACCGGTGCAGAATACGGCCAGTCGCCAGCCTTCCAGCGTGTCGCTGCCCAGCCCGAATACCGCGACCGCCGCTGAACCCAGCAGCAGCATGACGATCGTCGGCGCCTTGATCCCGAACCGGTGCATCAGGAACCCGAACAGCGCGCCGCCGGTTGCTCCGCCGATGTTGGCCCAGACCAGCACGCTCGCCGCTTCGGGCTGCGAATAGCCAAAGTCGGCCACGATCTTGGGCGACCATTTGAGGATGTAATAGAACGTGACCGCGTGGAACGAATAGCCCAGCGTCAGCAGCATGGTGGTGCGCAGCAGGCCGGGCTTCAGGATGTCGAACACGCTGGGCTTTTCGGCTTGCGGCGCGACCGGGGGCAGGCTGTCCACGGCTGGCAGGCGCAAGGTGGCGAGCGATTTGTTGATCCGCGCCAGCGCATCGGCAGGCCGCCGGGTCAGATAGTAATCGGGCGTTTCGGGCACCAGCATCCACACCAGCGGGATGAACGCCAGGGTTGCGATCGCGCCAAATTCGAACACCAGCCGCCAGTCGCCGCTTTTCAGCAGCATCCCCGCAATGATCCCGCCGATGGTCGCACCCAGCGGATAGCCGATCACCATCAGCGACATGGCGGTGCTGCGCCCTTTCAGGCTGGACAGTTCCGCCGTCACCGCGTTGATCGCGGCCAGCATTCCGCCGATGCCAAGGCCGGTGATGAAGCGCCAGATCCCCAGTTCGGTCAGGTTACCCGCCGTCGTGGCCAGATACATGCCCGCGCTCATCACCGTCAGACAGCCCAGGATGGTTACCCGGCGGCCAAACCGGTCCGCTGCCCCGCCCAGCAGGATCGAGCCAAAGCCCATGCCGACCAGTTCCATCGCCAGCACCACGCCCAGCGCATCACGACCGATGCCCCATTCCTTGGCAATGCCGGGGGCTGCGAAGGCAATCGACAGCACGTCGAACCCGTCCAGCGCATTGAGCGCAATCATCAGCGTTACCGCGATCCATTGCCGGGAGGTCATCACGGTGTGGTCGATCAAGGCGCGTGGATCGTTGGTCATGCCTGCTTCCCCAAAACTCTCTGTGCCGATTGGTATTCGCCCGTCGGTCGTTATTCGTGAATCCGCGCCAGCAGTTCCACCAGCGTTTTTACTTCCGCTTCGGTGAACCGGCTTTTGACCCAGTTTTCATGCTCGCGGATGGCCAGCTTGGCTTCGGCCAGCACGGCCTCACCCTCGGCGGTCTGGTAGAGCGCCTGCTTGCGGCCATCGGTCGGCGATTTTTCGCGGCGGAGATAATGGCGGGCCTGCAACCGATTGATGATCGTCATCGTGGTCGCGCGGTCCATCCGCAGGCGCTGGCCCAGGTCGATCTGCGAAATGCCGGGATGATCGGCCACCAGCCACATTACCGACACCTGCTTTTGCGTCAGCTCCAGCTCGGTAAAGGTTTCGGTGAAATGGCGATAGCACGCACCGTGGGCCAACCGGATGTGGAAGCCGACAATATCCTTGATCTCACCGATGTCGCCATCGTCGTGCTCGATTGGCGTCACCGCATCCAAATCATCATCCCTTACCCGCATATCGCTTGCCTATTTGTTAGCATTGCATACAATCCTGTCAAAAGCGAGGATGCAATGGCTCATTTCCCGGATACCCCCAGCTTCACCGGCTTCAACACGCCTTCGCGGATTGAAGCAGACATCGCCGACCTGGTCCACACCGGGGAAATCCCCCGTGAACTGAACGGAGCCTTCTACCGGGTTCAGCCCGATCCGCAATTCCCCCCCCGGCTGGGCGATGACATCAGCTTCAATGGCGACGGGATGATCACGCGGTTCCATTTCCACGCTGGCCAGTGCGATTTCCGCCAGCGCTGGGCCAAGACCGACAAGTGGAAGCTGGAGCATGAGGCGGGCAAGGCGCTGTTCGGCGCCTATCGCAACCCGCTGACCGATGATGACAGCGTGAAGGGCCAGATCCGCTCCACCGCCAACACCAACGCCTTCATCTTCGGCGGGCGGCTGTGGGCGATGAAGGAGGACAGCCCGGCGCTGGTGATGGACCCGGCGACGATGGAAACGTTCGGGTTTGAAAAGTTCGGCGGCAAGATGACCGGCGAAACCTTTACCGCGCACCCCAAGATCGATCCGAAGACCGGCAACATGATCGCCATCGGTTATGCCGCCAGCGGGCTGTGCACCGACGACGTCACATACATGGAGATCGCCCCCAGCGGTGAACTGCTCCGCGAGGTGTGGTTCAAGGTGCCCTATTACTGCATGATGCACGATTTCGGGGTGACCGAGGATTACCTGATCGTCCACATCGTACCCTCGATCGGCAGCTGGGAACGGCTGGAGCAGGGCAAGCCGCACTTTGGCTTTGACACGACCATGCCGGTCTATCTGGGCGTGATCCCGCGCCGCGATGCCGTGACGGCGGATGACATCCGCTGGTTCAAGCGCGACAACTGCTTCGCCAGCCACGTGATGAACGCCTGGCAGGAGGGCACGAAGATCCACTTCGACATTCCGGAGGCGAAGAACAACATGTTCCCGTTCTTCCCGGACGTTCACGACGCGCCGTTCAACGGAATGGAAGCGATGAGCTATCTGACCCGCTGGACCGTCGATCTGGCGAGCAATTCGGACGATTTCGAAAGCGTCACCAAGCTGACCGAGACGGCGGGTGAATTCCCCCGGATCGATGACCGGTTCACCGGCCTGCCATACCGCTACGGCTGGATGCTGGAGATGGATTACAGGCGCCCGGTCGAACTGAAGGGCGGCAGCGCGGGCGGACTGCTGATGAACTGCCTGTGCCTGATCGATCACCAGACCGGCGCGGAACAGCACTGGTGGTGCGGCCCGGTCTCATCCTTGCAGGAACCCTGCTTCATCCCGCGCAGCGCCGACGCGCCGGAAGGCGATGGCTGGATCGTGCAGGTCTGCAACCGGCTGGAAGAACACCGCAGCGATCTGTTGCTGTTCGATGCGCTCGATATTGCCAAAGGCCCGATCGCGACGATCCAGGTGCCGATCCGCCTGCGGTTTGGCCTGCACGGCAATTTCGCCCCGGCGGATGCGATTGGCCTGGCGGCATGATCAAGCCGGGGCTTGAATTCGTCTATGAAGCGTCGGGTGATCTGGGCGCGCCGGTGCCCATCGGTGACACCACCGATGGCACGCGCCGGATCATCCCGATCTTTTCGGGCGGGCGGGTCGAAGGCCCGCTGATCAAGGGCCAGCTGATGGGCAACGCCGCCGACTGGCAGCTGACCCGGCCCGATGGCGTGACAGTGGCGGACGCGATCTATGCCCTGCAGACCGATGACGGCGTGATCATCCAGATCCGCAACAAGGGCCTGCGCCACGGCCCGCCCGAGGTGATGCAGCGGCTTGCCGCAGGGGAAGAGGTCGATCCGGCGGAATACTATTTCCGCACCGTGCCCGAATTCATCGCGCCCATCGGCAAGTATGACTGGATGAACCGCTCGATCTTCGTCTGCTCCGGCGCGCGGTATGCTACGGGCATCAAGCTGTGGGTCTGGCGGATAACCTGATTACTCCACCAGCAGTTCCACCAGCGTCGGCCCGGTTGCGGACAGACTCCATTCCAGCGCGGCGTCCAGATCGGCCACAGCCTCAACCCGCCGCGCGGCCACGCCCATGCCGCCTGCCAGCGACACGAAATCCAGCCCGCGAATGTCGGTGCCGGGCATCTGGTTCATGGCGAACACCTTGGCGAAGTGATCCAGCGCGGCATAGCGCCCGTTGTTGAGGATCAGGAAGCTGACGTTCGCGCCTTGCTCTGCCGCGCTCCACAGGCCCTGGATGGTGTACATCGCCGAGCCATCGCCCAGCAGCGCGATGACTTTGCGCCCTTCGCTGCCGCGCGCCACGCCGACGGCTGCGGGCAGGCCATAGCCCAGCCCGCCGCTGGCGCAGGTGAAGAACCCGGCCTCAGCCGTGATCGGCAAGTGATCGTGCATCGGTCCGCGCGCGGTGGGCGCTTCCTCGACCAACATGGCATCGGCGGGGCGCAACGCAGCGATCCGGCTGAGGACATAGGGCGTAGTCATCCCCGGCACCGGCGTGGGCGCGCGCGGGCAGGGAGGCAGGGCGGGGCGGGGATTGATCCAGCCGGTGATGCCGTTCAGCCCCGCGCCGACATCGCCCAGCACGCCAAACCCACCGGGCAGGAACGAGAGGTGCTGCGGGTCTTCGGTCAGCACGCCCAGCGCGGTGCCTTCGGGCCAAAACGGTCCGGTGCCCTCGGCATGATAGGTGAACACCGGCGCGCCCGCGACGAGCAGCGCGTCATAGGGCGCGAGCAGCCGGACGATCTGATCGCGGAACGCGGGCAGGAACCCGGCGAAGCGCGGGTGATCCTCCGGGAACACCTCACGCGCGGCGAACGGCGCAGCCCATACGTCGGCGCCCGCCGCTTCGGCCAGATCGATCGCAGCCTGCCATCCGCCGCAGCGGGCAACACCCGTGCCCAGCACCAGCGCGGGGCGGCTGGCGCTGTCCAGCATCATGCCCAGCCGCGCGATTCCGCCGGGATCGGGCAGGGTTTTCAGGCTGAGTGCGGGCAGTGCGGGCATTTCGCATTCCCGGTCCCAGTCATCGACCGGCACGGACACGAACACCGGCCCCATCGGCGGGGTCAGCGCGATGTGGAACGCGCGGACCAGCGCGGCGGGCACGTCCTCCCCCCGCAGCGGTTCCGCCGCCCATTTGACGTAGGGCCGGGGAAACTCGGTCGCGCGTTCGGCCCCCAGGAACGGGTCCATCAGCAGCATGGAGCGCGCCTGCTGGCCAGCCGTGACCACCAGCGGCGTGTTGTTGCGGAAACTGGTGTAAAGGTTGCCCAGCGCATTGCCGGTGCCCGCCGCGCTGTGCAGGTTGACCAGCGCGGGCCGCCCGCTGGCCTGGGCATAGCCATCGGCCATCGCCACCACGGCAGCCTCGTTCAGCCCCAGCACGTATTCGAACCCGTCGGGCATGGCGCGGAGCATCGGCAGCTCGGTCGAGCCGGGATTGCCGAACAGCGCATCGACGCCGAAATGGCGGAACACGGCAAAGGCGGCGTCGCGAACTGTGGGCATCAGGCGGCGCGCTCCATCAGCGCGTTCTCGTCGCGCTGTGCGCGGCGGGCGACCAGCAGCATCAGCACGATGATGGCAATCCCGACCACGTTGATCGTCAGCATCGAATTGCGCAGATTGCCGCTCGCGTCAGACAGCACGCCCACCACATAGGGGCCGATGCCCAGTCCCAGAATGGTCGAGACGAGCAGGTAAACGCTGGACGTGGTCCCGCGCATCCGGGGCAGGACTTGTTCGTACATGATCGCATAGAGCGGCGGCAGCCAGCCGGTCAGCACGATCGAATAGGCCACGAACCGCCAGTAGAACCCGGTCGCATCGGGGGCGTGATAGACCCAGAACGAGATCAGCGGTGACAGCCCCATGCAGAACAGCGCGACATAGGCCCGGCCCACGCCCGGAAAGCGCTTTTGCAGCCAGTCCGAGAACGGCCCCCAGAACAGCGGCCCGACAATCCCCATGCCCGCCGAGACAAGGCCGAATTGCAGCGCCGTATCCTTCAGCGACAGGCCATAGTATTTCATCAGGAAGCTGGGGTTGAAGCTCATCATCCCGTAATTCAGCACCGATTGCAGCGTGCCGACCGCCATGACCATCAGCAACGTGGGCGACCGGGTGATGACGCGGAACGCCTGTGCGTCGGTCACCGCCATGTTCTGCATCAGGTTGACGATCACGAACAGGCCGAACCCGATCACGCTCCATTGCAACACGTGCGGATTGAGGCTGACCGCGCCGAAATCCAGTGATGGGCGCGGCGACCAGGCGCTGGTCAGCGTGACCAGACCCCACATCGCCAGCACAATCGCCACCAGCATGATCAGGTTGAACCGCCAGTAGCCCGCCGATGCCCCGCGCCGCCCCAGCGCCAGCCAGTTGAACCCCGGCGTGACCGCTGCCAGCACATTCCAGCTCGCGCGGAACGGTGCGGGATCGGGCGGGGTCTGGATGCCGTCCATCACCCCGCGTTCCGGTTCGCGCAGCCGCCACATGAACAGCGCCAGCACGAACCCCGGCAAGGATGCGACGAGGAATGCGAACTGCCAGCCCTTGAGCCCGAACGGCGCGGTGCCGCTGGCAAAGGCGGCGTCCCAGTCCGCCGCCGCGACACCGCCCAGCACCAGCGATCCGCCCAAGCCCAGCGCGATGGCCGACGCCAGCACGGCCATCACGAACCCGCGCCGCTGCTTGGGCCAGTAGTCATAGATCAGCGAGGTTCCCGCCGGCTGCGCCGCTGCTTCGCCAATTCCCACGCCCAGCCGCGAAATCGCCAGCATGGCAAAGCCGTTCGCCATGCCGCCCAGCGCGGTCGCGGCGGACCAGAACGCGATGGACACGGCCAGCAGTCTTGACCGGACCCAACCATCTGCGAGCCGCCCCAGCGGGAGTGAGAACAGCGCATAGAACAAGGCGAACACGGTGCCGTAGAGCAGCCCCATCTCCGCATCGCCGATCTTCAGGTCCTGCTTGATCGCCGGGGCCAGGATCGCCAGGATCTGCCGGTCGAGCAGGCTGATCGCATTGGTCAGCGCAACCAGCACCAGCGCATATTTCGCGCCTTTGGGGATGATGGTGGGGATGTTGATTTCAGCCATGTTCAATTTCCCACCCTTGATCCAATCCGGCCCCCCGTTCGTGTCGAGCGAAGTCGAGACACGTCAGCGCCGCCATGTCTCGACTTCGCTCGACACGAACGGACAGGGTATGGTTGGTTTCAAAGTGGACGGAAAAGATCACAGGTTGAACCACCGCTCCGCATTGGTCTGAAAGAACTTCTGCTTCTGTGCATCCGCAATGGCCAGATTGTCCATCGCGCGCACTTCATCGGCGACGTATTCGTAGGGGTAGTCCATCGCATACATCACGCGGTCTTCGCCCATCACTTCGATCATCAGCTTGATCGCCGGTTCGAACGGCAGGCCCGAACAGGTGCCCAGGAAGTTGTGGCGCATGTAGTGGAACAGGTCATGCTTCAGCGGTTTCAGCCGTTCATAGCGCTGCGAGCGGATGCCCGCCTTGTGCATGTAATCGGTGCGATAGAGCCAGTATGGCAGCGCCTCGCAGCCGTGTCCGGCAATGACCTGCAAATCGGGATAGCGGTCGAACAGCCCGGTCGTGACCAGCCGCAGCAGGTGATAGCTTGTTTCCACCGCAAACCCGAACACCGCGCCGTCCAGCCCGGCGTCGATCATCCCGCCCATCATGTCATCGGGCAGCGTGGCGGGATGGATATAGAGCGGCTGGCCGGTATCGGCGAGCGCGCGGAAGATCGGATCGAACTGCGCTTCGTCGAGATAGTGCCCCTGGGTGTGGCTGTTGATCTGCACGCCCTTGAAGCCCAGCTCGCGCGCGCCGCGCCGGATTTCGGCGGCAGACCATTCCGGGTCCTGCGGGGCCACGGCGGTCATCCCGATGAACCGGTCAGGATAGGCGGCGCAGCGTTCGGCCAGGTAATCGTTGGCGCGGCCCGCGATGCCCCTGGCTTCGGCGGTGTCGAGCATCGGCTGCACGCCGGGGCTGGTCAGCGCCAGGATCGCCTTGTCGATGCCGGTTTCGTCCATGTGCTGGATGCGCTGCGGCCCCAGATCGAGCAGCCGGTCCATGATCTGCGTCGCGCGTTCCGACGGCGACTGGGCGTAGAACCCCCAGAGCGAGACCATGCCCTTGTCGGCGGTGCCATCGCGCACCATCCGCAGAAACACATCGACCTGCTCGCGCGTGGCGAAGGCTTCTTCGGTGGCGATGCGCAGATAGCCGCGGTCCCCGCCGGTCTTGAGTTCGTGGGTCATACTTCCTCCCCGGCACGGGGAGGGGGACCGCCAACGGCGGTGGAGGGGGCTGGCCCCATGCACCGCCACTGGCCGATGGCCCCCTCCACCATGCGTTGCATGGTCCCCCTCCCCGTACCGGGGAGGAAGCAGATTTGATCAGCCTTCATGGACGGCTTTCGTCACCATGCAGGCGAGCACGCCTTCGGGGCCGTCTTCGCTGCCGTGACCGGACCACTTTACCCCGCCAAACGGGGCGTCCGCGCCGCCGATCATCGTGGTGTTGATCCCGACCATCCCGGCTTCAAGCCCGCGCGACAGGCGCTGTTGGCGCTTGGCATCGGCGGTCCAGGCATAGGCGGCCAGACCATAGGGCAGGCGGTTCGCCTCGGCGATCATCGCGTCTTCATCGGCATAGGCGTTGAGGATGGCGACCGGGCCGAACGGTTCCTCGTTCATGATCGCGGCATCCAGCGGCACGTCCGACAGCACCGACGGGGCATAGAAATAGCCCTGATTGGAGCCTTGCAGAGATTTGGGCCGTTCCCCGCCGCAGAGCAGCTTCGCGCCGCGCTGCACGGCATCGCCGATCAGCTTGTCGATCGCTTCGGGTCGGCGCGGGTTGGCCATCGGTCCCATCTGGGTGCCGTCCTCCAGCCCGTCGCCAACCGTGATCGCCTGCGCGCGCTGCGCGAACCCGGCGCAGAAGCGTTCATATACGCTCTGCTGGACGATGAAGCGGGTCGGGCTGACGCAGACCTGCCCGGCGTTGCGATACTTGTGCGCGACCACGGTGTTCAGCACGTGTTCCAGATCGACATCGTCGAACACCAACACCGGGCCGTGTCCGCCCAGCTCCATCGTGGTGCGCTGCATGTTCTCGGTCGCCAGCCGCGCCAGATGCTTGCCCACCACCGTCGAGCCGGTGAACGACAGCTTGCGGATGATGGGCGAGCCGAGCAGGTGGCGGCTGACTTCATCCGGCACGCCGAACACCGCCTGCGCAACCTGCTTGGGCAGGCCCGCGTCGAGCAGGCATTGCAGCACCGCCAGCGCGGAAGCGGGGGCTTCCTCTGCCGATTTCAGGATCACCGAACACCCGGCGGCAATTGGCGCGCCCAGCTTGCGCCCCGGATTGCCGATCGGGAAGTTCCACGGCGCGAAGGCGGCGACCGGGCCAACCGGTTCGTGCGTGACGGTGGAGCGCATGCCGGTGGGGCGGACCAGCGTGCGGCCATAGAGCCGCTGCACTTCGCCCGCGTAGAAGTTGAACAGGCCGACGTTCATCAGCACTTCGATGCGGCTTTCGGCCAGCGGCTTGCCCTGTTCCAGCGTGGCGGTGCGGGCGATGTCCTCCTGCCGTTCCAGCATCAGCCGCGCCGCGCCTTGCAGCACGGCGGCGCGCTGTTGCGGGGTGGAATCGCGCCAGATGCGGAACCCCTCGGCCGCGACGGCCAGCGCGCGGTCGAGGTCGGCGGGGTCGGCCAGCGGCAGTTCGCCAATGGCCTCGCCCGTGGCCGGATTGACCACGGTATGGGTGCGGCGGCTGCCGCCGTCCACGCGCTCGCCGTCGATAATCATGTGGAGACTGGGATAGTCGGCCATCATTTCACTCCGTCACCCCGGACTTGATCCGGGGTCCCGCTGGTTCCCTCACTGTCCGCGCCAGAAAGCGGGACCCCGGGTCAAGCCCGGGGTGACGGTGAAGGGTTGGAACTTACGCCTTCGCCTTGGCCCGGTCGATGTCGCCCTGCCAGCGCTGGGCGACCATGTCTGCCCCGGTGATCGGGTGCTTCATGTGGAACGGCAGCAGCTTGTGGGTCGGCCACAGCCAGTGATCCTCGATCAGGGCGTCCGGGCCGCTGGGGTCTTCGGGGTAGAGCACCTTGGGGAAGGGCACATATTCCGCCGGGGTATGCGCCCAGCCGGTTTCGAAATCAGCGTGCCAGTGCGGGAAATAGTTCAGGCACTTGATCCGCCACTTGCCGTCCGCGCCCTTGACGTACGTGTTCTCATACAGGCCGCCTTCCCACCACTGGCGGGCCTTCAGGTGCGGTGCGTCGCCTTCATAATCCTTGTGGCGCCCGGCCTGCATGGTGGAGCGGCCGCGCAGGCGGGCGGTCTTGCCGTCAGCGTCGATGTCGATGATCGTCTGGATCTGTGGGTGGTCCAGCAGGAACCCGTCGATCGGGCCGTTGTTGCCATAGGTGAAGCGCTTCTGGAACCGTTCGACATAGAGCCGCCGCACGCCTTCCTTGCCCTTCCACACGCCGCCGAAGAAGCGCACTTCGCCATCGTCGGCGAACAGGTCGACCACCTCGTTATACATGCATTTGTCGATCAGGTAGCCATAGAGGTACTGGAGCTTCTTCACGTCCAGTTCGTCCTCGCGCACGGTCAGGCGGCGGTCCATTTCGGCGAGCTTCGCCTCAAGGGCGGCAATCCGGTCTTCCGACATTCGACTCTCCAATTTTTGTATGTATTGCTTACAGAATGCGTGGCGCGGGGCGACCTGTCAACGCCCCAGCGCTTCCAGCCGCTCCACTTCCTCGCGATAGGGGCGGATGGCCCGGAACATCAGCAGGCATGCCAGCGGCAGCAGCACGCCCGCAGTCATCACCAGCGCGTGTTGCAGCTTGGCCGGATCACCCACCACATATTGCGCCACCAGCCCGATCACGAAGCTGCCCATCGCGCCAAAGAAGGTGAACATGAACAGGTAGAACGCCGTCACCTGCCCGCGCATCGAATTGGGGGCGACCCGCTGGACCGCAGCGTTCTGCGGCACGGCCCCGGCCAGCCCGAACATCCCGGCAAAGCCAAATGCGATCATCGATCCCCAGCCGCTGGGGGACAGCAGCGCGGCCAGCGTCGCCACGGTGGTCCCCAGAAAGCAGATGAACGCTGCGCGGACGTTCGCGTCCTTGTGCCGCCGGGCGAGGAATTCGACCAGCAAGCCGCCCAGCAGCAGCCCCGCCAGCGATCCCACCAGCATCGTCAGCCCGATCGCCGCGCCGATCTCCGCCTCGTTCCAGCCGAACGTGCGGATCATGAACGGCACGCGCCAGAACGCCAGGCCGAAGCTTTCGGTCGCGGCCAGCGCCAATGCGCCGAACAGCGGGAAATAGACCTTGCGGTTGGCGTGGATGGCGCGGGCGGCATCGAACCCCATGAACGTCACGATCTGGCGGCCAAGACCCGCATCGGCGGGGGGTTGCTGGACATCGGCGACCGGGGCCTGCCGCTGCGGTTCCCGGATGGTCAGGAACAGCAGCGCGGCCAGCAAGGCCGGTGCGGCGATCCAGATCAGAATCCACTGCCAGCCCAGAATCCGCAATGGGCCGATCATGGTCGGCTCCCAGTTGGCGGTCATCATGATCAGCATCCCGCCGATCACCGGACCCAGCGTGGTCCCGCCGATGAACCCGAACTGCAACAACGCAAACGCACGGGTAATGATCCGGGGCGGAAAGGCATCGGCCAGCAGCGAATAGGAACTGGGCGCATGGGCCGATCCGCCCGCCGCCAGAAACACCCGGCTGCCGACGAACTGCCCGAAGGTCTGCGCGATGCCGCCCAGCGCAGTGACCAGCCCGACCACCGCGACCCCGCCCGCAAGCACGTATTTGCGCGGCCAGATATCGGCCAGACGGGCGAGCGGGATGCCCACGAACAAATAGCAGATGATGCTGGCCGGTCCCGCCAGAAAGCCCAGCTCTGCGTCGCTCAGGCCGAAGTCCGCCTTGATCCGTTCGGCCAGCATCCCGAACACCACCTGATCGAAGAACGTCACGAACGTGGCGAAGACGATCACCGTCAGCGCCCAGTAACGTGCGCCGGATGACGGCCATTCCTTCTCCGCCCCGGCAGCGGCGGGCGGCGGATCGTCGGCGGCAGGGGCCGCGGTGGGGCCGATGGCCATGCTTGCTTTGTCCTCTCCATGCGCGGACCTTCGCGGGCCCGTCGATTTGGCTTGGCAAATTGTAAGTAATGAATACAAAAAGGCGAGAAGAAAATTTGCCGGACGGAACGGCAACGAGGAGAGAGCCATGCAGAATCTGGAAGGCAAGACTGCCTTTGTCACCGGCGGCGCGTCCGGAATCGGACTGGGAATTGCCAAGGCGCTGCTCGGCGCGGGTATGCGGGTGGTGATCGCGGACATCCGCGACGATCATCTGGCTGCCGCGACTGACGAACTGGCGGGCGGTGAAAACGTGCTGGCGGTGAAGCTGGACGTGACCAACCGTGACCAGTTCGCCGCCGCCGCCGATGCGGCCGAGGCCGCGTTCGGCAAGATCCACCTGCTGGTCAACAACGCGGGCGTCGGACTGGTCGGGCCGACCGATCTGGCCACCTTCTCGGACTGGGACTGGGTCAACGGCGTGAACGTCGGCGGAGCGATTAACGGGGTGGTGACCATCCTGCCCCGCATTCTGGCGCACGGCGAGGGCGGGCACATCGTCTGCACCGCCTCGATGAGCGCGTTGGTGCCGGTCGGCGGGACCACGATCTATTCCGCCGGCAAGGCCTATGTCACCAGCATGATGGAATGCATGCGCCCAGAATTCGAAGGGCGCGGCGTGATCTGCTCCGCCTTCTGCCCCGGCGCGGTGCAATCGAACATTGCCGAATCCGGCAAGACCCGCCCGGCTGACCTGGCCGACACCGGCTATGCCGAAGCCGACAAGCGCCGCCAGTCCAGCGGCAGCCTGACCCACCTGTTCCAGACCAAGGAAGAAGTCGGCCAGCGCGTGTTGCAAGGCATCCTCAACGACGAGCTTTATATCCTTACCCACCACGAATTCCTGGACGGCGTGCGCGAACGCGGCGAGGCGACGACGCTGGCGGTGCAGGATCATCTGCCGGAAAACCCGGAATACAAGGCGACTTTCGCGATGCTGTTCCGGAACCCGGCGATCAGCGATGAAATCGCCCGCCAGAAAGCGCTGAAAGCGGCGCGGGGCTGAGCCCAGAGAAAGCCCCCTCCTCTTCAGAGGAGGGGGTTGGGGGTGGTGGCGCCAGCAGCACTGCGTCCGCCCGCCCGCACCACCCCGCTGCGACGAGGCGGCAAGCCGCCAAGTCTCACTGCCCCTCCTCTGAAGAGGAGGGGGGATCAGGAGGATACACGATGAAAGACTTCGCTGGCCGCACGGCCTTTGTCACCGGCGGCGCCAATGGCGTTGGGCTTGGAATTGCCCGCAACCTGCTGGAACGCGGCGCGAAAGTGGCGATTGCCGATATCCGGCAGGATGCCATTGACCGGGCGTTGGCCGCGCTCGACAACCGCGAGGTTATGGGCGTCCAGCTCGATGTCGCCAGCCGCGATGATTTCAAGGCGGCAGCCGATGCCGTGGAAGCCGCGTTCGGCCCCGTTTCCATCCTCGTCAACAACGCGGGCGTGAACCTGTTCCAGCCGATCGAGGAAAGCTCATACGACGATTGGGACTGGCTGCTGGGGGTGAACCTGCACGGGGTGATCAACGGCGTGCAGACTTTCGTGCCGCGCATGGTCGAACGGGTGAAGGCGGGCGAGCAGGTCGGCGGCCACGTGGTCAACACCGCGTCGATGGCGGCGTTTCTGGCGGGCGGGACGCCGGGGATCTACAACACCACCAAATACGCGGTGCGCGGCCTGTCGGAATCGCTGCGCTACAGCCTGCTGCAATACGGGATCGGCGTGTCGGTGCTCTGCCCCGGCCTGGTCAAAAGCTATATCTACGCCAGCGACGCGATCCGCCCCGATGCGCTGAAAGCCCAGATGAAGGCGGTGGACGCCACGGCGGTCGAGCGGCTGGCGGGCGTCCACGAATTCGGCATGGAACCCGACGTGATCGGCGCCCGCGTGATCGAGGCGATGGAAGCCAACCGGCTCTACATCTTCAGCCATCCCGACCATCAGGATGAACTGCGCGAAGTGTTCGACTACATCCTCGATCACTATCAGGACTATCCCAAGGACCCCGGTTTCGATCAGCGCGTGGCGTTTGAAAAGTTCCGCCGCGATGCCTTTGCCGCCGCCCGCGCAAAATCGCTGGCGGCGGGCTAGCCAGCGGTAGCTTGCGGTTCAGGTGCGGCGCGGTAGGAAGGGCCATGATCAAGCCCTTGCTCCCTGCCGCCCCGCTCCTGCTGCTGCTGGCCGTTCCCGCGAATTCTGCCGCCCCTGCTCCTGCTGTCGTCCCGCTGGCCGAGCTTTCGGCGGCGGTGCGCTGTTCGGCGCTGTTCGGGATCGTCGCGGGTGAACAGGCGCGCGGGGTTGCCGATGCGCAGCGGTTTCCCCCGCTGGCCGAGCGCGGGCGCGAATTCTTCGTCATCACCGGAGCGCGGCTGATGGATGCCGAAGGGCTGGACCGCGCCGCAATGCAGTCCCGGATGCAGGCCGAAGTGGCCCGGATCCAGGCCGAAAGCGCCGCTGCGCCGGATGCCCGGGGCTTTGTCGATGCCGCGATGCAGCCGTGCGTCGCGCTGCTGAATGCAACGATCCCTGCCCGCCTGCCGCCACCGCGTTAACATCCGACCCGCCCGCAGTCCCGGATCGGATCACCGCCTTCCATCCCGGTTGGCGAATCGCCCTGACTGCGGGTAGGCCCGGTCACTCAGGTGGGAACAGGGTCGAATCGCTGTGGCGATCATCGCGGTGTGCAGTGTCAAAGGGGGTGTCGGCAAGACGACACTGGCGGTTGATCTGGCGTGGCGATCGGCTGTCGCCGGCGGCCATAACACTTTGCTGTGGGATCTGGATTCGCAGGGCGGGGCCGGGTTCCTGCTGGGCCATGATGAACCGCGCGTCCCGCGCGCCGCCAGCATCTTCCAGCGCGATGGCAAACCCCGCCAGCTGATCGAGCCGACGGCCTATCCCGGCCTGTCGCTGCTGCCCGGTGACATCAGTCTGCGCAGCCTGCCGACCGTGCTGGCCCGGCTGGGACCAAAGCGGCTGGCCAACATGGCCGGTTACCTGCGCGGCGATTATGACCGGATCATTCTGGATTGTCCGGCTGGCTACAACGAAGTGTCGGAACAGGTCATTCTGGCGGCGGACCTGCTGATCGTGCCATTGCCGCCGTCGCCGCTGTCGGCTCGCTCGCTCGATATGATGCGGCGCGATCTGCTGCGGGTGCATCATCGCCACCCGCCGATCCTGCCGGTGCTGTCGATGTACAATTCCCGCCGGATGCTGCACCGCACGGTGAAGGACAGCGATGCGGCGGGCTGGCCGGTCGTGCCGTTTGCCAGCCTGATCGAGCAGACCGCAGTGCGCCGCGCGCCGCTTGGTGCGTTCGCCCCGAACGTGGATGCCGCCCGCGCGCTGGGCCGGTTGTGGCACGGGATCGAGGCAAAGCTGGCCGAACGACAGCAGGCCTGAAACGTTTTCACCTGAAATGATGCAGCGGCCATGGCCATGCGGGTGGACGCAGCCACCCCAGTTACGGCAAGGGTGGCCGGATGTGGCAGCTCTATCAGTTCCCCCTGTGCCCGTTCAGCCGCAAGGTTCGTCTGCTGCTGAGCGAAAAAGGCGTGCCTTACGAACTCTGGCGGGAAAACCCGTGGGAAGGGCGCGATGATTTCCTCGTGCTCAACCCCGCCGGGCGCACGCCGGTGCTGCACGATCCGGCCAAGGGGCTGACCCTGGTCGATAGCCGCGCAATCTGCGAATATTTCGAGGAAACCGTCGATCGCAGCCCGATGATCAACGGCACCGCCGCCAACCGCGCGGAAATCCGGCGGCTGGTCGCGCTGTTCGATGAAAACTTCTTCGGCGATGTGACCGCGCCGATGCTGCACGAACGGATGAAGAAGCGGCTGATCTATCGCCAGTCACCCGATTCGCGCGTGCTGCGCGAAGCGATGAAGCTGGCGCATGAGCATCTCTATTACATCGACCACCTGATCGATCACCGCCCCTGGCTGGCCGGCCCGACGATGAGCCTGGCCGATCTCGCCGCCGCTGCGCAGATTTCAGTGGCCGATTACCTCGGCGGGCTGGACTGGACCGGCCACGATCAGGCGCGTGACTGGTATGCCGTGTTCAAGAGCCGCCCCAGCTTTCGGCCGCTGCTGTCGGAACGGATGGAAGTGATCCAGCCGCCCAGCCACTACGCCGACGTCAACGCGTAACGCTCGCTGTCAGGCGCGGCTTTTGTCGCCGAAGCGGCCGTGCTTGCGATATCGCAGCAGCCAGCGATCCAGGAACAGCCCCAGCGGGCGCGCGGTCACGCCCAGCTCGGCGATGCCCGGATATTGCCCCGATGCCACGTTTCCGGCCTTCAGCAGCAGCCACTGCTGGCGGCTGAGCGGCGCGCCCGGCAACCAGCCGGTGAGCGTGGCGATTGCGGCGGACATCGCATCGGGCAGCTCCGCCAGCACCGGTGTGCGCCCGGCAGCGGCGGCGATGCGCTGGTTGAGTTCCAGCATCGTCACGGCTTCCGGCCCGCCGATCTCATAGGTCTTGCCGCCGTGGGCCGCCGGATTGGCCAGCGCATTGCCAACCGCTTCGGCCGCATCGTCGACGAACAGCGGCTGCAACTTTGCCCCCGGCGCGAACACCGGCAGCACGGGCAGGGCGGTCAGCGCGGCGAACATGTTCACAAACTTGTCGTCCGATCCAAACAGGACCGACGGGCGCAGCACGGTCGCCTGCGGAAATGCGGCCAGCACTGCGGCTTCACCCGCCGCCTTGCTCCGGCCATAGGCGGTCGCGCCTTCGGCATCGGCGCCAATCGCCGAAACATGCACGAACGCGCCCGCGCCCGCCGTTTTGGCGGCAGCGGCCAGCGCCCCGACGCCCGAACCCTGCACCGCATCCAGATCGCCCGCGAACGCGCCGACCAGGTTCACCACCGCATCGGCCCCGGCGACGACGCCGGCCAGCGATTCGGGGCGGGTGATATCGCAGCGCATCAGCCGCACGCTGCCCAGGTTGCCCAGCGGCTTGATCCGGAAGGCGCGTTCGGGATGGCGGCTCGCCACCCGCAGCCGCGCCCCGCGCGCCAGCAGCTCCTGCGCCAGATGCGCGCCAAAGAACCCGCTGCCGCCAACCACGGCAATCACCTTGCCTGCCAGATCCTGTGCCTTGCCCATCGCGAAAAGCCTTCGTGCTGCGAAACTTGCCCGGCCCCTTTGCACTTGCCAATCCAGCGGTGCAAGCACGGTAGGCAGCCGGAATCACAAAAACTTCGCAATCTGCAAATCGCAGCGTTGACAGCCCAGCCCCCCCCCGGTAGAGGCGCCCTCCTACCCCGCACCGTGGCGCTTTGGCGCGGTGCACCGTGCCCAGATGGCGGAATTGGTAGACGCACCAGCTTCAGGTGCTGGCGCTCGCAAGGGCGTGGAGGTTCGAGTCCTCTTCTGGGCACCAGTCAACCACTTTATCGTGTTGTTTTTACACGATAAAGTGGAGTTCCTGAAAATCTGATCCCACTTTAGTTCCCACATTTTGCATGGGCCGGATTGATCCTTTCGGGGTCAAGGCGGGACTATAATGCATGGTCTCTGATGGGCGAGTATATCACCGCTCAGCCTTGTTTTCTGCCGGAATCCTCACCGTGCAGCGGACGGACTGGCGGGAAGCTGAGGCGGACTTCCTGCAAGCCTCAATGGCTTCCCGGTTATCGCGCTGGATGTCGGCGGCGTGTAGTAGCGCGCTCCACGCCTGTGGATCACCTGCCTGCATCATCCGTGCGCCCGCGTCCCATAACGAGGATGCGCCAACCATCCGGGTCGCGATGTGCTCCGGCCAGTTCCAGCTATCCGGCATGGCGCGGGCGATGGTCCCGGGAAGGAATGACCAGAGGAATATCCCGGCGAGCACAGAGCCAGCTGTCACCTGAAAGAGCTGCTGACGCTGCTCGCCTGCTGTTTGAGCCTGAGCGGTAACAGCACGCATGTCCTGAGCCGCATGGTTCAGGTCAGTTCGCGCCTGCTTGATTCTGTCGTGGTCTGATCGCCGCGCCGATTCCGCCACGGCTTCGATGCGCGCGCCAAGGCTATCTGGCGTCAACTGCATAGCAGGGTGATCGGCGATGGTGGTGATGCCGCGCGAGATGGCCCCCAATCGCTTGGCCATGTCCGTCAGCGTCGTGCCATAATCCGGGATGACGATGTCGGCTCGCTCTGCGGCAAGGTGCTGCACGGCGCGGCGCATCAGGGCTAGCTCGCCTTCAAGGCGAGCGAACGCTTCGGCGGCGGGGTCGCTTGCGGCCTCCGGGGCGGGAGCATCGGGTTCCGGCTCAAGGTCCAATTCCAGTTCGACGTCATCGGCTTGCGCATTTTCCATTTCGTTTCTCCTAAAGGCCCATGCCGATTGACCGGCTCCGTTCCATCGACACGGAAGCGGCAAGGTCGCGGGCCAGATCGCGACCAAGTTCTGGTTTGATGCCAAGTTCGTGCGCCCGCCCGCGCACCAGAGATTCGACCTGCGCGTCGCGCTCCAGGCCCTTCGTCATGTCGACCATACGGCTGGAGACTTGGCGTGCTCCGTTCATGTCGCCGCGCTGCTGCATCGTTTCCCGAAGCCGCCCCAGCCGCTGCCAGTCATTTACGAACCGGTCGGCGCGCTGCGCCGGGTCGATGCGGATTTCGGCTTCAAGCTGCATGGCGCGCATTGCGCCCTGGGTGCGGCCATCGGCGGCCTCGCGCGCCAACTCCGGCTGGCGCTGCATGGCGCTGGCAAAATCGGCGGTGGCATGTGGCCGGATTGTGTCGAGAGCCTTCCCGGCCTTCTCCAGCGCGTCGCGCTGGTGTGGCAGGATTGGTAAATTCTGCTCGCGCATCTGGCCGATGTCGGCGGCGGCACGGGCGTAGCGTTCGACCGCTCGGCGCTGATCTGACAGCCCGGTCTGTTCGGTCGGCGAGACTTCGAGCTTCTGCGCTTGCGGACGGAAACTGGCGAAGATGGATTTCGCCCGCTCCGGCACGTGCCGTGCAATCTCGACGATGCGTTCGCGGAACGTGATCCCGCGCCGCTCAGCGAACTGGCGTTCGGGCTTGTAGTCGCTCGCCATGTCCTTGCCGCGCTCCCGGCTGAGCGTGCGGACGAGTTTTGACTGATCGGCGAAGTCATCGCGCCCATAGTGCAGGGCCACGCCGTCGCGGTGGCGTGAGAGGCCGACATAGGCCCCGTGGCTGTCCATCCCCGGCGTGGCGAGCACATGGGTGCGGTCCACCGTCATGCCCTGCGCCTTGTGGATCGTGGCGGCATAGCCATGATCAATGTGGGCATAGTTTTTGGTGTCAAAGGCGACGCTGCGGCCATCGTCGGTGCGCACGGCCATGCTTTGCGCGCTAATCCGCTCGACCGTGCCCAAGGTGCCGTTCTTGACGCCCAGCCCACGCTCATTGCGCAGGAACATGATGCGGTCGCCGCTGGCGAACTGGCGCTCGCCGCGATCTGCTTTGATCGACACGTCCATGCCCAGTTCGCCCGCATCACGCAGCCGCCCGCGCGCGGCGTCATTGAGCTCGCGCACTTCGTCGTTGGTATGGGTGAGGATGATGCGCGTATCGCCGGGGCTGGCCTGCCGGTCTCGATCCCAACGCTCGATCAGCTCGCCGCGTGCCGCTTTCCTCGTCTCGGCGGCATGCACCATATCGCGCTCGCCATAGGCCTGAATGGCAAGTCCGGTGCGCCCGGTGGCAAGGTGCCGCGTGGCGTCCTGCTGCCAGCCGTCATGCTGGCGGCGCACCTCGCTGATTTCGACGCCGCCGTGCCGTTCGTGGATCGCACGGAAGGCTGCTCCGGCTTCGATGGCTTGGAGCTGCTGCGGGTCCCCAGCCAGGACAACTTTCGCGCCCGCATCGGCGGCATGGGACAGCACGCGCTCCATCTGGCGCGTGCCGACCATGCCTGCTTCATCGATGACCAGCACGTCGCGCGACGTGAGCAATTCGCGGCCCTGGCCCCACTGATGCTCAAGGCTGGCGATGGTGCGCGACGCGATGCCGGAACCATGCTCCAGCCCCTCGGCTGCAATGCCGGACAGGGCGGCACCGCGAACGGTATAGCCAGCGCTTTCCCAGGCCTCGCGCGCCACGCCCAGCATCGCGCTTTTGCCGGTCCCGGCATAGCCGACGACAACGCTCAGGCCGCGCCCATCGGTCACATGCTCGAATGCTGCGCGCTGCTCGCCGGAGAGGATCAGGCCGCGTGTCTCGGCGCGCGCCAGCGCTCCTTCCCGGCCTTTCTGATCGACGCCATTCCGCTCGCGCTCCGCCATCAATTCCGATGCGCGCTGCAATCGCTGCTCGGTCTCAATCATTTGACGCGACGTGAACCGGTCTTCGCCGCGTCCGTCCTTGCCCAGCGCAATCAGGTCCGACGATCCGCGCACCGCGCTCATCGCCTGATCGAACTGCTCTTTTCCATCACTGTGCCGATGCACGAACATCGCCAGATCGCGGCCCGTGAAGGTGGCCTGGCTGTGCGTGATCGCGTCGAGCGCGACAGCGGGGTTGGCGATGATCCGCTCGCCATTTCGCTGCGCGACGGCGCGGTGTTCTTCGATCCGCTCTGCCTCAAGCCCGCGCACGCCCATGCGCGAAGCGGCGGGGCCGATCTTGTCCTGCGGCTCCAGCGCAATGCCCTGCGCCTCCAGGCTGCGGTGATCGATCCGCGCGTCGATATCGAGTTCGGCGAGGCGCTGATTGACGTGATCGGCCCACCGTTCGCGCCACTGCTCGACCAGCTCGGCCTTGTTCCAGTCGCGCACCTTCGCGCCGAACCCGTCTTTGCCAACCTCGCGCATGGTCAGCATGACATGAGCATGGGGCTTGGGCTGGCCGTCTGCGCCAATATCCCAGTGGACATTGAGGTCGGCGATCATGCCCTTTTCGACGAACTCGGCCTCGGCAAACTCCCGTGCCAGCTCGATGCCCTGTTCCTTGGTCAGTTCGCGCGGAATGGCGAATTCGACCTCGCGGGCAAGCTGCGCATCCTTGCGCTTTTCGGCGGCCTCGACGGCATTCCACAGTTTCTCGCGGTCGCCGAATTCCTCCGGCGCACCTTCCGGCAACATTATTTCGGAATGGACGACTCCGTCCTTGTTGGTGAAATCATGGTCGCGGTCGAGCCGGTCGTCGTGCAGTCGTTCGGCCCCGCGATAGGCCGCTGACGCCACAGCGCTGCGCCCGCTCGACCGGCTGATGACTTTAACGGAGAGGTGGAAGATCGCCATGACGGCATTCCATCTACGCCACCAAGCGCACGTCGGCACGACGTATAAGCGCGCCCTCCCATGATAAAATCCTGCTCGGGACTATCTCGTATCAAGCCGTCTCGACGACTCTACAGCATTGAACCCAATCCGATATTATCATCGGCGCATCACCTCTCGATGGAGACAGAAGATGCGCAAACCCCGTGACTTTGATTCGGAACTGAAGGCGCTCGCCGATAAGGCAAAGCAACTGAAGGAACGTCGCGTGCAGCAACTCGGCGAACTGGTGATTGCCACCGGGGCAGATGCTACCGACTCGGAAACGCTGGCCGGTGCGCTGCTCGTCATCGCCGATACCACTGACGCCGGAAAGAAGGAGGCGTGGCGCAAACGCGGCTCTGCATTCTTTCAAAGCAAGGCGCGCAAGCGTGGCGACGGAACTCAGGGCCAGCCGGACGGCACTCTCCCGCTTGACGGCGGCGCGGCATCGGCTTGAAGCAGCAATGGCCCGCACCGACATGCGCGAATGGCAAGTCCAGCGTCGTGAACGCACGCGGCAACTGATCGAGCTTGGCGGCCTGGTCGTAAAGGCCGGACTGGTCGAACTTACCGACGATGATCGCGCCACGCTCTATGGCGCGTTCCTCACCGTCGCGGCTAAACTGCGCAGCGAGGACCGCGAACAGGCGCTGGCGCTTTGGAAGCGCAAGGGGAAGCGGGCGTTTGAAATGGACACGGAAATCGATCGGAAGCGAATTTCGCTACCGCGCAAAATGGCAAAGTGAATGTTCTTCCTGGCGCCGTTCCGCCGGTGCTTGTGCCAGAGGTTTGTAAGATCGCCAAAACGCCAAGTCTCACTTAGCGTTTGCGTGGAAACGCAAACCGCCATAGGAACGTAACAAGTACATTTCTGCGCATTGCGGCCATTGAGCGCTTGCTATCTGGGTCATCTCGCGACACCATGTCAGAAATATTCCCAGAGGTGTCATGACAACCAACGAATTTTCAGCTCTCCGCGCTCAGGCTGGTGTCAGCATCGAGGACCTGTCGGCCCGGCTGGGATACAGCACCCGGCAGCTCTACCGCTGGGAGTCTGGTCAGGGATTACCGCGTGAAGCTGCGCTCACGTTCCTGCGCTCGGTCGTGGGGGATACATCTGGCGAAGCGGCGCATACCCGGTTCAATTTCATCGATCTGTTTGCAGGCATCGGCGGTTTGCGGAAAGGCTTCGACGCAATCGGGGGGCACTGCGTCTTCACCTCCGAATACAACAAGTTTTCGCAACAGACTTACATGGCCAATTTCCGCGACAATCATCCCATTTTCGGTGACATCACGGAACTGAAAGACGCGCACGAAGTGCCCGATCATGATGTGCTGCTGGCAGGATTTCCATGCCAGCCATTTTCCATCGCGGGCGTTTCTAAGAAAAATTCACTCGGTCGCAGCCATGGTTTTGCCTGTGAAGCACAAGGCACTCTGTTTTTCGATGTTGCGCGTATCCTTGATGCCAAACGCCCGGCGGCGTTCATGCTCGAAAACGTCAAGAATCTCACTAGTCATGATCGTGGACGCACGTTCGAGGTGATCTTGAAAACGCTTCGTGAAGAACTCGGCTATCACGTCTGGTATAAGGTGATCGACGCCGGGCATTTTGTGCCTCAGCATCGGGAGCGCATCGTCATCGTCGGTTTCCGAGATGAAGTGCCGTTCTCATGGGATCGCCTGCGGCTACCCGAAAAGGGGACGCGCCGTTTGCGTGATATTCTTCATCCGGCGGACGGATCGGAAATTCCGGAACACCCTTACACGCTAGGCGCAGATGCCATCGTGAATGAGAAATACACGCTGACGCCAAAACTGTGGGATTATCTGCAAAGCTATGCGGCCAAGCACAAAGCCAAGGGTAACGGGTTCGGATTCGGACTCGTGACGCCCGATGATGTCGCGCGGACGCTATCGGCACGATACTATAAAGACGGCTCTGAGATTTTGGTCAGCCGGGGCAAAGGCAAAAACCCAAGGCGCTTGACGCCGCGAGAATGTGCTCGGCTCATGGGATATCCGGACGATTTCCGTATCCCCGTGTCCGATACGCAGGCTTACAAGCAATTCGGCAATTCAGTGGCGGTTCCAGTCTTTCATGAGGTTGCGAGAATCATGCAGCCACACATTCAGGCGCTACTTGAAGGTTCGCAGCGCCGCAAAGCGGCCTGATTTTGGCCGACGTTCATGATGTTCCAACACGAAGCCGAAATATGGCTGCGATCAGGAGCGGCAATACCAAACCGGAACTGATCGTGCGCCAAGCCCTCCACGCCATGGGCTTGCGTTACCGCCTCCATGTCGCGAACCTGCCGGGCAAGCCTGATCTTGTGCTCGCTCGGCATCGTGCCGTCATTTTCGTGAATGGGTGTTTTTGGCATCATCATGACTGCCATCTGTTCAAGTGGCCCGCGACGCGGTCAGAGTTCTGGCACGCAAAGATTAGCCGGAATGTGGCCAATGACGCGCGGGCAATTTCAGATTTGCAGCAAGCCGGATGGCGCGTCGCGGTAATATGGGAATGCGCCTTGAAGGGCCGAACTAGGCTTGATGCTCGGCTGGCTATGCAAGAAGTCGCTGACTGGATAAAATCATCAAAAGCAACATTGTCGATCAGGGGCGAATGATTTGTCTGCATCGTTATCACAACTGCTGAAACTGATGCGTGATCACGGCGCGGACAGAATCTATGCCAAGAAACTGTCACCGAACGACAATTCAAAAAATCAGGTCTATTTGGGTGGCGGGTTTGGTGCTCTCAACATCATCCCGCACGGCGAGATTATCACCGATACGCGTTCGATGGCGGGGAGCAAACAGGACCGCCCCAAAGCCAGAGTGAATTTCTTTTGGCTCGACGCCGACGGACGACATCCGGCCCCGGATGCCCAGCTCATTCTGTATCCCGATTATCCCGAGGTGCGAATGTCGGGATTTTTGAAAGGCTGCAAGTCAGCGCCATCAAATCTTATGACGGTGCGTGACCCGGGCCGTGTCCTGTTTTTCGGCATCACGCAGCAAGGCGACGTGCTTGGCTTCGCTACCGGGCCGGAAGATCCCATAACCGCTGAACTTAACGCCACACTATGGGAAACGATTGGTGTTTTCCATGAGTTGCCAATGGACCTGGCGCAGAAAACGAGCACGAAAGACATTTTGCTCGCCGAACTTCGCCGCATTTATGGTCTTCACTGGATCGCCTCGCAGAAGTTGGCAAGGGACGGCCAGAAGCTGCCATATTCCGCGAGGAACGGCGGCGGCTACACGCTGGAAGCTGAACTGGGCATCACCCCCAACGGCTATTCCGAACCTGACTTCATGGGCTGGGAGGTCAAGCAATACGGCGTCGGCGATTTCAGGAAATTTCTGCCTAAAACTCCGGTCACGCTGATGACTCCCGAACCAACGGGGGGCATTTACAAAACGGAAGGCCCGGCTGAATTCCTGCGTCGTTACGGCTACCCCGACAAGAGCGGAAAGCCGGACAGGTATAACTTCGGCGGCGTCTATACCTGTGGCAAAGAGTACCACGCGGACACGGGGCTGCGGATTACCGTAGACGGCTATGATCCGGCCAGCGGAAAGATCACTGACCTGAACGGCGGCATTTCACTTTACAACCGGGAAAACGAAGTTGCGGCGGTCTGGTCATTCACGGGCATGATGCAACACTGGAACCGGAAACACGCACAGGCAGCATATGTGCCTTCGCTTTTCCGGACGCCTCCACCGGAATACGCTTACGGCCCG
Source organism: Novosphingobium sp. (assembly GCF_030699305.1). Classification (GTDB taxonomy): domain Bacteria; phylum Pseudomonadota; class Alphaproteobacteria; order Sphingomonadales; family Sphingomonadaceae; genus Novosphingobium. The sequence continues at coordinate 61,332 of NZ_JAUYNB010000038.1, forward strand.
CGCGTTCTGCTATGCGAGCAAACTGACTTTCTCTTGTTTTTGAGAGCTTTCACTGCGGGCATCGTCTACTACGATCCCGGCATAAAGATCGAAAAGGCCTCAACGCCAAAGCCAGAAATCAAGCGGCGCAGCCAGTTTCGGGTTAAGCACAACCTGATTACCCAGATGTACCATCACAGCGAAATTGTTGAGCTTTAGCTTGGGGGCCGCTGACCGACAGGATCATGCACGGTTGTGGCATAATCGGATGCTGATTTGGGACGCTGCAAAATGAAGGCGGGGGCCGCAGCCCCCGCCTCGATTTGGTGCAATTCAGATTGCTTGTTAACAACCAGACCTGCGATTTCTGAGCGCCTAGAATAGCATTGCCGTGATTGACGTCAACCCGTCAGGCTGCGATCAATTACATTGATCTTGCTAAATAATCGAATGGGCGGCTGCATGACGACACGACTGGGCCTCGACATCGGCACCAACAGCATCGGCTGGTGCTTGTATGATGGCGACAGTATCAGGGCCATCGGTTCGCGCATCTTCTCGGATGGGCGCGAGCCGTCCAAACTCCCCATTCCCGGATCAGGCACATCGCTGGCTGTGAAGCGGCGTGAGGCACGCGGAATGCGACGGCGGCGGGACCGTTACCTCGGGCGTAGAGACGCGATGCTTCGGGAACTGCGCAAACACGGACTGCTCCCCTTAGATGATCTGGCGGGAAAGGCGCTGGCAGTTGAAGACCCGTATGACTTGCGGGTTAGGGCGCTTTCTGAAGAGATTTCGCCATACCAACTTGGCCGTGCCCTGTTTCACCTCAACCAGCGGCGTGGCTTCAAATCCAACCGGAAGGCAGAGCGCAAATCGACGGACGATAAGGATGCAGGCAAAATTGCTAGCGCAACCAAATTGCTAGACGCCGAGATGCAGCGGCTTGGCGCGCAAACTCTGGGACAGTTTCTGGTCATGCGCGATCAGGAAGCAGATGGCACCAAAGGCAAACGTGTGCGGATGCGGCCCGATGCAGACGGCTATGATTTCTATCCTGACCGTCGGCATGTCTTGGACGAATTCCGCGCGATTTGGGATGCGCAGAAGGCATATCATCCGGCCTTGCTAACTGATGCCGCCTGGCATGACATATTTCGCATCATTGAATTTCAGCGCGATTTGAAACCGGCTGTAGTGGGCCTCTGCACCTTTGCCGGAATGAACGGAGTGCCGGACGACGAACTGCGCCTGCCCAAGGCACATCCCCTGTTTCAGCAGCGTCGCTTGTATGAAGAGGTAAACCAGCTTGCTGTTGTCGCCGCTGGTGCTGCCAGCCGTCCACTAAGTCAGCAAGATCGCGATACTCTGATCCTGAAATTGCGAGACAAGAAGAAGGTCAGCTTTGAAACTCTGGGCAAAGCGATCAAGTTGAAGGACGGCGAACGCTTCAACAAAGAAAGCGAAAACCGCAAGGAATTGGCCGGGGACGAAGTTCGCGCGGAACTTTCCGGCAAAAAGTTGTTCGGCACGCGCTGGCCGCATTTCAGCGGCGATGAACAATGTGAAATCATCGACAGGCTGCTCGAAGAGGAAAACTCTCAGACATTGATTGGCTGGCTAAAGGCTCGTTACGGGCTGGATGATACAGCTGCGGAAGCCATCGGCAATGCCAGATTGCCGGAAGGTTATGGCCGCTTCGGTCTGACCGCTACCAAGGCGTTGCTCGAACAGTTGAGGGCCGATGATGTCCCTACCTATGCTCAGGCGGCTGAACGGGCAGGTTTTCACCACAGCGACCACCGGACAGGCGAGGATTTCGACGAGTTGCCCTATTATGGAGAGGTTCTTACTCGTGAGATTGCGCCGGGTAAGGATGATTATGGCGACGCCGAGGAACGCCGGTTCGGCAAGATTACCAACCCCACCGTGCATATCGGTCTGCGCCAGCTGGGCCGGCTGGTGAACGCTATCATCCGCGCCTACGGCAAGCCGGATTTTATCTTTGTCGAACTCGCCCGCGAACTGAAGATGAACGAGAAGGAGAAAATCGCCTACAGCAAGCAGATCAAGGTCAACACTGATGCCGCGAGAGGACGAAGCGACAAGCTCGGCACGATGGCTATGCGCGACAGCGGTCGAAACCGACTCATCCTGCGGCTATGGAGCGATCTCAATCCCGGCAACGTGCTCGACCGTCGTTGTCCCTATTGCGGCGAAATGATCAGTCAGGGAATGATCCGCAACGGCGAGGTCGATATTGACCACATCATTCCCTATTCGCAGTGCTTTGACGATAGCATCGGCAATAAGGTGCTGGCGCATGGCCATTGCAACAAGGCCAAGGGCAACGATACGCCATGGGGACGATGGGGCCGCGATCCTGTCCGCTGGGCAAAAATTCAGGACCAGGTATCAAGGTTGCATAAGTCAAAGCAGTGGCGCTTCGGCCCGGATGCCATCGCGCGCTACCAGGCACAAGAAGGCAGCTTTTTACCCCGGCAGCTGACTGACACCCAATATCTTACCCGTATCGCCGCCAAATATCTGGCCTGCCTCTATCCCGTGCGCGGCGAACGCCATGTCTTTGCGGTGCATGGCTCGATGACGGCGATGCTCCGGCGGCTGTGGGGTCTCAATGACATTCTGCCAGACCATAACTGGGTGGAAAACGAGCATAGCAACGCCCCTAAGAACCGGCTCGATCATCGTCATCACGCCATCGATGCGGCAGTGGTCGGCGTGATGACCCCGGCACTGATCGCCGAGATTGCGAAAGCCGCTGCGCGGGCGGAGGACAAAAAGCTGGATAGGCTGTTCGATGGCCTGCCGATGCCATGGGCGCGACATGAAAGCGATTATCGTTTTCGGGAGGAATTGCGCGAGAAAGTGCTCGCCGCAACCGTCAGCCACAAAGCGGATCACGGACGCGCTGGAAAGCCAGTCAAGGGGCGCGACGTGACGACCGGAAAACTGCACAAAGAAACTGCCTATGGCCTGACCGGGCTGACGAGCGACAGCGGGTTGCCCGTAGTTGTCCATCGTGTTCCCCTGGCTAGCCTCACGCCTGCTGACCTGACTGACCCGCTTCGCATTCCCGATTCTGCGCTGCAACGCGCCTTGTACGAGGCAACCGAAGGGCTCTCGGGCAAGGACTTTGAACGCGCAGTGCTGGAGTTTTCTCGGAAGCATCCAATTTTCAAAGGCATCCGCCGTTTGCGAGTACGGGAAGGCCTGACCGTGATTCCTATCAAGGACAAGACCGGTCGCGCCTTTAAGGGCTACATGGGCGGTGCCAACGCGCTTTATACAATCTGGCAGATGCCTGATGGCAAATGGATAACCCACTGGAAGGACCGGAACGGTAACCTAAAATCGGGTATCATTTCATCCTTCGACCATCATCAGCGTGACTACCAGGAAGAGCGCCCCCATCCCGCCGCGAAGAAAGTCATGGCACTGCGCCAAAATGATATGGTCGCTTTAGAAAAGGACGGCTCGCGAAAAATCTATCGTGTGCAGAAATTTGGCCAGAACGGCCAGATTTTCTTGATAGAACATGCGCAAGCGGGCAACATGGTTGAACGCAATAAAAGTGGAAATGACCCTTTCACTTTCTGGGGACCATCCGCTTCAGCATTACAAAAGGTCAAGGCCCGCCAGATTCGTATCGACGAACTTGGTCGTATCTTTGATCCGGGACCGCGTTAACCAGTCATTATCCATGATGTGCCAGCTTTCAACCCCGAAAGGCTGGCCATGGACCGCATTGTTGATATTGCCACGGATGATCTTCACCTGTCCGCGTATCGCGGATTTCTGGTTGTCAGCCTTGATCGTCAGGAACAGGGACGGGTGGCGCTCGACGATATTCAAGCCATCATCGTTCATGCCCATGGCGTAACCTGGACGACAAGTTTGGTTGTCGCGCTCGCCGAACGCGGGGCGATTATGGTGATGTGCGCGGCCAATCATTCTCCGGTGGCCATCATTTCTCCCATTGACGGTCACCACGCACAGGCAGCCCGGATGCGAGCGCAATGGGAGGCCCCGCGCCCCATGTTCAAGCAACTCTGGCAGAAAATCATCGTGGGCAAGATCACGATGCAAGCATCGCTGTTAGCCGTGCAAGGCAAAGCGGAAGCCAATGCGCTGATGCTTATGTCCCGGCGCGTCCGCTCCGGCGATCCGGACAATCTTGAAGCTCAGGCCGCGCGCAAATACTGGCCCGCCCTCATGGGAAAAGAATTTCGCCGCGATCAGAACGCTGACGGCGCCAACGCCCTGCTGAATTATGGCTATACCGTCATGCGATCATGCGTTGCACGGTCGATCATCGGGGCAGGACTGCACCCTGCAATCGGGCTGCACCATCACAACCGGCTTAACGGATTCGCGCTGGCGGACGATCTCGTGGAACCGTTTCGTCCTCTGGTTGACGGACTGGTCCGGCGAATGATCGACGAAGGCATAGAAACCGTCACTCCCGAAGCAAAACAGCGTCTGGCTCGGTTGATCGGGCATGATTTGCGTCTGGGCGGGGCTATTTCGCCCGTGTCTGTGGCGACCCAGCGGCTCGCTCAATCGCTCGCCAAGAGCTTCGAAGAACGCAAATCGGCACTGGCCCTGTTTGATCCACCTGATGCTCTTGACTGGGCGTCGCTTGGGCAGCCGGTGGGGATTGAAGCATGAACCTGAGTGGATACCGGCTGATGTGGATATTCGTCATGTTTGACCTACCCGTGGACACCAAGGAACACGCGAGGGAAGCAACCAAATTTCGTGAGTTTTTACTCGATGAAGGCTTTGAAATGAGCCAGTTTTCGATCTATGCTCGATTTTGTAATGGCAAAGAGCACTACGAGACTTACCTTCGGCGAATCGAGGCGCATCTTCCTGAACGTGGGGAGATTCATGTGCTCAATTTTACCGACAAGCAGTATGAAAACATCATCCGGTTTTCGAGTCAGAGCCGCCAACGGCAACGAAAAAATCCGGATCAGCTCGCCATGTTCTGACGATTCATCGCATTTTTGCGGTGACAGATGGGGCTTTTTCCAGTCTCAATTCAACTGGTTAGGCACCCATCTGTCATAGCATTTCAGAAATCGCGGTCCAGCTGCAACACGGATGTGCGCATAACGGAAACTTTATATGTCATAGCATTTCAGAAATCGCGGTCCAGCTGCAACAGATCGTGATCACGGACGACGAAGTCATGGGTCATAGCATTTCAGAAATCGCGGTCCAGCTGCAACCATGAAAGGTTCGCCAAATCGCCCGCCAAGGTCATAGCATTTCAGAAATCGCGGTCCAGCTGCAACAAGCGCTGCTGCAAGCAGTTGAACGTATCGGTCATAGCATTTCAGAAATCGCGGTCCAGCTGCAACCATCCGGGCACGGGCCAGACGCTGGCGACAGTCATAGCATTTCAGAAATCGCGGTCCAGCTGCAACCACCCTGACGATCAAGGTCAGCGGCAAGACGTCATAGCATTTCAGAAATCGCGGTCCAGCTGCAACCAATCACGCGCATGATGCCGCCCGCGAACAGTCATAGCATTTCAGAAATCGCGGTCCAGCTGCAACAACCTGCTGGTCGTCCCTCCGGCGCTCGAAGTCATAGCATTTCAGAAATCGCGGTCCAGCTGCAACGCGGGTGCGCTGGTGGCGCTGTTCCCACCAGTCATAGCATTTCAGAAATCGCGGTCCAGCTGCAACAAGAACCTGTTCATCCACGTCCCGAACGGGGTCATAGCATTTCAGAAATCGCGGTCCAGCTGCAACGCACGGATACGCGCGATCGCGCGGTCCCGTTGTCATAGCATTTCAGAAATCGCGGTCCAGCTGCAACCAGTGCGGGCAGCGGATCAGGCCGCGCGGGGTCATAGCATTTCAGAAATCGCGGTCCAGCTGCAACGTGGGGCTTCTCTGCTGCTGCTGCGGCGAGGTCATAGCATTTCAGAAATCGCGGTCCAGCTGCAACCCCGTGCATCGACGGCCAGCAGGGCGTCCAGTCATAGCATTTCAGAAATCGCGGTCCAGCTGCAACAAGCGCTGCTGCAAGCAGTTGAACGTATCGGTCATAGCATTTCAGAAATCGCGGTCCAGCTGCAACATGCCGGGTACCGCGATCGGCACGTTCCGCGTCATAGCATTTCAGAAATCGCGGTCCAGCTGCAACCCGAGCCGCGTGGCGCAGTTCAAGCCGAGCAGTCATAGCATTTCAGAAATCGCGGTCCAGCTGCAACCACGCTGGCGAACTGCTGGCATCTGAATTCGTCATAGCATTTCAGAAATCGCGGTCCAGCTGCAACGGTTCGCCCGAAGTCACCAGCGGCAAGCTGGTCATAGCATTTCAGAAATCGCGGTCCAGCTGCAACCACCTTGACGCGGCCTGTTGCGCGTTCGCGGTCATAGCATTTCAGAAATCGCGGTCCAGCTGCAACGCATTGGGCATTGGTCACATCCTTGTTAAGGTCATAGCATTTCAGAAATCGCCCCCCCCCCCCCCCGCAAAGGGGCGACTGCTTGGCGGATTGAGTGATTCGCGCCCAAATTTGACCGCACACGGCGCGATTCTCCGTCAGTTACGGCGGCGATTGCGGTAACCCCGCTTCAGTCGCAGAAAAATGGGAAAATAATTCGCCGCAATAGATCGCCCGGTGTTGGCGTGCGTATCCCTCTCTATGCTTCCATAGCCGTCTCTATCCTTATCGCGGTCAATGTATCCCTCAATACGCTGGGGTTAGCAGGCCAAAAAATGCGCTTGCAACGCTCATTCTGTTTGCCAATTGTTCTTCCAAGGGGGTGCCAACGACTGCCAGAGAATGGAAGAAAATCCCATGTCGAACCTTGAAAGAATCATCCGGCTGAAAACCGTATTGGCCCGCACCGGGCTGTCCCGCTCCACTGTGTATCGCAAAATCGCCGAGGGCACTTTTCCCCACCAGGTCAAAATCAGCGTTCATGGCACCGGCTGGCGGGAGTCCGCTGTGAACCGCTGGATCGATGATCCGGTTGCATTCCGTGACGAAGGCGTGACGCGGTGACAACGTCACCGCCGGTTGAACCAATATGCGTCAGGATCAACGACGCCGCTCGCATGATCGGCGTCGGTCGCACCAAGCTCTACGAACTGATCGCGAGTGGTGAGGTCGAGACGGTGAAGCTGGGCAAATCCACCCGTGTCATCACCGCCAGCCTTCACCGTCTCATCATGCGGCAGCGCGGGCCGGAATAGGCTCGCCTGCTGCTTCGGCGGTATGATGGGCTATACCATCCAAATGCCGTGCCCACCGCGCCATCAGATCACGGCGCTTTTCGAGGAAATCCGTCCGACGGTAGGCAGCCTCGACCTGATTGGTCAATTTGTGCGCAAGTGCCTTGTCTGCAACTTCTTTCGGGAAATCGGTTTTCTCGGCAGCCCAATCGGTGAAGGCGGAACGGAAGCCGTGAACGGTCACTCCCTTGATACCGCCATCACGCAACAGTTTGGTCATGGTCATATCACTCATGGCCTTTTCGCCATCGGCGGAAAAGACCAGTCCGGTATCGTTCGCCCGTTCATTCCAGCGCCTGCGGAGCAATGCTACTGCCGGTGCGGACAATGGCACGATATGGGTTTCCTTTGCCTTCATCCGCTCGCCGGGAATAGTCCAAATGGCTTTGTCCAGATCAAACTCGGTCCAGACCGCAAAGCGAGTCTCGTTTGATCGCACAGCGTTGTAGATGGTGAAGCGCAGTGCATCACGGCCAGTCGTCGGTGATGCAGCCGCCAGCGCTTCCATAAGCGCGGGCACGTCAGCATAGGGCATGGCTTCCAGATGTACGCTCTTGCCCGTCTGGCGCGGCAAGCCCTTGCGAACTGAACGCAACGACGCCTCTTCTTCCCGCCAGCCCTTGATATGCGCAAAGTCCAGCACAGAGCCAATGCGCTGAAGAAGGCGGCGGGCCGTTTCAGGAATTTCGAGCCAGATGGGCGACAACACCTCGACCACGCACACGCTGTCCACTTGATCGACCGGCTTGGTCCCGATCAGCGGAAAGACATGGTTTTCAAAACTGGAAATCCAGTTGGCATAGCGCCGATTCTTCCAGCCCTCCTTAAGTGCATCATAGCAGTCGCGAGCAGCGGTCTCGAAGCTCGGCATAACTTTGCGCGCCTTGCGCCGTTCGGCGACTGGATCGGTCCCCTCGCGCACCTGACGGCGCAATGCCGCTGCCGCATCGCGGGCCTCTGCGAGCGATACTTCCAACGCTGATCCCAGGCCGTAGTCGCGCCGCCTGCCATTGCGCTGCATTCGCAGCACCCAGGTTCGCGCGCCGCTGTCTTTCACAAGCAAGCACAAGCCCCGACCATCGACGTGGCGACCGGGTTTTGCATTTTTCACCTTCAACGTCGTAAGTGCCATTGGTTCGAGTCCCTGTCAGGGAATTTCAGGCGTCTGTTCCCGCATTCTGACGCCTGAAACGGTCCCACATTCGTTCCCACATTTCGGTGGGATTTCAGGCAAATGAGGGCGGCCGACCGCGAACACCTTACAAGACAAATCGCTGATTTTACAGGGTAGGTAGAGCCGCCCCGGCATTGCCTGGGACGAAAGTTCTACGCCTCTTCTGGGCACCATTTGTTCTTCCGGGGTGATCCCCGGAAGCTACCAGAACCACCGTTTTCCGCTAGAAATGACGCGTTCGGTCGGGGCGCGGTTGTGGCTGTAGGTATGTTGATTTCGGCATGCGGCGCCTCAGGCGAAGCCGTTATTTTTCCGGTTTGGGACGCCCCACGCGGGGTGTCAGGCTGTTCGGAACGGGGTTCCGGCGGCCTTGGGCACGGTTGCCCGCATGCGGCTCCGGCCATCAGCTTTAGCCGCCCGGCCAGTGCGGCCGGGCGGCGAAGCTTGCAGGTCTGGCGGGTTGATCAGCCGGCTGCTGCGTCGCGCTGCTTGACGAGGTCGAGCGCGATGTCGACGATCATGTCTTCCTGCCCGCCAACCATCTTGCGGCGGCCCACTTCGGCCAGGATCGTGCGGGTATCGATGCCGTAATCGTTCGCGGCCTTTTCGGCGTGGCGCAGGAACGAGCTGTAGACACCGGCATAACCGAGGGTGAGCGTTTCGCGGTCAACCCGGACCGGGCGGTCCTGCAACGGCCGGACGAGGTCTTCGGCAGCGTCCATCAGCGCGAACAGGTCGCAGCCGTGGTTCCAGCCCATCCGATCCGCTGCCGCAATGAACACTTCGAGCGGGGCATTGCCCGCGCCCGCGCCCATCCCGGCCAGGCTTGCGTCAACGCGGATCGCGCCGTTTTCGACCGCGACCAGCGAGTTGGCGACGCCGAGGCTGAGGTTGTGGTGGGCGTGGACCCCGCGCTGGGTTTCGGGCTTCAGCACGCGGTCATAGGCCTGCAGCCGCGCGGCATATTCGCCCATGTTCATCGCCCCGCCGCTGTCAGTGACATAGACGCACTGCGCGCCGTAATCTTCCATCAGCTTGGCCTGTCCGGCCAGCGCTTCGGGGCTGGTCATGTGGCTCATCATCAGGAAGCCGGACACGTCCATGCCCAGCTTGCGGGCGGCTTCGATGTGCTGCTTCGATACGTCCGCTTCGGTGCAGTGGGTGGCGATGCGGACCGATTTCACGCCCATTTCGCAGGCGTGCTTCAGGTCATGCACGGTGCCGATGCCGGGCAGCAGCAGCGTGGTCAGGATGCTGTGTTCCAGCACTTCGGCAACCGCGCCGATCCAGTCCCAATCGGTATAGGCGCCAAAGCCATAGTTGAAGCTGGAGCCTTGAAGGCCGTCGCCGTGGGCCACTTCGATCGCGTCGACTTTGGCCCGGTCCAGCGCGCGGGCAATCGCCTGCACGTGGTCAAGGCCATACTGGTGGCGGATCGCGTGCATCCCGTCGCGCAGGGTGACGTCCTGGATGTAAAGCTTGGTCTGGGTCGGATCGAAGTTCATGCTGCTGCTCCCGCGAAGTGGCGCTGGGCGATCTTTTCAGCCGTCTTGAGCGCGGCCGAAGTCATGATGTCGAGGTTGCCGGCGTAGGCAGGCAGGTAATGCGCCGCGCCTTCGACCTCGAGGAACACCGACACCTTGAGGCCGGTGTATTCGGCGTCCATTTCCGGAATGCGCAGCGGGCGGTTGGAGCCGATATGCTCAAACTGCACGTCCTGCTTCAGGCGGTAGCCGGGGACATACGTCTGCACGTCGGCAACCATGTCGAGGATCGACTGGCGGATGGCGTCCTGATCGCCGTCCTCGCACAGGCAATAGACCGTATCGCGCATGATCAGCGGCGGTTCGGCCGGGTTGAGCACGATGATCGCCTTGCCGCGCGTCGCGCCGCCGACGTCCATGATCGCCTGACTGGTGGTTTCGGTAAATTCGTCGATGTTGGCGCGGGTGCCGGGACCGGCGCTCCTGGACGAGATCGAGGCGACGATCTCACCGTAGTGGACTTTGGCCACGCGGTTGACCGCCGCAACGATCGGGATCGTCGCCTGCCCGCCGCAGGTCACCATGTTGACGTTCAGCGCATCGAGGTTGGCATCGCCGTTGACCGGGGGGACGGTGAAGGGACCGATGGCCGCCGGGGTCAGGTCGATCATCCGCTTGCCCGCCGCCAGCACCAGTTCGCTGTTGCGCTTGTGCGCATAGGCGCTGGTTGCGTCGAACACGATGCCGATGTCGGCGAATTCGGGCATCTTGAGCAGCCCGTCGATCCCTTCGGCGGTGATCGGCACGCCCATCCGCGCGGCGCGCTTCAGTCCGTCGGATTCCGGGTCGATCCCCACGAAGGCACCCATTTCCAGCACGGACGACAGCCGCATGATCTTGATCATCAGGTCGGTGCCGATGTTGCCCGATCCGATGATCGCCACTTTCGTCTTGGTCATGTCATGCCTTCCCGTAAGTAAAGCTGCATTCGCCGATCCCGGCGATTTTTGTGCAAACCCGGTTGCCCGGCTGGAGCGTAACCATCGGCCCCAGCGCGCCGGCCAGCAGGACATCGCCCGCCTTGAGCGGTTCGCCGCGCGCGGCCAGCGTGCGGGCCAGCCAGGCAGCGGCGTTGAGCGGATTGCCGAGCGCAGCCGCACCGATCCCGGTGGAGACGACCGCGCCGTCGAACGTCATTTCCATGCCTGCGCCTTCGAGGTCGAGCCCCGCCAGCGGCAGGCCCTGCCCGGCCAGCACGAAGAACGCGCTACTGCCGTTGTCGGCCACCGTATCGGCAAAGGTGATCTTCCAGTCGGCAATGCGGCTGTCGACGATCTCGATCGCGGCGTGGACGCTCGCCACGGCAGCGGCGACGTCTTCGGGCGTGGTGTCGGGCGAGGGCAGGTCGGCGGACAGGACGAAGGCGATTTCCGCTTCGGCCTTGGGCTGGATGCACCTGGCGGCGTCCAGCGTCCCGCCATCGGCGACGCGCATGTCATCGAACAGCACGCCGAAGTCCGGCTGGTCCACGCCCAGCTGCTCCTGCACGGCCTTGGCGGTCAGCCCGGCCTTGCGGCCGACGATGCGGCGGCCCTGCGCTTCCCAGAAGCGGGTGTTGATGGTCTGGACGGCATAGGCGCCCACGACGTCGACCGGGTCCAGCCCGTCGCGCATCGGGGGAACCACCCCGTCGGTATAGGCCGCGCGCAACCGGCGGGCGAGATCGTCGTGGCTGATGGTCATGCGAGTCCTCTCTCTGTCCCGTTCCGAATAGGCCGGGCTTCTGGCTTGCGCCAGACGGGGACCGGGCTATCATCTCACATGATGAGACGCGGCACCCCCACCCTGACTTCGCTGTCCCGCTCGCTGGCGATGCTGGAAGCGGTGATTGCCGATGGCGGCGCGCGCAGCGTGGCCGCGCTGGCGCGCGAACTGGGCGTTCCGGCCGCGACCGCGCACCGCCAGATCCATTCGCTGGTCGAGCAAGGCTATCTCGCCCGCCACGGGGGCGGGGGGCACGTCGCCGGGCCGCGGCTGCTCGCCCTGCTGGGGCAGCTGGATGAAAAACAGGTGATCGCCAATGCCGCCGCGCCGGTGCTCCACCAGCTCGCCGCTGATCTGGGCTGCGTGGTCCAGCTGGGCACGCTGGACGGGGACATGGTGACATACCGGATCAAGACCGGGCAGGGCGCGGGCAACCTGTTCACCCGCGTCGGCATGCAGCATGAGGCCTATTGTTCGGGGATCGGCAAAGTGCTGCTGGCGCATCTCCCCGAGGATCAGCAGCAGACTTATCTGGCCGGCGGGCCATTCCCGGCGCTGACCGCGCGGACGATTACCGATGCCCGCGCGCTGGCTGCCGAACTGCACAAGGTCAGCGAACAGGGCCATGCCATCGACGATGGTGAGGTGGCCGATGGCCTGATCTGTGTGGCGGTGCCGGTCCACCAGCCCGATGGCCGCGTTCTGGCCGCTGTTTCGATCTCCCAATCCGGCGCGGCAGTGCATCCACCGGCCGTGCTGATGCCGCGCCTTCAGGCCGTGGCGGCAGAGATCGAGCGCGCCGCATTCGGCCGGACGTTCCGGTAAATGCGTGCTGCAACCGCACCTCCGACGCACCGCAGATTAATTCATAGCATTCCCATAGCATCGAGTATCAGCACCTAGTTTACAGGGGCGTGCCGGGTCGTCGTGAGTTTGGTGGCAGTTTTTGGGGCAGCGCTGGCGGTTGTGTCGGTCGATGCGCGGGGCAATCCGGCCGCGTCGCTCCCGCTGCCGGATTGCCCCGCGTTCGAACGATGTGAGAACCCGGCGCACCAGCCGGGCGTGGCAGCTGGCTTTCCGGAGCCCGCGCCGGGGCGGACCAGTTGACCGCGGCGCGGAAATGTGTCGAGATTGCGGTCCGGAAAGGGCAGCCAGGTGGGGGCTGGTCCGGCAACGGGATAGTGACGCACATGGAGCCTTCGGGAATCTTGCCCGGTCAGCCATCCGGCCTGCCCGTTGCGCTGGCCACAACGACCTTTCGGTCGCGCGATATCGACGAAGTGCGCGCGCACGTTGGCCGGATGTATTGCGACCACACGTTGCAGCTGGTCAACCGCCGCAGCGATCTGGATACCCGGACCAGCCGGCTGGAATGCCGCGCGCTGACAGTCGCCGAGGTGACCTATGGCGCGGACGTTCTGGTTACGCCCGGCAGCTTTGATCGGTTCTATCTTGTGCAGGTGCCCACCGCAGGCCGCGCGTGGGTTACGGTTGGGGGGGAGCAGCATGCCTGCCTGCCCGGTCGGGCTACGGTCCAGAACCCCGAACAGCCAGTGGAAATGTTCTGGAGCGCGGATTGCCGCAAGACCGTGCTGCGGTATGAGCGCGCCAGTTTTGAGCGGTTTGCCGAGCTGGCCGGCGGCGCGCCGGTCAAGCGGGCCCTGGCGATGGAGCCATCGGTCGCCCTGACCGAGACTGCGGGAGTGGCGCTTGCGTCCATTCTGCGCAGCCTGTCGGACTTGTCGCAGGTTGCCCGCGATGGCCTGCCGCCGATCCTGAAGGCGCACCTGGAAACGTGCTTCATGTCAGCCTTGCTGATGCTGCAGGACCGCGCGGCGCTGGACCGGTTCCAGCAGGCAGACCGCCACGCGCCTTCGCCGGCCGTGGGCAAGGTGCGCGATTATCTGCACGCCCATGCGCATGAACCGATTGGCCTGGCCGAGCTGTGCGCGGTGGGCGGCGTGCCGCTGCGGACGCTGCATCACCAGTTCCGGTGCTGCCTTGGGGTCACACCGCTGCAACTGCTCCGCGATATCCGGCTGGAACGGGTGCGGGCCGATCTGCTGCGCGGCGGGCCGGGAATCAGCGTCACGGGGGTGGCGCTCAACTGGGGGTTCGATCACTTCGGGCGATTCGCGGCGCATTATCGCCAGCGGTTTGGCGAGGCCCCGCGTGAGACGTTGCACCGCACGCAGTCGCACTGACTGGTGACAGACCGCCACTGCGGCCTGGCCATCTTGCGATGACTGGATAGTCGTTGCGCCCGGCGGATTGAGCCAATCCTGCACTGCCATAGCCTGCACGTCATGAAACAATCATGACATGAGGGAAGTGATGGCGAAGATTGCGATTGTGGGCGCGGGTCAGGCCGGGCTCCATCTGGGGATCGGGCTGTTGCTGTCCGGACATCAGGTGACGATGCTGTCCAACCGCACGGGTGAGCAGATCGCGGCGGGCACGGTCATTTCCAGCCAGTCGATGTACGGCATGGCGCTGGGGCTGGAACGCGAACTGGGCATCGATTACTGGCAGGACAGCGCGCCGCAATATGCCGGGGCGCAGATGCGCGTGGCGGACAGCGACGGCAACGTCATGCTGTTCTGGCAGGGCGCGATGGATGAACCCGGCCAGTCGATCGACCAGCGCGTCAAGATGCCGGTCTGGATCGACCGGTTCATCGAACTGGGCGGCGATTTCCGGCTGGTCGATGCCGGGATTGCGGAGCTGGAGGAGCTGGCCGGATCGCACGACCTGACCGTGATCGCATCGGGCAAGGGCGAGATCGGGCAGCTGTTCACCCGCAACCCGGACCGGTCCCCCTTTACCCAGCCGCAGCGGGTGCTGGCGCTGACCTACGTCAACCGGTTCCGCCCGCGTCCCGGTATTCCGGCGATCTGCATCAACATCAATCCCGGCATCGGTGAATTCGTCTCGTTTCCGGGGCTGACGCTGAGCGGAGCCTGCGAAATCTTCACCATCGAAGCCGTCCCCGGCGGCCCGATGGACGTGTGGGACGACGTGAAGACGCCCGAAGAACACCTGAAAGTCAGCGAACACCTGCTGCGCACGTTCTTTCCGCTGGAAGCGGAGCGGATCGATGGCCACCTGGAACTGACCGACGACAAGGCGGTACTGCGCGGGCGGATCACGCCGACCACCAAGTATCCGGTCGCGACCCTGCCCAGCGGCGCGCAAGTGTTCGGGCTGGCCGACGTCGTGTGCCTCAACGATCCGCTGACGGGCCAGGGCTCCAACAATGCCTCGAAGGGCGCGAAGATCTATCTCGATGCGATCAACGCGCGCGGCGATGCGCCGTTTGACGAAGCGTGGATGAACGCCGTGTTCGAGGAATACTGGGACTATGCCCGCTATCCGGTGGCCTACACCAACCAGACGCTGGGCCAGCCGCCCGAACACATGCTGCGGATCCTGAAGACCGCCGAATCCGATGCCGGGCTGGCGCACCTGATGGCCAACAGCTTCAACGATCCGAAGTCGATCGCGCCCTGGTATTACGATGCCGCGGCAGCTCACGAATTCCTGGACGGGCGCACGCCAGTGGCGGCCTGATTTCCAGCCTGAATCCTGCCCGCCGGACCACCTGAAGAAACCGGGTCCGGCCGGGCAGTCATACGCGAATGGGGAGAATACACATGGTGGCACTACAAACTGTCCGCGCCTTGCGCGGGCTGAGGGGATCGTTTTTGCTTGGCACGGCGGCGCTGTTCGTCGCGACGCCTGCGTGGGGGCAAGCCGCAGAGGAGCAGCAGGCCGAATCCGGCTCCGCGCTGGATGAAGTCATCACGGTGACGGCGCGCAAACGCGCGGAATCGCTGCAGGATACGCCGATCTCGATCACGGCGTTTTCCGACCGGGCGCTGGAAGCGCGCGGAGTCCAGAGCACCGATGCGCTGGCGCAGCTGACCCCGAACATGACGCTTCAGAACAACCCCTCGTTCAGCGGGGCCAGCAACAGCGCGTCGATCTATATCCGCGGCGTCGGCCAGCAGGATTTCGTGCCAACCGTGGAACCGGGCGTGGGCGTGTATGTGGACGGCGTCTATGTCGCCCGCTCGGTCGGTGCGATCCTGGATCTGGTCGATTTCGAACGGATCGAAGTGCTGCGCGGGCCGCAGGGCACGCTGTTTGGCCGCAACACCATCGGCGGGGCGATTTCGATCACCACCAGGGCCCCGGACGATCAGCTGTCGTTCAGCGGTTCGGCGACCTATGGCACCGACAACCTGACCGTGTTCAAGGGCACGGTGAACCTGCCGCTGTCGGATGCGGCCGCGCTGCGGGTGACGGGGGGATACTTCGGGCAGGACGGCTATGTCACGCGCACGTTCGATGGCAAGCAGCTGGGCAATTCCAACCGCTTTGCCGGACGCGCCGCGCTGCGCCTGAAGCCGCAGGACGGCTGGACCGTGGACATCGGCTTCGATGGCACCACCGCGCGCGAAAACGGTCCGGCGATGTCGCTGATCGGCATCAATTACGGCACGACTACCGATCCGGCGACCCCGCCCTTCGCCGACATTTCCAACATCATCGCCAACGTCATGGCGGGCGGCGGCATGGTCCCGTGCGCCACCCCGGTCAGCCCGCTGAACCTGTCGGTCGCGGGGTGCTATGACAACCGCTATGTGCTGGGGCCGGATGCCAACGCGGGCACCGCGCCGTCCTATTCCAATTCCGATATCTGGGGCGCCAGCATGGTCCACGCGATCGAGCTGGGCGATGACCTCGACCTCAAGAGCATCACCGCCTATCGCCGGTTGACCGGCACCTTCGCGCGCGACGGCGATGGCTCGCCCGTCACCATCGCGCAGTTCTATGACCGGATCGAGCAGAAGCAGTTCAGTCAGGAATTGCAGCTGCTGGGCAAGAGCTTCGACGGCAAGCTCGACTGGATTCTGGGCGGCTATTACTTCAAGGAATCGGGTATCAACGTGAACCGGCTGCTGTTCACGATTTCCGAATTCCAGTCGGGCGGGGCGTTTCGCAACGAAAGCTTTGCCGCGTTCGGGCAGGGCACGCTGGCGCTGGGCGACATGGTCAAGCTGACGGCGGGGCTGCGCTATACCCATGACCGCAAGGCGTTCCACCCCGATCAGGTGATCCTGGCCAACCGCGCCGCGTTTCTGGGCGCGCCGTTCAATTCGCCGATCTTTGACGCAGGCACGCGGGTGCTGCCGAATGTGGAAGCGAAGGTCAGCTTCAGCGAAGTGACGCCGATGGTGAACCTGGCGTTCCAGCCCACGTCCTCGCTGATGACGTATGTTACCTGGTCGCGCGGGTTCAAATCGGGCGGGTTCAGCCAGCGGGTGTTCCCGCCGATCATTCCGGGGGTGACCACGCCGATCACCGATCCGGTCGCCGCAATCCCCTCGTTCGCGCCGGAACGGGTCGACGTCTATGAAGGCGGGGTCAAGTTCCAGACGCCCGACCGGCTGGTGACGCTGAACCTTGCGGCGTATTATACCGACTACAAGGACTTGCAGGTGCAGGTCTTCACCAGCGTCGCGCCGGTGTTCCGCAACGCCGCCAGCGCAACGATCAAGGGCTTCGAAGCCGAGGGCCAGCTGCGCCCGCTGCCGGGCCTGCTGATCGAAGGCACGCTGGGGCTGACCGATGCGTCGTACAAGGGGATCGATCAGGCGACGACTTACATCAACCCGGCCAACATGTTCGAACGCGTGTCGAAGTGGACCGCATCGGCGGCGGTGACGTACGAGATCGAACTGCCGGGCGGATCGACCCTGCGGCCCCATGCCGACTGGTCATGGCGCAGCAAGTTCTACAACAACACCTTCAACACTGCGCGGATCGCGCAGCCGGGCTATCACCTGTTCAACGCCAGCCTGGGCTGGTCGTCGGCGGATGAAAAGTTCGGGCTGGCCGCGACGGTCAAGAACATCGGCAACGAACGCTTCCTGCTGTCGGGCATTCTGGTCGATGCAATCCAGGCGTTCGAAGGCGTCTACAATCGCGGGCGCGAATGGTCGGTGACGGCTTCGGTCAAGTTCTGACCGACTGGTCCGTGTGAAGCGGCGCAGGCTGTCCGGGGGCCGGGCAGCCTGCGCTGTTTGTTGCGCCGCACTTGCGAATAGTGAGAGTGCGGTTTTGGATTGGCGGGCCGACCCGGCTATGGGCAGCCTGCACGCGCCGCGCGATCAGCGGCGAGAGGGACCGGATCATGTCTGACAACATCGTTGATACCTTCTACGCCCGCCAGCAGGCCCACGGCGCCAAGCCGGCGATCGTCTGGAACGGCGCTGTCGTCTGCACGTTTGCCGAACTGCCGGACCATGTCGGGCGTTACCGTGCGGCGCTGGCGCAGCTGGGCGTGACGCGCGGCGAGCGGGTCATGGTCAAGACCGAGAATTCGCCCGCGTTCGTGTTCACCTATCTGGCGGTGCTGGCCAGCGGCGCGATCTTCGTGCCGATGAACGCGGCCTACACCGCTGCCGAAGTTGAACTGCTGGTCGAGGACGCGGACCCGGTGCTGCTGATCCACGCGGACAAGACCGCCGTCCCGCCCGCCGGAACCGACCGCACCGCGCGCGCAACGCTGAACGGCGATGGCAGCGGATCACTGACCGATCTGGCCACCAGCCTCAGCCCTGATCTGGCGGTCGAGCCGATGGCGGCAAACGATCTGGCCGCGATCCTGTTCACCTCTGGCACCACCGGGCGGCCCAAGGGGGCGATGCTGACCCATGGCAACCTGGGCAGCAATGTCGCCGCGCTGTTCGAAACCTGGCAGTTCTCCAGCGACGATGTGATCCTGCATTGCCTGCCACTGTTCCACGCCCACGGGTTGTTCGTTGCGCTGCATCTGGGCCTGTTCAGCGCTGCAACGCTGCGGATGTTGCCCAAGTTCGATGCCGCCAAGGTGATTGCCCAGCTGGGCGAGGCGAGCGTGTTCATGGGCGTGCCGACGTTCTACACGCGGTTGCTGGAAAGCGCGGACTTCACGCGCGACGCCACAGCGGGCATCCGCCTGTTCATCAGCGGCTCCGCGCCGCTGCTGCCGTCCGTCTTCGCTGCGTTCGAGGCGCGGACCGGGCACCGCATTCTGGAACGGTACGGCATGACCGAAACGGTGATGATTACCTCCAACCCCTATGCGCAGGCCGGGCGCATTCCGGGCTCGGTCGGCTATCCGCTGCCGGGCGTGAGCGTGCGGATCGTCGGCGCGGACCGCTCGGAACTGCCGGCGGGCGAAGTCGGCGAGATCGAGATGCAGGGGCCGAACCTGTGCGCCGGATACTGGCGCCGGGCCGAGGCGACGGCGGAAAGCTTTTACCCGGACGGATTCTTCCGCACCGGCGACACCGGCTTCAAGGATGAAACCGGGCGCGTCACCATCGCCGGACGGTCCAAGGACCTGATCATTTCTGGCGGCTACAACGTCTATCCGGCCGAAATCGAGATGCTGCTGGCCGAAGTGCCGGGGGTGCAGGACGTCGCCGTGTTCGGCGTGCCGCATCCCGACTTTGGCGAAGCGGTGATGGCCGCAATCACGACCGAAGGCACCGCGTTCGAGATGGCCGCGATGGACGCGCTGATCGCTGAGAAGCTGGCGCGCTTCAAGCAGCCCAAGACGGTTCACGTGCTGGACGAGTTCCCGCGCAACGCGATGGGCAAGATCCTGAAGAACGTGCTGCGCGATACCTACAAGGGCAGCTTCGCGAAATGACGGCCGGTGGCGGCGGGTTGACCCGCCGCCCCGGCGTTCAGAACACCGCCGCCACGCTGGCCAGCACATCCGACGGGTTTTCGGGCGTGTGATAGGTCAGCTTGGAATGGCTCAGCCCCAGGTCGAGCAGCGTTTCGCACTGCTTGAACGCGACCAGCCCCGGATTGAGCACCGGCACTTCCAGCCGCTCGCTGAGGAACTGGTGCGACTGGTGCATCGTGGTCGATCCCAGGATGATCGCGTGGGCGCCGTCCTCGTCGATGCACTTGCGGCACGCGGCCAGCAGGGCATCGAACACGATCTCTTCCTTGCCCGCCAGCAGTTCCTGCGTATCCGGGCGCACGCCGATGTCGCGGATCGAGGCGAGGCGTTTTTCCAGCCCGGTTTCCAGCGCCAGCTTTTCGTAAATCCAGTGCCACTGCGGCCACATCGTCACGACCGAGAACCGCTTGGCGAGGTCGGCGGCCAGGAAGAACGAGCTGCGGCCCGGTCCGGTGACCGGGATCGACAGGCGTGAGCGCAGCGCGGAAAGGCCGGAATCGCTCATCGTGTTGATGCAGACGGCGGCATAGCCTTCGTCTTCGGCGCGCATCCCGGCTTCAAGGCAAAAGGCATCGGCCATGGTCGCTTCATAGAGCGAATCGAGCGAGCTGGTGCCATTGCGCACGCCGGTGAATTCGACTTCGATCCCCGGCCGGACCAGTCCGGGCGGCATCTGCGCGGCAAAGCCCGCCAACGCTTCGGGCGGCAAGGGCACCGGAACGATCATCTTGATGCGCTGACTGATGATGGGGCTGGTCATGATGCGTTGGCCTTGATGAAGGGGCAGGGGTCAGTGCGCCGCGCGCGGGGCGGACCCGCGCCGGAACAGCTTGGTTGAAATGGCTGCGGCATGGCCGGTCAGCTGGGTGACAAGCTCCTGGATCTGCGCGCGGGACAGTTCCGTGCTGTCCTGCGACGCAGACAGCGCGGCGATCACGCGCCCGTCCGGGTGGAGGATCGGCACGGCCACGCAGCGCAAGTTATCGAACATCTCGCAATCGTCGACCGCGAAGCGGCGGTCACGGATGGCGGCGAGTTCACGGTCGAGCGCTTCGGGGGTGATAATGGTCCGGGCGGTTAGCGGCGGAAACGGCCCGTCGGCCAGATAGGTGTCCCGGTCATCGGTGGACAGGTCAGCCAGCAGCACTTTGCCCAGCCCGGAACAGTAAGCCTCCAGCTTGATCCCCGGCGTGGTTGGAATGCGGTTTGCCCGGTTGGCGCTGCGCGCGATGTAGGTGACCATCCGTTCGCTATCCAGCACCGCCACGTGCGCGGTCGATCCGGTGGTGCGGGTGATCCGGCTGAGGATCGGCATCGTGGCCGAGGCCAGCAGCGTTTCAAAGCTGGAGCGGCGGGTCAGGTCCAGCATCCGCAGTCCGATGGCATATTGACCGGGTCCGGTGTGAACCACCGCGCCCAGCGCTTCCAGCGTGGCCAGCAACCGGTGCGCGGTCGCCACGGACAGGCCGCAGCGTTTTGCCATGGAAGGCAGGCTGACGCAGTCATCCTCTGCGGCCAGACAATCGAGCAGGGCAAACGCCTTGCCGACGGATTTGATTTCCGGAGTCGCCATCGATTTCTCCCTCAGACGTCGGACCGATTCGCGCACTTTTGGGCGTCGAAATCGTTTCGAAGTGATTTCGAATGCATTTTGTATAGAAAATCAATAGAACGTCAATCCGAGTGGAATCGGGCCTTTCAGGAACGGTTCGAAACGCTGATCTCATAATCCGAGAACGCAGAGGGGGCGGGCTTTTGACAGACGCGATTCGGAGGTCGCAATCTGCATTCCACGCCATGGGGGCGATCGAACGAGCCGCCGGTCATTCAGGCGACCGGCACCGGCTCGTAAAAAAAGACACAGGGAGTTACCGGGTATGCGAGCACGAATTCTTTTGGCGAGTGCCGCCCTGGCCGGACTGGCCATGGCAGATGTGGCTTACGCACAGGACGCGGCGGATGAGGCCGTGGCCGATAATGGCGACGCGATTGTCGTAACCGCGCAGCGCCGCGCCCAGTCCAAGCAGGACGTCGGGATCGCGATTGCCGCTTATGGCGGCGATGAACTGCGCTCGATGAACGTCTCGTCCAGCACCGATGTCGCACGGCTGACCCCCGGCGTGCATATTTCGGGCAATGTCGGCGGGCAGATGAGCCAGTTCACCATTCGCGGCGTCACCCAGAACGATTTCAACGACGCGGTCGAAGCCCCGGTCGCGGTCTATGTCGATGACAGCTATATCCCCAACATGCAGGGCCAGACCTTTGGCCTGTTCGATCTGGAACGGGTCGAAGTGCTGAAAGGCCCGCAGGGCACGCTGTTCGGCCGCAACGCCACGGGCGGGCTGGTGCATTACGTGGTCAACAAGCCGACTGACGAACTGGGCGCGCGCATCGACGGCACGTACGGCCGGTTCGATACGGTCAAGCTGGAAGGCGCGATCAATCTGCCGCTGGGCGAAAAGGTCGCGCTGCGCGTGTCCGGCCTGTATGACCGCCACGATCCGTACTGGAAGAACGTCTATCCGCAGGGCGCAGCTGGCGGCGTGCCGGTCAATCTGGGCGGCGTGACCACCCCGTGCTGCCAGAACGAATCCAACAACGATACGCTGGCGGGCCGCATCCAGTTGCAGTTCAAGCCGACCGAAGACTTGACCATTCGCCTCGTTGGCGCCGCATCGCGCCAGCATTTGTCGACCGGTCCCTACACCCAGTCGGCCACAGTCGCGGTGGTGGACTCGCTCGGCCGCGTGGTGAACTCGATCTACGCCAGCCCGACCGAAACCCGCACCGCGATCGACCAGAACGGCAACAACTACACCAACTTCGCCGGGGCTCCGGCGTCGCGCCTGCCGGGTGCGGACTGGTTTGGTTTCAAGGTGCCGGACCCCAAGAAGCTGGAACTGTCGAAAGACTTTGCGGTCGCCGACCTCAACCGCACCGAGACCTGGAACGGCGCGCTGCACATCGATTACGATTTTGGCGACGTTTCGCTGGTGTCGGTCACAAACTACATGAAGTTCAAGAAGAACTTCGCGATGGACGTTGATGGATCGGCCACCAACCTGGTCAACTACGGCACCATCGGCGATACCGACAGCTTCTCGCAGGAACTGCGCATCGCCGGTTCGGGCGAAGGGTTGGAGTGGACGGCCGGCGTCTATTACCTGAACGTCAATGCGAAGTCGTCGAACGGGTTCCTGGCCCCGGCGTACTCGATCTTCTCCAGCCTGTTTGGCGCGACGACCACGGGCATCGACCTGGTCAACTCGTTCCGCCTGAAGACGGAATCCGCCTCGATCTTTGGTCAGGTGGAATATGAAGTTGCCCCGGCCGTCAAGCTGATCGTCGGCGGCCGCCTGATCCGCGAGCATCAGGAATACAACTTCGTCTCCAACGCGATGAGCGACAACGATCCGCTGCGGATCGATGCGAACAGCACCGTGCTGTTCCCGCTGCAACCCAGCTTTGCGCACAAGCGCACCGATACGCTGTGGGCGGGCAAGGCCCAGCTGGAATACCGCCCCAACCGCGACCTGCTGCTGTATTTCGGCATCAACCGCGGGGTGAAGGGCGGCAGCTACAACGCCAAGCTGCCCGACGGCACGCCGCCGCTGGCGAATAACCAGATCCCGTATCTGCCGGAAGAGATCATGTCCTATGAAGGTGGCTTCAAGGCCACGTTCCTGGACGGCAAGGCGACCTTCAACGCCGCCGGGTTCTATTACGACTACTCGAACTATCAGGCGTTCACGTTCGCCAACGTGTCGGGCTATGTCCAGAACCGCCCGGCCCGCACGTACGGCGCCGAAGTGGAACTGAGCTTGCGGCCGATGGACGGGTTGCAGCTGGGCGCGGGGGCATCGTTCTTCAACGCGCGGGTCAAGGGGCTGGAAGTGGCACCGGGCGTCGTGCGCGATGTCCGCCCGGCCTTTGCCCCCGAAACCCAGCTCTCGGGCCGGATCAGCTATAGCCCGCCGGTCTCGGTCGCGGGCGGCAAGCTGACGTTTGGCGCGGATGCCAGCTATACGGCCGGGTTCTACCACAACCTGCGCAACTTCGATGCCAACTGGCTGAACGGCTATGCGCTGTTCAACGCCCGGATCGGCTGGGAAGACGAAGCCGAGCGGTTCCGCCTGGCATTCTTCGTCAACAACATCGGCGACAAGCGGCACAAGACGGTCGGCTACGACCTCTCGACGCTCTGCGGCTGCACCGAGGAATCCTATGGCCGCCCGCGCTGGTGGGGCGTGACCGCCGGTTTCACCCTGTGATCTGAACTACCCTGCCTGGGGGCCCTGCGCAGGCAGGGCCCCTCTTTTCCGGCAGATCCAGCCATCAACCCGAAGAGAGCCGAACGCCGGATCCAGGGGAGAGACTATGAGAAGGAAGGTACAGCCATGAACGATGCAACTCCTGTCCGCCGCCGCACACTGGTCCGCAAGAACGAGATCAGCGCCGACCGGATGAACGACGAAAAGACCCAGAGCCAGTATCAGCCCTACAAGGACGCCGCCTGGGGGTTCATCAACCACTGGTATCCCGCCCTGTTCAGCGAGGAACTGCCCGAACAGGCGGTCGAAGGCATCCAGATCGCGGGCGTGCCGATCCTGCTGCGCCGCGCGGCGGGCAAGCTCTATGCGATCAAGGACCAATGCGTGCACCGCGGCGTGCGGCTGTCGGCCAAGCCGATGTGCTTCAACGACACCTCGATCGCCTGCTGGTATCACGGCTTCAACTTCGACCTCGCCACCGGCGTGCTGAACAACATCGTCGCCAACCCGGACAGCAAGCTGATCGGCAAGACCGGCGTGACCACGTATCCGGTCCACGAGGTCGCGGGCATGATCTTCGTGTTCGTGCGCGAAGACGATTTCCCCGATGAGGACGTGCCGCCGCTGGCGCACGACCTGCCGGTCCGCTTCCCGCAGAGCAGCGAGGAATACCCGCACCCGTTGTGGCCTGCGGCCCCCGGCATCCTCGATGAAAACGCGGTTGCGCTGGGGATGCACCGCACCGGCCAGAGCAACTGGCGGATCGCCTGCGAAAACGGTTTCGACAACGCCCACATCCTGGTTCACGCCGACAACGCGATTGTCCATGCGATGGACTGGGTGCTGCCGCTGGGCATCCTGCCCGCCACCGACGACGCGATCACCCTGATCGAGGAAGAGGATGGCCCCAAGGGGCAGATGCAGTGGCTGTTCACCGATCGCTGGACCCCGGTGCTGGAAAACCCGGCCCTCGGCCTCAAGGTCGAAAACCTCAAGGGCCGGTTCTATCGCACCTCGGTGGTGCTGCCGGGCGTGCTGATGGTCGAAAACTGGCCGGAAGAACATGTCGTCCAGTACGAATGGTACGTGCCGATCACCGACGACCTGTACGAATACTGGGAAGTCATGGTCCGCATCTGCACCACGGACGAGGAACGCAAGAAATTCCAGTATCGCTTCGACAACCTCTACATGCCGCTGTGCATCCGGGGCTTCAACGACTGCGACCTCTACGCCCGCGAGGCGATGGAGGAATTCTATGCCGACGGTACCGGCTGGGATAACGAGCAGCTGGTTGAAACCGACATCTCGCCGATCACCTGGCGCAAGCTGGCATCGCGGCACGCCCGCGGGATCGCCAAGCCCGGCAAGGGCGTGACCAACGCGACCAAGACCTCCAGCATCCGCATGCGCCGCCTCGCCCAGGGCAAGGCACCGGGGTACAAGGTCGAGAAAATCGAAAATGTTAACTCCTACTAAGACGACGATCGCGTTCAGCGACGGCATCGAACACGAACTGACGGTTGAACCCGGCCAGAGCGTGCTCGACGCCGCGCTGGCGGCGCAGGCGCCGGTGTTGTTCCAATGCGGCACCGGCAGCTGCGGCAGCTGCCTTGCGCATCTGGACGAGGGCGAGGCGGAACACCGCGCGGGATCGAGCAGTTCACTGCTCCCGTCCGAGCGCGAGCAGGGCTATCGCCTGCTCTGCCTGACCGAGGCGAGGGGCGCGTGCAAATTCTCGGTTGGCTATGACAGCGCCGCCGGGGCCGGACGGCCGATCGAGGGCAAGTGCTTCGTCAACGCGGTCGAACGGATCGCCACCGACGTGGTCCGGCTGGAGCTGGAACTGGCCGAAGGATGCTGGATGGATTTCCGGCCCGGCCAGTTCATCCAGGTCAAGGTGCCCGGCACCGACGCGGTGCGCAGCTATTCGATGGCAACCACGGTCGCCGATCTGCCGAAGATCGAACTGCTCATCCGGATCCTGCCCGGCGGGGTGATGTCGGACTGGCTGGTAAACCGCGCAGCCGTGGACGATGTGGTCGAAGTCAGCGGGCCGTACGGGCAGTTCTTCCTGAAGGACAAGGTCCGCGCGCCGCATGTGATGATCGCGGGCGGCACGGGCCTTGCCCCGATGCTGGCGATGATCGACGCGCTGCGGGTCGCGCCGGGGCGCAAGCCCAAAGTTCTGCTCAGCTTTGGCTGCCAGACGCCGGACGGGCTGTTCAGCCTGGAGCCGATTGAACTGCGCCAGCACTGGATGCCGACACTGGACGCGCGAATTTCGGTCGATCGGGGCGAACCGGCAGACGGCATTCGGGTGGGCAATCCGGTGGCCGCGATCACGGCTGAGGACGGCCTGACGACTGACAGCGTGGCTTACCTCTGCGGGCCGCCCGCGATGATCGAAGCCGCGCGCAAGCACCTGGAGCACCTGGGGCTCGCCCCGGAAAACATCTTCGCCGAGCAGTTCGTCGCCAGCAATTGAGCTGTGCCGCCGAACCTTGGCAACCAACTGAAAAACTACGGCAAGGAGTATGGAGATGGGCGTCGACAGTCTGGGCTATGTGGCCTTCAACGTTGCCGATTTTGACCGCTGGCGCACGATCCTGACGCAAGTGTTCGGCATGGAGCCGCGCGCCCGCGACGGCAGCGACGCGCTCGATTTCCGGATCGACGAAAACCACCATCGCATCACCCTTTACCCCACCGGCGAAGACAGTGTGGCCGTGGTCGGCTGGGAAGTCGGCAGCATCGCCCGGCTGGAGGAACTGGCTGCCGAGCTGCGCTCGCGCGGTGTGGAGCTGACCGCAGGCACCCCGGCGCAGTGCAAGGCCCGCAAGGTCAGGCAGCTGTACCATTACACCTGCCCGGTGATCGGCTGCCCGACCGACATCTATTACGGCCCGCTGGTGTCCCACACGCCGTTCGCGCCCAGTCGGGGCGTGGCGGGTTACAAGACCGGCGAACTGGGGCTGGGTCACATCGCGTTCTGGGTGAAAGACCTCAAGGCCACGCTGGCGTTCTATCAGGAGGTCATGGGCTTCGCGATTTCCGACTACATCGCCTGGGACGATAACGACGCGGTGTTCCTGCACTGCAATGCGCGCCACCACACCCTGGCGCTGATGGCCGAGGCCGAAGGGCGTCCTGGCGGCAAGTTCCAGCACCTGATGGTCGAATCCACCTCGCTCGACGATGTCGGCTATGGCTATGACATCGTGCGCGATCTGGGCGTTCCGGTGGCGATCGAGCCGGGCAAGCATTCCAACGACCACATGCAGAGCTTCTACCTCAAGTCGCCGTCCGGCTTCTGGGTCGAATACGGCTATGGCGGGCGCGAGATCGGTCCGGACTGGGAGGTCAAGAACTACGACCAGCCGATGCTCTGGGGCCACCGGATGGTCGGGAACTAAGGCCATGGGCGTTGCCGAATGTCTTAGCCGGATCCATGCCCGCGACGGTGCCGTGCGCGCCTGGGCTTATGTTGACCGCAGCGCCACCGGCGGCGAAGGGCCGCTGGCCGGGGTCGTGCTGGGGGTCAAGGACGTGATCGACGTGGCGGGCATGCCCACCACGCACGGCTCGCCGATCTATGCTGATAACATCGCGGCGCAGGATGCCGCCGCCGTGGCGCTGCTGCGCGCGGCGGGCGCGGCCGTGCTGGGCAAGACGGTGACGGCGGAATTCGCCACCTATCACCCTGGCCCCACGGTCAATCCGCGCAAGGTCGGCCATACCCCCGGCGGGTCGTCGAGCGGCTCGGCGGCGGCGGTGGCGGACGGGCAGGCCGATATCGCGCTCGGCACGCAGACGGCGGGATCGATGATCCGCCCCGGCAGCTTTTGCGGGACGCTGGCGTTCAAACCGACCATCGGGCGCTATCCGGTGGCCGGTGTGCTCGATACGGCCCCCAGCCTCGACACGCTGGGGCTGTTCGCGCGCAATCTGGATGTGCTGGTCGCGGCGGATGCGGTGCTGGGCGGAACGGCAGACTGTCCCGCGCCGCGTGCGCCGCTGCGCATCGGGCTGTGCCGGATGCCGACCTGGGATCAGGCGAGCGCCGAAATGCAGGATGCGCTGATCGACTTTGCGGCGCAGCTGCACGAGGGCGGCTGTGTGCTCAGCGAAGTGACACTGCCCGAACCGTTCGCACGGTTGCAGGATGCGCAGATGCTGATCCATCGCACCGAAGCGGCGCAAGTGCTGGGTGCGATCCGGCACGAGCATCCCGGCGACGTCAGCGAAGAGTTCCGCGCGATGATCGACGCGGGCACGGCGACGGACCCGGCGGACTACGCCGCAGCGCGCGCCGTGCAGGACGAGTGCAAGCGTCTGCTCCCCGCCGTGTTCGCCGCCAGCGATCTGCTGCTCGCCCCCGGTGCGCCGGGGGCTGCACCGGAAGGCATCGGCGCAACCGGCGATCCGTTGTTCCAGCGCATCTGGACCGCCGTGGGCGCGCCGTGCCTGGGCTTTCCCGCTGCGTGGCGCAGCGACGGCCTGCCGCTGGGACTGCAAGTGATCGGCCTGCCCGGCACCGACCGCCAGCTGCTGGCCGATGCCCAGACAATCATCGCCCATGCCGCGCTGAAGGAGGCCTGAGAATGGAACCGAACGAGATTCCGACAGCCGCAATGCCGTTCACGCCGGAAATGGAAGCGGCCTATGCCAAGGCGCGCGCGCGGCTGGATGCGGGGCGGCTCAAGCAGTTGCTGTTCGAGATCACCGATATCCATTCCCCCACCGGCGCGACCCGCAGCGTGGCGGAATTCGTGGCGCAGCGGATGCAGGCGGTAGGCCTGAAGCCCACGCTCGATCCAATGGGCGATATCTCGGCGAACGTGCTGGGCGAAAAGCGCGGGTCGGGCGGCGGCGCGACGCTGCTGCTCTACGCGCCGATCGACACGCACCTTGAAGGCAATGACAGCGATTTTCCCTGGGCCGGGCCGGAACAGTTTGCGGACTTGCGCCCCAGCGCGAAGATGGTGGGCGACTGGGTCTACGGCCTCGGTTCGTCCAATCCCAAAGCAATGGTTGCCGGGATCATGGAAGTGGCGACCGCGCTGATTGAGGCGGACGTGCCGCTGCAAGGCACGCTCAACGTCGGGTTTGCCGATGGCGGGATGCCGGTGACGATCCCGCAGCGCAACAACGCCGGGATGAGCCACGGCGTTCACCACCTGCTCAATCGCGGGATGGCGCCGGACTTTGCGATCATCATGAAGCCGTGGAACTGGGTCTATTACGAAGAACCCGGCATGGGCTGGTTCAAGATCGCGGTGAAGGGCACGCTGGGCTATGCCGGGGTGCCGCGCGGGCTGGATGCGTTCCGTTCGTCGGTGGTGCCCGCCGCCACGGTGATCCTGGAACTGGAACAGTGGCTGATCGACTATGCCGAGCGCAACAAGTCGGGCGATATCTATCCGCACGGCTGGATCGCGGGCGTGCGCGGCGGCTGGATTGAACGGCCCGCATTTCCGAGCGCGGTGACCGAAATCTTCTTCGATGTGCGGATCAGCCCGCGCACCACGCCGGGCGAGGTGAAGAGCCAGTTCGAAGCCTTCATGGCCGACCTTGCGGCGCGCTTCCCCGACATCGACTGCGATTGGGAAATGTACGGATCGGCCCCCGGTGGCACCACCGATCCCAATAACTGGATCATCCAGTCGGCCCGGCGCGGGTGGGAGGAGATCGAGGGCAGGGCCTATCCCAGGCCCGAACCGCTGGGCGGGCAGACCGATGGCGCGGCGCTGCGCCGGCTGGGCGTGCCGACCGCGCGGATCGGCTGGCCCTGGCCGGCGGATGGATCGCCCGAACCGATCGCCGAAGGGCTGGGCGGCATGGGCGCGACCTATGTCCCCGACCTGATGCCGTGCCTGGAGAAGATCCTTTACGCCTGCATCGACACCCTGATGCGGCCCCGCGCCGACCTGGGCCTGTGATTATTGGGCCTTTGACTTCTGCGTCCGACTGGACGGCACCCGAATGGAGCAAAAAATGACTGACAATCCTGAAATCGGCAAAACGCTCGCGACCTGCGGCTACACGACCAATTACCATGATGAAGGGCAGGGCGAGGCCGTGCTGCTGCTGCATGGTTCTGGCGCTGGGGTTTCGGCCTGGGCGAACTGGCGCGGGCTGATCCCCGGCCTGTCGGAGCGCTACCGCGTGGTCGCGCCCGATCTGGTCGGGTTTGGCTATACCTCGGTGGCCGATGACTATGAGTTCAAGTTCATGGACAGCTGGATCGATCAGCAGTTGGCCGTGATGGACGGCCTCGGCATCGAAAAGGCGCACATCGTCGGCAACAGCTTTGGCGGCGCGGTGGCGCTGTGGATGGCCTGGCGCGCACCGGAGCGCACCGGGCGGCTGGTGCTGATGGGCGCGGGCGGGGTGCCGATCGTGGTCGGCCCGGAACTCGCCGCGCTGTGGGGCTACAAGCCTTCGCCCGAAGCCATGCGCAACGCGATGAGCGTGATGGCCTATAACCAGGCGCTGATCACCGATGAGCTGGTGGAAATGCGCTACCGCGCCACCATGCGCCCCGGCGCGCAGGAGGTGTTCGAACGCGTCTTCCCGCTGCCGCACCAGCGCTGGCTGGATGCCGAGGCGCTGCCGATCCACGGGCTGCAAGCCATCGAGAATGAAGTGCTGCTGATCCATGGCCGGGAAGACCGGGTGGTGCCGCCCGAAGCATCGCTGACGATGCACCAGCTGCTGAAGAACTCGCAGCTCCACTCCATCGGCAAGTGTGGTCACTGGACGATGGTCGAACACGCCGTCCGGTTCCGCCAGCTGGTCGAGAACTTCCTCGACGAAGCCAGCGCCTGAACTCTCCAGCGCCCCGGCGTCCCACGTGGGCGCCGGGGTTGGGGCGAGCAGGGCGACCTCCCCGCTTGGCCCGTCCGTGCTGAGCTTGTCGAAGCATTGTCCTGTGCTTCGCGCATCAGGCACCGCCCCGCGCAAGCGAAGAGCAGCCCTTCGACAAGCTCAGGGCGGTCGGGTGCTGTGGGGCGTTACGGGGTTATCACCCGGTGCGCGGGCGGCCTAATACTGCGCGTTATAAGTGGTCGAACTGCGCGCCATTTCCTCATAGATGCCGGTCAGTACGCTGATCAGCTTGGTCATCTCGGACATGCGTTCGTCCACGTTGGAGATGGTGCCGATCGCCTTGATCAGCAGGTCGCTGCGGATCGCGGCATAGCCATCGGTGATCTGCTTGCCCTGTTCGGTGACGACATAGGCAAAGCTCTTGCCGGTCTTGTCCTTGGACTTGCTGATCAGGCCCGCGGCTTCCAGCTTGCGCAGGCTGTATTGCAGGTTGGCCAGATCATCGCGGTTCATCATCCGGGCAATGGTGATGCTGTTCTTGGGCCGGTTGTGCATCCGGATGATGTGCAGGATCATGTGTTCGGCGAACTTGATATCCTCGTCCACCAGCAGCGAACTGCACGTCGAAACCCAGCGCGCAAACGCCTCGTGCAGGCGGATCAGCCCCCACTCGAATTCGGTCACCAGAACCTCGGTCCCGGAATTGGCGAGATGCCAGTTCTGATAGTACTTCGGTTCCATTCGCTTCCCTGATTGCGCCGTCCGGATCGGTTCGAGCTTGGTCACTCGCGAAGTAGTCATGGATTCAACCCTTTTTCAATCCCGGCTGACCGGCTGCCCCCGGACTTGCGTGGGCCGGGCCGATCCGGCCCCGGCCAGCAGGCACCCACAGTCGGGGCCGCGCGCGGGCAGTTCATTGTTCAAAATCAATCGGCTGGGTTGGCGCTGCCGCCCGGATGCAGCGGGCGGAACTGGTCCGACAGGGCAAAGCCCGCGCCAGTGCTGACCGGCTCAAGCGCCAGTTTTTGCAGCATGACCCGCGCGGTGCTGGTCGCGGCGGTGATGACCGGCAGGCCCAGCTTGTCCTGAACCGCCTCGATCGCGCTGAGCGAGGGCATCTGGACGCAGGCCGACAGCACGACCGCATCGACCCCGCTCAGGTCCAGCCGGTCAACATCGCCGATCAGCGCCAGCGGATCGCGGCGGCCCACGGCCAGGTTGTCGGGGATTTCGAGTGCAATCGAATCCTGCACCGGGATCCCCTCGTGCGCGATGTAATCGACCACCAGATCGGTCAGGGCGCGCATATAGGGCGTGACGATCGAAACCTTGCGGCAGCGCATCTCATGCAGCACCTGCACCAGCGCCCCGGCGCTGGTGACAATCGGGCAGGCATGCCCCGCAGCGGCCACGGCCTCGCCCAGCCGGACCTCGCTGACGCAGTGATAGCCGCGCCCGGCCGACATGATGGCGACCAGACAGGCATAGCCGATCACGTCCACTTCGGCGTCGGCCAGCTGCCCTGCGCAGCCCACGCTTTGCGCGTCCATTCGGGCCAGTTCTTCCTTGGTGACGTGCTTCATCGCCATGCGCGCGGAGTGGAACGTGAACTGTTCCGGCCGGATCGCCTGCCGCGCGATCAGCATGCGCGGGATTTCGGTTTCCATCGTGGTGTTGGAACTCGGCACGATCTGGCCGATCCGGTAGGTCTTCGACATCGCTCAATCCCGCTTTTTCGCCAATCGCTGTGCCTGCCTCTTAAAGGCCCCGGTATGTCAGGCAACGCGGCCACCGCGCGCGTTTCTCACTTGGTGAGAGGTGCTTATGGGATTGACGGACGTGTCCGTGTTCCGGCAGGCGCCAGACAGCAGCACCGCCAGTCGGAACGAAAGAGCAAGCCATGACCGCGCCATTCACAATGCAGGATCTGCGAGACCACTTCGCCCACTGTGTCCAGGTGTTTGGCGGGGTGACGCCGTCCTCGCGGCGGCTGGGCATCGACGAACGCGCCATCCGGCGGTTCATCAACGGCGAGCTGCCGCTCAGCACCGCGCTCCTGCACGACACCGCAGCCGCACTGCGCGTCCTGATCGCTGAGGCGGCGGCGGCGGAAACGCACATCGCCGCAACGTTCGGCGCGCAGCCAGCCGACCGGCAAACCCCGCCGGGCTAACGCCGAGTTCGCGTTCCAGGCAGGCCTCTACACTGCCGTAATCCCGGTCGATCGCTTCAAGGAACCGACTTCAGGGAACCCGCCGCACCGGCACCGGAATGTTGCAGATATCCGCGCCGCCGGCCGGACGGATGAAGAATGCATCGCGCCGGTTGCCGCGGGCGTCGGCATAGCGGGCAAAGCTGGCGCTTTCGGTGGAGAGGTATTCATAGCCGGGCAGGTCCGCGCGTTCGGTGCCGAGCCGGACGGCGGTAATCGCGGTGCGCTCCTCAGCCGTTTCATAGAACCCCAGCGGCCCGGTCCCGCGCGGCAGGCTGGACAGGTGCTCGATCCCCTCGATCACCCGGCCGACCAGCGCAATGTTGCGATCCAGATGACGCGGGGCGTGGCCGATCACGGTGTAAAGCTCCGCGCCGGTGCCGGTATCGGGCGACATGTTCCGCCCGGCGCCGACCATGCCATAGCAGTGGACCGGCCAGAGCCCGACATCGGCATCGGCTGCCACAGGCCAGCCTTGGGTGAAGCCGGTGGCTTTTGCATAATTATCACCCTTGCCAAGCTCACTAGCGATAAAGCTTTTCCGTTCGCGGCGCAGCTTGGCAGGGCTTTTGACCACAGGAGTGCATTCCGGGCACTCCTTCTTGAAGCGGGCAGTTTCTGCGGCATACTCCTTGTCGCTGCCGCTGACGTATTCGCTCTCCGGCATCACCGCCAAACCTTCGGGCAGTTTGCGCGCCTTCGCCTTGTCCTCCGCATCGGGATCGCCCCACTGCGTGACGTAATTGTCCTGCACGCGGACCACGGCGGTGCCGTCCCAGAACCGCGCCGCCGCCAGCTTGCGGATGTTGCCGGTCCACCCTTGCGAAAATGGCGCGGGCAGCAGCTGGATCACCACCCGGCGCGCCTTGCCGGCGGCGGTGGGGGCCAGCTCCATCACCAGCAGGTCGGCGGGCGCGATCCGCACCCAGTCCGCCGCAGGCGCGGCGGCGACGATCTCGGGCGGGGAGAGGCCAGCGGGGGGAAGGGCAGGCTGGTCCGCGGCCAGCGCCGGGGCGGCGGTCAGGATCGCGATGATGGGAAGCAGGTTCTTGCGCATCGCCCGATCATGCCACCATGCGGCGCGCAGGAAAAGGCGGGGCGGATTTTCCTACTTGCGCAAAACCTGTCAGAACCGGGGGGCGCTCCTTGCAACCGCCGTTTCGCCCCCGCCCGCAATTGCGCGGCGTGGATGACTTTCATCAACTAACTGCCAGTCGGCCCCGAATCAGTCTGTCTGGATCCCAAACAGGGCCTGCGCATTTCCGCCCATGATCGCGGCCCGGTCTGCCGGGGCAAGCGGCATCTGGTCAAGATGTTCGGATCCCAGGTCGATAA
The DNA here is from genome assembly GCF_030699305.1 of Novosphingobium sp. Lineage (GTDB taxonomy): Bacteria > Pseudomonadota > Alphaproteobacteria > Sphingomonadales > Sphingomonadaceae > Novosphingobium. Next base: position 95,413 of record NZ_JAUYNB010000038.1, read on the forward strand.
AGGGATAATCCGTTCCGAACATGATCTTTTCGGTCCCCGCAAACGTCCGCACCATTTCGATGAACGGAGGGAAAAACGAACAGCTGTCATACCAGAAATTGCGCGCAAACTCGCTCGGCAGCCGGGTGATGTACTGCTGGCAATCGGCATAGTTGCGAAAGCCGTTGTCCAGCCGTTCGATCATGTCAACGAACGCGGCCCCGGTATGGGCCACGACGAACGGGAAATTCGGGTTCCGTTCGAATACACCGGCATAGATCATCCGGGCGATGGCAAGGCTGGTGTCGAACAGGAAGCCGACCCTGACACCCAGCGCATATTCATCCATCGCATCGACAAACGTCGGCACCATCGGATGCTGAATTACAGGCATCCGCAACTGATCGAGCCGCTGCCACAACGGTTCGAGCGACGGGTCGCTGAGCGCTACCCCGTTGAGATTGGAGCCGAGCGCGATCCCGACGATGCCCGGTGCCGATCGCACCCGCTCCAGCTCTGCCAGCGCGGCTTCGACATCGGGCAGCGACAAGGCGCACGGCGGCGTCGAAGGCATGAATGCCGATCTGGCCCTGCGGGTGGTGCGCCGGACGCCTTCCAGCATCATCGTGAGCGGGGCGAAAGTCCTGGCGACCTATGGGCCGTTTGCCGACGAAATGTTCGTCTATCCCGGTGGTGAGGCGCTGCCCGAACACGCCCGCGACTATGCGCTGATGTTCTCCATCCCCGTCAACACCAAGGGGCTGATCCAGGTGTGCCGGGACCACTATGGCATCCCCAGGTCACGCGAAGACGCGCCGTTCTCCTCACGGTTTGACGAACAGGACACATTCCTGATCTTCGACGAGGTGGAGGTGCCGCTGGAGCGCGTGTTCATCGACGGCGATGTGAAAACGCACAACAGCCTGGTGCGCAGCGGATGGGCTGCAAACATCCAGCATCAGACGACCACCCGCGCAGCCGTGAAGCTGGAGTTCGCCTATCAACTCGGCGCGGCGATGGCGAATGCCATGAACATTTCCAAGCGTCCGGATACTGCCGCGATGCTGGGCGAAATCCTGACCTTCGCGCGGCTGACTCGCGCCGCAACCAAGGCGGCCGAGACGAACGCGCGCGACTTCGGCAACGGGGCGTTTTTCCCGGACGAAAAGCCGACCAACGCAATCCGCTGTTCGATGGCACCGTGGATGGTGCGGACGCAGGAAATCCTGATCCAGATCGGCTCGCACAACCTTCTGGCCACGCCCTCGCTCGCTGCGTTCCGCAATCCGGAGATGGCTGACTTGCTGGATCGCTATCTACCCGGCGCCAATGGCGTGACCGCGCAGGAGCGGAGCCGTCTGTTCCGGACTGCATGGGATTTCGCAGGCTCGGCGCTGGCTGGCCGCAACACCCTTTACGAGCGTTTCTACCTCGGCAGTCGCCCGCGCGCGCTGTCAGGTGATCATGCTCGCGAAATGGTGACCAAGTCGTTCGACCATCTGGAATCTTTCCTGGGCTGAGCCCGTCAGGATGACCGATTGAAACAACAATCGGCCCAGCAGTCCAAAGGTGTCGAAGTCATGCAATCAATCCAGAATCTGGATCAGTTTTTCGAACTGAAAAGACCCAAGGCGTTCTCGAACAGAGTGGTTCTGGTTTGCGGCCTGATGGCCGCAATCGAGGCGATGGACGTCTATGTCCTGGGGGTCATCATTTCCCCGATGGCGAAGCATTTTGATGTGTCGCTGGCCTATTTTGCAATCGTCTTCACGTTTCAGGCGGTCGGTCAGATCATCGGCACTTATGTCATTGCGCCGTTGGCTGACAGCCATGGCAGGCGCCCGGTGATCCTGTTCTGTACGGTCGCATTCGGCATCCTCACGCTGACCAGCGCCTTATCTCCGACCTTGCCGATCTTCATCGCCCAGCGTGCAATCGCATTCATCTTTATCGGCGGGGCGATCCCCAATATCTTTGCCATCGCTTCGGAATATGCAGCAGGGCAGGCACGGCACCGCAATTCCCTGATAATCGGCAGCTTCCACGGGATCGGTGCAGGTATGGCGGCCCTGGCGGGCGGGTTTTTGTTGTCCTACGGCTGGCAAGCCCCGCTGATTGCTTGCGGCATACTCACGCTGCTGTCTGCCGTTCTGGCGTATATTTACGTGCCGGAATCGCTGCGGTTCCTGGCCGCATCGGCGGACCGGTCAGACGCGTTGAAAAGCGTCGTAAGAAGGATCGACCCGTCGCTGAATCAGGTGCGACTGGATCTTGCCCCGCCGCCTGCGACTGCGCCGAAAATGCGCGTCGCGGAATTGTTTACACCGGAACTGCGCAGGGCAACGCTGTTGCTGTGGGTCATCGGGGCAATCACCCTGTCGCTGCTCAGTTCGATCGCCCAATGGCTGCCGACGTTCATCCACACCTATGGCATGGTGGACCTCAAACAGGCCGCTTACATGACATCGCTCAACGGGCCGGCTGGCGTTCTCTGGCCACTGGCGTTGATCTGGCTGATGCGCAGATTGGGAATATCGCGGGGCATGACCCTGAACTACACTCTGGCTGCGATCGCTTTCAGCTGCTTTGCCCTTCTTCCGCTTTACGCAAATATTGGCTGGGTTCTGGCCATTGGCCTCGGGGCGTTTCTGGGCGGCGCGACGAGCGGCTTCTATGCACTGTGCAACATGGTTTATCCGACGCGGGTTCGCGCGACGGGAACAAGTTTCGCGGTGGGCACCGGGCGCGTCTTTTCGCTGTTTGTGCCGGTTTTGGGAGGAATTGCCGTTTCTTCCAACATCAGTGTTACGGTTGTCGCCTCGGCGATTGTTGTTCCTCTGCTGATTGCCGCCGCCGCTGCCTATCTGATTGGCCGAAACGCCGATGCTGCCCCGGACGAAATGCCGACTGGGCAGCGTTAAAGCGGCATCCGCGTGGGAGAACAAGGCGCACCGCAGCACACTGAGCGTTAGGCCGCACAGCATGCCAATCTGCTTGCCCAGCGTCTTGAGAGTGCCCTGAATGCTGGTCGGATGCCGGGCCCCGTCGAATGAAGTTATCTCATTCCATCGATCGGCAAGCGTTTCAGCAGTGATCGTCCCGGGCTCGAACATCGCACCCTTGGCCTGTTTCCAGGGGAGCTTTGCCAGCCAGCCGCCGCCTGCTTCGAAAATGCTGCCGTTCTCCTGCGAGTGTGGTGACAGAGCAGCGCTGCCAGATTCGCAATCGCCGTCCCTGGCGGCAGACCTTGAGCGTGTGTCGGTCGACATGATCCCGAAGCAGGGCCGGGTGCAACAGGTGCAAAGCGAATTCACGCATGACGGCGCGGAGACACTGTAAGCGCACGCCAGGCCGTAAACTCATAGACGGCGACATCGAGGTTTGAGCCAAAATGGCTCAGTGCAAGGAAGGAAAGCGCAGGAATATGTCGATATTTCATGATTTCCTGACGCGGAAATGGGCCATTTTGGGCAAATCCCTGCGGGACGCTGGAATGGCTTCCAGCTCGAACAAACCCGCCCTTGGAAAGGCTCCCAGCCTTCCCTGCGTGCAGCTTCGCCCGACCTGTTCGCCATTCCAGCGCCTCGAAGACGCCGTTTATGAGTTTACGGCCTAATACATCCAGCTTCATCCTGCGCATTCTGCTCGCGTCCAGGCCCTGGATATGGCAAGCTCCCGAAGACGGAAAATCTGGTTCGTTCGATGATGGGCGGCCATAGGGAAAGGAGTTTCCCATGGGCAGATCAAGCCGCATTTCACCTTTGCGATGGCTCCTCCTGCTTTGCCTGCTGTTTGGAGTTTCGCTGCCCTTCGCCCGCGCCGAACGACCGGCACCGGGCCGCGAAGTTCCCGTGCTTTCGATCGAAGGGGCGATCGGCCCTGCTACGGCTGACTATGTCGCGGGCGGGATTGCTTCAGCTGCTGAAGCAGGGGTGCCAATGGTCGTGATCCGCATGGATACGCCCGGAGGCCTGGATACCTCGATGCGCGAGATCATCCGTGCGATCGTCAATGCCCCGATACCGATCGTCACCTACGTCAGCCCCAGCGGCGGGCGTGCGGCGAGCGCCGGTGCGTTCATCCTGACCGCCAGTCACGTCGCGGCCATGGCGCCGGGTACCAATGTCGGCGCCGCCACCCCGGTCCAGTTGGGCGCACCTGCCGCCCCTGATCCGCAGCCGCCAGCCGAGGACCCGAACCAGGCCGGGGCTGACAAGCCCACCGGAACGACCGCCGGAAACGCAAGCGAGGCCAAGGCCCGCAATGACGCCATCGCCTATATCCGGTCGCTGGCGGAAATGCGGGGGCGCAACGCGGACTGGGCCGAGGCGGCAGTTCGCGACGCGGCAAGCCTCTCGGCGCAGGCTGCTCTGGCGCAAAACGTGATCGATATCGTCGCCCGCGACAACCAGGACCTGCTCGTCCAACTGAATGGCCGCAGCGTCAAGGTGGGCGGCGGCGATGTGCGTCTCGACACGGGCAACATGGTGCTCAGCGAGGTCGGACCCAATTGGCGTACCCGGCTGCTGAGCGTGGTCACCAACCCCAACATCGCACTGATCCTGATGATGATCGGGGCCTATGGTCTGCTGTTCGAGTTCATGAATCCGGGTGCGCTCTATCCGGGCACCATCGGTGCGATCTGCCTGCTGGTCGGGCTTTACGCGCTCTCGGTACTGCCGGTGAACTATGCCGGGATCGCGCTGATCCTCCTTGGCATGGCGCTCATGGCGGCGGAGGCCTTTGCACCATCCTTCGGCATCCTCGGCATTGGCGGCGGGATTGCCCTCGCGCTGGGTGCCGCAATCCTGTTCGACACCGACGTCGCGGAATTCCGCATTGCGCTGCCCGTGCTGGGCGCGGTCGCCGTTGCGAGTTTGGGGGCAACTTTGCTGACGACGAGGCTGGCGTTGAAATCGCGTCATGCCAAGGTTGTCAGCGGCCGCGAAGAGATGATCGGTGCATCGGGCCGGATCGTGGACTGGGATGGGTCCAGTGGTCACGTCCACGTTCACGGCGAACGCTGGCGCGCCTGCGGTGCGGGTGAACTGCACACTGGCCAGCTTGTCCGAGTGGTCGCGATCGACGGCCTGACCTTGTCGTTGGAACCGGCGGATTATCGCCACAACAGGAGCTAGTGCCATGGAAATTCTCAGCGGCTTCGCCTTCTACATACCACTGGTTTTGATCGCGCTGATCTTTCTGATGGCGGCGATCAAGATCCTGCGTGAATATGAGCGCGGCGTGGTGTTCACGCTCGGCCGGTTTACAGGGGTCAAGGGGCCGGGGTTGATCATCTTGATCCCGTTCGTCCAGCAGATGGTGCGGATAGACCTGCGCACCATCGTGCTTGATGTACCGACCCAGGACGTGATCTCGCGGGACAACGTTTCGGTCAAAGTCAATGCGGTGCTCTATTTCCGGGTAATCGCGCCGGAACTGGCAACCATTCAGGTCGAGAACTTCATGCAGGCGACCAGCGAACTCGCCCAGACCACGCTGCGTTCCGTACTGGGCAAGCATGAACTCGATGAAATGCTGTCCGAGCGTGACAAGCTCAATTCCGACATCCAGGAAATCCTCGATGCCCAGACCGATGCCTGGGGCATCAAGGTTGCCAATGTCGAGATCAAGCATGTCGATATCGATGAATCGATGGTCCGGGCCATTGCCAAGCAGGCCGAGGCGGAGCGCGAACGTCGCGCCAAGGTGATCAATGCCGAAGGCGAGCAGCAGGCAGCGCAGAAGCTGCTGGAAGCGGCCGAGATCCTTGGTCAGCGGCCGGAAGCGATGCAGTTGCGCTATCTCTCGACTCTCAACGTCATTGCAAACGAGCGCAGCTCCACCATCGTCTTTCCCTTTCCGATCGATTTCATGGACCTGCTGAAATCCACCAAACCGCAGGAATGAGGCGCAGATGCCAGTTCCGGAAAAGCAGCGCGGCATCATTGATCTCAGGGTCCGGACTCCCGGCGACATGTTCCATGCGTTCGACCCGTCACCGATGGTCAGCCGGGACCTTGATAACGAAGTGGAGGCCTACATCGTCGAGAGTGCGCTGGAATTGCCAGAGCGGGTCTACCGCCTGGTGATTCATGTCGCCGAGCCAGAAGTGGACAGGGACAGCAAGGAAACCATTGCCGCCGCCATCCGGTCCTATTTCGCCTATCGGAGCGATGTGCAGGCCCGCCGCCTCAGACTGTTGCTGCGCGAGGGTCGGCAAGCACTGGTCATGGGGCTGGGCTTCCTTGCGCTGTGCTGGGGGCTTGGCTTTTGGGCGACCGAGGCAGTCCCCGTGCCCTTTGGCGAATTTCTGAGCGAAGGCCTGCTCATCATCGGCTGGGTGGCCAACTGGCGCCCGGCTCAAATCTTCCTCTATGATTGGCGTCCGATGCAACAGCAGCGCAACATTCTCGACGAACTTGCCAAAATGGACATTCACTTTCGCATTGATCAGCCGAGCCCGCATTGATCCGGTTTTACCTGCCCTTGATCTGGCTTCCGGGATCAGGGCGTAATGGAGCGACGAGACATGGCAACGCAGCACAACCGGACGGCCATCCTGTGGTTCGAACAGATCGCGATCGGCGATATTCCGTCCGTTGGCGGCAAGAATGCTTCGCTCGGCGAGTTGCTGCGCGAACTTGGCAAGGCTGGCGTTCGCGTCCCGAACGGTTTTGCGACAACCGCGCAGGCCTATCGCGATTTCATCGATGCCAGCGCCATCGAGCCAGCGATGCGCGCGCAGATCGAGCTTTACAGGTCCGGTGACAAGACGCTTCAGGATGCCGGGCATGCGATCCGGGAACTTGTGCTGGCGAGCGGGCTGCCCGACGATTTCGCCGATCAGATCCGCGCCGCCTATCGCTTGCTTGCCACCACCACCCGGACCGTGGACCCGGCGGTGGCGGTGCGCAGCAGTGCGACCGCTGAAGATCTGCCCGACGCAAGCTTTGCCGGCCAACACGAGACGTTCCTGAACATTCGCGGGGAACAGGCCCTGCTCGATGCCTGCCTGCGCTGTTTCGCCTCGCTTTTCACCGACCGTGCCATCAGTTACCGCGAAACGAAGGGCTTTGATCATTTTGCCATCGCGCTTTCGGTGGGCGTTCAGCAGATGGTTCGTTCGGACCTTGCAGGATCGGGCGTGATGTTCACTATCGACACCGAATCCGGCTTTCCCGGCATCGCCACCATCAGCGCGGCATGGGGCCTTGGCGAAACCATCGTTCAGGGCGCAGTGAACCCCGATCGCTACGTGGTTTTCAAGCCGCTGCTGGACACCCCCGGCGCGCGCCCGATCATCGAGAAGGCCCTGGGCGACAAGGCGATCCGCATGATCTACGCCGAAGCAGGCGGCACACAGACCCGGATCGTGCCTTCCACCCCGGCAGAGCGCGAGTCCTTCGTGCTGGACGATGACGAAATCCTTGAACTTGGCCGCTGGGCGGTTGTTGTGGAGCAGCATTACGGTCGGCCGATGGACCTTGAATGGGCCAAGGACGGCAGCAACGGGCTGCTCTATCTGGTGCAGGCGCGGCCGGAAACCATTCACGGCGGCGGCAGTCAGTCCAGCTTCCGCCGCTACAGCCTGAAGACCGATGCCAGCCCGGTCCTGTCCGGCGTGGCCATCGGCAGCGCGATCGCCAACGGCAAGGTCTGTCTGATCCACGACGCTGCTGACATCGCCCATTTTCAGGACGGTGCAATCCTGGTGACGGGCAACACGGACCCTGACTGGGTGCCGATCATGAAGCGCGCCGCAGGCATCGTCACCGATCGCGGCGGCAGCACCAGTCATGCCGCCATCGTCAGCCGGGAGCTTGGCGTTCCGGCCGTGGTCGGCACCGGCACGGCAACAGCGATCCTGCGCGATGGCCAGGAGATCACGCTGTCCTGCGCCAGCGGCGAAAAGGGGATGATCTTTGATGGCCTGCTTGAGTATGCCGCCGAGGACATCGATCTGTCGGCAATTCCGCAAACCCGGACCGAGGTCATGCTCAACATCGCTGACCCGGCGGCCTCGTTCCAGTGGTGGCGGCTGCCGGCCCGGGGCGTGGGCCTTGCGCGGATGGAATTCATCATCAACAACCTGATCAAGGTCCACCCGATGGCGCTGTTGCATCCGGACCGGGTTTCCGCATCCGACAACCGCCATATTCAGAAGCTGGTGAAAGGGCACGCAAGCCCGGCCGATTACTTCGTGGAAACGCTGGCGCGCGGAATTGGCCGTCTGGCCGCGCCGTTCTTTCCCCACCCGGCGATCGTCCGGCTGAGCGATTTCAAGACCAACGAGTATGCGCACCTTGTGGGCGGTGCTGCCTTTGAGCCGAAGGAAGAAAACCCGATGCTCGGCTTCCGGGGGGCTTCGCGCTACTACGACGAACGCTACCGCGATGGCTTCGCGCTGGAATGCCGGGCGCTGCGCAAGGTGCGCGAGGAGATGGGCTTTGCCAATATCATCGTGATGGTGCCGTTCTGCCGGACACCAGCCGAGGCCGACCGCGTGCTTGCGGTCATGGCCGAGAACGGCCTGGGCCGGGGTGAAAACGGGCTGCAGGTCTACATGATGTGCGAGATACCCTCGAATGTCATTCTGGCGGAGGAGTTTGCGCAGCGCTTCGATGGCTTCTCGATTGGCTCGAACGACCTCACCCAGTTGCTGCTCGGGGTCGACCGCGATTCCGAACTGCTTGCCGCCATGTTCGACGAACGCGATCCGGCGGTGATGCATATGATTGCCGAGGCCATTCGCAAGGCCCACGCCGCTGGCATCAAGATCGGCATCTGCGGTCAGGCACCAAGCAATTACCCTGATTTTGCCGAATTTCTGGTCCGCGAAGGGATCGATTCGATCTCGCTCAATCCCGACAGCTTCGTGAAGACCTGTGCCGTGATCGCGGCTGCTGAAGGCGCTGGCGCCGGATGAATTACCAGACTGCCGCCAGGGCAAGCAGCAACAGGCCGCCCGCCGTGGCATAGGCAAGGCAAACCGGCAGCGTCGCTTTCAGGATGGCGCCTTCGCGGCCGACCAGACCGACCGTTGCCGCTCCCGCCACGATGTTATGGGGCGCAATGACATTGCCGATCGCTGCGCCGAAGCCCTGGCCTGCCAGGCCCAACAGGGGCGCTAGCCCCGATGCATCCGCTGCGGCAACCTGAAACCCGCCGAACAGGATGTTGGAGGTCGTGGCGGACCCGGTGATGAAGGACCCGAGCGCCCCGACCAGCGGAACGGCCGCTGGCCAGGCTGGCCCGAGCAGCGCTGCTGAAGCGCTGGCCAGCGTGTCGATCATGCCGCTGTGAACCATGATCCGGGAAAGCAGCAGGACAGCGACCAGCGCGAGCGTCACCGCAGGCAGGCGGCGGGCCGCAGTGGCCAGTGATGGCCCGATCACAGCCCGGCTCTCCGGCCGCACGATGACCGCGCCGGCAAGCGCCAGCAGCAGCAGGGTGCCGGGATGGTAGAGCGGCATCACCGCGCCGGTGAAACGGCCCGCCAGATCCCATTCCAGCACGACTGCCTGCATGGCCTCAGCCATCGGCGTGAATGTGCGGCTTGCCAGAATCGCCGCAAGAACCAGCCCGTAAGGCAGGACTGCGGACAGCACGCCATCCCCGGCCCGGGCGCCATCAGGCTGGGCCGTCGGCCACTTCCACTTCACCAGTGAAATGAACACCGCGCCGCCGATCAAAGCGCCGCCCAGCGTGGGCAGCTCGGGGCCGCTCAGCCAGGCCAGCGCCAGTGCGGGCAGCAGGAACAGGAAGCCGGCCAGCGGTGCCAGCACCCAGTTCCCGGCGCGGCCCTCGGTCATGGCAAGCCGAAACACCAGCGCTGCAAGCGTCCAGCCCAACGCCGCGTGCAGCAGCATGATGATCAGCGACAGTTCACCGGGATCGACCGGCCCGGCCTCCAGAAGCGGCAGTATCGGCGTGCCCACCGCTCCGAAGGATACGCCCGCAGCGTGCCCGATCAGGGCCAGAACAAGCGAGCGCTGGGGCGAAAAGCCGATCGCCACCAGCATCGGCGCAACCAGAGCCACCGGCGTGCCGAACCCGGCGGCACCTTCCAGCAGCAGGGCGAAAAACCATGCCAGGATCAAAACGAGGATTGCGGGCCGGTCCGAAACCGAGGTCAGCCATGAGCCAATGCGCTCCGAAGCCCCCGACCGTGTCTGCACCTCGTGCAGCGCGAGGGCCGGAAAGACAATCCACAGGATCGTCGCGGTCGTGAAACCCGCTTCAAGCATCGGGCCGACAAGGCCGACGGCGTCAGTGCCGTAATCGAACGCGAGAATCGCCAGCCCGGCAGCCGCAATCGCGCCGATCATGCCCGATCTGGCCGCGGACCAGCCCAGCGCCGTCATGCAGAGCAACAGCAGCAGGATGGGCAGCAGGGCGAGCCACTCCGCCATGCTTCAGGCCAGCATTTCCACGGAAACGGGATGGGTGGGCTGCCCGGTGCGCTCAAACTGCGAGATGTTCCCGATCGTCGTCCCGGCGATCGCGGTCAGCGCGTCGCTGGTGAAGAAGGCCTGGTGGCCGGTGATCAGGACATTGGGAAAGGTCAGCAGGCGGGCGAAAACATCGTCCTGAATGATCTGTTCGGACAGATCTTCGAAGAACAGGTCGCTCTCTTCCTCGTAGACATCAAGTCCGACATGGCCGATCCGGCCGCTCTTCAGGCCCTTGATCAGCGCCCGTGTCTCGACCAGCGCGCCCCGGCCGGTGTTGATGATCATCACACCCGGCTTCATCGCGTCAATCGCCTTGGCATTGATGAGGTGATGGGTCTGCGGTGTCAGCGGGCAGTGCAGCGTGACGATGTCGGACGCGGACAGCAGCTCGTCCAGATCGATGTAGCAGCCGCCGATCTGCGTGAATTCAGGATCGTGCCGGATATCGAAGCCGAGCACCCGGCAGCCGAAGCCGACCATGATCCGCGCCACGCAGATGCCGATCCTGCCGGTGCCGACAATGCCGATCGTGCGGCCCTTGAGGTCGAAGCCGAGCAGACCGTCGAGCGCGAAGTTCCCTTCGCGGACCCGGGCATAGGCCCGGTGGATATTGCGGTTGAGCGACAGGATCAGGGCGACCGTGTGTTCGGCCACGGCCTCGGGAGAATAGGCCGGTACCCGCGCTACGGCGATGCCGAGTTCCCGCGCGGCGGCAAGGTCGACATTGTTGAAGCCGGCGCAGCGCAGTGCCACCAGTTTCGTGCCGCCGGCGCCCAGCAACTCCAGCACCGGCCGGTCGAGGACATCGTTGACGAAGGCGCAGACCGCGGCTGCGTCATGCGCAAGCGCGGCGGTCTCGATGCCCAGCCGCGGCTCAAGAAACCGCAGTTGATGCGCGTCGCCTGCCGCCAGGTTGGCTTGCGCAAGAAACTCGCGGTCATAAGGCTTGGTGCTGAATACGGCGACTTTCACGTGATCTGCCCTCCTTCACCCAGCCCACTGACGCCAATGGTCGCCGCGAGCCGCTCGACATCGGCGCGATGACACAGGTCCGTACCGGGCGTGAGCACGGCGGCCGTTCCAGCCGCTATGCCCAGACGAAAGGCCCGCCCGCTGTCCCATCCCGCAGCCAGGCCAAAGGTCATTGCCGCGACGAAGCTGTCTCCCGCACCGACGGCACTGCGCACCTCGACCGGGATGGCAGGCAATACGAGAACCTGTCCGGCTTCGACCAGCAACGCCCCCCTGTGACCCATGCTGACCGCGACAAGCTCTGCGCCGCCTGATGCCACCACGGCTTGCGCGGCGGCGATGATCTGGTCCTGATCCTGCAGCGGATGACCGGCAAACTGTTCCATCTCGCCAAGGCTGGGTTTGACCAGCCGCACCCCGCCGTGCGCCAGCGTGGTTTTCAGTGCCATGCCCGAGGTGTCGAGCACGACCGCAATCTGCCGGGCGCGGGCAAGCTCCACGATGCGGGAATAGAAATCATCGGGCACGCCGGACGGCAAGGATCCGCTCAGCACCAGCCATGAACAGTCCAGCTTGCCGATCATGTCGAGGCAGTGTCGGCATTCCGCTTCGCTGACGCGCGGTCCCTGCGGCACAAAACGGTATTCCTTGCCGCTTTGCCGCTCATGAACGGCCAGACTGACCCTGGTATCTCCGGCGATCGGAATCGCCCGATGGACCAGTCCTGCCCGGTCGAGCAGCCCGCCCAGCACCGGCCCCGTCACGCCCCCGGCCAGATAGACGGCTTCGACCTCGCCCCCCAGCCGCGTCAGCACCCGCGCCACATTGATCCCGCCCCCGCCCGGATCGAAGCGGTCATTGGTCGTGCGAACCTTATGGGTATGCTGAACCGTTTGGGCTTCGCTCGATCCGTCAATCGTCGGGTTAAGGGTCAGGGTCGCGATACGGGTCATGAAACACTCCAGTCAGCGCCGGCAGCTTCCCATTCCGGGGGGGTGTTGACAAGCGATGCCGGGTATTATCACGCCGTCGCGATCAGCTTCACAGCCCCGCACCTTCTTTGAGCGCGCGTGCGGCGGGCATCGGCATCCCTCTCCGGATTGACCGCCAACCCCCAGAAGCCCGGGATTGTTGACTGCCGCCCCGGCACATTCCCGATGACAGGTGCCCGACTTCAAACTAACGGTCGGCTGCCGATTTCCGGATGAAGGTAGCTGCTACACCATGATGGCTGATATATTGTTCCTGCTGCTGGGCCTTGTGCTGCTGATTGCAGGCGGCGACCTGCTGGTGCGCGGGGCCGTGCGGATTGCCGAACGGCTGAGTCTTTCGCCAATGCTGATCGGGCTGACAGTGGTAGGCATGGGCACTTCGATGCCGGAACTTGCGGCCAGTGTGCAAGCCAGCCTCGCTGGATCTCCGGGCATCGCCATCGGCAACATCGTGGGATCGAACATCGCCAATGCACTGCTGATCCTCGGAGCGGCGGCTCTGATCGCACCCATCGCGGTAAGCACCCGTGCCCTGTGGCGCGATGGCGGCGTCGGCACCATGGCCGTTCTGGCACTGCTTGCAGCCGGGGCGACCGTTGGCCTTTCGCGCGGGGTTGGCATCGCCTTTCTGATCGCGATGGCGGGCTACATTTACTACGCCTATCGCCAGGAACGCGCGGGAGGCCCCCACAGCGCGGCGTTTGATCGCGCTGTGGCGATGGAGGAACTCGATCCGGCCCTCGTTCCGCAGGAGCAACCCGGGGGCAGGCTGTCGGTTGCAATTCTGCTGTTCCTGGCCGGCCTTGCGCTGATCGTCAGCGGCGGCACGCTCCTGGTGAATGCCGCCATCGAGATGGCAGAACAGCTTGGGGTGAGCGACGCCGTCATCGGGCTGACGATCGTGGCCGTTGGCACGTCCTTCCCGGAACTGGTCACGTCTGCCGTTGCGGCCTATCGCAAGGAAGGGGACATTGCGCTGGGCAATGTGCTGGGTTCGAACATTTACAACATCCTGTTCATTGGCGGCATCACGGGGGTGGCTGCTCCCACCGGCGTGCCCGCCAGCATCATGGCCTTCGACCTTTGGCTGCTGGTGGCGGCATCGTTGATTGTCATGCTGTTTGCCTTCTCCGGCGGCCGGTTGAGCCGAAAGGAAGGCGCCGTGCTCGTCGCATCCTATGGCGCCTACACGGCATACACCGTCGGCCTGTTTTGACGGTCAGCGTAACGGCGCAAAGAATCTGGTCGCAGCGATCGGACGTGTCGGCCTGATGCGAGACGTTCCCTGCCGGCCAGATACTCCCTTGCCCGTGCTGCAACGCGGGCCATGAGACTTTGCCACCGGGCAGGGCGCTGCAAGGCTTTGCGCAATCCCCTTGTTGCTGTCCGGATAAAGCTTCCGGCGCTCAGGAAATCAGAAAACCGCCGTCCAGCACAAGCGCTTGCCCCGTCATGAAGCGGGAGGCTGGTGACGCCAGATAGAGGATTCCCGCAGCCACATCTTCGCAGCTTCCCATGCCCAGCATCAGCCTGCCGGGCTCCATCGCTGGCCCGCCAAGCCGGACAGTATCGGCGTCCGGGTCTCCGACCGGAACCGCGCCGGGCATAATGATGTTGGCGCGGATGCCATTGGCATGTTCGTCCAGAGCTACAGCCCGGATCAGGGCGTTGAGGCCAGCCTTGCTGGATCCATAGGCGGCATTGCCCTGCAAGACAGGATGGACCGCACCCATGGTCGATACCCCGACGATCACCCCGCCGTCATGATCGCGCATATGCCTGACAGCCTGACGAATGGCGACAAATGCGCCGCGCAGATTGTGATTATGCAGCCGGTCCCATTGTTCCAGCGTGAGATTGGCGAGCGGAAAGGTGCCGGTAAGCGTGGCGGCGTACACCAGAATGTCGATCCCCCGGTGTTGCGCCGCGAACTCGTCCACTGCTCCGGCGACAGCATCAGGATCAGATTGGGGATCAACGAGCACACAGGTCGCGCCTGCTTCAGCAAACAGCGCCTGTGTCGCGTGCCCGATGGGCGTGCCGCCGATAATCAGCGCGCGCTTGGCTTCCAGCCCGAACAGGCGAGCAATGGTCATGCTATTCCCCTGATGAACTCGGCAGCGCGCTCTGCGATCATGATCGTAGGGGCATTGGTGTTGGCGGAGACCGGCTCAGGCATGACCGACGCATCAATGACGCGCAATCCGGCAACACCGCGCACTCTGAGCTCGGGGTCAAGAACCGCCAGCGGATCGCCGTCAGGACCCATCCGGCAGGTGCCAATGCTGTGATAACCGATGCCCCCAGCCTGGCGTACATAGGCCTCAAGCTCCGCGTCAGATTCGGGGAAGGGCGATGGCTTGAGGATTCCGGTCACAATCGATGCAAGGGCCGGAGCGCGGGAAGCCCGTTCAACAATTCGCAGCCCCTTGACCAACTTGGCGACGTCGCCGGGATCGCTCAGCAGGCGATGATCGATGACCGGTTTGTCGTGCGGATCGGCACTGCGCAATCTGATCTGGCCGCGGCTCTGTGGACGCGCAACATGGAAGCCAAAGCTGAATGAAGCGCGCGGTTCGACAATGGCATCGCCCTTGTCATTGAAGGTGACAGCAACCGGCAGCATCGACAGTATGAGATCGGGATCCACCAGATCAGGATCACTTTTGAGCGCGGCCATGACCTGCACGGCTGGCGTGGTGAGCAGGCCTTTGCTGCGCACCAGATAATTGAACAGATGGCCAATCATACGCAAGGGGCCGAGCTGCGCGCTCATCGTCGGGATGGAAACCAGCTGTGCCACGCTGATAGTGTTATGCTCGCGCAGGTTCTGGCCGACGCCTGGCAAATCTGCCGCGACGGCGATGCCATGATCCTGCAAATGTGCGGCAGGACCAATTCCGGACCGCATCAGGATCGCGGGCGAATGAACGGTTCCGGCTGACACCAGCACCTCGCGCTGTGCCCGGATGTGAACTGTCTTTTTATGGTCGCGGAAGAGGACGCCGGTTGCGCGGCCATTTTCGATGACAATCCGGTCGACATGCGCTCCGGTGATCACCGTAAGGTTCGGGCGGGCGCGGACGGGATCAAGATAGGCATTGGCCGCCGAACACCGCCGGCCATCCTTCTGGGTGGCGTAAACGCGGTAGACGCCGAACTGGCTGCCATCGCAATAGTCATCGTTCAGCGGCACGCCGATCTGCCCGAAAGCGTCGATGACGTGCTGGCCGATGGGCTCTGGCTCGCGAACCGGTGAAACGCTGAGCGGGCCATGGTTGCCATGGGATTGCGACGGCGAGTGGTGGAGTGTTTCCGATTTCAGGAAATAAGGGAAAACCGAACTCCAGTTCCAGCCAGTGCAGCCCAGCTTTTCCCAGTTGTCATAGTCCGAACGCTCGCCGCGCATGTAAACCTGGCCGTTGATGGAGGAACTGCCCCCCAGCACTTTGCCTGCCGACCACGGTATCGCGCGTCCGCCGATGGTCGGATCAGCTTGCGTGGGAAGGCACCAGTCATAGACTTCATGTCCCATCAGCTTGGCCGTGCCAGCGGGCATGTTGACGAGAAAGGCGTCATGCTCTCCGCCTGCTTCCAGCAGCACGACCCTGGTGTCGGCATCTTCGGTCAGGCGTGCAGCAAGGACGCATCCGGCGCTGCCGCCGCCGATGATGATATAGTCAGCGGAACGGTTCATCGTGGCATCCCATCAGGGCAGGTGAAGCATGACCTGCTTGATCTGCATGAATTCCTCGAGGCCGGGGCGTCCACCTTCGCGTCCGAACCCCGATTGCTTGTAGCCGCCGAAGGGCAGGTTTGGCGCTATCGGCAACATCCCGTTGACCGCCACGCAGCCTGCTTCCAGTTGTGCGGCAACTGTGTGGGCGCGCGCCAGATCGCGCGTGTGCAGATAAGCGCCAAGACCAAACCGGGAATCATTGGCCATTGCCACCGCCTGTGCATCATCCGAGAAGCGGATGACCGACAGGACCGGGCCAAACACCTCCTCCCGGGCAAGATGGCTGTCATGCGCCACCCCGGCAAAAACGGTCGGTTCGACATAGGCACCGGCCGCAAGATCGCCAGCGCCGCGGTTGCCACCGGCAACCAGTTGGCCGCCGGATTCTGCTTTGGCGCGCTCGATCACCCCCATGATCCGCTGCGCTGCCGCTTCGTGAATGACCGGGCCGATGAGGGTCGATGGCGACAGCGGATCGCCCATGGCAAATGCCTTGGCCTGCGCTGCAATCCGTTCGACCAGCTCATCAAAGATCGCCGCATGGGCATAGACCCGCGTCGGCAGGACGCAGCCCTGGCCTGATATCGGAATCAAGGAACACGTGGCGGCCATCCCGGCGGCCGTGTCCAGATCGGCATCGGCGAAGACCAGATTTGCGGACTTTCCGCCAAGTTCGAGCGCCACCGGTTTCAAGTGCTCGGCGGCGGTCCGCATCACCGATTTTGCAACGATTTCTCCGCCGGTAAAGCTCACTTTCCCGACAGCCGGATGGGCAACAAGCGCGTCGCCTGCTGCCGCGTCGCCCTGAACCACGTTCAGCGCGCCTGCCGGAATTCCGGCTTCCAGCGCCAGTTCCCCGAAACGGATTGCGACAAATGGAGTCTGGGTCGGCGGCTTGAGGACCACGGCATTGCCAGCGGCGAGCGCCAGGATGGCCGTCATGCAGATGGCCACCAAAGGGCCGTTCCAAGGAATGATGACACCGATGACGCCGATCGGCTCGTGCTTGGCATAAGCGAGGCCGCGCGCGCCGATCGGTTCGGTAATCGAGCCTTCAATCTTGTCGGCCCAGCCTGCGTAATAACGGATCCACGACACGGCCAGTTTGCCCGCGCTGGTTGAAACCGGTGTACCCACCTCAAGCGCGGCCAGCCGGCTGAACTCCTCTTCATGGTGTTCGACACGATCGGCGAGGCGGAACAAGGCATCGCGGCGACCGGCTGGTCCCAGATCGCGCCATGCTTTCTGGCCGGCCACCGCCGCCTGGACGGCGGCATCGATCTCGGGCTTTCCGCAGATCGGAATGACCGCCTGCACCAGCCCGGTTGCCGGGTTCACATGCTCTCTGGTGCCCAGGCTGGTTGTCGCCGGGCGATCACTGCCGATGAGCGGGCGATTGTTGAGAAGGAGGTCATTCATGCGATCAACCCTTGGTAAAGCCGGCGTCGACCAGAAGTTCGGCACCCGTGATGTAACTGGCCGCATCGCTGGCGAGGAACAGCACGGCGCGAGCCATTTCAATCGGCTGGGCGACGCGGCCAAGGATGTTTCGCCCCGGAATGAGCGCTGGCCCCTCGATCTTGGGTCCGCCTTGCGCTTCCATGGCGCGCATCTTGTCCGGCCCCGGTGTGGCCATCCCGCCGGGCAGTACGGAGTTGACCCGAATTCCGTCCCGCCCGAACTCCACAGCCGCCAACCGGGTGATGGCATCGACCCCGGCTTTGGCGGAATCATAGTGCATGTTGGGAAAAATCGTCGGGTGCTGGGCGCTCATCGAGGAGATGTTGACGACAGAACCCCCGCCGCGTCCCCTCATCTGCTTCACCGCTTCGCGCAGGCACAAAAACGTGCCGCGCGTGCAGACCGCATGCATCATGTCCCATTCCTCGACGGGCATGTCCATCGTGCTGGCCTTTTTCCGGTAAGCTGCATTGTTGATGAGAATGTCGACGCCGCCAAAATGTCTGGCGGCAGCAGCAAACGCAGATTGGACAGCCGCTTCATCCGCTACATTCATGGCAAGACCGATCACTGGGCCTTTCGGGGCCAGTTCAGCCGCCGTTGCCATGGCTGCTTCGCCGTTCAGGTCGGTCAGCACTACCGAAGCGCCGACATCGAGGAACAGGGATGCGATTTCCTTGCCCAACCCTTGCGCCCCTCCGGTAACAAGCGCGACCTTGTTCGTCAGGGTGAAGCACGCGAGCGCGTCCGTCATGATCGTCATTTTCCAAACTCTCTCAGTTCCAGCGCAGGTGCAGTTCGTCAAACCCCGGGACCGACCCGCAGTGCTCGGTGTTGGCTTTACCCGGATCAAGCCGGAACACGGGGAGGCGCCCCACGAACTCTTCGAGGAAAACCTGAATTTCGGCCCGCGCCAGCGCGGCGCCGATACATTTGTGCGGTCCGTTACCGAAGGTATTGTGATCCATCGGACCAATGCCCCGGTCGAACTGCACTTCCAATGGATCAGGATATAGCCGTTCATCCAGTCCCGAAAGATTGTTGGGGACCATGATCATCTCGTCCTTTTTGAACAGGACGCCCTTATACTCAAAGTCACGGGTCAATATCCGCCCGGTATTGGACAGGCCAAAGCGCCGCAGAAACTCTTCGCAGGCGGCCGGGATAATGGCCTTGTCATCACGCAGGCGCTGTTGAAGTTCGGGATGCTCGGCCAGATAGTGCACCGTGTAGCCCAGCAGCGAAGCCACCGTATCAAGGCCGCCGACGAACAGCAGCGTTGCCATCGACATCGTTTCTTCATCGCTTTCGAACCGCGGATTGTTTCGCCAACCGGCGACGCGCGTCAGCAGATCCTCGCCGTCACCGCCCTCGCGCTCGTCAATGACGGTTTTCAGATAATTTCTGACCCGCACCATCGACGCTGTCCGCTCTTCGACCGAATAGCTCGACATGATGGCGATGCCCCATTCGACGAACTCCTCACGCCGGTCCAGCGGAAGATTGACGATCCGCAGAAACATTGTCACCGGCATGATCCGGGCAAATGCCGACATGAACTCGCAGTGCCCGGCGGCCAGCAGGCTTTCGGTTATCTCGATGGTCAGCGTTCGCGCGTCCTCGCGCATGCGCGCTATTGCGGAAGGGACAAAGGCCGGATTGAGTACAGCCCGGTAACGGGCGTGGTTTGGCGGGTCCACAGCCAGCGGGACAGGCTTGAATGCCATCAACTGACGCGGGATCATGAATTCTTCGTGGCTGAAGATTTCGTAATTGTTCTGCACAAACCGAACGTCTTCTGCGCGGGTGACCAGCCAATGGCCCCCATATCGCGGCGTCCACACGATGTCCGGTCCGTCATGCAGCCGCTTCATGGCCCGATAGACGCCCAGCTCTTTCAGCCCTGCGGGATGCACATAGTCAAAATCCACGACCAGTTCGTCCGGCACATGGTCTGGCTTCGGCGCCAGGGCCGCAACTTCATCTGACATGCTCTCTCTTCCCCGGTAGAATGTTTATGGGGACGGATTGGGGGTGATCGTGCTATATGTCCAATGCATTGCATGATATGGAAGCATGAGTTCAAGGCATTGTTAACAATCCGACGAATGCAACAGCTGATCGCCCTCGCGCAGGAACGAAACTTCACGCGCGCTGCGGATGCCCTTGGCATGACGCAACCGGCGCTAAGCCGCGCCATCGCGTTACTCGAAGCCGAAGCCGGAGTTCTGCTGTTTGAGCGCTTTTCCAGAGGCGTCGCGCCGACCGCAGCAGGTGAAGAACTGATCGAGGATTCGCGCCGCATTCTCGGGTCTGTGAAACTGGTTGAGCACAATGTCCGGCTGCGCAGGCAGGGTGACATCGGCAAAGTCAGCTTCGCGCTCGGACCGCTTGCGGCAAGCTGCATGCTCAGACAGATCCTGGCCCAGACACTCAGAACGACACCCGGTCTGTTGGTTACTGCGATCGTTCGGGAAACCTCGGCGATCATCGATGGGGTTCTGGCCGGCACCTTCGATTTCGGGATATGCAGCGCCAACACATTTGAGGCCGACAGCAGCCTGGACGTCACCCCGCTTGCCAAGTTGCCAATGGGACTGTTTGTTCGCTGCGGTCATCCCTTGCTGGCTCATGGGCAAAGTGCCAGCTGGACCGACCTGCAACACTATCCACGGATGACCGGGCGCTACCCGCAGGCAGCGGGGTTATCCTTGGGGCGGCCGTTCGGACTGTTGGAAACGACTGTCGAATGTAACGATTTTGAAGTGTTGCGGGCCGTGTCGATTGCGACCGATTCCGTCTGGTTGACAGCCAGGTCGCTGGTTGCAGACGATGCAGCCAGCGGCGCGCTGGTTGAAGTGTTCCCCCTGCCGTTCCATCAACTCCCAACGGCCGAAATCGTCCTGGTGCGGCAGACCGGTCGTCTGTTAAGCCCTTCCGCAGAACGGATCATTGATACCGCAATGTCGATATCGACGGAGGTCCCAGTCTGAGGCGAAACGCTATCCGCTGGTCGGACGCCCCCGCACGCCAGCGGCGCATGTCAGCCGGGGATTGAGGGGCGGTGTTCAGAACTGCTTTCTGAGGCTCAGGCGGATACTGCGCCCCAGTGCTTCGAGGGTGGCTGGCTGATAGGCCAGAGGCGTGCTGCCATCGGCAACCCGGCTGACCGCCGGGCGCCGGTTGAACAGATTGCGCAGATCAATCGAAACGCGCGTCCCTTTGGCCCAGCCCGGTCCGTCCGGGATCATGCGCTCCAGATTGCCGAACAGGCGTGCATTGATCACCAGGTTGTCCGCAAAGCGCAGGTCATCGTTCGCGGTAATGCCGGTGACCCGCGTCGGCCCCAGCCAGTCCGCTTCCAGCCGGAGGCCGACCCCGGATTTGTTCACACCGGCCCGCACCTGGATTTCATGGCGCGGCTGTCCGCCCCGATCGTTCAGGGCAGAGCCGCCGAGATAATCGAACACCGGGCCATTGGCCGCCACGGTCAGGCGGTCAGCCAGGTGCAGGACGTGAAAGATCGACAGCTGCAACCGGTCACCGCGTTCGCGGCCCGGCATTGGGGTGCGCTGGCGGGATGCCGGGGAATCGGCCTGCCGCCCCATCCGGCTTCGCCAGGTCGCGCCCCAGCGCAGATTTTCGCGTTCGCTGCGGGCAAGATTGACCGGACGCACATCGATCTGCGTCAACCGGCCAGCGGGATCGCGCAAGGACCGGTCCGGGAACGCCAGCAAGATCTCCGGGGTTGCCACCGGAAAGGACCGCACGGGATTGACGACTTTCTGCCAGACATAATCGGCGGTTACCGTCAGATCGGTGCCGTCCAGCGGTTCGGCCACGATGCCCAGCTTGAACACGTCGCGGGTGTCGCTGGTCAGGCCGGGATTGCCGCCATCGATCCGGCTGACTTCGGCCGTGCTGCCCAGCGCTGCATCAAAGATCCGGTATCCGGGCGTGATCTGCACCGGATTGCCCAGGTCGGCCAGATCGGGCGCGGCTTGTTCGCGGTTGAACGAGGCGGTCAGCCGGATCGCTCGCACCGGTTGCCAGTTCAGACCGGCGCCATAGTTCAGCAGGTTGCCGAAATCGGACAGATTGCGCCATTCGGCGTTGGCGTTCAGCGTCAGATCGCCCGGCACGATCCGCGACATCCCGGCCGCGACGACCGGCACGTCGATGTTGCCCTGAACCAGCAGCCGGTCCCGTTTCAGCCGGACGGCGGCGACCATGGCGGGATCGGCAGCCGAGCGCGACAGCCGCGCGGATTCAAAGCCCACCCGCAGGCTGGTCGATACTGCCCCGGCTGGCAGAGTCACTGCCCGGCCGTTCACCACGAAGTCGGTGGTCAAGCGGTGCGATACAATGCGGTCGATCTCGATCAGGCCGGGCGCCAGGCTGCTGCCGGCCCAGTCAGAATAAGGGTTGAAGCCCGGATCCGCAGCGGCAAGCAGCGCTTCCGCGTCAGCCGTCGCAAAGCCGCGCGCGGTCTGGCGGTCGGTGCTGACCCGGTTGAACTGACCGGTCAGGCTCCACTGCCATTGCGCCCAGTTTCCGGTCAGTGCTGCGCCAAAGTCGATCGTGCGATCGGTGACATCGCGCTGCCGTGGCTGCGCGGCCACCCGCAGCACTGTCACATCCTGCGAGAACGGCGAAAACGGATTGCCTGACGGCAGCCGCAGGCTGATATCGGCAAGGCCCAGCAGCGATTGTCGTTGCTGCTCCTCGAACAGGCCGCTCAGCGTCAGGAAGGTGCCGGGACCGATCCGGCGATTGAACGTCGCGTTCAGCCGAAACTGCCGCTGGTCCGGCAGCAAGGAGCGATACTGCCCGGCGTTGATCGCCTCTCCGCGGTTGGCCAGTGGCACCAGCGCCGACAGGCCTGGCACGATAGCCGCAGCACTTTCCGGGACCGGCACAAAGCGGACGGGCGCGCCCGCCGCCAGATCCAGCGCCGGGTCCAGCGTGGCTCCGGCGACGACCGGCCCGAACACGCCTGTAAAACCATACGGGATATCGGCAGGCGGCTGCACGATATCCCGCTCGCTTTCCAGCAGCCGCGCATCGCGGCGGTAATCGATCCCGACACTCCAGCGACCGTTGTCCGACGTGCTCAGAAATCCGGCTTCGCCGCGCAGGCCCCGGCGTCCTCCATCGGTCGCAAAGGTCAGGTCGGAGCGCACGGTCAGGGCGCGAAAGTCCTTTTGCAGGACAAAGTTGAGCACCCGCTGATCCGGACTGAAGCCGTATTGCAGCGCGGCTTCTTCCGACAGGACATCGACCCGGCGGATCGCCTCGGTCGGCAGTTCGCGCACTTCCGTTTCGCTGGCGGTGCGCTGGCCGTTGACCAGGATCACCGGCCGGTTCCCGCCGCGCCCGCGCCCGCTGCGGGTGAGCACCGACAATTCCGCGATCAGTTCACCGACACTGCTGACCCCATAGGAGGCGACTTCTTCCTCATCGAGTTGCAGTTCGGGCGGAAGCACGCTCAGCGCCCGTCCGGCGAATGACCGGCCCGACACCACGATTTCCTCGGTCGCAGCGCTGTCCGCCTCGGTAGCATCGCCGATGATGGCCCCGGCGTCCTGCGCCCACGCCGTTTGGACCAGGCAAATGGCCAGCACCGACCCGGCTGGCAGGCCTGGCTTCGAAGAGGGCATTGCAGGGATTGTCCGGATCAGGCCGCGGGGAACCGGCAATCAGGTGCGCGGCGTGACGAACGTTGGATTGGCATAGAACCACAGGTCGTCCCACGGGTTCTCACCAGCCGGATCTTCGGCCGGTTCCAGTTCCTGGGTGTTGGTCCCGCGCACGCGCAGATACAGCGGTGCCTGCACTTTGCTGATGCGGTGGCGCATCACCAGATCGTCGCCCTGCCGCTGCCAGTCGGCGCTGGTAAAGCGGCGCAGCACCGTGGTCGCGGGCGCGCGGTCCGTGCTGCGGTCTGCCACCGGCCCGGTGACCGTGCCGGAAATCAGGTCGATCCGGGCTACCTGCGGCGAATGGCCGCCGCTGTTCGCCCCCTGCGGATCGCGCACCCGGATTTCGACCGTGATGGTTTCGCCCGGGCGGATCACCAGTTCATCGCCAAGCCCGACCGATTTGCCGCGCGAACGCGAACCCGTCACTTTCACATCGACGGCGGACACCAGATCACCGGTCGTCACGAAGATGCGGCCATGGCGCAGGCCGTCCAGAATGTCGGTGTGGTCGCGCCGGGCCAGCACATAGGTCTTGGAATATTCACCCGGCCAGAAATCGCTGCCGCCTTCGCGCCAGTGGCGGTGCGAATCCGATGTTGCGGTGACCCACCAGCGCCGCCCTTCGGACAGCATGGAATCCCACAGCCCACCAACCCGTGCGGTCATCGGATCGAACCCGCCCATGGTCGGCACCTTGCGATAGCCGCCGCGCCGACCTTCGGGATCGAGGCTGCCATCGGGGCTGATCGCGCCAGCCTGATGGCCGGGCGCGCCTTCCATGCCGACTGCGACCTTGGGCGCGGTATCGTTCCAGTTGCGGAATTCAGCCGGATCATAGCGCCCATACTTGCCGGCTTCCGGGGCCGAGCGCGAAGGATGGTTGGCAAACAGCACCGGCGGCAAGGGATGCGCCTTCATTGCGTTGAGCGCGGCGATCATCCGCTCCGGTTCATCGCGCGCCGGATCGGCGGGATGCGGATCGCGGCGGGAATGGCCTTTTTCGATCTCGAACAACTGGCTGCGCTCACCATCGCTGCGCGGGATGATCAGACTGGAATGATCGCCATTGGGCGTGTCGAATTCCATGCCGTAGAACTGCAGCACTTCGGGCACGGCGCGCCGGGATTCCAGCAGCGCGGGATAGGCGATGTCGCGGTTGATCTGCGAATGGTTGGGGCCGCCATGATCGGTGGAAACCATCCATCCCAGCCCGAACCCTCGGGCCATTTCGGCATTCTTCTGGATCGAATAGCGCCCATCCTTGCCGAACAGCGGGGTGGGGATCGCGGCCGGGTTGGCCGGATCGGCCTGATAATCGGCGCTGAATTCGCTGTGGATGTGATGATCGCCAGCCAGCCATTCGCGTTCTCCTGCGCTGCTGACCGGGGCATCGGCTGGCACAACCAGGCGCGTGTGCCCTTCGTGGGCAGCCACTGGCGCGGCGAGCAAGGCACAGCTGAGCAGCGCAAAACGGAACTTGAGCATGACGAAAAGGTCCTGTGCAAAAGGAGAGGACCGGAGCGCCCGCGGGCGCTCCGGCCTTCGACTGGATTAAGCCGGATCAGAAGTTGAAGCGAGCGCCCCACATATAACGCGCGCCGAACTTTTCGAACTCGATCACGCGTGCAGGATCGCCGACGTAGCGAATGCCCGGTTCGTCCAGCAGGTTGTTGGCATCGAAGAACAGCTCGATGTTCTTGTTGATCTCGTACCGCATCGACAGATCGAGCCGCCCGACGTTGCCCCAGAAGTTGTCGCCGACAATCGGGTTGGAACCGAGCGAATCCAGCCACTCCTTGCGATGCTGCCAGCTCAGCCGGGCCGAGAACCCGGCCTTTTCGTAGTAGCCCGACACGTTGTAGAGCAGGTCCGACGATCCCGGCAGCTTGACGGTGCGGCCATCGGGGGTCCGGGCTTCGGTGTCGTTCAGGGTCAGGTTGGCCTGGATCCCGAACCCGCCCATCCATTCCGGCAGGCCAAGGCTGCGGGCCAACCCTTCGAACGGCTGCGAGAAGGCCACTTCCAGCCCCTTGATCGAGCCGCTGCCGCCGTTGCCGGTGGTGGTATAGGAATACGTCGAACGCTTCAGTTCGGGCGTGTCGAAAGTCGTGATCCCGAACTGGTCATACTCGATGTTGAACAGGACGTCCTTGAGGTCCTTGTAGAACACCCCGACCGAGAAGAACCCGCGCGAGGGCATATACCATTCGTAGTAGAGGTCGACGCCCTTGGCCTTTTCCGGCTTGGCCAGCGGGTTACCCCCTGAAACCGTGCCTGCAACGTCGTTGAACGACAGGTTCGGCCGCAGCGTGGGATAGTCCGGCCGCGCCGCGCCGGTGTTGAACGACAGGCGCACCTTCATGTCGGATGTGAGATCCCAGTTGATGTGGGCGCTGGGGAAAACCATCGTCTGATCGGCGATCAGCGTGGCGGGCGTGAAGACCGTGGCCCCGGCGACCGTCGACTGGATGTTGGCCGTGCTCTTGTTGCGCACGTTTTCGACGCGCGCGCCGGCCACGATATTGCCCCAGTCGAAATACGACGTGCCCATCAGGTATCCGGCGACGACCCGCTCGTTCACCTTGTAGTAGTTGATCTGCGACGTGTTGGGCTGCACCCGCGTGCCGCCGCGCGTGACGAAGCTGTCAAACATCGCAGCGCCCATTTCGCTGGAGAAATAGCGGAAGTCATAGCCCAGCGGGATTCGGCCCTTGAACGGTTCGGTAATCGCAAAGGCTTCCATGCGCGGCAGCGGGATACCGGCGGCCGTCAGGTCGGCTGCGCGTGCTTCCAGCACGGTGCGGTTGGAATCCTTGGTGCGGTCATCCATCTGGACGCCGAACTGAAGCTTCGTTTCGCTGCCGAACAGCGCGATGTCGCGGTTGACGTCAAGCCGTGCGGTATAGGCTTTGGTCTCGTCCCGCTGATCGTTGCGGGTCATGGTCACGTAATCGAGTTCGGTGGTCGAAATGAACGGGCGCTCTGCCCCGCGGCTGAAGCTGCCGTCGGGATTGCGGATCGTCTGATAGAGCCGCAGCGCGTTGATTTCCGGGTTGGTCAGGTCATAGGTCACGGTCGGGCGCAGCAGGACGTCGCGCGGGCTGACCCAGGTGGACCCGAACGGCGGGCGGGAATCGGCCTGCGCGCGGGTAAAGTTCAGCCGCCATTTGACATCCCAGGCACCCATTTCATGGTTGCCGCCCAGCGTGTTGGTGAAGATCCGCTGGCGCGATGAATTGCTGTTGAGCGTCGAATCGATTTCCACGCCATAGATCGTGCCCTTGTACGGCGTATTCCCGGTCGATGAATTGGCCCAGCCGGGGCCGTTGCGGCTGTCATCGACGTCGAACACATAGGCGCTGCGCAGTTCGTCGTCGCGGAATTCGGTGTGCACGGAATTCAGGAAGAACTCATGCCCCGGCGCAGGACGCCAGTCGAGCCGGCCACCGAACGCGGTGTTGCTGCGGGTCAGGCGATAAAGCTTGTTCTGGCTGTTGTTGTTCCACACCTGCCCGTCGGGCCGCAGGGTCCAGCCGCCTTCGAAGTTGTCCGTCACCATGTCGCGTTCATACCGCGACGCGGTCAGCAGCAGCCCGACGGTATCGTTGAAGAACCGGTTGGCGACATATCCGCTGGCGTTGTATTGCTTGCCGCCACCCAGATCGTTGAACCCAAGGCCCAGATCGGCGGCCATGCGGAAGCCCGGATAATCAAACGCCCCGCGCGTACGCACGTCGATGTTGCCCGCAACGGTCTCACCCGCCATGTCCGCAGTCACGGCCTTGCGCACCACGACTGCGCTGGCGATCGAGGACGGGATGGTGTCGAACCGGGTGGTGCGGCCAGCCGGGCTGATCACGTTGATTCCGTCGAACGAGATCGTGGTCCAGCTGGTGCGCGCGCCGCGCAGGCTGACGAAGCGTTCCTGGCCCTGATCGCGCTGCACGGCGATGCCCGGCAGGCGCGACAGCGCGGCGGCAATGTTCTGATCGGGGAAGCGGCCAATGCTGTCCGCCGCCACGACGCTGACCAGCGAGGTCGAAGAGCGCTGCAACTGGAGCGCGGCGGCTTCGGATTCGGCAATCGGGCGCGCGGCCGAAACCACGATCTCGCCGTCGGCCGACTGCGTAGCCATGCGCACGGCAACATCCGTTGCCATGCCGGACTGGACTTCGATCTGCTGCACGACATCCGGCAGGCCGATGTAGGTCACGGTGATGGTGTGCGGGCCAGCCGCCACCCGGTTCAGGCGAAAGCGGCCTTCGGTATTGGTCCGCGCAACCACGCTGGAGCTGTCCAGCCGGACTTCCGCGCCGTTGATGAAGCGGCCCGAAGCGTCGGTCACGACGCCTTCGATGGTGCCCATGGTGGCCTCGTCAGCCGCCGCAGCAGCGGCAGCGCCCGCAACCGGCAGCGAGCCTGTATCGGCGGTCGCGGAGGCGGCGAAGGCGCCGGTCGAAGCGGTGAGTGCGGCCAGCGCGCTTGTCGCGAGCATGGCAATACGAATCGTGGCGGAACGGCCCGTCATTGTTTTTCCCCTGGTTGGTCGGATTGGATGCGTTGTCGTGATTGCATGTGAGCAGGTGAGCGCTGCTCTGGTGGTCAGTTCCCGGTGCCCGAGTAGGGCAGGGAGTTTTCGAACCGCCGGGTGTCCGGCAGTCCGCTTTTCTGCGGCGCGATGGTCTTGGCGCCATCGGCGGCCTTGTTCACGCGGGCTTCGTCATACAGGAGGCCATCGGCCGTATAGGCGGCATAGTGCAGGGTGCCGCCGTCGATCGAAATCACCTGATAGAACTGCGTGTTTTCCCCCAGCCGGTTCAGCCTGACGCCGGACGGCGCGAAATCTTCCCAGCCATTTTCGCGGAACTTGTATTGCTTGGGGCCGGACACCGAATTGACGAACATCGTCGTCAACCCGCGCTCATCGCGCGCGGCCCGGCGGCGCGGTTTCTGGACCGGTTCCTCGATCGAGCCGCGCGCATACGTGTGATCGTGGCCTTGCAGCACCAGATCGACCTTGTGACGCAGCAGCACAGGCAGCAGGATTTCGCGCATCCGGGCGTTGTCGCGTTCGCGTCCGGATGAAAAGACCGGATGATGCTGCGTGACGATCCGCCAGCGCGAAGTGCTGGCCGTCAGCTTTGCATCGAGCCAGCGAGCCTGGGCTGCGGTATCCGGCGCGTTGGAATCGAGCACGAAGACGTGCAGATCATCCGAATAGCGGATGTCATAGACAGTCTCATGCAGTTCAGCAGGAAGCGTCGCTTCCACCGGCAGGCGGAACTGCGGCCGCCACAGAAACGCCAGCGCCCGCTGCTTGTCTGCTTCGGTCAGGCCGATGGCTTCGTATTCATGGTTTCCGGCCACCGGGATGGCCGGGACCATGCCATGGATAAAGCCGCCCGCACGGAACCACTGCGCCCATTCCAGATCGCGCGAACCGCGATTGACCAGGTCACCGGCGTGCAGGATGAAACGGGCATCGGGGGCCGTCTGGAACGCGGCGCGGATGACGCGCGGCCAGTGCGAATCAAGGCCGTTCTGCGCGTCACCCAGATAAATGAACTTTACCGGTCCCTGACGCGGTGCGGTGCGGGTCTGGAACCATTCGCTCCACTTCCCGTCGGCTCCCTGAACGCGGTAAGCGTAAAGCGTATCGGGTTCGAGGCCTTCGAACCGCACCGAATGATAGGCCGCACCGGGCAGGCCTTCGTTATGGGCAACCGGGATGCGCACGCCCGCGCGCTGGATCGCAGCGAGGTCGATGGTTTCGCTTTGCGCCGCAACGGTCGCGGCCAACTGGTCGAACCGGGCGTCGGGCAAAGCCTTGGCGATTTCCGCCCTGGTGGCAGTGACCGAGGTATCGGTGCGCCAGTTCACACTGATGCTCGTCGCCGGATTGCCGTCTACGGTGGCAACGATCCGGTCAGGCCAGCCGGAGGCCTGCTGCCACGGGGCCTGGTCCGGCTTGTGGCCGCCTTCGTGGGCGTGGATGGGAACGGCCAGGGCCAGAACGGCCGTGGCGATCAACATGAATGGACGAATCACGGTAGCCCCTGTGTTGCAGTGCAGCGAGGAGCGGGCTACTTCCCGTGAATGTTAGGTTTTGGTCAGTTTCATTAGGTTTCCTTAATGTCCCCGCGCGGCCACCGATTGGGCCTGCGTTCCTGGCTTCGTGCATAGCAGCGGACGCTTTCCGGACCGGGCGCTTGTCTCCTGATTGTCACGGAGTGCCGCTAACGCGCACGGGTCTCACACCTGTTGCAAGAGCATACCTTGACCAAGAAAGTCCTGCTGATTGAGGACGACCCCAAGACCGCCAGATTCATTTGCGCATCACTGCAAGAGGCAGGGTTCGCCGTGGACTGCGCCTACAACGGCATCGACGGGCTGAATCTGGCGCGGTCAGGCGCGCATCACTGCATCGTGCTGGACCGGTTGATGGAAGGCGTCGAGGGCTTGACCCTGCTCAGGACACTGCGCGGCGAGGGGTGCGACATTCCCGTCCTGATCCTGTCCGCGATTGGTTCGACCGACGAGCGCGTGCGCGGCTTGCGCGCCGGGGCGGATGACTATCTCACCAAGCCCTTTGCATCGGCTGAACTGCTCGCCCGGATCGAATCCGTGCTGCGGCGCAAGTCGCCCGATGGTCCGGCACAGGCCAGGTTGTCGTGCGACGATTTGCGCATGGACCTGATGACTGGCCAGGTCTCGCGCGCTGGCCAGCCGCTCAGCCTGTCTCCGCGCGGTTCGCAGTTGCTGGCCTTTTTCCTGCGGCACAAGGGTGAGGTGGTTACGCGGCGCATGATCCTGGAGCAGGTCTGGCACTATGATTTCGATCCGGGCACGAATGTGATCGATGTCCATGTCAGCAACCTGCGCCGGTCGATCGATATGCCCGGCTTGCCGCGATTGCTGCACACCATTCGCGGCCTGGGCTACCGCCTGTGCGATCAGCGCGATGACGCCTAGCCGGTTTGCCTTCCTCAAATCGGTTTCCACCCGGTTCCTGCTGCTTTGTTTCGCCATCAGTCTGGCCTGCACTTTGCCCGTGCTGTGGTTCGCCAACCGTCAGGCGGAAGAAATCCTGCTGGCCGATTTCACCGGGCGACTTGAGCGGAGGCGCGGAAACCTGGAGCGCCACTTTCAGGATGGCGGAACGGCCCTGTTGCTGGAAAAGATTCAAGACCGGATCGAACGCCGCATCATCGATGATGGCCTGATCCTGCTGGTCGATGACCGAGGCCGCAAACTGGGCGGAAATCTTGCCAGCTGGCCAGCCGCCGTCGACGATGTCGAAGGTTGGCAGCCCGTCCAGCTGCGCCAGGATGGGGAGCGCCGCGCCCGACCTTATCTGGCGTCCGTCACGCAGCTTGAGAACGGGAACCGCTTGCTGGTTTCAGGGTTGCTGGATGATCGCGAGGAAGTGCGACTGGCCATGACCCACGCAATTCTTGGGGCCATCCTGCTGGCCATGGCCCTGGCAACGCTGGGCAGCCTGTTCATTCGCAGCCACCTGAACCGGATGGTTCAGGTGGTGGCGCGCACGGCCTCGAACATTGCGGCGGGCAATCTTTCCCGGCGCGCACCGCGCAACCACTCGCTCGATCCGCTCGATCAGGTTTCGGAATCGCTGAACCGCATTCTGGCTCGGATTGAAGGCCTGATCGAGGAAAACCGGACAATGACCGATGCCCTCGCGCACGACTTGCGCTCCCCTTTGACGCGGATCTGCGCCAGCCTGGAACGGGCCGGACTGGCTGCGGGCGATGCGAAGCCGGCTGACAGCCTTCAGGCAATTGAACAGGAAATCGCGCTGATGCTGCGGATGATCGACGATACGATGGAGGTCAGTCGCGCCGAAGCCGGAATTGGCCGCGAGCACTTTGAAACTTTCGATCTTGCCGCGGTCCTGCGCGGCCTGTTCGAGATGTACCTTCCTTTGGCCCACGTGAACGGCGTGGAACTGGAACTCGATTGCCAGAGCGAACTGTGGGTCCATGGCAACAAGGGCCTGATTACCAGGGCGCTGGCGAACCTGATCGACAATGCATTCAAGCACGGTCTGGCTGGCGGCAAGGTCTGGTTGCAGGCCAGGCGGGGCGACGGACAGGTCATCGTCGCGGTCAGAGACAGTGGGCATGGCATCCCGCCTGACCGCTATTCGGAAGCCCTGGCAAAATACCGGCGGCTATCAATGGCCCGGTCACTGCCCGGTATGGGCCTTGGACTCACCTTGGTCACAGCAGTTGCTCATTTGCACAACGGCAGCCTGAAGCTGGATGATAACTGCCCCGGACTGGCGGCATCACTGCTGCTGCCCGGAGCGCCGCCTGCATAGGCGGACACGGTCTTTGCCGGTCAGGCTCTCCCTTACCGGTGTTGCAGCTCAGGCATGATACTTCACCGCTCGGCCTGGGCGGTCGATCGACGAGGCGGCGTTGCCGACTACTGGCGGTGCAGATGGCCGCGCGCCTGCCGCTGCGTGCGATGGTGGCAGCGGCGGTTGGCGCTTGAGTGCGCGGCCGTTTCCGGGCTAACCAATCGGCAAACAGGGGCACGGCAAATATGGTGAAGTTCACGATCAACGGCAAAGCTGCATCGGTGGAAGCCGATCCGGCCATGCCGATCCTGTGGGTGGTGCGCGAGAAGCTGGGGCTGACCGGCACCAAGTTCGGCTGCGGCGTGGCCCAATGCGGGGCCTGCACGGTGCATCTGGATGGCCAGCCGGTGCGCAGCTGCTCCACCCCGATAGCCGAGGCTGAGGGCAAGGCGATCACCACGATCGAAGGCGTGGCCGGGCCAGACGGGGAACTGAGCAAGGTCCAGCAGGCCTGGGTCAGTGAACAGGTGCCGCAGTGCGGTTATTGCCAGTCAGGCCAGATCATGGCTGCCACGGCGCTCCTCCGCGACAATCCGCAGCCCAGCGATGCCGACATTGACACCGCCATGGCCGGCAACATCTGCCGCTGCGGCACTTATGTCCGCATCCGGGCCGCGATCAAGGTCGCGGCCGGGCTGGAACCGGCCAAGGGCGCGGAGCTGCGGTCATGAACGACATGCCGCAACAACCGCAGCGCAGCCGCGCCGCCAAGTGGACCCGGCGCGGCTTCATCGGCGCCGGGGTACTCGCGGGCGGGGCGCTGGTGATCGGCGTTGGCGTGCGGACCGGCAATCCGGTGGGCAGGCTGGGGCCGCTGGTAGCCGGGGGCGAGGGTGAGCAACTGATCAACAGCTGGCTCAAGATAGGTGCTGACAATATCGTCACCGCGATTGTCCCGCATTGCGAGATGGGTCAGGGCGTCCATTCGGTGCTGGCGCAGATGCTGGCGGACGAGCTTGATGCCGACTGGTCGCTGGTCCGGGTGATGCAGGCACCAGCGGATGGCAGCTATGTCGTGACCGACACGATCCGGACCTTTGTGGCCCCCGGAACGCTCGATGCGCCGGACTGGCTTGAGCCGACCTGGAACGGCCTGTTCACCAAGATCGCCCAGCTGGCCGATGGCCTGATCACCGGCGGCAGCTCATCGATCCGCACCACGGGTCAGCGGACCATGCGGATCGCCGGGGCGGCGGCGCGGCAGATGCTGATCGGCGCTGCGGCCAGGGAATGGGACGTGGCCGCGGCCGAAATCACCACGGCGAACAGCATGCTCAGCCACAAGCCCTCGGGCCGGTCGGCGCCCTATTCCCAGTTTGCCGCTGCGGCGGCCGAACAGGACATGCCGCAGACCCCGCAGATGAAGGCGCCGGAAAACTACCGCCTGATGGGCAAGGATGTCCCGCGCATCGATATCCCGGACAAGGTCAACGGCGCGGCCAGCTTCGGGATCGATGCCGTGGTGCCGGGTCAGACCCTGACTTATGCCGCCGTGCGCCGCGTGCCGGTGCCGGGCACCCGCGTGGCGAAGATGGATGCCGCGCAGGCCAAGACCATGCCCGGTGTGCTGCAAATCCTCAACATGGGCGATTTTCTGGCCGTGGTGGCCGACAGCTACTGGCAGGCCCAGCAGGCGCTGAACGCGGTTACTGCCGAATATACCGCGCCCGAAAGCACGATCCGGTCAAGCGATGACCAGTTCGCCCGCTTTGCCGCTGCACTGGATGCGGCTGGCGACAAGGGCGGCGAGGAAGTGATTGGCCGGGGCGATGTCCCCACGGCGATGCAGGCTGCGGCCAAGACCGTTAGCGCCGATTACCAGGTGCCCTACCTCGCCCATGCCCCGCTCGAACCGATGAACGCGACCGTCTGGGCGCGCGATGGCCGTTGCGAGATCTGGACCAGCACGCAGGTGCCGCTGATGGCGCGCAGCGCCGCAGCCAAGGCGCTGGGCCTGTCCAAGGATGACGTGACCATGCATCACCCCATGTTGGGCGGCGGTTTCGGGCGGCGGCTGGAGACCGATTACGTGGTCATGGCGGCGCGGATCGGGCAGGCCACGGGCTATCCGGTCAAGATGATCTGGTCGCGCGAGGAAGATACCCAGAAGGGCCTGTTCCGCTGCGCCGACATGAGCCGGTTCACCGGCGGGCTGGACGCGCAGGGGCGGCTGACGGCGTACAACAACGTCTTCACCCAGCGCAACGACCCGGCCGACGCCTGCGACTGCGCCTTCTATGACATTCCGAACAAGTCGATCCGCGTGGCCGAAGCGGAACTGCATCTGCCGTTTGCCGCGTTCCGCTCGGTCGATCACAGCCAGCAGGCATTCTTCATCGAAAGCTTCATTGACGAGGCGGCGCAGGCCGCTGGCCGCGATCCGCTGGAATTCCGCCTGGCCATGCTGGGCCAGTCCCCGCGCCACAAGGCGGTGCTGGAAAAGGCTGCGGCCATGGCGGGCTGGAACGCGAAGCCCGCCGCCGGGCATGGCCGGGGCATTGCTCTGACCGAATCCTTCGGCACGATCGTGGCCGAAGTGGTCGAGGTTGACATGAGCAGCGGCAAGCCGCGCCTGACCAATGTCTGGTGTGCCGCCGATCCTGGTTTCGCGATGAACCCGGACGGGTTCCGCAACCAGATGGAGGGCGGGATCGTCTTCGGGCTGACCGCAGCCCTATACGGCGAGATCTCGCTCAAGGACGGAGCGGTCGAGCAGAGCAATTTCCACGACTACAAGCTGATGCGGATGGACGAGTGCCCGGCGATCGCGGTCGAGATCATCAACGGCGATCATGTCCGGCTTGGCGGCGCGGGCGAGCCGGGATTACCCCCCGCTGCACCGGCCCTCGCCAATGCGATCTTCGCCGCCACGGGCAAGCGCATCCGCGCCTTGCCGCTCGCCAAGCACTTCGCCTGAACCGGGAGCGAGACGCCATGCACCGATCCGCCACCCTCGCCGTGATTGCCCTCGCGCTGACCCTGACCGCCTGCGGATCGAAGGTCGAAGACCCGGTCGAACAGATCGTGGTGCGCCCGCCGGGTGTAGCTGCGGTTCCGGCCGCCCCTGCCGCCTGGGATCTGGTCGCAGCGGGCAAGGCCGCCTTTGCCGTCTGCACCGCGTGCCATTCGGCCGAGCCGGGCGGTGCATCGGGCATTGGCCCCAACCTGCATGGCGTGGTCGGCCGGGGTGCCGGATCGGTCGCGGGCTTCAGCTATTCCGAGGCCATGGCCAAATCCGGCCTGACCTGGACCGAGAGCGAACTCGATGCCTTCATCGCCAATCCATCTGGCAAGGTTCCCGGCACCGAGATGGTGGCCGGGCAAGTTGCCGATGCCCAGCGTCGCGCCGCGATCATCGCCTATCTTGCCAGCTTGAAGAACTGAGCCTTTCACCGGCATGGACCAGCGCCGGATATTCGAATTCCTGACCGAGCGGATGGCGGCGGGCAAGCGCTGCGTGCTGGTAACCGTGCTGGCGGTTCAGGGCAGCGCGATGCGCAATCCCGGCACGCACATGGCAGTTTGCGGGGATGGCAGCTTTGTCGGTTCGCTATCGGGCGGGTGCATCGAGAATGCCGTGGTGGCCGAGGCTTGTGAAGCCCTGACCGCAGGGCAGCCCCGGATCGTCCGGTTCGGGGCGGGTTCGCCTTATCTCGACATTCGCCTACCCTGCGGGGGCGGGCTTGATATCCATTTCCAGCCGCTGGCTGACGAAGTCATCGCGCGCGAATGCCTTGCGGCGATCGATGCGCGGCAGCCCTATACGGTCGCGTTTCGCGGGCAGGGCGCCGAATGCATCGCTGGCTGGCATCCGGCCCCGTTTAACCCGGCGGACGGCACGGCCAGCTTTGGCCATTTCCCGCAGGCGCGGCTGATGCTGGTCGGGCATGGCGAGGGGGTGAGTGCGCTGGCGCTGCTGGCGCGGGCGCTGGCGCTGGACGTTGCGGTCCTGACCCCGGACGAGCGGGCGCTTGAGCGGTTGCAGGGCCTTGGCTTTCCGGTTGCGCAGCTTGTCCGCACCACCGATACCGCGCTGCTGCACAGCGATCCCTGGACGGCCATCGTTTTCCTGTTCCACGATCACGACTGGGAGATCGCGCTGCTGCGCCGGGCGTTTGAGCTGCCGCACTTCTATATCGGCGCGATGGGTGGACGGCGGGCCAATGCCGCGCGCTGCGAAGCGCTGCTGGCCGCTGGCGTGTCGGCCAGCGCGGTCGCCACGCTGCATGCCCCGATCGGCCTGTTTCATTCCTCACGCGATCCGGACACGCTGGCCTTGTCCGCCCTGGCCGAGATTGTCCGGGTCTATCAGGACACCGATTTCGGAGCCGCCCTTGGCTGAGGGGCCGCGTTTTGCCGTGGCGGTTCTTGCCGCCGGGCAGTCGCGCCGGTTCGGGCCGGACGACAAGCTGACGGCCAGCTTCCGGGGCAAGCGCCTTGGCGAGCAGGCCTGCCACGCGCTGCTCGGGCTGGACTTCGCGCATCGCTGGGTCATCGCCGCGCGGGCAGATCATCCCTGCGCCCAGAGCTGGCAGGCGGATGGCTTCACGATTGCGGTGAACGCGCAGGCCGCAGCGGGCATGGGCACGTCGGTCGCGCTTGCGGCCGCGCTGGCGCTGGAGGCGAACGCGGATGGCCTGCTGATCGCATTGGCTGACATGCCGCTGGTTTCCGCCGACCATTGCCGCGCCCTGATCGCCCGCGCGGCCGCGACCGGCCCCGCAGCCATCGTGGCCTCGGCCGCTGACGGTGTCCGCTCGCCCCCGGCTGCGTTCGGGCGCGATCACTTTGCCGCGCTTGCTGCAATCACGGGTGACGTCGGCGCGCGGGTGCTGTTGCGTCAGGCCGAGCTGGTGGCTTGTGCGCCTGAATTGCTGATCGACATCGACGATGAGGCCGCCCTGAATCGGGCGTTGCAGGCCTGATCCGGCGTCCCGCTGGAAGGCGGTGTTCCCGCTTCACAAAGGTTCAGCGCAACCCTTCCGCTGTTCGCCATTGACCAGCAGCTCAACCGACATGGGGTAGACCTTGTCCGACATCCCGTCGGAACAACCCGGCGCGGTGCGGGTCCGCAGTTCGAACTGGCGTCCGCCAAGCGCACCGGACCAAACCCCGCCTTGCGCTGTTGGCGTGAACCGCGCCCAGACGCGAATGCCTTGCTGATCCTCCGGATGGGAATAAGTGACACAGCGCCCGTCGATCCGCGCCGCCCAGAATGGTTCGGTCCCGATTGCGCGCAGGGGCTGGACCGAAAGTTGCTGACTGTCCTGCATGAGGCAGGGACTGACCGAACGGTCTGGTATTGCCGCGCTGGTCGGCGCTGGTGGTCCGCTGCGACAGGCGGCAACCAGCGACCCGGCAATGCCGCGCGGTATGGCGGGATGGGGGCCACTGGTCTGGGCACCATAGCTGGCGGAGACAGGACCACCGATCAGCGCCGGGAAATTGGCCGGAACCGCCCCCTCTGCGCTGACCCCGCCGAGCCGTCGATCGCCGCGGAAGTCTGCGACAAATGCCTCCACTTCGCCGCCGCTACCGAATGAAAGCCGGTCCTCGCTGCCGATCGCCGTAAATCCGGATACGTTGATCTGTAATCGGTTTTCCCCCGAGGCGCAGGTGAGCGACATGATCCGGCCACCAGTTTGCGTCTGCAAGGCCACTGTAGTGACTTTGGCGCCTGACTGGAGAATCCAGTTTGCTTCTGCCTGCTTCGCGACATCCGCCGTCGGTGCGCCCGAAGGCGGGGCCTCGACCGATGGCGAGGTGCTTTCGTTCCGAGGGCCTTCCGGCCGGTCACAAGCGCCCAGCAGCATTGCGGGAACGATGATTGGAAGAAGGTTGCGCAATTCTGGATCCTCGGCAAACGCTGGGTAGCAAGGGTACACCATCGCCCTATTCATCGCGAAGGTTATCCGTCATCACCACAATGCGGGCCGCCGCTTGGGCAACGGGACAGGGATGCTGCGCCAATGAAGAAAAAGCGCCGCTACCTCACCGCGACCATGCCCGATGGGTATACCAAGACCATCGGGCCGACGACCGACAACTTCACCCACTACTGGCGGATCGTGGCCGAGCTGGACAATGGCAGGACCGAGGTGTTCTGGGGCCACGCCCGTTCGCTTGCCGAGGCCCGGCGCAAACGGGCACCGGCCGATGAGGCGGCCCGGACGCGCGGATGGAAGAGCTTTGTTTTTGAAATCGCCGAGCTTGTCGAAACGGCGGCCTGACGGCCTGCGCGGACATGGCCGTCGCTCACGCTGACCTGAAGCGATCCCGAAAGTGGGCAAATGCGGCAGAATGGCCAATCAGTGGGAGAACGCGCCGGTTGAACACGCGGGTATGGTAATGCGGACCGCACGCGTTATGAGGTGGCCACGGCAAGTTCAGGCAATTCAGGCAGACCAATGGCCCGCAAACATTCGAAACATGATCCCTATGGCGACCTGGACCGGGAAGAAGAGGCCCCCAAGGCCGCGGTGCTCTGCTGGCTCTGTGGTCGGCCGACCGGCAAGACCATTGTCTGGCACCACCCCGTGCCCAAGAGCCGGGGTGGGCGCGACGTCGTTCCGATGCATCCCATTTGTCAGCAGACGCTGATTACCAATTTCACGAATTCCGAACTGCAACGCCACGGGATGGAAGTATCGGGCCTGCTGGAGAACCCGACAGTGCGGAAATTTGTCGATTGGGTGGCAAACAAGGATCCCGATTTCACGGCGACCACGGCCAAGAAGAAACGCTGATCAGCCTGCGCTTCCGGCGCCCGCTGACCATTCAGACTGGAATGCGACAGGCTGGCGCGTCAAAATTCAAACTGAGTCACTATTCCTGGCCGGGAACATTGGAGCCACCGGGCGAGTTGGGGTAGATTGAGCCTCGGCTCTGGCAAGATGCAGGGTCACCAAAGCGGGCGGCTTCAGGAGCGCGCGGCATGACCAGTTTGCAACACGACCACGCATCCAGCGCCAAATCCGGCGCAAAGACTCCGGGAACGGTGATCGACCCCGTCTGCGGAATGACTGTCGATCCGGTAACCACACCGCATGCCGCCACTCTTGATGGGGTCCATCACTACTTCTGCAGCGCAAACTGTCTCGCGAAGTTCAAGGCTGATCCGGCGCGTTACCGCAGCGATGCGCCTCGCGCCGCTGAACCGGTGCCCGAAGGCGCCATCTGGACGTGCCCGATGCATCCGCAGATCCAGCAGCCGGTCGCGGGGACGTGCCCGATTTGCGGCATGGCTCTGGAGCCGATGACGCCGACGCACAGCGATGGAACTTCGCCCGAATATGCCGACATGAAGCGGCGTTTTGTGATCGGCCTGATCCTCGCGCTTCCAGTGGTAGTCCTTGAAATGGGCGGACATCTGATCGGGCTGCGGCATTTGCTCGATGCAAACATCAGCAATCTGATCCAGATGGTGCTGGCAACGCCGGTGGTGCTGTGGGCGGGCTGGCCGTTCTTCGAACGCGGCTGGGCATCCGTGAAAAGCCGTCACCTCAACATGTTCACGCTGATCGCGATGGGGACCGGCGTGGCATGGGCTTACAGCATGGCGGCGACGCTTGCGCCGGGAATATTTCCGGCCGCGTTCCGCGCGGCGGATGGCGCAGTTGCGGTCTATTTCGAGGCGGCTGCGGTGATTACTGTTTTGGTCCTGCTCGGCCAATTGCTTGAACTGCGCGCCCGCGAGACGACCAGTGGCGCGATCCGTGCATTGCTCGATCTGTCCCCCAAGCTTGCGCGCCGGGTCCGCGCCGACGGCAGCGACGAGGAAATCACGCTCGACCAGGTGCTGCTGGGTGACATCCTGCGCGTTCGTCCCGGCGAGAAGGTGCCAGTCGATGGTGTAGTGCTTGAGGGACGCGGCACGGTCGATGAATCGATGGTGACGGGCGAATCCATGCCCGTAACCAAAGAGGCAGCATCGAAGTTGATCGGCGGCACGATCAACCAGACCGGCGGCCTTGTGATGCGCGCCGACAAGATCGGACGCGACACGATGCTCGCGCGAATTGTCCAGATGGTCGCCGACGCACAGCGCAGCCGTGCACCTATCCAGCGACTGGCGGATACGGTTTCGGGCTGGTTCGTTCCAGCGGTGATTGCGGTCGCGGCGACAGCGTTCGTTGTGTGGTCGCTGATCGGTCCTACCCCGGCGATGGGCTATGGATTGATCGCGGCGGTTGCGGTGTTGATTATCGCCTGTCCCTGCGCGCTCGGTCTGGCTACCCCAATGTCGATCATGGTTGGCGTCGGTCGCGGCGCACAGGCCGGGATCCTGATCAAGAACGCCGAGTCGCTTGAGCGCATGGAGAAGGTGGATACACTTGTCGTAGACAAGACGGGCACGCTTACGGAGGGCAAACCCGCCGTTGTCGCCATCGAGACTGTCGCCGGGTTCGACAAGGATGAAGTGCTGCGCCTTGCCGCAAGCCTCGAACGCAGCAGCGAGCATCCCCTGGCGCTCGCCATCGTCCGGGCCGCCGAAGACCAGAACCTTGCCGTGACCGAACCGGGCGAGGTCGATCAGCCGGTTGGCAAGGGGATCACCGGTG
This sequence comes from Novosphingobium sp., assembly GCF_030699305.1. Lineage (GTDB taxonomy): Bacteria > Pseudomonadota > Alphaproteobacteria > Sphingomonadales > Sphingomonadaceae > Novosphingobium. Next base: position 135,659 of record NZ_JAUYNB010000038.1, read on the forward strand.
TCGTCGATGGACACCGGCTGGTCGCTGGCAATGCGAGGTTTCTCGAAGAGCAGAACATTCCTACTTCCGAGTTGGCCGAGCGCGCCAATCACCTGCGCGCCGAAGGAGCGACTGCGATCTACCTCGGCGTCGATGGCAAGATCGCCGGGGCTATCGGCATTGCCGATCCGATCAAGGCATCGACCCCCGCCGCGTTGAAGGCTTTGGGCAAGGCCGGGATCCACGTCATCATGCTGACCGGAGACAACCACGTCACCGCCGAGGCCATCGCCCGGAGGCTCGGCATCGACGATATCGAGGCCGATGTACTGCCCGACCAGAAGAGTGCGATCGTCAAGCGTTTGCGCGACGAGGGCCGGATCGTGGCAATGGCGGGCGACGGCGTGAACGATGCGCCCGCACTCGCCGCGGCCGATGTCGGCATTGCAATGGGATCGGGCACCGACGTTGCGATCGAAAGTGCAGGCATCACCCTGCTGCAGGGCGATCTTACCGGAATCACGCGGGCGCGGCACCTCAGTCACGCAACCATGGCCAACATCCGGCAGAACCTGTTCTTCGCTTTCGCTTACAACGTGGCGGGCATCCCGGTGGCGGCGGGCGCGCTCTATCCGCTGTTTGGCATTATGCTCTCGCCCATCATTGCAGCGGCGGCGATGGCACTGTCCTCGGTCAGCGTGATCACCAATGCGCTGCGCCTGCGGCGGATTGAACTGTGAGGTTTCATCGAACCGCACAGGGCAGAGGTGTCAGTCTGATGCGAACCGCTCCCTGCCGGTCAAGCGCGCACTGAGCTGCTGCGCGGCCGGCATTTCTCCGACTTCCCGTTATCGGCTGATCGCGCCGTGCCCGAGCCACCCGGCCAGCAGTTTGCTGGCCGTGGCCGGCTTTTCCAGCGTTACCAGATGGCCGCAATCCTCGATCACGGTCAGGCGGCAGCCGGGAATCGCGGCCAGCATTTCGTGCTGGTGCGCTTCGGTGGCGATGCCGTCCTGACGGCCCCAGACCAGCAGCGTCGGGCAGGGAATCGCGGCCAGGCCGGGGCGGCTGTCAGGGCGGGTCATGATCGCGCGTTGCTGGCGCAGGAAGCGCTCGGCTCCGGTCTCGCGCGCCATGCGGCGGACAATGCCGAGCAGCATTTCATCTTCGCGCCGGGCCGGGTGGAGCAGGATCGGCACGCGCTCCTCAACCACCTGATCGAACCGGCCCGCTTCAACCAGCCGGATGTAACCCTGCCGCCGCTCGGTCTGCGCGGGCAGGTCGGCGGGGGCAAGCGTGCTGAACAGCACCAGGCTGCGCACCCGCTGCGGCGCGCGGCGCAGCACTTCAAACGCCACGAATCCGCCCATCGCGTGTGTGACCAGATCGAACCGGTCAGGCATTTCCGCCAGCAGTCGCGCAGCCATGCCGCCGATGGTGTCATCGCGGCCATGATCGGCAATACGCAGGTCATAGTCGCTGCTCAGCGCCTCGATCTGCGGTGTCCAGCAGGCGGCGGTAAGGAGTTGGCCGGATGCGAGGACGACGGCAGGGCGCTGGCGTGCATCGGTCATGTCAGGCCACCCGGTGCAGCAGGTCGGCACCCTGCGCGACCCGGCGGGCGTTCTCGAATGCCACGATCATGCTGCGGCGCAGCGTTTCCTGCGTGATCCAGGCGACGTGCGGCGTAACCAGCACGTTGGGCAGGGCGAACAGCGGATTGTCGGCGGACGCGGGTTCGGCGCCGAATACGTCAAGCCCCGCGCCGGCCAGCATGCCGCTGGTCAGCGCGGCGTGGAGCGCGGCTTCGTCCACCAGCCCGCCGCGCGCGGTGTTCACCAGCACCGCACCGGGCTTCATGGCCGCCAGCGCGGCGCTGTCGATGATCCGTTCGGTCGCGCCGGTCAGCGGGACATGCAGCGACAGGATGTCGCTGTGGGTGAGCAATTCCGCGAACGACACCGCTACCCCCGGCAGGTCCGGCTTGGGACTGTTCGCCGTGTAGATCACCCGCGCGCCCAGCGCGATCAGCGCCGGAGCCAGCAACTGCGGGATTGCGCCATAGCCCAGGAAGCCCACGGTGCGTCCGCCGATCTCACCCACGCGGTCCACCAGCGCCGCATCGGGGTGCCAGCCGTTCCCGGCGCGGGTCAGCGGATCAAGATAGGCCAACTGGCGCAGCGCACCCAGCATCAGCCCCATCGTCAGTTCGGCCACGGCCTGGCTGTTGGTGCCGGGCATGTTGCACACCGCAATCCCGCGCGCGCGGGCCGCGTCCAGATCGATCGTGTTCACCCCCACGCCGATCTTCTGGATCAGCTTCAACTGCGGGGCCGCGTCCATCATCTGCGCGGTCACCGGTTTCAGCACGTGCAGCAGCACCGCCGCATCGGCGATTTCGCGCATGAACGCGGCTGCGTCATCCTCATCGACGATGGCGACGGCTACCGCCCCCCGGCTCTGTTCGATGATCGCGGCGAAGCCTGGGCTGGCGCGATACTGGAGGACGGCTTTCATCGCGCCAGTTTGGCCCGCACAGCCGCCGGGAAGGCGTCGATCCCGGCATAGCTGGCAGCGCTGCCGAGCTGCTCCTCGATCCGCAGCAGTTCATTCCATTTTGCCATGCGTTCCGACCTTGCAAACGATCCGACCTTGATCTGCCCTGCGTCCCAGCCGACTGCAAGGTGCGCGATGCTGACATCTTCGGTTTCGCCGCTGCGGGCTGAAACAATCGTGGCCCAGCCTGCATTGCGCGCGGCGGTCAGCGCGGCGGCGGCTTCGCTGACGGTGCCGATCTGGTTGACCTTGATCAGTGCGGCGTTGCACGCCCCGCCTGCCAGTGCCCGTTCCACCCGGGCGGCATTGGTGACAAGGAAATCATCGCCGATGATCTGGATTTCATCGCCCAGCAGCGCGGTCGCGCGGGCCATACCGGCCATGTCGTCCTGTCCGACCGGGTCTTCGATCGAGATCAGCGGATATTTTCGCACCCACTGCGCCACCCGGTCGACCATCTCGTCCGTGGTGAGCGTGCGGTTATCGAGCGGCAAGCGATAGCCATCGCCCGCGCTCAGTTCGTTCGCGGCGATGTCGAGCGAGATGTAGACGTCCTCTCCGCCCCGATAGCCGGCGCGTTCGATCGCGCGGGTCAGGAACACCAGGGCCTGTTCGTTCGAGGTGAAGTTGGGCCACCATCCGCCTTCGTCAGCGGTTCCGGCCAGCAGTCCGGCCTCTTCCATCAATGCGCCCGCCGCGCGGTAGACATCGGCGGTCATTTCCAGCGCGCGGACCATCGATCCGGCGCGCGGGCACATCACCATGAAGTCCTGCACATCGGTGCGCCGTCCGGCATGCGCCCCGCCGCCGAAAATCTGGATTTCGGGCAGCGGCAGGCGCACCGGCCTGTCCTGCGCCAGCCAGCGCCAGGTCGGCTCGCCCGCGGCGGCGGCGGCGGCGTGGAGCACTGCGAGCGAAACGGCGACGGTCGCGTTCGCGCCCAGCCGCGCCTTGTTCGGTGTGCCGTCCAGTTCGCAGAGCGCGGCGTCGACTGCTGCCTGATCGGCAGCGTCCAGGCCGGTCAGGCGCGGGGCGATCTCGGCGCGCGTCTGGGCCACTGCGTTCGCCACGCCCATCCCGGCAAGGTGCGTGCCGCCATCGCGCAAGTCGATTGCCTCATGCGCGCCGCGCGATGCCCCGGCCGGAGCGCTCGCGCGGCCCAGCGCGCCGCCCGCCAGTTCGACTTCGGCTTCGACGGTGGGGCGGCCGCGCGAATCCCAGATGGCGCGGGCGTGAACCTTGGTGATCGTGGTCTTCATGGATGTCCTGTCAGTTGGCGCCAGTGGTCGCCAAACCCGGCAAGCGTGGTCGGCGGGGTTTGCAGAAGCTCTCGGGCGGCGCGGCGCACCCGGTCCCGATCCGCTTCGGCGGTGAGGTATTCGACGGGTGAGCGGCCATCGATCCGCGCCAGCAGGATCGCCGCCAGCAGCGCGATCGTGCGCTGCTCGATCCCGGTGCGCAGCGCGGGCGCGGTCCGGCCCAGATAAGCGCTGTGCAACGCGGCAAAAGCGGCATCGGTTTGCGGCTGCCACTGCGGATGCCAGATCCCTTTCAGCAGCAGGTGCGTGGCGCAGAACGCCAGGTCGAAGGCGGGATCGCCGTACCACGCGCATTCGGCGTCGATCAGCACCGGTCCCGCCCGGCCGCACAGGATGTTCTTTGGGCTGACGTCGCCGTGAACCAGCGCGTCGCGCGTCGCGAGTGTCTGCCTGGCGATCCCTTCCAGCACGTCCGCCAGATCGGGATGCGCGCGCGCGGTGTGGAGCAGGTAGGGCTCGATCCGCAGCGCCGTGAACAGGGCGTCTGTGGGGAAGCGTTCGGCCATGGCCGGATCGGCGCGGGTTGCCGTGTGGATCGCGGCGAGCGCGTGGCCGACTGCGGCGGCGAACCCCGGATCGATCCGGCCGGCCGCCAGTTCCGCCTTCCACACCGGGTTATCCTCGGGCGGGAACCAGTCCATGAAAAATACATGTTCGTCCGCCAGTTCGGCAATCACGCGCGGCACAGTCAGCCCGGCGGCGCGGGCGACGGCCAACCACTCCACTTCGTAGTGCGAACGGTCGACAGGCGCCTCCCAGACCGTCGCCACCCGCAGCCGGGGCAGCGCGCGCTTGGCGCAAAGCGTGCCTGCGGCCGTATCGATCCGGAACACGTCGCACGATACCCCGCCGGACAGGGCGGTGATGACCGGAAGCTCTCCGGCAGCAAGCAGGCCTGCGCGGCGCAAACATTCGGCAATGGCGGCGTGATTCTCGCTCATGGTCACTCACTTAGATGACTAAGCATTAGCCTGCGCAGGCCCCTCAATCAACCCTTGCTGTAGTTAATTAGAATGCTATGCATTAGGCGTATCGGCCGCTTGAGCCGCACCGCGCGAGGATCTGCCATGTTCGATGACACGCCATTGAAAGCGACCGTTGACCACCGCTTCGTCAGCTCCGCATCGCCCACCGCCCCCCGGATCATGGCCGGTGGCAATCCGTGCCAGGGGATCTACTGGACGCCCAAAGGCACCCCGCGTCCGAAAGTGGCGCTGATCGCGACCCACTACAACGTCGATTTTGCCGAGCACTATATGGCCCCCTATATTGCCGCGCGGGGGTTCGGGTTCCTCGGCTGGAACACGCGCTATCGCGGGTTTGAGGACCAGTTCCTGCTGGAGCACGCGATTCTCGACATTCTGGTCGGGATGCGCTGGCTGAAGGAAGTGGCCGGGGTCGAACAGATCGTGCTTCTGGGCAATTCGGGCGGTGGCTCGCTGATGGGGGCCTATCAGGGTGAGGCAATCGCCGCGACGCTGGCGGGCGAACTCAGCGGGGCGGGGGCGGAGGCTTATGCTTCGCTGATTCCGGCGCAGCTTTACATTTCGCTCAACGCCCATGTCGGCCGCCCCGAAGTCCTGACCGACTGGATGGATGCCTCGGTCGCGGACGAGACGGACCCGGTGCCGACAATTGCCGAGCTTGATCCGTTCAATCCGGACAATGGGCCGCCCTATTCATCCGAATTCGTGGCAAAATATCGCGCCGCGCAGCGCGCCCGCAACCAGCGCATCACCGATTGGGCCAGGACCGAACTCGCGCGGCTCAACGCGGCGGGAGTGCCGGACCGGCTGTTCCCGATGTTCCGCTGCTGGGGTGACTTGCGCTGCATCGATCCCACGCTCGACCCGTCGGACCGGCTGCCCAACATGTGTTATCGCGGCGATCCGAAAATCGCCAACAAGACGCCCAGCATCGGGCGGGTCAACACGATCAGGACCTGGCTGTCGATGTGGAGCCTGGAAACGTCGAAGTGCCAGGGCGCACCGCACCTCGCAAAATTCCAGCTGCCCGCGCTGGTGATCCAGGGCACGGGCGATACCGGGGTGTTCCCCAGCGATGCCACCCGGATCTTCGACGCGGTCGGATCGGCCGACAAGCAGATCGAACTGATCCCCGGCGCGCATTATTTCGAGGATTCCCCCGCGCATCGCAATGTGGCGGCGGACCTGATCGCCGACTGGATCCGCGCGAAACTCTGACCCCGCCGCCCGACCGAGCGGCGCGGCCCGGAACGCTACCCGATAGCGTAGATGAAGTGGCGGATGCCCCATGGCATGCGGTGGCCGATGCCGACCGCCAGGATGCCGTTGAGCCAGCCATAGCGTTGGTCCGCAACTTCGAACACGGGGGCGATCCGGATGTAGTACTGCCCTGGATCGACATCGTTCCGGCCCGCACGGAATGCCGCGCCGACGTCCGGCGGGATCGCGGTGCGGCCGGTATAAGTGACATAGATCATCGCGCCGTCATCGGTCTGCCAGATCGCGCGGGCATCGAACGTGCCGACGGCGTTGCCATCGGGCGCGGTCCCGGCCATCGACCAGTTGCCGCCGCCGGGCAGAATCGCACCGCGCAGCCGGTCCCCGGCGAATGAACCGCCGGTGACATAGCCGACGCGCCGTTCGGCCCACGGCGATTGGCCAAGCGACATGATCGCGCCTTCCACGTGAAAATCGGCAGTGCAGAGCGGCGTGCCGAGCAAATGCGGCCAGTCAGCGTTGGGCGTGGTCATCGGGCGGGCCCCTCAAGGCGGTGTTCAAACGCGGCAATTTCGGCTTCGAACTTCAGGGTCCGGGCGATTTCGTCGAGCGGGCGAGTGGCATAGTCTTCATGGCCCGACGCAAACGCGAAAGCATGTTCACGGGCATCAGGCGTAACGATCACGCGGCGGGCCAGGTTGATCTCCAGCGGTTCGCCACGCTGGCAGGCAGCGGCGATGTCCTCATGGCCGGACAGCGGCGAAATCAGGGTGATCCCGTTACGGCGGCAATTTTCGCGGAAGAGGTCGCCAAAGCTCCCGGCAATCACGCACCGGATGCCGAAGTCCGCCAGCGCCCATGGGGCGTGTTCACGGGATGAACCGCAGCCAAAGTTTTCCCCCGCCAGCAAAATCGCGGCCCGATCCCACGGCGGCTGGTTCAGCACGAAATCGGCCCGCGGACTGCCATCGGGGTGATAGCGCCAGTTGCGAAACAAATGCTGGCCAAGCCCGAACCGCGAAATCGTGGTCATGTAGCGGGCCGGAATGATCTGGTCGGTATCGATATTGGCCTGTGCCAGACACGCGGCGAAACCGCCGATCCGGTCGGGCGTGGTGTGGCGAGGCGGTTGCGTCGCGGTGGTTGCGGGGGGATCAATCATACCTTGTACCTTGCTTCACCAGGCAGAATAGTTACATATCTAAGCAAATCAAGCAGGCAGGGCCAAAGCCCCGGTGGTGTGGGATATGAACGACCAACATGATCGGTTATGCTTGCTGCAAATCACCCCGGTATCGGCGTCGGTGCGGGGCATGCTTATGTGGATTTCAGATCGATGACTGTCGCAACCCAACCTCGCGTTTCTGAATTTTATGCCAAACCTGAAAGCAGCCTGGGCTATCTTTGTCGAATTGGCTTTCGCAATTTCTCGCGCGTGCTGGAAAAGCGGACCTTGCCGATGGGGGTAACGGCGGGGCAGTGGCGCTTCTTGCGCGTGCTGTGGGCCGAAGACGGTCTCAGTCAGCGCGAACTCAGCCGCCGGGTCGGAATGCGCGAGCCGACGACGGTGGTTGCTCTGAAAAGTCTTGAGAAAAGTGGTTATATCCGGCGCGTACCCAATACCGTCGACCGGCGCATCACCAATGTATTCGTGACGCAATCCGCGCGTGATCTGGAATTGAAGCTGCTGCCTTTTGTGGCCGAGGTCAACGACATGGCGATCGCCGGGTTAAGCCAGGCCGAGGTTGATCAGCTGCGCACGTTGCTGTGCCATGTGATCGACAATCTGCAGGATGAGGCCGACAGCGTGATGCGCCGCGCAGGTCCGGAATAGCGCAGGCCCGGAAACTTGCCAACGTCGGGCAAACGATATACTTAGCCATCTAAGTGTATTGGAGAGCTGCCCATGACGTTGCCGCAGACCGGCTTGCAGGCCGCTGCACTGACCCTGCATGACAAGCTGTGGAACGCCCATCTGGTCGCGATGGATGGCGATGAGGCGATCCTGTATGTCGACTTGCACTTGCTGCACGAGGCAACCACGCCGCAGGCGTTCGAAGGGTTGCGGCTGGCGGGGCGCACCGTCCGCCAACCGTCGCGGGTGCTGGCGCTGGCGGACCACAGCGTGCCAACGCACGGGCAATCGAACGGCGTTGGAGCGGTCCGCGATGCTGCCGCGCGGCTCCAGTTGCAGACACTCGCCGCCAACGTGGCCGAATTCGGGATCGAAAGCTTTGCGCTGGGCGATGCCCGCAACGGCATTGTCCACGTGGTCGCGCCGGAACAGGGGCGCACCCAGCCGGGCATGACAATTGCCTGCGGTGACAGCCATACGTCGACCCACGGAGCGTTTGGCGCGCTGGCGTTCGGGATCGGCACCAGCGATGTCGAACACGTGCTGGCCACCCAAACCTTGCGCCGCAAACGCCCGCGCAGCTTGCGTGTCACGCTGGATGGTGCGCTGCGGCCGGGGATCACGGCCAAAGATATCGCGCTGCATGTGGTGCGCGAACTGGGGCAGGCCGGGGCAACCGGGTTTGGCATCGAATTCGCCGGACCAGCGGTGCGCGCGCTGTCGATGGAAGCGCGGATGACGCTGTGCAACATGAGCATCGAGGCCGGTGCGCCGTGTTCGCTGATCGCGCCCGACGCGGTGACGCTGGCTTATCTGGAAGGCCGCCCGGCGGCCCCGCGCGGTGCGGCATGGCAGGCGGCAACCGCGCGCTGGCTGGCGCTGACGTCCGATCCCGGCGCAGTCTTCGACCGCGAAGTGGTGATCGACGTGGGCCAGATCGAGCCATTGGTCAGTTGGGGGACCAGCCCGGCGCAGACGCTGGGGATTGGCGGGGTGGTGCCCGATCCCGCCGCCAGCACCGATCCGCGCGAACAGGCGCAGATCGCCCGTGCGCTTGAATACATGGGCCTCACGCCCGGCCAGCCGTTGCTGGGGCTGGGGATCGACCGGGTGTTCATCGGATCGTGTACCAACGCCCGGATCGACGATTTGCGTGCGGCTGCTGCCGTGGTGCGCGGGCGGCGGGTGGCGGCGACGGTGCGCGCGCAGGTCGTGCCGGGATCGGGGCTGGTCAAGGCGCAGGCCGAAGCGGAGGGGCTGGATCAGGACTTTCTGGCCGCCGGCTTCGAATGGCGCGAACCGGGGTGCTCGCTCTGTGCAGCGATGAACGATGACCGGCTGGAACCGGGTGAACGCTGCGCTTCGACCTCCAACCGCAATTTCGAAAACCGGCAGGGCACGGGCGGACGCACCCACCTGATGAGCCCGGCGATGGCAGCCGCCGCCGCGATCGCGGGCCGGATTGTGGATGTGCGTGCGCTTTGGCCCGGTGTTGATTGAGATCGGTGCTGACCCAGTGCCAGCGGATTGGCCGACTGTGGCGCTTCGGCAACGGCTGTCGTCAATGTTATTGACGCATGCCGCACGCACCAAGCATCCGCTGGACAAGCCTGATTGCTTGCCATACCAAGTCATGTAATTAGAGTGCTAAGCATCGGCGACACTGAAGGATCGCGGAGTATAGGGGCCCCTGTCCTGCAGGGAGATGGAGGAGAGCCAAATGGGTAAGGTTGAATTGCGCCGGTTCCTGTCGGGAGCAGCGGCGATCGCAATTTGTGGTGCCTGGGCACCGGCCGCATTCGCGCAAAGTGGAGCAGTCAGCGCTACTGACGAAGCGGACGACCGCGACGAGATCGTCGTTACTGCGCGTTTCAAGAAGGAAACCTTGCAGGATGTGCCGCAGGCGATTTCCGCGTTCAGCGAAGCCAAGCTCGATCGGCAGGCCGCCCGCAATCTCAGCGATCTGGCGCCGTCCACGCCCAACGTGAACATCCAGCCGGTGGCAACGTTCCCCAACTCGGCCGCGATCCACATTCGCGGGCTGGGTGCCCAGGGGATCGAATCGACCGAGGAAAGCCCGGTTGGCGTATCGATTGACGGGGTATTCGTGACGCGCCCGGTGGCGACCTTGCTCGACACGTTCGACATGGAACGGGTGGAAATCCTGCGCGGCCCGCAAGGCACCTCGTTCGGCAAGAACTCGCTGGCGGGGGGGATTTCAGCCTTCTCGAAAAACCCCGACATGAATGGCGGAGTCCAGGCCGAAGCAACCATCGGCAACTATGGCCGTCTCGACGTGAAAGGCGCGGTCGATCTGCCGCTGGTCCGCGATCAGCTGGCGGTGCGGCTGGTGGTCAACAAGCAGACCGCGAACGGGTATTTCACCAACCGCGTGAACGGCGACGATGTCGGCGGTCAGGACAAGCTGACCTTGCGCGGCACGATCCTGTTCACGCCATCAGACGCGCTGACCGTCAACCTCAAGGGGTTCCTCGTCAAGGACCGGTCGAGCGCCCCAGGCGGCGATTCCGCGCCGGACCGGACCAAGCTGCATTACCTGATCTTCGGCTTCGAAGAACCGAACGATGGCCCTTATACCATCGGGCGTGACTTCCCCAGCCTGCACGAATCCGACCAGTGGGGCCTGATCGGCAAGGTTGAGGCGGACCTGGGTTCGGTGGTCGCGACGTCGGTCACCGGTTACATCAAGACCGACGATTTCAACGACAGTGATTTCGACGGTTCGGAAATCAACTTTTTCCCGACCTTCCGGTTGCAGACCCACAAGCAGTTCAGCCAGGAACTGCGGCTGGCGACCGACTTTTCGGACCGCGACGATGCACTCAGCCGGCTTAGCCTCGTGGTCGGGGGCTATTACCTCAACCAGAGTTTCAAGCTGACCCAGGCGTTCCCGACCCTGCCGGTGCTGGTGGCCCCGTCGCTCAACTTTGGCAGCCAGGACTATGTCCAGCAGTCCAACACCGCCAAGGCGCTGTTCGCGCAATTGATCTATGGCGTCACCGACAAGCTGAACGTGACGCTGGGCGTGCGCCAGAGCTGGGAGCAAAAGGACTTTTTCCGCGATCCGACCGGCACGCTGATTTCGCCGTCGCGGTTCTCGTCGCGCGAATTCGTGAAGTCGCTGGCCGAGATGGAGCAGATCGCCAACACCAACTTTACCGCGAACAAGGCGTTCAAGAATGCCTATTCGCGTAACCGCGCGACGTTCAAGGCCGGAATCGACTACAAGTTCAATCCCGATCTGATGGCCTATGCGATCTATAACCAGGGCTACAAGGGCGGCGGCTATGGCGCGCGCGCGGCCACGCTGACCACGGCCGGGCCGACCGAGGACAACACCTCGGAACTGTGGGAAGCCGGGTTCAAGGGCGATTTCCTGAACGGGATGCTGCGGGTCAACCTTGCGGGCTTCGTCACCAGGTTCAAGAAGCTTGAATTCGGCGTGTTCTTCCCCAACCCGAACGTTGCGTCGGGTCAGGAAACCGCATCGCAGAACATCGGCGCGGCGACCACCAAGGGGGTTGAGCTGGAACTCGCGCTGCGTCCGGTATCAAACCTGAACCTGGGCGTGAACATCGGTTATCTGGACAGCAAATACACCGATTTCTGCGCCGACCTGAACGGGCCGCAGTCCTATGCCACCGCGCCGACGTCGGCCTGCGGGGGCAAAGTCACGCTGCTGCCTAACGGCACCTATCTGCGCGATGAGGATTACCGTTACCTCAAGCTGGTGCGCGCGCCCAAGTGGCAGGCCAACTTTACCGCAGAATACACCATCCCGCTGGGCAGTTCGGGCGACCTGACCGCGCGCGGTTCGGTGCTGTACAAGAGCACGTATTATAACACCGTCACCAACGATGCGGCCGGGATCGCGGGCGATTATACGCTGGTCGACGCCTCGCTCGGCTGGACCAGCGCAGACAGCCGGTTCCGCGTCCAGTTGTGGGGCAAGAACCTGACCAACAAGACCTATGTGGCGGCGCTGACGCCGACCGCGCAGTTCTTCATCCAGCGCTTCTACAGCCCGCCGCGCACGTATGGCGTGACGCTCGGCGCGAAGTTCTGATCCGCTCGCACGCCGCCGGTCGCCTCCCTCGACTGGCGGCGTGCTCCATTCCAGCAGGAGGAGCGCATGCAGGACATTCTCGATCTGGCCGACCGGTTCTTTGCCGCTGTCGAAGCCGGAGACATTGAAACGGTGCGCGACTGCTATGACGCGCGCGCGGCGATCTGGCACAACACCGACGACCTGGAACAGACCCGCGACGAAAATCTCGCCACGCTGCGCGGAATGGCCTTGCGGATCAGCGACCGGCGCTATGAAGTGTTGCAGCGCGAGGTGTTTCCCGGCGGATTTGTGCAGCGCCATAACCTGCATGGCACCCGCCAGGATGGCGTGCGGCTGACGCTCCACGCCTGCATCCTGTGCAAGGTTGAAAATGGCCGGATCACCCGGCTGGACGAGTATTTCGATTCGGCGCAGGTTGCCGAATTCCGCAAGTTTGCGAACTGAACCAAACAGAATTGACCAAGGGAGAGTGCGATGCCCGTTCTGCGCCAGGTGCCGAAATCGGAAGTCACGGCCGAAGTGGTCCAGCGCTATTACCAGCGGCTGTTCGGGGACCGCGATCCGGTGGCCGAACCCGGCACCGCCACGGGAACGCCGGGGGATTGGTGGACGGTCTTCGCGCTTGCGCCCGACATCTTCCAGCACGCTGTCGATGGCTTTGCGGTCTATCGCCACCCGGCCCGCAAGATCGATCCGGTGCTGCGCGAACTCGGCCAGACCCGCGCGGGCTGGGTGAAGGGCAGTCAGTTCGTGTTCTCACAGCACTGCAAATCGCTGCGCGGGCTGGGTGTGGCCGATGAAAAAATTGCTGCGATCCCGCACTGGACCGTGTCGGACGTGTTTGACGATCACGAACGCGCCGTGCTGGCCTATGCCGATTGCCTGACTGCGGGCGATGGCCGCGTGCCGGACGAAGTGTTCACCAAGCTCAAGACGTTCTGGGATGACGAACAGATTTTCGAATATACCTACATCACCTGCCTCTATGCGATGCACGCGGTGATGACCCGGGCGTTGCAGCTGGAATACGACAACCGCACGGACCCCATCGTCGAAGTGGCCGCACCCGCAGGGTTCAACGCCGCCGATTTCCTCAGCCCGGCGGCCACGCAGAACCGCTGATAATTCGGTCACACACAAAAACGCCGCCCTCATCGCATGAGGGCGGCGTTTATTGTGTCCGGACCGGACGCCTGAATTCAGGCGGCAGTGTGCAGGTCCGCCTCGGTCATCGGGCGCTGGGCCGGGTCGACATCGCTCGCGTTCAGCGAGCGGGTCCATGCCGCCAGTTCGAGGCAGACCCCGTCCGGATCGAAGAAATAGACCGAGCGTACGAACACCCGGTCATTCAGCGTTTCGCTGACCTGGGTCGGAGAATCATCGTGGTTCGAGACCGGCGAGATGTCGATGCCCTTGGCGCGCAGCTTCTCGACATATTCGTCGAACTTTTCGGGCGATACGTCGAACGCGATGTGGTTCATCGAACCTTGTGCCGAAATGAAGCTGCCCCGGCGCGGCAGCTGCGCGGGTGAGGAAATGCCGGGGACGGCATCGGGCGAATTCGGGAACCAGAAGAACGCCAGCGAATCGCCGTTGCCGCAATCGAAGAAGTAATGCTGGCCCATGCCGCCCGGCAGGTCGATCGTCTTGGTCAGCGGCATGCCCAGGATATCGCGGTAGAATTCCACCGTCTTGGCCATGTCGCGGCAGACCAGCGCCAGATGGTTGACCCCGCGAAATTCGAATTCCGTGTTCTTTGCCTGTGCCATTGTCGACTCTCCTCAACCTGTGCATCACACTTTACCGATGCCTTTGGTATATGCATAGATATCTAATTAAAAGCTGTCAAATTCGTTGACCATGTTGCATCGCTGCAAGGCCCATGGTCAACGGGGAAAAGGCGCGGGTTAACGCGGCGACAGCGGACTTTGGGAGAGCGGGTATGAACAATCAGGCAAGCATGCGGTCGGTGCGGGACATTCCGGCGCTGCAGGCGCAGCGGCTGGCGGATCGCCCGGCGGTCACTGTCGGCGGCGAGACTTTCAGCTATGCCGAGCTGGGCGCGCGCGCCGGGCGGGCCTGCGCCAATCTCGGCGCGCTGGGGTTGAAGGCGGGGCAGCGTACGGCGTGGCTGGGGATGAACAGCATTCAGTGGTTCGACACCGGGTTCGGCGCGGCGCTGGCCGATGGCTGTTTCCTGCCGATCAACTACCGGCTGAGCGTGACCGAGATCGCCTATATCCTTGACCATTCGCAGGCCCCGCTGCTGGTCGTGTCCGAAGACTTGCTGGCGCTGGCGCAGGAGGCTTGCGCGCAAGTTGCCGCGCCGCCGCAGATTGTTACCGCCGGGTTCGACCGGCCGGGCCACCCCCGGATCGACCGCGGCGAGCTGCGGCCGGCCGCGCTGCCGGAGGGGCCGGGGGGTGATATCCTGCAACTTTACACCAGCGGCACCACCGGGCGGCCCAAGGGCGCGTGCCTGTCGGATGCGAACTATGCCGCTTTCCTGGTCGCTTCGCGGCAGATCCCGGGGTTTGATTATGACGCGGCGGACACCGTGCTGATCGCGGTGCCGATTTTCCATGTCGCGGGCTTCAACGTCGTGATGGCCTCGCTTGCTGCGGGCAGCCACGTGATCGTCCACCGGGAATTCGAAGCGGGTGAGGTCATGGCGACAATCGCCCGTGATGGCGTGACCCGGACGTTCCTGGTACCCGCGATGATCAACGCGCTGCTCCATTCGGGCAGCACTGCCGATGTCAGTTCGATGCGGTCGATCGGCTATGGGGCCTCGCCGATCAGCGAGGCGGTGCTGACCGGCGCGCAGGCGCGGTTTGGCTGCGATTTCGTGCAGTACTACGGGATGACCGAATCAGCTGGCGGCGGGTCTTACCTCGCTCCGCAGGACCACCATGGCGCGCTGCTGCGGTCCTGCGGGAAGCCGTGGGCCGGGCTGGAAATGGCGATCCTCGGGCCGGACGGTTTGCCGCTGCCGGATGGGATGGTGGGCGAAATCGCAATCCGGGGGGCGATGCTCACCACCGGCTACTGGCGCAATCCCGAAGCCACCGCCGACGCGATCCGCAATGGCTGGCTGCACACCGGCGATGCGGGCATCCGCGATGCCGCGGGCTTTTATTTCGTGCAGGACCGGGTCAAGGACATGATCGTGTCAGGCGGCGAAAACATCTATCCGGCCGAAGTGGAAAACGCGCTCGCCGGCTGCCCCGGGGTGGTCGAAGTCGCGGTGATCGGCATTCCGTCGGAGCGCTGGGGCGAAGAGGTCAAGGCAATCGTCGTCACCGGGCCGGAAGCGCCCAGCGCGCAAGCCGTGATCGACTGGGCGCGGGACCGGATTGCAGCCTACAAGTTACCCAAGACAGTCGAGTTCATTCCCGCCCTGCCGCGCAACGCATCGGGCAAGGTGCTGAAGCGCGAACTGCGCGCGCCCTACTGGGAAGGCCGCGACCGTTCGGTGTCATGACGCCGATGCCCCGCCGGGCCAGTCGGTCACAGCCGGGCCAGTCGGCGGACGCTCAGATCGCGCCCGCTTCCTTCAGACTGGCCAGCTGCGCGGGGTCCATCCCCAGCAATTCGGCATAGACCGCCGCGTTATCCTCGCCGGGGATGACCGGCGCGGCCTTGCGGATGCGGCTGGGGGTGCCGGACAGCAACGGGAAGCAGTTCTGCATCTTCACCGGCCCCCAACGCCCGGTTTCGACCGCCACGATCGCCGCTCGCGCGTCGATGTGCGGATCGTTCAGCAAGTCGGGCGCGCGATAGACCCGGCCGGCGGGGACACTGGCGGCGACCATCAGCGCTTCGAGTTCGGCCACGCCGAACCCGCGCGTCCAGTCCGCGATCAGGTCGTCCAGTTGGGCCTGGTGCTCGCCGCGGGCGACATGGGTGGCATAGCGCGGATCGCTGGCCAGTTCGGGCTGCCCCATGACCTGGGCGAGCCGGGCGAACAGTTCATCCTTGTTCGCGCCGATCATCAGGTCGCCGTCGCTGCACGGATAGACATTGGACGGGGCGATGCCCGGCAGGATCGAGCCGGACCGTTCGCGCACCTCGCCCGAAATGTCCGCTTCCGACACGAGGCTTTCCATGACCTGCAGCACCGATTCATACAGCGCGGCATCGATCACCTGCCCTTTGCCCGTGCGGGTGCGGGCCTGAAGCGCAGCCAGAATGCCCATGCAGGCATAAGTCGCGGTCAGGGTGTCGCCAATCGACACGCCCATCCGCGCGGGCGGGCGATCGGGTTCACCGACGATATAGCGCCAGCCGCCCATCGCCTCGCCAATCCCGCCGAACCCGGCGCGGCCCGAATAGGGGCCGGTCTGGCCATAGCCTGAAATCCGGGCGATGATCAGCCGCGGATTGATTGCCAGCAGCTTGTCGGGTGACAGCCCCCACTTTTCCAGCGTGCCGGGCTTGAAGTTCTCGATCAGCACGTCGGCATCGCGGACCAGTTCGCGGACCAGTTCCTGCCCGGCGGGGATGCGCAAGTTGGCGGTGACCGAGCGCTTGTTGCGGCCGATCACTTCCCACCACAGCTTGTTGGCCCCGCGCCCCCATTGCCGCATCGGATCGCCGGTGCCGGGCGGTTCGACCTTGATGACATCAGCCCCCATATCGCCCAGCAGCTGGCCGCAGAATGGCCCGGCAATCAGTTGCCCCAGTTCGATTACGCGCAAACCGGCGAGCGCGCCTTCAGCAGTCATGGTCTGAAACCTTTTCAACGGATGGCGGAAAATCGGGGGCATCGCCGACGCGGGTCGGCATCGGCTTGCCCAGGTGGCCGGACAGCCATGCCGAGGTGGCGGCAAGGTCGGCGGCAGCGCGGCCGGTGGCGATCCCGGACCGGCTGAGCAGGTAGTGTACATCCTCGGTCGCGACATTGCCTGCCGCGCCCGGTGCAAACGGGCAGCCGCCCAGCCCGCCAATGGAACTGTCGATCATTGTCGCGCCCGCTTCGACTGCCGCCCAAACGTTGGCGATGCCGGTGCCGCGCGTGTCGTGGAAGTGCGCCCGGACCGGGATCGGTGCGACGGCCTGGCGCACCGCCGTGACCAGCTGGCTGACGTGCGCCGGAACCGCCACGCCGATGGTGTCAGCCAGGGCAATCTCGCGCGGGTTGCCTGCGGCCAGACTGCGGGCGATGTCGATCACCCGGTCAGCAGACACTTCGCCTTCAAACGGGCAGCCGAATGCCACTGCGATGGTCACCTGCGCACGCCGTCCGGCGGCGGCGGCCAGGCGCAGGATCGCCAGCGCGGTATCGACCGTGGCTGCGCTGTCCTGGCCCTGGTTGCGGATGCCGAAGCTGTCGCTGGCCACGCACACCGCGCCCAGTTCGTCGATCCCGCTGGCGATGGCGCGCTCGGCTCCGCGCTGGTTGAGCACCAATCCGATTCGCACCGCATCGCAAACGCCCAGCCCCGCGATCACAGCCTCGGCATCGGCCATCTGCGGCACGCGGCGCGGATTGACGAAGCTGGCGATTTCCAGCCGCCGCGCTCCGCCCGCGATCAGTTTGCGGATCAGTTCTACTTTGGTTTCGGTCGGCAGGATGACGCTGTCGTTCTGAAGCCCGTCACGCGGGCCAACTTCGATCAATTCGACGGAACTCATGAAGTGGGCTCTCCGGTCCGGTGCTGGTTCAGATCACGTATTCGGCAAATGTCTCGGGCGCAAAAAGCTCGTCAATCGCAAGCTGACGTGGCGAGAGGCCCTGTTCGTGGTGGTAGCGCGTGAAGGTTTCCAGCACCGCCCGGTTGGCATCCACGCCGTAAGGCCACCAGTCCTCGCCCATTGTCGTGGTGGTCTGCTCCAGCATGGCGATCTGCCATGGCAGCATTGTCTTGAGCGAGGCCGAGCTGCGCAGTTCGGCCTGTGCCAACGCTTTCGCCTGGGCGAAGGCCTTTAACAGCGAACGGGCGATCCAGCGGTTACGGTCATAGATATCGCGGCGCAGCGCGATCACGTGCATGATCGGGAAAATCCCGGTCTTGCCGAAATAGCGTTGCTCTTCCGCCACGAAATCCGGGAACAGCCGCCGGACGGCGCCCGGCTCGGAATAGAACGTGCTGGGCGCACGGGCAGTATAGAGCGCGTCGATTTCGCCATCGGCCAGCATCCGCGCCAGCGTCTGGCCGGGGCCGATCGGGCTGAGCCGGAACCGTTCCGGCAGGTTCAGCTTCAGCTTTTCCGCGCGGCCCGGGGTCTCCTCCCCTCCGCTGAAATAGTGGACCGAGGCCGGCTCGATCCCGAATTCGTCCTGCAGGATGCCGCGAATCCAGACCGGGGCGGTCATCTGGTATTCGGGCACCCCGATCCGCTTGCCAACCAGATCGGCGGGGGTGGTGATGCCGGATTGCGCCGATACGAAAATGCACGAATGGCGGAAGAACCGTGACGGAAACACCGGCAGCGCCACGAAGTCCGTTCCGCCCCGGCCCAGTCCGACGCAATAGGACGACAGCGACATTTCCGCCGCGTCGAATTCGCGGTGGCGCAACATCCGGAAGAACGTTTCCTCGACATCCAGCACAATGGTGTTGAGGTCGATCCCTTCGGGCGAAACGCGCCCGTCGGTCAGCGCGGCGGTGCGGTCATAGTTCCAGCAGGCCAAGGTCAGCGGTAGTTTACTCATGCGGCCTGGCCCTCCGGCTCGATCGTGATTTCGCGCCGCTCACGGCCCGACCGGGCAAGTGCGAGGCAGGCTTTGACCGTGTCGATGCCCCACGCCCCGGCTTGCGGCGGCAGACCACGGCCCAGACAGGCATCGGCAAATGCCGCCACGGCGTTGTACTGCGCGGCAGGTGGCGGCGGCAGGGCGGTGAAACTGCGCGCGCTGTCGCTGTAAGTCCAGACGCCATCGGGGACGATCCGCAGGTCGGCGCGTTCGCAACTGACCAGTACCAGCCCGAACTGTTCGTTGGCGATTGGCGGCGGAGGCGTGCTGGAGTCCGCGCCGCCATATGCCCGCGAAAGCTTGGCCGCGGCTTCGTCAGCGGGAGCCAATGCGGCAATCCGGCGGCGGGCGTTGCCGTGCGCTGCGGCATCCTTGGGCTGCCCGAATTCGCCGGTCCACCCTTGCAGTTCATCGCTGTCGAACCGGGCATAGCCGCTGTAGGTCAGCGTTGCGGCACAGCCGTTCGCAAAGTCCAGCAGTGCGGCATAGGCCCCTTCGCTGGGCCGCGCGGCATCCCAATCGCCGGTCACGGCGCGCACGCTGCGCAGCGCACTGCCAGCCAGCAGCCGGACAACGTCGATTTGGTGGGCGGCCTGGCTCAGCATCACCCCGCCGCCTTGCGCGGGGTCGAGTTCTTCAGGACGGCGCGGGCGATAGAGGAAATCGGTATAGTTGAGCGCGGTGATCAGGCGCGGTGCGCCCAGTGCGCCTTCGGCGATCCGCGCGGCGGCGTGGCGGACCGGTGTGTCGAAACTGTGGCTCGGCCCGGTTATCAGCACGGTTCCGGCCAGCGCGGCGGCGCGCGCCATCGCGCGGCAATCGTCCAGGCTGATCGCCATCGGCTTTTCGACCAGCACGTGCTTGCCCGCCTGCGCCGCTGCGATCGCCTGCGCGGCGTGGAACTGATGCGGCGCGGCGATATAGACCGCGTCGATGGCCGGATCGGCCAGCAAGTCCTGCCAATCGGCATAAGTGCGCGCACCGAACTCTGCGGCAAACCGCGCCCTTGCCGGATCGCGCGGATCGGCGGCGGCCACCAGCCTGATTTCAGGATGCGCGGCCAGGGCGGGCAGGGCCAGCACCAGCCCCCGGCCCAGGCCGATCACCCCCAGATTGATGTTTCCGCCAACTGTCATGCTCAACCCCAATCAGCTCCTCGCCGCTGCGATACCTGCCAGATCAGGCCTGGTCGATTCCTTCGGCCTTGCCGCAGCAATGTGCCTTGATCATGCTATTACTTAGATATAGAAGCAATTTCAACTCGGCTTTGTAAGGTCGGGAAAATTGGGTGGTTCAGGAAGGGCCGTGGGACGCATGACGCCGCAGCACAATGATACGCTATGCCGGGTAGAAGGCAGTGTGCCGATGGGCTCATTGATGCGCCGCTACTGGCTTCCCGCCTGCATGAGCGAGGACGTGGCGGAGCCGGACGGGGCGCCCCGCAAAGCCCGGCTGCTGGGGGAAAACCTGGTGGTGTTTCGCGATACGCAGGGGCGGGTCGGCGTGCTGGACGAACTGTGTCCGCACCGCCGCGCCTCGCTCGTCTATGGCCGGAACGAGGAGTGCGGGCTGCGCTGCCTCTACCACGGCTGGAAGTTCGACGTGACCGGCGCGATTACCGAAATGCCGTCCGAACCGGTCGGCACGCCCTTGTCCGAAAAGATTGCGGCGCGGGCGTTTCCGGTGGTGGAGAGTGGCGGCTTCGTGTGGGTGTGGATGGGTGATCCGGACAACGTGACGCCATTCGATCCGCCGATCTGGGCGCAGGCGGCGGCAGGCAACATCAGCGTGGTCAAGGTCCATGCCGATTGCAACTGGGCGCAAGTGCTTGAAGGATCGATTGATTCGGCCCACAGTTCAAGCCTTCATTCAACCAACATGCCGTCGGCCGAAACCGTCGCCAGTTCAACCGCGACCAGTACGGCGTGGTTGCGGCCATCAGCGGACAAATCGCCGCGGCTGGACGTCCAGAAGCTCGATTTCGGCTTTCGCTATGCCGCGATCCGTACCCCGATCCACGATCCGGACTTGCGCGATTACATCCGCGTCACCGTGTTCCAGGCGCCGTTCACCGTTCACATCCCGCCGACCGACCGCTACCGGCTGAGCCAGATGCTGGTGCCGACCGATGACGAGAACACGATGTTCTACTGGATCGCGTGGCACACCGATCCGGCCAAGGGGATCGCGCAGGATGACTGGCGGCGATTCTGCGGGGCGGAAGTGGGCAAGGACGTGGCAGCCGTGACCTATCGCAAGGTTCGCAACGCCGCCAACGGATACCTGCAGGACCGCGCCGCAATGCGCGCCGGGGACTTCACCGGGATCTACGGTATTCCCGTGCAGGACATGGCAATGTGGGAATCGATGGGCCGGATCGCCGACCGCAGCGAGGACCGGCTGGGATCGAGCGACAAGGCCATCGTCACGTTTCGAACCATGATGCTGCGGGCCGCGCAGGCAGCGGGCGAAGGCGAGGATGCCTTGACCCCGCCGATCGCGCTGTCCGCACGGCTTGAACTGACGTCGTTCGAAGGGCTGGTCGACAAGGCCGATGATGGGGTCTGGCCCCGCATCGACCGGACCATGATGGCAACCTGATCCAGTCACAGAGTGCAGGCGCAAAGCGCCACTAACGGGAGAATATGGCGTGGTGACATGTGCAGGGATCAAGACTGCACCGGCCGAGGCGGCGCTCGGCAGCGGGATGGCCGTACACGGGCGCTGGACCGGGGTGATCCTGCTGACGCTGGCTTATATCATGAATTTCCTCGACCGGCAGATCCTGGCGGTGCTGATCGAACCGATCAAGGCCGAGATGCTGCTGTCCGACACGCAAGTCGGCCTGCTTACCGGCACGTTGTTTGCAGTATTCTACAGCTGCATCACCTTGCCGGTGGCCATGCTGGCAGACCGCGCCAACCGCATCCGGATTATCGCCGTGGCGTGCTTCCTGTGGAGTTTCTTTACCCTGCTGACCGGATTTGCGACCTCATTCGCGCTGCTCGCGATCGCGCGGATCGGAGTGGCCTTTGGCGAAGCGGGCGGGATTGCTCCGTCGCTGTCGGTCATGAGCGACTATTTCCCGCCCGAGCGGCGCGTGCTGGCGGTGTCGCTGTTCACCAGCGCCACACCGGTAGGGCTGATGCTGGGCGTGATCGGCGGCGGGCTGATCGCCAGCGCTTATGACTGGCGGATGGCATTCTATATTGCCGGGGGGGCCGGGCTGGTGCTCGCCCCGCTGCTGTACTGGCTGGCGCCAGAGCCGCCGCGCGGCAACTTTGAAGCCCGCCCGCGCGGCGCGGCGATGCCGTTCATGGCAGTAGTCAAGCTGTTCATTGCCTCGCCCACGCTGCGCTGGATGGCGCTGGCGAGCGGACTGTTCGCGATTTCTGCCAACGCCCTGATAACCTGGATGCCGGCCCTGCTGATGCGCGGCTATGACGCCAGTCCGCAGGAAGTGGCGCTATACTACGGCCCGGTCGTTGGCGTTTCGCTGATGGTCGGACTGTTTGCCAGCGGCGGGATCATCGCCCGCCTGGTTGGCCGCTCAACCCGGGCCTATGCCGTGGTCCCGGCGATCGCCACGCTGATCTGCGCGCCGCTGACTGGCTTGGCGCTGATGTCGGACAGCTGGCAGATGGTGCTGGTGTGGAGCGCGATCCCGATGGCGCTGCTCAACTTCCCGGTCCCACCGGCGCTGACGGTGGTGCAGAATCTGGCACCGCCAGAGGCCCGCAGCACGGCATCGGCGTTGCTGCTGCTGGTGCTCAACCTGATCGGGATCGGGCTGGGTCCGCTGCTGGTCGGCGCGATCAGCGACATTCTGGTGGAAACCCAGGGCGACGACAGCCTGCGACTGGCCATGATTGCAACGATGGTGCCGATCATGGTGCTGACCGCAGGTGCGTTGTATATGGCGAGCCGGACCATCGCGGCTGAACACGCTGCCTTTGCCAGGGCCAAATAGCAGCAGTCTTCAACCCGCCCATCGGGACAGGCCACGGACCTCATGCGTCGGCTTCGAAATCCACTTCGTCGCCCCAATCGATGCTGAATGCGGCCAACAGGTTGGCGACCTGGGTGGCACCGATCCGATCGGCAAGGCGTTCGGTCATCGCTGTAACGGCGGCCTGCGCGTGCCGGCGCATGGGTTCGCCCCGCTCTGTCAGGACGACGATTTTCGAACGCTTGTCAGTCGGGTCGTCGCGGAAGTCGACCAGGCCAAGCTTTTGCAGCTGTAGCAGCGTAACGTGCACTGCCTGCCGGCTTATGCCGAGATTTCGCGCAACGTCCGCCGGGCGGGTGGTGCCGGTGGTCAGATTGATCATCACCATCGATTGTGAATGGGTCAGAGTCGGAAGGTTTCGCGCCCCAAGGTAGCTCTGCAACCCTGAGTCGAACCAGTAAAACCCCTGGAGTAAAGAGACGATGAGATAAGGGGAGCGCATGGGGTTATATGAAACCTTGAAACGACAGGCTGGCACGCGGGCACTGGCAACAGCCCCTAGCCGCAGCGCAAGTCTTGTCAAAGGTAATTGGGGGGCAGGGCCAAACGCTATCGTGGGACAGCGTGACAAATGGCGATGCCGCGCCCGAACAACATCCGCAGGGACAATGGGACGCGCGCAGACAGCTCAGGCGGCGAGCTGTTCCGGATCGAGCTTCAACGTGACTACCAACCCGCTCTCGGCCCAATCATAAGCAATTGAACCGCCCAGTTGTTCGATGACGCTGCGTTCGACCAGTTTTCTGCCGTAACCGCCGGGCGCGGTGGGCGCACCGACTTTCGGCCCGCCGCTTTCCGCCCAGACAATCGTGACCGCTTCGTCCTGCGCCGAGCAGGAAATATCAAGAATGCCGGTGTCGATCGACAAGGCGCCGTGCTTCAATGAGTTGGTGGCCAGTTCATGCACCACCAGCGCGATGATCGTCGCCGTTGCTTCACCCACGCTCATCCGGGGCACCGACACGCTGATCCGCCCGCTGAACGCACCCAGATCGTCATACGGCGCCAGCAGCACCGTCAGCAAATCGCCCAGCAGCGCCGAAGGAGCCGCCGTCTGCCCCGGGACCGGGCGCACGAGATCATGCGCGCGGCCCAGCGCTGTCAGCCTGAGCGTCAGCTCGCTCGCCATGTCGCGGACAGTCGTCGTGGAGCGCGAGGTGATCGCGGTCAGTCCGCAGGCAATGGCGAGCAGGTTCTTGACCCGGTGGCTCATCTCGCCAGCCAGCAGTTCGCGGCCTTCCTCGGCCTGCTTGCGGCCCGTGACGTCGATGAAGATGCCGAACATGATCCGTTTGACCATCCCCACATCGTCACCCTGGCCGCGTGCGGAAACCCATCGCAGTTCGTCGCCGATCATGATGCGAAAGTCGATCTCATACGCGCCGATTACCGCCCGCGTTGCCGTGAACGCCGCCAGAACCCTGCCCCGGTCGGCCGGGTGGATGTGGGCGGAAAGATCTTCGAACGTAACGTCGATCCCCCGCTTGATCCCCCACAGGTCGTAGGCGTTGTCATCCATCGCCAGATCGTCGGTGTCGACGTTCCACGACCATAACGCGACACCGGCGGCTTCAATGGCACGGACCAGGTTCCTGGGCTCCCACAGGAGCGGCCTGAGCTTGTCGGAGGCAGAATTCATCGATGTTCCAGATTTGAGCGTGAAAGGTGATGATCGCACCGCGTCGCCTCGCACACGGTGGTTCCATGCCTGCCCTAAACGTGTCCGCGCATGAATGCACGCTGACGCTGCCGTGTCCGGCCGGTATTGACGAAGAGCATTGCATCCGCAGTCAGACAAGCCGACTGAGTGTCATGGCGAAAAAACGATACCCTTTACCGGCCCCTCTTGCAGCGGCCTCGCTGCAAGGGGCAGCGGGCAGCGCCATACCAGCCGACAAGGCGATCGACGGCGACCCCACGCATGGAGACCACCTGATCGTAGGCATTGGCGCCTCGGCGGGCGGGCTTGACGCCTTCCGGTCGTTTTTTGCGGCCATGCCGACGGACAGCGGCATGGCATTCGTCCTGATCCAGCATCTGGACCCGAATTACGACAGCGCACTGGCTGAAATCATCGGCGAATGCACAGGCATGCCGGTTACCAAAGCCGTTGACGGAACCGTGGCCACCCCGAACACCGTCGCGGTGATCCCGCAAAATGCGATCCTGAAGATCGAGCGCGGCGTGCTGCGGGTCGCCGCACCGGAATCGCCCACGGCCCGGCGCTCGTCGATCGACACATTTCTGGTCTCATTGGCCGAAGATCAGGGCGAAAACGCTGTCGGGATCATCCTGTCCGGGTTCGGCAGCGACGGCACGATCGGGATCGAGGCGATCAAGGAAGCTGGCGGCCTGACGCTCAGCGAAGCCGCGTTCGATCACCGCGCCAAGTTCGGTATGCCGCAAAGTGCGGCGGTCGGCGGGTTTGTCGACTATGTCCTCCAGCCGCACGAGATGCCGGCCCGCTTGCTGGAATATCGCGACTTCAAATACCGGCGGGCAGCCCTGGGCCTCGCGCAATCGTCCGGCAATGACCAGGCCAGCTATCTGGCGACGATCTGCGCCGTGCTGAACAGCCGGCTGGGGCGCGATTTTGGCCAGTACAAATCCAGCACGCTGATGCGCCGCGTGCGCCGGCGGATGCAGGTGCTCCATATCGAAGACCCCAACGAATACATCGCCCAGCTGCGCAAGCTGCCGAACGAACCCGATCTGCTGTTCCGCGAGATCCTGATCGGGGTAACCCGGTTTTTCCGCGATCCGGCGATGTTCGAAACACTGGCCGAGACTGTGGTGCCGGAACTGGTCGCCAGGGGCGGCCCGGACGAGCCGATCCGGCTGTGGGTGGCGGGCTGTGCAACGGGCGAGGAAGCCTATTCGCTGGCCATCGTGTTCAAGGAAGCATTGGCGCGGGCCGAATCCACCCGGCAGGTCACGATCTTTGCCACCGATATCGATGACCGGGCCGTCACCGTCGCCCGCGGCGGCCTCTACACCGATGCGATCGAGGCGGATATTACGGCCGACCGGCTGACGCGCCATTTCGTCAAGGATGGACCGCGTTACCGGGTTGCCAAACACATCCGCGAAATGTGCGTTTTTTCCACCCATGACCTCGTCAAGGATCCGCCGTTCTCGAAACTTGATCTGGTGTCATGCCGTAATCTGCTGATCTACTTTGAACTGCCGCTGCAAAAGCGGGTTATTTCAACGTTCCATTACGGCATCAAGGCCAATGGTTTCCTGTGGCTCGGCCCGTCGGAAACGATCGCGACGAGTGCCCGCCTGTTCAAGCCGTTCGACAAGCGTTGCCGGATTTTCCGGCGGCTGGACGTCGTCGCAGAAATCCCCCACCCGCCGGCCAACAGCCGGATCAACGGCGCATCCGCCGCCCCCCGAAATGTCGAAGCTGAGAATATCGACGCCCTGGCCGCACGGATGATGGCACAATATACCCCGGCCTATATCGTGTTTGACAGCCAGCACGAAATTCAGCGGTTCTCTGGCCCGGTGGCGAAGTTCATGGAACCGGTCAGCGGCGGGGCCAGCCTCAACCTGTTCCGGATGCTGCACGCCCAGTTGCGGCCCACCGTCCGCAGCCTCATCCGCAAAGTGCTGGAAGAGCAGCGATCGGTCCGGGAAACGGTCACCTTTGAGGTCGCAGGCCAGAACCAGACCATCAACCTGATCACCGAACCGATGGCCGAGCCGATTGGCGATCAACGGTGCATGCTGCTGGTATTCCAGGAAGTGGCCGCCGCCAGTGTTCCAAGTGTTCCGAGTGCTCCGGGGGAATCCGGCCTGGACGCGCCGTCCGTTGATCCGGTTCACAGCGAACTGGTCGCCGCGCGGGAGAAGCTGCAAATAGTCACCGAGGAACTGGAAACGGCGAACGAGGAACTGCAAAGCTCCAACGAAGAGTTCCAGTCGGTCAACGAGGAACTGCATTCGACCGTCGAGGAACTGGAGACTTCGAAGGAGGAGTTGCAGTCGATCAACGAAGAGCTGCAAACCGTCAACGCCGAGCTGAACAACCGGGCCGACAGTCTGGTCCGGTCCAACAGCGATCTGGCCAACCTGTTCGACAGCACATCGATTGCCACGCTGTTCCTGGACAACAATTTGCATATCCGCCGGTTTACCCCGGCGATTACTGATATTTTCAATGTTCGCGAAGGCGATGAAGGCCGCCTGATCAGCGATTTCGCGTCACGACTGGCGGGATCTGCGCTGACCCGGGACATCGATCAGGTCCTGCGCAATCTGGGTTCGCTGGAACGCGAAGCGGAATCGCAGGACGGAACGGCGACATATCTGGTTCGGGTCAAACCATACCGCGACCTCAACAATGTCATCGACGGCGTGGTCATTACGCTGATCGATATTTCGGAACGCAAGAAGCTTGAGCGCGATCAGGCCCACCTTGCCGCAATCGTTGCATCATCAGCGGACGCGATCATCAGCCACGACCTGGAAGGGACGATCACCAGCTGGAACGCCGGGGCAGAGAAGATCTATGGCTATACGGCGGACGAAATGATCGGCCAGCCGATGTCCACCTTGCTGGATGAGGCCCAGATCGACGAATGGCCGAAAAATCTGGCCCGCCTGCGCGAAGGCAAGCCCGTAAGCGATATCGATATCAGCCGGATGACCAAGGGTGACCGGACCATCTTTGTGTCGCTGACGATTTCCCCGATGCGCGACGCCCAGGGCACGATTATCGGGGCATCCGCCGTCGCCCGCGACATTGCCATGCGAAAAGTCGCCGAAGATCGCAACGACATGCTGTTGGCTGAACTCGACCACCGCGTCAAAAATATCCTCGCGGTGGTCTCATCGGTGGTCAACCAGACGCTCAACGCAGGTGGCCCGCCGGAAACGGCGCGGGCCGAGATCGAAGGGCGAATCCAGGCCATCTCCCGCGCGCACAGCCTGCTGACCGATTTCGGCGGGATCGACGGCTCGCTGCGCGATCTGGTGACCACCGAACTCAGCCCGTTTGCGCAGCGTTCGAACGTGACCACATCGGGCGATGATGTCGTGCTGACCTCGCGGGCCAACCTGAGCATTGCCCTGGCGATCCACGAACTGGCGACCAATTCGGCCAAGTACGGCGCGCTTTCAACCGATGCGGGGCACCTTGATGTGACCTGGCACGTCACCGGGCCAAGCGCCGAGCAGGAGCTTGAGATCCTGTGGCTGGAAACCGCCGGACCGCCCGTTGTCCCCCCGGTCAGGCGCGGCTTTGGCACCCGGCTGATCGAACTCAGCCTGGTGCGCGGGCTGAAGGCGACCGTGAACCGTGAGTTCCTTGAGTCGGGGGTCCGGTGCCGGATCAAAGTGCCGCTCACCCCGGAAATCGGCCGGGTCCGCGCGACCAATCCTGCAAAAAGCGAGCTGTGATGACCGAAACCTTGCCGAAGTTGCGCGTTCTCGTGGTCGAAGATGAACCCCTGGTCGGGATGGAGATCGAGTACACGATCGAAGAGCTTGGCCATGAAGTCGTCGGTCCGGTTGCCCAGCTGGTCGACGCAGTGGCGGCGGCAGCCGACGCCACGCTCGGCTGCGCGATCCTCGACATCAACATCCGGGGCGGTCATTCCTACCCGGTCGCAGACCTGCTGCTGGCGCGCGGCGTGCCGGTGTTGCTGCTGAGCGGATATGGGCGGCAGTCGTTGCCGGATCGGCTGCAGGCCGCAGCCTATCTGACCAAGCCCTTCACCTCCGGGCAACTGCAACAGGAAGTCCGCAATCTGTGCGCCCGGACAGCGGCAGATCCCGGACCTTAGCCGGGCCTCAGCTGCGGCCCGCGTAACGTCCTTGTGCAAAGGTGGCGTAAGTTATGGCGAGAGATTTTCCCATCGTCTGTATCGGCGGATCGGCTGGCGGGCTGGACGCCTATACGCGGCTGCTCAAAAATCTGCCGGACGATCTGGGCGTCGCCATTGTCATCGTCAATCACCTGCGAACCGTATCGACAATGCTGCACGAGATTCTGCCGCGTTTCACGCCGATGCCAGTCGAGCTGATCACCGATCGGCTGGATGTGCGCCCGAACTGCGTGTTCATCATCCCGGAAAAACGCGACCTGCACGTCCAGGACGGCGAGTTCCGGCTGAAGCCGATCTCGAAACCGCGCGGCTGGCCCGATGTCATCACCGTCTTCCTGCGCTCGCTGACCGAGAACTGGGACGGTCAACTGATCGCAGTGATCGTGTCGGGCTATGACGGCGATGGGGCCGCTGCGCTGTGCGGCATCAGGGAAGTGGGCGGCATCACGATCGCGCAGAAGCAGGATACCGCCGCCCAACCTGACATGCCGCAAAGCGCCATCGACAGCGGCTGCATCGATTTTGTCCTGTCACCGGAAGGGATCGCGCAGCAAATCCGGAAAATCGCGGACGAAGCGGCACTCCGCCCCGTCCGCGATCTGTCATAATCAGGCTAGCGTGCGAACTTGCGGCTCGCGGCCATAGAAGCGCCGGGCCGCCGCCGTGACAAACGCGCCATCGATCCCGCCCACCCCGTCACCGGGCGCAACACCGGCCTTGTCCAGCAATGGCTGTGCGCCTGATCGAACACCTGGATGCCCAGTTCCCATTCGGGGAATTTGCCCGTGTCGATCGCCTCGAACAGGTCGCGGCGGTGATAGTCGTTGTCGGCGGCCTGAAGCTTCAGCGCTTCGTCCCAGATCGTTGACTGGATGCCAAGTTTGGGCTTCCAGTGGAACTTGACGAAATGGCTCTTGCCCGCCTCGTTCACCAGCTGGAAGGTGTGGACGCCAAAGCCCTCCATCTTCACGGCATGGACCAGATCGGGGAACTTCATCGCATCCTGGATGAAGAACACGGGGATGTTGTTGCCCACCAGATCCCAGTTGCCCTCGTCGGTGTAGAACTTGACCGCAAAGCCGCGCACATCGCGCGGGGTGTCGACCGAACCGGCACCGCCAGCCACCGTTGAGAAGCGGGCGAACACTTCGGTGCGCTTGCCCGGTTCGAACAGCGCCGCCTTGCTGAGATCTGCAATGTCGGCAGTGGGGAGGCTGCCCACCAGGCGCATGGCCAACCACCACCGGGGTTAACGCCGGGGCAGGCGAAGCCGCCCGTTCACCAGCAGCATTGAAGCCCGCGACGGAACAATCCGGTTGTGCGCCGGTTACGGTCCCATCGGAAAAGGACATTCACATGGATGATGGTAATTTGAACGCCGAACGGTCACGCAGCGGCTTTGGCATGACGCTTGGCCTGATCGTACTGGCAATCGCCGCGCTGGTCGGGATCCTGTTCTTCACGGGCTTCTGGACCGCCGATATCAAGGGCGGCTCCATGCCGACCGTCGATGTCAGCGCCGAAGAGGGCAGCCTCCCCACTGTCGACATGCAATCGAAGGAAATCGTCGTCGGGACGACGACCAAGACCGTCGAAGTGCCCAAGGTCGAAACCAAACAGGTCGAAGTGACCGTTCCGGTGGTTGGGGTGAAGAACAACAACCCGGAATAAACGGCCGCTTCCCGCAACAGCGGTGGCCGCAAATCGTCACGCGGGCCGCGCATTCAGCGGTTTCCAGAAATCAGACAACCCAGAGGATACACTTCCCATGATCGACACCAGCCACGATATCCGCACGGTTAACGGCCTGATCGCAACCACGCTCGACAGCGTGGAAGGGTATCAGGAAGCCGCCGACGACATCGAAAACAGCCGCTTCGGCGCCATCTTCAATGCCCGTGCGCAAGAACGCCGCTCGGTCGTCAGCGATCTGCAGGCGCAGGTCCTCAGCCTGGGCGGCAATCCCGAAGACGATGGCACCGTGCTGGCGGGCGCACATCGCGTGTTCCTCGGCCTGAAGGCAAAGATCATGGGTGCTGACGACACCGCGGTGATCGACGAGGTTGAGCGCGGTGAAGACCACATCAAGGCCAAGTTCGAAACGGCCATGGCCGACGAGGATTTGTCACCTGATACCATGGCGGCGGTCCGTCAGGCGTACCAATCGGTGCGCGCCGGTCATGCTGAAATGAGCGCCATGCAGAGCGGCCAGCAAGTCTGAACCTACCCGCCAGAGCCGGGGGCTGCAACGACCCCAGGCGACGGAGCACCGAGGGCGGCCTCCCCAGCGGGATGGCCGCCCTTAAGCTTGGGCGGTGTCAGAACACAACTGACTAAAGGCAGTGTCAAAATGATGGCACCGCTGGCGATGGAGCGGCGTGACGCTCAGGGTGAAGGAGGCGCCAGGGTCCACAAGTTCGCGAAAGTCGCCTGACGCCGACATTCCGGACATTCGAAGCCGCTTCATATCTGCCAGAACCCCGTCATTTGATCATCGCCGCTCGGCGTCGCGGCCTAGATGGGAGCGGACTAATGTGCTGCGAAATGCTCCCCGATTGCGTGGGCGATGGCGTCTGATTTCTGGCCGGACAAACGACCGACACAATACCGGGCGGCAACGATCGCCTGATCCAGTAACGGTCCGTGGTGGCCAAGGCGGGTTTACGCTTCGCAAGGATAGCGGGAAGCGGACATGCACCTTCACCAAGAGGCGGATTACCTCAGGCGACGCGTGAAAGTACCCGAATGGATTGACGGGTTTGGGGGCTGGGGCGTCGCCTCATCCTGCCTGCGGCGCCGCTTCATCGCCAGCGGTGCAATCCCTTTGACACTGCCATCGCAAGTCATAATAAGCGCGTTGGCGCACGTCGTAATGGTGACCTACGAAATCTGCTGGCCAGGAGATTTGCAAATGACGATCTATTCCCTGAATGACAGGGCCTACGAGGGAGAGGAAAATGCCGATGTCGTAATAATTGGTGCAGGTGCTTTAGGAATTACATTAGCAGTAACAATTGCAAGGCAAGGCAGGCGGGTCATTCTTTTAGAAGCTGGCCCTCGGCATCCACCGGTCAACTTTCAGAAGGCGAACAGAGGCCCGACTTCAGGGCGCACGTTTACGCGAATGGAAACAGGCCGAATGCGCGCATATGGTGGTACGACGCGGCTTTGGGGAGGCCAACTCGTCCCGTTCGACGTTGGTGATATCGAATCGGTTGACGAAAACGGCAAGCGGCTTTGGCCTATAAGCTATGACGAAGTTTCACCGTGGATCGATGTTGCGTTCGACTTGCTTGGAGTCGACGCCGCTGCCCGAGACCGAAGCGCAGTCTACCACCAGGCAACCGGTGAAAATGGCCAACTGGGGCATGGCTTGCAAACGATGCTGACGATCTGGCTGCGGCAGCCGGACTTTACCCGCTTGTTTGCGAAGGAACTTGAAGACAGTCCGCTAATTACTGTGGTCACCGATGCTGAAGTTCAGCGGTTTGAATTTGCCGATAACGGTAATCTTGAAACACTGCATATTGGAAATGATGCTGGTCGGAGTCTCACGATCCGACCCCGAACGGTTGTTCTGGCAGCCGGCACCATGGAATCGGTTCGCCAGCTTCTGCGCGCGCAAGCAATATCACCAAACTGTCCATTCCGAGATAATCGCAATGTCGGGCACTGGTACCTGGATCATCTCAACGGAACAGCAGGTCACGTTGAGATCAGTGATCCCAAAGCTTTCGGTCGGCTTTTTCATATGATTTTTGCGGGGGGACGAAAATACCAGGTCAAAATTGTGTTTGCGGATCGACGACCGCTGCATAGCGCAAACATCTCATCAATGGTGCTTCCACCTATGACCATACGAGAGGTTGTTGCAGACGCTCAACAACTTTTGAGGCGCGTAATTGGAGGGCAAAAATCGCCAATAACGGCGGTGCGCGATGCAGTCGGCATCATGAGTACCATTGTGCCGTTCGCTTGGCGCTACCTGATCGACCGACGCGCGGGCCTGGTTAACTCGAACATGCGAATTGGGTACGAGATAGAGCAGATGCCGGTGTTTGACAGCTACTTGTACCTGGATCCGACGCACCCACCTGAGACTGCGCCAATCGGAGTGCATTGGCATGTCGGCGGACGCGAAATGGAAACGACGAGCCGATTCTGCGAAGCCCTGGCAGCCGCCTTTTCCGATCTGAAGCTGGGAGACGTAGTTATCTCCCCCCCTGCGTCGGCAGACGACCCCGCGTTTCTGGACGATTTCTACAATTCGGGACACTACATGGGCGGTGCCCGGATGGCCGAATCCCCCGAAGACGGCGTTGTCGACCGCGATTGCAAAGTTTTTGGTTGCTCAAATCTTTACTTGGCAGGGGCGATGGTATTTCCAACCGGCAGCTTCGCAAATTCTACGTTGACTGCTATCGCCTTGGGACAGCGATTGGCCGCTCATCTAACCGTTGCTCACAAGGATGCTGGCGAATGAAACTGTTGCCGCGGCTGGTCTATGGATGTGGTCGTCTAACCGGCGGAGCCAGTAAGCGGGATGCACTCGCACTGCTCGATCGAATTTTCGACGCAGGCGTCCTGGCGCTCGATGTAGCGCCGACATACGGTATTGGGACCGCCGAAGAGGTAGTCGGTGAGGCAGTCGGTCGGCGCAAGCAAGGAGCGCGGATCGAGATAATCGCCAAAGTCGGTATCGCGCCTCCCCGATACCCCTGGCTCAAGACTGCACTGAGGCGGGCCAAGCGCACGTTCGCGCCGACGTCGCCGCGCGATCTTACCGCATGGCGACCAATTGAGCCGGCAGGGCGATTTGGTACTGGCGACTACAGCGCAGAAGCGATGACAGCCTCGGTCAACCGCAGCGCTGCCCGCTTACCGCACATCGACAAGCTTCTTTTGCATGGTTGCGGGCCTGATGAATGCACCGTTGAGGTATGCGACAGCCTTGAGAAACTTGCGGCTGAGCACTCCGCGCAACCCGGCTATGCGATTGGATCGCGATTCGATGCGGCGCTCGATGCGCGATATCCGAAGCATTTCTTCGCAGAAACCGCTATCAACCCTGATATATTCGTTGAAACTGCAATATCAAGCGATCGTAAAGATGTATTGTTTCATTCGTTAATGCCAACCGCTGCTTACCTGACAGCGCATAACTCCGAATTTGCAGCTGCGCTCGATCGTGCGGCTGAAGTATTTGAACAGATCGACATTGCAACCGCAAGGATTTCCGCATTTTATGCGCTGGCCGCAGTGCGCGAGCCAGAAGCGCGGTTGGTGTTTGCTGCGAACGACCCTGTTCGACTGGCAAACCTGCTCAAGACATTTCACCAGATCGACACTTTGAACCTGTCACCAACTATCGTCGAGCGCTTCGGCAGATAATGATTTGATGGACATATATCGGTTTTGCGCCGTTCAACTAATCTCATTATGCCGCCCTGGCATCGAGCGCGAGCGGGCTGATGCCGCCTCGATATGAATGGCGACTTCGGGTGTTGTAGAAGGAACCTATATATGTGCGTGACCCATTGACGTGGGTCACATAAACGCCTATATGCAGTGCGTCGGCTACGGAGATGCACGGTGATCCAGTCTTTCAATTCCTTGCTTCAGATGATGAACGCGATCCCCGACGAGCAAACGGCGGTGGAACACTTTACTGCGATCCGCTGGAAGGATGGCGCGTTTTGCCCGCATTGCCAATCGGACCGCGTCTATCACTTCAGTGACAACCGCACGCACAAGTGCGGTGAATGCCGCAAGCGGTTCTCCATCAAGGTCGGCACGATCTTTGAGGACAGCAAGATTCCCCTTCGCCAGTGGATGCTCGCCATCTGGCTAATCACGTCACACAAAAAGGGCATCGCCAGCACCCAACTCGCCAAGGACATTGGTGTGACCCAAAAGACTGCATGGTTCATGCTGCATCGCCTTCGTCACGCTGCCCAGGCCAAGTCCTTCAACCGTCAGCTGTCGGGGGCTGTCGAAACCGACGAAACCTTCATCGGCGGGAAAGAGAAGAACAAGCACGCTTGGCAGCGCA
Source organism: Novosphingobium sp. (assembly GCF_030699305.1). Classification (GTDB taxonomy): domain Bacteria; phylum Pseudomonadota; class Alphaproteobacteria; order Sphingomonadales; family Sphingomonadaceae; genus Novosphingobium. Next base: position 170,257 of record NZ_JAUYNB010000038.1, read on the forward strand.
CTGGAGGTAAGCAGGGTGGCGCTGGCAAGATTGCGGTTCTTGGCATCCTAGAGCGCGGCGGTGAGTTGCGGGCTGACATTACCCCCAATCTTCGCGCCCGCACTGTGCAGGAAGCCATCCGCGCCAATGTCGCACCGGGTGCTTCGATCATGACCGATGAACACGCTGCCTTTGTTGGCCTTGCCGGTGACTATTATCACCACCGGGTCAACCATTCGGCTGGCGAGTATGTCCGCAGCTTTTGCCTGCACACCAACGGGATTGAAAGCGTCTGGGCATTGTTCAAGCGCCAGATCATCGGCACCCACCATTACCTGTCGCCCAAGCATCTGAGCCGCTATCTGGCAGAAATGACATGGCGGTTTAATCGTCGCGATGCTGATGAAGGTCAGCGCGTGAATATGCTTTTGGGGCAGGCTGCGGGAAGGCTCCGCTATAAGGAATTGATCGCATGAGCGAGAAGGAAGCCCGCAACCCCCCGTTTGGTCTAGACATGCCCTATGCCGAGGCATTGGAACGGTTTATCGGGACTGACCGACAAGAGGCCCTTGGGGCCGAGGGAATCGAAACTCCGACAAACAGGAAGGGAATGCCGAACGTGCTGACTTGGGAAAAGAAGCTTTCGACCACGGATGCGCAACAGCAGACTTCAGGCGGGCTTGTGCCCTATCTGCGGCTAACCAGCGGCAATCTCTCAAGTGCAAGTTTCCAAACGTGGTTCAGGCAAACCTTCTTTGCAAACTGCACGTGGCAAGCTGGTCAGTTCAACAACAAGCCGGTGGAGGAAGCGCATGTGCCATTTACCGTGTCTGTGCAGGGCATCCAACTAGGCACGGTGCTGTTCAAGGCGACGCATGACGGCACCCGCCAGGACAGCCACAACGCTCCTAATACTTGGCTGCATTGGCCTCCCCAGATGGAGGCGGTCTTACAGAACAACAACTTTGCCAACTGCCCCCTTGTGCTGACCCGCGACGCTAGCGGCGCTTTCAGCATGGAGATTCAGTAGACAAGCTGCCTGTCCAAAACCCTCTCGATTGCCTTGCGATATTCACGGGCGGGACTGATCGGGCTGACCGTGATGTCGCAGCCGGGGATGGCTGAAAGGCGTGTGTGGGCGATGTCGATCAGGTCCACCGCGCCGTTGCGGAACAGCTTCACATCCTCGTTCAACTCTATCCCGATAGCGTTGCGGCCTTCTAGCGCGGCGGCAACTAAGAAGCTGCCAGAGCCAAAGGCGTTGTCGAGAACAACATCACCAACCTCTGTGTAGGTGCGTATCAAATACTGCCCCAAGCCGACGGGCTTCTGTGTAGCGTGATAAACGGTTCCCTCGCTTTCGGCTGTCTTGTGATAGATTACGTCCGTTGGGTATCGACCACCCTCGCTCTTGATGTGGGCTGGGCGGAAATCACCGTAAGAGCCGGTTAGCTGGTCCTTGCGCACGCCTTTGTCATACGCAGCGCCCGCGCCCATCTGGGGCTGGTATTTGGGTTGTCGGGGGTAGAATACGCAAATGTCCTCATGCTTCCGCAGGGGCTGTTTTTTGGCATTGAGGAAGTTGGTGGGCTTCGACTTTTCCCAAACCAGCTTGTATTTGAACCAGTCCTCGTTGCTGATTATCAGCCGCGCCGTGAACGGTCCCTGACCGGTCAAGACGACTGCCCCCTGTGGCGCTAGGATACGCTCATAGGCGCGCCAGAGCTTATTGAGGGGTATGACGCTGTCCCAACTGTTCTGGGTCGTGCCGTAAGGCAGGTCGCAGAGGATCAGGTTGACGCTGCGGTCTGGTATGGCTTCCATGGCGCGAAGGCAGTCGGCTTGGATTAGAGCAACCTTGGACATGGCAATTTCCCTTGAATGGAATCGCCAAAGAGACTCGCAGATTACGGTTGTCAAACGGTAAACCTGCCTGAGAAACCATCCTTTTTCAAGCCCTTAGAAACTCAGGAAACTTTTTGAAAGGGTTGGGTCGCGCACGTATATAGGTCCCTTGTAGAAGCCATTGACGTACAGGAAGATGGCCACCTCTGCCTGCCGCCGCAAGTTCTGGCGCCAGATGGGAGGTATCAGTCGATGCGAAACGCTCTCTGCCGGTCAAGCGGCCCCTGACCCGCGCAGCCGCTCAGGTCATAAGGTTTTGCCACTCGGCCAGGGCGGCCGAATGGCGAAGCTGGCAGGTTCTCGACGTTGCCTGCGCCAGCGGGAAGCGGACATCCTTCATCACCACTCGGCGGATTACGTCAAGCGATGGCCGGGCCGTAACCGGTCAATTCAGCGTGGCCAGGAAAGCGCGCAGCGTCCCGGTAACTTTCACCAGGTTCTGTTCACCCACAACGTCGCGCACACTACCCTCCAGATCGCGCAGGATCGCCTGGGCGTCGGCCCGGATCCCTTGTGCCTCGGGCGCGAAAGCCACGATCCGGGCGCGCCGATCCGTCGGGTCGGGATGCAGTGCCACCAGCTTGCGCTCTTCCATTTCCGTCAGCAGCTGGCTCATCGCCTGGCGCGATATTCCAAGGTTCTCGGCAATTCGGGCGGCGCGGGTTTCACCGTTCGCCAGGTTGGCCAGGACCAGCGATTGCGACCGCGTCACTTTACCCCAGCCACGCTCTTCCAGCCGGGAACGCAACTGTTCATCGAACCAATAGAAGGTCCGGACCAGATCGAGCATGAACAGCGAGGCAGCCATACCGTGCAATCCTACGTTTCGGCCCGCTATGGCAAGCCACAAATCCCCGTCTCACCGGAGGAATTGGATTTTGTAAACATTATTGACATTATTTTCGATCTCGCGATGATGGCCGGCGACGACGACCGGGCGAAAGCATCCGGCACCGCGTGGAGAGAACCAGATGCTGACGACCGCACACCAAACCCGCACCGGACAGGACTGGAGCAGCTGGGCCGACGCGATGAGCGCGCGGCTGGCGCTGCGCGCGCAGGCCGCCGAAGCGGCCCGCACCCTGCAACCGGAAACGGTGGATGAGGCGGCGGCGGCCGGCTTCTTCGGGCTGCTGGCCCCGGTCACGGCGGGCGGACAGGGCGCGACCTATGGCGAGTTTCTGGACGTTGTCCGACGGCTGGGCCAGGGCTGCGCATCGGGTGCCTGGACGCTGTCGTTCCTGGCGCTCCACGCCTGGATGCTCGCCAAGTTCGGGGCCGAGGCGCAGGCTGAACTGTTCAAGGATGGCGCGATGCCGCTCGCCCCCGCGCCGCTCGCGCCGACCGGCAAGGCCGAAAAGGTTGACGGCGGCTACCGCATCAGCGGGCGCTGGGAATGGGCAACCGGGGTCAACCACTCCGACTGGGTGATCGTCAATTGCCTTGAAGCGGGCACAATGATCTCGCGCTTCTGCACGGTCCGGCGCGATGCGGTGCAAGTGGTCGACGTCTGGAAAGTCGCCGGGATGGCGGCCACCGGCAGCAATGTGGTGACGGCGGACAATGTCTTCGTGCCCGAACACATGACCCTGCCTGCCAGCCAGATGGCAGCGGGGCATTCCCCCGGCGAAGCGCTTCACCCGGATTCGACGCTGAGCTATCCGCTGCGCGCGGCGCTCGCACTCGCGGCGGCCACCCCGGCGCTGGGCGCCGCAGAAGGCGCGGTCATAACCTTTACCGAGCGGATGAAGACCAAGCTGGCGGCGTTCAGCGGCGGCGCGAAACAGGGCGATAACCCCACCACGCACTTGCGGCTGGGCGAAGCGCTGGCCAGCGCCCGCGCGGCGCGGCTGGTCTGGGCCGATGCAATCCGCCAGCTGGAAGCCGAAGGGCCCAATGGCGCGCAGACCCCGGTTGAAACCTCGGTCGCGATCCGGCTCGCCGGGGCCGATATCGTCCGACTGGCCAACCGCACGATTGATATCCTGGCGGCTGCCGCCGGGGCCAGTTCCAGCTTTCTCGATGCGCCGCTGCAGCGCCACTTGCGCGATGTGCAGGTGATCCGCGGGCACGTGATGTTTGACTGGGACCGCACGGCGGTGCTGGCTGGACGGGTCGCGATGGGGCAGCCGACTACCCCCGCCGACCTGCTCTGAAGCTCAACGCCCGCCGCGTTTGGTGCGCTGGTCGGCCTGGCGTTCATGCCCGCCGCGATCAAGCATCTGCCGATCCGGCTGAATGCATTTGCCGGGCCGGGTGAGGGCGCTGCAGTTGATTGTCAAACACTGTGGTAAAGTTATTTGACGACTACCGCCTTCAAGGATGAGCGCCAAAATGCTGTTTTATAAGACGTTATAGCCAATTTCTGCACGCTCACGCAGCCGGTCTGGCAATCCTACCACTTGATAAATGGCAATGTAGTTGACATTTATTTGATACAGCATAGCCTTGCAGCAGATCCGGATTTGATCGCACCACGCCAAACAGGCGGGGCGGCCGCCATCCGGCAGAGGATGATTTGAAGGGGAGGATGGGATGATCAAGTTTCGCGCACACCTGCTTGTCGGAGCTGCACTTTGCCCGGCACTGCTGCTGACCGCAGCACCCGCACTGGCGCAGGACGACGACGACGACAGTAACGCCCTGGTCGACATCGTCGTGACCGCGCAAAAGCGCGAAACGAAGCTGGAAAAGACCCCGATGACGATCAACGTCGTCAGCGGTGAACTCGTCAACGATATGGGGATTTCCGAAATCAAAGGGCTGGCGGCCAACGTGCCCGGGCTGTCGATGCATGAATCGCCCGGCGGCCTGAGCGGGGTCAGCATTCGGGGCGTCGGCACTTCGGCCGGCAGTCAGGTGTTCGAACAATCGGTCGGGCTGTTTGTCGACGGGGTCTATCACCCGCGTGCGCGGCAATACCGCGATGCGCTGTTCGATATCGAACGCGTCGAAGTGGTCAAGGGCAGCCAGGGCGTGCTGTTCGGCAAGAACACCAGCGTCGGCGCGGTCGCGGTCATCTCGCGCGGGGCGGGATCGCAGGCCGGTGGCTATGTGCAGGGTCAGATCGAAGCCAACTATGGCGGCTGGTCGATGGACGGCGCGCTCGACATCGTGGCCAGCGATACGTTCAAGCTGCGCATTGCCGCGCTCTATGAGAACATCGAAGGCTATGTCAGCAACCCCACCCGCGCCCGCGACGAGCCGGCTGGCGATCGCTATGTCATCCGCGCCGTGGCCGATTGGGAACCGACCGACCAGTTGAAGGTCCGCGCCAAGTTCCAGACCAGCCGGCTCGACACGATCGGCAACAACTTTGAATTCATCGCCAACCAGAACGTCGCCGGGCTGACGGCGCTCGGCGTGGTCGACGGCGGGCTGCCTGACTACACCAAGTACGAAAGCTCGGGCGCGTCGGGCGAAACGCTCGATTACCAGAAGAGCTATGACCCCTCGCTGGAAATCAACTACGATCTGGGCAACGATTATTCGCTGACCGCGATCACCGGGTATTCTTGGTTCAAGTTCCAGAACGCGTTCGATTCGGATTCAACCCCGCAGCCGTTCCTGCATTCGCAGTTCAACGAAACGTTCAGCCAGTTCACCCAGGAACTGCGGCTGGCCTCGCCCACTGGCAAGGCGATCGAATTCATCCTGGGGGCGTATTACCTGCATTCGACCACCAAGTATGATTACGTCAGCTATTACAATGGCTTCCCGGTTCTTGGCGGACTCTACGGCACGGTCTCGCAGCGCTTCAACCAGACCGAAAACACCTTTGCGGGCTTTGGCCAGGGCGTCTGGCACATCGCCGACAACGCCCAGTTCACGGTCGGCGGACGCTTTACCACCGACAAGAAATCGGCGAACTATCACAAGCGCCTGCTTGACAATCTGGGCCGCCCGACCGGCCTCGTGGCCGTGCTGGTCACGCCGACCGGCACCGGCACCGCCCGCGACGTGACCGACAATACGTTCGATTTCTCCGGCACGCTCAGCTTCAACCCGACCGAGGCTTCGACGCTGTATGTGTCGGTCGGGCAGGGCAACAAGGGGGCTGGCTTCGTCAACCAGGCATCGATCGCGGCGCCGTCGCCGATCACTTTCCTGGTCCCGCGCGAACGGGTGACAACGTTTGAGGCCGGGCTCAAGGGCCGGTTCCTCGATGGCCGGGCCTACTTCTCGCTGGCGGCCTACCACCTTGAGATCAAGAACTATCAGGACAGCTTCTACAACTCGACCGCGCGCGCCTTTCAGGTCCGCTCGCTCGACGCGAAAAGCACCGGGCTGGAAGCCGAAACCCAGTTCAAGCTGGCCCCGTGGCTCACCGCGTTCGGCAACATGGCGTGGAACCCCACCGCCAAGCTCGACAATGGCGAGCGGATGCAGCGCGCGCCGCGTCTGACTTATACACTGGGCACGCGCTTCAACGCCGATCTCTCGCCCGACCTGTCGCTCAGCGGATTTGCGCAGCTGGTCCATTCGGACACGATGCTGCACCAGCCCGCCTCGGCCCCGGGGGACAACACCAGCCTGCCGTCGGATCTGGTCAGCGCCCGCGTGCAGCTGACGTATAACCCGCTGCAGCTAAGCTTCTTCGTCAACGCCAGCAACCTGACCAAGGAGGTCTACCGGACGTTCTCGTTCGGCAGCCCGATCGGGATGGGCCAGGTTGGCGCACTGAACGAACCGCGCACCTTCACGTTCGGGGTTCGCAAGAGCTTCTGACCGGCAGGCCCGACACGAACCGGCCCGGGACAGGATATCCTGTCCCGGGCCGTTCTGTTTCTCCGGAGGGTCTGGCGCCGGTTACCAGCCCTGGCTGGCTATCCAGCTTTTCACCACTTCGGCGGATTGACGGCAGAGTTCCGGCTGGCCGAAGTAATAGTGGTTGGCCCCCTTTACCACGTGATGCGTCTGCGGCGCGTTGACCGCCGCCGCCATCAGCCGCCGGGCGTGATCGGGGGTGCAGGCATCGTCGGCGCTGTTTTCAATCACCAGCAGCGGCGCATGGATCCGCGCCGCGCATTTCAGGCCATCGGCGTTCGACAGGTCATAGGACCACTGCGACAGCCATGAGCGCAGCGTGGAAAACCGCGCAAGGCCGACCGGCCCGTCGTTCACCACCACCGGATCGCCCAGATAGCACCAGTTCGGCGGGCGATCGCTGGGGTCTTGTGCGGGGTCGACGAACCGCGGATCGGCCATCGTCCCGTGAACCACGAACCCGCGCTCGTGGTTGCTGCGTCCGGTGCGGTGCAATTCGGCCAGTTCATCCTGCACCCAGCGCGTGATGCGGCGGTTGCGATCAATCTGCGCGGCACGGTAGCGGGCCATGAACTCGGCCGTATAGGGCGGCTGGTTGGGGCTCGCAGGATCGTAGATGTTCAGGTCCGGGTCGCGTTCGAACGGGCGGGCCTCATCGCTGACCGACGGGTCCATCCACTCGGTCAGCGTCTGGTTGCGCGACAGGTGCGCGGCGAGCAGCATCACCCCATCGGCCGGGATCAGGCCGGCCGCCGTCAGGTCGATCGGATCGCCCGCCGGGGTCTGGGTCACAGTCGGGTTCTCGGCCTCGGCCTGATAGAACAGCGACAGCGCACCGCCGCCGCTCCACCCGCCCAGCACGACATAGTCATAGCCCAGCCGCTCCTTCGCGTCGCGCACGCAGGCCCCCAGGTCGAGCGCCACTTTCTCCATGATCAGCGCTGCATCCGTGCCGCGATAGCGGCTGTTGCAGTAGATCACGTGGACGCCCAGCTTCGCCAGTTGCGAGGGTAGCGGCAAGTAGGACCCGCCGCCGATCGGGTGCATCATGATCACCACGGTATTGGACAGCGTTTCCGGCTGGAGCAGGTGCGCCTCCAGCACGACCTGCCCGACTTCGCCCGAATAGGTATCCTTGAACACCACCTTTTCGGAGAATTTGATGAGGTAGGGGATGCGGTTATATTTGCTCATGCTCAGGCTGCCTTGATTTCGGGAATCTTGATCGCGTCGGCCCCGAACAGGGCGAGTTTGGCGGCGCGGGTTTCGGCGGTCCAGCCCGCCAGCCGTTCGCGCGCGGTGCGCTCTTCCTCGGCCAGGATCGCGTCGTGTTCGGGCACGCGCCAGGTGAATTCAACCTGCAGCCCGTTCGGATCGTACATATAGACCGACTTCACGAAGCCGTGGTCAACCGGGCCATGGCAGGTCTTGCCGTGGCGGCGCATCCGGTCCTGCATCGCCAGCAGGTCTTCCTCGGTCTTCGCCTCGATCGCAACGTGAACGTCAAAGCTGTCCTTGCGCATGCCGGAATCCGGTTTCGCGCCGGTCGGCTCGTCAAAGAACGCCAGATAGTTGCCGTCACCCAGCTCGAAGAACAAGTGCATATAGCGCGATGTTACATAGGTGCCCTCGATCCCGTCCTGCAACACGATCCCGGCAAAGCGCAGCCCGATCACGTCCTCATAGAACCAGCGCGTCTGCTCTGCATCGATGCAGCGATAGGCGGCGTGGTGGATACCTTTCAGCCGGTCCAGGCTACTTCCTTCAACCATGATACCCTCTTCCAATTCGGGGTTGTGACGGGAGAATATCCGACCACCGCAGGATTCCATGGAACCGGGCATTTAGTCAATGTGTTTGACATAATGTCGCGGCCAATTAGTCTCGGCGGCGGCGCATGCGCCATCTATTCTGCTGCAGGGGCCGTTTCGTGCATTTGACCCAGGGACTTCACCGCTCGGCCCGGATCCGGTCGGATGCGATTGCGACCATCGACGGCTCGCGCCAGCGGACCTGGGCCGAAGTCGCCCGCGATGTGGCCCGGTTCGCGGGCCTGATCCGGTCACTGGGCGTTGCGGATGGTGACCGGGTGGCGGTGCTGGCCCACAACAGCGATCAGTATTTCGACGCCTATTTCGCGGTAGTCTGGGCCGGGGCAATCATCGTGCCGCTGAACACCCGGCTGGCAGTGCCCGAACTGGCCTATCAACTGCACGATGTGGGCGCAAAAGTGCTGTTCCATGGCGACGGCTTTGGCGAACACGGCGCGGCTCTGGCGGCCGAATTTCCGGCACTCACCGTGATTGCCCTCGCCGAACAGGACGGATCGCTGCGCCAGCGCATTGCCGCGCAGTCAGCGACCGGGGATGCCGCGCGGGGGGACGCCGATGTTGCCGGGATCTTCTATACCGGCGGCACCACCGGCCTGCCCAAGGGGGTGATGCTGACGCACCGCAATCTGGTGTCGGTCGCCACCAACCTGATCGCGATCATTCCCTTCGATGCCGCCTGCATCAACTTGCACTGCGCGCCGATGTTTCATCTGGCCGACATCGGGCTGTTCACCGTGACGATGGTGGGCGGAACCCATGTGTTTACCCCGCGCCCGGATGCCGCAACGATCATCGCGCTGGTCGCCCGTCACCGCGTGACCCACGCCTTTACCGTGCCATCGGTGATCGATGCACTTAGCCGCGCCGATCTGGCGGCGCACGATCTGGGTTCGCTGCAGATGCTGGGCTACGGCGGATCGCCGATGCCCGCCGCCACGTTGGAACGTGTGCAGGCGCGGATGCCCGCAGTCGATTTCATCCAGGGCTTCGGAATGACCGAAATGCCGTCGCTGACTGCGCTTCTGCCCGCCGATCACCGCCCCGGCGCGGACGCTGCCAGGCTGCGTTCGGTTGGCGTTCCGGCCTATGGCTTCGAGGCAAAAGTTGTCGGCCCCGATGACCGCGAAGTGCCGCGCGGCCAGATCGGCGAAATTGTCGGACGCGGGCCGTGCGTCATGGCCGGATACTGGGGCAAGCCCGCCGAAACCGCCGAAGCGCTGCGCGGTGGCTGGATGCATTCGCAGGACGCCGGGTACATGGATGCAGGCGGCTATCTGTTCATCACCGACCGGCTGAAGGACATGATCGTATCCGGCGCGGAGAACATCTATTCGACCGAAGTCGAGAACGCGCTGAACCTGCATCCCGCTGTGCGCGAAAGTGCCGCAATCGGGGTTCCCGATGAGCGCTGGGTCGAACGGGTCCACGCGATCCTGGTGCTTGAAGACGGCGCGGTGTTTGACGAGGAAGCGCTGCGCCGCCACCTCGAAGCGCGGATTGCCCGCTACAAGTGGCCCAAAAGCTGGGAAGTGCGCAGCGAGCCGCTCCCCCGCAGCGCAATCGGCAAGATCCTGAAAACAGACTTGCGCGCGCCGCACTGGCAGGGACACGGCCGCAAGGTCTGATCGGTCGCCACGCGGATCGGGAACCGTTCCAACCGGCCGACCGGACCGCGCAGTTCACGATCAGCCTGGCGCTGCTGGCCCGGACTGGCGCGGGATCCGCTTGCCCTTGGTCCGGCTGGTCAGGTGGAACTGCCAGCAGCGATCGCAGCGATACGGGCGCAGCGTGATCGTTGCGCAGAACACCGCCGCCAGAGCCTCCGCCTCGCTGCGGTAGCGCGCTTTCCTTTGGCAGACGCTGAGCCGGGTGCGCATGGATATCCTTCAGACGAACAGAACCGTGCTGGTATCAGCCCGCCGCCCGGCGGACCAGCCAGTCAAACCGTTCAGTTCGAGAGCGGCCTGCGTCCGGCGCAGCTTCCAGGCTGAGCGCTATGAACCCCGCAGGCTCTTGCGAAAGAGCGACTTCACCAGTCGGCCCTCCAGAATCCGGCCCACCAGATAGAGCGCGGCGAACAGTGCGGCGAAGACATAGGCGGCGGTCGGGGAGTTTTTCTCTTTCTTCTTGGGCTTTTCCGGTGCCGGTGCGCCCAGCGCCTTGTCGATCGGATGCTGCTGCAGCACCGTATCCGCTTTTTCGGGCTTTTTGGACTTTTCTGCGGCTGCGGTTGAAGCGCTTTCAAACTTGCCGATGGTGATCGTCAACTGCGCAAAGGCCAGAAACAGCAGCGGTGCCAGAAAGCACAACAGCAAGGTCCGGCTGGCGAGCCGATAGCGCAGTACCGCGCCGCCCATGCCGTGTTCGATCTGCAGCACGCCGCCATCGAACGTCGCCATCTTGTCTTGCGCAGCCTGGTTCTGCTTGCGGAACGTCAACATGTCGTTTGTTCGTTCGTGCGTGGTCCCGGTTTCGCGGAACAGGGGATCGAGCCGCCCGAAGGCGTCGTCACTCGATTGTTCGGGGGCGAGCGCGAGGCTGCCGCGGATGTTCCAGATCCAGTCGATGAAGTGCAAGTTCACATGGCCTCCGTTTGAAAGAGTAGTTCGCGCCAGTCTTGCGCCTCAGTCTGCGGCGCTTGCCGACCGTGAAAGTCCCGGGACGGTCGCCAGGATTGGAACAATGGCAATCCAGCGTGCCGCCTCGGCCACCCGGTCACTCCGCCGGGACCGTCTGCGACTGGTCCTGCGACTGGCCGTACCGCCGTTTGCCATAGAGTTCCTTGGTGGTTTTCCAGGCCTCGGTGAACGGGTAAGTCATCTGCTCACGGATCGTCATGCGGTGCCCGCCTTCCATGCCCAGCAGTTCCGCCTCGCCATCGACGCAGGTTCCGAAAATCCGGTCGATGAAGATGAAGGTGCCGGAATAGTTGCTGCGGCTGGCTTCGAAATCCCGCGAATGGTGCAGGCTGTGATGCTCGGTGGTGTTGAACAGGAACAGCCACCAGCGCGGTGAATTGAAGCGAACGTTGATGTGCTGATAGGTTCCGATGGCCATGCCAACCCCTCCGGCGAGCAGAAAGGCGCGCGGCAGGAAGTCAAAGAAGCCGCCGATGCCCAGCCCGATCAGAAACAGCTCAACCGGGTTGCCGACCGCGCCCTTGTTGATGTTCAGCTGCGTAATATAATGATGCACCGAATGCGTCAGCCACAGCGGATACCAGTTGTGCATCCCGCGATGCATCCAGTATTGCCCGAAATCGAAAATCAGCAGGATGAAAAAGGCCTGAACCAGCAGCGGCAGGGCGGAAAACCACGCCAGCTTGTCCCAATCAAAACTTTTCTGGATCGCTTCGATCACGACAGCGCTGCCGATGTAATTGTCGACCGTGCCAAGAATTGTGTAGCCCAGCCCGACGAAGAACAGGTCCGTAACCAGTTCTTTCCACGTCAGCCGCCAGCTGGCGTAGCGCGGGTTGACCCATTCCAGCGCCAGCAACAACACCTTGAAGCCGATGCCGATCGCGATCGCGGTTGATGCCGTGGCAATGGAATTGGGCGCGTAGAACCAGAACAGGATCATCGTGAACAGCACGGCGGGCTGAAACCAGGTGAAAACGAACCGCTTCACCGGGCCGCCTTCCACTTGCGGCAGATTTTCCCAGCCGATGGTAACCGGCGAATCCGCGCCGATCACCCGCTTACCTACGCGAACTCCGTTCATTGGCCTGCACTCGCGATATAGGCCCGGTGCATGCTGGGATTACCCTGCGTGCGGTGGGCACAAGGATGAAGTTGATGTCCGGTTGAAGGTCGTGAAATTCGCGTCATCACGCCAGACGCCAATCCGGTATAGTTCACATAGATGTGATCTATGACGTGGCGGCAGCCGACCCGCTCAATCCCGACCGGCTCCCCATCGGGCAAAGCCGCGTCACTCGGCACGGGCGGCCACGGGGTAGATGATGAAGTGTTCAAACACCTGCGCCTGATCGGGCACACCGGGCGTCGTTTTCAGGCCGGCCTGCAATTCGCCGATGCTGCTGGCCGGGAGTTCAAGGGGATGCTCGTCCGGATGCGTGGATGCTTCGTTCGGATAATCCCGCCCGGGCGTGCGTGTCATTTCGATATGGGCGCCCAGGACCGCGCGAATCTTGTGCGTGGCCGCAAATGCCGCCAGCCGATCGATGCTGGCGCGGTTGTCCGCCAGAAAGTTGACCGGCACATAAAGCCGGCCTGGATAGAGCGTGTCGCCGGAGAACAGGATTTTCAGCCTGGGGTCGTAGATCATGATCGCCGCCGACTGGTGGCCGGGCGTGGGCAGAATGCTGAGCTTGCGCTGGCCAAGATCGAACCGGCCGATCCCTTCGGGCCACCTGGCGATGCCGAAAAAGCCCATGACGTCAGCCGGTTTCAGTCCGACGACGGTCGTATCAGGGCGGTCGCGGAATGCGGCGTCGCCAGAAATATGATCGCCGTGGTTGTGGCTGTGCGCGACGATCAGCGGGATTGCGGTGCGCTGGTTGGCGGCCAGCCAATCGGCGATCAGCTTGTCGACGGTCGGTCTGATCCGCCCGCCTTCGGCCCCGCTGTCGATCAGCAGCACCTTGTCGCGCCCGAAGATCAGGTAAAGGAACGGGGCTTCGAAGTTGGTCTTTACTGACTGCCGGATGACGAAAGTATCGCCATCGAGCGCCTGGACCTGGGTGCCGGGCTCATCCCCGTTTGTCCCGTCGATCCACCGTTCCGCGAACAACGTCGGGGTTGCGGCGGCGTTGGCAGCAGCAACCGGCAGGCCTGCGGCGCAACCTGCCAGCAGGAGCGCAGCACCCAGCTTTGCGGCCTGTTTCGGCCAGAACACGCGCGGATCATATGCCATGCCGTTTGCCCCTCTGCCAGCCGCCAGCCCAGCGGCCATGTTCAGTCAACGGGCGGATTGAAGCGCCATTCTTGCAGAACAGCGCCCCAATCCGACTCGTTATGTCAGTATTTGAACCGCGCTTCGATGCCGAAGGTGCGCGGATTGATGACCGTCTGCTTGTAGTAACGCAGCACGACACCACCATTGAGGCCAACGCGTGAGCGATCATTCGCGACGGACGCCACTGCGTATTTGTTGAAGATGTTGTTCGCAAACAACGTGACACTGAATTGATCGGTCTCATAAGAAACCGAAGACCGGTGCAGCACATACCCCGGCAACTTGTCACCATAGGCCCGGTCCCAGCCAAGGCGTGTCACGACATCACCGCGATAGGTCGCTGTCCAATCGGCGATGATCGTGCCGTCCATGAACGGGGCTGTGTACGCCGCGCCAAGACTTCCGCTGTTTTTTGCCGATCCAGGCAGGCGGTCCCCGGCCAGTGCGTCGAGCTGGATGGGGCTGCTGGGATAAGTGCCGGCCGGGCTGTTGATCGCAATGATGCCGGGCACATCTTCGGTCAGCCGCGCATTCGTGTAGGAATAGGTTCCCTGGATCGACACGCGGGGAACCGGGCGCAGCTGGAACGACGTTTCAAAGCCCTCGGACTTGCCCTTGCCGCCATTCACCGTGATGCCGACAATCCCGTTCAGCGTGGATGAATCGACCTGAATGCCTTCCCAATCGATCTTGAAGACGTTGAAGTTAAACGTCAGCTTGCGATCGAACAGCTGGGTACGAAGCCCGATTTCGATGTTCTTGGTCGTGTCCGGACCGTACTGGATCTCGTTCGGCAAGGCGCAGACATTCTGCTGGGTAAGGTCGAGCGGCAGAACGCACGGTGCGACGGAGTTCGGGCCGCCGATCCGATAGCCCTTGCTGTACGTCCCATAGACCATGAAGTCCGGCGTAAAGTTGTAGGATGAGTTGAACTTCCACACCCAGCCGCTGTTCTTCGCGCTGCCGCCGGCTGAGGGCAGATCATAGGGGCTGACCGGATCGCCGAGCAGCGGCAGCACCGCGCGACCGGCGATTGTCGAGGAATAGCCGAAATAGCGCGCGCCGGCGGTAACCTGCCACTCGGGCATTATCCTGAATGTACCTTCGCCGAAGATCGCCTTTTCCGTCACTTTGGACGTTGTGAAGGCCGCATATTCGACTTCGTCCGGGTTGGGCTGGATTCCGAATGCCACCCACGGATGGTTGGGCAATCGCTCCCGGCCGTCCTGCTGCCGCTTTTGCTCGTTGTAGAAGCCGCCCAGCACCCAGTTGAACGGACCGCCGTGGCGAGAGACGAAGCGGACTTCCTGGTTGAACTGCTTGCGCGTATTCTCGTTCTCGTTGAAGCCCGAAAAGGCCGGGAACGATTCATACCCATAGTCGAGGTCGAGCAGCAGATCGGTAATATCGGACTGCGTCTTGTTTTTCACATCGGTGTAAGCGGACGTGGCAACCAGATCGACGAAATCGGCAATATTGGCGTTGATCTCAATGCTGCCCAGATGCGCCCGGCGCGTGGCCGGTTCGATAAAGCGGCCGGCGCTTTCATACCTGCCGGTCCCGAGCACGCCGTTGCTGTTGTACTGCCCGCCGTCGGTCTTGGTCTGCTGATAGGCGTAAGTGAAGTTGACTTTCAGGTCTTCGCTGAACTGAATGAGCAACTGGTTGCGCGTGGAGAAGGTGCGCTCGAAGTTGAGGTCATTGCGGCGGGTCAGGTTGGCAGCATAGGCCGCGTCCGATACGCTGACCGGGCCACTGGGCTGCGGCAGCGATATGCCGGGCTTCTGGACCAGCAGCGCGTAGTCAATGAAACCGGGGTCGAAGAAGTAGCCCGTGGCCGAGCGGAAGGCGATGTGATCCTTGACGATCGGGATGTTGATGACGCCGTCCGCCTGATAGCCGACCTGCCCGCTGTGGCTTTTGCCAAACAGCCGACCGTGTACTTCGCCTTCGAAGGAATCCAGGTTGGGGCGGTTGGGAATGTTGCGGATCGCGCCGGCCAGCGTGCCCAGTCCATAGAGCGTGCCTTGCGGCCCAAGCAGCACTTCAACCCGCGAAATGTCGAGCAGTTTGAAGTCGTAGTAGAGCGGAACTTCGCCCAGATAGACGCCAAGCGCGTCGTCATACGAAGCGCCGGACGTGCTCGTGTCCGAAGCGTTGAGGCCGCGCATCACGATCGTGCCGGTTGATCCGGGGCCCGTGTCGGAAATGGTCAGGCCGGGGGTGAAATCGGCGATATCGCGGACATCGTCGATCCGCTGCCGTTCAAGCTGGGCCGAGCCGACCGCAGTGATGTTGATCGGCACATCCTGCAGCGACGTTGCGCGCCGCGTGGCCGTCACGATGATCTCGCCGGAGCTGTCATTGCTTTCGGCGCTTGGCAAAGCGTCCTGCGCGAGTGCGGTGGTGGCGCCAAATCCCATCAGCATGGTAGCGCCAAGCAGCGTGTTGCGGAACAATTTCATAGTCACTGCAAACCCCCTTATTATGAGCCTGTGGTTGAGTGACACCCTTCTCCCCTGGCGCTCTGGCTAAGCCGGCACCTTATTGACCGCCGACGCGGCCAGCTTGCTTAAGAATTCCATTCCCCCACCCGCAACTTGCGCTGGGTCTGATCCGGCGCTGCCAATGCGCAGCGTCGTTGTCGTGCAAACCATCAGGGACCGCCGAAAGACCTGCAAGCACTGGCACAGCGACATCGCCGAAAATCGGCATTGCATCGCTTGAAACAGCGGTATTGCAGCTTGGCTCTCGATTCCCGAACCCTCACTTTTTGAATCGGCGATGCCCGTATTGTCACATCGCCGATTGTCGTCCGTCGCCCGCCAGCTTGGGGGCGATGAGCCATAACGTTATGGATATTACGAAATCCGTCAAGCGTAATAATTCCGCACTTGCTCAGTATGACTCGAATTGATGCTGCACCGCACAAATCCGCTGTTTTCGGGGATCATCGGCACGCAAATGGTGCTCGCCTGAAACACGCCCAGGCCCTCCGGCGCGTTGCGGCGGCGAGCAGACATGCGAATCGCATCGTCCGTCACGCGGGCTTTCATCACAGCAGGCCCGGCAGGCCGGGGAATCGGGGATTGCGCGCTACGGGCAGGGATCCGCTGGACCAACCGGGCGCGCAGCGCGGCGATCGAGGGCTGTCACCCTCAAGGCCGCAACGTTATTACCCTTTCTTGAGATGGTAATATTTTTTGATGGACAAGAGTCAGGACTGTGGTGATGCTGCAGTGCGAAAGGAAATCGAATCATGATCAAGCTGGTTGGCAAATTCGGCGCTGGGGTGCTGATGGCTGGAGCGCTCATGCTGACAGCCTGTTCGCAGTCGTCCGCGCCCGAAACGGAGCAGCGCACGGAATTCAACATCGGCTGGTCGATCTATGCCGGATGGATGCCCTGGCCCTATGCCCAGCAAGCCGGGATCGTGAAGAAATGGGGCGACAAATACGGCATCAAGATCAATCTTGTGCAGGTCAACGACTACGTTGAATCGGTCAACCAGTACACCGCCGGCAAGTTTGACGGCGTGACCGTGACCAACATGGACGCCCTCACGATTCCTGCGGCTGGCGGCAAAGACACCAGCGCCATTATTGTCGGCGATTATTCGAACGGCAATGATGGCATCCTGCTGAAGGACGCGACTTCGCTCAGCGCGATCAAGAACCGCTCGATCTATCTGGTCGAGCTGTCGGTCTCGCACTATCTGCTGGCGCGCGGGCTGGAAAAGGCCGGTCTGAAATCCACCGACGTCAAGACGATCAACACGTCCGACGCCGACATCGTCAGCGCCTTCGGGTCGCCGGATGTCACCGCAGCCGTGACGTGGAACCCGCAACTCTCGGTCATGAAAGCCACGCCGGGGGCGAACCTGGTGTTCAGCTCGGCCGATATTCCGGGCGAAATTCTTGACCTCATGGTCGTCGACACCGCCACGCTCAAGGCCAACCCGAACCTTGGCAAGGCGCTCGCCGGCATCTGGTACGAGACGGTTGCGCTGATGCAGCGTCAGGATGCGCAAGGCAAGGCGGCCCGCGCGGCGATGGCCAAACTGTCCGGCGCGACGCCCGAAATGTTCGACGCCCAGCTTGCGACGACATTCCTTTATACCGATCCCAAGGCTGGCGTCGCGGCCACAGTATCGCCCGCGCTGGTCTCGACCATGACGCTGGTGCGCGATTTCAGCTTTTCGAAGGGCTTGTTCAACGGCGCGACGTCAGCCGACATGGTCGGAATCGGATTTCCCGGCGGGAAGACGCTTGGCGATCCCCAACGCGTGACGCTCCGCTTTGACGACAGCTTCATGCAGCTCGCCGCCGACGGAAAGCTCTGATCGCGTTCTGCCAAGACAGCGAGGTTCAGGAACGATCATGCGTTGGGTAAACCGTCATGCAAGTCGGAGCGAGCGCATCCTGCTGGGTTCGCTGCCGATCCTGTCGCTGGTGCTGCTGTATCTGTTCGCGGCGGCCCAGCGCCATGCCGCCAACCCGGTGGACAAGATCCTGCCGCTGCCCGCCAGCATGGCCCGCAGCATGTATGCGTTGATGTTCCAGGCTGACCAGCTCAGCGGACAGTTCGTGTTCTGGGTTGATACGCTGGCCAGCCTGCAGCGGCTTGGCCTGGGACTGGGGATCGCAACGGTCACGGCGTTGATTGTCGGGCTGGTGCTGGGAGTGCTGCCGCCGGTGCGGGCCACGCTGGGGCCGTTGGTGACGGGCATCGCGGTCATTCCCCCAATCGCTTTGCTCCCGATCCTGTTTATTGCCCTGGGGCTTGGGGAAACAGCGAAGGTTGCGCTGATCGTCATCGGGATCGCCCCGGTCATGGTGCGCGACATCGCCGCCCATGTCGCCGCCCTGCCAGCCGAACAGATCGTCAAGGCGCAGACGCTGGGGGCCAGTTCCTGGCAGATCATGATCCGGGTCGCGCTGCCGCAAGCCATGCCGCGCCTGATCCAGACGGTGCGACTTTCGCTCGGCCCGGCCTGGGTGTTCCTGATTTCGGCCGAGGCGATCGCGTCGGATGTCGGGCTTGGTTACCGGATATTCCTCGTCCGGCGCTATCTCTCGATGGACGTGATCATCCCTTACGTGGCGTGGATCGCGCTGCTGGCGATCCTGATGGACGTGATGCTTGCCCGCCTCAGCAAACGCGGGTTTCCGTGGGCGCACGGAGCAAGCCATTGAGCGACCATCCCGCCCCCATCCTGAGCCTGCAGAACGTCTGGGTCGAATATGGCGACAAGATCGTGCTCGAGAAGGTCGACCTTGATATCGCGGAGGGCTCGTTCGTCTCGATCATCGGACCTTCGGGCGCGGGCAAGAGCAGTCTGCTGCGGCTCATCCTGGGTCAGGAGCGTCCTACCCGGGGGAAGATCATGCTTGATGGCCGGCCGCTCGCCCCCGAATGCGGGCCGGACCGGGGCGTCGTTTTCCAGCGCTATTCGGTGTTCCCGCACTTGTCGGTGCTGGGCAACACGGTGTTCGGACTGGAATGTGAACAGGCGCCGCTGCTCGCGCGGCTGTTCGGCTTCGCCCGCCGGGCAGCCACGGCCGAAGCGACCGAGATGCTGAACGCGGTCGGCCTGGGCAATTCCCTGCATCAGTACCCCGCGCAGCTTTCGGGCGGCATGCAGCAGCGGCTGGCCATCGCGCAGGCCCTGATCAAGCGCCCCCGCATCCTGTTGCTCGATGAACCGTTCGGTGCGCTCGATCCCGGCATCCGGGCCGATATGCATGGCCTGATCAAGCAGCTGTGGCGCGATTATGCACTGACGATCATCATGGTAACGCACGATATCCGTGAGGCATTCACGCTTGGTACGCGGGTCCTCGCGCTCGACAAACGCCGCCACGATCCGCACGCGCCGCATCGCTTCGGTGCGACCGCAGTCTATGATCTTGCCCTGCGCGGCGACGCCGATCCCGCGGCGGCCGAAGCCTTGTCCGTTTCACTCAACCAAGTTTCCAGCAGCTAGAAGAGGCCCCACCGTGAGCACCGAACCTGCAAGCCTCGCCCGGCTCTCGATGAGCCTCCCCGCCGCACTGTTCCGGCAGCTCGACACCATGGTGGAGGAACGCGGTCTGCCCTCGCGCTCCCAGCTGATCGCCGAACTGATCCGCCATGCCCTGGCGGAACACGAAGCCTACACCCGTCCGGAAGAGATGCTCGCGGGGACCATCACCATCGTCTACCGCGGCGATCGCGGCCGCGTGCGCCATCAGCTGGCCCAGACGCAGGCCGAATATCTCAAAGAGGTCATCTCCTCCCAGCACGTCTTCCTTGAAGATGACCAGTCGCTGGAAGTCCTGCTGGTGCAAGCCCCCGCCGTGCGGCTGAAAGACCTGTGCGATGCGCTGCGCCGGGTGCGCGGGGTGCATCAGCTCCAGCTTGTCACCACCACCGCACTACTGCCGCCGCTGCATGAGCCGGACGGCAGCGAACTTGCCGAAGGAGCCGCCGCATGAGTGCCATCCTTGCCGATCCCAAGTCCGCCCGCGATCACGCCCGCAGCATGGCTGGCACCGTGGTCGATGCCATGCCGGTGCTGCCACCAGTTGCCGATGACTTGCCCGCCGACGTGCCGGCCAGCGAACTGGTGTGGGAAGAGACCATCGCGGCGGGCGGCTACGCGACCCGGCGGCTGGGGCGGGGCACGCGGCTGCGGCTGATCGACCTGCAGGGCGATGCCTGCGCGTCGCTGCTGTTGTTCAACGCCGAACTGCCGAGCGAACGGCTCAACGTCGCTGACACGGTCAAGGTCCAGTGGAACGCCTATCTTGGGCAGGGCAAGCTGCTGCTGTCCGATATGGGCCGCGTGCTGATGAGCTTTCTTGAGGACAGCGCAGGCACGCACGATGCGTTCTGCGGAACGTCCAACGCGGCAACCAACGCTGCGAAATATGGTGAAGGCCGCAACAGCGGCTCCTGTCCCAGCGGACGCGACCGCTTCCTCCTCGGCGCGGCAAAGCATGGGTTGCAGCGCCGCGATGTCCATCCTTGCGTGAACCTGTTCAAAGGCGCGGCAATTGCGGCGGACGGCACGATCGTTCCGCAGGTCGGTCCGTTTGCACCGGGCCGCAGCGTCATTCTGCGCGCCGAGATGGATGTAATCGTCGTGATCGCCAATTGCCCGCACGTGCTGGACCCGCGCGCGGCCTGGACGGTGTCGCCGCTGCGGGCGACCGCCTGGCGCGGACCGGCAACGCCTGAAGACGATCCTGTCCGGATGGCGACACCCGAAGGGCTGCGTGCCTTCCTGAACGTCGAAGACTATTTCCGCCGCTGACCTTTCCGCTGCTGAAAAGGAAACATTCCGCCATGAGCGCCGATCCCCATCTCTCCGGCCTGTCCGGCTCCGTTCTTCACGATGTGATCGTGCCCGCGCGGGCACCGTGGCTGCATCATCTCGCGGCCGGGCAGACGCTGCGGATTGTCGATCTGGAAGGCAACCAGGCCGTCGATTTCCTGCTTTACGCCACTGCCGATGATGCCGAGCGATACAGCGCCCAGGACACAGTGGCAGCGCAAGGCAACCTGTTCCTGCGCAAAGGCACGGTGCTGCGATCGAACGAAGGCCGGCCGATGATGGTCATCGCCGCCACGTCGGTCGATTACCACGATACCATCGGCGGGGCTTGCTCGTGCGAGTCCAACACGCTGCGTTACGGCCACCACACCAAGGCCGAGCACGCCTGCGTCGAGAACTTCCTGGAGGCGAACCTGCGGGAAGGGCGCGGCAAACGCGACATCGTCTCCAACATCAACTTCTTCATGAACGTGCCGGTCGAACCGGATGGATCGCTGGGCATTGTTGACGGGATTTCCGCGCCGGGGCTTACCGTGGACTTGCGCGCCGAGATGGACGTCACCGTGGTCGTGTCCAACTGCCCGCAGATCAACAACCCCTGCAACGGCTTCAATCCAACCCCCGTCCGCATGATTGTCGCCGCATGAGCTTCGACACGGTTCTCATTGCCAACCGCGGCGCAATTGCCACGCGGATCATTCGCACCTTGCGGCGCATGGGGCTGCGCTCTGTCGCGGTCTATTCGGACGCCGATGTGGACTCGCTGCATGTGGCCCTGGCGGACGAAGCCGTATGCATCGGCGGCGCCCGGGCCACGGAGAGCTATCTCAACGTCGCCGCGATCCTTGACGCAGCGCGCAAGACCGGCGCCGGGGCGATTCATCCCGGCTATGGCTTTCTGGCCGAAAACGCCGAATTTGCCGAGGCTTGCGCCGGGGCGGGGATCGTGTTCATCGGCCCGACGCCGGACAACATCCGCACCTTCGGCCTGAAGCACAGCGCGCGCGCGCTCGCCGCTGCCCACGGGGTGCCGCTGGCACCGGGCACCGACCTGCTCACCGATGAAGCCGAAGCGGCCCGCGCCGCGCAGGAGATCGGCTTCCCGATCATGCTGAAAGCAACCGCAGGCGGCGGCGGCATCGGCATGCGCATTTGCGAGAACGAAGCCGACGTCCGCGAAGGCTTTGCCGCCGTCGCCCGTCAGGGGCTGGGCAACTTCGGCGATGCCGGGGTGTTCCTTGAACGCTATATCCGCAAGGCCCGGCACATCGAGGTCCAGATCTTCGGTGACGGCCAGGGCCGGATCGCGGCGCTTGGCGAACGCGATTGCTCGCTCCAGCGCCGCAACCAGAAAGTGGTTGAAGAGGCCCCGGCGCCGCTGCTGCCGCCCGCCGTGCGTGCCGGGCTGATTGCCGCTGCGATCCAGCTGGGCGAGGCTGCGCGCTATCAGTCGGCCGGCACGGTCGAGTTCCTGTACGACGCCGAGCGCCAGGAGTTTTTCTTCCTTGAAATGAACACCCGCCTGCAGGTCGAACACGGCGTGACCGAAGAGGTCATGGGTATCGACCTGGTCGAATGGATGGTGCGCGGCGGGCTGGCGGATTACAGCTTCCTGGACACCGCCCCGACAGAACCGGTCGGCCATTCGGTGCAAGTGCGGCTGTACGCCGAAGATCCCGCGCTCGATTATCGTCCGACATCGGGCACGCTGACCGCCGTGGATTTTCCCGCCAACATCCGTGCGGAAACATGGTGCATGGCCGGTAGCACCGTCAGCATCTGGTATGATCCGATGCTGGCCAAGCTGATCGTTCACGCGCCGACCCGCGAAGCAGCCGTGACGGCCATGCAGACCGCGCTGGAGCACAGCCGGGTCGATGGCATCGAAACGAACCTGCGGTGGCTGCGCGATGTGGTCCGATCGCCCGCGTTCGTCAGCGGCGAGGTGTCCACCCGCGCGCTTGATACGGTCGCCTATCAGCCCCGCAGCATCCAGGTGATCAGCGGCGGCACTGCCACGACCGTGCAGGATTGGCCGGGCCGGCAGAGCCTCTGGTCGGTCGGGGTTCCGCCGTCCGGGCCGATGGACGATCAATCGTTCCGGCTTGGCAACCGCCTGCTGGGCAATCCCGAAGGCACGACCGGGCTTGAAGTAACGATCACCGGGCCGACGCTTCTGTTCAACGCGCCGGGCTCCATTTGCCTGACGGGCGCCGATTTCGGGGCAACGCTGGACGGCGAACCGGTTCAGCGCGGTGTGCCGATTGCGGTCGCCGCCGGTCAGACGCTGGCGCTTGGCCGGATTTCGGGCGGCGGTATGCGCGGCTATATCCTGTTCGCGGGCGGACTGGACATTGCGCCTTATCTCGGTAGCCGCAGCACTTTCGAGCTTGGGCAATTCGGTGGCCATGCCGCGCGCCGCCTGCTGGCGGGCGATACGCTCCATCTGGGCAGTGAGCGCACGGCCAGCGCGCTGGACGCGGCGGCGGCTCCGCTGCTCGCGAATGAATGGACCTTGCGCGTCCTCTATGGTCCGCACGGCGCGCCCGACTTTTTCACCGATGACGATGTCGACACTTTCGTCGCGGCCGAATGGCAGGTCCACTACAACAGCAATCGCACCGGCGTGCGCCTAATCGGCCCCAAGCCGCAGTGGGCGCGCAAGGACGGCGGCGAGGCCGGGCTGCATCCGTCCAACATCCACGACAATCCCTATGCCATTGGCGCGGTGGATTTCACCGGCGACATGCCGATCATCCTTGGTCCGGATGGCCCGTCGCTGGGCGGCTTTGTCTGCCCGTTTGTGGTCATCGCCGCCGATCGCTGGAAAATCGGCCAGCTGTCACCGGGTGACAAGCTGCGCTTCGCCCCGGTCAATGCCGAGGATGCTGTTGCAGCGGACACCCAGCAGCGCAGCCTGCTGGCGACCGGGAAGGGCTGCGTCGCCAGTCCGGCCCGGCCCATCAGCACGCTGTCACCGATCCTCTGCGAGATCGCAGCCGCGCAGCAGCGCCCGCGAACCGTCTATCGCCAGCAGGGTGATCGCAACATCCTGGTCGAATACGGGCCGATCGTGCTCGATATCGAGCTGCGCATCCGCGTGCAGGCACTGATGACCGAGCTTGAGCGGCTCGCCCTGCCTGGCGTGATCGACATCGTGCCGGGTATCCGCTCGCTGCAGTTCCATTTTGACGGCCAGACCATGACCCAAGGCGCGGCACTGGCCGCGCTGATCGCCGCCGAGGAGCGGCTGGGCGATCTGGAGGATTTCACCATCCCTTCACGCATCGTCCATCTGCCGCTCAGCTGGCGCGATCCGGCGACGATTGAAACGATCGAGAAGTACATGGGCGCGGTGCGCGACGATGCGCCGTGGTGCCCGGACAACATCGAGTTCATCCGGCGGATCAACGGCCTGCCCGATGTGGCGGCGGTCGAGAACCTGATCTTCGAGGCGAACTATCTCGTGCTGGGCCTGGGCGACGTTTACCTCGGCGCCCCGGTGGCAACGCCGGTCGATCCGCGCCACCGGCTGGTGACGACCAAGTACAACCCCGCCCGCACCTGGACGCCGCCCAATGTCGTCGGGATCGGCGGCGCCTATATGTGTATTTACGGCATGGAAGGTCCGGGCGGCTATCAGCTGTTCGGGCGCACGCTCCAGGTGTGGAATACCTATCGCCAGACCGATGCCTTCATCGAAGGCAAGCCGTGGTTGCTGCGCTTCTTCGACCAGATCCGGTTCTACCCGGTAAGCGCCGAAGAGCTGGCCGACTGGCGGCGGGACTTCCCCAGCGGACGGCGCTCGATCCAGATTGAGCCAAGCGAGTTCCGCCTCGCCGACTATCGGGCCTACCTGGCCGAAAATGCCGCATCGATCGCGACTTTCGAAGCCCGGCGGCAGGCCGCCTTTGACGAGGAACGGGCCGAATGGCAGCGGCGCGGCGAGTTTGACCGCACCGACAGCGCCGAGGTCGAAGTGGTGGAAACTGGCGTGGTCGATGTGCCGGACGGTGCCGATCTGGTCGAAGCGCCGTTCGGCGGCAGCGTCTGGAAGATGCTGGTGGCGGTTGGCGACGTAGTGGCAGCTGGCGAGACAATCGCCATCATCGAGGCGATGAAGATGGAATGCCGGATTGAAAGTCCGGGGGCAGGGACTGTCGCGGCGCTGTACGCTCAGGAACGCCAGCCGGTGCAACCCGGCGCGCCGATCCTCGCGCTGACGAGGCACGCATGACAATGCTGGACCGCCGCAGCGCAACAGCCATTGCCGCAGCCGTCAGCGCCGGACAGACCACTGCCGTCGCCGTGGCCGAGGAGACGCTGGCGCGCCTTGCCGCCTATGACCGCGTCCAGCCGCAGATCTGGATCAGCCGGGCGACGCCGGACGAACTGATCGCGGCCGCGCGCGCGATCGATGCCCGGATCGCGGCCGGCGAAGTGTTGCCGCTGGCCGGTGTCCCGTTTGCCGCGAAAGACAACATCGACGTTGCCGGATTTGAAACCACAGCGGCTTGCCCGGCCTTCGCCTATCGGCCCGAAGCGTCCGCCACGGTCATTGAACGGTTGCTGGCCGCTGGCGCATTGTGCGTGGGCAAGACCAATCTCGATCAGTTCGCCACTGGCCTGAACGGAACGCGCAGCCCCTATGGCAGCCCGCGCAACGCCTATAATCTGGCTTACGTCAGCGGTGGTTCAAGCTCAGGCTCTGCCTCCGCCGTGGCGGCGGGACTTGTCGCCTTCGCGCTGGGCACCGACACGGCGGGATCGGGCCGGGTTCCTGCAGCGTTCCAGCATCTGATCGGATTCAAGCCCAGCAAGGGGCGGTGGAGCAATCGCGGTCTGGTCCCGGCCTGCCGCACGCTTGATTGCATCACGATTTTTACCGACGATACCGCCGACGCGCGGCTGCTTGACCTGACGCTGGCCGGGTTCGATGCCGCCGACCCGTTTTCCAAGCCGCTGGCCAACCGCCCGCGCGGGCACAAGATGATCGGCGTCCCGCGCCGTGACCAGCGGATGTTTTTCGGCGATGCCGAAGCCGAATACCTGTATGATCGCGCGCTCGAAAAGTTCGCCGAACTCGGTGAACTGGTCGAGATCGATTATCAGCCGCTGCAAGAGGCGGCGCAGCTGTTGTACAGCGGGCCGTGGGTGGCCGAACGCACCGCTGCGACGGCCAGCATACTGGCTGATAACCCCGGCGCGATCGATCCGACCGTGCGCGAAATTGTCGCGGCTGGGCTGGATGTCAGCGCGGTGCAGTTGTTCGGCGGCATCTATCGCCTCGCCGAACTCAAGCGCCATGCCGACCAGTTGTGGGAAAGCATCGACCTGATGGTCTTCCCGACCACGGGCACGACATACCGCGTGGCCGAACTGCAAGCCTCGCCCATCGCACTCAATAGCGCGCTGGGGTTCTATACGAACTTCGTGAACCTGCTCGACATGGCGGCAGTGGCGGTACCCGCCGGGAGCAGGTCGAACGCCACTGGTTTTGGCATCACCCTGATCGGTCCGGCCGATTCCGACATCGCCCTGCTCGGTGCAGCCGATGCCTATCTCTCGGTGGCCGCACTCCCCGCGCCGCCGCCACTCGATCTGGAGGGTAAAATGCAGACTGTGAAACTCGCCGTTGTCGGGGCGCACCTGAAGGATATGCCGCTGCACTGGCAACTGACCTCGCGCGGGGCAAAGTTCGTTGGCGCGTTCGAAACCGCGCCGACGTACCGGCTTTACGCCATGGCGGACAGCGTGCCGCCCAAGCCCGCGCTGGTTCACAGCGATGATGGCGGCGCGATCGCGGTCGAAGTCTACGAACTCGGCATCGCGGAATTCGGCAGCTTCGTGGTCGAAGTCCCGGCCCCGCTGGCCATCGGCACAGTGACGCTGGCCGATGGATCGAGCGTGAAGGGATTTGTCGCCGAGCCGCGCGCCTTGACCGGCGCACAGGACATTACCGACTTGGGCGGGTGGCGCGCCTACATTGCGCAGCGCACCTGAATCCAGACCATTCATCAGCACGACGAAAGGGCAATTGATGCAAAAGCTTCAGAACATCGCCACGGCAATTGCGGCAGGCATTTCCGCGATCTCAGGCCCTGCGCTGGCACAGCCGGAAAAAGTGATCGAGGTTCCCGGCTTCGCGGACTTTCTGGCGGTTGACGGTGACAGTGTCTGGGCGACGAACGATGGCCGGGTCGAGCGTTGGTCGCGTGAGGGCAAAATTGCCGGGGTGGTCATGTCCAAACCCTGCGGCGCGATGACCGTTTCCGAAGGCAGCCTGTGGGTCGCCGATTGCAAGGAAGGCGCGCTTGTCCGGATCGATACGCAGAAGGCCGAAAAGATCGCCACGATCCCCACCGGCATCGCCAATCCCAAGGGCGAGCTGAACGTCGTTGCCGGGGCGGGATCGATCTGGGTGGCCAGCGATCAGCGAGGGACCGTGGCACGGGTGGATCCCGCAACCAACGCGGTCATCGCGTCGATCGCGGTCAATCCCGGCACGCACTATCTGACTTTCGGCTTTGGATCGCTGTGGGCGGTCAGCAGTGAGAGCGGCGCGATCCAGCGCATCGATCCCGCGACCAACGCCGTCGTCAAGACGACCGCGCTGGGCAAGGAGCCCGGCTTTCTGGCTGCTGGCGAAGGCGCAGTCTGGGTTCAGGAACAAGGTGATGGCACCGTTGCGCGGATCGACCCGCACAGCGGCGATGTCACGGGCCGGGTCAAGGTTGGCGCCGTGCTGAAATACGGGGACATCGATACCGGCGCGGGCATGGTGTGGCTGCGCACCACCGAGGAGCAGACTTTCGTGGCGATCGATCCGCAGACGCTGGCGATCCGGGCGCGGGTGGGCAAGGCGGAAGGCAGCGGTGCGCTGCGCTTTGCCTGCAGCGGCGTGTGGACTTCGGCCCACGATGTGCACACCCTGACCTGGTGGCCGGATCCGCTTCAATACACGAAATGATTTCAGCCGGTTAACCTGTTCCGCGGCGGTGGCTGCCGGCCGCGGAACAGGTTTGAAAGCTCAGCAACGCTCAGCGCGGTTTAGCGCAGCGCTGCGAGCTTTACGGCAACACCGCCGGCCTTGCTGGCCAGCCGGGTTTCGATCTGGGCGCGGACATCGGCCACCACTGCGGTCCGGCATTCCTGCGCCTTGTGTTCCAGCGACAGGTGCACGCCGGCAACCCGATCCCCGCACACAGCGCGCGCGGCCTGATCGAGCCGAATGGCCAGACGCTGCTGGCCGTCAGCCGACGAGAGGTCGAGCCCTTCGAGGTCAAGGACGGCCTGGTCCTGGGCAAAGGGGTTCTGGTTCGCGGGTGCGGCAGACGCCGAGGCTGCGAAAGCGAGAGTGGCAAGCGACACGAGTGCAATTTTCAAGATCATCTCCTGCGGAAAACGGACGCCGCTCTGTGGCAGCTGCCATCTCAATAGCAACAGGAGTTGAAAGTTTCAATACTAAACCAGCAATTGTTGTTTTATTACTCTACTGCACAAGGGTTATTACTTCACCCGAACAATCACCATCGCCAGGTTCTCTGCCTTGCCGAGCAAACCGATCGGCAATCTGGCATCGCGCGACACGCCTGCGACCGACACCGTGAGCGTCCGCGCATAAGGTACGGACCATGCGCGAACCGTCTCGACGGGTACGCGGACCCGCCAGCGGCGCGCGCCTTCGGCTGCCACCACATGGCCGTTTATGCTGATCGACGCAGTCGTGTCAGCGCGGCGGCCAGAGATCAGCAGGCAGCTTTCCGAACCACATTCGACCAGCCGCGCACTGGGTGCAGCGGGGTCTGTTGCCAATGCAGGCGCGGCGCTGGCGGCCGCCAGCAGTCCGCTCAGCACCAGCATGTTAAATCGTGCCATTGGCATGGGCTCCTTTCATTCGGTGGCGATCCCGGCTTGTGCAAAGAAGCGCTGCACCGGCGCGAGGATCTGGGCATGGCGCTTCCAGCGCCCGACGGATTCCGAGAAGATCGGACGGCGGACCTGGGCGGCGCTGGGCGTCGAAACCGGGGCGTCGTTGGTGTGGAAGGCAAGGCAGTCATCCGCCCAGTCGAGCCCGCAATGGTCCAGCAGCAGGCGCGTCTGGCCTTCCTGATCGGCGATCAGGTCTTCATAGTGCAGTTCCAGCACGCGCCCCGGCAGCGCCGACCGCCACAGGGCCATCAGCCGGTCAAAGCGGGCATAGTAGGCGGCGATGTCGAGCAGGTCGTAGCTGTAGTCATAATAGCGCGAGCTGACCGCAAACAGGTTGCGGAAGTTGCTGAGCACCGTGTCCATGGGATTGCGGCGCAAACAGACGATCCGCGCCGATGGCAGCGCCCGCGCAATGAAACCGGCATAGTGGAAGTTGCCCGGAAACTTGTCGGTAAAGCGCAGCGCCGGATCGCGCCGGTGGTGGCTGGCCCGCTGCAGGAAATCGCGCCCGATATCGCCCATGTCGGCGCGCGCGGCGGCGGCGATCGTTGCCGGATCCATGACCGCCGGATTGCGGGTGCCAGCGGCCTGTTTCACCGCCAGCGACATGGCCTGCAATTCGCCGGCGCTTTCGACCGCGGGGTGCGACGAGATGATCCGGTCGACCAGCGTCGTGCCGGTCCTGGGCATGCCGATGATGAAGATCGGCGCTTCGGCGGAAGGGTCGCTCGCCGGTGCCTCCCGCAGCAGCGGCCAGCTCGCTTCGATTGCATCGAACGCCGCTTCATCGCGCGCGAAAGTATAGGGTAGGCTGCGGCGATGCTCGGCATTGGCCGCGCACAGCGTATCAAGCGCCGCGTCCGGCTCGCCGATATCCTCCAGCTCCTTGGCCAGCGCATAGCCAAGCAGCAACCGGTCGCGCCCATCGCGTGACCGCGCATGGGTTTTGCCGAGCCGCGCGATGTGGTTGTCTGCGGGGCGTTGCTTGCGCAGCGCGGAGAGCAGATGGTGCGCGCGGGCCTGGTCTGGTGCCAGCGCGATCAGCGCTTCCAGCGCGGCTTCCGCCTCGTCCGTCCGCCCCAGAAAGTTGAGCGTGACGGCTTGGTTGTAGCGGTATTCGGTGTTGCCGGGCTGCAACCGCACCGCCTCGGCGAAATGGCCGAGCGCTGCAGCATGATCGCCGAGCCGGGCATAGACGCAGCCCATCGTGTCGCGGCTTAACGCATCGGCCGGCGGTGCCTGTTCGGCAGCGTGCAGCGTTGCTGCGGCATCGCCGTCGCGGCGGACCAAAGTAAACAGCCGGGCGAGCTGGGCGCGGTATTCGCCTTGTGGATCGATCGCGACGGCGTGGTCCAGATAGCGGATGCCAACCTGGATCCGGCCCGCGCTGGATTGCGCGATGCCGAGCAGAAAAAGGCCTTCTGCATCCTGCGGATTTTCAGCCAGCACGGTTGCCGCGAACTGCTGAGCTGCGTTCATATCGCCCCGGCCCAGCGCGTGACGCGCGGCTTCGATCCGTCGGGAGCGGACAGTGCTCATGTCGCGGGCGCGCCTCCAGCGTTGATCTGCGCCGGGTTGGTGGCCAGGTCGCCCGACTGGGCTTGCCCGTCCGTGGCTTCACCTGCCGCGCGCCGGGCCTTGTACTTGTCGATCAGGGGCTGGAACGGGAAGATCGTCTGTTCCCAGATGGTCAACCGCTTGCGGTCATCCTGGCCCACAACCACGCCTTCCCCTTCGCGGTAGGTGCCAAAGATGCGATCGAGCAGGATCAGCGAGTTGCCGTAATTGCAGCGGGTGTTCTCGTAATCGGTCGAATGGTGCAGGCTGTGATGCCGGATCGTGGTGAAGAAGAAGGAATACCAGATCGGCGGGTTGGACCGCACGTTGGCATGGGCGAAGACCGCGATCGAGCCCATGGTGTTGATTCCGGCGAACAGGGCGGTCTTGTCGAAGTCGAACAGCGCGAGGACACTCAGGCTGATCAGGAAGAGTTCGATCGGGTTGCCGACCGCGCCCTTGGCGGCGTTAAGTTGGGTCAGGTGGTGATGCGGTGCATGCGTCAGCCAGAACGGCGTCGAATTGTGCATCAGCCGGTGCATCCAGTACTGCCCGAACTCAAGAATGACGATGACCATGGCAACCTGCGCCAGCCACGGCATCTGCGTGATCCATTGGGTGGTGATGCCAAACTGCGCCTTGATCGCCAGCAGCGGATCTTCGGCCAGGGTCTGCGACAGCCACGCGATCACCGTTGCGCTCAACACGACATAAAAAAGGTCGGTGAAGAACTCCTGCCGGTTCATGCGCCAGCCGGAATGGCGCTCGTGGACCATTTCAAGCAACAGCACGACGACCACGATCAGCGGTGAGGTGATGGCAAGCGCCCAGGGATGATCGGTCAGCGCCTTTGGCCCAAACGCCCAGAACATCAGGATAACCGCGATCATCGCGGGGGGAATCAGATTGAAAACCTTATCCTTGACGCTCGTGTTCATGCTGCAACTCCGTTCAGTCTCTGAACTCTGCGCTGCAGCGCGTCATACGGGCAGGGGTAAATCCTCGATGAAAGGCATAGATTTTAGCTATGTCCTGCGCAGCGCGCGGACGCGGCGAAACACTTCATCCCAGAACAGCTGTGTTGCTGTGTCGCGGGCGGGGTCGGCGCGGGCCAGCAGATAGATGTCGTACGACGGCTCGAAATCGGGGTCGAGCATGGGCCAGAGCCGGCCTTTGGCGACTTCGCCCTCGGCCGCGAGGACGGGGAGAAAGCCGATGCCGACGCCATGCGTGATCAGCCGCCGCGCCTCATTGATGTCTTCCGCCAGCCCGCCGACCCTGGTTCCCAGTCGATAGCGTCGGCGCAAGTTCGTGATCAGTTCGATCTCGTCCTGGCCGGTCAGCACGAACGGTTCGTCCTTGAGCTCGCTCAACCGGCTGACGCGGTATCCGAAGTAGGGGCTGCTGCGCGAGCAGTAGAGCTGCTGCCGCTCCACCAGCAACGGCTCGTACATCAGATTGCCGCGCACGCTGCTGTCATAGCTGACGCCGATCTCCACTTCGCCCTGCTCCAGCGCATCGAGCACGGCGCGCCACGGCGAGACACGGATTTCGATATGGATGTTGGGATTGCGGCGGTGGAAGCTGGCGATCGCCTCGTCGAATTCAGGCGAAACGAGCCCGGATACGATCTGGATGCGAACCAGCCCTTCGACGCGCTTCGTCGCCTGGGCGATCTGGTGCGGCATCATCCGCGCCGATTCGAGCATGTCCTCGCACAGTGCCATCATCGCCTTGCCGGCCGGGGTCATCTCCACGCCGGTTGCGGTGCGGATCAGCAGGGTGGCGCCGACGTGATCTTCCAGCCGCTTGAGCGCGGCGCTGATGCTGGGCTGCTGCCGGTTGATCTGGCGGGCCGCCGCACCAATGCCGCCCGCCCGGACGATGTCGACGAACGTGCGCATCAGGTTCCAGTCGACCCGGCTGGCGAACTTCTTGTCGATCAGTGGCACGCGGTCACTCATGCCGAGGTTGCTCCTGCGCAGTTGGGGGCGTGCCCGTTGCATGGCACGGTTCGCCTGATTAGCGGCTTTGGCCGGTGGTCATAGATCAAATCGATGAAAAATGTAAAATTCGGATGTCCGGCGATATGCCCCCGTGGACTGTCACCTTCGTCCGGAGGTGTCGGCCTGATCCGAACTGTTCCATGCGGGCCAGAGCGTCCCTTTTGCCCGCGCTGAGACTGAGGGCATGAGGCATTGCCACTCGGCCAGCGCGCCCTGCTCGTCATCGGGAAATACTTGCCGATTATTATGGGCGGGTGCTGTGCGATTCCTGTGGTAAGCATTCGCCAGCCTTGCTGGGGGAGGCCCTGTTCTGGCGCCAACGCTTCATCGCGGCTGGTTCCATCCAATTCTTCCCGGGACAGTGAGGTTCCAAGGGCCGCATCCGTTCGGCCGGGAAAGGATA
The DNA here is from genome assembly GCF_030699305.1 of Novosphingobium sp. GTDB lineage: Bacteria > Pseudomonadota > Alphaproteobacteria > Sphingomonadales > Sphingomonadaceae > Novosphingobium. The sequence continues at coordinate 202,876 of NZ_JAUYNB010000038.1, forward strand.
GAGCAGGGGGGCAAGGGCGTCTAAGCCATCAACCAAGGAAGATGACCCCTGTGCCGTTAAGACTCATCCAGATTTTGCCGGTGATCCTTGTCCTGACTGCCGGGTGCAGCGGTTCAGAGGTTGCGGAACCCGAAGCTCAGTCAAAACTTTCTGACGTCCCCCCAAGCATTTCAGCTGCGGAATTGGAAGGAGAGTCCCAAGCCTTACACGTCCGCGACTTCTACGCAAAAGCCGGCTGGGCGGCCATTTGGTCGCCGCGTACAGAGCAGGCATTGACGACCGCGCTCGAACAGCGGTCAGGACACGGGCTGGACCGGGTGCAATTCCTGCCGGACCTGTCAAAGCGCTCCGCCGCAGCACGCGAGATTGCGCTGACCGGGGCTGCGCTGATGTTCGCAGACGCGCTGGCTCGCGGTGTGGCTGATCCGGCAAAGCTCTACAAGAACTATACCCATCCCCGCCCTGAAGTGGATCTCGCATCCGGGCTGGTCACAGCGGTTCGCGCAGGACGTGTGGCTGCGTGGCTGGATAGCCTCACGCCGGATACCGCCGAGTATCGCGCTTTGGCGGACGCTTACCGGCAGCAGCAAAAGGCGGCATCCCAGGAGAACGTTGCGCGAATCGCCAGCGGCGACCTGATCCGTCCGGGCGACCGCGATCCACGCATTGCCCAGATCGTGACCGCGCTCGTCGAAAATCGCTACCTGGCCGCGCCGGGAGCGGCCAGCGAGCCGCCGCCGCAGGCCGGAGATGGCGCCGTTTACAGCGCTGATATCGTGACTGCCGTGAAGGCCTTTCAGCACGACTACGACATCGCTGATGACGGGGTTATCGGCGCCGATACGCTGGCCATTCTCAATGTTCGGCCTGGCGACCGGGCGCGGTCGATAGCGGTGGCGATGGAACGCTTGCGCTGGCTCACGCGGGAACCCGCAGCGACGCGCATCGACGTGAATACGGCGGCGGCCGAACTCACCTATTTCCGTGACGGCAAACCCGTCGATCAACGCAATGTCGTGGTCGGCAAGCCGGGCAATGAAACGCCGCAGTTATCCACTTCGATGTTCCGACTGGTTGCCAATCCGACCTGGACCGTGCCGAAATCGATCCAGCAAGGTGAACTGGCCGGAAAAAGTGCAGCCTATTTCCGGCGCAACAACATGAGCTGGCGCAACGGCTGGATCGTTCAAGGATCTGGCCCCCGCAACTCGCTTGGTCTGGTCAAGTTCGACCTGCAGAACAGTCTGGCGATCTATCTGCACGACACGCCCGCCAAATCGCTGTTCGACAGGCACCAGCGTCAATTGAGCCATGGCTGCGTGCGGGTCAGTGACGCACTGGGCTTCGCGCAAATGCTGGCCGAACAGCAGGGCATAACGGCCCAATGGTCGCGGGCGCGTGCGACCGGCAAGATCGCGTATGTAAAGTTCCCGCAGGCAATACCGGTCCGGCTGCTCTACCGCACGGTCTATGTGAGCAAGGCCAATCAGGTGACGTATCGAACCGATCCCTATGGCTGGAATGTTGCCGTGGCAGAGGCGCTCGGCTTTGGCAAAAATGCCGGCAAGCGGTTCAGGAGCGAGATCGACGACATCGGGCCGTGATCTGCTGCCAGAACGATGTGATGATCGGTTGAAGTGCCGCCTGAAAGCCGCTCCTGACATCAGGGGCGGCATCATGATCGGGGCGCGGCCCCTTCCGGCCACCTCGTGGTTAGCATGGCGGCTCATTATCCAGACCTGGTCGCAAAACGCCTGCTCAATGGCGTTGGTCACGGCGCACCAGAGGAAAGCCCCGATGCCGTGTCAGCCGAACTGATCGGGTTCCTCAACGCGCTAACCGGTCGCGGTGGGTCCGGCGGATCGCCCGTGGCGAAAGACCAGACCAGCGGCGCACTGCACGGGTAAGCGCGCTGGTTTCGGAATACTGGAGGATCTCTGCGATCTCGGCGACCGAGAGGTCGGATTCGGCCAGATAGGATCGCGCCAGTCCGGCGCGGACCTGGTCCAGGATGACTTCGTAACTGGTGCCGCATTCGGTCAACCGGCGTTGCAGGGTGCGGCGCGAAAGGCGCAGCAGCCGGGCCGCAATGGCCAGATTGATCGGCGCGAACGGCAGCATCGCCCGGACCAGCGCTTCGGTCCGCAACCCGTCCAGCCCCGGCGCCAGCCGGGCCGCATCCCCAAACCGCGCCGCCAGCGAATCGTGGATCGCATGATCCCCTTCAACCGTGCGCATCGCCAGCAGGACAGGATCAAGCAGCATGGCGTTGCGATCAGCGTTGAACACCACATGCTCGCCCAGCAGGCGGCGGTGCCAGGATCGGTCCGGTGGCGGGGAATGCCGCAAATAGAGTGTTTCGGGCCGCCAGTCCGGCATGTGACGGCGGATTTCCCGGATGATCACGCCAAACCCCAGCTCGATCACATGGCGCTGATATCCCACGGTGTCGGCGGCCAGCTCATACGTCAGCAAAGTGCCGGCCGCTTCCTTGTGCAGTCCGACAATCGTCCCCTGGGTATGGAGCGGGAAGTAATCGACCAGATCGCCAAGCAGCTCGTCCACGGTTGCGGCGCTGTTGAGCAGGGGGGCCATCGCACCGAACAGCGACAGGCTCTGGCGTAAGCCCAGCCGCAGGCCGAACGCCGGTTCCGCCAGTTTTCCCGCCGCCAGCTCCAGCAGCGCGACCACGCCTTCAACCCGCATCGGCAGATCGGGATTGGCCAGCGGACGCAGCGGCGCACCCGCTTTTCGGGCCAGCGCGCGGTAATCGCCGCCCAGTTCGGCAACCAGTTCCGGCGCCACTTCCAGCACCCCGCTGCGGACCCACCTGACCATCGCCCGAGCAAAGCATTTTGGCGCGCAAAGTCAACTTTTCTGTGCGTCGCTACAGTATCCCTGATGCCAGAGACGATTCTGGAGGGGATGTCTGATGGCTTTACCAACGCGACCGGCTGCGGCCTGGTTGTTCGCCGTGCTGTTGTTGATTGGCGCGGGCCTCACCGCCTTTTTTGGCCTGAGCGCCAATGGGTATCTGGTCCCGGCCGCGATGCTGGCGATCATGGCGGCGCTGCTGTGGCTGGGCCGGGCCGGTGGGCTGTTCAAGGCCGTCGCGATCATCAATTTGATCAGCGGCGCGGTGCTGGTGCTGACCCTGGCCTTTGGCGACGTTCTGGGTGACCGCAAGCTTGATGTGTCAGGCGTTGCGCTGCTCGTCAATCTGCTGACCGGGGGGCCGTTGCTGGGTTTGCTCGCGCCCGGTCTGTTGCTGGGCCTGCGCACCGGCAAGGCCCTGAACCAGTGGTTCAACCCCGCTGCAATTGCGGCCTGAGGGGAGTGCAAGCGATGAAGAAAGTTGTCACCACGCTGGTCGGTTTCACCGTCCTGATGCAGCCGCTGCTGGCGCAGGCCGCCGCTTTTTCCGGCAAAGTCACGCTGGCCGATGGCCAGCCCGCCTATGGCGCCATGGTCACGGTGTTCGATGCCGCCGGGGAAAGCCGCCAGACAGTCTATACGGCGGCTGACGGATCTTACGCCATCCGCACGCCCTATGCCGGCAAGCTCAAGGTCCGGGCGCGTCTGGCCGGTTCCCCGGACACGCTGAGCGAGCAGCAGGCGAGCGCCACCGGTTCGGCCCGGCTCGATCTGGCGCTGGGCAAGTTTGCCGACCAGACCGCGATGAATGAAAGCCTGTCGGCTTCGGCCTTCAACGCCCGGCTGCCCTGGCCCGATGTCAAACGCGATCGTCCGGCATTTGTCAGCCAGTGCAATTATTGTCACCAGATGGGCAATTCGTGGACCCGCATTCCGCGCGACCACGAACAGTGGATTGCCGAAGTCGACAAGATGGAAGGCCTGTTGGCGATGCCTTCGCGGGCGCAGTCTGCGACAATCGCGCAAACGCTGTGGAAGGGTTTCGATGGCAAGCCATTTGCCGCCCAGCAGAACTATGGCGCCAGCGCCGAGCTATCCCGCGGCAAGGTTCGTGAATGGCTGGTCGGCGATGGCTATACGTTCATTCATGATGCGGACGTCGCCAAAGACGGGCTGCTGTACGGCACCGATGAAGGGCACGACATCCTGTGGACGCTTGACCGCGCCACCGGCAAGATCGAACGCTATCCGCTGCCTGACATCGACTTGCCGCGCGGCGGGATTTTCTCTGGCATGAAGCTGCCGATTGGCCAGTTCACCGGCAAGCACGGGCCTCATTCAATGGCCCAGACCAGTGACGGTCGAATCTGGATCACCAACGCGCTGTCGAGCACGTTGATGTCGTTCGATCCTGCAACCAAGCAGTTCAAGACCTATCAGGTCGGTCACGATTCGCTCTATCCGCACACTGTCCGGGTGGATCAGGATGATATCGTCTGGTTCACGATCGTGGCGTCCAATCAGATGGGCCGGTTCGATCCCAGGACCGAAGAGATGACCGTGATGCGGCTGCCGCACAACGGCTTCATCCGGTGGACCACCGATATGCTGTTCCCGACCCTGATGCGGATCGGCAGCTGGTTCCCCGATCAGGCGGTGCACCTCAACCTTTCCACGCATCGCTTCTTCGGAGAGCGCATCCTGGCCTTTCCCTATGGGATCGATGTCAATCCGGTTGATGGCAGCATCTGGTACGCCAAACTCTATGCCAGCAAGATCGGGCGGATCGATCCCAGGACGATGGAAGTGCGGGAATGGGATACCCCCATGCTCGGTCCGCGCCGACCACGGTTTGATGCCAAGGGCATATTCTGGATCCCGGCCTTCGATGAAGGCGGGCTGATGCGGTTCGACCCCAAATCGGAAACGTTCGAAACCTTTCGTATCCCCGTGGTCGGCAAGGATGAATACGAAACGCCCTATGCGCTCAACGTCGACAAGAAGACCGGGCAAGTGTGGATGGCGGCCAACAATTCGGACCGGATCATCCGGTTCGATCCGGCGACCAGGACGTTCTTCACCTATCCCAGCCCGACCCGCGTAACGGTGCTGCGCGACTTTTCGTTCACCGAAGACGGGCAGGTCTGCTCATCCAGTTCGAACATGCCAGCCGCTGCAATCGAAGACGGGCGGCCCAACTTCGTCTGCATCGAGCCGGAAGGCGGCGCGGCCGATCGCGCCGCGTTGGGGAGCTAGCACCCGTGCAGCGCCAGTTGCGCATCAACGGGCTGATGTTCAACGTCCTTGACGAGGGCGAGGGGGAACCCGTGCTGCTGGTCCACGGCTTTCCCGATGATCATACCGTCTGGCGCAAGCAGATCCCGGCGTTGGTTGCCGCGGGCTACAGGGTGATTGCGCCCGACACCCGGGGCTGCGGGCAAAGCGATATGCCGCCGCAGACCCGTGACTATGCGCTCGGCAATCTGGTCGCGGATCTGATCGGCATTCTTGATGCGCTGGAAATCGGCAAGGTCACACTGGTCGGCCACGATTGGGGCGCGATCATCGCCTGGACTCTCGCGGCGCGGCATCCGGAGCGGGTTGAGCGCTATGCCGCACTGTCGGTCGGACACCCGGCTGCCTATGCATCCGGGCCGATCGAACAGAAACTGAAAGGTTGGTATGTCCTGATGTTCCAGCTTCGCGGCATTCCGGAGTGGCTGAGCAAGGCGGGCAACTGGTGGTTCTTGCGCAAGTTTACCGCCCAGCCAGAGGAAATCGGCCACTGGATTGCCAATCACCGGCGGCCTGGACGGCTGACTGCCGGGATCAACTATTACCGCGCCAATTTCAGCCTGTTGCTGCGGCCCGACAAAACCAGCGTCCGGATGCCGGTTCTGGGCATCTATAGTGACGGCGACCGCTATCTGGCTGCGGAACAGATGCGCAGCAGCGCAGCCTATGTTGATGCCCCGTTCCGGTTTGAAATCATCAAGGGCGCCGGACACTGGCTACAGATCGATGCGCCAGACCGGGTCAACGCCCTGCTGCTGGCATTCCTCAAGGAACCCGTGAAATGATCAAGCGCTTCCGGTTTGAACTGATACTCGCCGTGGTTTTGATGCTGTTTGTTGCCTGGACATGGCACAAGCAGGAACCAAACGCGGCGCTGACGAGGGCTGAAACCGATCGTTACCTGGCCATCGTCAGCGCGAAGTTTCCGATGCCCGACCGCATGGACAGGCCCGCAACTCTGGCGCGCCTGCGGGCTTTCGCAGAAGGCGATGACGGGCGCGACGTCTATATGCTGAACCTGCTGCGCTTCAATGACCGGATGGCGTCAGGCCCGGCCCCGGCGGGACGGTTCAAGGGAACCCCGGAAGAAGCCAACGCGATCTACGAAGACAATGCCAAGCCGGTCCTGATGAAAAGCGGGGCATTTCCGATCTTTTCCGGCAAAGTCGAAGAAGCCAACGCGATCGGCGGGTTCGACCGCGCTGAAGATAACTGGACCCGCGTCCTGATCGTTCACTACCCCAGTCGCCGCCACTTCTTTGACCTGCTGACGGACCCGGAATACCTCAAAAAGGCCGACTTCAAGAGCTATTCCATGCACATGGCCCTGGTTCCGGTGAAGCGCGAACTGGTCGTGCCGGACTTTCGCCATCTCGCTCTGGCCGGAGCGATCATCCTGTTCCTGCTCATCGCCCTGATCCGGGCGCTGCGGAGTGCGCGCCGATGAAAGCCGTTATTTGCCAGAACGCCGAACTGCGGGTCGAAGTGGTTCCTGATCCCGTCCCTCAGCATGGTCACGCGCTGCTGAAGGTCCTGCGCTGCGGGATTTGCGGATCGGACCTGCATATGCGCCATCACTGTGACGCAATGAAAGCCGTCAACGACCGGCTGGGCTATCCAGCGCTGCCCAGGGCCAGCGATGCCTTTGTCTTTGGCCATGAAATCTGCGCCGAAGTGCTCGACTATGGGCCGGGCACGACGCGGAAGCTCAAACCGGGCACGCGGGTTGTCGCGCCGCCGATGGTGCGCTGGGGCAGGGACATCGACATGGCGGGGCTCTCGGCCCGGTCGAACGGCGGCTATGCCGAACTGATGCTGCTGGACGAACTGGTGCTGATGCCGGTGCCCAACGGCCTCTCCGCCGACAGGGCAGCGCTGACCGAGCCGATGGCCGTGGCCTGGCATGCGGTGCGCCGGTCTGAAGTGAAGAAAAAGGACGTTGCGGTCGTGGTGGGCTGCGGGCCGGTCGGCCTGGGCGTCATCGCGATCCTCAAGGCGCGCGGCGTTGGGACCGTAATCGCCAGCGATTTCTCGGCCGGCCGCAGGGCGCTGGCGAAAGCTTGCGGAGCCGATGTGGTGATCGATCCGCGCGAGGGTTCGCCTTATTCCAGCTGGGAAGACTATGGCTGGGTAACCAGTTTCGGGGGCCTGCTCGAACTGGCGGTCGGCACGCGTGAGGCGCTGGAGAAGCTGCCGGTGCCGTGGTGGACCGCATGGCGTCTGGCCGAAGCGCTGGGTCAAACCCCCAAACGGCCGGTCGTGTTCGAATGCGTCGGGATGCCCGGTGTGATCAATTCGATCATTGACGGCGCCCCGCTGTTTTCGCGCATCGTGGTGGTCGGCGTGTGCATGCAGGAAGACCGGATCGAACCGGCCATCGCGATCCAGAAGGAAATCGATTTGCGGTTCGTCTTCGGCCATTCGCCGCTGGAGTATCGCGATGCGCTGCACATGATCGCCGACGGCAAGGTGCAATGCGCCCCGCTGGTGACCGGCGTGGTCGGGCTGGACGGCGTCGAAGCCGCCTTTGCCGCGCTCGGCGATCCGGAAACGCACGCCAAGATACTGATTGATCCGGCCAGTGCAGCCACCGAGCCAGTATCAACCGGGATTAAATAATATAATGAAATCATGTGATTATGCCGCACCTATGCAGCATGATCCGATCACGGCAAACGCAATGCTGGCCAACTGCCAGCACCCGATACTCTCGGCCCGGCGCAGCGCATCCGGGAGGTTGGCATCCCCGCCGCCGTCAAGCAAGGCCGCCACATCCGCAGCCCGCTCCAGAACCGGAGCGGGATCGGCGATCCCGTCACCACGCGCCGGATCGGGCACGGCCTGCGCACCCGGCCAACGCCGGTCCCGCGCCCCAATTTGGTAAACTGATACCGTAATGCGTGGCACCGTAATGCGTGGCACCGAAATGCGATCCACCGTAATGCGATGATTGTCATTGATCGCGGTCATCCTGTCGGCTTGGTGGCAATCGCCCCCTGTATCGGACAAGACGCATGAACCCGAATGACATCATCCAGATCGGCCCGCTGGTGATGGCGCTTGATCGCCTTGTGGCGATGGCGCTCATCCTCGGCTTCCTTGCCGGGATGGACTGGATCGTGCGTCGGTTTTCCATCGCGGGCTGGCAACCGGCTGGGCTGGCGCTGCTGGCCGGCCTTGTCGGCGCACGGGCAGCCTATGTCTGGATCCATCGCGAGAGCTTCGCGCTCGATCCGGTTGTCGCGCTACAAGTGTGGCTGGGAGGCTGGGTATGGAGCGCGGGCGTGGCGACAGCGGCGGTGACGCTGGTCGTGCTCCTGCGCAGACCTCGCCCGATTGCGGCGGGACTGGCGCTGCTGGGCATGCTTTCTGCGGTGTGGTGGGCCTTTGCCGAGCGACCGGCGCCGCGTTCCGCGATCCTGCTTCCCGCAAGCTTGCGCATCGACACAGTGCAGGGCAGCAGCATCACGGCAGGCGATCTGCGCGGCCGACCCGCGGTGCTGAACCTCTGGGCCAGTTGGTGCCCGCCCTGCCGCCGCGAGATGCCGATGCTGATCGACGCAGCAAACCGGGAACGCCGCGCAGCGGTGCTTCTGGTCAACCAGGGTGAACTGCCGGCCACGGTTCACGCCTTCCTTGAAGGCTCGGGCCTTTCGGCGCGCCACGTAGCGCTCGATCAGGATGGCATACTGGGCGCAATCGCCGGTTCCCCAGCCCTGCCGACGACGCTGTTTGTCGCCGCTGACGGCACCATCCGGCAAGCCCATGTGGGAGAGATTTCGCGGGTTCAGCTCGATATCGCGATCCGCGCGCTGTCGCGGGCAGATGGACCGCAGCAGTAAACGCACGGGATTACGGTGACACTGCACTAAATCCCGCTCTGGCGTCATCGGCCAGCGGATCGCCGCGCCGCGCTAGGCGTTTGACCGCTCGGCCAGCAGCAGCCGACCCGGACCAAGCAGCGCCAGCACGTCGCCGATGTCATCGTGCGAAACGGTGAAGCAGCCCAGGCTGCGCCCGACCCGGCCCGATGACCGGGCCATGCCTTCGCTGACGTAATCCGCGCTGTGGATCACGATCGCGCGGGCCAGCGCCTGATCGTTCTGCGGCTCAAGCCCCAGCACCCGGCGCGAACGGCCATACTTGCCGATATAGGTATCGCCGATCACGAAGCTGCCGCCGGACGAGGCGTTCGAGCCGGGGCGGTTGGAAAAGCGTTGCAGCACGCCGGTATTGGCCGGATCGGACCCCCGCCCATGCGCGACCAGCAGGTCTGCCAGCACCCGCCCATTGCCGATATCGACGATCTGGAAGCGCGGCACGCCCGATGCGGCACTGAAATCAACCAGCCCGATCCGGTCGCGATACGGCACCCGTGCCCCATGCGTCAGCAATGCGGACCTTGCCCGCGCCAGCAGAGTTGGCATTGTGTCCACCCGGACGGAAGCGGAGGCGGATGCGGAAGCGGACGGTGCGGCGGGGATGATTGCGCTGAGGCCGATCGCACTGACGCCCACTGCACCCAAGCCAAGTCCGCCGATAAAACGACGTCGGTTTATTGTCATGCGAAGCTAACCCGTATTATTGTTTGACCTGATCTGGGAACGGTCGCTGCAAATTTCAAACGGAAGAATCAAAAAATGCGAAAAAAGTTCGGGTTCTCGGGGGTGATTTCCATAATTATATCAATCGCTACTGCGCCGCATGTGCAGGCTGCGGAATGGAATGTCGAACAGGCCCGCCAGCTGCGTGAATTGACTTCGGCCGCTTTTGAAGATGCGCTGCCGATACTGGATACCACCTCGCTCAGCCGCGCCATCGAACAAGGCCGCGGCCCGGCGCTCGACGTGGTGGCAACCGACCTGGCGCTCCGCCTCGCCCAGGCCCACCTGCTCGGCACCGCCACCCCTGCGCAGCGCAGCGGCTGGCAAATCCCCGACACCGACCGCGCCATCAACCTCGCCGACTGGCTGGAACGCGCCCTGGCCGCCGATGGCTTGCGCACCTTCTTCGCCGCCCTGCGCCCGGCCCACCCCGACTACGCTGCCCTGCGTACGACTTTCCTCAACGAACGCGATCCCGACCGCAAACTGGCACTGGCCCGCAACATGGAGCGCTGGCGCTGGCTTCCCCGCCAGCTGGGCGAAGAGCATGTGCTGGTCAACGCCCCCGCGTTCGAAGCACGCCTCCTGCGCAGCGGCAGGATCGCCGGGACCTGGCGGGTGATTGTCGGCAAGAGCTCGACCCCCACGCCGGTCTTCGCGGCGAAGATCACCGGGGTCACGATCAACCCGTGGTGGAACATCCCGGCCAGCATCGTGCGTGAAAAGCGCGGGCGCTTTCCCGCCAGTCAGGGCTATGTCCACACCGGCGGACAATGGCGTCAAAAGCCGGGCCCCGGTAACGCGCTGGGCCAGATGAAGCTGGTCATGCCCAACCCCTACACCGTCTATCTGCACGATACCCCGTCCCGCCAACTGTTCGAGCGGGACGTCCGCGCCTTCAGCCACGGCTGCGTCCGCACCGGCGATGCGATGGGCTTTGCCGCCGCCCTGCTGGAAGGCACGGCGACCCGCGCCGAACTCGACGCGACCGTCAGGTCGCTGAAGACGGTGACCATTGACCTGCCCCAGCCGCTACCTGTCTACATCACCTATTTCACCGCCGCTCCTGCCGCCGACGGCACGGTCACCTTCTACCCGGATATCTACCGCCGCGACGCCCGCGTCGGACCCGTCACCGCACCGGGCGGAACCTGCGGAGTATAGGTAGGGTGGGAGGTGCCAGTCTGATGCGAACCGTTCTCTGCCGGTCAAACCGCCACGCTGAAGCCATGAGGTTTTGCCGCACCGCCAAAGTGGCAGGGCCGAGAACTCCCGCCAGCCGTTTCGCCGAAGAGAGCGGGCGATGCAGCGACAGCGGGAAGCGGATAACCATCAATGGCAGTGGGAAACTACCCACAATCGAAGGCCGGAGACATGACACTGCTGAACCGCATAGTGTCCATTTCGCCAGCAGCGCTTTCATGCCATTACTGCGCCGATGCGTTTCAACGGCCTTGATCTTAACCTGCTATCCGCTTTGCACGTCTTGCTGGAGGAGGGCGGCGTTTCCCGCGCGGCCCACCGGATGAACGTCAGCCAGCCCGCAATGAGCGCGGCGCTGGGCCGATTGCGCGAGTTCTTCGATGACGAATTGCTGGTTCCGGTCGGTCGCCGCATGGTGCCCACTGCCCGCGCCGAAGGGTTGCGGCCGCTGCTGACCCAGTTTCTGGGCACTGCGGAAGAAATGATTGCCGCATCGAGCAAGTTCGAACCCGCCGTCGCCAGCCGCCGGTTCCGCATCAGCGCATCAGACTACATGGTCACTGTACTGATCGGGCCACTGCTGGAACGCCTCGCGGCCTGCGCGCCCGGTATCCAGCTGGATTTGTTCCCCACCGGTCCGGAGCAGACGCAAGGGCTGGAAAAGGGCGAGATCGACCTGGTGGTCAGCCCGGCCAACTTCCTGTCGCGCGCGCATCCGAGCGAACTGCTGCTGGTGGATGAACATGTCGTGCTGGGCTGGAACGGCAATCCGGCGCTGGCGCGTCCGCTGGACCGCGCTGCCTTTCTGGCGCTTGGCCAGGTGGTGACCCGCTTTGGCGGCGGGCGCGAAAAGTCGTTTGCCGAGCAGCAACTGGGCGAATTTGCCCGGCTGCTGCGGATCGAAGTCACGACGACCAGTTTTTCCAGCGTGCCGCGGTTGCTGGTCGGGACACAGCGGATCGCGGTGCTGCAAAAACGGCTGGCCGATGCGTTCTTGCCGACGTTGCCGATTGTGGCCCAGCCCGTGCCGTTTGACCTGCCGCCCTTGACGATGATGGTGCAATACCATTCCGCCCGCGCGTCCGATCCGGGCATCGCTTGGCTGGTGCGCCAGATGCAGGCAGCGCTGGCCGATTGATTGCAATCAGTTTTGGTTATGGAATCCTATTCGATCAATTCATTTTCTCTATGAAATGCCGTCGGGCATAACCAGCGCCAAGTCAGGGCAGCGATTCTGACTGGATTTCTGGGGAGAGTGCAATGCGATCGAAGGCCATTCTGCGGGCGACCGTCCCGCTTTCCGCCCTGTCTGCCGCTATGTCTGCCGCGCTGTGTTTCGCCATGCCGGCGCAGGCGCAGGAAACTGCGGCAGCGGATAACGGTGGCATCGCGGATATCGTGGTCACCGCGCAGCGGCGTGAGGAAAGCCTGCAGCGCGCCGCCGTGGCGGTAACCGCCGTCACCGGTGAAACGCTGACCAATGCCGGTATCACCGACATCGCCGATCTGCAGAAGCTGGTCCCGGCGCTCGCCATTTCGCCGACCGGGGGCACGACCAGCTTTTTCCTGCGCGGGGTTGGCACCAATTCGCAGAACTCGTTTTCGGAAAACGCGGTCGCGTTCAATTTCAACGGTGTCTATGTCGCCCGTCCGTCGGCGCCCGCCGGGGTGTTTTACGATCTGCAGCGCGTCGAAGTGGTCAAGGGGCCGCAAGGCACCCTGTATGGCCGCAATGCCACTGGCGGTGCGATCAACGTCCTGCCGCGCAAGCCTGAACTGGGCGCAGTCAGCGGCAATGTCATGGCCGAAGTCGGCAATTACGACAGCCGCAAACTGTCTGCTGCGCTGAACGTTCCGCTGGGCGGATCGGCCGCGCTGCGGGTTGCCGGGCAAGTTGTGAACCGCGACGGTTATCTGTCCGATGGCTACGACGATGAAAAGGGCGAAGGGGTACGCGCCTCGCTGCTGGTCGAACCGGCGGATGGCTGGTCAGTGCTGGTCGTCGGCGATTATTTCAACCAGCACGGCAAGGGGGCCGGCGCCGTACTGCTGCCGAATGCCGCGTTCGCGGTGCCCGCGCTGGAAGACCGGATCGGGATTTCCGGCAATCCGGCCAAAGCCGCGATCAGCGCTCTGGCGGCGACCCGCTTCGCACCGCCGTTCTGCGGTGGAATGGGCGGGTTCGTTACCAGCGGCTGCATCGATTTGCCGGCGGACACGGGCTTTCTGGACAACGAGTTCTACGGATTGAGCGCGACGGTCGAGGGCGACCTGGGCTTCGCCACGCTGACCGTACAGCCGGCCTGGCGCAAATCGGACATCAATTTCGTCACGTATCTGCCGGGCTTCCGCGGCGAAGTGGTTGAACAAGCCGAACAGTTCTCGCTCGAAACGCGGCTGGCATCGAACGGCACCGGGCCGCTGTCGTATGTGCTGGGGGCGTTCTATTTCAAGGAAGACCAGACCGCGCTGAACTTTTTCCGGCAGGGCGATCTGTCGACCACACGGTTCACGCCCAACATCACCACCGAAAGCATCGCGGCGTTCGGCCAGCTGACCTACGGCCTGAGCGACAGCCTGCGCGCCGTACTGGGTGGGCGTTATACCCGCGAGACCAAGAACCAGCTGACCGCAACCATTTCGGGCGGTCGCCCCGGCCCGGTCAACCCACCGCTGGGCGCACCGTTCACCGGCGCGCTGGAATTTGACAAGTTCACCTGGAAGGCCGGGCTGGAATGGGACGCGGGGCCAGCGTCGCTGGTCTATGCCAACGTGGCGACCGGCTTCAAATCAGGCGGATTCTTTGTCGCCGCGCCGCCGGCCAACACGTTCGCGCCGGAAGTTCTGACGGCCTATACCGTCGGCACCAAGAACCGTTTTTTCGGCAACAAGCTGCAGGTTAACCTGGAAGCGTTCTACTGGGATTATACCGACCAGCAGATCACGTTTGTGGGCGGGGTTGCGACCGGAACCGGGGTTTTCGCGCAAGGATCGCGCACCGAAAACGCTGGAAAATCACGCATTTATGGGGCAGAACTGGAAATCCGGTTCGCGCCGTCGCGCAACGATCAGTTCGACCTGAGCGTGCAGTACCTGAACGGCAAGTACAACAGCCTGCAAACCGCCAACTTCTCGGCCACGGGCGCGCCGGTCGCAACGGGCTGCACTGTGCTGGGCAGCCGCCTGGCCAACCCCACTGTGCCGGGCAACAACGCCCGGTTCTATGACATCGACTGTTCGGGAAAACCCGCCGTGAACGCGCCCGAATGGGCCTTGTCGGCGGGCTATCAGCGCGGGTTCGACCTGACCGACAATGTCCGTCTGCTGCTGGGCGCGCGGACCACGATCGAGGCCGGGCGCTATCTCAACGCCAACTTCCGGCTGGATGAGCGGCAGGGCAGCTTCATGATGTCCGACGTCTATGCCACGATCGACGTCGGTGACGGCAAGTGGACGCTGACCGCGTTCGTCAACAATCTGGAAGACGCCGAAGTCCTGCAGCGGGCCGGCACGCGCCCGATCCTGGATTTCCCGGTCGGCAAACTGGCTCCGCCGCGCACCTATGGGCTGCGCATGGGATACCGGTTCTGATGCGGCGGGCGGTCATTGGCCTGGGCACTGCCCTGACGCTGTTGGCCGCCGCGCTGCCAGCAGCGTCACCATCGGGCGTAAAGGGCAGCCTGTTTATCACCTTGGGCACAATGGGCGGACCAGTGCCGGATGGCCTGCGCTCACAGCCCGCCAATGTCCTGATCCATGCGGGTCAGGCCTATCTGATCGATGCGGGCGACGGCGCGGTGCAGCAACTGGCCAAGGCCGGGATTGCGCTGCCGCAAGTCAGGGCGGTGTTCCTCAGCCACTTGCACGCCGATCACACCGGCGGCCTGTCTGCGGTACTGGCGCTGCGCAACCAGACCAAGGTCGCCGGACAGCTCATCGTCTATGGACCGCCGGGAACCCGGGAACTGGTTGCGGGAATCACCTTGTCGATGCAGCCCGCCGCGCGCGCGGGCTATGGCATTCCAGGGCAGCCGTGGGCGCCGCCGGACAGCACCGTCACGGTGGTGGAACTGGTGGATGGCAGCAGCGCCGAGCTGGGGTTGATGCGCGTGCGAGCTGCACAGAACAGCCATTACGATTTTGCCCCCGGCAGCGCAGAGGACCGCGCCCATAAATCGCTGTCCTATCGGTTCGACTTGCCGGGACGCAGCATCGTCTACACCGGCGATACCGGGCCGAGCGCAGCGGTTGAGCAGCTGGCGAGGGGCGCGGATCTGCTGGTCAGCGAAATGATCGATCTGGATGCGACCATGGCAACCGTGGCGCGCAATTCACCGAACATGCCCGAACCGGCGCGGCGCGATCTGCTGCAGCACCTGTCGACCCACCATCTGACGGCGATAGATGTCGGGCGGCTGGCCAGCCGGGCCGGGGTCCGTGCAGTGGTCATCACGCATTTCGCGGGCGGCACCGGGCAGGCTCGCAGCACGCGCGGTTATGTGCGGCAAGTGCGGCAAAACTTCACCGGACCCGTGGCCATCGCCAACGACCTTGACCGCTTCTGAAAGGGCGCTGCAGCACTACCATGCAAGATCTCGACATTCTGATCATCGGCGGCGGCATCGGCGGCCTGACTTCGGCCATTGCCCTGCGCGAACGCGGCTTTGCCGTTACGGTGATCGAGCGCGATCCGGACTGGACCGTCTATGGCGTCGGGATCATCCAGCAGGGCAACGTGCTGCGCGCGGCGGAAACGCTGGGCATCCTGGGCAGTTATGCAGCGGCCGGGGTCGGGTTTGACGCGGTGGAAGTCTATGCGCCAAATGGGACGATGGTGGCGCGTGTGCCATCGCCGCGCCTGCTGCCGGATTATCCTGCCAACCTTGGCGTTGGCCGCCGCCAGTTGCAGAAAGTGCTGGCGGATGCCGCCCGTGATGCCGGGACCGTGATCCGGCTGGGGCTGACGGCGAGCGCGATCGATGACGATGGGGAAGCGGTGCAGGTCACGTTCTCGGACGGCAGCACGGACCGTTTCGACATCGTGATCGGCGCGGACGGGGTCTATTCCCAGACCCGCGCCATGATCCTGCCCGATGCGGAGCAGCCGCAGTTCACCGGACAGGCGGTGTGGCGGTACAACCTGCCGCGTCCGGCCAACCTGGATGCGCTCAACGTCTATAACGGACCGACTGGTGTCGGGCTGGTGCCGATCAGCGACGATCTGATGTATATCTATGTGACCACCCCCGAACCAGGCAATCCGCGCTATCCGCGTCAAGGGCTGGCCGCCGCGATGCGCGCCAGAATGGCCGGTTGCGCCCCCGCCATCCGCGAACTGGGCGAACAGATCACCGATGACGACGGCGTGGTGTACCGCCCGCTGGAAGGCATGCTGGTCGAAGGACCGTGGCATAGCGGCCGCGTGGTGCTGCTGGGCGATGCGGTCCATGCCACCACGCCGCATCTTGGCCAGGGCGCGGGCATGGCGATCGAGGACAGCATCGTGCTGGCTGATGAACTGGCCCGCCATGACACCGTGGCCGAAGCATTCGCCGCCTATCGCACCCGCCGGTTTGACCGCTGCGCCTATATCGTCCGGTCCAGCCTGGCGATTTGCATGGGCCAGCTGGGCAAAGGCCCGCCGGTCGACAACGCCCAGGCCACCGCCGAAATGTTCGCGCTGACCGCGCAGCCCATCTGAAAAGGACGCACCCCATGATCCGCGTTAATGAAATCCGTTATGTCGGGTATGCCGTGACTGACCTTGCGGCGGAGCAGAATTACTATCAGGAAAAGTGGGGCCTGGACCTTGTCCCGTCGGACGACGGCATGGTCCGGTTCAAGGCCGCTGGCCATGATGAGTACCACGTCGTGCGCCTGCGCCAGGCCGATGAAAACCGCATTGACGTGATCGCACTGGCCGCTGCCAGCCGGGCCGATGTCGATGCGCTGTGCGGACAAGTCCGCGCGGCCGGTGCAAAAGTCGTCAGCGAACCGGCCGAGCTGGCCACGCCCGGCGGCGGCTATGGCTTCCGGTTCTTCACGCCCGATGGAATGCTGCTGGAAATTTCGTCAGACGTGGCCCGCGGCAACGCGCGCGCCATTGGCCGGTGGGAAGGCGTTCCGGTCAAGATCAGCCATATCGTGCTGCATTCGCCCGATCACACGGCGCTGGTGCGGTTCTTCACCGACGTGCTGGGCTTCAAGGTATCGGACTGGCTGGGCGATTTCATGTGCTTCCTGCGCTGCAATTCCGCGCATCACCGGATTGCCATCCTGCCGGGGCCGCCATGCCTGAACCATGTGGCGTATGATATGACCGGCGTGGACGGGATGATGGCCGGGATCAACCGGCTCAAGCAGAAGCAGGTTGATATCCGCTGGGGTCCGGGCCGCCATACGGCGGGTGACAACACGTTCAGCTATTTCGTCACGCCGTGCGGCTTTGTCACCGAATACACCGCCGAGCTGGAGGAAGTGGATTTCGACGCACATCAGGCCACCGTCTATGCCCCCGCGCCCAAAGTCATGGACCAGTGGGGCATCGGCATTGGCGGGCCGCAAACCATGCCGCACGCTGCCGCCAACCCCGGCCTGTTTGTTGCGGTGGAGGGCTGAGCCATGGCGCTGTTCGAATATTTTCCGAACTATATCTGGAATCTGTCAGTTGCGATTGCGCTGGAAAGCGGGGGGCGGATCGGCGAAATCGTCGACATGTGTCAGCCAATCCGCGATGCGGCAGCGGGCGGCGCCGATGCCGGAACGCCGCAGTTCATGGCGCAGTGGGTGCGCGTGGCCGATACGCTGATCGAACTGGCCGATGAAGACCGCGCGCGCGGCCGCAGCTTTTCCGCTTCGGACAAGCTGGAACGCGCATCGCTGTATCTGCTGGTGGCGGAACGGATGCAGGCACACGGATCGCCGGGGCGTGAACAGACGTATGCCCGCGCGCTGGATTGCTTTGCCCGCTCTACCACGCTGGGCCGGATCGACCGTGAATGGGTGGAAATCCCGCTGGCCACCGGCTCGATGGCGGCGCTTTACACCTGCGCGCCGGGGCCGGGACCGCGCCCGGTAGTCGTCTATTGCAACGGCCTCGATAGCTGCAAGGAACTGCTCTATTGGTCGCGCCTGCCGCAGGCGCTGGCCCGGCGCGGCATTTCCACGTTGTGCGTTGATCAGCCGGGCACGGGTGAAGCCCTGCGCCTGCAAGGCCTGCCGGTCGATCCACATAGCGAAAACTGGGCATCGCGCGCGGTCGACTGGCTGGAAGGTCAGCCCGATGCCGATCCGGCCCGCATCGGCATGACCGGCATTTCGCTGGGCGGCCATTTCGCCCCGCGCGCGGTGGCTTATGAACCGCGCTTCGCCAGCGGGGCCTGCTGGGGGGCCAACCACAACTGGCGCGAAGTTCAGGACAAGCGGATGCGCCGCGAGGGGGAAAACCCCGTGCCGCATTACTGGGCGCATGTGTTCTGGGCCTTCGGCGCAACCGACATGGATGATTTCCTGGCGAAGTCGGCCGACATGAACCTCAACGGGCACATGGACCGCATCCGGGTGCCGTTCCTCGTCACGCACGGCGCGCAGGACCGGCAGATCAGTGTAGAATATGCCCATCAGGCTTATGCCCAGCTGGTCAACAGCCCCAAGGCCGAACTCAAGATCTTCACGCCGCGCGAAGGCGGGGTGGAACACGTCGGTGCGGACAACATGTCTTACGGCTGCGATTATCTGGCTGACTGGTTCGCTGAAACACTGGGCGGGCAGATCGGGTGACCGAGCGCGCGTGCACTGGTTCGCCAGTGCAGGATCGGACCGACTGTTGGGAGAATACCATGACAATGCAAGAAACCCCCGTTCGCCGGATTGTGACCGGGCACGATGCGCAGGGCCGCGCGATCATTCAGGAAGAAGGGCCGGTGCCCCGCGTTCAGCGGATCGGCGGCGAAACCGGGCCGCTGTTCCACGAAGTCTGGAACACCACCGCCACGCCGGCCCCGATCGATGCTGCATCGGGTGAGCCGGAAGAGGCTGGCATCCGGCTGGCCCCGCCAACCAACGGCACCCGCATTCGCGTACTGGATATCCCGCCCGAAGGCGACCAGCTGGAGGGCATTTCCGAAGCTGAACGCCGCGCCCATTTTGCCGAAGTCGGGGCCGCCGACGCCGTCGCCGACAGCAATCGCCATGCCTATATGCATCGCACGGAGACCATCGATTACGGCATCGTGCTGGACGGTGAAATCACGCTGGTGATGGACGAAGGCGAAACCCTGTGCCGCGCCGGTGACATTATCGTGCAGCGCGGCACCAATCATGGCTGGGCGAACCGGTCAAACGCCAATTGCCGGATCGCGTTCGTCCTGATCGATGGCCGGTACACCGGCGATCTGGCGGGCTGAGCGGGCGGGGCGGCTGAGCGGGCGGCGCTGATGCGGATCATCGTGACCGGGGCCAGCGGCTTTCTGGGGCAAGCCGTGCTGCCATTGCTGGCTGGCCATGATGTCGTGGCGACCGACCTGATGCTATCCCCCGGCGTCATCGGCGTGCCGGGTGATATTGCCGATCCGCAGTTGCAGGCGGCGCTGTTTGCGGACGGCTGCGATGCGGTGCTGCATCTGGCATCCATGCCGGGGGCAGCCGTTGCCGCCAATCCGGCACGCGGCTGGCAAGTCAACCTGCACGCCGCGCACGATCTGGCCGCGCAGGCTGCGCGCGCCGGTAACCGGCCGCGCTTTGTGTTCGCCAGTTCCATTGCGGTGCTGGGTGAACTGCCGCCTGACCGGTCGGTTGACGATGCGACCCCGCTGGCGCCCGTGTCGGACTATGGCGCGCTGAAGGCGATGGCGGAATGCTGGCTGGCCCGGCAGCACCGCACGGGCGCGCTTTCGGTGATCAGCTTGCGGTTGCCGGGGCTGGTGGCGCGTCCGGGGGCGGGCGAGGGGTTCGGCTCGGCGTTCCTCAGCACGATGTTCGGCGCGATTGCGGCGGGACGGCACGTGGAACTGCCCGTGTCGGCAGCAGCCACGCCGTGGCTCATGTCGGTGCGGATTGCAGCGGACAACATGGTTCATGCCCTTGGCGTGCCAGATCTGACCCTGCCGGACATCCGCGCGCTGACCCTGCCCGCCTTGCGGCCCCGGATGGCCGAGCTGGTCGCCGCAATTGCCGCTCACGCCGGAACGCAGCCGCAAGTACACTATAACCGGCAGGCCGCCGTCGAGCAGGCCTTCGCCGCTTACCCGCCGCTGTGCAGCCAGGCGGCAATTGCTGCGGGTTTCCGCAGCGATGAAACACTGGCGGCCCTTGTCGCCCATGCAATGGAGCTATCCTGATGAAACTTGCCACACTGCGCGACGGAACGAAGGACGGCCGGCTGGTGGTCGCGTCGCCTGCCGGAACCCGCTTTGCGGATGCGCCGGTCGGCACCCTGCAACACCTGCTGGAAGACTGGGATGCGCTCGCCCCGGCAATGACGCGGGTTACCGAGTTTCCGAACGCACTCGATCCGGCGCAGTGCATGGCACCGATGCCGCGTGCGTGGCAGTGGCTGGATGGATCGGCCTTTGCAGCGCATGCACGGCTGATGGAAGTCGCCTTCGGGACTGACCCAATCGCGACCGACAAGCCGCTGATGTATCAGGGCTTGTCCGACCGGTTCTATGGTCCGTTCGACGATATCCCGTTCCGCAGCGAAGCCGATGGCATCGATTTTGAAGGGGAATTTGCCGTCATTGTCGACCATGTCCCGATGGGCACCACCGCGTCTGAGGCGATACGTCACATCCGGCTGGTGGTCCAGGTGAACGACTGGTCGCTGCGCGCGCTGGCCGTGCCAGAAATGAAAACCGGCTTTGGCTGGGTCCAGGCCAAACCGGCCTGTTCGATGGCCCAGTTTGCCGTGACGCCGGACGAACTGGGCGCCGGCTGGCACGATGGCCGCGTCTGCCTTGATCTTCTGGTCGATTGGAATGACCAGCACTTCGGCCACGCCAACGGCGCGCAAATGGCCTATGGCTTCCACGAATTGATTGCCCATGCCGCCGCAACCCGTGATCTTGTCGCCGGTACGATCATCGGTTCCGGCACGGTCGCCAACGACGACCACGCCGTGGTTGGTTCAAGCTGCATTTCCGAGCGGCGCGCAATCGAGATCATCGCATCCGGTCAGCCGCAGACCACTTTCATGCACTTTGGCGACCGCGTGAAAATGGAGGCACGCTCGGCCGATGGCACCAGCCCGTTCGGAGTATTGGATCATACGGTGCTGTCATCTGTGGATGGCCCCTGCGCTTCAAGAGGGATTTTGGATTGGTGATCTGATCTGACAGGGTGCGGTCATCTGTCCGGCCGGAGCGAGCAGCAGTCGAACCTAAAGTCTATTTGGAAAACAGCATAACCGTAATCAGCACTGCGCCGGACATTAGTTGGTAGCGACAGTGGGAAGCGGAGGAGGGGAGCTGTCAGTCTAATGCGAAACGCTCTACGTTGGTAAGGGGAGGGTGATGCAACAGATATCCTTCAGGCGGCACCGGTTCTCCCCGGATGTGTCCGATATGCGGTTTGGCTCTATTATCGTTTCACGATGAGCCTGCGCGATGTCGAGGACTTGCTGGCGGAGCGCGGGATCGATGTGAGCTACGAGACCGTAAGGTGCTGGGCGAACAAGTTCGGCCCGGCTATCGCGGCCAACATCCGCAAGGCGCGCGGGCGCGGATCATCGCGGTCAATCCGGATGGCGATGCGCCGATCTTCGGCTTTGCCGAAGCTGGCGCCGTTGCGGATGCCCGCCAGTTGCTGCCTTTACTGGCTGCTGTACTCGAACGGATGGAGAAAGAGCCCGCATAATGTTTTCGCGGTGCCAGTCTGATGCGAAACGTTCTCTGTCGGTCAAACGACCCCTTACCACTGCAGCCCGTCAGGCCATGAGGTTTTGCCACTCGGCCAGGGCGGCCGAGCGGCGAAGCTTGGAAGTCTGACGAACGACGAGATGGCGCTCCTGGTTAAAGTGGTTGTACACTGAGCCGTGGGCGGAGGCGAATTTCTGTAGTGATTTCATCTACCGGAATCGCTGCATGGCTCGCTCTCGCCGTCGGAAAGGGCAGGTCTGAATTCTCCGCCCGATTGTTGGCGTGCCGGCCGACCTCGCGGTGGGCCTCATTGCCAAGCTCGCGCATCGCGGCAGGATAGGATTTCAGGCCGTCGGTGACAATGGATTCGGCTCTGGCATGGCGCTTCAAGGCCTTGCGAAGAAACCGCAAAGTCGCGGGTTTGGCGGGTTTGGCGGGTTTGCGGGGGCGGGGCATGGTCGCACTTGACCCATCGCGCCGCTCCATCGCAAGCGGTGCAATCCCTCTGACACTGGCTTTCAACTGGATTGTGAGTTCGGTTTGCGCGCACAGGATGTGTCCAGACTACGGACAATTCGTCGAAAGGGCGCTGGATCGGCTGGTTGGTCCGTTGACGCCTATGAGCGCCGAAATTATGCATCATCTAGTTTCTAGATTTTTCATTCAATGAAACGACACGGCGAGGCAATTGAATTTCGATCACCACGATTGGATTCAGGCCCGGACAAAATAATAAGAATTCCGTTCAAAATCAGAACTGAATTCAAAAACACTGGGATCGAAATTGGGGAGGATGGTATGAAGCTTGATCTGAAGAGTCTTGCACGAATTGGGGCGAGCAGTGGCGCCATGATGCTGGCGCTGGTTAATTCCGCCGCGATGGCGCAGCAAAGCGAACAACAGGATGATGCGGCCGGTAATACGGGGATCGCGGAAATCATCGTTACCGCACAGCGGTCCGAAACGAAGCTTCAGGATACACCGCTGTCGATCGTGGCCGTGGGCGGCCCCGAACTGGAAAGTCAGGGCACCGATAGCCTGAGCGGTTTCGATACGTTCATTCCCAACGTCACCATCGGCGGCACTGCGGCCCAGGGCAACGCGATCATCAACGTCGCGATCCGCGGCATCGGCGGCGCGCCGCAAGGCTTCATCACGCAGGAAGGGTCCGTCGGCATCTATGTCGATGACATCCTGTTTGCCCGTCCCAACGGTGCGCTGCTTGAACTGCTCGACGTTGAACGAGTCGAAGTGCTGCGCGGACCGCAAGGCACGCTGTTCGGTCGCAACACGGCAGGCGGTGCAATTCGCTATGTGACCAAGCAGCCCGCCGACAAGTTGGAAGGCGCGATCAAGGTCGTTGCCGGCCAGCGTGACCGGTTTGACGTATCGGGCATGCTGAACCTGCCGCTGGCCGATACGCTGGCCGCGCGCTTCTCGTTCGCGAAGAAAAGCCGCGATGGCTACGTCCGCCGGATCATCGACAACACCTATGTTGGCGGCGGGGATTCCACCACGCTGCGCGGCCAGCTCAGCTGGAAGCCGTCCAGCCGCCTGGAAGTTGGCTTGTCAGCTGACCTGATCCGCACCAGCGACAACGGGCAACCGTCGCTGTCAGTCAATTTCTCGCCGACCGATCTCTATCCCGCCGCGCTGTATGGGGTGAGCATTCCGGGCGATCCCCCGCCAAGCCCGGCTGCCTACAATTCGCTGCGCGCCACTGCGCCAGCGTCGGTTTCGCCTTCGGGTTATACCAATGCGGCTGCGGACTTTGCGCATTACTATAGCCAGGTTCGCGGTCCGTATGAAATCTACGGCGGACTGACGCCCGATCTGAACAAGTTCAAGAGCTATGGCCTGACCGGGACCATCGCCTATGAACTGACCGACACCCTGACGATTAAGTCGCTGACGGGTTATCGCGATATCGATCAGCTCCAGAATCAGGATTGGGACCGCACGCCGATCCCGTTGGTTCAGCTGAACGACACGACCAATATCGAATACTTCACGCAGGAACTGCAACTGAACGGTTCGTTCTTCGACAACAAGTTCAAGTGGGTTGCGGGCGCGTTCTATTACTGGGACGATTCTACCAACACCCGCCGCCGGTTTGATCCCTCGGCTGGTGCGAACAGCGCCTCGCAGGGCGATGTGGGCAAGGGCAGCTTTGAATCCAAGCACATCAAGACCGAAAGCATCGCGTTCTTCACGCAAGGTACGCTGAGCGTCACCGATGCCCTGAGCGTGACCGGCGGATTGCGCTGGGGTGAGGATACCAAGACCTTAACCTCGTTCCGGGAAGGTCGCGGGCAGGTCTGCCTGGCAGGCGGCGTGCAGGTGGCTGCGGTCGGCACCCCGGCCAGCTGCCCGGCAGGTTCGGTTTCGACCCCGGCTGCGCAAACGGTGACCGGCAAGTGGTCCAGCATTTCGCCGCGCTTCAGCGTGGACTACCGCTGGTCGCCGGAAATCATGACCTATCTGTCGGCAGCAAAGGGTTACAAGGGCGGCGGTTTCAATGACGGGATCCAGACCCGCTGCTATCGTTCGCCGTTGCCCGTATGCGGGCTGAACGAATACAAGCCGGAAAACCTGTGGACCTATGAATTCGGCATCCGTACCGACTTGTTCGACCGGCGCGTTCGCCTGAACCTTACGGCGTTTCTGACCAAGTACAAGGACCAGCAGATCCAGCTGGCTGACCCCGGCCCGCCGCCCCTGGTTTACACCGTCAACGGCGATTCCACCGTCAAGGGGTTCGAGGCCGAGTTTCTGGCCAGCCCGGTTGAAAACCTGATGCTGAAAGCCAGCGTTGGTTACGTCGATGCCAGTTATGACAAGGATATTCGCGGAGCCAGCGGCGCCGTGGCGGTCACCCCGGCAGTACCGTTCTATCGCAGCCCGAAGTGGTCCTACACGCTGGGTGCCAGTTACAAGGTGCCGGTTGGCGAAGCGGGCGATCTGGCGTTCGACCTGAACTGGGGTTGGAAGGACAAACAGCTCAGCTATCCAAGCCCGACCAACTTCATTACGTTGCCCGCTTACGGCTTGCTCAACGGCCGGATTTCGTTCGCGGCAGAAGCGGGCTGGTCGCTGGCGGTGTTCGGCAACAACCTGACCAACAAGTATTATCTGACCGGTGGGTTCGATCCAAGCGGGCCGTCCTCCAAGCCCACGCCGGGCCTGACCGGCGTCGCACATGACCGCGTGTTCGGCTTCACCATGCTGGACGTGGGCCGCCCGCGCGAAGTGGGTGTGGAACTGAGCTACAAGTTCTGATCGAACTGGCTTGAATGCACCAAAAGGGGCGGGGCTTTTTGTGAAGCCCCGCCCCTTTTCGTTGCTGACAGAAAGGAACGCCATGCTGGATCGCCGTTTATTCATGGGTGCCGCCCTGACGAGCGGGCTGCTTGCCTCTGCGTCGGCGCGGGCCGCGACCGCTGCTCCGCCGCCAGACGATGCCATCGCGGTGCTGGTAGCGCATATGCTGAACGCCCGATTTGAAAACCTGCCCGCGTTTGCTCTGGATACGACCCGAGCGCAATTGCGCGACACGGTTGGCGTTGCGCTGGCGGGCCGGGGCGAGAGCGGGGTGCGTGAACTGCGCGAGCTCGCGGCCACAATTGGCGGCAAAGGCGAGAGCACCGTCTGGGCCAGCAAGTTGCGCCTGCCCAGCCACGATGCCGCACGAATAAACGCGGTGATGGTTCACGCGCTGGAATACGATGACACGTTCGGGCCTGGCTTTCTTCATCCATCGGCGATCACGCTCCCCGCCGCGCTGGCGGTGGCGGACATGGTGGGCAAAGTCAGCGGGCGGGAATTACTGGCTGCGGTCACGTTGGCGAACGACATCGCCTGCCGCCTTTCCATCGCGGGGCAGCCGGGGGTCGATGGCTTTGCCATCGGCTGGCACAACACGACGCTGATTGGCTACCTCTCATCCGCACTGGTTGCAGGGCGGCTGATGCGACTGAACCGGGACCAGTTAGTCCATGCAGCCGGAATCGCGGCACATCAGGCCGCAGGCAATGCGCAGTCGCATATCGATGGTGCGCTGACCAAGCGGATGGGGCCCGGCTTTGCCTCTGCCGCCGGGGTTCTGGCGGCGCGGCTGGCGGCGCGCGAGGTGACCGGTCCGCGCGGCGTGCTGGAGGGCAGAAAAGGCTGGTTCACCCAGTATCACAAAGGTATTTATTCGCGCGATCTGCTGTTGGACGGGCTGGGGAGCGAGTATCCTGGCGCGGCGATGTCGTTCAAACCGTGGCCGTCCTGTCGGGGATCGCATACCTCTGCCGATGCCGCGCTCCAGATCGCGGCGGTAATGGGGCCGCGCGCGGGCGCGATCACGCGGATCGTGATCCGCAATGGGCCAGCTGAATGGGGCTTTCTGACCACACCGATAGAGCGCAAGCGCCACCCTGCCACCACGGTCGAGGCGCAGTTCAGCGTGCCCTGGGTGGTCGCCGCTGCACTCACTGACGGTAAGGTCGGGATCGCCCACTTTACCCTGGAAGCACTGCTCCGCGACGATCTGCGGGCCATGGCCGCGCGGATCGAGACGGTGCAGGACGACGGCCTGGCTCACCCATCTGGCGGGCCAGGGGCAGCGGTGGTCGAAGTGACGTTGCAAGACGGGCAGACCCTGCGCCGCCATGTTGCGGCCGCAAAGGGCGATCCGGACGTGCCGATGAGCGCGGCGGAAGTGACCGCGAAGTTCGATGACTGTCTGGACTATGCCGGGATCGGACCCGCCCGGCAGGCCCGCTTGCGTGCCCTGCTGAACGGGGTGGATCGCCTGCCGGACGTATCCCGCCTCACCGCGGCGATGGCTTGATCGCTCCCTACACGCCTGCCCAGGGTAGCGGCTTCTTCCATGGGACCATGGTGCGATCCCAGGTGGAGATGCTGAACCGGCGGAACTTCCATTCCCCGCCGTCCGGCACGCATTCGCAGGTAAAATAGCCTAAGCTGCGCACCCCGCGCGACGCTTTCGCGGAATTGGCGTTGAAATGGGTAGCATAGGCGTGGACCACGCAGCTTTGTCCGGTGGGGATGAAGCGAAACTGCCCGGCCTCGTGCATCCAGATGTCATCGCCTTCACGCTCGCGCAGCGCGATCAGCGTGCGGAACCAGCCAAGGATCGCAGCCTTGTCGCGGTAGGCGTTGCCTTTGCCTACGACCAGCGCGTCGACCGTGAACAGCGCGAGGAATTCATCCTCGTCCGAACAGTCGTAGGCCCAGAGGTAGCGGGTGAACAGATCCTCGATCCCGGCGCGGTCTTCCAGCGTCAGGCGGCCTTTGCTGCGCCGGGGTTTTGCAGCCGCCGGGGCCAGCGCCGCAGTCGCCGCCGCCCCCAGCCCGGCCAGCGCTAGCCCGCGCCGGCTGACTTTGCCTGCACCGCTCATGACCGGTCCGCCAGTGCGGGGCGGGCGATGCGCTGAAACCCCAGCATCAGGACGAACGATGCCAGCGGCGGCAGCCAGTCACGCGGCGGCAAGCGGCGGTCCGCCGAACCCGTGAACCACGATGCAGCCATGATGATGACCATGAGACCTGCGAAGAACAGCCAGATCGGCAGTACGCTGCCGCTGGACTCTGCGGTCGGCGCCGGTGCGGGCGCGCTGTCAGGCGCTTCCCACAGCCAGCGTGGCTGATTACGCATATTGAGCATCGATCGATAATAGGCCCCGTAGCCCAGCAGTACCATGCCGTTGATGACCAGTTCCTGCACCCCGGTGTAATAGTGCCGCGCCCCATGCGTCCCTTCGACCACGATGTTGAGATAGGCGATCATCACCGTGATCGGGAACTCCATCACTGCCACCAGCGGGGTGAACCGGTTGACCAGCGCCAGCAGGCCCAATGCAAATTCGATGTATTTCACCAGCGGGTAAAGTCCGACTTTGTCCAGTTCCGCCATGAAATGCCCGACCGGGGATGCTGGGTTGTAGAAAGCGGATGGTACCCAGCCGAAAAAGATATAGGCCCCGCCCGAATAGAGCAGGTGACTGGCAAAGAGGATCCGGAAGAAGGTGACGACCTGCCATTGGAACGTTCTCGATTGCACGGCTTCTCCCCTTTTTTTGATCCTCGTTAGCCCGCGAAGCTGGACAAAGAACTCGTCCGCGCAAAGCACAATGGGTGCGCCGTCCGATTTTTGGACAGCGGCTGATCGGCGGCCTGTGTCCGAGAAACGGGCAGCGCCGGGAAAGGCCATTTATCGCCGCGTGGGATTGGTGCTAGGCCTCGCCCCAACAAGGACCGGATGGTCGGCGATGCAGTTTGCAAGCGCACCAATGCCGGAGGAGGGGATATGATCACGGCGAGCCGTCGCAGCCTGAAGCTGTTGTCGATCGGGATCGGGCTGCTGTTCACTGGTGCTGTCTATTACACCATGCACAACAACCCGCGCTGGGATTGGACTGCGCCGGGCGTGGGCAAGTTGCCTCGCGATATCGTGGCTGAGTTCATGGATCAGGCCTATACCAAGGGGCAGGGCGGCACCGCGCAGCAGAGCTATTTCGCCAAGGGCGCGTTCGACAACGCGCCCGCAGCAAAGGACCGCCGCGATGGCGCGCCTGTGCCGCACCAGATCCGCCAGGTGATCGCGCAGGGCATGACCGTGGCCGTGATTCACCGCATTGCTCCGGCGCGCGGCGAGCCGGGGGTGGACGTGATCGACGTGTTCACGATCAAGGAAGGACGGATTGCGCGGCGTGACCGCTATCCGACCCACTTCACACAGTAATGGCAGGAGAAGGCCCCGTGGGACTCGACAGCAACACCGGCCCTGCCAGCGCGGGTGCAGCCGCCGACCGGGTGGAAATCGCGCTGACCGCCGGAACGCTCTGGCGCGGGGTGATCACGCTGCTGCGCCTGTTCCTGGGCGCGTGGATGCTCAACAGCGGTTACAGCTATTGGGCGCAGGAATTTGGCTGGCCGCCCGCCTTTCCGCAGCCGTTCGGCACGCTGCCCGCATCGAACCAGATGCTGGTGACGATGGTGGAAGTCGGCCTGTTCGATTTCGTGAAGACGGTCGAAGTGATCGGCGGGCTGTGCCTGATCTTCGGTGTGTTCGTGCCGGCGGCCACGTTGCTGCTGCTGCCGGTGTCGGCGGTGGTGTTCTATAACGCGGTGTTCCTGAACCTGCGCACCGATCGGCTGTTCAGCCCGAACTACATGGGCGTGTCGTGCCTTTACATCAACGTGATCGTCGCGCTGGCCTATATCCGGCACTACCTGCCGCTGCTGGCGCTGCATTCGGCGCCGGGCAGCCTGCGCGATCTGGCGGAGCTGCCGACGGTCCTCAGTAAACCAGACAACAATCCGCACCACTGACGGGGTCGCACAGCGCACCGCGTCAGGGTCTATGGGGAGAACGGGCGTGGCCCAGAACAAGACGATGTACTACATCATAACGTGGATCCGCCTGTTCTTCGGCGCGCATCTGCTGTTTTCCGGCGGGCGCTACATCCTGACCGGCTATATGCCCGCCATCCCGGGGATCGGCGGCGAATGGGCGTCAGCCAATGCCGCGCTCGGGCTGTATCAGGCGGTCAAGTACATGGAATTCGTGTTTGGCGTCATGCTGCTGACCAACCGGTTCGTGCTGCTGGCGCTGATTCTGGAAATGCCCGCCACGGTCAACATCTTCTGGCTGAACACCTTCATCGTCGGCACGCCGCGCCAGCTGTTCACCGGCCCGCAGGAACTGTTCCTGAACGGCGTGCTGCTGCTGGCTTACAGCGGCTATCTGGGCGCCGCGCTGAGACCCCGGCTGGAGCCGCTGTGGCTGTGGAATTCACACCGCGCCTACAAGGACAACTATGCGGAGCAAATCCGCGCTGAGGGAGGACTGTGATGCGCAAGCCTGAATGGATCGCGATCATCGCCTGCATCGTGCTGAGCCTGACGGTGTTCGTCGGCTCGACCGGGCTGGGTTACGCCGTGTACCGCCCGCTGCGGTATTACGACATCTTCTCGCTGGTGATCGCCTGGACGGGCCTTGCCTATCACTTGTGGCGCGGTCACCGCGCGGGTTGAGGGGGAGAACGCCGATGACCATGAAAATCGCCATGACCGCAGCCGGTGCCGTCCTGCTGTTGGCAGGCTGCAAGGGTGGCGATCTGCCGCCCGAGAACCGCTGCGCGATGTACTGGGATTATTACTACAACGCCGGGCTGGGCAAGCCGCCAGCCGAGCGGCAGAGCGCGGCGGGGGTTGAGTTCGATGACATTCGCGCGATCGTGAAGGCCGATCCTTCGGACAAGACCGAGGTCTGCCAGAAGATCCTGAACGATGCCTTCCCCGGCGATCCGGCCTTGCAGGGCGTCACCGGGCCGATCCCGCCCGCGTCCGAGTAAACCTCTGAAATTCAACACCCCAGCCTGAACGCTGGCGCGCCAAATCCGATTTTCGGACAGCGCCCGCGATAATACTGGCGGGGCGCTATTTTTCATTCTCTAGAATGGAGAATCTAGAGTATTTATAAATCAGGGAGAAGAAGAGATGATTCGGTCAATGGCTTATCTTGGGCTGACCACGCCGGCTGTGGCCGAATGGCGCGGTTTCGGGTCCGACATTCTGGGGCTTCACCTGATTGACGATGGCGCCGATGGCGCGGCGCGGTTCCGCATGGACGATGCCGATTGCCGCCTGTGGGTGCATCCCGGCGCGCAGAACGACATTGCCTATATCGGCTGGGCTTTGTCCGGCGAGGCCGAGGCGCTTGCCCTGAAAGCCCGGATCGAGGCGGCGGGGCCAGTGCTGACCAAGGCCAGCGCGGACGAAGCCGCCGCACGACGGGTTGCGGGCTTTTATTCGTTCACCGATCCGATGGGCTTTCGCCACGAACTGGCTTGGGGTCAGTTTGTTTCCCCCGCCAGCTTCACGCCGGGCTGGCCGATGAGCGGGTTCAAGACCGGCGATCAGGGCATGGGCCATATCGTCCTGCTGGTGCCGGATCTGGCAGCGGCGGACCGGTTCTACCGCGATGTGCTGGGCTTCAACCAGTCGGATCGGATCACCGACGGCGGGCGGGAACTGCTGTTCTATCACTGCAACGGCCGCCACCATTCGCTGGCCATCGGCAGCCCGGCACCGGGGATGCGCGGCGCGCACCACCTGATGCTGGAAGTCAATTCGCTCGACGATGTCGGCATCGCGGTCGATCGCTGCGCGGAGCTGGACGTGCCGGTCAGCAAGTCGATCGGGTGTCACACCAACGACCGGATGGTGTCGACCTACATCTTTTCACCGTCGGTCCTGCGGATCGAATACGGCTTTGGCGGGCTGGCCATCGACGATTTGTGGGAGCCGAAGAGCTACACCCGCACGTCGATCTGGGGGCACAAGGAACTGCGTCCCGACCTGCCGCCCGCGATGATCGTCGGAAACTGAAGCAAGCCGCGTCCGGTCCATCCGGCGCCCAATCGAAGCAAGAGGACAGCAGCATGCAGGTATCGAAAATCACCGCAGCGGGAGAAGCTGAAGTCACCAATGTCGCCGATGTCCGCGCGCGGATCGAAGCGGCGATGCCGGTGCTGGCGGAAGAAGCGCTGACCAGCGAGGAACTGGGCAAGCTGACGCCCAAGACCCATGAAATCCTGCGCGACAGCGGCATCATCCGCATTTTTCAGCCCAAGGAATACGGCGGGCTGGAAGGCAACCCGGTGGAATTCGCCCGGTTGATCATGGACCTGGCGTCAAACGCCCCGTCGGCGGGCTGGGTCTGCGGCGTGGTCGGGCTGCACAGCTTCGAATTCGCGCAGACCGATCCGCGCCTGCAGGAAGAAGTCTGGGGCAAGGACGTCGATACCTGGACCGCGTCGCCCTATGCGATGTTCGGCCGCGCCACCAAGGTGGAGGGCGGCTGGCGGCTGACCGGACGCTGGCCGTTCTCGTCGGGCACCGACTATTGCGAATGGGCGGTCGTCGGCGGGCTGGTGGAACTGGAACCGGGTTCGGGCCAGTTTACCGAGCCGCACCACTTCATCATGCCGCGCAGCGACTATGAAATTCACCACGACAGCTGGGACACGATGGGCCTGCGCGGCACCGGGTCCAAGGATATCGAGGCTCAGGACATCTTCGTGCCGGATTACCGCGTGCTGGGCGTGAAGAAGCTGAACGCGCGCGATTATCACCGCGCCAACCGCCCGGATTCGCGGCTCTACGAAGTGCCGTTCGATTACCTGTTCCCCGGCGTGATCTCGGCCTCGACCATTGGCATCGCCGAGGGCGTTGTGCGCAGCTATCAGGAATATTCGGCGGAACGCGTCAACCGCGGCGGGATCAAGTCGATCGATAACCCCTACCAAATGGCTGCGCTGGGTTCGGCGCTGGCGGATATCGCAGCATCGCGCCTGCAACTGCTCGACGGTTTGCAGCAAGCCTATGACATCGCGATGGCGGGCGGCACCGTGCCCAATTCGCTGCAACACGAAGCCCGCCGCAACCAGGTCCGCGCGGTCCGCCGCGCCGCCGATGCTGCGCGTACCGTGTTTGACACCGTGGGCGGCAACGTGGCGCGCGTGTCCAACCCGATCCAGCGCTTCTATCGCGATATGTCGGTGGCGATGTGCCACGCCTGTAACGTGGATGAGCCGGTCTATGCCGCGCAGGCCGCCTATATGTTCGGCAAGCCCATCCCGGCTGGCGTGATCGTCTGATCCGGCAACCGGACTGAAAGGGGAGGCGGGCATGGCGTCTGACGCGATCGATCAAGCGGTGCTGGACCAGTGGCGCGCACACAACCTTGCGCCGTTGTGGCTCAGCCCCACCGCGCACAAGCCGCCCGCGCCGCCGCAGGCCGCGCACTTGTGGGAATGGGCCAAGACTCGCCCGCTGCTGGAGCACGCCTTCAGCGCGACCTCGCCCGACGTGGTGGAGCGGCGCGTGCTGCAATACCTGACGCCCTATGCGAAGGGGCCGGAGGATGAATACACCGTCGGCACGATGCTGGCCTGCGTGCAGTGCCTGCTGCCGGGTGAGACCGCGCGCCCGCATCGCCATTCGATGGGCGCACTGCGCTTCGTGCTGGAAGGCAGCGGCGCGACCACCTTCGTCAACGGCAAGCCCTGCCCGATGGAATACGGCGACCTGATCCTGACGCCCGCATGGTGCTGGCACGAACACCGCCACGAAGGCGATGCGCCGGTGCTGTGGCTCGATGCGCTGGACGTGCCGCTGCACGGCTATCTCGGCACCGGCAAGTTTCAGCCGCCGCCGGTCATGGACCTGCCCGAAACGCTGCCCGATGCGGCGCTCTCGGCGGTCGGCTTCCTGCCGGCCGAGGGCGTGCCGGAAGCGAGCCATTCGCCGGTGTTCCGCTATCCCTATGCCGACGCGAAACGGGCGCTGGCGAGCACCCCGCCTGCGGCCGATGGCTCACGCACGATCCGTTATTCCAATCCGGCTACGGGCGGGCAGGCTCAGGCGCTGCTCGACTGCACGATGGTTGCGCTGGAGCAGGGCCGCCCCACCACGGCCCGGCGCAGCAATGCCAGCACGGCCTGCCTCGTCGTGGCCGGATCGGGCCGCTCGACGATTGGCGACAAGGTGATCGAGTGGGGCGAGAAGGACTTCTTCACGATCCCGCAGGGCAATTTCGCCAGCCACGAAGCGACCAGCGGCGAGGCCCACCTGTTCATGCTGTCCGACCGCGACGTGATGCGGCGGCTGGGCGTGCTGACCGAAGAAACCGCCTGAACGGGAACGGCCCAGACGATGAAAATTGCGATTTACGACGATGGCCAGCTGGGCCTGGTGCAGGACGGCATGGTTCACGATGTCAGCGCGGCGCTGGCCGTGCTGCCGCAGGGGGACAAGCCCTGGCTGGCGACCCACGGCGACCCGCTGATCCGGCACCTCGACGTGCTGAAGGACGCGATTGCCGCCGCCCTGCCGGGCGCAGCGGCCAAGCCGGTGGCCGAGGCGAAGTTCCTGTCGCCCGTGCAGCGCCCCAGCAAGATCATCGGCGTGCCGGTCAACTATCACGAACACGTGGTGGAGGCGGAATCCGATGTCGCCACGTTCTCCGACCGGTTCCGGGGCAGCATCGAGCAGCAGGGCTTCTTCCAGAAAGCGGTCAGCGCGCTGGTCGGGCCGGGCGAGGGGATTGCCTTGCGCTTTCCGGACCGCCGCAACGATCACGAGATGGAACTGGGCGTGGTCATCGGTCGCACGGCCAGCAACATTGGCGTGGACGAGGCGCTGTCGGTGATCGCGGGCTATGCCATCGCGCTCGACATGGTGGTGCGCGGGCCGGAAGATCGCAGCTTGCGCAAGTCGGGTGACAGCTTTGCCGTGCTGGGTCCATGGCTGGTCACGGCGGACGAAGTGGCCGATCCGCAGGCGCTGGATTTCTTCCTCAACGTCAACGGCGAACCGCGTCAGGCGTCGAACACCGGGCGCATGATCATGTCGATTGCCGAGCAGATCGCTTATGCCTCGCGCTTCTACACGCTCCATCCGGGTGACATCATCATGACCGGCACCTGCGAAGGCGTCGGCCCGGTTGTGCCGGGCGATACCATCACCTGCGGGATCACCGGCGTGGCCGACATGACGGTCGCCATCCATCCCGCCTATGCCGACAAGAGGGTCCTGAAGTGAGCAAGCTGCAACTTTCCGTCGCCGTCGGCAATTACGACCGCTGCCGTCCGCTGTTTGACGGGGATGTGCAGATCGATGGCGTCGATCCGGTGTTCATGCGCCTTTCGCCAGAGGAAATCTTCTTCCGCGCGTTCCGGCAGGCCGAGTTTGACATTTGCGAACTGTCGTTGTCCTCCTCGACCGTGAAAGCGGCGAACGGCACGCTGCCCTATGTCGGCGTGCCCGCGTTCCTGTCGCGGATGTTCCGCCATTCGGCGTTCTATGTCCGCAAGGACCGGATCAAGCGGCCCGAAGACCTGAAGGGCAAGAAAGTCGGCCTGCCCGAATACCAGCTGACCGCGATGG
This sequence comes from Novosphingobium sp., assembly GCF_030699305.1. Classification (GTDB taxonomy): domain Bacteria; phylum Pseudomonadota; class Alphaproteobacteria; order Sphingomonadales; family Sphingomonadaceae; genus Novosphingobium. Next base: position 237,668 of record NZ_JAUYNB010000038.1, read on the forward strand.
TCTGGATTCGCGCGTTTCTGGAACAGGATTACGGCGTGGCGCCCGAAGACATAACCTGGGTGCGCGGCGGGATTTCCGATGCGGACCGGCCGGAAAAGATCAAGCTCGACCTGCCGGAGGGCATCCGCCTGATCGACGCGCCGGAAGGCAAGACGATTTCCCAGTTGCTGGCCGAGGGCGAGATCGACGGCTACATCGCCCCGCGCGCGCCGGATCTGCCCGCTGGCACGCCCAACATCGGCTGGCTGTTCGACGACCCGATGGTCGAGGCGATGTCCTATTACCAGCGCCGCCAGATCTTCCCGATCATGCACATCGTCGGCGTGCGCCGGTCGATTGCCGATGCCCATCCGTGGCTGCCCGGCGCGGTGCTGAAGGCGTTTACCGAGGCCAAGGACCAGTGCCTGGAACACTTGCGCGAAACGTCGGCCTGCAAGATCACCATGCCGTTCGTGGATGAACGCCTGCACGCCGACATGGCGCTGATGGGCGAGGATTTCTGGACTTATGGCATCGAAAAGAACCGTCACGTGCTGGAGGACTTCTTCGCCCAGCATCACCGCCAGGGCCTGTCCTCGCGGCTGGTGACGCCGGAAGACCTGTTCCACCCGGCGACGTTCGAGCAGTTTACGATCTGATTTTTCGGGACCAGTCCCAAAAAAAGGGCCACCTGCCGATCCGGCGGGTGGCCCTTTTTTCGTGTGCCTTGCGATCAGGCTGTGAAGCCGAACTCCGCCGCGATGGCGTCCGCATCGGCGTTGAGCACCGGGGGCGGGGGAGGATCGTCGCGGCGCGCGCCGTCGAGGCGGATCGGGCTTTTGATGCCGATCACTTCGCCCATGTCCGGATGGACCGTGCGGGCGAAGGTGCCAAGGTGGCGGACTTGCGGATCGTCGGCCACTTCGTCCACCCGGTTGACCGGCGCGCCCGGCACGCCTTCGGCGGCAAGGCGGCGGGTCCACTCTGCGCGGGGGCGGGCAGCGAACACGTCCAGCAGGATTTCGCGCAGTTCAGGGTAATGCTTCGTCCGTGCCGTCGGGGTGGCAAAGCGTTCATCGGCGGCCAGATCGGGCCGCTCGATCGCTTTCAGCAGCCCTTCCCAGAACTTCTGCACGGATGAGAAGTGGACCGTCACCAGCAGGCCGTCAGCGGCGCGCAGGGTATAGGCCTGCGAAATCCGCACCCGCGTTTCCGGGCCGGAGACGACGCCCGCGCGGGTGAACTGGGCGAAGGCATCGGGCATGAACGAGATCGCCGCTTCGAGCATGTTGACCTCGACATGGCCGCCCTGGCCCGTGGCGGTGCGGCGCAGCAGCGCGCCGAGGATGCCCTGCGCGGCGTACATGCCGGTGATGTTGTCGGCGATGGTCGGGCCGGACATCCGGGGTTCGGCCGGGTCCAGCAGCAGCGATGACAGGCCCGACAGTGCCAGCGGTACGCTGTCATAGGCCGGGCGGTCCTTGTAGGGGCCGTCAGTGCCGAACCCGGTGATCGAAGCGCGGATCAGGCGCGGGTTGAGCGCGCGGAGGGCCGCGCTATCCAGCCCCAGCTTCTCCATCACGCCGGGGCGGAAGTTTTCCAGCACCACGTCGGCGCGTTCCAGCAGGCGCTTGAGGTTCGCCAGCCCTTCGGGTGAGCGCAGGTCCAGCTGCACGCTTTCCTTGCCGCGGTTATAGGCCACGAACGGCGGGCTGTAGCGCCCGCCGCCATGCGCGCGGAACGGATCGCCGGTTTCGGGCAGCTCCACCTTGATCACCCGCGCGCCCATGTCGGACAGCATCATCCCCGCCAGCGGCGCGGTGACCATCGTCCCCAGTTCGACGACCAGCACCCCGGACAGCACGTCCTGCATCAAAGGCCTGCGTTCTTGATGATCGAGCGCGCCATCGTGGTCTTCAGCACTTCGGTCGGCCCTTCGGTGATCCGGAAGCTGCGCAGGTCGCGCCAATAGCGTTCCAGCGGGGTTTCGCGGGTCAGGCCCATGCCGCCGTGCAGTTGCAGGCAGTCATCGATCACCTTGAAGCCGTTTTCGACGCCGGTGATCTTGGCCATGAAGGTTTCGACCCGTGCGTCCTGGCCCAGGTCTGCCTTCGCAGCGGCATCGTGAACCATCAGGCGCGTGGCGTGGAGCGCCATGTAGCCATCGGCCAGCATCCACTGCACGCCCTGCCGGTCCGCCAGCAGCGCGCCGAAGGTCTTGCGCTGCTTGATGTAGGCGGCGGTCATTTCCAGACAGCGCGCCATCGCCCCGCAGGAATGCGCGCCGTGGCGGATGCGGCCGTGGTTGATGTAGTTCTGCGCCAGCGTGAAGCCCATGCCCTCGCCGCCGATCAGGTTCTCCGCCGGGATTTCCGCGTCCTCGAAAATGATCTCATAAGGGGTGTCGCCCATCATCGTCATTTCCGCCGGGCCGATCTTCACCCCCGGCGTATTCATGTCGACGATGAAGCAGGAAATGCCCCCGCGCGCCCCCTTGGCCGGGTCGGTCACGGCCATGACTTGCGCGAAGTCGGCGGTGGCGGCCTTGGTGATGTAGCGCTTGTTGCCGGTGATCTTCCAGCCATTGTCCGTCCGCACCGCGCGGGTCCGCATCGAAGCCGGGTCGGAGCCGGCGTCCGGTTCGGTCTGGGCAAAGCAGGCCTTCAGTTCCCCGCGCAGCACTGGCATCAGGTATTTGTCCCGCATCTCGCCCTGCAAGGACAGCAGGATCGGGCCGATGGTCGGCCCGAAAATGCCGTGATCTCTGGCCGAAACGGCGGTGGTGCGGGCGATTTCCTCCCAGAAGATCGCCAGCGCCAGCAGGCCCAGGTCCGCGCCGCCCAGATCAGCCGGAACGTCCATCAGCCAGAACCCCGCCGCCTTTGCCTTGGCCGCGACGGCGTCCTCGACGTCGCGTGGCAGCTTGCCCTCGATCGTGACGTGCTTTTCCAGCGGGCGCAGTTCGCGGTCCACGAAGCGGCGGATGTTGTCGCGGAACTGGATCAGCTCGTCCGGCAGGTTATGGTCGGGCATGGTTTCGTACATGACTTGGCGCTTCTCCAGGCGGCGGGGCCGGTTCGGTCAGGTGGCAGGGTTCAGGAAACGGCTTCGTTGACCTGCTTGGGCATGTGGGCATCGTGTGACAGGCGCTGCCACTGCTTGCCCGGCTGGCCCTGCTCGATCGCCTCCATCTCGCGCCAGTAGACGCGGCGCAGCGTGACGATGCCCATATCCGAACGGCCCAGCTTTTCCTGCGACCGGTCGACAATCGCGCCCTGCCCGACGGCGGCGACATAGTCCTGCGCTGAGGTCAGCTGGACCAGCTTGTCGTCCGGCATCTTGTTCTCGAAGAACAGCTCGTCGTGGTGGTCGGCAGGGTTGTATTCGGAATACTTCTCGAAATATTCGCGGATGCGGGCGTCGGTGGCCGGATCGGTCGAGGGGATCGAATAGATCAGGAACCGCATGGTGTTCTCATCGTCCACCGGGGTCATCCATACGCCCACGTCCACCCACGGATCGTCGGCTTCCAGCGTCGGGTGGGATACGTGGTTGTTGTTGGGGAAGGTCCAGTCCGACACGCGGGTCGACCCGGCGGAACGCACGGCGGTCTGGCGGATGCCGGCGTCGGTTTCTTCATACGACAGTGTCGGGATGGTCGACGCGACGACTTTGCCAAACGAGCCAACATTGCCCCAGTGGTGGACAAAGCTGACATGGACCGCGTCGAGCGAGTTTTCGACCTGTTGCAGCCAGTTGCACGGCCAGGTTTCCAGCCGCGCGAATTGCAGCGCGCCGGGGCGTTCGAACACCGACTTGCGCGGCAGTTCAAATTCCGGCGCCTCGCCTTCGCCCATATAGGCAAAGATCAGCCCGGCGTATTCGTGGGTGGGATAGCTGACCACGCGGATGTTGGGCTGCTTGGTGTCCGGTTCCGCCGGGCGGTGGGTGCACTGGCCCGTGCCATTGAACTGCCAGCCGTGATAAAGGCAGCGGATCTCGTCCCCATCGACCCAGCCATTGGCGAGCAGCGTCAGCCGGTGCGGGCAATAGCCACCGACCAGATAGGCCTGGCCGCTGTCGCCGCGATAGAGCGTCAGGGTTTCGCCCATGACCTTCACGGTCTTGGCCTTGCCCGCGACCAGCGCCTCGGCAATTGCGACGGGCTGCCAGAACTTGCGCAGCAGCTTGCCCATGCTGGTAACCGCGCCGGTCAGGTGCAACTGGCGCAGGCGTTCCGCCATGGGAAGGGGAGTGGTGGCATCGCTCATCGTCATTTCTCCTGACTGATCGGATCGGGGTGCTGCTCTGGCACCAGCTTTTCCTGCGGTTCGCCAAAGCGGGTGATGCGGGTTTTCGCCGCGAAATCGCGGATGTTGACGCCGGTGTGATCGCCGGGCGTCCAGGTCGGGTATTTGTGGCGCAATCCGGCATCGACCGGGATGTCGATCCCGGTGATGATCTGCGCCTCGTCAGAGGCCAGGAACACCGTCGCCCAAGCGAGGTCCGACGCGCGCGGGAACCGTTCCAGCGGCAGCATCTTCAGGTAATCGTCGCGTGAATAGAACCCGCCGCGGGTGGGCTTTTCCCAGTTGGGGTCCAGCACTTCGTCGCGCATCAGCGTCCACAGCTGGTGCTCCATCGCGCAGGGTGTGACCGTGTTCACCCGGATGCCGAAATGCGCCAGATCCATCGCTGCGGACCGCGCGAAGCTGAGCAGCGCGGCCTTGGACGAGGTATAGGCTGTGCCGTCTGCCTCGCCGAAATGTGCGGCGGTCGACAGCAGGTGGATGATCGACCCGCCGTGTCCGCCATCGATCATCGCCTGCGCGGTAAAGCGCGTGGTCAGCAAGCCGGCCGTGGGAAAGCTGAGAACGGAATCGTTCCAGTCGTCCATGTCCATGTCGAGCAGGTGCGACCAGTGCACCCGCCCGGCCATGTTCACCGCGATATCGACCCGGCCATACGTTTCGACTGTTTCCGCGACGATCCGGCGCACGTCGTCCTGCACCGTGGCGTTGCCCTGCACCGGATGGGCGGTGAAGCCCTTGTCGCGGATAAACGCCACGGTTTCCTCGGCGGCGGGCAGGCTGATGTCGGACACCACCACGCTGGCCCCTTCGCGCGCCAGAAAGTGGGCAATGGTGCCACCGATATTCGGCCCAGCGCCAAAAACGATCGCCACCTTGTTGGCCAGCCTGTCCATCTCCGCCCCTTGTTTAGTGTTCCGCACGAATCAGGCTGCGCCGGGTCGTGCTCTATGCTGTTTGTTCAATCGCCCGGCCGCGCGAAACAGGCGCGGACCGGGCGTCCGTAGTTTGGACAAGCCCGGACCCGTGGTTCAGGCCCCGGGCTTGCCGCCGTTCGGTTCGGTCGTGGTCACGGCCAGCGTCTTGCGGAAGCTTTCCGGGGCGAACAGGATCGCCACGATCGAGATCACGCAGAGCGCGATGAAGAACAGGCCGACCTTGGTGGGATCGGTCCCGCCGCCGCGCATCAGCAGCCAGGTGGCGACCAGCGGGGCGAACCCGGCGCTGATCGTGGAGCCGACCTGGAACGTCACCGCCATGCCGCTGTAGCGGATGTCGGCGGCGAACTTTTCGCCCAGCCATGCGCTCAGCGGGCCGCCCATCATCGCGTGGATCACCGGGTTGGCCAGCGCCAGCGCCAGCAGCAGCGCCCAGGGGCTGCCCATTGTCAGCAGGTGGAAGATCGGGAAGATCAGGACCATGCCGGTGACCGCCCCGGCCAGCATCACCGGCTTGCGCCCGATCCGGTCGGACAGGATCGCAAAGGCGGGGATCGCGAAGATATGAACCACGTTGACCAGCGTCAGCAGCCCCAGCGCGGTCGATTGCGCATGGCCGCCAACGTTGATCGCGAAGTTGATCATGAAGGTGGCGGTCAGAGTGGTCATCGCCAGACAGGCCAGACTGCCCAGCACGCCGTTAAGCAGCGGCCCGGGATAGCACCGCAGCACGACCAGCAGCGGAATTTCGCGTTTTTGCTGGGGCTCGGCCTTGCGCGCTTCCTGCATCGCCAGAAAGTCTGGCGTTTCCTCCACCGAACTACGCAGCCATGCGGCCAGCACGACCAGCACCGCGCTGAGCAGAAAGGGTATGCGCCAGCCCCAGGTCAGGAACTGGTCCTGCTCCATCGCGGCAAACGGCATCAGCGCCAGCGTGGCCATGACCGCGCCCGACGGTGCGCCCGATCCGACGATCGAGGCAGCGAACCCGCGCGATTTCTTGCCCGCGTGCTCCATCGACAGCAACGTGGCCCCGGCCCATTCGCCGCCGACGGCAAAGCCCTGAACCAGCCGCAGCGCGATCAGCGCCAGCGGCGCGGCCACCCCGATCATGCTGTAGGACGGCAGCAGGCCCATCAGGAAGCTGGACACGCCCATCAGGTAGAGCGTTACCATCAGCATTTTCTTGCGGCCGATCCGGTCGCCGTAATGGCCGAAGAAGATCGCGCCGAGGGGGCGGGCGACATAGCCGACCGCCAGCGTGGCGAACGACGCCAGCGTGGCGACTTTCGGATCGAGCGCGAAAAAGACCTTCGGGAACACCAGCGTTGCGGCGATGCCATAGAGCAGGAAGTCATAGTATTCGACCGCCGAGCCAAGATAGCTCGACCACATGGCGCGGCGGCGCATGACCGATGCCTGCGGCAGATCTGCCGGTTGCGTCATTGCTCTGTTCCCTCTCCCGTCGCCGATGCCGGGCCGTCTTCACCCCGGTCGCTGGCATCGAATTTTTGTTGAACCATCATTCTGGAACCTGCTATCGTCATTACACGTTCGGGGGTGATTGTCACCTTGCGTCTGGGTTTTATGGACCCGCGTTTCGGGCCTCTGGCCAGCGCAGACCGGCAATCCGAACGAAAAAACAGCAACGCGTCCGAACTACGGACATGGGTAAGGGAGAGGGATATCATGGTCGAATTGACCTTCGAAGGCACCAGCAAGCAAGTCCGCACCAAGAACTGGGACATCCATTACAACGATGCCGGTTCCGGGCATCCGCTCGTGCTGGTTCACGGCGGCGGGCCGGGGGCTTCGGGCTGGAGCAATTACAACCCGAATATCCCCTATCTGTCAGAGCATTTTCGCGTCATCGCGGTGGATCTGCCGGGTTGGGGACGTTCGCAGCCGGTCGCTTATGAAAGCCGCGACAACTCCGGCGCGCTGGCCGAACTGCTTGATACTCTAGGGATCACCCGGGCGGCAGTCGTCGGCAACTCGATGGGCGGGGCCTCGGTTATCCGCCTGGCTTATGAACGGCCCGACCTTGTTTCGCACCTGATCACGATGGGGTCGCCGTCAGGCGTTCCGGGCATGTTCGAACCGGCCGGGCTGACCGAAGGCGTCAAAGTGCTGGAGCGCGCCTATTTCGAACCCAGTCTGGAAACGATCCGGGCGCTGACCAACATCATGACATTCGATACCTCGAACGTTACCGATGAACTGATTCAGGAACGGCTGAACAACACGCTGGCGCAGAAGGCCCACGTGGACAACTGGATCGGCGGACACGGCAAGGGGCCGATGGTACGCCTGAACCAGGACCAGATCCCGTCAATCGCCGCACCGACGTTGCTGATGCATGGCCGTGATGACCGGGTGACGCATTTCACCCATGCGATCCGGCTGGCAGGCATGATCCGCAATTCGCGCGTGCTGATCGTCAATCGCTGCGGCCACTGGTTGCAACTGGAGCACGCCAGAGAGTTCAATTCGATGGTTCACCGCTTCATGGCGGATAATCCCGAAGGCTGAACTGTTCGGCCGATGCGGGTCGGTGCTGCCGCGACCACAAAATGCAGGCGCGCATCATCGCCGGGGTCATAGTATGGTGCGCGCCTGGGTCTTGCAGGCCACCTAAAAAAGGCCCTTGAACAGGGGCACCACGGGAGAGGATGGGGAGATGGCGATTGACGGGCGGCTGCTGGCAGTCATCGAATCGATCAACGATCTGGGAATCTGCACGGTCGTGGATTTGCACCGGGCAACCGGCATTTCGCGCCCGGCGGTGCACCGGATTATCGATAACCTGTGCAGTTTTGGCTATATCGAGCGGGTCGATGGACACAGTTCGGTGCGATTGACCTCGCAGATCCTGTCGCTGAGCGCCGGATACAAGCCCGAACACCGGATGGCCGAACAGGCTATGCCGGTGCTGCAACAATTGCAGCAGCGCATCCGCTGGCCCCACACCTTTTCCACGCCTGAAACCGACATGATGGTCATTCAGGCGACCACCCGCCACCACAACCCGTTCGTGTTCGACCGGGGGCGGACCGGGCTGCGCCTGCCGATCCTGTCGACCGCCACAGGCTGTGTCTATCTGGCGCACTGCGGGGTAGATGAGCGCGAGGCGATCCTGTCGCGCCTGCAATCGCACCAGTTGCGCGATGAGACGTTTGACGAGACATTCGAGGAAATGCTGAACGCCGCGCGCGACCGGATCGCGATCGCAGCCGAAAAAGGCTATGCCCTGCGTTCGGGCGGCGAGCCTGAGCGAACGACCACCATCGCCGTGCCGGTCATCGTCTTTTCGACGGCGGTGGGGGCGCTATGCACATCGTTCCCGACCTCTGCCATGGCGCTGGAGGAAGCCTGCGCCAAGTATGTGCCCGCATTGCGCAGCGCTGCAGAAAGCATCGCCGCTCTGTTCGAAAAATAGGGACTCGGCAGGATCAGAAAGTGCCAGGGGCCGCTTCTGCGAGTGCAATCAAGCTTATTCCTGCCATTCGCAAGTAGCCTGGAAGGTGATCGCCTGACGCGTTCATGATCAGGTTTCCGTCCGCGCAGACCAGCGTGAACTTACCCATCTGAAAGGCGCGGTCCGGGCAGCGGGTCTGCACGTCGGCGGGCAGGGTCTGGCGATACCACGCGGTATATTCGTCCATCACCGCTTTGCGCAGATCGAGAAACCGCTGGCGCGAGATTTGCTCGCGAACCGACTGGTCGACGCTGAGAATTACACCCAACCGCCAGAAGTCCTGGGTGATCAGTGCTTCGTTTTCAGGAGCGCTGCAATAGATCCGTTCCAGATGCTGGCGTGTTGTTTCCCCCGCCAGCGGGCGGCGCTTGCGATGGAAGCCTTCCAGCCATTCACGGCTCTGGTCCATCAGTGAGGCAAACAGGATGTCCTTGCTTTCGAAATGCCAATAGACGCTTCCGGTTGGCAATTGTGCTTTCAGCGAGACGCGTGGAATGGTCGTGCCCTGATAGCCGTATTCCTGAGCGACCTGGAGCGTTGCTTCGAGGATCTTTTGCCGGTTGGCGGCAGACGTGCGATGCTCCCCGCGCGGTCGCTCCCGCTTTTTTGCTTCTGCGTCCATTTGCAACTCCCTCGACTGTCGCCGTATTACTGTGCTGCTTTGCCATGGCAATGGCAACGCGCACCGGATACGGCATTTTTGCGGGGCTGATCACGCGTCCCGGATCGCGGATTTGGCCAGCGCCAGGAAAGCTGCCCGATCATCCGGGGGCAGATTGCCAAGAATGGCGGATTGCAAGTCGCTGACGATCGGCAGCAGCCGCTGGAACACGTCCAGACCGTCCGGCGTCAGTCGCAGCACGCGGGCGCGACGGTCGGCATCGTTGATCGCCCGCTCTACCAGCCCTTTTGCGACCAGTCTGTTGATCACCTCGCCAATGGTCGGGCGGTCATAGGCGATTAGCGCTGCTACTCCGGCCTGGTCGATCCCGGGATTGGCGCTTATCGCATCAAGCGCGGCGAACTGCACCGACGTTATATCGAACCCAGCTTCGCGCGTGCGGGCGGTGTAAATCTGTGTCGACAACTGGTGCAACCTGCGGATCAGGTGGCCAGCCATGTCTTGTGCCTGCATCCAAATCCCTTCCTGCCTGCGAACTGCACCGACCAAGCCCGGCCCGTAACCCAGTCAGCGTGAATTAGAAAGTTCACTTATCTTTTTGATTGACTTGAAATGATAAGTACACATATCAAATTGATGCGGCGGCCGAAGCCATCAGTGTGTTTGAGCCAACAAGTTTGGGAGAATTGGCGATGCAGTATCACCTCAATGGATTCCGCCCTGGCGACCCTGAGGTTGCAGAAACCGTGTCTGAGGTGCGGGACCGCTCCGGTTCGTTGCCGGACACCATTGATGTACTGATCGCGGGCTGCGGCCCCGCCGGGCTGTGCCTTGCCGCGCAGCTCGCGCGCGAACCTTCGATCCGGACGATGATCGTGGAACCCAAACTGGCCCCTATGGAAAAGGGTCAGGCCGACGGGATCAATGTCCGCTCGATGGAAATGTTCCAGGCGTTCGGCTTTGCCGACAAGGTCAAGCGGGAGTCGGTCTGGATCAACGAAACTACGTTCTGGAGCCCGGACCCGGACAGGCCTGAGCAGATCCGGCGCGTCGGGCGGGTGCAGGATGTCGCCGACGGACTGAGCGAGATGCCGCATGTGCTGATTAACCAGGCCCGTGTCCACGACATGTTTCTGGACGTCATGCAGAATTCGCCGACGCGCCTGGAACCGGATTACGGACTGAAAGTCGCCGATCTGACGGTTGACCCGGTCGCCGCCGACTTTCCCGTGACGGTCATGCTGGAACATACTGCACCCGGCCGCGAGGGTCAGCGGCAGACGGTGCGTGCCCGCTACGTGATCGGCTGCGATGGCGCGCGATCGAGCGTGCGGCAGGCAATTGGCGGCGCGCTGCACGGCGATGCCGCGCATCAGGCCTGGGGCGTGATGGACATTCTGGCCGTTACCGATTTCCCCGATATCCGGATGAAAGCGATCATTCAGTCTGCGGGCGAAGGAACTATCCTGTTGCTCCCGCGTGAGGGCGGCTATCTGGTGCGCCTCTATGTCGAGCTTGATCAACTGGCCGCAGATGAGCGCGTGGCCGACCGGGGGATGGGAGTGGAAGACATCATCGCCAAGGCCCAGCGGATACTCGCTCCCCATACGCTGGATGTGAAGGAAGTGGTGTGGTGGTCGATCTATGAAATTGGCCACCGGCTGACCGACCGATTCGATGATGTCCCGGCTGACCAAACGGCCATTCGCGCGCCGCGGGTTATGCTGGCGGGGGATGCCTGCCATACCCACAGTCCGAAAGCCGGACAGGGGATGAACGTGTCGATGGGCGATGCGTTCAACCTGGGGTGGAAGTTGATTGCGGTACTGACGGGGCGCGCTGCACCGGATTTGCTACACAGCTATACCGCTGAACGCCGCGCGGCGGCCAAAAGTCTGGTCGATTTTGATCACCGCTGGTCCCGCGTGGTTGGTAACCGGTCGGCTGACGATACCGACAGCGCGATGCCGCGCGTCCAGCGCGAATTCATTGCCAATGGTGAATTTACCGCCGGGCTTACTGTCCGTTACGAACCATCTGCCCTGACCGGTAACGGGCAGTATCAGGTGCTTGCACAGGGTTTTCCCGTGGGCAAGCGATTCCATTCCGCGCCGGTTATCCGGCTGGCCGATGCCATGTCGATGGAACTTGGCCAGACAATCGAAGCGGATGGGCGCTGGCGGATGTTCCTTTTTGCCGGTCAAGCTGATGTCGGCCAGCCGGGCGGAGCAGTGCAGCGCCTGTGTGAATTCCTCGAAACGTCGGACGTATCGCCATTGCGGCGGTTCACGCGGCCGGGCGAGGACAGCGATGCCGTGATCGATGTCCGGGCCGTGTTCCAGCCGGCTTTCCGCGACCTTGCCTTCCAGTCGATGCCGCCCTTGTTGCGCCCGCACAAGGGGCGCTACGGCCTGTGTGATTACGAAAAGGTGTTCTGCGCCGACATCAAGAGCGGGCATGACATTTTCGCGATGCGCGAAATCGATCGGACTGAGGGCTGTGTCGTTCTGGTCCGTCCGGACCAGTATGTGTCGGGAGTTATGCCGCTTGATGATTATGATGGAATTGTCCGCTTCTTCAGCGGCTTCCTCATGCCTGCCTGATAGCGGGCGCGCCAGAAGGAGGTGTCAGTCAGATGCGAACCGTTCTCTGCCGGTCAAACGCCCCCTTACCCGCGCAGCACCTCAGGCCATGAGGTTTTGCCACTCGGCCAGGGCGGCTGAGCGGCGAAGCTTGTAAGTCTGTCGGTCTACGAGATGACGTTCCTGGTTGAAGTGGTTGTAGATCGAGCCGTGGACCGCGGCGAATTTCTGTAGCGACTTCATCTGGCGGAAACGCTGCATTGCCCGTTCTCGTCGGCGGAAGGGTAGGTGGGAGTTCTCGGCTCGGTTGTTGGCGTGCCGGCCGACTTCCCGGCGCGCCTCGTTTCCCAGTTCACGCATCGCGGCGGGATAGGATTTCAGCCCGTCGGTGACGATGGCTTCAGCCCTGCCAAGACGTTTCAATGCCTTGCGCATGAACCGCAAAGCCGCGGATTTATCGCGGTCTTTGGTGACATAGCTTTCCAGCACCTCGCCCTCGTGATCGACGGCGCGCCACAGGCAGTGCATCTCGCCGTTGATCTTGACGTAGACCTCATCAAGAGGCCACCGCCAATGCCGAAAGCCCTTCATCCGGCTAACCCGCTGGCGCCGGATATCGGCGGCGAACAGCGGCCCGAACCTGTTCCACTACAGCCTGACCGTTTCATGGCAGATGTCGATACCGCGCTCGAACAGCAGGTCCTCGACGTTCCGCAGCGACAGCGGGAAGCGAATGTACATCATCACCACGAGGCGGATCACCTCGGGCGAGGAGTTGAAATACCGGAATGGATTGGCGGGTTTGCGAGGGCGGGGCATGGCCTGACCCTACGCGCCGACCTTGGTCATCGCTAGCGGTGCAATCCCTTTGACATCGCCCGTTAGCGTGTTTCTGATGCAAGCGGCCAGCGTATCGCGATTGCTCCCCGCAAGTCACCGGGTTTGAATCCTGTGGCCTTGTCGTCAGGATATAGTTCGGCCAGCCTGCCCTTGACCTCTGGTGCAATGTTGCTGCCGTGGCAGGCCGCGCACGGCTGCTCCTTCATCGGGATCGCCCGCATATAGTGCGCTCTCGCACCAGCGCCCGAACCGCTGGTCCATTGCATCACCGCCGGCTTGCCATCTGCCGTCAGGGGCGCGGCCGCCAATTGTTCGAGCCGTTCGCGCAGTTCACCGTCGGGTGCCGCACCCGGATTGCGCTCCCTAAGCGCGATCCGGCGGACCTCGGCCCCGCTTTCCTGAGACAGCCTCGCGGCAATGGCAGGCGCCGCTTGCTGGCAGACGCCGATGGCGCCGACCGGGCCGTCTGCTTTCATCGCCGCTTGAAGCTGGCCCTGAAGATCCGCCTGAAAGCGATCCGCCAGTGCAGCTGACTTGACCGAAACATCAACCGGCTCCGGTGTGGGAGCCGCGCAACCAGCCACTGCCAGCATCACGCCGACCGTCAACAAACGCGTCACAGGTTTGGATCCTCGTCCAGCGGCGACTGGAATTCGTGCCACATGCCGTTGATGATGCCGAAGGCGAGCGCCAGCCCAAGCCCCAGGATCCATGCGAAATACCACATCGCTTTCGCTCCTTAGTAAAAGTCGGGGTTGGTGCGCACGTCGCGCAAGCCGATCCGGCCGAACAGGACCTTCATCACCCAGGCCGTATAGGCCAGCACCAGCGGCAGGAAGATCAGCGTCACGATCAGCATGATCCACAGCGTCAGGTGGCTGGAGGAGGCGTTCCACGCCGTCAGGCTCGATTGCGGATCGATGGAACTCGGCAGGATGAAGGGGAACATCGACAGGCCAACCGTGGCGATGATGCCCACGGTTGCCAGCGACGATCCGGCCAGGTTCAGCACATGGCTGTGACGGCGGATGCCGTGCAGCGCGATGACGGGGCCGGCAAGGCCCAGGATCGGTGCGATCAGCATCCAGGGATAGCGACCGTAATTGTCGATCCAGGCGCCCGGAGCCGCCACTGCCTTCACGAACAGCGGGTTCGAGGGGCCATTGGGATCGACCAGGCCTTCCAGGCGGAAGCCCATCGCGCCATTGGCAACCCACAGGCCGCCGGCCGCGAACAGGACGAGGCTGGCGATCGCCGCGACGCTGCCGATCCGGCGGGCGCGGTCCAGCACCGCCCCGCGCTCGATCTTGACCGCCAGGAAGCCTGCCCCATGCATCACGACCATGGCGACCGAAAGCAGCCCGGTCATCAGCGCAAAGGGCGAAAACAGGCCGAGCAGCGAGCCTTCGTAAAAGCTGCGCAAGTCGCTATCGAGCCGGAAGGGCGCGCCTTGCAGCACGTTGCCCACCGCCACGCCGAACACTAGCGCGGGCACGAAGCCGCCGATGAACAGCGCCCAGTCCCAACGGCTGCGCCACGCCGCATCCGGACGCTTGGAGCGATACTTGAACGCAACGGGACGCAGGATCAGGGCCGACAGCACCAGGAACATGGCGAGGTAGAAGCCCGAGAAACTGACCGCATAGACAAACGGCCAGGCGGCAAAGATCGCCCCGCCCCCAAGGATGAACCACACCTGGTGGCCTTCCCAATGCGGTGCGATCGCGTTGATCGCCATGCGGCGCTCCTCGTCGGTCTTGCCGATGAAAGGCATCAGCGAAGCCACGCCCAGGTCATAGCCATCGGTCAGGGCAAAGCCGATCAGCAGCGTGCCCATCAGGCCCCACCAGATGACCCGCAGGGTTTCATAATCGAGAGGGATTTCCATCGTCTCAGCCTCCCTTATTCTGCCGGCAGCGGGGCGTAACCCGCATTGCCGCGCGCCCCTTCGGGCTCATGATGTTCAACCGGTCCCTTGCGGATCATGGCGATCATCAGGCGCACCTCGATCACGGCCAGCGTGCCGTACAGCAGGGTGAAACCGATAATCGTGGTCCAGATCTGGCCGACCGTAAGCGACGATGCGGCCAGGAACGTGGGCAACACCCCTTCCACCGCCCAGGGCTGACGCCCGATCTCGGCCAGCATCCAGCCAAATTCGATCGCGATCCACGGCAGCGGCATGATCGCAACGGCAATCTTCAGGAACCAGCGCTTGCTGAACTTGCAGGCCGAAGCGCAGTAGAATGCCAGCGCGAAGAAGCCGATGAAGAAGAAGCCCAGCCCCGCCATGATGCGGAACAGCCAGAACATCAGCGGCACGTTGGGGATCGTATCCTTGGCCGCCAGCATGATCTGCTGGTCGGTGGCGGCGCGCGGATCGGCGATATGCCGCTTCAGCAGCATGGCATAGCCAAGATCGGCCTTGTGCCGCTCGAACTGCTCACGCGCGACCATGTCGGTGCGGTTGACCTTCAGCTTTTCCACCGCGTCATAGGCGACGATGCCGCTGCGGATGCGTTCGTCGGCCTTCAGCACCAGTTCGTTGATGCCCATGACTTCGCCGGTCAGGCTGCGGGTGGAAATGAGGCCCAGCACATAGGGCACTTTCACTTCCCAATGGGTTTCGTGCGCTTCCATGTCGGGGATGCCGAACAGGGACAGGCCCGCCGGCGCTTCCTCGGTGTGCCACATCGCCTCGATCGCGGCGAGCTTCATGCGCTGGTTGTCGGTCAGGGCGTAACCGGATTCGTCACCCAGCACGACGACCGAGAGTGACGAGGCAAGGCCGAAGGCCGAGGCCACCATCATCGAGCGGCGCGCGACATTGATCCACTTGCCCTTGAGCAGATAATACGCCGACACCCCCATGACGAAGACCGAGGCTGCGACATAGCCCGCGCTGACGGTGTGGACAAACTTGGCCTGCGCCACCGGGTTGAACAGGACCGAATAGAAATCGGTCACTTCCATGCGCATGGTTTCAGGATTGAACCGCGCGCCGACCGGGTTCTGCATCCAGCCATTGGCAATGAGGATCCACAGTGCCGAGAGGTTGGAGCCAAGCGCGACGAGGAAGGTGACGGCGAGGTGCGCGATCTTCGAAAGCTTGTCCCAGCCAAAGAACATCAGGCCGACGAATGTCGCTTCGAGGAAGAAGGCCATCAGGCCCTCGATCGCCAGCGGCGCCCCGAAAATATCGCCCACGTAGTGCGAGTAGTAGGCCCAGTTGGTGCCGAACTCGAACTCCATGGTGATGCCGGTGGCAACGCCAAGCACGAAGTTGATGCCGAACAGCTTGCCCCAGAAACGGGTGATGACGCGCCAGATCTCGCGCCCGGTCATCACATAGATGCTTTCCATGATGACCAGCAGGAACGACAGGCCAAGGGTCAGGGGAACGAAGAGAAAGTGATACATCGCCGTGAGCGCGAACTGGAGTCGGCTCAGCTCGACAACCGCCATGTCCATCTGCAAGCTCCTTGCCCAAGATCGGGCATTCGAATGACCCTCGACTCGCCGGGGCCATTCATTTAATGACTTTGCGAATATTAGAATATGATAATATGGTCAAGCCCGGTTGATGCAACAGATCATGTCCAAAAGTGATGACAGAACCGCGTTGCAAACGTCGCAACCCTCGTCGCCGGCAGCGACAGGCTGGTGGCTGGTCGACAGCCTGGGGGCTATTGTCTTTGCCGGCTGTCTCTCGGCCATCATCGGCACCTGGGCGGCGGGCACGGATACTGCGGCCGCGGCCTGGCTGCTGGCGGGGCTGGTGCTGGGCGGCGCGATCCGGGCTGTCGCACAGGGCCTGGCGGCCCAGGCGGGGCAAGTGGCAGCCAACCACGCCAAGCATGCCTTGCGTCAGGACCTGATCGGGGCGCTACTGCCTAGCCGGCTGCTGCGCGGCCGACTGGTGGGCGAAGACTTGCGCCTCGCCATTGACGATGTCGAAGCGCAAGAGGGCATGATCGCCCGCTTCACTCCGCTGCGCCGGGCCGCGATCCTTTCACCGTTGCTGATTGCCACGGTCGTTGCCGCCGCCTCGTGGTTTTCGGCCCTGATTCTGCTGGCCACGTTGATCCCGTTCGGCCTTGGCATGGCTCTGGCCGGCATGGCCGGCAAGTCCGAGGCGGACCGCCAAATCCTGGCACTCAGCCGTCTGTCCGGCCTGTTCGTTGACCGGATCGCAAGCCTGCCGGTCATCCTGTCCTTTGCCGGGGAAGACCGGATCACGCGACAAATCGGGGATGCCGCGCGGGAAGTGGCTGAACGGACGATGCAGATCCTGCGCATCGCCTTTGTTTCCAGCGCCATGCTGGAATTCTTCGCGGCCCTATCCGTTGCGCTGGTGGCGGTCTATTGCGGCTTCTCGCTGCTGGGGCTGTTGCCTTTCCCCGCTCCGGAACGACTGAACCTGCAAGAGGCCTTCTTCGCGCTCGCGCTCGCGCCCGAATTCTACCTCGGGATGCGCCGTCTGGCCGCGGCCTATCATGACAAGCAGCAGGGCGAAGCCGCTCGGCGGCGGATCGACGCGGCCTTTGCCGACAGCACGTCCGCCGGAACCAAGGCGGAGGCGGTCCTAGCCGGATTGCCGACAACGCTGGCCTGCTCCGGGCTGACGGTGGAGTATGAGGCAGGGGCGCCGATTGGCCCGATCTCGGCCGATTGGCACGGTCCGGGCCTGCATGTCATTACCGGGCAGACCGGTGCCGGGAAATCGTCGTTGTTAAAGGGGCTGGTTGGCCTCGCGCCGGTCAAGGCGGGCGAAGTACGGCAGGACGGAATGGCCACACAGCCTGCAGCCCTGCGCAGCCTGGTCGGCTGGTCGGGGCAAAGCCCGATCCTGCTGCCTGGAACCCTGGAGCAGAACCTGACCCTTGGCATTCAGGCCGTCGCGACCGTCCCCGAAGACCTGATCGCGCAGTGCGGGCTGGGGGATCTGATCGCCAGGCGAGGGTTTGCCCTGGCCATCGATCCGCGTGGCTCGGGCCTGTCCGGCGGCGAACGGCGCCGGATCGGGTTGATCCGGGCGATCCTCAGCGACAGACCGATTCTGCTGCTGGACGAACCGACAGCGGATCTCGATCCGGCGACAGCGGCAGGGGTCATCGCCCTTTTGCGCAGACTTTCAGCCAGCCGCCTGATCCTGGCTGCAACCCATGATCAAGCCCTGATAGCCGGGGCGACCAGCAAGGTGACGCTGTCATGATCGACCGCATGGTTGCCGAGGCCGTTCACGGGCAGAAGCGCGTTGCGCGCATCGCCATCGCGCTGGCGATTTTGGCGGCGATTGCCGGGGTTGTCCTGTTGGCGATTTCCGGCTGGTTCCTGACCGGAGCGGCACTGGCCGGGGCAGGGGGAATGGCGACGGCGCGGACCTTCAACTATCTTTTGCCCAGCGCGGGAATCCGGGCGCTGGCCATCGTGCGGACGCTCGGCCGCTATGGCGAGCGGGTCTATGGCCACAAGGCGGCACTGTTTGCCTTGGCCCGGCTGCGCCCGGCCCTGTTCCACCGGCTGGCCAGTTCGCCACCGCAGATCGCGCTGCAACGTAGCGGGGGAGAGGTCGCGGCCAGCCTTGGTTCGGATGTCGATGCGCTGGAAAACGGGGTGGTGCGTCAGGTGACCATGCCGGCCGCGCTGGCCGCCGGAGTTTCCGGTCTGATCGCCACCGTGCTGGTCGGCTGGGCCGCAGCGCTGGCCTTTGGTGCGATTCTGGCGGCGATGTACGCCCTGGGGCGGAGCAGCGCGCTGGTCCTGCTGGGGGATTGGCGCCATGCCCACGCCGAGGCGCTCGCCGCCCTCAAGCGCGACTATGCCAGTTATGCAGCCAGCCCGGAGGAGATTGCCATCTACGGACTGGCCGGCCGGGTGAGCGAAGCGCTGGCGGTTCATTCCCGGCAGATTGCCAGGACCCGCCTCGCCCTTGTCCGGGGCGAAGCTTTGATCGGTGCGGGACAGGTCATGCTCGCCAGCCTTGGCGTTGCGGCTGTGCTGGCCCTAGCGGATAGCGGAGCGGCGCTGGCGGCGCTGGCCGCCCTGGGGGCGGCGGCGGCGGCAGATGGCTGGGCAGCCCTGGCCCGGATCGCGATCGATCGGCAGCAGGTCGACGAGGCGAGGGCCCGGCTGGCCGGTCTCGCCGATCTCCCCGGGCGGACCAATGGAGCGCCGATCCGGCCGGGGAGCGCCATCGCCATCACGATTGACGGTGTAACCCATGACCTGGCACCCGGCGCGCGGGTTCTGCTGGCCGGCGGGTCGGGCGCAGGCAAATCGCGCCTGCTGGAGACCTTGGGGGGGCTGCGCGGCGATGCGCCCGAGCGACTGGTGATCGGCGGCGTCGCTGCGGTGGATATGGGCCTCGATCGCCTGCGCGAGATTTTCGCCTATGCGCCGCAGGACGCCCGGCTGATTGCCGGAACCGTGGCCGACAACCTGCGGCTGGCGCGTCCGGGCGTGACGCCCGATGCACTATGGGCGGCGCTGCACACGGTCTGCCTTGACGAAACGGTCCGCGCCTTGCCCGCCGGACTGGAGCAATGGCTTGGCGACGATGGGGCAAGGCTTTCGGGCGGCCAGCGCAAACGGCTTTCGCTGGCCCGGGCCCTGCTGGCCGGGCGGCCATGGCTGTTGCTGGACGAGCCCAGTGAAGGGCTTGACCTGACGGTCGAGAGCGAACTCGCCGACCGTCTGGGCCGGTGGCTGGATCAGACCGGCACCGGCCTGGTCCTGGTCAGCCACCGCCCCGGCCTGCACCGGCTGGCCGATCAGACCCTGGTTCTTGGCGGCGTTACCGAACCGGCCGGGTGACCCGGGCGAACATGGCAGCGCCAAGGCGCGTGTCGATTGTCTGGCCGGACGGCGGAGCCTGCGGCGCTGCGACCGGTTCGTGCCGGTCAAGCGCGACGACGATCGCTGCCGCCTTGTGCAACGTTTCGGGATCGCTCTTGTAGAACACCTGCTTGGCTTCGCGCCGGGCGGTGACAAGCTGGGTCTTGCGCAGGATCGCCAACTGCTGGCTGAGGGCCGAAAGCCCGAACCCGGTGCATTCGGCGAGATCGCCAACCGAGCGTTCGCCTTCCCCCAACCAGGCGAGGATCGCCAGCCGCATCGGGTGGCCAAGCACGCGCAGGAGTTCGGCCTGTTCTTCCAGCACTTCGCTGTCAGGCAGCGTCATGGTGCTTCACCGGGCAATGGGCGATAGAACCATTCGGTCGATTTGGGGCCGGACAGGGCTTCGGCCTTGCTGAAGCCAGGCGGGGCCAGCACCGGCTTGCCCGGTTCCCAGCCCTCCGGAGTGAGGCAATCCCCGGCTTCGGTCCGGCGCAGGGCCGCGACGATCCGAAGCATTTCCTCGACCGATCGGCCAACTGCCAGCGGATACCAGTTCATCGCCCGGACGATGCCCCTGGGGTCGATGAAATAGACCGCGCGGACCGAAGCGGCATTGTCCTGTTCGGCCGAGACCATGCCATAGGCCCGGGCAATCTCCAGATTGGGGTCCTCGACAATCGGGAAGGGCACGGTGACGCCCAGATCGTCATGAATCGCGCGCAGCCACGCCAGATGCGAGAACAGGCTGTCGACCGAATGGCCCAGCAGGCTGCATTCAAGCTCCTCGAACCGGGGCCAGGCATGGGCCAATGAGATGAATTCGCTGGTGCAGACCGGCGTGAAATCGCCGGGGTGGGAAAAGAACATCAGCCAGCGGCCGCGATAGTCGCTCAAGCGGACCATCCCTTCGGTCGATCGCGCGACAAAATCAGGCGCTGCCTCGCCAATGCGCAGTGGCTCGAAGCCGTTCGGATCCGTCTGACTGCTCATGATTCCTACCCCAACCCAATTGATCGTTTTAAATATATTGCAATCGACATGCAACGACCGCCCATGCCGGCGGCCCGGTCAGGGTCTTGGGAAGGGAACGGCAGGCGTCATTGATCCATGTCAGCCGGCCTAGGTGGATTTGTGCGCGGCTTCAGGGACAGCCGTGTCCCTGTTGTCTGCGGCCTGTGTGCCCGCGGCCCTGGTGCGGTCCGCCCGCCTGGCCCATGCCGCCCCGGCCTCCGCCGCCCGTCTCACGCTCCAGGCAGCGCCGGAAGGCCGGCAGGTGCCGTTCGCGCGAGGCAGCCTGCAGGTCGGTCAGGACCTTCAGAACCTGAGGGTCTGAAACCCCGGGCAGCAGGCAGTCATAAAGCGCGATATTCTCGATTTCCGCCGCGATTGCTTCCTTGCAGGCCTGGGCCAATGTGGCCGGGGCAACCCCTTTGTCGGCCCAGGCATTGGCCGGCAGCGGAATTCCCAGCCGCTCCATCTGCCGCTCGACCGCAGCGGCATGGCGCCGCTCGGCCTCAATGATTCGCACGAAGGGCCGCACCGGCCCGAACTTCTCGATCACCGCGCCGTAGGTGGCCTCGGCCTTGCGCTCGTCTTCCAGCGCATCGTGGAGGATCCGGGTCAGTGCGGCATCGGTCATCGCGGCTTCCTCTTGATGCGGGCCGGGTTCAGCGCCTTGCCCGGTAGAAATTGAGCAGCATCGGCTGGTCGAACACGTAGTCGCCCTGATCGGAGCGGCCGTTCTCGAACAGGGTCCGGACTTCCTCGGTTTCAACCATGTCGCGGGTGATGGCGTTGAAGGTCTGGCCGGTCACTCGCGCCACCATGGCTTCGAAGCTGGGGTAGCGGGGATACATGGCATAGTGATAGCGGCCTTCCTCGCTGAACCGTCCGGCAAAGCGGGCAAGGGCGGCCTGGGCTTCGGTGCGGACCAGGGTTTCGTCGTGGAACGGCCGCATGACCGCGAAGTGGGTGCCGGTCATCCCGGGTTCGACGACGCAGATGAACCCGCTCTGCGTTTTTACCACCCGGGTGGCTTCCGCCAGAGCCGTGTCCATCTGGCCGATCGGCACGTGGTGAAGCGAGCGGAAGAACAGCACCCCATCGACCGAACCGGCGTCCAGCGGCAGCGATTCGCCGCCGCCTTCCAGCAGGACCAGTCCATCCACGGGTTCCGCCTCGCGGTTCTTGGCGGCCTGGATCGGATCGGGCTCTACCCCGATCACGCTGGCACCCAGTTTTACCAGTTCGCGGGAAATCGCGGCCGGCCCGCACCCGATATCGACCAGCTTCAGGCCGGCGGGATCGATCAGCGCGCTGATGGCCCCCGGATCGTTGCATTCGCCCAGATCGATGCGGTCCATTTCGGTCACTTCATGTTTCCTTGCAGAGTTAAGGGCCAATGGCGGACGATCCCGAGGCACCGCCATGCGAACCGTCATCCTACCGGCTTCGGCTCGAAACGGTAGCTCTCATGACAGGCCACGCAGGCGTTTCCGGCGGTTTCGCGGGCAGACCGGACTCCGGCCAGATCACCGGCGCGGGCAGCCTTCTCCATGGTCGCGAAGGCTTGCCGCATGGTTGCGCTGAGCGCGCGAAAATTGGCCGGCTGGGCATCGTGAAGCCCTGCCGGTGCGGTCTTTCCAGCACCGGGGCCGTGCCTGGCGGCCAGATCGGCAAGGGCCGCAAGGGCGCTGTTGCCGATAGCCCGATCGTATTCATTCAGTCCTGCCAGCAGGCCGCGCATCTGCGCCAGCGAATAATCGAGTTGCTGTGGGTCTAGCTGGACCGGTTCGCGCCCGTCGTTGCTGGCAATCGGCTGGGTTGGGGCCGGACCGGCGGATCGCTGTCCGAACTGCATGGCAACCAGGGCCAGCAGGATGGCTGCCAGCAGGAGGACGATCACCCTGGCTTGAAGCTTTGTCATCTGACTGTGTTTCTCCGCGAACCGGCACTCTGCCATTCACATAAGACAAATCTTATATTAGGAAAATATGTTTTTCACAACAGATTGAGCGGCAGTCTGAGATAGCGGACGCCGTTGCCTTCCGGCTCGGGAAGCCGGCCGCAGTTCATGTTGACCTGAACCGAGGGCAGGATCAGCCGAGGCATGGCCAGCGTCGCGTCGCGTGCTTCGCGCATGGCAACGAACGGAGGTGTCATTCTGATGCGAAACGTTCTCTGCCGGTCAAACGCCCCCTTACCCGCGCAGCACCTCAGGCCATGAGGTTTTGCCACTCGGCCAGGGCGGCCGAGCGGCGAAGCTTGTAAGTTTGTCGGTCGACGAGATGACGTTCCTGATTGAAGTGGTTGTAGATGGAGCCGTGAACGGAAGCGAATTTTTGTAACGACTTCATCTGGCGGAACCGCTGCATGGCCCGTTCTCGTCGGCGAAAGGGTAGGTGGGAGTTCTCCGCCCGATTGTTGGCGTGGCGGCCGACCTCGCGACGCGCCTCGTTACCCAGCTCGCGCATCGCGGCAGGATAGGATTTCAGGCCGTCGGTGACGATGGCTTCAGCCCGGCCATGACGTTTCAAAGCCTTGCGCATGAACCGCAAAGCCGCTGATTTATCGCGGTTTTTGGTGACATAGCTTTCCAGCACCTCGCCCTCGTGATCCACGGCGCGCCAGAGGTAGTGCATCTCGCCGCTGATCTTCATGTAGACCTCGTCGAGATGCCAGCGCCAGTGTCGGAACCCCTTCATCCGGCTGACCCGCTGGCGCCGGATGTCGGCGGCGAACAGCGGGCCGAAGCGGTTCCACCAGAGGCGAACGGCTTCGTGGCAAATATCGATACCGCGCTCAAATAGCAGATCCTCGACGTTTCGCAGTGACAGCGGGAAGCGGACGTACATCATCACCACGAGGCGGATCACCTCGGGCGATGAATGGAAATATCGGAACGGATTGGCGGGTTTTCGAGGGCGGGGCATGGCCGCACACTACCCGCCGCGCGGCTTCATCGCTAGCGGTGCAATCCTTTTGACACCGCCTCAGCGATAGTAGGATTCAGGATCAAGGTTTCCGCTTCGATCCAATCGCTGCTGGTCATTACAACGGCCAGTTCCGGTTCCCCGATTGTGTTTTCGGGGAACCGGCTCAAAAACCCTTTGCTGTCGATTGTTTCGTTTGCGAGGACTGCCAAGCGAAGGCCCTGCCTGTATTGCGCATCCGCCCCGTCAACTGGGGGAGATTTACCCTTACGGTACAACTCCCCAATGGTTTCGTGCGATGCCCCAAAGCTGGCAATGGCCAAATCAATGAGAGGATCGTTCCTTGCGGCCAGGCTGGCTTCAAGCTCTTCGCTGGCAGATGTGTAGGGCGATGCTTGAACGTCTGCGCTGTAAGGTTTGAGTTCCTCGTAAACAACGGGTGGAGGAGCTATTAATAGCCGGGCTAGGCGCGTTCGCTGTTCAATTTGGCCCATGCTCAACTTCCCCCGCAATACGTCTAGGCAGCAACTTTCCAGCCGCTGCTATCTTGTTCCAGCGTAATGCGGGCGTCGCTTTCCTCAAGGTCGGAATCCACCAGCCGCTCGATCATGTCGCGGATATGGGCGTTGCCCTCATTCAATTCCCGGTAGATCGCACGAATGAAACGATCAGCAATCTTCGGCTGGCCGCCCCGCTTCTCCCATAGAGCGACCGTCTGAGCCTCATTGCCAAGCATGGTGGCCAGCTTGGCTTGGCTCAGGCTCATCTCTTGGCGAATGAAGCGCAATTCGGTGCCGGTCAGCTTACCGCCCTTGTTGATGATCCCATGCGCAATGGCACGGTGCAGGCCCTCCACGTCATGGATGGCGATGCCCGGCCCATAGGGCGTGTCGTGTTCATCGTAGCCATTCGCCAGCCAGACGTTGCGAAGGCCGCACTCCCGATAATGATACATGCTCGCCTCCTAGAAAACGGTGATGACGATTGCCCGCTTGGGAACGTCAATCGCCACCGTCACGTCCAAATCCTTGCCCGCGACGCGGTGCGTCACAGTCAGTTTCCAATTCCCGTGCACGTCCAGCGCCACCGGCTCGCTTGCGATCCCGCGTTGCAGGCAGGTCAAAACCTGCACTGGGGAAACCTTGCGTTGCCGCATTCGCTGCCGGGCGTGATGCGTGAAGATGACTTGGGCACTGTCCTGTGCAATCTCTCGAAGGACTTTGAGCGCCGTTGCGTCGTTCATCCTCAGGGGAACCGGCCCTGCCATAACCCATAATTATTATAGGTTGGTTGCTTTAGCAAGGGCAGAGGGAGGTGACTTGCAAGCAAGTCACAGTGATCCGCGCAGTTTGTATCGCGCTGCGCGGATAGAATCGCAGGATTCAGCCAATGTCACGGCGGGAGACGTTGAAATGATTTGCGGTTGCGCAAGGCAAGTCAATCTGACTGAGAAGTGACCATCGGCCAAGGGGCGCACAAATCTGCCATTTCTGGCCGCGATTTGTCGCGTACGGTGTGGGGCCATTTACTCACCCATGCGGACCGGAAGCGCGGCCCGATTTGGACTGCCGTGTCTGCACTGCCAATCACTCGGAATTAGCCACCGGCTGGCTCGCATGTTCCCTGCCATCGAGCCGATTGGTCCGGTGGCGTCCGGCTTCAAGCAGTCGCGTTATCGGGGAGCGGCTATGGGAACCGAGCCACTCACTGATAAAATATCAATGAAAATCAATGGCCGGTGGCGGAGCTGTCAGTCTAATGCGAAACGCTCTCCGTTGGTCAAACCTCCCCTTACGCGCACAGCACCGAATGGAGCGCTGCGTCCGAGGCGTGCGCCTAAATCCTGCCTGATGGGGCGTATCTCGTGCGGTGAGACTTAACCTGACAAGATCCATCTGTTTGGGTATTGCCTGTTTACAAACAACCCTTGACGCCAGCGCGTCGGGGTTTGCCGCGGACATGCTCCTCCATCAATCGACTGGCGGCATCGGAGTCACGCGCAGCAATAGCAGCGACAATCGCTTCGCGCTGCGCATCGGCAACTGCCAATCGTTCCCCCCCCTTGATTTGTAGCATAGTCCCATTGAAGAGGAAGAACTCGGACATACGCCAATATCGCGAAGCTCTCTCTGCTTCGTACTTCGAATGGGACATGATGTGAAGCTGGCGATGAAATTCCGCCACCAGATCGACAAACGCAGCATTAACCATTTCCCCTTCCTTCGGGGCGACTTGGGCGATCTTTTGCTGCGCGAGCCCAAGAAACTGGACTTCGTGAGGTTCGTGCCGCTCTGCGGCCAGAGCAGCCATCGCCCCCTGGACGCGGCCAGCAATGAAGAAGAAATCCTCGATTTCCGTTGGCTTTGGAGAAATTACGCGACATCCGACCTGGGGCGTAATGATCAAATAGCCCTCAGCTCGAAGATAATTCAGCGCGGCCATGACTGGAGCCCGACTGGCCCCAAATTCCTTGACCAGATCGTTTGCCAGAATCTCTTCACCGAATTTATAGTATCCACGGACAAGCCGCCCGCCAATTGCTTCGCAGATCGCACCGGACTTTCCGGATAAAGCGCACTCATTGAAGTCAGCAATCGCCATTTTGAAAATCAGCCTTTGTGTATAAATTCGAACGCTAGGACGATTGAGTCGTCACAACAATCTTGTGAGCGACAGTAAAATTTTGCCGCCCCTCACTTTCCCGTCTTGGAGAGGAGCCACCGCTTGATCCCAAAGCAATCTGCCCCTGTTCAATCAGTCCAAATGCACAATCTTCATGACCGATCAAGGGATTATCTCGCCTGTTCGCGGTATGTTTGAGGCGTGATACCGGTCCATCGCTTGAACGCACGACCGAAGCTCGACTGTTCAGAATACCCTAGCACAAAAGCAACTTCATCCAGAGAAAGGTCGCTACGATCGAGATGTTCTGTTGCCATCCCAACCCTTTGCTCTTCCACAACGTCGGAAAACTTTAGGCCAAGCTGGCTTAGTTGGATACGCAGCACTCGCGGCGACAGGCCAAGCTTTCTAGCACACCAATCTACAGAGCAATTACCCGACCGGAACGAAGAGCGAATACTGTCTTCGAGCCGTTCGACGATCGACCTTCGGGTCGCCAGATGGACGCTGTCCAGATAGCCTTCCAAAAGCAGGAAGAGCTGCCGATTCGAATTGGCAACTGGATAGTTGAGCATCCGGGTAGGGAAGGCAATCGCATTGACGCCGGGAGTCTTCCGCAGACTGCAACCAAAGTGACGTTCGATCTCGGCAACGTCTCGATGCATGACGACATCGCAGAAGCTCACGTAACTGGGCTGAAACGTAAGACCGCCCACTTCACGGAGGAGTTTGGCAATAAGCAATCCGGCTTCGAACATGATCTGGCAGCCATCGAAATCCTGTACCGTCGAATTGCCGGAAAAACGCAGTTCGCTGGTCTCAACTCCTTCGACGAGTTCGAGGTTCGATACTGGCGAATGGACGACTGGAACATACTTGATGAAGCAACGGATAGCTTCGCCGAACGTCGGCGCGGCACGGCAGATCGCCGTCACCAAGCCAAATACGTCGGGACTCTGCAACGCGGCAAGTTCAAGCCCGAAAAGCGACTTGTCCAAACGCGTGCTGCAATATTCGAACACGCTGCCAAGCGTACGGCAATCGACGAAATAGTCGGGATCGTTGATCGCCAGAGGGTCGATCCCGAATCTCGCCAAAATCCCGCGCGAATCGCCGCCCAGGCGATAGACAAGGTCATGGAAACCGTTGAAATTGGCCGCCCGCATCTGCCCTTCAGCGGGAAGCGCATCAAGGGGGCCTGACAGACTGAAGAAGGCATTGTGCTCCAACCCTGATGCCTCCTCCATCATGTCGGGGCAGATCCCGACGCGCGTTGTTCCTGCGGAAGTTGAAATTCTAGTATCGAAAGCGCCTGGTTGCAAACTTTTGCTAGGCCTGCTCGGCGAGGAAGCCCGAGACTATCCCGGCAAATGCCTCGGCATGTTCGATCTGGGTCCAGTGACCGCAGCGACCGAATATGTGCAACTGGCTGTCATCGATCCAATCGAGCAATGTGAGCGACGTGGAAAGCGGGATGACCTGGTCATCGCGTCCATGAATCAGCATCGTGCGATGCGGCAGGGCACGGATATCTGCCTCCCCATGTGCCATGGCATCGACCCACCGTTGGCGTGGGGCCGGGAACATGCTGGCAAAGGCTTCCTGGATGCCCGGGCGCACGCTTGCCTCATAGCGCAGCTGAACAAGCGCATCGCCAATCAGCGCCTGATCGAAGGCGAACACCTTCATGATCGCGCGCATGTTCTCGATCGAAGGTTGGTAGCCCCAGACTGCGTCGAGCCCATCGGTCAGAGTGAACGGTACGCCAACGCTGCCCATCAGGACCAGTCTTTCAACGCGCTCCGGCCTGGCGATCGCCAGCGCGAGCGCCATCGATCCACCAAAGGAATTTCCGATCACATGGACTCGTTCAAGCTCCAGCGCATCCAGCAGGGCAATGATCTGGTCGAGCCATACCTGGCGAGTAAACGCCAAGCCTTCGGGCGACTTGGTATAGCCAAAGCCGGCAAGATCGGGCGCGATGAGCCGAAAACTGCCGTGCAGGCTTTGCAGCGTCAGGCGCCAGTTCGCCCAAGCGCTCACGCCGGGTCCAGAACCGTGCAATAGCAGGACTGGCGCGCCTTGGCCAAGGTCATGATAGTTCGTCAGAATCGAGCCCGTCGCGATTTCATGACCGATTTCAGGGTTTGGCGCAGTGCCGTTCATAGTCCAGATCCTAGTACAGAGTTCGACCCATGCCGCAGTGGCACGCAGCCGCATTGCCTGAAGTTCGCGGCGTGGGCGCCGGGCCTACGCTCGATCAAATTACCCACGATCGGGTATCGGTCGCCGCTCAACCACGGACAGCCCAAAACCCTCCAGTGCCAGAGGTTTGCCCTGACTTGAGGTCAGGAGAATCATGTTGCCCACACCGATATCACGCAGGATCTGCGCGCCGATTCCATAGTCCCTGAAGGCAAAGTTGGCCGCATAGCTGATATAGGCCTCCGGCCCGCCGCCGATCCGCTCCGAGAACCCGGTCGGGCTGGGATCACGGATGAATACTCCGACCGCAGCACCCTCATGAGCAGCCAACATTTCGATGGCGGAGCGGGCATAGTCGCGCTTGGTTTCCTTCCAACCCAGCAGATCCGCTGCCAGGTCAAGCAAGTGGACCCTGACAAGCGTCGGCGCCGAAGGATCGACATGCCCTTTCACCAGCGCGACATGTTCCGCACCGTCAATCTTGTCGCGATAGACGATCGCCCGAAAACCCTCACCAAAGTGGCTGGGAAAGGCCGTTTCGGCAATCCGCTCGATCAGCGATTCAGACTTGAGCCGATACGCGATAAGGTCGGCAATGGTTCCGATCTTCAGATTGTGCAACTCGGCAAATTTCTGCAATTCCGGCAAACGGCTCATGCTGCCGTCGGCATTCATGATTTCGCAGATAACGCCCGCGCTCATCAAGCCGGCCAGCCGGGCGATATCGACTGCCGCCTCGGTATGCCCGGCGCGGACAAGAACGCCGCCATCGCGAGCCACCAGCGGAAACACATGCCCCGGCGTAACGATGTCGTCGGAACTGCGGCCTGGATCAAGCGCAACGGCAATCGTTCGCGCGCGATCATGCGCGGATATCCCGGTCGTCACACCCTCGCGCGCCTCGATCGAGACGGTGAACGCGGTTCCATGCCCCGATTCGTTGCGCGCGACCATCGGGCCGAGGCCAAGCTGTTCGGCCCGCGAGCGCGGTATCGACAGGCAGATCAATCCCCGAGCGTGCTTGGCCATGAAGTTGATCACATCGGGCGTCGCGAACTGAGCAGGGATGACGATATCGCCTTCGTTCTCCCGATCCGGCGCATCGACCAGCACAAACGGTCGGCCGTTGCGCGCCTCATCGATGATCTCTTCGATCGGGGAAATCTTTGTACCAACCATGGGCAATCCAGCTTCCTCTCCAGCAGGTGCGCGGTTCATGTCAGCAATCAGACCGACGTGCGCAGGGGCTCTGCTTCATTGTCCTGTCTTTCCCAGGGATGGGGCAAGCCGGGATCGGTCTCGACGATAAAGCCGCGTAGCAGGTTCTTGAGCGCTGCGCCGTCCCACAGTCCCAGCTTGTCCAGAAAGACTGCTTCGGTGGATTTCGCTGCGGCCAGCGCCGCAAGTGCGCTGTCCATGCCATTCCGGTTTAGCCCGACCAATTCCACTCCATCTGCCCCAGTCATCCTTTCCAGAAGGCCCTTGGCCTCAAGACCGGCAAGAGCCTCTTGGGTATCCTCTTCGGCATCACCGTGGAACATGGCCTTCGCGATACCACCTGGGCTGCGCCAGTTGTTGTGGGCAAGTGTCACCAGCAGGAGAAATTCATCGTCGGAATAATCGCTGATCGCACCTTCCTTGCGCAGTTCGGCAGCGAACTGAAAATAGGCGCGCCACAACAAGTAGCCCAGGAAGTCGTCCTTGAATTCGGTTGCGGTCGAGGTAACGAACGGCGGGGCATCCGCCTTGCGCGATGCCAAGGCATATTTTCCGGCCTGAAAGACAAGTGGGGCGGCGTCGCTGCTCACGAGATCGACGACTTCACCGACGAAGATTATGTGATCTCCGCCCTCATACTGATGGACCGTGCGGCACTGCATCCGCGCACAACAGCCCGAAATCAGCGGTGAGCCGCCAAAGCCATCAGTGACATCGATCCCCGAGAACTTGTCTTCCCCGCGCGATGCGAACCGATTCGAAAGGTCCTCTTGCCCGGCCGACAGGATGTGAATCGTGAAATATTCGGCGTTGGTGAAGGCATCCAGGCTGCGCGCAGATTTGGCGAGGCTCCAGAGCACAAGCGGCGGGTCGAGCGAAACCGAACTGAAGCTGTTTGCCGTCACCCCCACCCGTTCGCCATCTTGACCGCAGGCGGTAATGATCGTCACGCCGGTCGTGAAAAGTCCCAGCGTGCGCCGAAACGCAAGCGCATCGAAGCCTGCTTGCTCAACACTCATGGCTTTTTCTCCCGCTTGCGATCATGGTCGGGTCTGGCATGTCGTTCCCGAAGCCATGTCAGGCGATAAACGCGCGCGTATCAGCCAAGGCCTGATCGAGCTTTTCCATCTGCAGGATATGCCCGCAGTTGTCGTAAAGCCTGACCTGGCAATTGCCGATCCCGGCGTTGAATTCCTCAGCCAAGGCTACGGGCATCAGCCGGTCATTCTTGCCCCACAGCACCAGCGTTGGCGCAGTGATCCGGTGGAGACGACCACGCAGGCCGTGTTCCGGGAAGGGCCACATGAACTTGCCCGCGCAGCCGAGCGTCCAGACGTTCTGGGCGACCGCTGCCGGAATTTCCTCAGGGTCTTCCGGCAAGGAGAACATAGCCTGGGCTGCGGGAATCGATGGGTCGTGGAACACAAAGCCAGGGATTTTTTCTGGCGCAGAGGCGTAAAGTTGGGCGATTGCCGGCGGCGCATCGTCGCGCCACATGCCAGATGGAGCAAGGCAGACCAGCTTGCTGAACAGGTCAGGGAAAACCGCCGCCAGATCACACGCAATCATGCCGCCCATCGATTGCCCGACGGCAATTGCGCCTTTCAATCCAAGCTTGCGCAGCGCTTCTTCATAAATGAGGACAAGGTCTGAATACTCGTCCACCTTGTAGATGGCATAGGGATCGCCTGGCGTCGCGCCGGGAAATTCCGGCGCATAGACTGTAAAATCCTGCGCCAGGCCATCAAGGTATTCGTCCCAGTACAGTCCGGCTGCGGGGTGAAAGTAAACCAGTGCCGGTCCCGTTCCAGCGATGCGCACGCGCATCTTGATCTGATCGTTCCAGACGCTGACGATTTCGTCCCGCTCTGGACCCCTGATGCTCGCAGTATTGCTCATTTCGCCTGACTCCAAATCTTGACTTGCGCTGGTGCGGTTACTTCGGGAGCCCTGTCGGCCACCACTTATGTTCCCAGTTCTCGTCGGCATGACCCATTTCCAACCACGCCTTGCGCAATCGCGGCATCACCTTCTCAGCAAGGAGGCTGATGTTCTTCTTGGTCAGCTCAGTCGGCATTGGTCCGTGCTGGACCATGAGGATGAGGTTGCCGATCCTGTTCTGCTTGACGAGTTCGATCAGTTGTTGGGAAACGGTGTCCACGCTACCAACGATACATGCCTGCGCATCAACGATCTGTTCATATGAGGCCGTGCGCATGATCGGGAACATGCCGAAATCACCCGGATCCTTGGCGACTGCGGCAACGCCGTTGATGTCCATGTAGCCTGGAATCCCGAGGCTAGACATCGGGATTGAGCCGAGACCAGTGTTGAAGGCCGCCTTGACGTATGGACCGTATTCCCGGTGAGCTTCCTCGTCTGTCTCGGCTACCGCCACGCATTGCAGGAAGGCCAGGCGATAGGGGTTGCGATCACGCCCGCGCTCTTCGGCCATGTCCCAGTATCGCTGGAAAATTCTCCCGGTGAGCTTGGGGCCGAACCAGCTGAAATAGAGCATGACCTGGTCACGATCGAGAATGCCCGCCAACGTGGCGGGATTGCCAACCGCCGGCGACCAGACCGGCATCGAAGGCTGGACCGGACGCGGCCAGATGTTGACCTGAGCGTGCTTGTTGAAGCGGCCATTCCAGGCGAAGGGTTCCTTCTCCTTCAGCGCCTTGTCGATCAGCATGATGTTCTCGGCGAAGCGAGGGCGGGTATCGATCGGAGGGACGCCTTGATTCTGGTTGGCATCGAAACTCAACGAGATCGGGAAACCGGCAATCAGACGTCCGCCACTGATCTGGTCGATCGCCGAGTATTCCTCAGCGATACGCAGTGGTTCTTTCGATTTGCCAAGCGCGCGTCCAAGGCAGGCCAGTGCCGTGTTCAGACCTTCCGACTGGGTCGCATAAGCGAGCGCCGCCATCTGCAGGTTGGGATTGGGCAGAATGTCGTAGGACGACTGGCCATGCTCGGTCGTGCCAATGCCATCGAAACCGCAACGCGCCGCATGAAGCATTTCGTCCAGGAAATGAACATGATCCTGATGCATCAGCTTCGGATCGACCAAATCGAAATAGGGGGTCGTCACGATTGAATCGTACTTCGAAGCAAAATCCGCAGGCATGTGCCGGTAAGGCAATTGCTGGAACGAAAGTATCTTCATCATTTCCTCCTGTCGGTCGCGCACTTTTCACGCCACCCGCCTGTTTCAGAAGCGATCACCGCATGCCCTGCCTTGATCGTTGTTATTCTAGAATGCCAAGAATCGGCCAATATTGACCGATGCTGACAATGCATGACGACACGGCCCGATCGTCAGATCAGATTCAGCACGCTGGGATGACCCATGACCATGGCGCCATAGTTGCGGGCATAGCCGTTGACGTTGAACGCCATGTGTGTCGCCGCGCTCTGGATATCCCGGAACGCGCGCTGCAGGCTGTCCCCTTCCATGATCGCGTGAGCACCACTGTTGGCAAAGATTTGCTGAGCGACCTCGTTACACGAATGGACTGACTTTGCCGCTTCCCAGAAGTGCCGAGCCTTGTCGATCATGGGTTGGTCAAAATTACCGGCCACCGCGTCAAAAGCCGCCGATAGATTGGCATGGCTGAGCGCACGCGACGCTCGGATCACATAGTCGGTATCGGCGATATAGTGATGGGTATCCGGGTTGTCCGAGAACTTCGAACGATCCATGGTCGCAATGCGGGTCGCGCTGCGCTCGATGAACTGGTCGAGAATCCCTCGTGCCATGCCATGCACGGCGGCTGCGAGCATTTCGACAAAAACCAAGCCAAATGGCAACTTGTAGATCGCACTTGAGCCTTCCGGCGGCGGCGGAGCAGCGCCGAAGATCGGATGGTGCCGACGCTCGGGCACAAACACATCTTTCATGACCAAGGAATTCGAGCCGGTACCTGCCAGCCCCATCACATGCCAATCATCAACGATCTCGTAGTCCGAACGCGGGACAAAGAAGCTGCAGTGGGTCGGCACCTCACCCGGCCCTCGCGGCGGGCGCACCCCCCCGACGATCGCCCATTGGGCGTGGTCACAGCCGCTCGAGAATGGCCACCGACCACTCAGCAAGAACCCGCCGTCCACCGGTTTCACTTCGCCTGTGGGCGCATAGGCGGACGACAGCAGGATCGAGGAGTCTTCTCCCCAGATTTCCGCCACGGTAGCATCATCCAGCAGCATCACTTCCCACTGATGCAGCGAAAGCACCGCGAGCACCCAGCCGCTTGAACCGCAAGCGGACGCCACTTCGGCGATCACGTCCGTCAGCACTGCGGGTTGCATCTCATAACCACCGTATGCCTTCGGCTGAAGGATTTTGAAAAAGCCAGCGTCGCGAAACTCGGCGATGGTCGCCTCGCTGACGGCGCGATTCTTTTCGACGGTCGCAGCACGTTCTTTCAGGTGCGACTTCATCAGCTTTGCGCGTTCGATCAGTTCATGAGAACTTGGCATGGCAGTCATTCTCTCCACACTTCCCTTGCTGCGACGAGTCCCCGGAATTTCTTGCCGCCCGGCTGGCCCACCCATCAACAGTCGCCCGGCAGGTGGAAACAGGCCTCCACCTCGTTCATTGCCATATGAAGCATTCTAGAATATAAGTAAAGCACTCGAAGCCTGAAAATGTTGCATTCCATTGAGGTGGCGCGAGATTGATCGACGCACTTTTGCCTCCCGCAGTCCGGTTTTGCGCGATCAGGCGGCGAAAAGGCGCAAGCAGGGGAGAACTGACGGCAATGACCATTTCAAGCGATTCGACACCACCCGAGGCACCCTCCAGCCAGCAGCAGTGGGATGGGATGTATGATGTCGTGGTAGTCGGTTCGGGCGCGGCGGGGATGACTGCCGCGCTTGTGGCGGCCGATCTGGGCTTGACCGTCGGGCTGATCGAAAGCTGCCAGCTGCTCGGCGGGACGACGGCGGTTTCGGGTGGTGCCGTGTGGGTTCCTGCGAATCACCACATGGAAGCACTGTCCTGTCCCGATTCCACTGCCGAAGCCCTGACCTACCTGCATGAAACGCTTGGCGACGAATATGATGAGGCCATGGCGCGCGCCTACGTTGAGACGGGACCAGCATTGATTCGCCATCTTGAGGCCACCTCGCGCCTCGCCTTCCGCGCCGGTCCGCTGCCGGACTACTACTCGAACCTTCCGGGCGGAAAGGCCATGTATCGCGCGCTGGATCCCTTGCCTCTCAACGCACGGGACCTGGGCGATGATATTGCCCTGTTGAGGCCTCCACACCCCCAGACGGTGGTTTTCGGCGCGACGTTCACCACCGGCGAGGTCGCAACGGTTCTGCGCAAGGACAAGGGCTGGATCGGACTTGTCGCAAGGCGGCTGGCTCGCCAATACCTCGACCTTCCCTGGCTGTTGCGCCGTGGCTCATCACCCCGGCTGACGCTCGGAAATGCGCTCATCGGCCGCCTCCTCCTGAGCCTGCGCGATCGCAAGGTTACGATCCTGACCGGAACCGCATTGCGAAGCCTCGTCCGGACCGACAGCCGGATCGACGGAGTTATCGCCGAACGGAACGGAAGGCCACTCTACCTGCATGCACGGCGCGGGGTGATCCTTGCGGCAGGTGGGTTCGGGGCGAATCCGCAGATG
Source organism: Novosphingobium sp. (assembly GCF_030699305.1). Taxonomy (GTDB): domain Bacteria; phylum Pseudomonadota; class Alphaproteobacteria; order Sphingomonadales; family Sphingomonadaceae; genus Novosphingobium. The sequence continues at coordinate 272,873 of NZ_JAUYNB010000038.1, forward strand.
CGCAGCGCCTACCTCACCCGGTCGCCCGATGTCGTTCGCGGCGTCGCGCCCGCAGACATTAATACCGGCGAGGCCATCGCCGCAGGCATGTCAATCGGTGCCGCGACCCGGCTGATGGACGAGGCCTGGTGGATTCCGGTCTATCGTCTCGATCACGCGAAACTCACTTGCGGCATGTTCTTTGATCGTGCGTTCCCGGGCTGCATCATCGTCAATCGCAAGGGGCAGCGGTTCATGAACGACGCGGCCAATTACGATGAAGCCGGACGAGCGATGGCCGATGCCGCTGCAACGCCTGCTGACGCCAGTTATTATGTCTTCGACGAGCATTACCGGCGTAACTATCTGGCCGGCCCGATGCTGCCCATGCCGCGACCGTTCGACGTCTTCCTTGGTCAGGATGTCAAGCGACTGCTGGTCAAGGCAGACAGCCTGGCCGAACTGGCCGAAAAGCTTGAAATAGATGCCACTGGTCTGGAAGCCGGCATCGCCAGGTTCAATCGCTATGTCAGCAACGGCGTGGACGAAGACTTCCATCGCGGCGAAGAGCGGTACGAACTCCACTACAGCGATCCCAAGGTCGCACCCAACAGCACGCTTGGGCCAATCGGGAAGCCGCCATTTTATGCCATCGCCATCTATCCGGGCGATATCGGCACCAAGGGTGGCCTGGTGACAAATGCCGACGGACAAGTCATCGCAATCGACGGAACGCCAATCGCGGGCCTGTATGCTGCCGGAAGCTCTGCCGCATCCATGATGGGCCGGACCTATCCTGCCGGAGGGGTGACCATTGGGCCGGCCATGATCTTCGGCGCCAGGGCTGCGATGCACATCGCGGGGCGCAAGCTTCCGGCGCCGAGCGAAAAGGCTGTCAGCCAGAGCCGCGAACTCTGACGCCAAAGCGCCGCAGTAGCGGTGCCTGCGCGTCCTGGTTCACGCCGCCACAGCGAAGGTTTGACCAAGGCTCGATAAGAAGTCTTATCGAGCCTTGGAATCAAGCCATCGTGCAGACCGGCACTGCGCGAAAAATCATTACCCTCGCCGCGTGAATGTGAGCGGAAGCCGGGCAATTGTGTGTGTCGCGACCGTCGGCAGATAGGTTATCTCGTCGTTCGGAATGGCAAGCTGAATATTGTCCATCCGGCTGAGCACTTCGCGAACCGCCACTTTCAACTCCATCCGTGCCAATGCGGCGCCGACACAGCGGTGAATGCCTGCCCCGAACGAGACATGCCGACCGATATTGGGCCGATTCATGTCAAACTCGCGCGGACTATCAAATTCGCTGTCGTCGTCATTGGCCGAAGCGTAGAGCAACAAGAGGTGCGCGCCCTTTGGCAATGCGACACCGCCAACTTCTACATCCTTGGTCGTCATGCGCGTGATGCCGCGAACCGGTGGATCGAAGCGCAGCAATTCCTCGACAAAGCGCGTCACGACCCGGTCATCGTCAAGCGATGCGCGCAGCGTGGCCGCGATGTCTGGCCTGGTTGCGAAAATGTAGAACATCGTGGTCAACGCTGTCGCGGTGGTCTCGTTGCCAGCAACGAGCAGGGCGACACCCAGCGTGACCAGTTCGTCCAGTCCGAGGGTCGGCTGATCGGCGTCGTCCAGCCGGGCGTGGACAAGGTCGGAGATCATGTCTTCGCGCGGTGGGGAGTTCTGGCGATCCTTGATCTCGGCGAGGAGGAAATTCTGCAGGTCACACACATCCTTGGCCGCGCGCAGCATGTCTTCGCGGCTCTGCATACGGCTGATCTGCTGGGTCAGCGCCAGTGCCCAGCGCTGGACGGTGGCAGAAGGGAGATCGACGCCCAACTGCTTGCAGATGATGCGGCTGGTCATCGGCATGGCGAATTCGCTGAAAACCTCTCCTTCGCCTTTCGCCAGGAGCTTCTCGACCAGATCGACGGCGATATTGGTAATCTCCGGTTGCAGGGTCTTGACGCGGTGCGCGGTGAACGCCGAATCGAGTAGGCGGCGCACGCGGGTATGCTCAGGTGGATCCGTCATGATCGCGTTCACAAAGAAACCGCCGCCGTCGCGCTCAAGAATTTCCTTGTATTCCTTCAGGAATCCCTTGGCATACTGCTCAGCAAAGCCCTTCTTCACCGAGAAGGTGATCGGGTCGCGAAGGACTGTCTGCAAATCCTCGTAGCGCGAGATCAGATACATATCGAGGTTCTTGTCGTAATGAACCGCATCATCCTTGCGCATTGCTGCATAAAAGGCATTGGGATGCGCTAGGATTTCCGGATCAGCGAGTGATGCCGTGGAAAGATCAATGCCATCCGCTGACGCTTCTGTTGAGTTATTCTGGATCATGGTTGTTTTCTCCAATTCTCTGAATTTCAATCTGGAAAGTTGACTTCGTACATCTGCCTGAACAGCTCTTGTGCTCCTAGGTGGTTGCGACCGTCACGCGCAGGCCATCAAGTTCGGAAGAGAGCCTGATCTGGCAGGAAAGGCGGCTTCGTCCCGGTTCGAAGTTCTGAACCATAAGATCCAATGTATCGGTCTCAATATCATTGGGCGGGCCGACCCTTTTGGTCCATTCGGGGGGCACATAGACATGACAAGTGCCGCAATCGCAGGCACCGCCACAGTCCGCGAGGATACCATCGACACCGACGGAACGTCCGGCTTCCATTAATGTGCCGGTTGCGGGAATTCCTGCGAGCAGGCGTTCGCTCCCATCCTTCTGGACAAACGTGACCGAGATGATGCTCATCGCCTGACGCCTTTCGTTGCTAATGGGGTCATGAAGATATCTCCTGTATGATCCTTGCACGCGCTTGGGCGACTTCGATGAAGCGATTGATGGGATCCCCGGTCGATGCCCCGCCATCAACGACAAGCTCTTGCCCTGTAATCTGTGCCGACATGTCGCTCGCCAGGTAGAGTGCCGCGTTGGCGATATCGAGTGGTTTACCCCAACGTTTGAGCGGCTGCGCCGCGAGACGCAGCGGGCGAACCACCTCGTGAATCTTGCGGATCATCTCATCCGACATCCCCTTGCCCGGAAACGCCGACATTTCGGTTTCGATGTTGCCAGGGGAAATGCAGTTCACGCGAATGCCGTACTCGGCCAGATCGATCGCAGTGCATTTGGTGAAATGGATCACTGCCGCCTTCGATGCACGGTATGTCAGGATGCCGCAGCCGGCCTGCGAACCCCCGATCGACGCGGCATTGATGATCGAACCGCCACCATGGTCCTTCATGTGCCGCGCTGCTCGCTGCGTGCCCAGCATGACACCCAGCAGGTTCACGTTGATCACCTTCTGGAAATCAGAAAGGTCATCGTCCACGAAGCGTGGGAATATCGCCTGTGACACGCCGGCATTGTTGAACATGACATCGAGTCCGTCGAACTCACTGACCGCAAAATCGATGAGCGCCTGGACCTGGTCCGCCTCGGCAACATTCGTGGCGAGGAAACGTGCGGCACCGCCAAGCTGCGCTGCTAGCGCTTCACCCCGTTCGCAGTCCATGTCTGCAATGACAACCCTGGCACCTTCGGCGGCAAAACGTTCAACCGCGGCCTTGCCCAGACCATTGGCACCTCCGGTTACAATTGCGACCTTGCCGGCCAGCAGTTGCTCCATACATTCCTCCTCAATCACCAGAAAACCCGGTTAAACGCTGACAGGTGACCGCTGACGTTCGCGCGAACACAAGGATCAGCATGTGATCCCGTCCGCTTTGAGCTTCGCCTGAGCGTCAGCCGAAAGTCCCAGGATGTCTCCCAAGACATAGCCGGTATCAGCCCCGAGCCAGGGAGCGTCATCGCAGATTTCCGCAGCACGTGAAATTTTCGCTCCCGGCCCGACAATCGGTCGGCTCGCACCATCGGACTGTGCCGCCTCGGGAAAGAAGCCACGCTCCCAGAGCAGCGGATCCGCGATCAGGTCCATCGAATTGCAGCTCTTGCCCGCAGCGATGCCTCGGGCCTGAAGTTCGCTGACCAAATCGGTTGCCGCACGGGTGGCAACCCACCCGGACACGATCCGGTCGAGTTCGACTTCGTTGGCTTTGCGTCCGGTCAGGGTATTGAAGCGCGCATCCGTCGAAAGCCCAGATTGGCCGATCACATCAGCAAGCGCCTCCCATGCCGCATCACTGGACACCGCAATGCTGATCCAGTCCCCGTCCTTGCAGCGATAGGTGCTGTGCGGCGCCATCTCGGCGTGCCGTGTGCCATCGCAACCATGTTCGATGCCATTCAGGGTGAAGTCCATCATCGTATCGGCAACCATGGTGGTCATGCATTCGACTGCGGAAACATCGACGAACTGCCCGACACCCGTCCGGCGAGCATGCAGCAGGGCCACAAGCCCGGCGAAGGCAGCTGCCGTACCGTAAGTGGAATCGGCATAGCGCATGTTCATTCCGGTCGGGGGCTTCCCGGCGCTGCCAACGAGCGAGCTTAACCCGCCGATGGCGCAGAAACACGGTGCATAGCCAGTCTGGCTGGCGAGTGGGCCATCGTTGCCATACATCCCCATGGTAATCTGGACTATCCGCGGGTTGACCGCCCTGACCACGTCCCACCCCAAACCCAGCCGCTCCATCGCGCCCGGGCGGAGGTTGTCGACCAAGATGTCGCAATGCCGCAGCAGGTCGAGCACAAGTTCAACGCCTGCGCGCTGCTTGATGTCGATCTGCGCACTCAGCTTTTGCGGGTTGACGGACATGAACCCGCGCGCCTTGTTGATATCGCCAGTCAAGGTATCGAAACGGGTGAAGTCGAGTGACCCCTTGGTTTCGACCTTGATCACTTCCGCCCCCATAAAGGCGAAGTGCTTGCCGGTTTCCGGGCCAGCCCAGATCTTTGAAAGTTCGACCACACGCACGCCTGCGAGAGGGCCACCGCGCTGTAACTTAGCCATATTCAGTCCCTCCCCTTGCCCGTGCGGATGCCTTCAGACAATTGCGACAGCACCTCTTCACTGTCCTTACCCAGCAAGGGCGCAGACGTGACGACCCTGGCCGGAGTTTCGCTCATCCTGTAGGGGACCGATGGGTATTTTACCGTGCCGAGGACCGGATGCGTAACATCCACGAAGTATTTCCGATGCTGGTACTGCGGCGAAGCCACGACTTCGCTCGGCGTATTCACCGGTACAAGCGTTATGCCGAGCGCCTGCGCTTCATGGGCTGCGTCGACCTTGTTCCGCGACTTTAGCCATTCGCACAGATCGCGGCGGGTCAGCGCAATGCGCTCGGGTGTCAGCCCTTTCATCAACCAGTCGGGCGGCAGATCATGCGTCCATTCTGGATCACCTATCATCTTCCTGTAGGCGGCCCATTGATCAGGTGTCGCCATGAAGACGTAGATGAAACCATCCTTGCAGGGAAATATCCCGCCGGGACCGTGCATGTCGAAGCCACCGCGCCAATCGGTGACATCCATTTCGCCAGCGACGAACTGCGCTACAACATAGTCGGCCCGCGAAACCATGACTTCGTGCATCGACACGTCGATGAAGCGTCCGCGACTGTCACTTTCCCTGTCGAAAAGACTGGCCACGACATACATGGCCGCTTCCTGCCCTGCTTCATAGTTGCAGAAGAAGCGCCCGGGTCCCTTGAGCGGCGGTATGTCCTCATGGCCTGCCCCCGGGGTGTGAAATCCCCAGCCACTGGTGTGGAAGACCGTCAGATCTTCGGCGTACTTGCGCTCGTCCGGCGGGTTCTGCCCATAGGCAGTAATCGAGCAGAGCACGAGTCCCGGTCTGACTGATTCCAGCGATTCAGGATCAAGACCAATGCCGGCAAGCCAGCCCGAGGAGTGATCATCAATCACAACATCGACCTTGTCGAGGAGCAGCGCGAGCGTTTCGACACCCGTTTCTGCCTCAAGGTCGAGCACGATCGAACGCTTGTTCGTGTTGAGATAGGCAAAGAGGCCACTGCGCTCGTTCGCATCATTACCCGACCCGAAGGGCCCCAGATGACGTGTCGGACTACCGCTTCCCGGGCGTTCGATCTTGATCACCTCCGCACCGAAATCGGCCAGAAGCTTGCCGCAATATTCGCCGGCAACCCCCTCAGAGAGTTCAAGTATCTTATAGCTACTCAAGGCTGACACAGAAAAACCTCTACTGTTACGTCGTTAAACCAACACCGGCCGGAGGCCGTCAGTCGCACCGGGATCTGCGGTACGATGGCATCTGACCGTGTTTTTGTTTCGACTGAATTTGCATTTTGATCGACCTGTTTGCCCCTCCATCCCGATTGGAGACGAGAGACGTTCACATCATTTCGCTTTCCGTCCCGAAGCGCTCAGCCGCCATTCTGGTGGAATCTTCGCTTCGCCGCTCTTGACCGCCTTGGCCAGGTCACCCTTCATCGAATCAAGCGAAAGCGTCTGGTCTCCGGCATCGGGCTTTGCAAAATGCCCCAGAGTCTCGAAGATGGATGTGAGCGTGCTGCCCATATATTCGCCGCGCTGCTGCTTATATATTTCAATGAAGGTCTTCTGCATGACAATGCGATCGGTTGATCCATTGTGCGCGCAGGCCATGGCGTATTTTTCAACCTCTGCTTCCAGTTCCTCCCTGGGAACGATGCGGTTGATAAAGCCGCATTCGCGCATTTCGGCTGCGGTAAAGGGGCGGCCAGTGAAAAGCATCTCCTCGAACTGCCTGAGGCCCATGGTTTCAATCCAGGTCCACATGCGAGGCCCCCAGCCCATGTAGCGAAACGCGGCATGACCGAAGAGCGCATCGTCCGAGGCAATAACCAGGTCAGCATCGGCGGCCTGATAGAAGTGCCAACCGTAGCAATAGCCCTTGACCTCGACGATGCTGATCTTCTTGAACTCCTGTAGACTTCGGCTTCCCCCCCGCGAGCTGGCGTAGAGAGAATTGACGTGGAAAAGATTGCTGAAGCTATCGGCGGGCGGATACTTGACGCCCGACTGCTGATCGATGCCAAATTCAAAGAGCGGGTCGTTCTGGAGCTTCTGAAGCATTTCGGGAAGATCCGCGCCCGTGCCGAGATGCTCACCGACGCCCCGGATGACGATAACCTTAACCTCGTCATCGACATTGGCCATATGCAGGAGTTCGGCAAAACGCATGCGCATTGCCGTATCGGGCGCGTTCATCTTTTCCGGCCGGTTCAAAGTCAGATAGGCGACCTTGTTCTCGACATCCTTTTGATAGGTAAGCATTTCATCAGTCTTGCGCGCTTGATCGCCTGACATCGCGTAGTTCCCTTTTCTGTATTCGCGCCGCGTTTCTCGCGGCAACGTCGTCGTTAACGGCGCTCTGCCGGAGCGAGATCGAGTGCGACATCGCCGATCATGTCATCCTGCCAACCGATCATCTTGCAACCATCGGCTTTACTTGTGCTTCCCGGACCCGCGGGTTGATTGCCCGCACCCCATAAGCACCCGCCGCAGCAAGCGGATCAAGCCCATCTCGCAATGGGGCAATCATTCCATCGCGATCGGCATCTGGCAGCCAATCAGCCAACTCGTCGTGGGGCGCTTGATGCATCTGACAATCCTCAATGCGATTCATTTTATACCAGCTACCATCGCTTGAATCTAGCCTCCTAGTATGCTAGCACCCTGTCGGGCGTTGGGCAACAGGCGGGTGGCAATGAAGTCCACGATGCAGCGGGGCCGGTAACGGGAGGGCATTCAAGTGAGGGGGCGGGGCGTTTTGGTTTCGGATTTGACCGGAGAAATCGGACTCAGTGGCAGAGGTCAACGCCCGATCGCTATCGGGAGGCCCTTGGTTTGACCGCTGGCACTGAGGATCCGGGATCTGGATCGGCCTGCTTGGCTGAGTGCCTCGGCATCGAGGGCGGCCACAATCCTTCCCTCTATGTCTTTGGGGCTGCCGTGGCGACGCGGACAAGAAGATTGCGTATTTCGTCTGGCGTGGCTGTGGCCCCTTTCGATCACCCAGTGCGTGTCGCCGAAGGTCTGGCGGTGCCGAGCAATATCTCAAACGGGCGCGTCGGTTTCGTACAGGAGCTCAGCTGCTTGCCTCGGAGAGCCGGAGCATATGGTTTTGCGCCAGGCCACCGAGGAAGAATGGCCGACAAGCTACTGGCAATCGGCTGCTGTCTCCGGGCGGGCGAAGCCGTCGATTTTTCTGTTGAATTCTGTACTATTTCCGGCGCACGCCGCGGTTTTGATCCGACTATCTTGAAGAAATGTGCGCCTGCGATCGCGCTTTCGACGCGGCGGGGATTTTCTGTAGGGACGGGGCCAACACGTGGATCATGGTCAGTGAGGAGCCGGAGCGGACTCTCAATCAGGGCGCGCTCAAGGTTTTCCCACCCGATCAGGCGGCCGCCCATATCTGCAAGCAGATTGATCCGGCCCCACGGCGAGAAATTTTGCAGGCAGTTGCCAGCGGGCTATCCATCAGCCTCTCACAGCAGCGCATGCAGAACCCTTGGCCAATCAAGTTATGCCAGCCTTTCAGTGAATTGACCCAACATAATCGGGAACAACCATGCCCCAAACCACACCTCGCATCGCCCCATTGCCGCTCGATCAGGTTCCTGATGAAACCATGGCGCTCTTTGGCGGGAGGGATAATCCCCGCAATCAGCTCAACTTCTTCAAGATCCTTGTTCAGAATCCCATTCTGCTCAAGAAGTATGAGCCGTTTGCCATGCGCCTTGGTCGCGAACCGTCGATCCCTTTGCGTGATAAAGAAGTGCTGATTCTGCGCACGTCAACTTTGTGCGGCGAAACCTACGAGTTAGCGCATCACCTATTCATTGCGCGCCAGGCTGGCATGACGAATGAAGAGATCGAGGCAGCGAAGCAAGGTAGCAACGATTTGCCTCCATTTGAACGGGCCCTGGTCAAGGCCGCCGAAGAGCTAGTGCGAGACCACTGCATCGCTGACGACACTTGGACGGTTTTGGCTGCGCGCTATACCAATAGCCAACTGATTGAACTCGTCTTCATGGTGGCAAACTACACACTTCTGGCGATGATCAACAATAGTCTTGGCATCTATCCCGAGGACGAAGTGGAGCACGCTTGGAAACCGACCAACCCGGATTGATCCGGTCCGACTCGTGGCTTTGACCGAGAGCGGGCGGGGCAGGGTCGGAAAGCCAATTCGGTCTCCGACATGTCCTATGCACCGATTGACACATCCTTAGTGGCATACTAGTATTCCACTAAGGATGGCATCGACCTACAAGCGAAGCTCTTAACGTCAACCATAAGAGATTCAACGTGAGCTCGCCCATGGAACGCCAATCTGAACCCGCCATCCGAATTGTGGTCGATCTTCAGCGCAAGGTGTTGGAGATCATCGCTGTTCGGCTGGGCGAGGAAGCGCCGCTGCTCCCGATTCTGCACGATGTGCAGGCCGCGTTTGGCTGTGTTGACGAGGCTGCGCAGACCACGATTGCCGATGCGCTCAACCTGAGTCGTGCCGAAGTGCATGGGGTGGTGAGCTTCTACCACGATTTCACGTCATCTGCCGATCTGCGCCCGGCGCTGCATTTGTGCCGTGCGGAGGCGTGTCAGGCGCGCGGCGTGGAGCGCATGGTTGCGGCAGCAGAGGCTGCAGCAGGCCAGCGGGTGGAGTTGAAAACAACCTATTGCCTCGGACTGTGTTCGGTCGGACCTGCGGCGCGTGTAGGGGACGGGCTCCATGCCCGGCTGGACGAGACTGGGCTGGTGAAGCTGGTGCAATCGCTGTGACAGTTGTGCGCATCTCCGACGATTCCCTGGCAATTGCCTGCGGAGCAGATGCCGTTGCCGAAGCATTTGCCGCTGCAGGCTGCTCGGTTGAGCGTGTCTCAAGCTGGGGGATGCATTGGCTTGAGCCGCTGGTCGAGATCGGCGGAACGGGCTTTGGTCCCGCTACGCCCGATGATATCGCCGCAATACTTGTTGGCACTTCGCTCAAAGCCATCGGGAAAATCGCTGATCATCCCTTTATTGCCCTTCAGCAGCGCCTTAGCTTTGCCCGGGCGGGTCTTACCAGGCCTCTCAGCCTGGCCGATTATGCCCGAACAGGGGGTTGGGCGGGCCTAAAGCGTGCCCGCGCAATCGGTGCCAACAGGCTCCTGGCCGAAGTCCTTCAATCAGGGCTGCGCGGACGGGGTGGCGCAGGCTTCCCGGCGGGCACCAAGTGGCAGACCGTCGCCAATGCTCCCGCTTCAACCAAGTACGTCGTCTGCAACGCTGACGAGGGCGATAGCGGCACCTTTGCCGATCGCATGATGATGGAAGGCGATCCTTTCCAACTGATCGAGGGCATGGCGATTGCTGGGCTCGCTGTCGGCGCAGGGCAGGGCTACATCTATGTCCGCAGCGAGTACCCCCGGGCGATTGCCAAGTTACGCGACGCGATTTCATTTGCAACCGAGCACATCGCGCCTTTCCGGATCGAATTGCGTGTCGGCGCAGGAGCGTATGTCTGCGGCGAGGAGACTTCTCTGCTGAACTCGATCGAGGGCAAACGCGGAGAGGTTCGTGTAAAGCCGCCGCTTCCAGCCTTAGAGGGGCTGTTTGGTTGCCCCACGGTGGTCAACAATGTCCTTACTCTCGCCGCCATTCCGCACATCCTGGCCGAAGGCGGGGCATCACTCTACGACAGTCTCGGTATCGAACGTTCCCGAGGAACCATGCCGATCCAGCTGGCTGGAAACATCAGGCACGGCGGTCTCTTTGAGACGGCTTTTGGGATCAGTCTCAGGGAACTGATTTACGACATTGGCGGCGGCACCTTTTCCGGCCGACCGGTCAAGGCAGTGCAGGTCGGCGGGCCGCTCGGCTCTTACATTCATCCTAGCCAGTTCGACCTACCGTTCGGCTATGAGGCCTATTCGCAGGCAGATGCGCTGATCGGCCATGGCGGAGTGGTGGTGTTCGACGATACCGCCGACATGGGCGCAATGGCCCGCTTTGCGTTCCAGTTTTGCGCGGCCGAAAGCTGCGGCAAATGCACTCCGTGCCGGATCGGTTCCACGCGCGGTGTCGAACTGATTGACCGTATTCGCGCTCGTCCTTCGACAGCTTCAGGGCGAGTGGGGGCGGTGGAAAGCTTTCCCCAGATGCATAATGCCCGCAAGGTGCCTTCCACGAGGAGCGATGATCTAACCTTGCTTGAAGACCTGTGCGAGACCATGCGTGATGCCTCACTCTGTGCGCTGGGTGGCTTCACCCCCTATCCGGTACGCTCCGCGCTGCGGAACTGGCCCGAAGACTTTGGTCCGGATTTCGCACGATGAGCGAAGGTGCAGTGGCGATTCCTGTGCGACCAAGCGCTTGCACCCCGGCTTCGGGTGCTGGACAGCGCACGATCCCTATCGAGGCACTAAATGCGAGTGCAAGCAACGGCATTGCTTGTTCGGTGATGATGCCACGACCCGTTGACCTGGAGGATTCCGTTACGGGGTTGTCACTGTCCGACAGTCTGACGCATGCCAGTGAGATCGGAGCGATTTCGTCTTATCAAGTTGTTGACGGCCTTGAGGTTGTGGCGCGCCTTAACCTGCCGCACGGTCGGCATGAGCCGATCATGGAGCATGCGCGGCGGCGATTGGGTGACAGTTCCTGCGGCATTTGTGGCATCGAGAGCGTCGAGTTGGCGCTGCGCCCGCTTCCGGTTCTCCAGACACACAGCAAGGTTCGTCCGGAGCATATCCGGCGCGGGCTGGCGGCAATGGGCGGCGCCAAGATGCTGGTCAGTCTGACCGCCGCTGCCCATGCCGCCGCATTCTGCTGCGAGGAGGGGGCGCTGGTCGCCCTGCGTGGGGATGCTATGCCATGGGTTTCAGCCCCGGCAGTGGAGCACGTCGATGGGCTATGAGCCGCAACAGGACTTCGGCACCCCCGAAGCGCGCTCCGAAGTCAGCGTTACGCTGACGATCGACGGTCGCAAGGTTACCGTGCCTGCTGGGTCCAGCGTCATGCGCGCCGCAGCCGAATGCGGCGGCGCGATCCCGAAACTTTGCGCCAGTGACAATCTGGAAGCGTTCGGATCTTGCCGGATGTGTCTGATCGAAGTGGAAGGAATGCGCGGCACGCCCGCGAGTTGCACCACCCCGGCGACGGAAGGAATGGTCGTCCACACTCAGACCCCCCGGCTTGAAAAGCTGCGGCGCGGGGTGATGGAACTCTACATCTCCGATCACCCGCTGGATTGCTTGACCTGCAGCGCCAACAACGATTGCGAATTGCAGGACGCGGCTGCGCAAGTGGGCCTGCGTGACGTGCGCTATGGCTATGAAGGTGCGAACCACCTCGGCCTTACGACTGACAGCTCGAACCCATATTTTGACTTCGACCCTTCCAAATGCATCGCTTGCTCGCGCTGTGTGAGGGCCTGCGATGAGGTGCAGGGAACCTTTGCGCTGACTATCGACGGACGAGGTTTTGCTTCAAAGGTTAGCGCTGGGCAGGCTTCTGACGATTTCCTGTCGTCCGAATGCGTTTCCTGCGGTGCCTGCGTACAGGCTTGCCCGACTGCAACCTTGCAGGAAAAGGCCGTGAAGGAAATTGGCAAGCCCGAACGCGCGGTCGTTACCACCTGCGCCTATTGCGGGGTCGGCTGCACGTTCCGTGCGGAAATGCGAGGGGAGCAACTGGTGCGCATGGTGCCGTGGAAGGACGGCAAGGCCAATCATGGACACTCCTGCGTCAAGGGACGATTTGCGTGGGGTTATGGCCATCATAAGGACCGCATAACCTCGCCGATGGTGCGTGAAACCATCGACCAGCCTTGGCGCGAAGTGAGCTGGGATGAGGCGATTTCCTTTGCTGCGCAGCGACTTGGGGCGATCAAGGCGCAGTATGGCGCGCGCGCGCTCGGCGGGATTACTTCGAGCCGTTGCAGCAACGAGGAGACTTTCCTCGTCCAGAAGCTGGTTCGTGCCGGTTTTGGCGCCAACAATGTCGATACCTGCGCGCGGGTCTGCCACTCTCCCACCGGCTATGGACTCAAGACCACGTTCGGGACTTCGGCGGGCACGCAGGATTTCGACAGCGTGATGGACGCCGACGTCATTCTGGTGATCGGCGCCAATCCCACCGATGCGCATCCGGTGTTTGCATCGCGGATGAAGCGCCGTCTGCGACAGGGTGCAAAGCTGATCGTGATCGACCCGCGCCGGATCGATCTGGTGCGCAGCCCGCACATCGAAGCGGTGTATCACTTGCCGCTTCAGCCTGGGACCAATGTCGCCGTGCTGACCGCGATGGCGCACGTGATCGTTACCGAAGGGCTGGCCGACGAAGACTTTATCCGTGAGCGCTGTGACTGGGATGAATATCAGGACTGGGCGCGCTTCGTTTCAGAGGAGCGCCACAGCCCCGAAGTGCTCGAAGCCGTAACTCGCGTTCCGGCTGCCGATCTTCGCGCCGCCGCCCGGCTCTATGCCGAGGGCGGCAATGGCGCGATATATTATGGCCTCGGTGTCACCGAGCATTCGCAGGGCAGTTCCACTGTCATGGCCATCGCCAACCTTGCCATGGCGACTGGCAACATCGGGAGGCGCGGAGTTGGGGTAAATCCCCTCAGAGGGCAAAACAATGTCCAAGGTGCCTGCGATATGGGGAGTTTCCCGCACGAGCTTTCCGGTTATCGCCACATCTCAGACGAGGCAACCCGCGCATTGTTCGAGGCGGACTGGGGCGTCACCCTCGATCCCGAACCGGGCTTGCGCATCCCCAACATGCTCGACGCGGCAGTGGATGGCAGTTTCCGCGCGATCTACATCCAGGGCGAGGATATCCTCCAGTCGGACCCGGACACACACCATGTCACTGCCGGTCTCAAGGCGATGGAGCTGGTGATTGTCCATGACCTGTTCCTTAACGAGACCGCAAACTATGCGCATGTCTTCCTGCCAGGGTCGACCTTTCTTGAGAAGAACGGAACCTTCACCAATGCCGAACGCCGCATCCAGCTGGTGCGCAAGGTGATGGAACCGGCTAATGGACTTGAAGACTGGGAGGTGACACAGGCGCTGGCCAACGCCATGGGGCTGGGCTGGAGCTACACCCACCCGAGCGAGATCATGGACGAGATTGCCCGCCTTACCCCCAGCTTCGCCAGCGTTTCCCACACGCGGCTAGATGCGGAAGGCTCGCTGCAATGGCCAGTAAACGAGGCCCATCCCAATGGCTCGTCGATCATGCACGTCGATGGCTTCGTGCGCGGACGTGGCAAGTTCGTCGTCACGGAATATATCCCGACCGACGAGCGAACCGGCCCGCGCTTCCCGCTGCTACTGACGACGGGGCGCATCCTCAGCCAGTACAATGTCGGCGCGCAGACGCGGCGTACCGCCAATAACGTCTGGCATGAAGGTGATGTACTGGAAATCCACCCGGCCGATGCCGAGAACCGGGGCATTCGCAGTGGGGACTGGGTGCACCTCGCCAGCCGCAAGGGCGAGACGAGTCTACGCGCAGTTGTCACCGATCGCCTCGCGCCGGGGGTGGTCTATACCACCTTCCACCACCCCGAAACGCAGGCCAACGTCATCACCACCGAGTTCTCGGACTGGGCGACCAACTGCCCTGAATACAAGGTGACCGCCGTACAGGTGACCCCGACCAACGGCCCGTCCGACTGGCAGAAAGACTGCGCCGAACAGTCGGCCCGCGCTCGCCGAATTGCGCCGGAATAACCATGGCGCCTGAACGACTCATCCATTTAGCGAACCAGATCGCCCGGAACCTTGCCGCTCAAGGCGAAGAAGCTGCGATTATTCAAACCGAACAACACATTCGCGAATTCTGGGATCCGAACATGAGAGCGGCAATCAAAAACGTTGATCGCTCATCCCTGTCGCCAATTGCGGCGGCGGCGATCGCCGCCCTTTCTTCGCACCACCAGAAAAGACCTAATTCGAAGTGAGCTGGAAATGAACAGACAAATATACAGTTTCGGCGGCGGCTCGGGGGGCGACGATCCACGCAGCCGCGACAAGACGATTGTCGGCGGGAAGGGCGCAAATCTGGCGGAAATGGCCGGGATCGGTCTGCCGGTGCCGCCGGGCTTCACCATCACCACCGAAGAATGCGTGCGCTATCTGGCCGAGGGCGGGGATTTTTCCGCTGACGTTCAGGCCGAAGTCGCCGCCGCGCTGACCCACATCGAACAGGCCGTCGGCAAGAAGTTCGGCGATGCCGCCGATCCGCTGCTCGTTTCGGTCCGCTCCGGCGCGCGGGTGTCGATGCCGGGGATGATGGACACGGTCCTCAACCTCGGCCTCAACGACGAAACCGTGCAGGGTCTGGCCGCGTCATCGGGCGATGAACGGTTCGCGTGGGACAGCTACCGCCGGTTC
>NZ_JAUYNB010000039.1 GCF_030699305.1 Novosphingobium sp.
CCGAGAACGACTATGACCCCGAAGGGCTCAATCTGATGGACGAGTTCTCGGACAACATCTGCACATACGTCGAGCCCTTCGACGGCGACATTAAGCTGGTGAGCGTAGAAAACCTGCGCTGAATTTGTCCACGCCGCCTAGTGCCAATCTCTATGAAACTAGCTTTACCAATCTAAAATGGCGAAATTCTGCCAATCCGCTAGCTTCTAAGGCTCGATTGGTAAAGTGATTGGTCAAACGCCCCGAGACAGCTTCGCTTCTGCTAGCAACAGCTCCGCCATAGACACCTCGTTTAGCCACCCCACTATGCCCCACAAGTAATCGTCATCACTCAAAAGTTGCATCGCAACATCAGCCGTAGGCAATCCTGTCGCGCGCTCAATCTCTGCGATTTCCTTGGCCACTCGATTTGTAATAACATTTAGCGAGGTGGAAACGGTGAAATACGGAATAAATTCCGAACCTCCCTTCCCCTTCCTTTGAACTCGCTCCGCCCAAATTGCGGGCACTCGCATTGCCACGGCTCTGGCATAGATCACTCGCAGTGTCGGTGTTTTCTGCCTGTTCGATACTGCCTCTTCAAACTTCAATATCGCAGCCTCGGGCACTCCGCCTCTTTGCTTCCAGTTTGCCACTGCGCTCTGCGAAATACTTAGGAATTCCGCCAGTTCCTGGTCGGTTTTGACGCCCGCACGCCGCTTCATTTCGCGAACGAGCGACGCAACATCCCCGGCCCATCCTGAGAGGGCTTGCGGGTTGTGATTTTCTGAGTTACTCAAAATATCACAACCATTGACAAGTGACGACATGGCTCAAGTAAGCATCCTTCAACAAATCCGGGCGGGGTTCGTCCTTCGCGGCACTACCCTTAGGGCATGGTGCATCAACAATAGCATTGATCCCGGCTACGCCCACAAGGCCCTTTCTGGCAAGACCTCCGGGACCAAGGCCCTAGCTTTGCGGTCCCGCCTGCTTAGCGCAAGTCAAGGCGAGGCGGCATAAGCCGATGCCAACATGGCTCACCGTCGCGGAGTTCGCCGAACTCGCAGGTATCACTAGGCAAGCCGCACATGCCGCAGCCAAAATGGCATCGCGCAGGCGAGCATGGAGAGGCTGTTTCCTCTCTGTGCGGCAAGTTGCCGGTGGTCGCGGCGGTCGCTCCGGCACCCGCTATGAGGTAGCTCTCAGCAGCCTCTCAGAGCCGCTTCAGGCGGCATATCTTGACCTCTATTCGTCGCCGCCCGCCCCCACTTGCATCGGCCGCGAGACGCCGATCGCACCGAACCAGGGCGCGCGGATTGAGAAGCGGTATCGGGTTATCCAAGAGGCAATTGAGTGCGAGCCGCGCTCTGTAGAGCGCAAGGCCGAAGTGCTGCGAGCAGCCAAGAAATGGAACATTCCGGCGCGAACGATTTACCGATGGATTGCCGATCTTGAGGCATCGGGCGGCGATGTGAATGCGCTTGCCCGCAAGTTGCCCGCTGATGCAGGACAGCGCCGCGTTTGGGTCTCCCGCCCCTTTGACCGGGCCTATCTCGAAGCGGGCTATCCCGCCACCGATCTGCCCGAACTTGGCGAGGTTGTGGACCAGCTCATTCGCCGTGGCTGGACATCGCCCGCACAACGTGCGGGCTGGAAACAGGTTCGGCGTGTCGTGTTGACCATGTTCCGCCTGGACCTGCAATCGCGCGGGATCGAGCTGCCTGCTACGGCGCTGGCGCTTTCGCAACGCCGGATCGTCGCAGCTCAGGATTACCGGATTGTCGATATCCAGGCGAACGACCGCAAACGTTATGACGACATGAAGCCTCGCATTCGGCGCGACAATTCGAAGTTCGCGCCGATGGAGCAAATCGTCATGGACGTTAAGCCGCTCGACTGCATTGTGATGCGCCCCGACGGCTCAACGACATGGCCGAAAATGATTGGCTTCATGGATACCGGCACACACCGGCTCTTCCGCCATTTCGTGCCGCTTCCTCCCGGCGAGGGCGTCCGCCAAGAGCATGTCGCAGAAGCCTTTATCCGCATGGTGACGCATCCGGAATGGGGCTTCCCGCAACAGGTCTACCGAGACAACGGCACCGAATTCTACATCATGGACATGGTGCGGGATGCGCTGGCGATGCTCAACGCTCCAGGCGCGCGAACCATCATCAACGCGAAGCCCTACAACGGCGCAGCCAAGCCGATCGAAAGCAAGTTCGCGACGCTGGACCGCTTTGTGTTCTCGCAAATGGGCGGCTGGGCAGGCGGCAACCGCATGAACAAGAAAACCCAGACGGTTGGGATGCCGCCAAAGCCCTATAGCGGCAGTTTCGAAGATTTCGCGCGCGAGGCAGACGAACGGATTGAAGTATTCGAACACGAGCCGATCGGCAGCGGCGTGTTCAAGGGGAAAAGCCCGCAGGGATGCTTTGCAGAGCATGTTGCCGCAGGCTGGCGACCAGTCATTGCCGATGCTGACGCCCTGGACGCAGCATTCTCCAGGCGCGAGACCCGGCGCGTAGACCGGGGCGCGGTAAGCATCATGGGCCAGCTTTTCCGCCACCCGGAACTGCCCAATGGCCAGACTGTCACGATTGCCGTGCCATGGCGACGCGGTGCCAATCCGCTGGCCAACATCCCGGATTTCGGCTGGGCCTCGCTCATCTCCGACATGCCCTATCTGCCCGGCGAAATCGAAGGCGCGGTTGAAACGGCGCGAATGCAAAGGCGCAATGACAAGTCCACGCAGGCCAGGCGCAAAGCTGCGCCGCCAATCGACATTGACGCCGCGCATCGCGCGCAAGTGACGATCCTGCCAACCCGCGCCGCGCCTGCCCCGATCATGGATGTTTTGGCCTCGCAGGCGGCGCAAGAAATGGCTGCCGCCAAGCGCGCGGTGAAGGAAGTCGCCACTCTGCCAACCCCCGCCGAACGGCGCAGGGCGGCGCGTGAGCGCGAAAACGAACTGCTGGAGAGAGCACTTGGCCGCAAATAATCCCCGCGTCGTCCCGATCGCCACCGCCGATCGCGAAGCACCCGCGCCCCGGCAACAGCAAATCATCGAGACGACGCTATCCAAAGCGCTCAAGCTAAGGCTGGAGATGGTTCACGAGCAACGCGGGATCGCCGTTTTCAAAGGGCCTTGGGGCATCGGCAAGACGACGAGTATCACCGCATTTGCGCAGGAAAATGAATGCGTCGTAACCGTAGTGAAGGTGGAACCTGGCTCAACCAAAAAGGGCGTCACTGCAATCGGCGCGATGCAACTCGTAGTCGAAGCACTCCGCGAACACGATGATTCACGTATTCTCCGCCCCTCACTGAGCAATGCCTATTGGACCATGCGCAAGATGGTTTGCGACCAGCTCGCGCAATTGTCGGAGCCGGATGAATACGAGTTCGCGCGGCACACGATTATCTTTGACGAGGCACAATACCTATCGCGCGAAGCAATCGAAATGCTCCGCTATTGGAACGACGCGGACCGCACCGTTACGCCTTTTCCAGTTGGCCTTGTCTTCGTCGGCAATGACGATTTTTCGCTAAGGGAAGATGGTCGCGGCGATAGCGTGATTTCTGGCGCTGTCCGCAGTCGCGCCCTTTTCATCGAATCGTTCGACTATGATGACCTGACAGCAGAGGACATTGTTACCTTTGTGCGGTCGCGCGGCGTCGATGATCCGGGCGCGATTTCGCTCATTGCGGATTACTACACACAGCCGCGCGTCCGCCGCGATCTCCGTCAGTTGGAGCGCCTTCTTGTCCGTCTAAACCTGCTCGCCGGCGAAGGGCCGGTTACCCAGAGCATCGCCCGCGATGCGTTGGCAATCGGGTAGGCGCAGCCATGGACGCCCGCAAGCGCATTGCCCTTGTCCACATCGCGAAAGCCAAGCTGCAAATGTCTGATGAAGAATATCGCAAGGCCCTGGCCGACTATGCCGACGTCTGTTCGGCAGCACAGCTCACAGATGCGGGTTTTGACCGCCTTATGGCCTATTTCAGGTCGCTCGGCTTTGTCAGTGACGCGCGACGGACTCAGGTTACGGACAAGCCGCAACGTGGCACGGCCTCACAGGCTCAAATCGACATGATTGTCGCGCTCTGGGTTGAAGTCACAGATGGAACCTCGATCCGCCAGCTGGAGGCTTGGATCGAGCGCCACCATGGAATTTCCGCCTTGCGCTTCGTCACTGGCGCAAAGGCACAGAAAATCATTGGCTCGCTTCAACTCTGGAAGCGCCGCCTACGGGAAAAAGGTGCGCGCGCGTGACCGCAACATCAACGCAGCGCCCCGCCACGACGAGGCAAGGATCAGCCATTAGCGCTAGGAGCGCCGCTGGCGCGCGCGACAAGCCCACGGCCCCGGCATACCTGAAAACGGACCGGCCGCCTTCTTAGACCCCCCTAAATCGAAATCTCGGCCTGTTTCTTGCCATGGTGAGAGCAAGCAGACCATAGCGGCAAAGGATGATCTCATGTCTGTACAGTTTGCCAAGCCCGGCCAAGCGCGCAATGATCAGGTTAAACTGCCGCTCTATGCCACCAGCTCAGCAAGCAAGATTCCGATGACGATGGTAGCCTATATCCATGCCAATCGCGCCCATAATGCACTCACAGCGCTCTGCAATTTGGTGGCGGGCTATAACAATGAACTGGAGTTGGACGGCGAGGGCCTTTGCGCGTTGATGGATCTTGCAGCCCGTGAACTGCGCAGGTCAATGGGCGATGACCGCCCCTAAGGGCGGGCTTGCAGCGCGGGAATACATACCCCTGCTCCTGCCCCGGAACATGGCCCGGTGCGAGCGCGCACCGCCCCCCCGGTAAATGTTCCGCCTCGGTTGAGTTCGAGGCGTGCCCCCACCCGCGCTTCACTCGGCCCCGGAGTGGGGGTGGCCTGATTGCAGCTGCCGCCTCCACTCCCACCTGGAGGCCTTTGTGCAGAGCGACGCGACCACACCTCACGAACTTCTACGGCTCCCCGGCTTGCTTGCCGAAATTGAGGAAGTCGCGGGGCGTTCGGTCGCTGTCACGATCGCCGAAAACTTTGGCGGCACTTCAAAAGAATTTCCGGTGCCGGAGAGACTCCAGTCCTTTCCGGATACCTATACTGGCCATTGGCTTGTCCAGGCGGTAGGCCGAAACAGTGCACTGGCGATCGTGAAGGCGATTTTTCCCAACGGCGGACGTTTCGAAATTCCATCCGCAAAGTGTGTGCTCCGGAGACAATTCGTCCTGGACAATTACGGCAGGCTTTCCGGCGTCGAAATCGCGGCGTGCATGGAAACTACCGAGCGCGCAGTCCGAAGAATTAAGGCACGCCTCCGCGCGGAGGGGCTGATTCCGTGACCTGCCAATCGCTCTTCCTCCCGTCTGATCATGAGCCAGATTTGCGGCAAGTTGTTGGGGGCTGGATGGCCGGTGCGCTTGAGCAAATTGCCGCCGAGCACCCCTCTGCTGATGCCGCGCTGATCTTGCGCCTAGCTATCGCATATTTCGCGGAAGTTCATGCGCGGAGCTTTGGCCATGCCGCAACCGTCAAAGCCATGACCGCAATTGCACGCCGCGGTGTCCAGGCAGCTGCCGAAGAATTAGCCGCTGTGCGGCACTGAACAACTCAGACTGAAGGAAAAAGCCATGCACCTGAATCATGAGGACGTAAGCGCCCTGACCAATCTTCGCGACGCGCTGGACAAGACCATCGGCGGCGGCGAGAAAAACGCGCCTGTGCGCAGGTTCCCCTTCCCCGGTGCGTTGAATGACCGGAAAGGGGGGAGCCCCCGCTCAGGTATCAAAGTACACCACGGCGCACACGGCGAAGTATATGAGCTGGCAGCCGGAGCGAAAATGGCCGACATTTCCTCGCAAAAGGAAAGGCCGGACGTTCCCCTCGACCGTTGGCTCGCCGCTACGCTGTTGGGCGACCGCTGCGAGGATAAAGCGGCGCTCCAGTTCGCCAGCGATCAGAACAAAAGCCTTTCAGGCACTGTTTCCGGCGTGCTTATCCCTGCCGGGTTCCAGGGCGAATGGATCGACAATCTCCGCTCATTCATGGTGCTCGAAGCCGCAGGCATGACGACTGCGACGATGAACAGCCAGACCGTCACCAGTTCCCGCGTCGTTTCAGACCCGTCTGTCGGCTGGCGATCGGAAGGCGCCGCATTGACTGCAGGTGACCCCACTTTCGAACTGCGGCAGCTGATGGCGCGCACGCTTGGTGTCCGCGTCCAGGCGACGGCAGAGCTTGCCCAGGACTCGCCAGACTTCGGTTCCCAGCTCATGAACGTTATGGGCAAGGCTCTCGCGCGCGAAATCGACTTGGTTGGTATGCTGGGGACCGGTCTCGCCAGCCAGCCGACCGGCATCCTGAATACGACCGGTGTGCAGGCGATCAATGCCGTTGGCATCCCTTCAGGTTACGGAAAGTTCGTGGCCGGTACGCAGAATCTCCTTGAAGCCAACGTCCCGCTCGAGGTCGCACAGAAAAATGTGATTATGTCACCTCGCACCTGGGGAACCCTCGAAGGCCTCGTCGATAGCACTGGCCAACCGATGCGACGGCCTCAATCGCTTGAAGACACCGCATTCCGCCCCACGACGAGCATCCCGAACACCCTTGGCGCTGGCAACGACGAGAGCTTGGCCTTCATGGGCGATTTCAGCGACCTCGTTCTTGGCGTCCGCATGGAAGCCACGATCGAAGCCCTTCGGCTCCAGACTTACGCGAGCAATCTCCAGGTTGAATTCGTGGGCTGGACCCGCGTCGATTTCATGGTTCGCCGTCCGGCCAGCTTTGTCGTTCTGAACGGCATCAAGGCATAACCGCAGCGGGCCTCGCAACCGGAAGGGATAAAGCTGATGGCTGGAAAATCTCTAAAGTGGAACGGCGAGGCGTTGCTGAAAGCGATGGACGAGGCTCAGCAGGTTGGCATCAATCAAACGATGTCAGCCTGCGTTGAGCACGCCACGAACAATCATCCATTCAAGAACCGTTCCACGTTTCTGGAGGGTAGCCTTGATGTCGCCCAGAGCGCGACCAGGGTAGAAGGCGGCTATCAGGGCAAGTGGGGGTCGCTGGATATTGAATATGCCTTGGCCATAGAATTGGGCGCAACAATCAACCACCCAGGCGGTACGGCCTATTACATCGATGAAAGCGGCAAGGCGGTTTTCATGTCCAACCGCAGTGCCCTATCCGAGGGCCTTCCCCGCACAAAGCCACACCGAATCGTAATCAAGCCGCATCCGTTTCTTCGGCCAGCCGGTGACGCTCAATATCCCGGTTTGACTGATCGGGTCAGGAAAGCTCTGGAGAGGCGGCACACGGCAATCTACGGCAAGGATAAAGGCTGATCTTCACCTTCTAAGCGGGCGCTTAGATGCCAGTGAGCGCCCTCTCAGAACCACTGCGCCTAAAGCCTATCCCGGCAAATCCCGAATAGGCTCGTTTAATCCCGGTTTTTGGCGCAGTGCCAATCTCTATGTCTCTATCTACCGCTGCCGATCGGCAAGTGGTGGGCGCTGACGGGCTCGAACCGCCGACCCTCTCGGTGTAAACGAGATGCTCTACCAACTGAGCTAAGCGCCCCCTTCGGGGAAGCCGCGCTATTACCCGGTTTGGGCGGGGCGTCAATCGGCCTAATTCACGGTCGCTTCATAGGTCACGGCAAAGCTGCTCGACGCATTCAGCGTGGGGCGGCTGATCGTGATGATCGCGTCCGCAAGGCTCGCACCGGTCGGATCGTCGTCATCGGCGCCAACGGCATCGTCATCCTCGAGCGTCGCCGCGCTCGCGCATGTCGCGCCGCTGCGGAGCGATCCGGCAGCATATGTGAGTGCGGCTGGCAGCGGATCGGTCGCCAGCACGGTTCCGGCGCTCGCCGGGCCGCTGTTGGTGATCGTGATGCAGTATCGCACGCGCGCTTCGGGTATCGCCTTGTGCTCGGCCATATTCACGCCGTCGCTGACCAGCGCCATGGTCTTGGCCACCTCGATCGCAGCCCCCTGCACGGCAAAGTTGCGCTCATCGATGTTCCACCAGTTGGCCATCGTCAGGGGCGCGGCCAATCCGTTGCGGTGCATCAGCCCGTTGCTGGCCGCGCCGAACGTGCTGGTGCTGGCATCGCGGGCATAGACCCGCACCAGCCAGCCGGTGCCGCTGGGCGTGCTCAGCGGGATCGTCTGCTGGGAACTGCCCCACACCGCGTCATTCGCCGCACCATCGCCGTGCGCGCCATCGTCATGGAGCACGACGCCGGTCAGATAGGGCGAGCCAGCCGGGTAATAGAGATCCGCCAGCACCGCATCACCCGCCCCCGTCGGCCGCGCATCGACCGTGGCCAGCACGCGCACCGACTGGTCCGGCGCAAGGTTGCCCAGCGGACTGGTTGCCACCGCGCCGAACGCCTGCGGATTGCCCAGCGTGCCACTGACCACGGACCATTCGACGTCGTCGATGTGGAACCATGTGCGGTACAATTCCGTGTTGTTGGCGGAGATCCGCAAGGTCACGGTCTGGCCTGCAAATGCGGCGAGCGAATAGCGGCGGGTCCACCAGACCTCGGCGTTGTACGCCACGGTCATGCCCGCGGTGTGTGTGCCGATCGTGTTCATGTCGAACCCGTTGTAGTGGCCAAACCCGGCGGACAAGGCGTCGGCAGCGCCGCCGCCGATGGCCGGAGAGTTGGGATAGGCGGAATAGGACGCAAGGCTGTTGCCGACGATTTCCGTAACGGCCCCGCCGCTGGTCACCACGCTGATCGTCAGGCTATCGTAGCCTTCCGAATCCCACCCTTCGGCCCGCCAGTTGACGGTCAGGTTGCCCGGATCGGTCGCGGGAACCGCGATTTCGCGGGTCAGCACAGTGGTATCAATCTGAGAGCCCCCCAACGCGGGCTCGTTGTCGGTCCGCGCGCCCAGCAGGTATGAATAGGCGCCGGTGCGCGGGTTGCCATTGGTGTTGCGGGGATTGTGCAGTGGGGCGCCATCGGAGGTGACGCTGACGGTTTCGGCCGGGCGCACTTGTGCGTCATAGGCCGGATTGCTGCGGGTGGCGCTGGTCCAGCCCGTGGGCAGTTGCGTTCCGGCGGCGCTGTGTTCAAAATTGCCGTTGATCCGGGGCAAGGTGCTGGCGGCTTTGCTGCCGTTCTGGGTAATGTCGAAATAGACAAAATACGTTTGCGTGCCGCCGTCCTCGACCAGCCAGCGCACTTCGCCGCGCGTCGCGCTGGTATCGGTGGCACCGGCATAGATGCTGTCGTTGTATTCCTGGGTCGCGGCAAGGGTGCCAGACGGGCGCACAACGCGCACCGGGCTGGTATCGAATGTGCCAGAAATGCCCAGTTGGGTCATCAAGGCGGCGAAATCGATATCGACTTTGGCGGTGCTGTTGACGCTGGAACCGGCGGGCAAGGTCACTGCCACGCGGTAATGCCAGTCCGATCCCGCGCCGACCCCGTCCGGATCCCACCAACCCGGCGTGTCGCGCAGCGCGGCATCGGCACGGGTGATCAGCGCGGTCAGCACCAGCGCTGCCACCGCAAATCCCCAAAAAATGCCAAGCAAGCGCCGCATGGCATTGATATAACGTGGTTAATCAGAACTAACCGTTGCCCTGCAATAAGGGTATGCCCTTATCCCGGCGCCCCGCCCGTTACACCAGTTGCGGCGCGGCGGCGCCCACCTGGGCAAAATAGCGCGCCATCGCATCGGCGGCAGTATCGGACAGGGTGATGAACGCGCGGCGACGGTCCGACCGGTCCTCCATCCGCTGGAACAGTCCGGCATCGGTCATCTGCCCGATCCAGCGCAGCGCCGTGGTTGGCGGAACGCCGCTGGCGATGCACAGGCTGGTGACCGACACGCGGATGTGTTCGGCCCGTGCCGCAGTCAGATCCAACAGCATGTCCCACGCCGGATCGGCGAACAATTCCCCGTCGAAGAACCGGGCGCGGGCCTGACGCTGGCGGATGATCTGGCGCACCAGTTGTGCATCGGGCAGCGCGGCGCGCGCCGGGCTGATCAGCCGGTCCCCGCCATCGGCCAGCCGGGCGGCAAAGGCCGGGCGCGGGCTTTCGAAGCTGAACGCGCCGCCATCAGCAGGGGCAGACCCATCCAGCCCGCCCAGCCGCTGCGCCAGCTGCGCCACCTGTTCGCTCAGGCGCAGCAAGGTCAGCCGGTCTTCCTCGGCCAGTTCGCGCAGCCGGACCCCCGGCGCGCGGGCCAGCACGCGGCCCAGCGCGATCACCCGGTCTGCGCGGCTGGGCGCGATCAGGATTTGCGGGGCCGACTGGTCCAGACAGCCGAACACGTCATCCAGCGCATCAAGGCTGGTCGATACCACCAGTTGCGCGCCGGAATGCGCCACCCGCATATCCAGCCGCGCCAGCGCCGCCAGCCGCGCGCCGTCCACTTCCGGACAGTCCACCAGCACGACTTCGCCCAGCGGGCGGATCGAATCGTCCAGCAGGCTGGCGACGTCCCCCGCTGCTGCAACACGAAAGCCCGCCAGTTCGGCATCGCCGCGCATTTCCGCGCGCACGTGCGCCCGGTCGGCAAACACCGACAAGGCCAGCGGCAGTCCCTCCGATTCGGGTGCGTCCGGTGCGGAATACGCAAAATTGGGCTGAGACATAACGTTCCGACTCCTGCTCGATCCGAACAGGAGTAGAACAAACAGGGTTTATGTCAAGAATACAGCGCAGCCGCGCTCAATCCACGAAGGGATCGCGCACCAGGATCGTGTCTTCGCGTTCCGGGCTGGTGGAAACCAGCGCGACCGGCGTTTCGATCAGTTCCTGCACGCGCTGGATATACTTGATCGCCTGCGCGGGCAGATCGGCCCACGAGCGCGCACCGGCGGTGGTGCCGATCCAGCCTTCCATTTCCTCGTAGATCGGCTCCACATCGGCCTGGTCGGCGGCGTGGGCCGGGAAGTAATCGAGCACCTTGCCGCGCAGCCGGTAACCGGTGCAGATCTTGACCGTTTCGAACCCGTCGAGCACGTCGAGCTTGGTCAGCGCGATCCCGGTGACGCCGGAAATTGCGCAGGACTGACGCACCAGCACGGCATCGAACCAGCCGCAGCGGCGCTTGCGCCCGGTGACGGTGCCGAATTCATGGCCGCGCTCACCCAGCCGCTGGCCGGTGGCGTCTTCCAGTTCGGTCGGGAACGGACCAGACCCGACGCGGGTGGTATAGGCCTTGACGATCCCCAGCACGAAGCCGGTGGCGCTGGGGCCAAGCCCCGAACCGCTGGCAGCGGTGCCGCTGACCGTGTTGGAACTGGTCACGAAGGGATAGGTGCCGTGATCGACATCGAGCAGCACGCCCTGCGCGCCTTCGAACAGGATCCGCGCGCCCGCCTTGCGCACGGTGTTCAGCCGCTTCCACACCGGCTGAGCATATTGCAGCACGAACGGCGCGATTTCGGCCAGTTCGGCGAGCAGTGCGGCGCGGTCCACCGGCGGCTGGCCGAACCCGGCGCGCAGCGCATCGTGGTGCGCGCAGAGCCGGTCCAGCTGGCTGTCCAGTGCATCGAGGTGATCGAGGTCGCAGACCCGGATCGCGCGGCGACCAACCTTGTCTTCATAGGCCGGGCCGATCCCGCGCCCGGTGGTGCCGATCTTGCCCGAACCGGCGGCGGCTTCACGCAGCCCGTCCAGATCGCGGTGCAGCGGCAGGATCAGCGGACAATTGTCAGCAATCGCGAAGTTGTCGGTGTTGATGACAACGCCCTGCCCTTCCAGCTTCTCGATCTCGGCCTTCAGCGCCCAGGGATCGAGCACCACGCCGTTGCCGATGATCGAGAGCGTGCCGGTGACGATCCCCGAGGGCAGAAGGCTCAGCTTGTAGACCTGTTCGCCCACCACCAGCGTATGACCGGCGTTGTGGCCGCCCTGAAAACGCACCACGGCATCGGCGCGACTGGCCAGCCAGTCGACAATCTTGCCCTTGCCTTCATCGCCCCACTGGGCGCCGATTACGGTAACATTGGCCACGGCGGAAAGATCCTTATCCGACACAAAATCCGCGCGGGCCGTAGGATATGCTGACCACAAGGGCAAGGCGCACCGCGCGACAAACCGGAGATAGTCTCCGCAGAACGCACCAATCCCCCTCAGGGGGTGATTTTAATGGCCTCGCCGCCGTCCAGCCGGTGGGTGCAGCCCAGCGCGGCGGCGTCGCAATCCGCGCAGATCGCGGCGACCGTGCGCCAGCCAACCGCGCGCAAACGGGCGGCGGCAGCGGCATCGTGGCCCAGTGGCAGGAACAGCGTGTCACGCGGGACATCGGTCGCAGCCAGCGCGTCGATCAGTTCGTCAGGGTAAAGCGAAAACCCGATGGCCGGTTCCTGCGCGCCTGCATCCGCGCCCAGGATGGTATAGCTGCCGCCCCGGCCCAGCGCGCCGGATACATCCGCGGCATAGATCGTGAAGCCGAACCAGCTTTGATATTCAAACCCGTGGCGTTCGCTGGGGTCCAGCGTCAGGCGGGCCAGATCGCCGACCCGGCCCGCGATTTCGCGCAGCGCCGCGATCCGCGAGGCGAGCGCGCCGCCTGCATCGATCGCGGCCAGGCGTTCAATCGCACTGTCAAACGGGCCGATCGCGGTGAGCAACGGCAAATAGGCCTCGCCGCCAGCCGCAACGAGCCCGCCCGCATCCTTGGCATCGAGTTCGCGGCGCACCGCCTCGATCTTGTCCGGATCGAGCGGCAGCGCCCCAAGGCCATCTACTCCGGCGAGCGTATCGACCAGATCGGGCAGCGTGAAATCGACTGACAGGCCGGTGGCCCCGGCGGCGCGCAAGGCTTCGAGCGCCACGGCCAGCACTTCACCGGCTGCAGCCACCGCATCGCTGCCGATCAGTTCCGCACCCAGTTGCAGGCGTTCACGCGTCGGGTCCAGCCCGTCGCCCTTGATCGTGATGACCTGCCCCGCATAGCACAGCCGCAGCGGCCGCGCCGCGCCGCCAAGGCCGGTCGCGGCAATGCGGCCAACCTGCACGGTCATGTCGCTGCGCAGCGCCATCATCCGCAGGCTCGCCGGATCGACGAACCGGAACATCCGGCGCGGCTGCACCCCGGCCATGCGGCTGGCCATCGACTTTTCGAACTCGATCGTCGGCGGCTGGACGCGGTCATACCCGTGGCCGTCCAGCACATCCATGATCGCGCGCGTCACGCGCGCGGCAGCAGCCGCGCTGGCCGGGAGCCGGTCCTCAAGCCCTTCGGGCAGCAGATCGCGATCGGTATCCATAAACTCAAGCCCTGAAAGCGGCTTTCCCTGACCACCCCTTCTGCAAGCACGAGGGGGTGGGGGAGGGCCTGTTACCGTTGGCATGCGGGGAAGGACAACATGCCCTCCCCCGCCCCCTCCCGCAAGCGGGAGGGGGATTGGGGAGCGCCCGCGCTTGCGCGCGGGCGCGTGTTTTCAGAAGCGCAGCGCCATCACCCGCTTGACGCCCGGCACGGCGCGGGCCGTGGCCAGAACCTCAGCCGGAACCGGGCTGTCGACCGACAGCAGCAGCACCGCTTCCCCGCCTGCGTTGCGGCGGCCGAGGTTGAAGGTGCCGATATTGATGCCGTTTTCACCCAGCAGCGTGCCGATCCGGCCGATGAAGCCCGGTGCGTCTTCGTTGACGATGTACAGCATGTGCCCGGCCAGTTCGGCCTCTACCTTGATGCCGAACAGTTCGACCAGACGCGGTTCGGCGTTGCTGAACAGCGTGCCCGCAACCGAACGTTCGCCCGCGTCGGTCTTCACCGAAACGCGGATCAGGGTGTGATAGTCCCCGGCCTTTTCGGTCTTCACTTCGCGCACTTCCATGCCGCGTTCCTTGGCCAGGAACGGCGCGTTGACCATGTTCACCGTGTCCGACTGGACGCGCAGGAACCCGGCCAGCACGGCCGCGACGATCGGCTTGATATTGAGATCAGCCGCCGCGCCTTCGGCGTGGATCGAGATGCGCGGGATCGAACCGGTGGTGAGCTGGCCCATCAGACCGCCCAGCTGCTCCGCCAGCGCCATGTAAGGCTTCAGCTTCGGCGCTTCCTCAGCCGAAAGCGACGGCACGTTGAGCGCGTTGGTGACGCCGCCGGTGACGAGGTAATCGGCCATCTGTTCGGCCACCTGCAGCGCCACGTTGACCTGCGCTTCGGTGGTCGATGCGCCCAGGTGCGGGGTGCAGATGAAGTTCGGCGTGCCGAACAGCGGCGATGCCTTGGCCGGTTCGGTTTCGAACACGTCGAGCGCGGCAGCGGCAACCTGCCCGCTGTCGAGCGCATCCTTCAGCGCGGCTTCGTCGATCAGTCCGCCGCGCGCGCAGTTGACGATCCGCACGCCCTTCTTGGTCTTGGCCAGGTTTTCGCGGCTCAGGATATTGCGGGTCTGGTCGGTCAGCGGGGTGTGCAGCGTGATGAAATCGGCGCGCGCCAGCAGGGTATCCAGATCGACCTTTTCCACGCCCATTTCGACCGCGCGTTCGGGGGTCAGGAACGGATCGAACGCCACGACCTTCATCTTGAGGCCGAGCGCGCGGCTCGCGACGATCGAGCCGATGTTGCCGGCCCCGATCAGGCCCAGCGTCTTGCCGGTCACTTCCACGCCCATGAACCCGTTCTTGGGCCACAGCCCCGCCTGGGTCTGCGCGTTGGCTTCCGGAATCTGGCGGGCCAGCGCGAAAATCAGCGCGATGGCGTGTTCGGCGGTGGTGATCGAGTTGCCGAACGGGGTGTTCATCACCACCACGCCCTGCGCCGATGCGGCCGGAATATCGACGTTGTCCACGCCGATCCCGGCCCGGCCGATGACTTTCAGGTTCTTGGCCGCAGCCAGGATTTCCTTGGTCACCTTGGTCGAGCTGCGAATGGCCAGACCATCATAATCGCCGATCCGGGCGATCAGCTGTTCGGGGGTTTCACCGGTGATGACGTCCACATCGCAGCCGCGATCACGGAAGATCGCTTCGGCGTTGGGGTCCATCTTGTCGGAAATGAGTACGCGCGGCTTGGTCATATTCTGATCCTTCGTCATCCCGGACTTGACCCGGGATCCCGCTTTCAGGGCGGGAGGAAAGCGAAGCTGGACCCCGGCTCAAGGCCGGGGTGACGCAACAATGGGGAGTTCAGGCGGCCTTGGTCCGGGCATAAGCCCAGTCGAGCCACGGCCCGAGGTCTTCGATGTCGGCGGTTTCAACCGTAGCGCCGCACCAGATCCGCAGGCCCGCCGGGGCATCGCGATAACCCGCGATGTCATAGGCGGCGTCTTCCTTTTCGAGGAGGCCGGTCATCTTCTTGATGAAGTCCGCATCCGCGCCTTCGACCGAAAGACAGACCGACGTTTTCGAGCGGATGCCCTTGTCCGCCGCCAGATGGCTCAGCCAGTCGCGGTCGGCGACGATCTTGTTCAGCGCATCCGCATTGGCGGTGCAGCGATCCTTGAGGCCTTCCAGCCCGCCGACCGATTTCGCCCATTCGAGCGCGAAGATCGCGTCCTCAACCGCCAGCATCGACGGGGTGTTGATGGTTTCACCCTTGAACACGCCCTCGGTCAGCTTGCCCTTGCTGACCAGGCGGAACACCTTGGGCAGCGGCCAGGTGGGGGTATAGCTTTCCAGCCGCTCGACCGCGCGGGGGCCAAGGATCAGGACGCCGTGGCCGCCTTCGCCGCCCAGCACCTTCTGCCAGCTGAACGTGGCGACATCGATCTTGTCCCACGGAATTTCATAGGCGAACACGGCGCTGGTCGCGTCGGCAAAGGTCAGGCCTTCGCGGTTTTCCGGGATCCATTCGCCGTCGGGCACGCGCACGCCGCTGGTGGTGCCGTTCCAGGTGAACAGCACGTCATCGGCAAAATCGACTTTCGACAGGTCCGGCAGCTGGCCGTAATCGGCGCGGTGGACCTTGGGTTCCAGCTTCAGCTGCTTGACCGCGTCGGTGACCCAGCCTTCGCCAAAGCTTTCCCAGGCCAGCGCGGTCACGCCACGGGCGCCCAGCATCGTCCACATCGCCATTTCGAAAGCGCCCGTGTCCGATCCCGGCACTATGCCGATGCGGTGCGAATCGGGCAGGCCCAGCACTTCGCGCATCAGGTCGATGCAATATTGCAGGCGCGACTTGCCGATCTTGGCACGGTGCGAGCGGCCGAGGCATTCGATGCTGAGTTTTTCGGGGGC
Organism: Novosphingobium sp.; assembly: GCF_030699305.1. Taxonomy (GTDB): domain Bacteria; phylum Pseudomonadota; class Alphaproteobacteria; order Sphingomonadales; family Sphingomonadaceae; genus Novosphingobium. The sequence goes on from NZ_JAUYNB010000039.1 coordinate 16,161, forward strand.
GAATCCGGGCGGCTTGGCGCAGGGACCGGACGAGAAGAAGGGGCGCGCAGGTTTGCGAGCTGGAACAGATGCAGTCATTGTAGTCTCTCCTTACAGAGAGCACGCGCGGCGTTGGGACCGCGTGGCCCGGAGCCGCACCTAGGCCCCGCTGCGCCGAAGTCAAGCGAATGCTGGCCAGATCCTGCGGCGCATACGTTGGCGGTGGGCGATCCGGCCAACCCCTTAGCGGCGCGTTAACCATGTCTCGCCAGCCGCGTTTAACCATCCGCGTGGTATATCCGCAGGGTGCGGAAACTGGCCCTGATCCTGCCCATGGCGGCCCTGCTGAGCGCTTGCGGCGCGATTCCGCAGGCGTCCGCTCCGGCCCGCAAGGCGGTGTCGCAATCCACCACGCAGTTCACTCCCCGCCCCGAAGCCCGCGCCTGCCTGAGCAACCTCAGCGCCACGCGCGCCAGCTTTACCCCCCTGCCCGATCAGTATTACGGCGCGGGCTGCTCCACGCTCGGCACGGTCAAGCTGGCCAGCCTGCGCAGCGACGAAGCGCAGCTGGCGCTCTCCAACCTCGGGCCGGTCACGTGCCCGCTGGCGGAAACCTTCGCCGCCTGGGCGCGCTTCGGCGTGGACCGCGCGGCCCAGCAGATTCTGGGTAGCGCACTGGTGAAGATCGAAACGATGGGCAGCTTCAACTGCCGCAACGTCGCCGGAACCGAGCGGCGCAGCGCGCACGCGACCGCCAACGCAATCGACATTTCTGCCTTCGTGCTGGCCGATGGCCGGCGAATCAGCATTACCGGGAACTGGCAGGCCGGATCGCCGGCGGAACGCAGGTTCCTGACCGCAGTTCACGCCAGCGCCTGCAAGCGCTTCGGCACGGTGCTGGGTCCGGCCTACAACGCCGCGCACCGCGATCATCTGCATCTGGAATTGTCAGGGACCGCATTCTGCCGCTGATCCGCCGGACAGCTCCGCCCAGCCGCCGCAAAGTACACCCGGTTGACGGCATCTGAAGAGCCGCCGCCAACCGGGCTTGGGTAGAAGGGTGGTCCGCCCGGCCTGTTCGCTGGAGGGGAGGGGCTATGCAGGCTGGCCTGGACCTGTCCGCGAGTGAATTCGGACAAGCATCGGGATGATCTATAAAGTTCGCTGAACCAACCCGGACCTAAGCCGGTATGGGTTAAAGTCCGGCCTCAACCGCCAGCCGCACGGCATCGGCAGACGTCGCCACTTCAAGCCGCTGCAGCAGCAGCGCACGGTGCATCTTGACCGTCTTTTCGCTGAGCGAGAGTTCATGCGCGATCTGCTTGTTCAGGCGGCCCTGCGCCATCAGCACCAGGATTTCGCGCTGACGCGGGGTCAGTCCATCAACTTTGGCCAGCGCCGCCGTCCGGCGTTCGCTGGAAAAGCCGCCGTCGTCCCGATCAAGCGGGATTTCGACCTGCGAGCCAAGGTAATAGGCCACCTCGCCCGCTTCATCGAACATCGGGGCGACCATCACGACGTTGCGGAACGGCGCGCCGTCCTTGCGGTAGTTGACCGCTTCGAACAGCACCCCGCGCTTTTCCCGCCGCGAGGTTTCGATCTGTTCACGCACTTCGGGCCGGATCGGTTCGCGCGACAGGAACCGGCAGTTCAGGCCGACAATATCCGCTTCGGCATAGCCAGTGAGGTCCGTGAAGGCCTGATTGCAGGCAATCACCGGGTTATCTGGCAAGCGCGGGTTGGTCAGACACATGGCCATCGGGCTTTGCCGGATCAGCGCGGGCAGCGGCGTATCGGCGTCACCGATCTGAACCTCGTCGCCCATTGTTGCGCTTGTATCTGCCGCCATGCCGTCAGCCATGCCCTAAATACCGTATGGAAGCAACGCCGCGATCCTGGGGGCGCTGCTCAATCGCTCTTCGGATGGAAGAAGCTGTAATCAGGTAGGGATTCAAACGCGAGTTTCAACGCCTCGCTCCACCCGGCCGAAATGGCGCGGAAATAGGCGTTGTCGGCCGCGATGCGGCGGCTGTGCGCCGGTTCGAACCGGTCACGTTCGACCACCAGCAGATCGAGCGGCATCCCGACCGACAGGTTCGCCTTGATCGTGGAATCAAAGCTGACCATCATCAGCTTGACCGCGTCCTCAAAGCTCATCCCCGGGTCATAGCCCCGCAGCAGGATCGGGCGACCATACTTGGTTTCACCGATCTGGAAGAACGGCGAATCGAAACTGGCCTCGATGAAGTTGCCTTCGGGGTAGATCAGGAACAGCCGCGGTTCCATCCCCCTGATCTGCCCGGCGAGGATGATCGTCGCGGTGAAAGTGGCGGATCCTTCCTGGCCGTTGTGTTGGTCGATCCGGGCAATCGTATCGCGCAGCTGCTTGCCCACGATGTGGGCCACCTGGAACATCGTCGGCGCTTCGAGCAGCGTGTTGTGGCGGTCTTCGGGGGCCTTGTTGCGTTCTTCCAGCTGGCTGATCACGGCTTGCGTGGTAGCCAGATTGCCCGCCGTCATGATCGTGATGATCCGTTCGCCCGGCACCGACCAGTGGTGCATCTTGCGGAACGTGGAAATGTTGTCGACGCCCGAATTGGTGCGGGTGTCGCTCATCATCACCAGCCCGCGATCCAGCATCATGCCAACACAATACGTCACGCGCGGTCCCCCTTTGCCCTGCGCCTACTGGTCAACGTGCTGTTGTTCAACTGCAAGCTGCACCGCCAGCCGGGATTCCCCCGGTCCCCATGACAGTCCGGTCACAGGGGCAGCTTCGCGGTAATCGCGTCCGGTCGCCACGCGGACATAGCGTTCGTCCGGGCTGATCCCGTTGGACACGTCAAACCCCACCCAGCCCAGCCCGTCGACGTGGGCTTCGGCCCAGGCGTGGCTGGCTTCCTGATCGATCCGGTCATCCATCATCAGATACCCGCTGACATAGCGCGCCGGAACGCCCAGCGTGCGGGCCGCGCCGATGAAGATGTGCGCGTGGTCCTGGCACACCCCCATCCCCAGAACCGCCGCTTCCTCGCCCGAAGTATGCACTTCGGTTTCGCCGGTGGTGTAGGCAACGTTGGCCAGCACCAGAGTCGAGAGCTGGTGCAGACTGGCCAGCTTGTCCGCTTTTGGCGCATCGAGCTGGTTCAGGATCGCGCGCACTTTCGGTCCCGGCCGGGTCAGCGGCGACTGGTCCAGAAAGCTCCACAGCGGCATGTGTCCGGCATGATGGCCGATCAACCCGTGATTGTCGGCCGTGACGACCAGCCCCTCGCAGTGCACCACCACTTCGCGCACGCCGGGCACCACCGATACCAGCGTGACGCGGTTGTGGTTGTGGTCTTCGTAACTGACTTCCTCGACCGCCCCGTCATAGCGCATCGCCCATTCCAGCACCTGCTGGCCCTGGGTCGATTTGGGAGTCAGCCGCAGCCGCTGAAGCCCGTGCGAAACGGGCTGCGAGAATTCATAGCGAGTGGTGTGGGCAACTTTCAGGCGCATCAGGCGTAGAACCTGTAATCCTGCTCGATGGCTTGCGCTACCTGCTGATTGCTGGCGATGAAATCGGTGATGAATTCGTGCAGCCCGCCCTCCAGGATCGTCTCGATGTTGCTGTGCTGAAAGGTCGTGCCCAGCGCGCGCATCAGTTCGTGCGCCGATGTCTCGAACCCGTATTCATGGGCCAGCCCGAACAGGTTGGACCGCAGCTTGTCGACGCAGAACGCCAGACTGCGCGGGAAGCGCTGATCGAGGATCAGGAAGCTGGCGATCCCGCGCGGGTCCATCTTGCCCGCGTTCAGCCAGCGATAGGACCGTTCCCCCGCGACCGCGCGCAGCACGGATTCCCACTGGACATTGTCCAGACTGGACCCGACCCATGCGACCGACGGCAGCAGCACGTAATACTTCACGTCCAGGATCCGCGCGGTGTTGTCCGCGCGTTCGATGAAGGTGCCGATCCGGGTGAAGTTGTGGATTTCGTTGCGCAGCATCGTGCCGTCCATCGCACCGCGCACGAGCGTCATCTGCCGCCGCACCGCGCCCAGCACTTCGCCCAGCGCCGCCTCGCGCACGGGGCGCGCCAGCACCTCTTTCAGCGCCATCCAGCTTTCGTTGATCGCTTCCCACACTTCGCGCGTCAAGGCGGTGCGGACCGAGCGGGCATTGGTGCGCGCCGCCTCGATCATCGCCAGCACGCTGCCGGGGTTGCCCTTGTCGCGCAGCAGAAAGTTCCACACCTTGTCACCGTTGTAATCCTCGCCGTGGGCGGCTTCATAGGTCGCGGTGGCGCCGACCGTCAGGATGACCGAGCGCCATTCCTCATGGCTCGCGATCGCATCGCGGGTCAGCGCCATGCGGAACCCCGCCTCCAGCAGGCGCGAGGTGTTCTCCGCCCGCTCAAGATAGCGGGCCATCCAGAATGTGCCGTTGGCAGTGCGTCCGAGCATGGCCGTCAGTCCTCCAGCACCCAAGAGTCCTTGGTCCCGCCGCCCTGCGACGAGTTCACCACCAGCGAGCCCTTTTTCAGCGCCACGCGCGTCAGCCCGCCGGGTGTAATGTCGATCCCCTGCGGGCTGACCAGCACGAACGGCCGCAAATCGACATGGCGCGGGGCCAGCCCTGCCTTGGTAAAGATCGGCACGGTCGACAGCGCCAGCGTCGGCTGGGCAATATAGTTTTCCGGCTTGGCCCGCAGCTTCACCGCAAAGTCGGCGACCTCCTTTCGGGAGGAGGTCGGCCCGATCAGCATGCCATAGCCGCCCGATCCATGCACTTCCTTGACCACCAGTTCGGCCAGGTTGTCGAGCACATAGGCCAGACTGTCCGCCTCGCTGCAGCGCCAGGTCGGCACGTTCGCCAGCAGCGGCTTTTCGCCGGTATAGAACTCGACGATTTCGGGCATGAAGCTGTAGATCGCCTTGTCATCGGCAATCCCGGTGCCCGGCGCGTTGGCGATGGTGATCCGCCCGGCGCGGTAGACATCCATGATCCCCGGCACGCCCAGCGCCGAATCCGGATTGAACGTCAGCGGATCAAGGTATTCGTCATCGACCCGGCGATAGATCACGTCGATCGGGGTATAGCCGCAGGTGGTGCGCATCGCGACCCGCCCGTCGATCACCCGCAGGTCACTGCCCTCCACCAGCTCGGCCCCCATCTGGTCGGCCAGGAACGAGTGTTCAAAGTAGGCGGAATTGTAGATCCCCGGCGTCAGCACCGCCACCACCGGGTTCTCCCCCGCGCAAGCCGGCGCGCAGGCCGCCAGGCTTTTCGCCAGGCGGCGCGGATAGTCCTGAACCGGGCGGACCGGCACTTTGCTGAACAGTTCCGGGAACATCGCCATCATCGTTTCACGGTTCTCCAGCATATAGGAGACGCCCGACGGGGTCCGCGCGTTGTCTTCCAGCACCATGAAGTCATCCGGCCCGGTGCGGACCAGATCGATCCCGACGATGTGGGTATAGACCCCGCCCGGCGGCACCATCCCCACCATTTCGGGCAGGAACGCAGCGTTCTCTGCGATCAGCCGCTGCGGAAACCGGCCCGCGCGGACGATTTCCTGGCGGTGGTAGATGTCATGCAGGAACGCGTTGAGCGCCCGCACGCGCTGCTCGATCCCCTTGGTCAATTTCCGCCATTCGCGCGCGGTAATGATCCGGGGGATCATGTCGAACGGGATCAGCCGTTCCTCGCCCGCGTTGTCGCCGTAAACGTTGAAAGTGATACCGGTCTTGCGAAAGAACCCTTCGGCTTCCTTGCCCTTGCGCCGCAGCGCCGCCTGATCCTGTCCGTCATACCAGTCGCGGTAGCCAGAATAGGCCTCACGAATGGAGCTATCAGCGGCGATCATCTCGTCAAAAGACGAGGGCGAGTGACTCATCAGCGGCGTCCCCTTCTGCCGCTATGACTGCCGTGTGACGGGGCAGAGTCAAGCGCAATAATGCTGCACTTGCGAAAAGAGCGCAGATCAGGCCCGCCAGCGCAGCGACATGCAGGTAAAACCGGCGTCGATCTTCGCGATCTCGGCATTCGGCAGCACCACAACTTCGGCCCCGTATCCGTCCAACAGATCGGCCAGACGCGGGTAGCTGGCCCCGACCAGCAGGCAATCGCGAACGCGCAAGACATTGGCCCCGCCCTCCTCGCCGGTTGGCACTTCCAGCACTCGGTAACCGGCAAATATCCCACTGGCGGCAAGCGGTGCGGTGGCGAGCACGGTTTCCTCATCCACCAGCGAACTGGCAGTTTTCAGGTGCAGCACTTCCGGCGGGGTTTCAGCAACCACGGCGCGGTAGCCCAGCTCTTCCAGCAGCCGCCCCAGCGCCTCGGCCCCGGTCCGGTCGGTCCGCGCCGAGAGGCCGATGAACGCCCGGCCACTGGACAATGCGTCCGGCATCACCAGCACATCGCCGCCATCGGCATAGCCATCGGTTTGTTCCAGCACGCGCTCAAACCGGCTGTGCAGCACCGCCCGCAGGAACTGGCCCTCGCCCTCGCGGCTGGGCGCACCGGGGCGCAGCAAGATCGCGCCTTCGGTGAACACCAGCGCCGGATCCTCCACGAAAATCGCGTCGGGAAAGTCCTCCAGCGGATCCAGTTCCTGAACCGTCAGCCCGGCGCTGCGCAGCGCCGCGACATAGCCCGCGTGTTCGGCCAGCACGCCGGCCAGCGTGGGATCGTCCCCGCCGCCGGCACGCAGGCCTTTCACGACGCTGGAACCGGGGCGACGCACGATCGCGTCGGTGAAATCGAATATCCGGGACATCAGTGCCCTTACTTGCAGTCGCCAATCCGCTCGGTCAGGATCGAGCCCGCCATTTGCATCGCGCCGCCCGGCATATCGGGTGAAGTGGCCGATGATTTCATCGTCAGCTCTGTTCCAGTCGGCGTGAACGTGCCCGACACTTCGGATTTCGTCTCCGCGCCCTGCCCGGTCTTGCAGGTCATCGCCGCATCCAGCTTGCCATCCTTGGCGCTGAAGCGTTGATACGTGCAGTTCCCCTCGGCGCTGCGGCGGGTCATCTCCTCGAACCCCTTGGCAGCGTCTTCGGGGGTGAGGCAATATTCCACGGTCTGCCCGGTGGCGCTGAACATCCCCTTGGCCTGCGCGGCCATTTCAGGCGGCATTCCGGGGATCGTCAGTTCGGTGATCCGGGTGGTCATGCGGTATTGCCCGGGCTGTGGCTGGGCGAGTTCCGCGGCGGCTATTTCAGCCTTCACATCCGCAGGTGCCTGCGCTTCATCCTTGGACTGCTGGCAGGCCGCCAGCAGCACAGATGCCGCCAAAGCGATCACGAAAGTATGGCGCATGATCAAGACCCTCCATCCTGTTACCGGCGCGACGCTATCAGCCACGCCGGGCTCTGCCAATGGTGGCTGCCCCAACTGATTCGTCCGCGCGGTGCTGCGTGAAATAAATCGCACCGATATCCCCGCTGCCGCGCCGGACCATGCTGCGCCGGGCAAGGTGCAGCATGCCGTAGCGGCAACATCACATCACAGCACAGGACGGCAGAAAGACCGGGCTGATTGCGCCCCGTTCTGTTGGCAGGAATGCCGCCGGGATGGCAACGGACGCCTTGCGAAACCGGCAATTCCGCGCCACTTTGGGTGGCAACAGTAAAACTGGCCAACACCAAAACCGGAGAGACACCGTGGACCTTGAATTCAGCCCGGAGGAAATCGCCTTCCGCGACGAAGTGCGCGCCTTCATCGCCGAGAATTACCCCGCCGAACTGCGCGGCAAGCAGGACGAAGGGGACGAGCTTTCGAAGGAAGATTTCCTGTCCTGGCACAAGGTGCTCTTTGCCAAGGGCTGGGTCGCCCCGGCCTGGCCGGTGGAATACGGCGGCACCGGCTGGACCGTGACCCAGCGCTACATCTGGTCCGAGGAAACCGCCCGTGCAGACTGCATCCGGCTGATGCCGTTCGGCCTGACCATGGTCGGTCCGGTGATCTACACCTTCGGCACGCCTGAGCAGAAGGCCAAGTTCCTGCCCCGCATCCTGTCGGGCGAGGACTGGTGGTGTCAGGGCTATTCCGAACCCGGCGCCGGCTCCGACCTTGCCAGCTTGCGCACCCGTGCGGTCCGCGACGGCGATCACTATGTCGTCAACGGCCAGAAGACCTGGACCACGATGGCGCAGCACGCCGACTGGGGCTTCTTCCTCGTCCGCACCAATCCCGAAGCCAAGATGCAGGAAGGCATCTCGTTCCTGCTGGTGGACATGAAGACCCCCGGCATCGAAGTGCGCCCGATCATCACGCTGGGCGGCGAACACGAAGTCAACGAAGTGTTCCTCGAAGACGTCCGCGTGCCGGTCGAAAACCGCGTGTACGAGGAAGACAAGGGCTGGACTTGCGCCAAGTTCCTGCTCGCCCACGAACGCGTCGGCATCGCCGGTGTGGCAGCGTCGAAGCGCGGGATCGAACGCATCCGCGAAATCGCCGCTAACGAGCTGGACGGTGAGAAGGCCCTGCTCGCCAACCCGTTCTTCCGCCGCAAGGTGGCCGAACTGGAAATGGACCTGACCGCGCTGGAATATACCGAGCTGCGCACGCTGGCCGGTGAAGCGGCGGGCAAGGGTCCGGGTGCGGAAAGCTCGGTCCTGAAGATCAAGGGTTCGGAAATCCAGCAGCGGCTGACCGAACTGACGCTGGAAATGGCGGGCCATTATGGCGCCCCCTATTTCCGCAGCTTCGGCGAGGGTGACAACGAACACGGCATCGGCCCCGCCTGGGCCAACCGCGCCGCGCCGATGTACTTCAACACCCGCAAGACCACGATCTATGGCGGTTCGAACGAGATCCAGCGCAACATCATCGCCAAGATGGTGCTGGGGCTCTGACCCGGCCTGCCCGCTGCCCGGCAACCACGGGCGGCGGGCGCTGCCGCACAACATACCGGGTGAACGCGCGCCGTGACGCGCGGAACGAGAGGGACTTTCAATGGATCTGAGCTACACCGAAACCCAGGACATGCTGCGCGATACGCTCGCGCGCTTTCTGGCTGATACGTATGACTTCGAAACCCGCAAGAAGATGCTGGCCAGCCCCGATGGGCGCGATCCCGGCATCTGGCGCGCGCTGTCGAGCGAACTGGGCCTGACCAGCGCCTCCTTTGCCGAAGAACACGGCGGCATGGGCGGCGGCGCGATCGAGAACATGATCATGATGGAGGAACTGGGCAAGGTCATCGCGATCGAACCCTGGCTCCAGACGGTCGTGATCGGCGGCGGCGCGCTCAAGGCGGTCGGCGGCGCGGTGGCCGATGCGGTGATCCCCGGGATCATCGCGGGCGATACCACCATCGCCTTTGCCTATGCCGAACCGCAGGGCCGCTATAACCTGGCCGACATTGCCACCGCCGCCAAGGCCGACGGCGCGGGCTATATCCTCAACGGCCACAAGGCCAGCGTCTATGCCGCGCCGTGGTCCACGCACCTGCTCGTCACTGCCCGCACCGGCGGCAGCCGGCGGGAGCGTGAGGGCGTGGAGCTGTTCCTGATCGACGCCAACAGTCCCGGCATTTCCCGCCGCGATTACGCCACCGTCGATGGCTTCCGCGCCTCGGAAGTCTACTTCGAAAACTGCGCCATCCCCGGCGATGCGCTGCTGCCCGGCGGGATCGACCTGATCGAGCGGATCGTCGATGAAGCCACCGTGGCGGTTTGCGCCGAAGGGTCCGGCATTGCCCGCAAGCTGCTCGAAGGCACGGTGGACTACACCAAGCAGCGCAAGCAGTTCGGCCAGCCCATTGGCAAGTTCCAGTCGCTCCAGCACCGCATGGCCGACATGCTGATCGAGGCGGAGCAGATCGCCTCGATGACGCTGATGGGCACCCTGCGGCTCGATATCCCCGCCGCCGAACGCAAGGCCGCGGTCAGCCTGGTCAAGGCCAAGGTCTCGCGCGGGCTCAAGATCGCCGGGCAAAGCGCGGTGCAGACCCACGGCGGGATCGGCATCACCATGGAACTGTCCATCGGCCACTACTTCAAGCGCGCCACCATGATCGAGAGCCAGTTCGGCACCGCCGACTATCACCTCGAACGCTATGAGGCGCTGACGCTGCCCGCGTAAGCAAATATCGCCCCCTCTCGCCACTGAGAGGGGGCCACCCCTCCCCCTCCGTTCGTGTCGAGCGCAGTCGAGACACGCCCGCACCGCGCCAACGTGTCTCGACTGCGCTC
>NZ_JAUYNB010000040.1 GCF_030699305.1 Novosphingobium sp.
CCGAGAACGACTATGACCCCGAAGGGCTCAATCTGATGGACGAGTTCTCGGACAACATCTGCACATACGTCGAGCCCTTCGACGGCGACATTAAGCTGGTGAGCGTAGAAAACCTGCGCTGAATTTGTCCACGCCGCCTAGCCCCCGCCCAGTCAATCGCCGCGCAGCCCCCCTCCCCCGCAGGGGGAAGGGGGCGCTGGTCAGCTTACCACTTGAACCGCACCGTCGCGCCATAGGTGCGCGGCTGGTTGGGGTAGCCGGAGATCGAGCCGGACTGGACCACCGAATCGAAGATCTGGATCAGGTGGCGGTCGTTGGTCAGGTTTCGGCCCCAGACCGACAGTTCCAGCCCGTTCATCATGGCATAAGTCAGCGAGGCGTTGATTTCGCTCACTTCGCGCTGGAACGGACGGGCCGCGTCGAACGCGGGCTGATAGCTGATCACCTGACCCAGCGCGTTACGCTGGATGAAGCCGGGCAGCCCTTCGAGCACCTGCACTTCGCTTTCATAGTGCCAGTCCCCGCGCAGGATCACGCGGTCGCCATTGCCAAGTTCCTGGTTCCACTGCGCGCCCAGCGTGGCCGAGATACCGGGGATGCCGGCCGGCTTGGTGCCGCTGGCATCGCCCAGCGCCGAGCCGGGGAAGCTGACATATTTCGGATCGAGCCAGACGAGCGAGAGGTTCAGCGTCAGCGGCTTCACCGGCTTGACCATCCCGTCGAATTCGATCCCGTGCGTGGTCTGCTGGCCCGCGTTGGCGAGTGCAAAGCCGGTGCCGGTAAAGACGTTGGACTGGAAGCCGTTGATGGTCTGCTTGAACAGCGTCAGGTTGGCGCTGGCCATGCCCCAGTTCGCTTTCAGGCCCAGTTCCAGCACCTTGGCGTTCTCCGGCCCGGCAAAGCGTGAACCCGTCGTCAGGTTGGGCGTCACCAGCCCGGCGGCGGCCAGTGCGGCATAGTCGCCCGCCAGCGGACGGCCATCGCGCGAGAGGTTGAACGAGCTGGCCTTGAAGCCAGTCGCATAGGAAATGTAGGCGTTGAGGTTGTCGGTCATGTTCCACGCCAGCCGCGCGGTCCACGACAGGTCGTTGTCGCGGGTCTTGCCGTTTTCCACCGCGTTGGGGATGTTCAGGAACGGCGGCAGGAATTGCAGCGAGCGCAGCGCCAGCAGCGGGTTGACCGCCGGGTTGGTCTGGTTGGCCCCGGCAAAGGCCGTCGCGCCCGTGACGATGGCGGAATAGATCGTCGGCTGCGCGCCCGCGAACGTCGCGATCTGGCCTGCGTCCGCCGGCGTGGTCTGCCCCAGCGCCGCGCCGACCTGCTGCGCGATCACGGTGTTGCGGATCACCCCGCCGCCGATAGCCACCAGATCCAGCGCCGAAAACGCGTCGGTGCTGACCGTGTTCGACCGCACGGTCTTGCGATCCTTGGTATAGTTCGCGCCGAGCGTCAGGGTCAGCTTCTGCCCCAGCTTCACATCGACATTGCCGAAGATCGACCAGGCGGTGTTCTTCATCCGGAAATCGTCAAAGATGCCCTGCCCGGCCTGCTGGAAAGTGTTCGCGGGCAAGCCCAGCACCTGCGTTTCCAGCGCGGTGATCCCGCCGCCGGACAGGATGTTCACATAAGGGCGGAACTGCGTGCCAAAGGTCAGCGCGTTCTGGTTGCGGACGTTCTCGTTGAAGTAGAACGCACCCAGCATGGCGTTGAACACGTCCATGAACCCGGCCGAGAGGCGCAGTTCCTGGGTGAAGGTATCCAGTTCGACATCGCCCCGGTTGCCGCCGATCAGATCGGCGCTGGTGAAATCCGAATCCTGATTGGTCCGCGCGGTGCTGCTGCGATAGGCGGTGATCGAGGTCAGCTTGAGCGGGCCGACCGAATAGTCCGCCTGCCCCGAAACGCCCCAGTTCTCGATATTGTTGGACGACGGGAAGTTCGAATAGGCGACATTGGCGAACGGCGTATTGAAATCGTTGACCCGGCCGCCCAGCGCTTCCAGCGCGCTCGTCGCACCGGACCGGCGCAAGTTGACCACAGCGCAGCAGTTTTCGTCGAGCTTGTCGAAGTCGGCGATCAGCCGGACTTTCAGCGCGTCATTCGGTTCAAACAGCGCCTGCCCGCGCACGAACCAGCGGTTCCGCTCGTTCGCCTTGTCGCCATAGCCCAGATCCATGGCCGTGCCGTCACGCTTGTTGATCCCGGCGGCCAGACTGGCCGCGATCGTGTCGGTCAACGGGCCGGTGACATAGCCTTTGACCACAGCCGCGTTGTAGTTGCCGTACGTGGCCTCGACATTGCCGCCAAAACTGAACTTCGGTTCGCGCGTGATGAGCGAAATGACCCCCGCGCTGGCGTTCTTGCCAAACAGCGTCGACTGCGGCCCGCGCAGCACTTCGATCCGCGCGACATCGGGCAGATCGCCGATCTGCGCGGCCGTGCGTGACCGGTAGACCCCATCGACGAACACCCCGACCGACGGTTCGATCCCCGGATTGTTCGCACCGTTGCCAAAGCCGCGGATGATGAAATTGGTATTGGCCGAACTTTGCAGCTGCGCCACGCGCAGCGACGGGACCAGTGATTGCAGATCTTTCAGATCGCGCACCTGCGCGCGTTCCAGCAGCTCGCCGGTCGCCACCGATACGGCCACCGGCACATCCTGCAACGATTGCGCGCGCTTGGTGGCGGTCACGATGATCTCGTTCCCGTCTTCATAAGTCGGTGCCGTTTCGGCGAGCTCCGGCGCGGGCAGCGCCTCTTCCTCGGGCAGTTCGCCGTCCTGCGCCCATGCGGCGGCGGGCACAGTCAGCGCGGTGGCGGCAATCCCCAGCAACAGCGCACTGCGCCGGCGGGAAGAAGCTGCGGGGCCAGACAAGATCATCGTGAAATCCTTCATCAAAGAACGGACAGGCAAGCGCTGCGCCAAACCGGAATACGGCCCGCGCGGCCCGTCAATCTGCATGCTCCCATAAGTTTACGTCAGAGGCGCGGCAACAGCGTTCGTCGATCCCAGCCGGCATCTGCCGATCCGGCGGCACAAGCTGTGCCGCCACACCGCTTGCCCAAATCCACCGGATCGGCTAGGGGCGCGCGGAATGTTGCGGTGCAACAGGCACTGCCGCCTCCTCCAGAATTCGAGAGCCAATCCATGTCCGCCCCCCTTCCCCTGCGCAATATCGCCATCATCGCGCACGTCGATCACGGCAAGACCACCCTGGTTGATCAGCTGTTCCGCCAGTCCGGCACTTTCCGTGACAACCAGCGCGTCGAAGAACGTGCAATGGATTCCAACGACCTCGAAAAGGAACGCGGGATCACCATTCTGGCCAAGTGCACCTCGGTCGAGTGGGAAGGCACGCGGATCAACATCGTCGATACGCCCGGCCACGCCGATTTCGGCGGCGAAGTGGAACGCATCCTGAGCATGGTCGACGGCGTGATCCTGCTGGTCGACAGCAGCGAAGGCGCGATGCCGCAGACCAAGTTCGTGACCGGCAAGGCGCTGGCGCTGGGCCTGAAGCCGATCGTCGTCGTCAACAAGGTCGACCGCCCGGATGAACGCATCCAGGAAGTGCTGGACGAAGTGTTCGACCTGTTCGTCAGCCTGGATGCCAGCGACGAACAGCTCGATTTCCCGGTGCTCTATGCCTCGGGCCGCAACGGCTATGCCAACTCCGATCCCTCGCTGCGCGAAGGCACGCTGACCCCGCTGTTCGAAAAGATCGTGGAACACGTCCCCTCGCACGCCGCCGATTTCGACGGGCCGTTCAAGTTCCTGGTTACCCTGCTGGACCGCGACAACTTCCTGGGCCGCATCCTGACCGGCAAGGTGCAGAGCGGCACGGTCAAGGTGAACTCGCCGATCCACGCCATCGACAACACCGGCAAGGTCATCGAAACCGGCCGTGCGTCCAAATTGCTGGCGTTCCGCGGACTTGAACGCGTGCCGGTTGAGGAAGCCCGCGCCGGGGACATCATCTCGATCGCCGGGATGGCCGCCGCCACCGTGGCCAACACCATCGCCGACCCGGCCGTGACCGAGCCGCTGCACGCGCAGCCGATCGATCCGCCGACCCTGTCGATGCGCTTTGCCGTGAACGACAGCCCGATGGCGGGCCGCGAAGGCAGCAAGGTGACCAGCCGCATGATCCGCGACCGGTTGGAGCGCGAGGCGGAATCGAATGTCGCCATCCGCGTCACCGAATCGGCCGACAAGGACAGCTTCGAAGTCGCCGGGCGCGGCGAATTGCAGCTGGGCGTGCTGATCGAAACGATGCGCCGCGAAGGCTTCGAACTGGGCATCAGCCGCCCGCGCGTGCTGTATGGCACCGACGAATCCGGCCATCGCACCGAACCGTACGAAACGGTCGTGATCGACGTGGACGATGAACATTCCGGCACGGTCGTCGAAAAGATGGCGGTCCGTAAGGGCGAAATGATCGACATGCGCCCGTCGGGCGGCGGCAAGACGCGCATCACGTTCTCCGCCCCGTCGCGCGGCCTGATCGGCTATCACGGTGAATTCCTGTCCGACACGCGCGGCACCGGGATCATGAACCGTCTGTTCGAAAAGTATGGCCCGCACAAAGGCAAGATCGAAGGCCGCAAGAACGGCGTGCTGATTTCCAACGGCACGGGTGAAGCCGTGGCCTATGCTCTGGGGCCGCTCGAAGAGCGCGGCATCCTGTTCGTTGGCGTCGGCACGCCGCTGTATGAAGGCATGATCATCGGTGAAAACGCCAAGCCGGACGATCTGGAAGTCAACCCGATGAAGTCCAAGCAGCTGACGAACTTCCGTTCGACCGGCAAGGACGATGCGATCCGCCTGACCCCGCCGAAGATCATGACGCTGGAACAGGCCATTGCCTATATCGACGACGATGAAATGGTCGAAGTGACGCCCAAGTCGATCCGCCTGCGCAAGGCCATTCTCGACCCGAATGAACGCAAGAAGGCATCGCGCAAGAAAGAAGCTGCCTGATTGCAGCGGCAGCCTGATAACCGGCTGCATTCGACTCACCGCATAACAGCAACAGCCGGGCCGCCATGCGCGTCCGGCTGTTTTGCTGTGTCCGGCCGGGGCGACCATCGGTATCTGATGGAAATGTATCGTAAGTTACTGAATAAATTGCCGGATTTTTATCAATGCGCAATTTTTCCAATCAACATGAATCGTGTCTTGTATGAATACGACAAAATTTTCTTGCAAACCATTGCAGTAAAAAAAATTCCCGTTTGCGCAAAATCAATTTGTAACCTGCTCCTTGGGTTGTAACCTAAGTTTCTACATGGAATCATTCGCAGGATTCTCGGATGGATGATTCATGGGTGAGTGCAACTGAGGGGTATCTACACATGACGGCAACTTCGACACGTCGCGGACACAGCGTCAGCGTCTCATTGGGCATCAGCGTTTCACTGGCCGCCCTGTGCATCGCGATGCCGGCAGTCAGCCAATCGACCACCCCCGGCATTTACCAGAACGTCAGCGGGTCTGATCCGGATGGCGGAGCAGTGCTGAACGGCACGATCCTGATCCCGACCGGAGTCAATTCCGCGCACGGCACCACCAACGATACCGGGGCCGCATCGGCGTCTGCTTATGTCACCTCGGCGCTGGGGGCCAATCCCGGTGCGGTGGAGCAGATCATCAACGCTTCGAACAACGCGCAAGGCACGGTCACGGTCGAAGGCGCGCTGACGATCCAGGCGATCGCCAAGGCCAATAACGCGGCCGGGAACGCGGACGCCAATAGCCAGATCGATTATGGTATCAGCCAGAATGCAAGCGCGCCCGGCACCGCATCGACCCTGCTGGACGTGAAGGTCGGCGGGCAATTGCTGATCACGTCGCAGGCCACCGCCACCGCCAGCGGATATGCGACCGCGCGAAGCGAGCTCAACAACGGCGTGATCCAGACCGGGACCGGTAACGCGGTATCCCACCTGATCCAGAATGCCGGCCAGATCACGATCGAGAGCAAGGCGATTGCCACCGGTGGAACCGGGGCCAATGCCATCGCCAATCTGTCACGCGGATTGTATCAGCATGCCAGCAACCAGCCCACGGCAACGCTGGGGCTGACCAACGCGGCAGGCGCCGGGATCACCACCACCGCCGAAGCCCAGGCCGAAGCGACCACCGGATCAGTTCAGGCCCAGGCCCAGAACAGTGAAGCGATCCATCAGTATGTCACCGGCAACTACTACACCGAAAATGACGATACTGCGCGGATCACCCTGACCAATGCAGGCGCGATTGCCGCCACTGCCAAGGCAAGGGCCGTAACCGGCAGCGGTCAGGCCAATGCTTACGCCTATCAATCGAACGGTTTGCTGCAACAGGCCAACTACATCGAGAACGCCTCGACCGAGCTGACCAATGCCGCCGGCGGGACAATCAGCAGCCGGGCCGAAGCACTGGCCCAGACCGGCAATGGCAACGCCTATGCGCAGGCGCAGAGCTATTCCGCGATCCAGCAGTACGCGTATGACTATTATTATTACTACTACATGGACGGCGCAGGCGTGTCGTCCAATGTGCTGACCAATGCCGGGGCAATCCTGTCCGACGCACTGGCGACCGCCCGCACGACGGCCGGCTATGCTGAATCGCACGCCTACAGCGGCTATGCGACGCAGCAGAATGCCTATGGCAACGAAGACAACTCCAACACGCTGACGAATGCGGTCGGAGGCACGATCAGCACCGTCTCCACCTCGCTCGCCGAAAGCGCGAGCGGCAATGCCTATGCCTATTCGCACAGTTACAACACGGCCTATCAGCAGGCTTACGGCGAAAATTATTACTACTATTACGGCGAAAATGACTTCAGCGGCACGGCCCGCAACACGCTGACCAATGGCGGGACGCTTTTGGGTACGTCCAGCAGCGAAGCGACCGGCACCACCGGCGCGCGCGCTTATTCCTATCGCGGCGACGGCGTGGGTCAGTATGCCTATTATGCCGGGGCGTTGAGCAACGAGATCGACAACGCTGCAGGCGCCGTGATCACGCTGTCCGCCGCAGCCAAGGCCCGCACCACCGGCGGCGAAGCCTATGCCGAAGCCTATAACAGCGAGGCGATCCGGCAGTACAATTACAACTATAACTACTATTACTACGGTTATTACGGCGCCGGTGACACCGCGCTGTCGCGGCTGACCAATGCGGGGGCGATTACCCTGTCCAGCACCGCCGATGCTGCCAGCACCAATGGCAATGCCCGCGCCTATACCCGGTTGGACAACGGCGTCCGGCAGGACAGCCATGGCGCGACGCTGGCCCATACCCTGTTGCTGGCCAACCAGTCCGGCGGCTCGATCGGGCTGACTGCCACTGCGCTCGCCAACAGCAGGAACAGTGGGGCCACGGCCACCAGTTCCATCGATTATGGCATTTTCCAGCAGGCCAACCCATACAACTACACCAATGAGCCAACCACGGCGTCGCTGGCACTGACCAATGCGGCGAACGCGGCGATCACCGTCACGGCGGCTGCTGATGCCACCGCGGTCGATGGTCCGGCCGAGGCCAATGGCCAGATCTATCAGGGTATCACCCAGACCGCGAACGCCACCCAGTCCGACCTCAGCGTGGTGAATGACGGGACGATCACGATCACCGGTTCGGGAACGGCCCGCTCCACCCGGTCGGCGGAATCCGAAGCAACCACGGCTGCTTACGCCAATGGGTCGGTCAATCAGGGTATTTACCAGAACGCCAATGGTTCGTCCGCGACGCTGGCCAATACCGGCCGGATCACGGCGACCGGTTCGGCGCTGGCCGAAGCGGGCGATTCTGCCTATGCACAGGCAAGTTCGTCCGGCATCCGGCAGTACGCCTATGGCCAAACCGCAACGGTCAGCCTGACCAATTCGGCCACCGGATCGATCAGCACCATCGCCCAGTCCATCGCCAAGGCGACCAGCGCCAGCGCCCATGCCTCGGCTCAGGGGCTGCAGCAGGAAGTCTATGGCAACACGGCCACGGCGACGTTCAGCAATGCCGGACAGTTCAGCGTATCGGCCAGTGCTGCCGCGCAGAACGCGACCAGCGGATCGGCCTCGGCCCAGGCCGCTGGATACGAGGTCTATGGCTCGCCGCTGGCGGTCAACATCTCGAACAGCAAGACCTTCTCGGTCAGTGCGTCCGCCACCGCACCGGGCACGGCCAATGCCGAAGCGGTGGGGATGCTGATCCAAAGCAGCGGGTATAGCTACAGCACGATGGCGGCCCCGGCGGAAGGCGAACAGCCGGCCCCCGAACCGCAGTTCCCCGGCCTGTCCGGCACGATTGCCAACAGCGGCACGCTGGTGGTGACGGCCAGTGCGCTGGGCGGCAGTGCCGGCAATGGCATCACGCCCACGGTCAGCATCATCAGCGGCACTGCGGCGCGCGCCGGAGGTATCCTGGTCGAAGCAGGGGCGCTGAACACCACGATCAGCAACAGCGGAACGATCCAGGTCTCGGCGATCAGCAATGGCCGCCCGGTTCAGGCGGTGGGCATCGGGGTTTCCTCCGGTGGCTACGCCCCCATGGTCGAATCCGAGCCGACCGGCCCGGTCCTGACGATTGCCAACGCGGGCGGTTCGATCATTGCCCGGCAGAGCACCAATGGCGGCACCAGCTGGCTGCGCGGCACCGCGATTGACGTGGGCAGCGTGAACGGCCCGGTGGCGCTGAACTTCACCGGCACCAGCCTGCTCTATGGCGATGTGATCCTGAACGCGGTGAGCACGATGACCATCGCCAGCGGGACAACCACGCTGGACGGCGTGATCAACCCGGTCCCGCCGGAAGGCGATACCGAGGAATACTATCCCGACAGCGGCAGCACCGGCATCTCGACGATGTCGGCGGGCACTCTGGCCGTGCCTTATGCCGCCGGTCCGGTCGGTCCGCTGCTGGGCACGCTGACCGTTGCCAACGGCGCGACGCTGGTGCTGGCCAACCAGCCCCCCAACCCGCCCGCCGGGGCGAATGTCAACACGTTCAACCTGAACACCGGCGGCACGCTGTGGATGCAATTCCTTGCCAGCCCGACCGCGCCCACTCCGTATATCAACGCCAACACCGCCAATCTGGCCGGACGTCTGGTGGTTGATCTGGCGACGACCAACGGGCTGTATTTCAACTCCTACAGCTATCAGGACATCATCGACGCCAATACGCGCAACGGCACGTTCTCCAGCGTGGTGATGGCCCGTCCGTCGGTGCTGCTGACTCCGGTCGCCAGCTATGACGCGCAAAACAACGTCGACCTGACCGTCACCCGCGTCCCCTTTGGCGCGGTGCCGGGGCTGACCTTCAACCAGCGGGCCACGGCCAACGGGATCGAGGCGGTCTATACCCCGGCGCAAGGCGGGGCATACGGCACGCTGCTGGCCAACCTGTTCCAGCAGTCCTCCACGACCTATCCGGTCGCGCTCGATATGCTGTCGGGTGATCAGTATGCCGGGTTCGTCCAGAACCTGCGCAACACCAGCCTGCAAGTCAGCACGCTGGTGTCCGATCAGCAGGACTGCGCGATCAGCAAGGACGGCGTCGATGCCTGCCGCGAACCGGATGGCGGGCTGCGGATGTGGGCGCTGGGCGGCTTCAACGATGCCCGCGTCGATACCGACATCAACGCGCCGGGTTACGATGCCGACAACTACTTTGCCCTGCTGGGGCTGGACTACACGGTCGGGTACTTCACGATCGGGGCGTTCGGCGGCTATCGCAAGGCCAAGGCAGCGTTCACCCGCAACAACGGGCGGATCGAGGCGGACGGTTATCAGATCGGCGGCACCGCCGGGTTCGACATGGGCAGCTTCTATATCCGCGGCAACGGCAGCTTTGCCGACCTGAACGGGGATAGCAGCCGCACCATCGGCATCCTGACCACGGCCGGAACCGCCGTGGCCAAGCCGGAATACCGCATCACTTCGCTCTATGGCGAAGCGGGCGGGCGGCTTGAACTGGGCCAGACCTGGCTCACCCCGTTCGTGGGCGTGGAATACACCAAGGTCACGACCAAGACGTTCACCGAAACCGGGGTTGCAGGCGCAAACCTGAACCTGCCCGAACAGAACCAGAGCCAGACTTCGTTCCTGGCGGGTCTGAAGTGGGCCGGTAATCTGGGCGGGATCATCCCCGAAGCCAAGGTTGCCTATCGCCACGATAACGGCGACGGCTTCTTCACCTCGACCGCGCGGTTCGCCGATGCACCGGGCAACAGCCTGTTCACCGTGCGCTCGCCGGTGACCAAGCGCGATACGGTCATGGCTGGGTTCAGCCTGGCCGGGGCGCTGGGTGAAAAGGTCATGGGCCGGATCGGCTATCAGGGCCGGTTCGGGAAGAACCTGAAGGACAACGCCTTCTATGGCAGCCTGACGGTCCGGTTCGGTGGCAGCGAGGCTCCGCTGCCCCCGCCGCCGCCTGCACCGCCCCCGCCGCCGCCCCCGCCGCCGCCGCCGGTGGTTGAAGCTCCGCCCCCGCCGGCCCCGGTCTGCAACAAGGGTCCCTACATCGTGTTCTTCGATTGGGACCGGTCGGACCTGACTGCCGAAGCGGCCACCGTGCTGGACAGCGCAGTCACCGCATATGGCAGCTGCGCATCGGTTCCCGTGATGGTCGCCGGTTATGCCGACCGGTCGGGTCCGCCGCGCTATAACCAGGGCCTGTCGGAACGCCGCGCGGAAACGGTGCGCGGGTACATGAACACCCGCGGGATCGACAATTCGGCGATCTCCACGCAAGCCTTCGGTGAAGCGAACCCGCGCGTTCCCACAGCCGACGGCGTCCGCGAAATCCAGAACCGCCGGGTGGAAATCACCTACGGTCCGGGTTCGGGGATGTAACACCGGCCAGTCACCCCTCCCCGGCGGGGAGGGGGCTGTCAGACAGCATCAGGTCGCCCTGGTATAGCCACCGGGAACGAACGGAAGGGGGGCGGAGCGATCCGTCCCCCTTCTGTTGTCAGGTCTGGCGTCAGGTCAGCTTTCGCTGTCGCGCACCAGCAGGGCCAGCTCGGTCCGGTTGCTGACCCCCAGCTTGTCATACAGCCGGTGCAGCGCGACCTTTACCGCGCCTTCGGTCATTTCCAGCAGTTCGGCAATTTCCCGGTTGCGCTGGCCCGATCCCGCAGCCCGGGCCAGCGCCAGTTCGCGCGGCGTCAACTGCGCGATCAGGCTGGCCCGACCACCCCGGCCGGATGCGTCCAGCGCCCGCGCCAGCAGATCGGGGGCAATCGCCTGTCCGCCTTGCACGACAATCCCGATCGCTTCGGCCAGCATCCGGCTGCCGCCCTGTTTGCCGACAATCCCGTTAACCCCCGCCCGCAGCGCTGCGACCAGCTGCGGATCGTCCAGTTGCGCCGTCAGCAGAATCACCGGCCGCCAGTCATCCGCTTCGCGCAAGGCCTGCAGCACGGAAATCCCGTCGCGCCCCGGCATATTGACATCCAGCACGACCACGGCGGGATCGTGCGCCGCCACCGCGGCCAGCGCCGCATTGCCATCGCCGACCGCTGCGACGACCGTCATTCCGGCGGCTTCCAGCACGGCCTGCACCCCGGCCAGCAGGAACGGATGGTCATCCGCGATCAGCACCCGGATCATGCTGCCGCCCCGATCGGCACGGTGACGCGCAGCAGGGTGCTGCCCGGCCCGGATGTCACGTTCAGCTGACCGGCCAGTTCAGCCACCCGCTGCGCGATGGAATACGGCTGCAAGGGCCGCGGCCGCGCTGGAAAGCCCTGACCGTCGTCGCTCAGGTCCAGCCCGATATGGCTCCCCGTCTGGCGCACCCGCACGTCCACGCGCCGGGCATCGCCATGCCGGACCGCGTTGGCAACGGCTTCGCGCAGGATCTGTTCCAGTTCGTGCAAGGCCCGCAGCGATACGTCCGCCAGTTCGGTCTCCGCTTCCAGCGACCAGTCGATCCCCCACCGCGCCGCGCTGTCTTCCAGCGATGCCGCCAGTTCAGCCTTCAGATCGCAGCACCGGTCTGGTTCATCCCGGTCACGCAGTTGCAGGATCAGGCGCTGAACGTTGTGCTCTTCACGTTCCAGCGAGTGTTGCAGGGCGTCCAGATCTTCGCCGATTGCCTTGCCCCCGGCCAGCGCCTGGCGCAGTGCCTCGATCCGGAAACTGGCCCCGGCCAGCGATTGCGCCACGCTGTCATGCAGATCGCGCGCCACCGCATCGCGCACCCGGATCCGGTCCGCCGCGCGCGTGACGACCATGATCGTCCGGCGATCCAGCGCATGGCCGATCTCGGTCCCGGCGGCACGCGCCAGCCGCAAATGGTCGGCGGACGGATCGTGAATGTCGGTCAGCAGCAAGTGGCACGTCCCGCCTTGTGCGGGGACCGTCACCATCAAACCGCTGTCCGTGCCGAACCGGGTGGGGAGCGGATGATTGAGTGCGCCCTTGCGCGCCAGCAACGCGCCATCATCGCGCAGCTGCAACGTCCGCTGGCGAGCCCGGTCGAACAGCGTGGTGGCAGCCACATCCACGGTCAGCGCCGCAAACTGATCCGGCCCCAGACGTTCCCCTGCAGTGCCCAGCGTGCCGGCGCTTTGCACCCAGGCCCACGGTTCATCATCTGGCAGCCAGGCGATGGCCAGCCCCGCCGCGTCGGCCTGCTGGCCGGCAAAATCGAGCACCGCCGCAAAGCCATCGGCCAGGTCGCCTTCATACGGCAGGTCAAGCCGGGGCGGACGGCCCTTGCCGATCAGGTCGCCCAGCCACACGATGAACCCGGCCAGTGCGATCATGCACAGCAGCTGCGCCCCCAGCCAGCCGGAATGGCCCGGTTGCAGCAGCAGCGCGGCCCAGGCTGCGCCATATCCGGCCACCACCACCAGTCCCGCCGCCAGCGCCCCGCGCCGCGGCCAGCCCAGTTCAGCGCTGAGCAGGACAAACGCATAGATCGCCATGAACAGTCCGGCAGCAGCCGGTGCAGGCAGCCCCGGCAAGACCAGCACCGCGCCCAGTACGGCGGCATCGAGCACCAGTGCGGGCAGCCGCAGCTGGTGATTGAGCCACCAGTTGCCGTGCGTGACCGTCCCCAGCAGCAGGGCAAGCGCAAGCGCAAAATAACCCCCAGCAATCAGCTGGGCGGGAACAGCACCGTTGGAACGTTCACTCAATTCGGTCCAGGTGGTGGCCAGCAAGGCCAACGCCAAACCGGTCCGAACAATCGCGACGACCCTGCCAGTGCGAAAATTCAATGCCTTACGCATCTGAATGTGTGCTTTCGCTATATGTTCACCACACTTGCAGCCGTTGCACGCGCCAGTCAATCAGCCAAACCCAGTCAATCAGCCAAACAGGGGGGAGAGCGACTCGCGCTGGTCCGCCCAATCCGCTAAGGCGCGGCGGATGGAAATGTCGGAACTTCGCATTGCCCTTGTTTCGGGCAACTACAACTACGTCCGGGACGGGGCGAATCAGGCACTGAACCGGCTGGTCGAATACCTGCTGCGGCAGGGTGCGGCCGTGCGGATCTATTCCCCCACGGTTGACGAACCCGCGTTCGAACCAACCGGCGATCTGGTCAGCTTGCCCAGCTTTGCCATTCCGGGGCGCGACGAATACCGTTTTCCGATTGCCCTGTCGCCAGGCGTGCGACGTGATCTGGCCACCTTTGCGCCCAACGTGGTCCATGTCGCCTCGCCCGACATCGTTTCGCACCGCGCGGTCAGCTGGGCGCGCAGACGGCAGGTGCCGGTGCTGGCATCGGTTCACACCCGGTTTGAAACCTATTTCCGCTATTACAACATGGCGTGGTTCGAACCAGCGGTGGAGGCGATCCTGCGCCGGTTCTATCGCCGCTGCGATGCGCTGGTGGCCCCGTCTGAATCGATGGCGCAAGTGCTGCGCGACCAGCGGATGAACTATGACGTCGGCATCTGGTCGCGCGGGGTGGACCGCGAGATGTTCAATCCCGGCCGCCGCGATGCGGACTGGCGGCGCGGCCTGGGCTTCGCCGACGATGATGTGGTGATCGGCTTTCTCGGCCGTCTGGTGATGGAAAAAGGGCTCGACGTGTTTTCCGACACGATCGACGACCTCAATCGCCGGGGCGTGCCGCACAAGGTGCTGGTAATCGGCGAAGGCCCGGCGCGCGACTGGTTCGAGGCGCGGTTGCCCGGTGCGGTCTTCGCCGGTTTTCAGGGCGGCGCGGATCTGGGCCGCGCGGTGGCCTGTATGGACGTGCTGTTCAACCCGTCGATCACGGAAACCTTTGGCAACGTCACGCTGGAAGCGATGGCCTGCGGCCTGCCAGTGGTCGCCGCCGCCGCGACCGGCAGCGAAAGTCTGGTCAGTGATGGCTTTTCCGGCCGGTTGATCCGCCCCGGCGCGATCCACCAGTTCGCCGAAGCGCTGCGCGCCTATGTCGAGCAGCCAGACCTGCGCGCGCGCCACGGTGCAGCGGGTGAGGCACGGGCGATGGAGTTCAGCTGGGACCGGATCAACCAGGCGGTTGCCGATACGTATCTGCGGCTGATCCGCCAGCGCGCCGCCACGCGGCGCTGAACCCCGTTACCGCAGGTTTCCGGCCAGAATGGCCGTGCGCGCATACCACAGCAGGAACGCGATCACGGTCAGGATCAGCACCGGCTGCGCCGGTTCCAGCACGCCAGCCATGGCCTGGGCCGAAAAACTGATGATCGCGCCCAGCAACGATGCCGCGAACGCGGCCACCGCATGGCGCGATCGCAGCAGCATCAGCACCGAACCGGCCAGCGATCCCCAGATCCCCAGCGCCCAGCCGCCGTGCGCCCACAGCGGCATCGCCGCGACATAGTCACGCATGGCAGGCGGCGCGCTGTTCAGCAGCGCCGCGTCACCAAGATTGGTCAGCGTATAAAGGTATGCGCCAAAGCTGTTCCAGCACAGCCCCAGCAGCGTCACCACCCAAAAGCTTAACGGCGGCCGTGCCGCTCCAAGCGTCCCATCCATGCAACCCTCCCCGTTACTGTTATAGAGGTTTATACGGAGTGTAACACGTATGGATCGCGCAACCAAATGCGCAATCGCGGGTGCGTAATCAGGTCGGGCACCAGTCCATTGCCAGCGGCGCTTCGCGAAACGCGAACCGCTCCAGATGGCGCACGACCGCGCCTTGCAGCCCGGTCAGCTGCCCATCCGCGCTCGCGTCGATCCGGCAGTCCAGCCCGCCCGCGTCGGCGGTAAAGGTCACCACCGCATCACCCGGCCAGCTGGCGCCGCGCGCATCGCGTGGGAACGTCACCGTGCCGCGTTCAGGGGTGAATTCCACCGCCAGGTTGTGCGCCCAGTGCTTGCAGAGCTGTTGCAGATACCGGCTGCCATGCGGCGTTGCCAGCCGCGCCGTGGCCGACGCGCTCACAGCCGTTCGATCCGGCGGGCGGCATCGTCAAGGATGTCAGCCACTGCGTGCATCGTCTCCTTGTCAAACTCCGCTTCGCGGGCGCGGTTGCGCAGCGCGGTGGACAGGTTGCCCATCGCACGGGTGACCGGCGGGGCGCGGTGACGGCTGTCCGCCTCGCCCAGCGCTTTCAGCCGGTCGATCAGCGCGGCGGCTTCTTCGGCGCGGGCGGTCAGTTCGGTGCGCCCGGCCGCGGTCAGGGCATAGGCCCGGCGCGCGCCCTCTGCCGCCTGCTCGGTCACCGCGCCTTCGTCGGTCAGCAGGCTGAGTGTGGGATAGACCACGCCGGGACTGGGGGCATAGGCCCCGCCGGTCAGTTCCTCGACCCCCTTGATCAGGTCATAGCCGTGGCGCGGGGTTTCGCCCAGCAGGTGTAGCAGCACCAGCCGCAGTTCACCGGATGCAAACACCCGGCCTCGCCCGCCGCCGCGACCGTGCCCGCCGCGCGGACCACCCGCTTCACCGTCCCAATCCGCACCGAAGCCCCGCCCGAAGCCCCGCCCGAATCCGGACCCGAATCCGGTGCCGCTCATCATGGCCTTGCTCGGCCCGCTCATCCGGCCACGTGGGCCGCATCCATGCATATGCATATATCTTGAATCCTTCATAATGCCTCTAAGATATATCGTGATGCGATCTTTTCAACCCCCCGTGCAAATTTTCCCGCCAGCCCCTAAACAGGCGGCGATGACCGACCTGTTTCCCGCCGCCGTTCCGCCCGGCACCGCGCCGCAGCCGCTTCGCGACGATGCGCCGCTGGCCGACCGGCTGCGCCCACTGTCGCTGGCCGAGGTAATCGGGCAGGAACACCTGACCGGCCCGGAGGGCGCGATCGGGCGGATGGTCGCGGCGGGCAAGCTGTCCAGCATGATCCTGTGGGGCCCGCCCGGCACCGGCAAGACCAGCACCGCGCGGCTGCTGGCGGACGCGGTGGGGATGCGGTTCATTTCGGTCAGCGCGGTGTTTTCCGGGGTGGCGGACCTGAAGAAGGCCTTTGCCGAGGCTGAAACCGCCGCCAAGGCGGGCCAGCGCACGCTGCTGTTCGTGGACGAAATCCACCGCTTCAACCGCGCCCAGCAAGACGGGTTCCTGCCCTTCGTCGAACGCGGCACGGTGACGCTGGTGGGCGCGACGACCGAAAACCCCAGCTTCGCGCTCAACGCCGCGCTGCTTTCGCGCGCGCAAGTGCTGATCCTGCACCGGCTGGACGCCGCCGCGCTCGACACCCTGCTGACGCGGGCCGAAGCGCTGGCTGGCCCCCTGCCGCTGACCGGCGATGCCCGCGCCGCGCTGGTTGCATCGGCGGACGGCGACGGGCGATTCCTGCTCAATCAGGCCGAAACGCTGTATAACGCGCAGATCCCGGAGCCGCTCGACCCGGTGGGGCTGGGCAAGTTCCTCCAGCGCCGGGTCGCGGTTTATGACAAGGACCGCGACGGGCACTACAACCTGATTTCTGCGCTGCACAAGGCGCTGCGCGGATCAGATCCGCAAGCCGCGCTCTATTACATGGCGCGGATGCTGACCGCCGGAGAGGAGCCGCTCTACGTCCTGCGCCGCCTCGTCCGCTTTGCCAGCGAGGACATTGGCCTGGCCGATCCGCAGGCGCTGACCCAGTGCCTGGCTGCCAAGGACGCCTATCAGTTCCTCGGCAGTCCGGAGGGCGAACTCGCCATCGTGCAGGCCTGCCTCTACCTCGCCACCGCGCCCAAATCGAACGCGGCCTATGTTGCGCACAAGGAAGCCTGGAAAAGCGCGAAGGAAACCGGCAGCCTCGCCCCGCCCGCCAACATCCTCAACGCGCCAACCAAGCTGATGAAGGACATCGGCTATGGCGCGAACTATGCCTATGACCACGATGCGGAAGGCGGGTTTTCCGGCGACAATTACTGGCCGGAGGACATGACCCCGCAGACCTATTACCGCCCGGTCGAGCGCGGGTTTGAGCGTGAAGTGCTGAAGCGGCTGGACTGGTGGGACAGGAAGCGCCGCGAAAAGCGCGGGGAATGAAAGCAGGCCGTTTTCGTCACTTCGCCGCGATTGACTGGTCGGGCGCGGCGGGAGAGCGCCACCATGGCATCGCCGTTGCGCTCTGCTCCGGCGGCAACGCCGCGCCGCAGCTGGTCCGCACCGGCCACCGCTGGTCGCGCGGCGAAGTTCTCGACTGGCTGCAATCCGATCTGCCCGCCGATACGCTGGTCGGCTTCGACATGGGGATCAGCCTGCCCTTTGCCGACCGGCGAGCGTTCCTGCCCGGCTGGGCCGACAGCCCGGCGGATGCGAAAGCCCTGTGGGCGCTGATCGACCGGACTTGCGCGGATAATCCGCACTTGTCCGCCACCAGCTTCGTCGACCACCCGGAAGCGGCCCGCCACTTTCGCCGCCATGGCGGGCGCCAGGGCGACTTA
Source organism: Novosphingobium sp. (assembly GCF_030699305.1). GTDB lineage: Bacteria > Pseudomonadota > Alphaproteobacteria > Sphingomonadales > Sphingomonadaceae > Novosphingobium. Next base: position 17,815 of record NZ_JAUYNB010000040.1, read on the forward strand.
TTTCCCGGCGGCCAAGGCCGCTTCCGCGTGACCGAGCGCGCGCAGGCCGCAATGGGCTGCAAGCCTTACAGCAACTTCAACCTGGTCGGGGCGGCGCAAGTCGGCAAGTCCAGCCTAACGGGGATGCGGCTGCTGCACCGGCTGGACGGCCACTTGCCGGTCTGGCCGATTGACCCGATGCCCGCGTCCGGCTCGGTCGTGACCGAAATCTATACCACGCTGGCGGCGATGGCAGCGGGGCGCAGCGCGGGCCGGTCCAAGATGCGCGACCATGCCGACCTCAACGCCGCGCTCGCCGTGCTGGGCAGCGCGGGTGTGCCCGGCACCGGGCCGATTGCCGATCACGCCAGCGACGCGCTGCTGACCGCCGCCTGGCTGCGCACCGCCGCGCCCGATCCGGCGCTGTGGTCCCCGCCCGCACTGACCGATGAAATCGCCCGCACAGAGGGGTGGACCTTTGGCGCAAGGTGACGCTAAGGACGCTGCGATAAGCATTCTGGCCCAAGGTCCAGATAGCCGGCTTAGCTCAGTTGGTAGAGCACCTGATTTGTAATCAGGGGGTCACGGGTTCGATTCCTGTAGCCGGCACCACAACCAGACAAGGGAGCAGCGGGCGACGATGCTTGCAGACATGATCCAGCGCCTGTTCGAGCGGTCGGTTGACGACACCGCGCAGACCCGCGCACGCGATGGCCAGTGGCTTGACGTCGTCTGGGCCGAGGTTGAGGACATGGGTCTGCCGCTAGCCCTGCTGACCGAGGAACAGGGCGGGTTCGGCCTGACGCTCGCCGAAACGGGTGAGGCGCTGCGCCTGCTGGGCCTGCACGCCGTGCCGCTGCCGGTGGCCGAAACGATGGCCGCCAACCGCCTGCTCGCCGCTGCTGGCCTGCCGCTGGCTTCTGGCCCGGCCACGCTGGCCCGCGCCGATCACCTGACGATTGAGGGCGACCGCCTGGTCGGCACGGTTGAACGCGTCGTCTGGGGCGAGCAGCTCGATTGTCTGGCGCTCGCGGTGGGCGATACGCTCTACCGTGTGCCGCGTTCGGGCTGGACGATTGCGGAAACCGGCCTGTCGCTGAACTTCCACCCGCGCCCGACGATCCGGATCGACTGGGCGGTCGATGCCTCGGCCCCTCTGCCCTATTGCCCACTGGCGGGCGGCGCGACGGTGCGCGCCTATCAGATCGCCGGTGCGCTGGAAGCCGCACTGGACCTGACGCTGTCGCACACCGCGACGCGGGTGCAGTTCGGCAAGCCGCTCCAGAAAAATCAGGTCGTCCAGCACGAACTCGCCAAGCTGGCGGGCGAACTGGCCTGCGCCACTGCTGCGGCCGATCTGGCGGGCGAAGCGCTGGACCGGGGCGAGTTTCTGGGCGTCGCTGCCGGGTCACTCCGCGCACGCGAAGCCGCGACGGCGGGCGCCAGCATCGCCACCCAGATGCACGGCGCGATCGGGTTCACCCGCGAACACCGCCTGCATCTTTACACGACTGCCCTGTGGGCCTGGCGCGATGAATTCGGCGGGCAGGTGATGTGGGCGAAACTGCTGGGTCAGGCCGCGCTCGACGCAGGCGGACCCGGATTCTGGCCGATGGTGACTGAACTATGAGCGCGATCCCCTTTCCCGCCCCCCCGGCTGACAGCGACGCCGTTGTCGCCCTGCGGGCTGAATTTCGCGCCTTTCTGGCCGAGCAGCTGAAAGACCGCACCCCGCGCGAACGCTCTGACAGCTGGTATGGCTATGACCGCGCGTTCAGCCGCGCGATGGGTCAGGCCGGGTATCTGGGCATGACCTGGCCGAAGGAATTCGGCGGGCATGAACGCACCGCATTCGAACGCGCCGTGGTGGTGGAAGAATGCCTCGCCGCCGGGGCGCCCGTCGGCGCGCACTGGATTGCCGACCGGCAGAGCGGCCCGTCAATCATCAAGTATGGCACGCCGGAACAGCAGCAGCTGATCCTGCCCCGCATCGCCAGCGGTGAACTGTCATTCGGGATCGGGATGAGCGAGCCGGACTCCGGTTCCGACCTTGCCGCCACCCGCACCAAGGCCGTGCGCGACGGTGACGTTTACCGCGTTACCGGCACCAAGGTCTGGACCAGCTTCGCGCATGAGGCGGACTATGTGATCCTGTTCTGCCGCACCAGCGGCACCCCCGCTGACCGGCACAAGGGCACCAGCCAGCTGCTGATCGACCTGAAGAACACCCCGGGGCTGACCATCCGCCCGATCATCGATCTGGCCGGCCAGCACCACTTCAACGAAATGCATTTCGAGGACGCGGTCGTCCCGGCCTCCATGCTGCTGGGCGAAGAAGGCCAGGGCTGGGATCAGGTGATGAGCGAACTGGCGTTCGAACGCTCCGGCCCGGAGCGGTTCCTGTCCTCGATCGAACTGCTGGTGCAGCTGATCGAGGTGCTGAAAACCCGCCAGAGCGACGCCGCGCAGATCACCGTGGGCCGCGTCACCGCGCGCCTTGCCGTGCTGCGCCGACTGTCGCGCTCGGTCGCGGGGATGCTCCAGAACCATCAGGACGCCGGGCTGCAAGCCGCGATCGTCAAGGATATCGGCGCGCTGTTCGAACAGGGGCTGCCCGATATCGCGCGCGAACTGATCGATTGCGAACCCGATCCGCGCGCCGCAGGGGCTTATTCGGCAGTGCTGGCAAACATCGTCCACAACGCCCCCAGCTGGTCGCTGCGCGGCGGCACCCGCGAAATCCTGCGCGGCATCATCGCCCGCGGGCTGGGGACAAGGTAATGCAACAGAACAGCCGTCACCCCGGATCAGTTTGGGGTGACGGTTAGCATTGCAGCGGAGCCTCAGCCCCGCCCGCGATAGCCCTGCACGCCCTGATCGGGCACCCACAGGCCGTCCGGCACCGGGCCGCTTTGCCAGAACACGTCGATGGGGATGCCGCCGCGCGGATACCAGTAGCCGCCGATGCGCAGCCAGTGGGGCTGCATTTCGGTGAACAGGCGCTGGCCGATACCCACGGTCACGTCCTCATGAAAGCCCGCGTGGTTGCGGAAAGCCCCCAGGAACAGCTTCAGGCTTTTCGATTCGACGATGGTTTCACCGGGGGCGTAATCGATCACCAGATGCGCGAAATCGGGCTGGCCGGTGACGGGGCACAGGCTGGTGAATTCCGGCGCGGCGAACCGCACCATGTACAGCGAACCGTCACGCGGATTGGGCACATAGTCCAGCACCGCCGCTTCGGGAGAGGTCGGCAGCGCGCTGTTCTGGCCCAGGAACTTGGGGCGATGTGTGTCTGTCATGTCACGCGCCATGCCCCGATCGCGCGGCAGACACAAGTGAGCGGTTGGCCGCTATGGGTTCACTCCCTATTCAGGCCGCAAAGCGCGATGCGCGTGACACACATTCGGGACGGAATAATGCGGAATATCGGGGCAATCATCGGCGGTGCGGCGCTGGCACTGGTGCCGCTGTCAGTGGCTGCGCAATCGGTGGAGGAATACCGCCTGCCCGCCGCCACCGCCACGCCCACGCCGCGCGCGCCCGGTCCGGTCGATCCCGACAACCCGGTGGTCAGCGCGCCGCGCCCCGCCGCCACGGCCCCCCCCCGTCCCGCGCAGGCCGCGCCGACGCCCACGCC
>NZ_JAUYNB010000014.1 GCF_030699305.1 Novosphingobium sp.
TGTGACGCGCCATAATTGACGTCATTCCCCGTACCGGTCCCGAAGTTGGCGTACCAAAATAGACGACATTATTCCATCCTGCCAAGCAGGCGACCTGCGGCACCCTGTTCAGCGGCCAGATTACGGTTGTAGAGCAGCGGCATCCGGGGTGATTTCCAGCGCAGAGCATCCATGATGCCCGCGAGATTTTCGCCTGAAGCGAAATAGTCCTGGTTGATCCCGACTCGGGTCGAATGCGCGCTGATCTGTCCCAGCTGCTCCTCGAACACTTTTCCGTCGAGGTCACCAAAGGCCCCCGCCTTGAATGCTCGGCGCAGGATTTCCCGGAATATCGGCGTGATTGAACCGGAATGTAGTGCAAGATCGCCAACATCATATTCGACCCGGGCCGGTGTCGCGTCCTTGCCGGTGAACCATGTCTTGTCCCAGCGGGCGTTCCACCCGACAGAATTCGAGTTGATCTTGCTGCGCGCGCTGCGCGCCGCGTAACGCCGCACGATCACCAGGCGAAACACCGCTCCCGTCTCGATGCCAGCCTCACCCAGCCACCGGGCAACAGCACTGACACTGCGCGGGGAGAGATAGGCAGTGGCCCCCTCCCCTTCCTGGTCGCCTTTCGATCGCGCGATCTTGAGCAGCCGCGCGTCGGGATCGAGCGCCTCGACAATATCGTCGATCTGTATCGCCACCAGCTCGCTCGCGCGCAGACCGGTATCATAGGCCACAGAGAGCAGTGCCCGGTCGCGCAGCCCGGGAAGCGTGTCGCCGCAGGCATCGAGCGCGGCGCGGACATTGATCCCACGCGGAACGTCAGCGAGCGGATCCTTGACCGCACCCTTGAATCGGAGCGGGCGGGCTTGGCGTTGCACGACGCCAACCTTGCGCCGGTGGGCGGCTGTCGGACGCCAAAGAAGAGCGCAGTAGCGTGCAGTTCTTCGCAGGCTGGGTGCCAAAATAGACTGCGGTGAGAATATGCGCCGAGACGGTCCCTCTGCCCCCTACACCTGATCGCTAAAACGTTTGGCCAACCGCGCGCTGGCGCCGCTCTTCATGGCCAGTTTCGCCCCGTAGCGCATGACCGTGCGGGCGTCGCGCCAGCGGTAGGCCTGCATGATCGCGGGTAGCCCCTCGCCCGCCGCAAAATTGTCCTGCGCCACGCCAACCCTTATCGAGTGCGAGGACACCGCTTTCAGCCAACGCTCGAGCTCAGCCTCACTCATCTCGCCAAGCAGGCGCTTTTCCCAAGCGCGGCGGACGAGACGCTTGTAGATCAGGCCAATGCTATTGGGATGCAGCCGCGCCGAACCGATCCTGTCGATCGAGCCGTCGAAGTGCGTCACCACCCGGCGCAGCAGCGGACCCTTGTCAATGCCGCCCACTTCGCGCCAGCGGGCGATGGCCGCCAAGGTCGCGGGCGCAAGATAGGCCTCAGCGCCCTCGCTCGCCTGGTCGGTCTTGCTCGAGGGGATGTTCAGAATCCCCGCCCCCTCGGCGTCGGGGCCCTCGATATGCGCCACGTCGATCGCCACCAGCTCTGATCGGCGTGCGCCGGTATCGTATGCAATGCGCAGCAGCGCTGCGTCACGCAGGCCCAGAGCGTCACGCCGACAGGCCTTGATGAGGTGGGCAAGGCAGACGCCGGACGCAGGGCTGTCGAGATCGGCGATATCGCCCTTGAACCGGATGGCCCGGGCCTGACGCTGGCGCACGCCCAGGTGCTTGCGCGCCGCCTTGCGCTCGAACTTCACCAAGGGATCGGCAGTCGGGTCGGGAAGACCCGCCATCCGGTAAGCCCATCCGACATGAACGAGGTAGCGCTCGATGGTCGCCGCAGCGCGCGGCGTCACGTCCGAGGTATCGATCCCGGCTAGCGCGCGTATCCAGGCTGCCACATCTGTTGGCGAGGCTTCACGCGCGGACACGCCGTGCTTGCGGCACCACCCACCCCACAAGGTCAGGTCAGAGCGGAACGCCCGCCTTGTGTTGCGCGACCAGCCCCGCATGGCGGCGTCGAGCAGCGCGGCGTCGATGGCCTCACCGCCGCCGACCAGCGCCCGCACGTCAGCGATGAGATCGACAGGCTCGCAGCTCAACAGAACAATTGCGGTGGAGGGACGCTTTTTCGCCATGGGCGTGAGGATAGCCGGGCGTTTCTATAATGTATAGAGGCGTGATAAGCAGCCATTATCAACACTAAGCGTAGCACAGGGTAGACTGACCTACCAGTTTAAGGATACTATCTTGCCATGGCCCGCCCTCCCTTGCCCTTCTGCGCGCTTGCCTGGACACCCGACCTTGCCGGGGCGTTCGGAGATGCCATGGCCGCGATCGCGAGGCTCGATGCCCGGATTTGTGCAAGTTTGGTGGCACCGGCGTGGCGCTTGCGCGCCGCCTGGACCGGCTATACCCGCGCGCTCCAGCTGCAACGCGTCGAAATCGACGAAATCGATGTTTTTGCAGGCCAGTGCGGGCTCCACCTGCCTGGCCGGGGGCGGATCGCCACGACCGGCGACCCGTTCGGCGCCCTGCCCGCTTGGCAGGCCCGCCTCGCCGAACCCGCGGGATCCCACTGGCGCGAAGACCTGCCGTTCAGCTTCGAGCTGCCTCGGGGCTGGGCCGAGGCCCCTGCCCTGGTGCGCGCACTCGACCTTGCCGACATCTGGTGCCGCAACGACGCCAGCTCCTCGCCCTGGCTGGCACGGCCGATCCTGCTTGCCCGTCTCAAGCTCACCCACACCCCCCTGCCCTGCCTCGCAGGCGGCGACGAGGCCCAGCGCTTCGCGCTTGATGCCCGCCCCGCGCTGCTCAAGCGTCTGTTGAAGGGCTTGCGCAAAAGCGCCGAGGACGGTCTCGAGCGGCTCGACGCGCTTGAACGGTTCCGTCTGCGCGCCGCTACCGCCGTGGCGAGTGAGCACCGCCCCGGCAAGCTCACCGAGCTCACCCGCCTCGCGCTGGCCCGGCCGAGCCTCGCCGCGCGCACCATCACCGGCGAACTCGGTGTCACGCCGTCTGGGGCCGGTAAGCTGCTGGCGCGCGCCGAAGGTCTGGGCCTGCTCGTCGCGGTCGGCGCGCGGCAATCATGGCGCACCTATGTCACCCCCGATGTCGCCGTCGCGCTCGGGGTGAAGCCGCCCGAACGCGGCCGGCCGCGCGGCCAACCCCAGCCCACCCGCGCCGTCGATGCAATCCTCGGGCAATTCGATGCCGAGATGGCAGCGATCGATTCGCGCCTGCAGCGGCTCGGCATCGCCGCTGAATCGCAAAATTCCTACCAAATTACTGAATTATAGCCGTAATATCCGGGGTCGCGGAAACCGCCCAAAGAACGCGAAAATACCCTTCGGGATAGGTAAGGGTGCCAAGACCCTGTGGACGCGCTCTACGGGGCTCTGAGCGCGATTTTTGCCGAAAATGCCGGTGGCACCGCGATGCGCGAGGTCAATCACGGCTCACCGGTCGGAAAATGGCCGGATCGGGCCTGTGCGTCTCGGCGCTCGCGCACCTGGGCATAGGCCAGCAGCACACCGAGCAATTCAGCGTCGAAGGCCCGGGGCAGTGCCCTCCCCTGCCCCACGCGCCAACGCGCCGCCCGTCGCTTCGCTCGCCTGGGGGGTTCGAGCGACTCCATATTCCTGCCCGGACGCTCTGCCAGGCCGCGCCCGATCAATTGCTCGAATCCCCACACTGACCGGCCGGCGTGACTATGTGCCAAGGCCAGCATGGCGATGCGGTCGCGGGCAAAATGATAGACGTTCGCCTGAAAGCGATCGAGGTAGTCTTGATTGCGGCCCTTCAGTCGCCGTCTGCTCTGCCGGATCAGCGTGTCGAGGCACACCTCGTTTCGCTCGATCATCGCCCCCCGGTAGCCCAGACCCCACCGCAGGCTCTCCGCGCCGGCGATCGCTCCGCCCAACCAGGAGAGGTCATCCTGATCCGTCGCCCCGCCGGGTACCGGCACCTTGCTCAGCGGGAGATCGTGCAGACGGCACCGCCAGCTCATTCGTAATATCCATTCCTTGCGGATGATCCGTGGCCGTCCGTCACGCAGCGCTTCCTGCCAGCAGCGGGCGCAGGCATAATGGCGCGAGCGGCGCGGTAGCAGCGCGGCACCATCGACAGCTAGAAACGAGCTTTCAATGTGTTCCGGCTCGGTCTGTACCGCCCAGGCAAGCTGTCCGACCATCTGGGACACTGCGTAAAAATCTTCTAGCGCGACACCGCTTGTACCCCGGGCGAGGTCCAGGCTGGCAAGCGCTGAATCGATGCCTAGATGCTGAAACAGTGCGCCCCGCGTGGTGTCATGCGCGAGCGCCATCCGCGCAATCCACGAATCGAAGCATTCTTCAGCCTGCGGGCGCACGCGAAGCGCCAGCGGTTCCGATTCCGGCTTATGCTCCCTTCCCGTCACCGGTCGATATAGGAGGGAAAGAACTTGGCGGCCTCGTATACATCGGAAAATTCAACCCGTTGCCGACCGTATGTGTCCTTGGCAACACGATAGCTCCGGTGCAGCAACCGCTTGAAATTGCCGGTCACCCCGTGGCTGTTGCGCCAGATGAACTCGGCGATTTCCGGCTCTGCGAAGCGATCCGGATCGATCAAGCCCATGCGGTGGGCCAGAGCCCGGATCAGTTGTTGCGAGGGCTCGCCCGGAAGCCAGGGAGGCATGCGCAAGATAATCGAGCGATAAGCCAGCTCCACGTCGTCGCTGAAGATGTCGGCAGCGACGTCGAGACCCGCGACGACCATGTGAACGTTGCCCTCGCTCATGAGGAAGCGGAAGGAATCCAGCGCATCGCGCCGCGCCCGGCCGCTGGCTGTGAGGATCGCATGGACGTTATCGATCGCAACCAGCTTGGTTCCCTGCTTGCCCAGCAGTTCTGCCACCTTGAGGTCGGCAATCTGATGCGTGCGCCTGGTCAGCGGCCACCCCTGCTTCCACAACAGCGCCAGATTGATCCTGAGTGCAGTCGGGTGGGTCGGCACCACCGCGTGCAACATCGGCACGTAGCGCGCCTCGCCCAAGTTCGCCGGCTCCGGATAGGCCAAGCGTATGCGCCGGCCGACCTCCTTCAGGATCGACGTCTTGCCCATGCCGGACTGCCCCACCAGGACCACGCAAGTCGGCCGGTCGTCCGGGTCCTCGTCGACGAGCCCCATCAGCGTATTCACATGAGCCCGCGCCTGGTCGAAATCGATCCAGAACGCCTTGTGCAGCGAGCCCGATGACTGCGAAGATACTACTGGTTGATCGGTTTGAGCCACTTCACCTCCCCCAATTCCTCGACAGACAGCCACTTCGCTCGTTCTTCCCGAAGCCCTTCGGGCGGCGGAGCGGCACTGTGTGAAATGCCCTCGCGTTCGAGCCGTTTGCGCAAGCCCCGCTGTTCCCGGGTGCGGATCGTTGCGCCTTGCACTTCCTGCCGGTTGGCATTTACGAGCCGGGCGATCTCCGTTTGCCCGCCATTCTGTTGAAAGGCGCGGCCACGGGTTCGCAAGGCAGCAGCGGCAGCGTCCCACTCGACTTTCGTCACATGGGGGAACGTGCCCACGACGCGCGCGGCGACGAGCTTCTCGTCGATCTGCGGGTACACCTCGTGGATCGTGCGCTCATCGACGTGGATCATGATTTTGAGGCCAATCCGGGCCGCGAAGCTCTCGTGCCAGTACCGCCGGTAGTCGATCTGAACCCCGCTGGCCGTCACGGTGCGTTCGATCCACGGCAGAAACCGGCGGGTCAATTGCTCGACATCGATTCCGGGGGGAACCAGCGAACCATGTGTCGCAACCCCGTCGGCCCACATTTGTGCCGGTGCAAGCTTTCCGAGCCCTTCATGCGGCGTCATGTGATAGCGGCAGATTTCCCTGATAAACCAGCGCTCAAACTCCTCCAGCGTCATGGCCGACTTCTCCGAAGGATCGTACCCATCACGCTTGGTGACATCGCCGCCCGTAGCGCCGGGAAGCAGCAACATCTTGTCCGACATAGTGCCGATCAGACGCTCGATATGTCCGCCCATATGCGAGGCGCCACGCGGCCGGACATCCGGATCGATCCCATAGGTGTGGCAGGCGCTTCTGAACGCTTCAGCGCGATGCGCCGAAGCGAAATCGGCGTGTAACCGCTTGAAAAAGCCATGCATCGGATAATCCTCCGTCATGCGGAGGCCAGTGAGTAACGGTTGCTTGGGCAACAGCGCATTGGCAACTGCCCGCCCGCACCGGAAGATCGATGGGTCCCCAAAGCTCACATAGAACCCGAGGATGCAGCGGCTCCAGATATCGATGAGCAAAGTCACCCAGGGCCTCCCCAGGGCGTTGCGATCAACACTATCCACCAGCATGACATTGGCCGGCGAATGATCCATCTGAACAACATCCAGAAGCCCTGCGCTGGGGTATTCGCCAGGATGGGGTTCGTGCGCGGTTCGCCGCTTTGACCCCATAGTTGCGCGCGCCAATTGGGGTGAACTGATCTCGCCTATCATCCGCTCGATGCTGCGCACACTGGGAACGTCGACCATGTCGAACCGATAATCGCCCGTGTCCGCGATCAGCAGGCCGCGAATCTGGTTTGCCGCTTCCCTGATCGCGGGAGTCGGCCTTTTCAGGAAAATCACGACAATCTCTTTGTTGATCGCCTCGATAACTGCCGCCGCGGCGTGCTTTTTGCCGGGCTGGGGGCCCTTGGGCAGCGAAGCAAGGCTCTCGGCGATGGGGTTGATTCGAAATCGGCGCGCAAGCTCCCGTATCCGGCGCGCGCCCAGTCCAGCTTCCTCGGAGATCGCTGCTACCGCTGCGGCAGTCAAAGGCCCTTCTAGCGGCACGAACCTGCGAAACACGGAGTAGAGTTCGGCGCCGACCTTCAAAGCCGTTTCGGACGGCTTGGCTATCCTTGGCGGTTTTCGTTCGAACAAGGGACGACTCCGGCTTCGCAAGCAGCAACCGCCGTGTCGGCTATTTTGGCACCCAGGGGAAGATGACTTTCGTCTGCGCCAGGGAAAGATTCACCGAGAAGACGACATTATTGCTATTTATCAATCTATTGATGTGATTGGCGCGTTCTTTGTCACGCCACAGC
>NZ_JAUYNB010000023.1 GCF_030699305.1 Novosphingobium sp.
GCCAGCGGCGGATCACACTGAGTAGGTCCATGTCGATCACTCCGATGCCTCCCGACTGTCAGCCGGGGGCGAGGAAAGCATGGGTCAATTCTCAGTGATAATTTCTGCACCTCCTGGGTCAATTCTCAGCGCTACTCAACACGCCAATTCGGCCAGTTGTTCGGCGACCCCCGGTGAGAGTCGAAACGTGTGCTTCGACTTCAAAGCTCGATTCCGTCGCCAGGATCAAGTGCTGCCTGACGGGAGTTCGCTACCATTCTGGTCCGGAGCCGCTCCGACCATGCGGCATCGGCGTCAGATTCATCCCCGCTCCTGAAATCGAACTCGTTAGCCGGAGACTTGAGTGGTGGCGCGATCTCGACATGCAACGGCAATTCGGGCTCTCTGCGAACGCCGCCATTGGCTCCATCTTCGTCGCCAGATGCACTCCAGGCCTCTGAGCGAACTGGCTTCACGGCCGGAAGTCCACTCCAATCATCAAGCGGCGTTCCGTCGCTTCGTTCAGTAGTAAGTTGCGGCGGCCTTTGGATCCGGCCCTGCAGACGGGGGTCGGAATAGTATCGGGCCTTCTTAGCCCGCACTGGCGGCGCTCCGGACAGCATGACGATCTCGTCGGTAGCGGGTAGCTGTAATATCTCCCCTTGGGTGAGAAGCGGCCGGGAGGTCTCTGAACGGGATATCATGAGGTGCCCCAGCCACGGCGACAGCCGGTGACCGGCATAGTTCTTCATCGAGCGCTGTTCGGTCGCGGTGCCCAGCGATTCCGACACGCGCTTGGCGGTGCGCTCGTCGTTGGTGGCGAAGGCCACGCGGACATGGCAGTTGTCGAGGATTGAATTGTTGGCGCCGTAAGCCCGTTCGATCTGATTGAGCGACTGGGCAATCAGGAAGGCCTTGAGTCCATAGCCAGCCATGAATGCGAGCGCGCTCTCGAAGAAGTCGAGGCGGCCCAATGCAGGAAACTCGTCGAGCATGAGCAACAGCCGATGCCGGTCCTTGCCCGCTTCCAGTTCCTCGGTCAGCCGCCGACCGATCTGGTTGAGAATCAGCCGGATCAGCGGTTTGGTCCGGCTGATGTCGGAAGGCGGCACGACCAGGTACAAAGTCGCCGGACGTTTGGCGTCGACGAGATCGGCGATTCGCCATTCGGAGCGCCGGGTCACCTCGGCAATGACCGGGTCGCGGTAGAGACCGAGAAACGACATCGAGGTCGAGAGCACACCCGAGCGTTCGTTTTCCGACTTGTTCAACAGTTCGCGCGCGGCGCTTGCCACCACAGGGTGCGGGCCGGCTTCGCCCAGATGGGGCGTCGCCATCATCGCCTTCAGCGTCGCTTCGATGGCCCGGCTTGGATCGGAGAGGAATGCGGCAACACCCGCGAGCGTCTTGTCAGGCTCGGCGTAAAGGACATGGAGGATCGCACCGACCAGCAGGGCATGGCTGGTCTTCTCCCAGTGGTTGCGCTTTTCGAGGCTGCCTTCCGGGTCGACGAGGACATCCGCGACATTCTGGACATCGCGCACTTCCCAGATGCCGCGCCGGACCTCGAGCAGCGGATTGTATGCGGCGGATTTGAGGTTGGTCGGGTCGAACAACAGGACGCGACTGAACCCGGAGCGGAAACCGGCGGTCAGTTCCCAATTCTCCCCTTTGATATCGTGGACGATGGCTGAGCCGGGCCAGGTCAGCAGGGTCGGGATGACTAGCCCTACACCTTTGCCCGAACGGGTCGGTGCGAAGCAGAGGACATGCTCGGGGCCGTCGTGGCGCAGGTAGCTGTTGTTGAACTTGCCCAGCACGACGCCTTTTTCGGTAAGCAGGCCGGCCTTGGCGATGTCACTGCGCGTCGCCCAATGCGCAGAACCATAGGTGTTGGAACTCCGGGTCTCCCGGCCGCGCCAGACCGACATGGCAATGGCCACCACGATTGCAACGAACCCGCCCGAGGTGGCGATCATCCCGGCCTTATCGAAGATCTTCGGTGCATAGGCATCGTAGGAGAACCACCACCAGAACAAGTCATAGGGCCGGTAGATCGGATAGGCGAACAGCGAGAACCAAGGCGCGCCTAACTCGGGCTGGAACCCGAGTGCCGAGGCCGCCCACTGGGTGGCCGCCCATACGCTGGCCAGGACAATTATAAAAACGGCCAGCACCTGGCCCCAGAGGATCTTTGCTGCTGACATGTGGCTTACATGATCCAAAGGATGTCGCCGCCGCAAGCGGCTGGGCGCTGACATCGTGGGCTGGCGTGCGCTAAATAGCGGTGTCGTATTCCGGGCCAGGAATTGAACGACCGTGCCTGCATTCCACAACGGAAACGCTGCCGATCAGCGCATTCTGCTCGGCTGACAGTTCCTCCAAGCAATACCGCGCTTCAAGCAGACAAAAAGGCACCTGATACCTGTCGTTCGTTCATGCGCGCCCTGTGGCAGAGCTTACATGGAAATTGGTGCAATCTGGCGAAGCGGGAATAAAGAAGCACATCGTCAAGGTAGTCGCTGGCAAACGTCTGGCATCGTGGCGCGATCTTCACGATTTTCGCTGGCTGGCGGCCTGAGGAGGTCTGCCGCACGATATGATCGCCCAATCGGGAATAGCCGGCCATCTTCAAGCCGTACTTTGTCGTGGTGTTGCTCCACAATCCTGTCGCGATTGACAATGAAGCTGCGATGGACCTGAACAAAGCGTTCGGGCGGAAGGCCTGTACGCAGGCCCTTCAGCGTCGCTGTTGCAAGCGCAGTGCCCCAATCCCCGACAACATTCACGAAGTTACCCTGAGCTTCGAATGCCGAAACTTCGGCGAGCCGAAACCGCCGCATCACCCGATCGACTTTCAGGACAATGTCTTCGGGGTTTGCTGGTCTAGGGATCGGCCGTTCGGCGATGCGGCGGCGGACTTTTCCCAAAGCCTTCTGGAAGCGTTCTGCGCTAACGGGCTTCAGAAGATAGTCGACCACGTCAAGTTCGAACCCGGCGAGCGCATGCTCCTGGTGCGCGCTGACAATGATCGTAAGGGGGGGGCTGTGCAAGCCGCGGAGCAAATCCAGCCCGCCAAACAAGGGCATTCGGATATCGAGAAACATAAGGTCGATGCATTGGGCCTCGAGCCGGGCCAGCGCCTCGGCTGCGCTGAGGCAATGGGCAGCAATCGCAATGTCGGGTTCGCCGCGGCAATGGTGCGCCAACACTTCGTGGGCCAAGGGCTCATCGTCAACGATCAAGACGTTCAGCACGGCACAAGGTCCAGTTCGAGGCGGGCTCGCCAAAATCCATCTTCCTGGCCGACCCGAAGTTCGAAATCTTGCTCAAAAAGCAGTTCCAGTCGTCGTCGCAGGTTGGCGAGCCCTAAACCGGCAGGGTTCGATGGCTGCAGCGGCGGCAACGAATTAGTGCATTCGAAACGTAGCGTCTTACTTTTGACCGCCAACGATATCTGTATCTGGCATGTCCCGTCAGTCGGCTCGACCCCGTGTTTGAACGCGTTCTCAACCAGCATGATCAACAACAACGGCGGCACGCCAAAGCTTGGGTGGGTTGCTGGCCATTTTGCGTCCAGAGAACAGCGATGCCCAAAGCGCAGCTGCTGCAGGTCGAGATAATTCCTGAGATAGTCCACTTCCTCCTCGAGGGAAACGCAGTCAGCCTGACCGCGATAGACCACATAACGCAGCAGATCCGAGAGCTTGATTACTGCAGCCGCGCTTTCCTCACGATCCTTCAGACAGAGTGCGTAAAGCGTGTTCAAGGTATTGAACAGGAAGTGCGGATTGATCTGCCGCTGCAGCATGTGCAGTTCGGCTTTGACCCGTTCGTGCCGGGTACTGGCCTCAGTTTGCTCGGTCAGCAAGCGCTCTACGGTTAGCACGACCGGGACCAGGATCGCGGTTAGCCAGAACGCGAATCGGAAATTGTCCGGATCAAACGGATTTTGATTCTCGGACGGGATCAGCGTCCATTCCGGGATGTTGAGCGGCATCAGCAGGCCGATGCTGGCGGCAACGGGTGTGCCGACCGCGAAGAATGCCACGATCGCCAGGCCGAAAGGCACAATACCATGGCGGCGCAGCACCTGGCGCACCAGGACATAGCGGCATACCCAATACCAGGCGAAGAGCACCACTGCGAGCACGGTGAACTGGGCAAGGTACCAAGCCGCTTCACCAGGCTCGGCCATAATGCGCTGCCAGTTTAGCCATATCCGCAGCGGCTGGTTGCGTGCGGCATCGGGAGTAGAGACAAACAGCGAGGTGGATCCCAGAACCCAAATTCCGAGCAGTGCTGCAATCGTGCCATCAAGCGTGAACGGCAGGTGCAAGTCGGGTGCTTCGTGTGCATTCGGGACATCGTGGCGGCTTCGCGCGCCGGGGTGAAACAGCAGGAAAATCAAGCTGAACCCCGCCGCCGAGGCCCATTGCCATGCTGTCAGCGTGGCTCCGGGAGCCCAGATGGCGCAGGCGGCCGTATAAAACAGGAAACCGGCAAGCCAGACCAGAATGGCTTGCCAATGGTGCCAGCGGCAGGCGGCAAGATGCGCGGCCAATGCGGGCAGCAGAAGCACGCCAACATGGCCGGTGCGCCAGATCAATGAACCCAGACCCGGATCAGCGCTGGCGGATTGATCCCACAGCACAATGGCCAGCATCGCCACCACCAGCGGGGCAGCCTGGAGCGGGAGACGGCCATGCAACAGGACTGCGATCCGCTTCACAAGCTTCCCTCGTTCTCCCCGCGGTGCCTTGCTGGGGGCAAGGACGAGCGATTGGCACCTTTATATGACGAACGGCTCGTCTGCGGTGACGAGCGGCGGCAAACGCCGGTCCCTGGCCGTTCGCCATGACAATTCCACCTCCGGTCATCGCCCGGTTGCACCGGCACCTTTGCTGCGTCAGCCGCGAACCAACAGACCGGAGGCAGCATGCTGGAAGTTCGCAATCTTGGCAAAACCTATCGCAATGGGGTCAACGCGCTGTCCGGAATCGACCTCTCGATCCCAACAGGAATGTTCGGCCTGCTTGGGCCAAACGGGGCCGGCAAGAGCACATTGATGCGCACCCTGGCGGCGATCCAGCTGCCTGACTGCGGGACCATCATGTTTGACGGGATCGATGTCCTGGCCGACCCGGTCGCGCTGCGCCGCCGCCTCGGTTACCTTCCGCAAGCCTTTGGCGCCTATCCGCATGCCAGCTGTCGGACCATGCTACGCCACATGGCGCTTTTGAAAGGCCTGGCGGATGATGCAGTCACGGCGCGCCGGATCGACGAGCTCCTTGAACTTACCAACCTCAGCGCGCATGCCGGACGGGCCGTCGCGACCTTTTCGGGCGGGATGCGCCAACGGTTCGGGATCGCGCAGGCGCTGCTGGGCGATCCGGCCCTGCTGATCCTCGATGAACCAACGGCGGGGCTCGATCCCGAAGAACGGATGCGGCTCTACTATCTGCTCAGCCAGCTGAGCGGCGACCGGGTGGTGGTGCTCTCCACCCATATCGTCGACGATATCGAGCAACTCTGCACCGAAGTGGCAATTGTCAATAAGGGCAAGGTGATAACGCGGGGCGCGACGGCGACCCTGGTGCAGGATCTGGCTGGGCGGATCTGGGAATCCCCAATTGCGGCAACGCCGGGCTCAGCAGCCATGCAGCTTAGCACGGCCTTTAGGCGCGGCACCCCGGTTCATCGTTACTTTGCCGAAAGCCCCCCAAACGAGGCATTCGTTGCCGCAGTTCCCAGCCTCGAGGACCGGTATTTCCTCGAGCTGAAGAGCAATCAGCCATGCTGACTCGCGCGGACTGGCGCGGCGAGTGGCTGATCGTGCGGCGCCATCCACTGATCTGGATCGTCGCGAGCTTGGCAATCGCGATCGTTGCTTTGGCCGCCGGAAATGACGCTGCAGGCAACAAGCGCGAGCTGCTTGAATCGCTGCTCCGTCTCAACCTGTTCATTCCTGCCTTTGTCTTGCCCTTTGTCGCCGGCGCCCTCGCTCCAGTGTTCTACCTGCGCGAGGTGGACCATGGGGTGAGCGAGCTCTTCGCCGCCTATCCGCAGACGCCGCGCGTGTGGCTGGCCACGCGGTCGGGCAGCTTTGCCGCGATGCTGGTCTTGATCTGCGCCTTCCAACAAGTGGCGATTGTCGGAATACTGGCCTCTGATCGACCCGAGTATCTTGCCATGCTGACAAAGCAGGCGCTCAAGCTGGTGGCGCTGGTACATTTGCCGGCCAGCCTGATCTGGGCCTCTGTGCTGGCTTGGGTCAGCTGCGCTAAGGGCCGGTCGGGCATGGTCTATCTTGCCGCCACCTTCGGCTGGCTGGCCTACACTGCTCTGGCAACTTTGACTGGCACCCCGCTGATCGCCGGCAGCTATGTCGCCTGGGAACCGTTGCGCTCGGCCCTGCTGCTGGCCGATCCCTATGCCATCACCGCACTGGTCAACCCGCCGCCACCTGACGCACTGCCCCATTCACGCGAAATATTTGTCATCGTCGGACGGATCGGCTGGCTCGGTCTATGCTTCCTTCTGCTGCACGGTATCGCCGCAATCCCGGCGCTCGCCCCCGCGCGTAAAGGGTCTGCCAAGCGTGCAGGCTTGAGCCTGCCGGGCCTTACCAACCGTTCGGGCAGAACCGGGAACCTTGCGCTGTTGCTGCGCTGGACCATGCTCGACAAGTTCTTCCTGCTGGCCCTTACCGGTTGGGCATTGTTGGTCTTCCCGGAAGTGTACAGCGGGATGAAGTATGCCGAGGAATTTTCGATACTGATCCCCGACAGCCGCGATGCCCTCAACCGCGTGATGTGGGACCTGGTGCCGGCGATGGGGGCGCTCCTTCTGCTTCATGTTGCCGATCGCACGGGCAGGATCGGCCGTGTAACGGGGATGGCCGAGCTGACAGCCGCAACGCCGCACACATCCTGGCGCTTCTTTTGGGATCAGCTTGTCTGCCTGTGGCTGGTTGCGCTGACCGTCATTGCCTACACGCTGCTTTTGGTCTTCGGCGCCCAACTCGCCGCGGACTCGTCAGTTCAGCCGCGCGAGTACCTCGAGCAGGGCGGACAGGCGCTACCCGGACTGTTGCTCAGCGCCGCAGCCTTCGCTGCGCTTCACGCCGCGCTCCGATCGCGCATGGCGGCGAACCTGATGGGCTTTGGCCTGCTGGTGCTGGGGCACAGCAACCTTGCGCCGGCAATGGGTCTTGTCCATCCTTTGTGGAAGCCACTGGCACTCCACCTGACCTCACCCGACCATGTTCTGGGGCTCGCCGGCAACTGGGCAATGCTCTTGCCCTATGCCCTGTTCTGGTCAGCGATCTGCATGTTTGCCGTGATCCTTGCGGTCCGGGTTCATCATCGGGGCCTGCCCTATGGCCAGGTATCGCTGCGCAATGCACTTTTCCATCCGGCCACCATTTTGGCCAGCGCAGCGCTGGCCGGCGGTGCTTGGCAAGGTCTCGCAATCCATCGCGCTGTCGAGAGCGATTTTGCGCTGGTCAGCGCGGAACAGAAGGCTCAGCGCAGGGCTGACTACGAGCGACGCTTTGGCGAATGGCGGGAGCGCCCACAGCCCCACATTGCGGCTGTGCGAACCTCGGTTGACTTCAGCTCCGATGGCCGCAGCGCAGGACTGCAAATGGAGTTGAAACTGGTCAACGGCACGAATGCAAGAATCGAACATGTGCTGGTCGGCCGCAACCTGATCGACGTTTCCAGCAAGGTCACGCTCGAATCCGGTACAGCAGAGCTGCAAGACCTGACCACCGGCCAAACCCTGTTTCGGCTGGCGTCACCAATGCACCCGGGTGAAATCCGAACCCTTCACTATTCCGCCCGTGTCGCGCGATCGGCGCTGGCCGATACCAGAAGCATGCTGATCCTGCGTCGGCAGTTCGGTTCGATTCCGGCGTTTCAGATTACTCCGGTGATCGGTTTCGAACGCGAGCTCACCTTGCGTGATCCGGCCCTCAGGAGGCAATTCGGGCTGCCGGTGCTGGCATTGAACCCGCCATCACGCCTCGGCCGTGCTGGCGTGGATCTGGCCCGCCATGAGGCACAGCTTGAAACGATCGTATCGGTGCAACGCGGGCGCTATGGCCTTGCTCCGGGTGAATTGGTTCGCCGATGGGAGGCTGGCGACCGCAGTTACTTCCACTTCCGCACCGATCGCGCGATCCGCAACCTTCCCATGTTCTTCGCCCTGGCATGGGCTCCACAGCGCTGGTCGGCCGGGGCCTTGCAGGTCGAGATCCATGCACCGGAGTCAATCGCGCAAGACGATCCCAACCTGCTCGGCATGCGCGATACGCTGACCTGGCTGGACCGTGAGGTCGCGCCATTCCCCGGCAGGACTCTGCGCTTGATTGCAGCACCCGAGTTCGGCCCGAGCGGGTTCGCCGTGCCCCAGGCCATGCTGATCTCGCACAGGCGCGGATTTCGTCCGAAGTCTTCGCTCAATGCCGGGTTCGATCAGACCTATCGCCGGGCAGTGCATGAAACGGCGCACCAATGGTTTGGTCATCTCATCGGCTACGGAATTCCGGAAGAGCGGGCATTCCTGATTGAATCCCTGGCAAAATACGCTGAGCTGGTGATGATCGAGCGTCGCTATGGCGCGAAGGCGGTGCAGGCATTGGTGGCCTGGGAAGCTGACCGTCTTGCCCATGCGCGGCTTGTACCGGCCGAGGCAGTAACGCCTCTGATCGATGCCCAGGATACCGAAGATATGTATTCGCGCGCCACGCTGACCTTCGCCTGCCTGCGCGAGCGGTTGGGGGACCGGCCGATCGACTCTGCGCTGTTCGAGATTGCGGCCTATGCGCGGCAGACCGGTCGGCCCGCCCGGTCGCTGGATTTCGTGCTGGCCCTCAAACGGGCGGGTGGGAAGGAAAGCGAACCACTGGTTGACATGCTGCTCACCGGCAACCTTTCGATCGAAGTTGCGTTGGCGCGGTCAGGCTGCAATCTTGGTCAGTGAGACCTGAGCGCACTCTCCCTTGGGCTTCCATGAAGCAATGTCCGTTCTTGGGGGGCGAGCAATTCCTATATCCCGAGCCCACGCGGGCGCCCCAGCGTCCAATCGATCCCGCCACCTGCCTTGATCGTGCCGGTGACTTGCTGGCCCAGATGCTTGTCGAGTTGCGAGCGCCAGGGCACGAGCTCGAAACCCATCCCATCGTCGATCATCGCAAACCGGCCAGATGCAAGTTGCAGGCGCTGGCAGTAGGTGCCTGAAATGGCGACGCCCTCGGTGCTCGCCCGATACGAAAGGCCCGTGCGTGCCGCGATGGCCTCGCCGGCTTCGGCCAGTTCGCGCGAACGAAGCGTGGACAGGATATTTCGCGCCAGGATGATCTTGCCGCCACGCTGGGTAGCAAGTCCTTCGGAGACAAGATGCGCAGCGCGATCAAGCTTGGCCTGTTCGATTGCCGTGCCGAACCCGCCGCCGGTCTCGACTGGTTCGGACGACAGCAATTGCCGGTCGAGCCAGGTGCTCCCGCGCGCGACGACCTGGTCTGCGAGCGCCAGGTCGGACTGGACCCAGAGCGATTGGCCCTGCCGTCCGCGCCGATCGGTCCAGGTCCGGAGTTCGACGAGCGCACCCGGCCTGGCGTCGCTGGTTTGCTCGAGATCGGAGAAACGCAGATGGTGGACACGCCCATCGGCCCCATCGACGACGGCATAGGCCTCGCCGGTCAGTTCGTCATGGAGCCCGCGTTCGACCAGGCGGCCAACAATCGGATCACTTGTCGCCTCGCTGTGCAGCGCGAAGCGGCCGGTATCTGCATCGAGACCAAGCCCCGTCATGGCCCGGTGCATGGTCCTGATGATGTCGCCGCGCAGGCCGAGCTGGCGCAGAGTCGGCTCGAGGTCGGGTTTGAGCGTCCAGCAGGCCGGCGCGATGCTGGCTGCCAGTCCCAGGCGTTCGAGTTTCCCGGCGCGCCCGATCAGGTGGCGGTCGATCGGCGATTGGGCTCGCTGCGGGTCGGGTCGCAGGTCGATGACGCCTCCCAGATCGTCCGCCATACGCTGCAATCGCCGGTCGAGACTGGTCCAGCGATCGGCATCGACCTCGCGGGCGAGGGCCCGGTCGATTTCCCGCTCGCTGCGCGGTCCAAGTTCGATGGTGACCCGCTCTTCGGCGCGGCCACGCATCCCTTCCCGGATGTAGTCCTTGTCGATGACCAGGTCGCGGCCGTCGTCGGCCTTGCCCCGGGCGAGGATGTGGATGTGGGGATTGTCGGTGTTCCAATGATCGACCGCGACCCAGTCGAGCGGCGTTCCGAGATCCTTCTCCATGTCGGTCAGCAACTCGCGGGTAAATGCCCTGACATCGGCCAGCTCACCAGCATCCTCGGGCGAGACGATGAAGCGGAAGTGGTGGCGATCGTCGGCGCAGCGCTCGGCGAAACCTTGGCCATCGATCTCGCCTTCGTTGCCGCCGAACAGTTCGGCATCTTTGCCGTCGCGGGTCACACCCTCGCGCTTGAGGTAGGCAATGTGCCGGACAAGCGGTGCCGCCGAGAAGCGTGTCCCGATGTGCCGGACCACCCGGGCCTTGACCAGCACGCGGCGTTGGCCCCGGCGTGACCGCATCGACAAGACCGCGCTCCGACCGCGGGCGTTGCGTCCGGTGCCGCGACGGCCCCGCCCCGTAATGCCAATACGCCCCGCCTTGTTCGAAAGCGCACGCACCTGGGCGACGAGCGATCTGGGTCTAGCCGAACGAGTACCGCGATCCCTTACCCGTCCCGGCCTGATCTCGAAGTCGTCGTCGCTCACGGAATCTGGCAGTTCTAGACGGGCGACGGCGCTGGAAATGGCAGAATTGCGCCAATTTCGCGAAAAGCTGCCAGCCGGGGGTCTGAGCGGCTGGCGCTGAAAGACCAGCAATTCCAATGGTCTCCACCCCACCCGACGGCGCTGCTTTTATCTTGCCATCGAAATTCCCTCTTCCTCCCGTCCGTCCTCATCCATCTCCATCGCCCGCCATTCCACGCCATTGCGCGCCAGAGAGTGAACTGCGCGATCATTGTGTTCCGCTCCCCGAGACGGGCGCGAAGAGGCCATTGAACGGGGCGTTCTGAGCTTGAATTGGTCGCAGAGGCGCGGCGGGGTCGCTGCCGGATGCGCCGTCACTGCTTTCGGAGCGCGCGGCAAACAGCTGGCTTTGCGTCCAAAACAGACGCACGGGCGGTACCGGCGATGCGCTGGCGACGACGGTCGCCGTGCTCGCGGTCTGCAGTTCGGGTGCGATCTTGGCGACATAAGCGCGGGTTTCGGCGGGGAGCGGACGTCGCTTGTCGCGCCACTCTTCATAGCGACCCGGCCCCGCATTGTAGGCGGCGAGCATGCCGGTGGCGCCATAGCTGTCGTACATTTCGCGAAGGTACGAGGTACCCGCCATGATATTGTCGCGCGGATCGAAGGGATCGCTGCCGAGGGCGAGCCGGGCGCGCTGGCGCGCCCAGGTTCCCGGCATGAGCTGCATCAGCCCCATCGCCCCAGCGGGCGACACCGCACCGATCCGGCCCGCGCTTTCGGTCCGCATCACCGCATAGATCCAGCTCTCGGGCAGGCCGAAGCGCTGCGAGGCCTCGGCGACATGATCGGCGATGGCGACGCTGCGCGGCTGCGCCTGTTCGGCAGCAACCTGCCCATAGGCAGGCGCGTCACCGAACAGGCAGAGCGCCGCGACGAGGAAGGCGAGGGGTGCAGTAACGCGCATGGCTCAGCCCGCCGCTTCGCGCCTGGCCGGGCGCGACCAGACCAGGACGTGGCTGTTTCCATCGCCCTGGAACAGGTTGGCGCGCAGCGGCTGGATGAACAGCGGATCGTCGATCTGGATTGCAACATAGTCGCCAGCCTTCTCGCCGACATGCTTCCAACCAGCTCCGACTTCGCGCGTTTCGTCCTCCGATCGGGCGATCACGCGGAAGTCCGGCGCGCTCTCGCTGTCCGAGCGTTCAGCCGGGACGAGGACCAGATCAATGTCGAGCGTCAGCGTCTTGAGGTGCCCGGCAAAGCCGCCATCGGCGGCAACAAATGTTCCGATACGCATGGGTCAGTCTCCTTCGGTTGGTGAACTTGAGGGAAGATCATTGCGGGGATCGGCGAACCAGACATGGTCACCGTCGCCTGCTTCGTCGGTCCAGACGGGCGTGACGCGCCCGATTACATCGGCAATGCGCAGCACGCCGAAATAGCGACCGTCGAAGCTGTCGGGTGCTGCCGGGTTCATCACGAACAGTTCGCCGCTGCGCAGCGTGCGGCAGCCGAACCAGGCAGGAAGCGGGCGACCGATCCGGTCGCGAGCGCGCGCGGCGCCAGCAAAAGCGCCGTCGATGGTCACGCCGTGCCCGAAGCGGCAGACGCGCTGGCCGCTGATAGCGGCGATGCGCTTCAAGAGCGGTACGCCAGTCGGGAGGTAGCCCCGCTCGGCGAGCAGGCGGCGCAACTCGGGCGGCGGCAGAATCGCGACGCGTTCACCGACTTGAAGGCCGGCCTTGCCGCGGATCGCGTAGAGCCCGGTCGGGACCGAGGCGGTGGCGTTCCACACTGCGGTGCGCGAGACCGGCACGGCGAGCGTCGCCAGTGTGGCGGCGGCCACCACGCCTGCGAGCAGGAAGCGCCGCCGGATCATGACAGCAGCGCCTTGCGCCGAAGCCAGGCGCGGTGCCGCGCCGGCGAATAGTCGCGCGGTGCTTCGCGCGCGGCCATCCGGTTGTGGATGTGGCGCCAATGGTCGGGCGCGACCTCGCACGGATCGATCCCGGATGCCTCGATCGCATCGACCAGACGGAACACCTGCGCGACCTTGGGCCAGCCATGCACACCGAGCAGCACTTCGCCGCCAGGATCGACCTGCGCCACCGGGGTGACCGGTTCACCCGGCTCGGCGGCGCGCACGATGTCGAGCGACGAGCGGATCGTGCCATAGGCGTTGCTGGCCCAGCGCACGAGGGCGAACACCTGGCCGGGCGCATAGCTCTCGATCCGCTGGCTGCGGCTGACGATCCGGGTCGCCACGGGCTTGCCGAACTTGAGCCAGTCCTCGTGCTTGCCTTCGCGCCAGACCAGCGTGACGTGGGTCAGCTGTGGGTCATCGCTCGTCCGCGTCGCGGCAGGCCGACAGGGCGGCGCTGCGCCGTCCGTCCACAGGCGCGATTGCGTTAGCAAGAATCCGAAGGATTCTCTGTTAGCTAAGTTAAGGGCGAAAAACGGCGCGGATTTCTGCGGGTTTGCGGGCGATTCCGGTTCCCGATAGTCCGAACTTCCGGTTCCTGATCGTCCGAGTCCGGCGGTTCCTGATAGTCCGAATGCCATCACGACATATCCACAGGCTGCAAGCCGACACGGCGCATCGCGGCGTCGAACGGATCGAGGGGGATGGAGACGAAGTTGAGCCGCTCACGGCCGAGCGCATGGTCGAGGCTGAGGCTGTATCCGGGGAGCGCCTGGCGCCTGACGATGTCGCGCAGCTCGAAGGCGAAGCGCTTCATCGGCGAGAGCGCGCCGGACTTCATATGGAGGTGCTGGAAATCGAAGCTCCAGCCATGCTTCTGTTTGCCGCCATGCTTGCGCACCAGGCGGTAAAGCCAGCGCTCCAGACCGCCGGTCAGGGCAAAATAGGCGGGGTCGATGGTGAGCACGAGCGCCTGGTCGAGCACGCCCTCGTAGAACCAGTCGGGAATGATCATTTCGATGCCGAGCGCACGGCCCGTGTGGTCGAGGCGCTCCTTCCATTCGTTGATCCACGAAAACCGGTGCCGTCGCCGCGCATCTCTCTGACGGATCGAGGTGGCGATCGTCGTCGATTGCAGCCGGTCGAGCCCGGCCTTCAGTCGCTCGTAGCTCGCCTTGCCGGTGCCGCGCCGGGTGAAGGCAAGGATTTCGTGTGGGTTAGCGGCGATCAGCCGCGAGGTCGCGCGCCCCGCATCGCGCGCCTCGACGATCTGGCTCGCCACCCAGATGAGGACATCGGCGTCCCAGATGGTCGCCATGCCATGTTCGGCGGTGGCTTCGACCAATATTGAGACCTCGCCCATCCGGAAGTCGATCGGGCGCACCCGCTTGGTCTTGGCCAGGCTGAAGAACGGCCAGGCCATGAGGTCCTGTGCATCGCGCGCGGCGATGTCGCCGCCTGCGCTGACGAACAGGTCGAGCTGGCGGGCTTCGGCCGGGAAGTGGGACAGGCGCGGCATGGCTCGGCTCAGCGGCGCACCGGCGGCGTGTACCCGTCGAGCCGCTTGGCGGGGTGGACCACGCCCTTGCCCGGATCGCTGGTCGAACGGCGCAGGCCGAGTTCGGCCCAGGCGTCGAGATCTTCGAGCGAGTAGACGATCCGCCCGCCGAGCTTGCGGTAGATTGGCCCGGTGCCGAAGCAGCGGTGCTTTTCGAGGGTGCGGGCGGACAAGCCAAGATGCACGGCGGCATCGGGGGTTCGCAAAAAACGGGCAACGACGGGGGTGGGTCTGGCATCCATGGGCGGCCTCCGCTCGGCTTCGACCACGGCGGCGGGCTGCCGCCGGTCGTCGGCATCAATGGCGAAGGCGGGGGGCAGCGGGGGAGTGACAATTGTTCGCGCCGCTGATTGTCACCCCTCCGGCAGTCCTTGCCCGACTTTCCGCGCGCCTTGCGATCCCTGGCATGGCGAAAGCCCCGCCGGGCAGCGCCCGGCGGGGCCTGATCCGGCTCAGTCGCCGCCCGTGCGGCGCGAGCGGGTCCAGATGAGGGCGAAGGTATCACCGTCGTCCTCGGCGAAGAGGTTGGCGTAGATCGGCGCGGCGAAGCTGGGATCGTCGAGCTTGACCGAGAGGTAGTCGCGGCCTTCCTGGCTCTGCTTGCTCCAGGCGGCGCCGATTTCCGCGCGGCCGACGAAGACCCGGTGCGAGGGAGCGTTTTCGTTGGCGGTTTCGGTTTCGCGAACGATCCGCACGTTCTTCTGCTGAACGCTCATCGTGGCGATCTCGCCCTTGTAGCCGTCGCCCGACTTGGTGAAGGTTCCGATATTGGCCATGTTCAATTCCTTTGCTGTTCCCGAGCCCGCGCCCATCGCGGCCTCGATGGCCCGGCGAAGGCGGTTGCGGTGACCGGCTGCACCCTTGGGCCGCAGCAACGCGAAGGACGTGCAGTGCGCCGCTTTCTTGTCTCGCGAGGAATGCCGGTCCGCGCCAAGCGGACGGCAGGGGAAGAAAGTGGCGCGCTGCGCGTTGCAGCCAGGGGCGACGATGGCGAAGCCAGCCAACCGCCAGACAGGCCATGAACGAGGTCGTGTGGTGCGCGCATCTGAACGGCGGGCACTGGACTGGCCATGGAAGATCAAAACCGTCCAGATTGGCACGGGCACGATCGTCTCCGGGGCTTTCAGCCAATCGTGCATATCTTGCGGGGCCGATCGCAAATCGATGGAGCCTCGCGCCGGATCTAGGTGGATACGCGAATAGCGCCGCTTGCTGTGGATGACAGCAAGGCCGACTGCTGACCCGGGTCAGAGATCCGACTAGACAGCCGTTTCCGATCAATCCCACCCGAGGAAACACACCCGATGAATACCAGCGACATTGCCGACCAGCTCGCCGAAACCAATGGCCTGACCAAGGCTGAAGCCCGCAAGCTGGTCGACGGGGTCTTCGCCGCGATCGCCGATGCCGCCGCCAAGGGCGATGAAGTGGCGATCAATGGTTTCGGCAAGTTCAAGGTCAAGGCCAGCCCCGCGCGCGAAGGCCGCAATCCGGCGACCGGCGAAACCATCACAATCGCGGCTTCGAAAAAGCTGACCCTTACCGTGGCGAAGGCGGTCAAGGATCGCCTCAACGGCTAAAGCCAATTGCCGCCGCGCCGGTCACACCCGGCGCGGCGGCGCGAGGCAGCGCGTCCAGGCACTGCCGCCGATGAGGACCGCGCAGAGCAAGCTGACCACCGTTCGCACCCATTGCGGCGTAAGGACGTGAACGGCGAGGCCGTGTGCCGCATGGTATCCCGCAACAGCGGCGGGCAGGGCGAAGCCGAGCGCGACGAAGGCGCGCAGCAACGGTGAACTTGTCATGGCAAGCAGCCAGTGACCAAGGATGAGCGTCGCCGTTGCCGCCGCCAGTCCAGCTATCGCGCAGAGGACCAGATCATTTCCGGCCTGCCATGTCGCCATGGCCGTGAGCGCGCCGATCCAGAGCGGCAGGGCGTAGACCGACAGTGACCAGAGAAGCATCGCGGCCATCACGGCGGCAGCGATCAGGAGGAATGCAGCGACAAGCATGGGGCGTCCTTTGGTAGCGACGGGCTCGCCAGACGCACTTTCCCATTCCCGCAGTGCTTCCGTTGCAGTGAGATTATGCCGCGATGCAGAGCAGCGCAAGCGTTGGAATTTCGCCATAAACGCGGGCGGAAAGCCTTGGCTTTCCGCCCGCGTCTGTCCCGGCAAACGGGTCGCGCAGCCACAGGGCAAGAGTCATGCCGCGAGCGGCACACCCGCATCATCGTGGGCCAGCTCGTCCGCCGCCGTGCCGCTCTCGCCGGGTTCCGGCGCATCCGGCTCATCGCCCTCTAGGTCGGGATCGAAGCGGGCCTGTTCCTTCATCCATTCGGCGCGGCTGTGCGCCGCCACGCTCGCCACACCGCCGCGCGCGGTATAGGCGCTGGGCGGAAAGGCCATCCACCTCGGGACCCAGCCTTCGGCCTTGGCGCGGTCACCGGTCCCGGCAAGACAGTCGGCGATCACGCCCTTGATGACCTTGCCCTTCTCGCCCGCATGGGCGCTGGCAACTGCCTCGCCGCCGACCTCGGCGAGGACCGCCAGCAGGACCTCGCGGTCGCGCAGCTGGTCGAGGAAGGCCTGATCGGCCTGCCAATGTGCCGCCATGTCGAGCGCGATATGCTGGCCGAGTGTCTCGATCAGTTCGGTTCCCGCCGCGAGGCTCTCGGCCATGACCACGCCGAGCACCGCCATGACGCTGGCATCGTCCAGCGCCAGCAGTCGCAGGGTCACCGCGACAATCTCGTTGTCACCATACCTTTCGCTTACAACACTGGCGCGCTCGGGATCGAAGTCGAGCATGGCGAGCACTGCGCGGCGGCGCGCATCGAAGCGCGCTTCGGCGGGCGCATTCTCGATGCTTTCGGCCACCGCCTCGACCCGGCTTCTCTGGTCCTGCACCCGTACGGTCCAGAGCGGCGAGCCGCAGATCGCATGGGCAACCATGACCCTGAGCGCCAACGCGGGATCGAGCGCCAGTTCGCTGCGCAGCGCGGCATGGCGGTGCAGATCGATATAGGTGGTGAGCGCCGAGGTCAGTTCGGGGCGCGCTGCCTTCGTTTCGGAAGCGCCATCGGGGCCGTCGCCATCCGCGCCGCGCGCGCGGCGCTGGGCTTCCTTGCGGGTGACGTAGCCTTCGTGGAACACCACCTCGCCATTGTCGCGGCACTGGATGAAGACCCGCCCGCCCTTGCGCTTCGCGGTCTTCTCGTACTCCCAGCTGGAGAAATACTGGCCCGGCGGGACGATCTCGACCCCAGCCCAGCCGTCGGCGAGATAGGCTGCGGAACGCGCCTCGATCTCGGCGTTCTGGGCGGTCCAGAACATGTCGGCATCAGCGAAGTAGCCATCCTCGTCGAACAGGTCGGCGACGATTTGGCCGGGATAGGCGGCAAGGTCGAACAGCGCCGCGCGCACCGAAATCGACGCCCCGCCGAACAGCCAGGCCTTCAATTGATTGCCGCGCGGCGCGTAGGTGTCATCACCATCGTAGAGCGCAAGCCACGCCTTCTGCTGCGCCTTGCTGGCAAGGGTCAGGTGGCGCACCGTGCCTGCGTCGATTTCCTCGTCGCGGAACGCCTCGCGGATGCGCGGCAGGAGATTGCCGAGCGCGAGCACCCGCTTCACCTGCAGTTCGGTGAGCGCGAAGGTGGCGGCGATGTCCTCGACGCTGCGGCCTTCCTTGACGAGCCGGGTGTAGCTTTCCCATTGCGTCACCTGATCGGGGTTCTGGCGCAGCATGTTCTCGATCATCGAGACTTCGAGCGCCTCGGCGTCGTCGCCCTCGCCGATCACGATGCAGGGCAGTGGCGGAGGCGTCTCGATCTCCTTCGCCGCCTCGAGGCTGGCGAAGTAACGGCGCTTGCCCGCCACGATCTCGTAGTAGCCGGGCTGGCAATTGGCCCGCACGAACAGCGGCGAAAGCACACCGCGCCGCGCGATCGAGGGGAGAATATCGGAAACGTCGGGCACCTTGCGGCTGCCCCGCATGTTGGCTTTCGACACCGAGAGGCGCTCAAGCGGAATATGGTCGATCTGCATGTCACTCACTCCTTGCTGTCTTGTTGGTGAGTGGCCCCGCCCCCGGCGGTGGGAGGGGGAACGGGAGCGGGGCCGGGTTTGCCGGGCGGGACCGTCCCGCCCGGCGGTCAGCCGCCATCCGGGGGCGCGGACGGCGGTTGATCACGGCGCTCCGCCGCCAAGGCCGCAGCGGCCTCGGCCAGACGGGCGGGATGCTCGGTGATGCGGCCTGCCAGCCTTGCGGCTGCGGCATAGACCGACAGCGGGTGCGTGGGTTCAAAGTGAAGGTCGCGCTCGATCCCGAGGCCCAACGGCAGGCGCAAACTGGCGATTTCGGCAAGCGAGGCCGAACCCAGTTCGGGGCAGCCAAACCCGAGATCGCACAGCCCGAACAGCACATCGCCGTCGGCGTCGAGCTCGCTGAATAGCCATGTCGCCGCACCGACCGGATTGAAGAACTTGACGACCGGTGCGTGGTCGCCGGGGGTCGCACCATTGGCCAGAAGCCGCGCGCGAAGCTCGGGGGTCAGGAGTTGCATGACGCACCTCGCGGGGAAAAGAGTTCGAGCTGGTTGCGGGCGTTCAGATCGAACAGCCCGTGGTCGGCAGGGCGCTGTACCCGGCGCGGCAACAGCGGCGCGTTGGCGAGCACAGCGAGCCGGTCGCCCAAGGTCACCGGGGCAACCCCGGGGACCAAGGTCTGCAACCCCAAGGGGGTCTGCTCGACCTCGAGCGCGGGCGGGGGCGGGGGCAACCTGCTCATGCTGCCTCCTCCAACTGGGACGCAGCCGCGCCATTCAGCAGAAAATCCGCCGCCTTGCTGGCCTGGCTCGCCGCCTTGAAGATCGCGCGGGCATCCTCGCGCAGCACCGCCAGCCATGCACCGAGGTAATCGGCATGGCGCACGGTCGGGACGATCCCGAGCGCGCTGCACAGGAACGCCGAGGTCAGTTCGGCGCAAAGCTCTTCGCGGGCATAGGCCCCGCTGCCGTGCCGCCCGCTCTGGTCGCGGTCCAGCCGCGAGCCATGCCCGGTCCAGTGGCCGAGTTCGTGGAGCGCGGTGCGGTAGTAATCGATCTGCTGGTGGAACGCCGGTTGCGGCGGCACCTGCACGTAGTCGAGCAAGGGGACGTAATAGGCCTCGGCCCCGCCGATCCGGAAATCCGCGCCCGAAGCGGCGATCAGCGCCTCGGCGGCCACGTGCGGTTCGCGCTCGGGCAGCGGCGCTGCGCCGCTGGTCAGCTTGTCCGGCAAACCATCGCACTGCGCCACGTTGAAGACGGTAAAGCGCTTCAAGAACGGAATGGCGCGCGGTTCGCCATCGCCGCCGCTCGCACCATCGGCCCCGGCTTCGCCGCGTTCGCCCTTGGGCACGAAGCGGTCGGCATAGAACACCGTGCGCCCCTTTTCGCCCTTGCGGACACAACCGCCCGCCGCGAGCGCCTGCCGGAAGGTCAGCCAGTCCTGCGAGGGATAGCCGCCCTCGATCACCGCGCCCCACAGGATCAGCACATTGATCCCCGAATAGGCCCGGCCCGATCCGGCATTCCTCGGCAGCCCGATCCCGGCCTTGGCCGAAGACCACGGCTGAACCCACGGAAACACGCCCGCTTCAAGCTGGGCGATGATCGCCTGCGTCACCTCGTCATAGAGCGATACGCGGCATGCACCATCCCGCTGCGCGCGCTCGCGCGCATGTCCACGCCTGCCGTTATCCGAAACCCTCGAAATCCCATGCGCCATGCTGGCCTCCCACACTGCCCAAAACCCACACACCGGCCCCGGAGAGGCGGGGTGGGCGGCGAGTGCGACCAGAGAGGCGCGGGGCAAGCGGTCAGCCGCACCCGCAGGGCTGCAACAGAGTGGAAGACCCGGTCCCGCAGGGCCGGGTTGCGGCTGACTGCGCCGCGCCTAGGCGGGAGCGCCGGCCATCCCGTCTCTCCGGGGCCGGCTCGATAACGCCGGCGCGCCCGCGCGCCGTCCGCATTGTCACCTGCTCGTGCCCATGTCCGCCGAGCGGCCAGCGAGGATGCGAAAGCGCAAGGAACTGTGCACCCTGGACAGAGGCGATCGACCAAGGCCCGCGTGGCAGGCTGGGGCAAGCGGGACCTGTCGCTTGGTCCAGCCTGCGCCGGGTCGCCCCGATGCCGGTCCAGAGTGCCCGCGGGGCCCACTGCACCAAAACGCCGGACCCTGGCCGGCTGCGGCCAGAGCACGTCAACAGCCCCGCTCCGTTTTCCACTACTGCTCTTCGGGCTTCAATTTCCCCGGGGCGCTGCGGGGTATCCCCGCTCGAAGGGGTAGCCGGAGACGCTGCGCGGCTCAGGCTCAGGGGAAGGCCTTCCACTTCCTGTCGTCTGGCTTAGCTTTCCTCCAAGCCGACGCGCCAGTCCTCGTCACCGAACAACAGCAACGAAATGGTCATTTCATAGTTGTCGGCAAAGATCGCCATTTCCCGCACTTCGCTGCGCGGATGCCAGACCCCCGGCGGATGGAGCACGCCAGCCTCGCCGAGCATCCGGGCCGGCTGCGCTGCCACCGAGGCGGGCGGCAGGGCCATGCCCTTGTCATAGAAGATCCGCCGCCGTTTGGCATTGCGGCTCCGCCAGCCCCACAGCACGAACCCGTTGGTGGCAACCACCAATGCTGCGCATTCGGGTGTGAAATCGAGCCATTTGATTGCTGCTGCGGTTCGTGACACGCCATAACGATCGGCGCTGTGATTGAGCAGGTCGAGCGACATGACATTGCGCCCGACCTGTTCGCGGTAGTCGTCGATCGGCATCAGCAGATAGGAGGCGAAGGCATCGGCCTCCTGCTCGATCAGCCGCAATGGCTCGTTACCAGCGAGGCCCAGCATGTCCGCTTCACCGCATTCGAACCCGCCCGGACTGCGCCCGCGGTGGCAGAGATAGTGCCCCAATTCGTGCGCGAGGGTGAAATTGATCCGGCCCGGCGAGGCAATCGCCGGATTATAGAGGATAGCCCACTTGCCGCTTTTGGGCAGTGGACACAACGCTCCCTCGAAACTTTCGATGTCGGCTGGCCGGACAGTCTTGATCGGATCGGGATAGCGAGTCGAATATTCGAGTGCGATGGTCCGCACGTCGACCGGGAAGCGCCGCCCCCAGACCCCGGCGAGAAAGTTCGCCCAAGCGATTGGACGATCCGGATCGGCCATCAGTCCTCGTCGTCGTCGAGCACGTCGAGGATACGCTTGAGCTTGTCCTTGACCGCCGGGTCGGCCGACTGGAACTTGCGGAAGAAGGCCACGTCGAGTTCACTGGCGTCGGGCTCGCTGCGCCCTTGGTCGATCAGGAACTCGGCAGTCACCCCCAGGACCTCCGCGATCCGCGCAAGCTTTTCCGCCGACGGCCGGGCCACCGGCTTGTTCTCGATCTCCCACATGTAGCTCTTGCTGCTGCCGGTGGCCTGGGCGAGCTGATCCAGCGTCAGTCCCTTGCCGCGCCGCAGATTGTGCACCTTCTGACCCAATGTCGATGACATGCTCTCTCCGTGCGTTTGCCCTGTTCGGTGATAGCATGACTTTTTATCCTTGCAATCCGAACTCGCGGTAACCATATTTTCAGTATGGCGATACCGAACATAGTCGAGTCGCCTGCAAACACGAAGGAAAACCACCATGAGCAATTCGGGACATCCCCCGCACCCTGAGCACCCGCAGCATCCCGACGTGCCGAACGGGCCGCCGAGCCACACTCCCGGCCGCCCTGACGGTCCGCCGGTGCCGAGCAACCCGCCTTCGCACCGCCCGGTCGGCTGAAGCGCGGTCGATGGCCTTGACAGGGGAGGCGGGCAAGGACTGGTGGGAGCGTTGGAACGGTCTGCTGCAGGCCGAGTTCGACGCTTTTGCCGCGCGCGGAGCCAGTGCCCGGATCGTCAGCCAGGCCAATGGCTTCCTGATCATGGCGGTCGACTGGCCGCTCGATGACCGGACGATCAGGCTCGACGTGGGCTTTTCGCCGCTGCACCCTTATTTCCGGCCCACGGTTACGACTGCAGACCTCCAACTCGCGCGCCACCAGCATCCGTTCGATGGCGGCTTGTGCCTGCTGGTCCAGGGCAGTGGCCAGTGGCATGGCGTTGAACGGGTCGCCGACCTCATCGCCAGCCAGCTCGCCAGCATCATCAAGGTCAACCAACTAAGAGCTGAAGGCGACTGGGGCGGGGCTGCGGAGCTGGAGGAACAGGCTGCCGACCCACTTTCGTCCTATCTTGCCGGCAGTGCCGAAGAGTGCTCCGCGGTGTTGATGGCTTCGGCTCCGGCCATTCCGCGCAGCGACGGCGGGCCGGCCCAGTTCGCCGTGCAATGGCGCAGCACCAGGCGGGCTCACGGCCCGTTCGAGGCGGTCCTGCGCAAATGCGAGCCGGCCAGCGGGTCATGGCTCGCGCCCGCGTTCGACCTGCCTCAGCCCCAAGGCGAGTGGCATCGGCTGCCCGGACGCTGGGCCCGCCTGGCCGGGCCTCTGCCCGATGACCCGGCGGCCTTGCTGGAAATGGCCGACGCCGCCTTTGCCCGGCTCGCGCTTGCCGACAAGGCGCTTCGGCCGCACACCGCTAAGGCGCAGGCCGAATTGTCGATCACCGCGATCGTCTACGAGGATGAATTACACTACGGCCCCGGCGGACGCGGCGACAATCTTCTTTTTTTGGCGGTGCGCGGTGAGCCGGGCAAGCCCGGCAAGCGCAAATGCACGCTGGTCCGCGGATTTCGCGTCGGCGCGGACCGTCTTGTTCGTCTCCCGGTCGCGGCAGCGCTGCGTACCCGCAAGGTGCTGCTCCTTGGCTGCGGCGCGATTGGCAGCTTCGTCGCGCTCGAACTCGCCCGAGCTGGGGTCGGGCAGTTGCGGCTTGTTGATCATGATCTTGTTGAGCCCGGCAACAGCGTTCGCTGGCCGCTCGGCCGTCCCTACTGGGGCTTGCCGAAGGTCGCGGCGCTGCACGCTTTTCTGAGCCAGAACTACCCCTGGACCGCGACGTCCCACGCAGTGCTGAGGATCGGCGGTGCGCTCGCCGATCCCGAAGCCGCGGCAAAGCTCACCGGCAATCCGCGCGAGCAGCTGCGCGAGATGATTGCAGAGGCCGACCTGGTAATCGACGCGACCGCCTCGGACGAATGCCAATTGGCGGTGGCGCACCTTTGCCGCGATCTCACCAGGCCGCTGGTCGTGGGCCATGCTACCGAGGGGCTGGCCGGCGGCGCGGTGGTAAGGCTGCGACCGGAGCGCCCCGGCTGCCTGGCTTGCCTGCATGATCACTGGAGCGAGGGATCGGTCGCGCTGCCTCCGATCGATTCATCGGGGACGGTGACCCCGCTCGGGTGCAACATGCCGACCTTTACTGGCGGTGCCTTCGATCTCGAGGAGGTCTCGCTCGAGATGGTGCGCAGTGCGATCGGGCTTCTTGCACCGGATGTGCGTGACCCCGGCGACTGGGACTGGTCCACACTGGCCTTGGTCGGCGAAGAGGGCCGCCGCTTGCCGGCATGGAGCAGCGGCAAGATCGTGCCCCGAGTTACCTGCGCGTGCAGCAAGGCGTGACGATCTGGCTGTCTCACGCAGTGCAAGGTGCAATCGTTAGGCTCGCCCGGGCCTATTTCCCGCTCGAGGTCGGCGGTCTTCTGCTCGGCTGGCGCGATGACCGCGAGCGAATTGTCACAGGCCTCGTTGGGCCGGGGCCCGGGGCTTTGCACGGGCGCAGCGCTTTCGTCCCCGATCATGCCTGGCAGGTCGCCCAACTGCACCAGGCCTTTTCTGCCAGCGGCGGAGATCTCGACTACCTTGGCGACTGGCACAGCCATCCCGCCGGAGTGGCGCAGTTGAGCCCGGTCGATCGTACGACGCTGGCCCGGATTGCCCGGCGCGTGCCCGATCCGATCATGGTGATCGCGGCCGGTTCGGGTCATGACTGGACTCTTGGCTCGTGGAGCGGGAAGCGCGCCGTGCTTTGGCGCCCGGCCGTGATCGAGGAGCGTAGCCTGCGGCCTTTCAGCGCACCAAGCGAATGGTCCTCCTTCGGGCTCGATCAGGGCTGAGGTGAACTGCTCATGGTTAGTTGGCGGAGGCGGGCGCGACAGCATATTTGCAATTGTCGTGGGGCCCGCTTTAGCCGTGCGGAGCCCGGCATCCAAGATGCGTGGAGAGTGATCGAAGCGCGCCAAAACGATCAGCGCGACCTGCTGCAATAGCATTGAATCCGGTGACTAGAGCTGCGCAGACCGGCGAAGTTCGGTAGCTCTGCCAGTCCTTCCAGGCCAAGCTTCGGATGCCACGGCCCTTTGCCGCCAAGCGCCGTTGCAACTTCCCCCTTCCGCCCTTCTTTCAATCTTCCCGGGGCGTTGCGGGGTGTCCCCGCACGAAGGGGTAGCCGGAGACGCTCACGCGGCTCGGGCTCAGGGGAAAGCCTTCCCCCAACCCGGTTTCGGGCTTCCGCCACAATCCTGCACCGCTTGCATCACGGTGCGGAATGAACTGGCTATATGCGGCCCTTCATGTTCCAAAACCTCGGACAATAATCATTTCAGTCATAGGATCTGTAACGTGGCGGGGCGGTCAGTTCGAGGTCCGGGTGGGCTGAGCCATACTATTGAGCCCAGCTCCTTGTTGTCCGAAATATGTCTACATTTTTCGGACAGACCGGAATGGACAACGTCCGAAATTGTGATACAAATTTCGGACATGGATGCTCAATCGCCTCGCCTCAAAGCTCTCATCCTCGACCGCATCGGCCAAGGCGTGGCGGGGGCTGTCTGGACGCCCACGGATTTCCTGGACCTTGGCGGACGCGACGCGGTGGACAAGACGCTCCAGCGCCTCGTCAAATGGGGTGAATTGCGGCGGATCGACCGTGGGCTTTATGATAAGCCACAATTCAACAGCCTGACCCAGCAACAAAGCGCCCCCGACCCGCGCGCAGTCATAGATGCCGTTGCACGGCGCGACCAGATTCGCGTTCTGGTCGACGGAATGACCGCCGCCAACGATCTCGGCTTCACCAATGCCGTGCCGGCCAAGATCGTTGTGCACAGCGAGGCCCGGCCCAAGTCGATCAAGCTCGGCAATCTTGCCATCACGTTCAAGCATACGGCTGCCAGCAAACTTCATTGGGCAGGGCGCCCGGCGATGCGGATTGTCCAGGCCCTCCACTGGCTGCGCGACACGATGCCGGGAGCCGATGATGATCAATGGCACCAGAGACTGGCCAGTCTGCTGGCTGATCCCGTACATGGGGCCGATCTGCGGGCCGATCTTGCCGATGGGATGACGACCCTTCCGGCCTGGATGCAGGACATGCTGCGACCACTCATCGCCGATGAAGCGTCCGCTGCATGAATGCCGCCTTTGACGAAATCCTGCGCGCAGAGGCGCAGACCCGAAGCGGCCTGTTCGCAGCGACAGCTCAGCGGCTTGGTACAACGCCGCAAAATGTTGAAAAGGACTTCTGGGTTTGCTGGACGCTCGACGCCCTGTTCAACGGCCTGGGCGACGGCCCCCGACTGCTGTTCAAGGGCGGCACCTCGCTTTCCAAGGCTTTCGGGCTAATCCAGCGCTTTTCAGAAGACATCGACGTCACGGTCTTCCGCGACGATCTCGGGATCCCGGCGTCCGTCGCTGAACTGGCGGCGCTGAGCGGGAAAAAGCGCAGTGCAGCCTTGGATGCGATCAAGCAGGCCTGTGAAGCCTATATCAACGGCCCGCTTGCAGAACGTCTGGCGACTATCTGCGCCGAAACATGCGCGCGCACCGGACTTGGACAAGAGGCCATTACCGTAAGAGCCGACGCGCACGACCGGCAGACATTGCTGCTTGGCTATCCCAGTGTCACGCCGACAGACCCCTACATCGCCAAGTCCGTCAAAATCGAATCCGGTGCCAAGTCAGCGCTCGATCCCAATTCGGTGCGGACGATCACACCCTATGTCGACGCAGATGTTCCGGGGTTCGACCTGGCGATACCGGGGATAACCGTAGTCGATGCGGAGCGGACTTTCTGGGACAAGGTCGTGATCCTTCACGGTCTGCGCCGATGGTACGACATTCGCGGGCTGCTCCGCGGCAACGGCCAGCGCATCTCGCGGCACTATTACGACCTCTTCCGTATGCTCCAGTCCGACAGCGGGAAAGCGGCAATGAAGGACACCGCGCTCGGCGCAGACTGCGTTGCCCATGCCCGCATGTTCTTCAATCGGCCCGATTTCGATCTGGCATCGGCGCAACCACCAACATTTGCCCTGTGCCCCGATGGCGGGATGGTCGACGACCTTCGACAGGATTATCGCGCCATGAGCGTGATGATCTTTGGTGAACCTCCTGCGTTCGACGCGGTGATCGAGGCCGTTGCCGCACTGGAGACCAAATTGAACGCCCAAAGTGCGCAAACGTGACGGGCTTCTTTCAACGGCTCTTCTCGAAGCGACAAGCCGCACCTGAAACTTCACCCCGTCCGCTCGCAGGCCGACTGGAGATCGACGAGCTCGGGCATAATCTTGTCAGCATCGACGCGCTCGATTTCATCGGTCACCAGGCCGTATCGCCCAACAAGCGCTACCGCCTGATCTGGGCTGACAGGACGCCTGATGGCCGTCGGGGTGGCAACCGAAGTGAAGGACACGGGTCATGGTCGCTGCTTCTTGATGACCGGATCGTAACGACTGGACGTCTTGAACGACCGCAGGAGGGCCGTGTTGCCGACAACGGAACAGTGATCCTGCACGACTGGATGTTTGGTGAGGGCCTGCAAGGGCGTTTTGTCGCATTCGCGCCGGACGGCTCGCAGTTGGTAACACAGCAGTTTGCCGCCAATTTGATGAGCAACAGTCTGTCACCTGACGGGAAGTTCGCGATCTGCCAGACTGCCAATGCGCCCGGCAGTGCCGACAGTTGCCGCTATATGCTCTTCGATCTTGCTGCCGGCCGCGAAGTGGCGCGGTGGGAAGTCGAGACGGGCTGGGCCGAGGACTATGAGTGGGATTGCGAAGACCGGCGGGTCTACCTTTGCATGAAGGATGGTGAGCGGGTCGGGTACGATTTCACCGGGACCATGGTCGAGCGCGAAGCCTGGCAGCTGCGAAGGATTGGTGCTGGCGACCTGAACGTCATCCAGTCGGTCCTGGTTGCGACGAGCGCAAACGATCATCCGCTTCGCAGCGAGATTATCGGAGGCCTGGGGGTCGCCGCCCGGGACGGCGAGGTATGGCAACAGGCCCGGGCCTATCGGCTGCTCGGGGAACTCCATGAACAGGCGGGCGAGATCGCTCAGGCCGTAAAGGCCTATGACGACGCGCTTACCATCGATCCGAAGGTGGGTGTTGCCCGCCGCGTCGAGCAGCTGCGAAAAACGTTGGGAACAACCGTCGCCAAACCGGGTGCCAAACGCCTGAGCCGTTTCGAGCAACAGGCTGGGCGGCTTGGAATCCAGCACGAAGTCGTCCTGCTTGAAAAGGGAGACGGCAAGGACTGGAGGCACGGAGCAAACGGTCTGTGGACGACCGTCGAAATCGGCGCTCTCGACCACTACAAGTCAATTGGCTGGGACGGTGCCGCATCGGAAGGCGGGCTGATCCTGACGCTCATCAAAGCGGCTTCGTTCGAAGCGCTTGATGTCCGCAATTCTGACACCTTCGTCGAGGCACTCTATGCCCAGAATGTCGCCTTCGACCAGGATCGCTTTGCGCCGGAACGACTGATCGCAACCGTCTCGAATGCGACCCGGCGCCAAATCGAGAGGAACTGGAAGGTGATTGCTGCAAGCGCCGGCAATTCTCCGGCATATTACCCCAACGTGCGCGAGCATCACGTGATCAGTCTGTTCGATGCACTGGGAACCGACCGTCTCGCCGAAATCGCCACCGTATTCGCAACAGCTCCTTATGACCTGCGGGCTGGATGGCCTGACCTCACGCTATGGCAAGGCGGCAAGGTCAGGTTTGTCGAGGTCAAGGGACCGAGCGACTCCTTTCATGCCAGTCAGACACGGCTGATCTCCAAGTTGCTGCTGCCGCTCGGCTTCGATGTTGGCCTGGCAGAAGTGCGGAAGATATCCTGAAGGGGAATTCGGTGATTGCCCGGCGATCGCTGGCGCCGTTTGAGGTCCAATGTAACAATCAAAAACGAAGCAGCGTGTGGTCGGTCAGGCGGCAGCCAATTTTCGCCGCCGGTTTCGCGAGCCCTTGGCATTCATCGTCACCGGCCCGGCGAACTGCCCCGTCGCCGCCGAGCGCACTCTGAGCTGCCGCAGCAGTTCCACGTCTTCGGGATGGCGGTCGAGCAACTCGATCAGCCCCACCGCCGCATCGCTCGGCGGGGTCACACCGCTCTCGTATTTCTGGAAGGCCCGCCGTCCGCCGCCGATGATGCGCCCGGCTTCCTCCTGGGTAAGCCGCAACTTCTTGCGCACGGCCTTCACGCGGGCCGCATAGGCCTCACGCAGCTCGACATAGGCCGCATTTAGCGCTCTGAGATCGGCACCCGAATGGATGGAATCGCTGTCGTCGTCGGGATACCAGCCAGGGACCGCAACGCTGCGCACCAGCGATCCGACGGCGACGGTCTGCTCGCGCACAGCGCGCGTCAGCACTTTGCCCGTCTCGGGATGGATACGGCTCTCACTCACGGTCATGCCTCCTTGAACGACGTCAGCACGATGTCGATCAGCGTCTCGCCGGCGAACTTCAGATAGAGCCAGAGCCCGCCGAACGGGATCCGGTAAGTGTCGTGCCAGACTTTCGGGTTGGGAGGGGAGTGCGCCGTTTCCGACTTCACAAAATCTCTCGCCTCGAGCGCCTGCACGACATCGACCACGTCTTCGAGCGTATAACCCAGGGCCTGGGCATCACGCGTCGCCTTCAACGTGATTTCCAGACTGTCCGCATCACAGAACTTCGCCTGAATGGCCGCGAGATCGTGATGGGGTTTGCGCTTTACCGTCACAAGATACACCTTAGAGGTTAATTTTCAAGTACCGCTTTTGGGACATGCCCTGGTCACGCCAGTCCCCTAATCCCGTCAAGCAGCACCCGCGTCGCCCGGCAGTCGTCCTCGTTGTAGTCAAGGATCCGTTGCCGCATCGCCGGATCGCGCGTCTTGACCCACTGGTCGAACCACTCGATCGAGGCTGCACCAGAGGGATTGTTGTCGCGCCAGGCAAAGCCAAGGTATTTCGCCAAAGTCTTGATCGAATGGTCGTTGGTCGGCCATTCGGTCGCCTTGGTCACCACATCATAGTAGAGATCGATCGCACGGGCCGGGTCAAACAGGCGCTCGACATCTTCCGCCGAACAGACGTCGGGATACCGCGCCTGGAGCTTGCGGTAGAGCGTCCGCTCGTATTTCGAATAGTACCAGATCGTCGCCCCGGGGTCGGCGGTCAGCAGCGCGAAGGACCCGGCAAAGGCCGCGCGCTCGGCTTCGGCGCTCTCGTCTTCGGCAAAGAAGGCATGGAAGCGCTCGTTCGCGCTGTCGCCGCCGCGCCGCTC
The DNA here is from genome assembly GCF_030699305.1 of Novosphingobium sp. Classification (GTDB taxonomy): domain Bacteria; phylum Pseudomonadota; class Alphaproteobacteria; order Sphingomonadales; family Sphingomonadaceae; genus Novosphingobium. The sequence continues at coordinate 29,756 of NZ_JAUYNB010000023.1, forward strand.
GACGATGCCGTGGAGGTAGGTGAGATCGCGCATCGTATCGACCTCGATGTCGAAGAACAGCTCGACCTCGGAGCGCGGCAGGGGGACGACGGCGGTCAGCATCGGCCGGGCATCGGGATCGCTTAGCAGGCGTGCGCGCAGATGGAACTTGCGCAGCCGGTCGGGACCGATCCCGGCAAAGACGGTCTTCTTGCCGACCATGAAGGCTTCGGGATCGCACTGGGCGAATTCACCGACACTACCGATGGTATCGACCATCGCGTCGCGCATGGCGCGCCCAAGGAACGGGATCAGCGTCAGGTCATCGTTCGACTTGAGCTCCATCGAGCAGGCGCTGCGCCAGTGGCATTCCTTGCATTTGGCGGACAGCGCGCCTCGGCATAGCCCGCCGCTCGCGACAATTCGCCGCGCCTCGGCGAGTCGGTCCTGATATTCCTCCCAGATCGTCGCCTTGCCCCTGGGGCCGCGCGGTGCATCGAGTTCATAGAGCACTTCCTCGCCGCGCACGTCGTAGATCCAGGCCTGGCGGCCGGCCGACAGCCCGAGCCGTTCGAGCACGTCGACATAGAGGCAGAGCTGGACCGCGTAGGGCAGCTTGGGCTTGCCATCGTCGTCCTCGCCACCGCCCTCCTTGCCCGCGCCCGACTTGATGTCGATCGGGACATAGCCGCCCGCGACCTTGCGCAGGAGGTCGGGTATGCCGACCAGGTCATCGGCGCTGATCCGCCCGGCGTAGATCAGCGGCTCGCCCCGGGCCATGGCCTCGTGGGTCAGCCGCTCCTTCTCTTCGCCTTCGAACGCACTGAGATCGAGCGCCGCATGTGCGCCCGAGGCCATGACCTTCTGCTCGTAGGCCGCGCCCTGTTCCCACAGAAGTTGGACAAAAGCGCTGACCTCATCGCGGATCGAGAGATCACCGAACAGGTCCAAAGCTACCCGCTTGGGGCACTGGACCAAATTGTAGAGCATTGAGGCGCTGATTTGCATTGCGGTGCCTGACTAACTCGAATTTCGCCGTTCACCCAACGTTTAAGCAGCAGTAAAGTTGACCTGATCACACGTTCAGCTGCCAGTGCTGAACGGGTCCAGCCGCGCAATTGCTACAGCAGCGGGAAAGGTCGCGTGGCGCAGACGTGTCCGAAATTCGTATACATTTTTCGGACACCGAGCACTGCAGCAGCCATGGGTAAATCCAGGACCGGCTTCCCGCACTCAGATCGACTCGTTGAGTAACTCCGTAATTCGATTGGAAACGGCGGTAGCGGCGGCGCGTAGCGGTTCATCGATATGGATGTAGCGCTGCGTGATTCCGCGCGAGGCGTGACCCAACAGGGCGGCGATGGTGAGTTCGGAGTATCCCATGCCTCCCGCCACGCTGGCGAATGTGTGTCGCAGAATGTGAGGCGTGACGTTCTCGATTTCAGCGCGGACACAGATCCGGTCGAAGACGCGCACGAGGCCGATGAAATGGCCATCACCCCAGTCAGCCGGGAAGAAGTATTTTGAGCGCGTGAGCGGTTGCGCCTTTAACAGGGCAACTGCGGCCTCGCCGATCACTCGCCTCTGGGCACCTGTCTTGGTGGTTGCGAAGTGGATCGCATGCTCTTCCTCGAGCAACCATTTGCGCTCCAGGCTCAGGGCTTCGAGCCGCCGGAAGCCGGTGAGGAGAAGCAGACGGATGACTGCAATGCCCTTGGGGTGTTCGTATTCGAGCTGGGCCTCGTGCAGCGCACGCCCGAGCCTGCGGATTTCAGCCTGTGACAGCCAGCGCATCTTTGGCGTGCTGGCGATCCGGCGAATGCCGCGAGCGGGATTTCGATCGATTTCGCCGAGCCGAACGCCATGTTCCAGTATCGAATGCAATGTGGACATGGTGCGCGCCGCAACGCCCTCGCCGCCCCTGGTCGCGCCGCCGCGCGAACCAATCCGCGGCTTCGCTGTAACGCCGGCGACGATCTGGGCTTGCGCTGCCTCGATGTCGCCAAGCTTGAGTCTGTCAATCGGCCAGTTGCCGAGCAAGGGTCGGATGTGTGCATCGATACGGCTGCGATCCATTGCCAGTGTGGAGGCCTTGATCGGCCTGCGGCTGCGCCCGATGATCTGTGCGGTTTCAGCGCGCTCAAGGTACCAGTCGCAGATGCTGTCAATGGTGTGCCCAACTTGGGGCGGCGCCTCTTCGGCCGGATCATGACCACGGGCTACATCTCCAAGCATGACGCGGGCAATGCGCCGTGCTTCCTCCACCGTCATGAGGCCATAGCGGCCGATCACCTTTCGCCGGGTCTTGCCCTGCTCGTTTCGATACTGGACGACGAAACTCTTCGTTCCGGCTCGCCCAACGCTGACGCCGAATCCGCGAAGCTCTGTATCCCAAAGCCACATTACGGAAGGGCCCCGGGGATCCGCCGAGAGTTTCAGAGCTTGGACGACCTGCTTTGTCAGTTTCGGCATATTTCCGGCTACCTTTGCGACTGGGTTCCAGATCTTATTCCGATGCCTATTATGCTCGGGCCGCGCTGCTCGACGATTGGTTGTTCGCAATCTTACGAGCTGCTTATTTTTGCTTACAAAGGCGCCGAACCTGCTTACAAAATAAGCAATCGAATTCCAGATCTGGGGTAGGGCTGGGTAGTGTCGGCGATTCGAGACTGCAAGAAAAATGTCTAAATACGGTGCTTTATGGTGTCATAGCGTGGATTCGGCTAAGACCGGAAAATCGTCTCGGGCCGATTGCCAAGGTTGGGGTCGAGGGTTCGAATCCCTTCGCCCGCTCCAGTTTTTCCAACATTTCCGCGACTTTTCGCCTTCGGGGGCCGGGCCCATAGGTAACCGGCAAGGTAACGAGTCTACCTAACAATAGGATCGAGGACTGAGCCAGACGCGGTCCCGGTCAGGCGTGCGTGGAGGGCGACAGCTTCGGATTCGGAGAGGCTCGCGATACAATCGGCCACCATCCTCGCGTGACTCCCGTCGTCGAGCTCGCCAAGGTAGCGAAGCCGAACCGGAAGAAATGGCGGGCAGTTGGGCATCGCGGGTGTCCGCCCCTGCCATCCGGTCGCGTTCGGCTATGCCGTGGCGCTAGACGAAGGAGACAGCATGGCCCGTAGTTCTGCCTTGGCAACCTTTTCCAGCGTTGATCTCGGCAGTTGATCGACCAGGCGGATCACGTGTGGGCGCTTGAAATCGGCAAGGTGTCGCTCGCAGGCTTCCGCAATCCGGATCTCAAGGTCATCGCTTTTCCCGGTCGCAGGAATGACGAAGGCTGCGGGTACTTCATCGAGCATGGGATGGAACATCCCGACAACCGCGACCTCGGCAACGCCATCAACCGAGAGAATGGCTGCCTCAATTTCCGAAGCCGCGACATTCTCGCCGCCGATCTTGAGCATGTCCTTGGCGCGATCGGCAAAGAACAGCGATCCGTCCTCTCCCAGCTTGACGCGATCACCTGTGATAAGGAGCCCTTCGGCAGTGAAAGCCTTCGTTGTTGCTTCGGGGTCATCGACATATTCCTGGAACAGCGACACGCCACGCTGCCCGCCGACATAGAGATCCCCAACCTCGCCCGGTTTGACAGGATTGCCCTCGGTATCGAGCACATGAATTCCATAAGCTGGTGACGGCCGACCCATGGACATCGGGGTGTTGTCGAGATCGGTCATGCCGACGATTCCGTGCGCGACGGTTTCGGTCATTCCCCACCAGCCGAGCGTCGTCACGCCAAAATGCCTGTCCCATCCGGGCGCGCAGATCCCATTACCCCACCATCTATAGCTATGCTGTTCGGGCACGGGCTGGTCGAGCAGCGCCTTGGCGCAGAAGGGCACCATCGAAGTCCAGGTCGCCTGGTGCCTGAGTGAGACGGGCCAGAAGCGCGAGGCCGAAAAGCGCGGCATGAGAACTATTGTCGCGCCAACCCACAGACTGGCGAGCACCGAATAGACCTGCGCATTGGTGTGAAACAATGGCAGATGCGTGAGATGGACGTCGTCCGGGCGCAAATCTTCGTGAAGAGCGCTGACGCGGGCACCCCAAAGGGCATTGGCATGCGTCCACAGCACCGCTTTGGGCCTTGCCGTCGTGCCGGAGGTGTATTGAATCCCGAAGGGTGCCATCGGCTCGTGCGGCCTCGGGGTAAGCTCTGCGGGATCACCATCTATCTCCTCGAACGCATTGAACCCAGTCAAAGCGGCATCGGAAACGATAACGCTACGGGTTGCGGTGACCGCACGCCAGGCTATCGACGGCGTTGCAGTTCGCACCAGTTCCGCAAACGAAGGCTGTGTGATCGCTGCAACCGAGCGGCTGTGTGAAGTGAAAAAGGCTAGATCGTCCAGCGTCGAGCGCGTATTTGTGGTGACCGGAACCACGCCCGCATATGCACAGCCCAACCAGGCAATCAGCGCTTCCGGACAATTGTCGAGATGGATCAACACGCGATCTTTGGCCTTGACGCCGCGGGCCTGCAATCCTGCGCCGAACCGCTTCACCGCATTGGCAAATTCAGCGTAGGACCAGGACCGGCCCTCCCCCTCGAACGGCTCCCAGATCAGGAACGGATGGTCGCATCGGTTCGCAGCACGGGCGTCGATCAGGGTTCTGATGTCCATTCCTTCGAATGGCGTGATAGATTCTTGCATTCTTCTCTCTCCCTCCATGCATGCTCTCTGGCCTGCTTTCAGGTCTGCGCAATGCGATCGGCTAGAATCCCTGGGGCAAGCCGCAATAGCCAGGGCAGCCAGCGGACCGCACCGATCATCGCGGTGGGCCGCCGCGCCTTGAGTGCGGCAATCGTGGCATCCGCGACGGCCTCGGGGCTCACTTTCGGAACGTCGCGATGGGCTATCGCCGGGGTATCGACGGCAGGCGGCAACACTTCCAGGACGTGTACATTTCGGAGCTGGAGCTGGCGGCGAAGGCCTTCGGCAAACCCATGCAGCCCGGCTTTGGCCGCGCCATAAGTCGGAGACCGGGTGGGCGTGACCAACGCATAGCCCGAGCTGACGAGAACGATCGCTTCAAGCATTGGGAAACGCGCAAGCGCTGCCGCGGTCAGCTGCACTGGTGCGACGAGGTTCAAGGCGAATTCTTCGGCGAGCGCATCATCGGCCAGACTGTCGCCGGCGAAGTCGCGCTCGACCAGCCGCCCGGCATTGCTGATCAGAATGTCGAGCCTGCCAAATTGCACATCGATGAAATCGAGGAACCGCTGACGGCCTGCAGTTTCGGTGACGTCCGCGGCAATACACAGCAGATCCGGGTTAGCTTTTGCAAAGGCTGCCACGGAGTCAGCGCTGCGAGCACAGGTGGCGACCTTGGCACCCGCCTCAAGGAACGCTGCAACCAGCGCCTGCCCGATCCCGGAGGTGCCCCCGGTAATCGCGACGACCTTGCCGTGGAACGGTCCGCTGGTGATCATTGCCTCGGCGCCCCCTCCAAGGAGGCAAATCTGCCTTTGACGGTCGGCGGCCCGGCGGCGCGGGCAATTTGCGCAGGGTCGGCCCCCAAGCCACGCAGGCCCAGCTCAAGCATTTGCATTAGCAGTGCCTCTACCGCCTCATGACCGGCTGCACCCTCGACGATGCCTCCCATCAAAGTTTGGCAGCTGCCCAGCCAGTAGAGCACGCCGGCCTGTTCGGAAGGGATGTGGATCTGGCCTTGGTTGGCTGCATCGCGCAGATCCCGCAGCAACCCGGCATTGATTGGATGGTCGCCTAACGAAAGGCCGTTGAAGGAACGCGCCAAGACAACGGTGCGTTGTGGCCTGGCCAGAGCGTAAGCTGCCGCGGCAATCATTCCACCAGCCAACCGCTCCAAAGGGTCGGTTATGCCCGAATTGATCGTTCCGACCCAATATTCGATTTCGGTCCGGATCTCGCGCGCTATCGCATTTGCGTACTCTCGCTTGTCTTTGAAATGATTGAAGAAGGAGCCCTTTGCGACGCGCGCCGACGCGACAAATTCATCGATCGCAATGGCATCGACGGGCCGATCGACCATCAATTCCATACCCGCTGACAAGAGTGCCGAGCGCGTTCTGGCGGCTCGCGGGGACAGCAGCGGCTCGGTCATGGTTCATTCCCTACTTGACTATGTAGTCATATCGAATCATATGACCATATAGTCAACAAAATTATTGGCTGAGTCGGACTGAGGGAGTGGGAGGATGGGCATCATCCGAATTGAAGACATTGCGCATGTGCGCTTTGCCGCGCCGGACCTCGCGGCGATGCGGGCCTTCCTTGAAGACTTCGGGATGCATTGTGTCGAAGAAGGCGGGCGGCTCTATGGCAGCGGCAGCGATGGTCGGCCATTCATCCACGTTACCCAGCCGGGCCAGGCCAAATTCCTCGCCGTAGGTTTCAGGGCCGAGACCATCGTCGATCTGGAGATGCTCGCCGCTGCAGAAGGCGTGCCTGTGGAGGAGCTGGACGAGCCCGGCGGCGGCAAAATTGTCCGGCTAATCGATCCCGATGGCTATGGTGTCGAGGTCGTGGCCGGACAGGCGAAGCTGGAGTCTTCGCTGCCCTTCGCCGATCCGCCGCGCAACACGGCGGCAGCCAAGCCGCGCTTTCGATCGACCGTGCGGTTTGAAGCCGCACCCGCGCACGTCAAGCGCATCGGCCATGCCGTGCTCAAGGTGCGCGATTTCCGTCTTAGCGAGAAATGGTACAAGGACCGTTTCGGCTTTCTGACCTCCGACGAGGTCGAGGCGGCCAAGGATGTGCCCTTGGGGGCGTTCATGCGCTGCGACCGGGGCGACAAGCCGGCGGATCATCATACGCTCTTCCTTGCGCAGTTGCCTGGCGAACTCGGCCTGCTGCACGCCGCATTCGAAGTCGCCAATCTCGATGACCTGATGCTCGGACACCAGCATCTGAAGGCGAAGAAGCGCGAAGCCGCATGGGGCGTCGGCCGCCACATCATGGGCAGTCAGGTGTTCGATTACTGGAAAGACCCGTTCGGCAATGAGCTGGAACATTGGACCGATGGTGACTTGTTCACCGCCGCCGATCCGCCGCAAAAAATGCCGATGAGTGCGCTGCTGGCCGTCCAGTGGGGCACCCCGCACCCGATGTTTGCTGGAAAGATGCCGCCCCCGCCGGGGCTGGTCTCGTTCTTCACCGCGCTCAATATCCGTATCAAACGGCTGTTCAGCCGCCAGCCCAAAGGAACCCCCGCATGAAGCTCGCAACCTTTACCGCCAATGGCCAGACCCGCACCGGGATCGTCGTGGGCGACCAGATTATCGACAGCGGCGTCGATGGCACGATGATCGACCTGATCCGTGATTGGGACGCGCTGAAGCCCGTTCTGGAAGCAAGGGCAGCAACAGGCGCTGGTGTGCCGCTGTCATCGGTAAAGCTGGAAGCACCAGTGCAGCGCCCCGGCAAGATCTTTGCCATCGGCCTCAACTATGCCGACCATATCGAAGAATCGAAGATGGGCACGCCCGAACGGCAGGTCTGGTTCACCAAGGCGCAGACCAGCGTCAACGCCCCCTATGATCCAATCGACATTGCCCGAACCACGGCGACGGCCGATTATGAAGTCGAACTGGTTGCGGTGATCGGCACGGGCGGCAAGCATGTTTCGGTGGCCGATGCTCCCGCCGCCATCTTCGGCTATTGTGTCGGCAACGACATGACTGAGCGCATGTGGCAGCATGCCACGCAGCAATGGTCCCTGGGCAAGAGCTTCGACACCCATGCCCCGATGGGGCCATGGATCGTTACCGCCGATGAACTTGGCGATCCGCACAATTTGGGCATCCGCTGCTTCGTAAACGGAGAAAAGCGGCAGGATTCCAATACCCGCCATCTCGTCTTCGACATCTGGCAACAGGTCGAACACCTCTCGGTTGGCATGACGCTTGAACCCGGCGACTGCCTGTTCACCGGAACGCCCGGCGGGATCGGTGCGGCAATGGACCCGCGTCAATTCCTCAAGGCTGGCGACGTTGTGCGCTGCGAGATCGATTCCATCGGGGTGATCGAAGGCGTAATGCAGGACGAAGCCTGACGGAAACGCGACGAGCCCTCGGGTCGCACCGGGGCAAGCTGCTTGTGCAGATGTGACGGGGACACCAACCGAACCAATGGCCCGAAGAGGCAGGTCACCGACACATCGAGGAAAGGGAAACGCCGCACGGGGAGTAGCGGGCAGGAGAGGAAGAGCGATGCAGGAGTCTTCGACCGATTACGATGTGCTGGTTTGCGGCGGCGGGCCAACCGGCGTCACGCTTGCGATCTTGCTGGGCCAACAGGGGCTTTCTGTCCTGGTGGTCGAAAAGGAAGCGTCGATCTATCCGCTTCCGCGCGCCGCGCATATCGATCACGAGACCATGCGGGTCTTTCAGCAGGTCGGCATTGCCGACAAGTTGATGGAGACGTGCCAGCTCACGGACCGCTACGATTTCCTCAATGCCAAGGGCAAGATACTGCTGCGCTTTGACGGTTCGAGCGCGATCGGCCCGGGCGGCTGGCCGATCGCGAACATGATCCACCAGCCCGCCCTCGAAGCGGTGCTCCGTGCCCAGCTGGAGAACTGCCCGACGGTCGAACTGCGCAGTTCGACCGAATTGAAGGCCTATCGCGATGCAGCCGATGGCATTGTTGCCACGGTGGCGGATGCCACGGGCGAGCGCGAGGTCAGGGCGCGCTATCTGGTCGGGGCCGATGGTGCGCGCAGCCCGGTTCGCGAGGCGGCGGCAATCGAATTCGACGATCTCGGGTTCGAGGAACCCTGGCTGGTCGTCGATGCCATCGTCATCGACCGGTCGCGGCTGCCGAAGGTCAACCTGCAGATCTGCGATCCCGCCCGCCCGACCACCTGCGTCCTGATGGGGGAAGGCAGGCACCGCTGGGAATTCATGATCAAGCCCGGTGAAGATCCGGACGAGGTCAGCAGCGATGCCTCGATCGAGCGCCTGCTCAAGCCCTGGAATGTCGAGGGTGCGGTTACGCTCGAACGCAAGGCCGTCTACACATTTCGCGCCCGCGTTGCCCGAAGCTGGCGCAAGGCGCACGTCCTGCTTGCGGGCGACGCAGCGCACCAGACGCCGCCTTTTGCAGGCCAGGGCCTCTGTTCGGGCATTCGCGATGCTGCCAATCTCAGCTGGAAGCTTGCGCAAGTCGTGCAGGGGAAAGCGCCCTCATCCCTGCTCGATTCCTATCAGCCCGAGCGCGAACCCAATGTACGTGCCACCATCGAAATGGCGATCATGATGGGACGCACCGTGTGCATCACGAACCGCTTTTCGGCGTTCATCCGCGATACGAAATTCAGGATTGCCCGTGCCTTGAATTTGACACCGGATGGCCCACCGGCCTATCCGCCCATCTCCCGCGGCGCCATAATGGCCGGGACCGCAGCGGCAGGGAGCTATTTCCCGCAATTCATTGCAGATGACGGCACGCGACTGGATGACCGGCTCGGCACAGGGCACTGGCTGATCTCCCGGCAAGACCTGTCGGAACCGCAGCTTGCGCCTTTCGCAGCACCGCTGGGACGGTGGCTCGATCGCCATGGCGCTGACGCTGTGCTCGTCCGGCCTGACCGCTATGTTTTCGGCACCGGAAGCCGCGAACAATTGCAAACCTCCTGGCGGAGCGTTGCGGACGGGAAGGCCTAGTCAAAACATACTTCCCGCCGACACCCACGTGATTCACGCCGTAGCGTAGGCGCGCAGGAATGTATCGACAGCCGCATCGACACATTCGTCGATATCCAATTCGGGTGCTGCACCGAACAGCAGCGGCTCCTGATTCCCGGCGTCAAGCAAGCCCTTCAAATGCAGCGCCGCAATCCTGGGATCTACCGGTCGGATCCGCTTCTGGTCGATGAGGCGCTCCATGTATGCGGCGATTTCATCCAGACCCTGACGCGGGCCGCGCTCGTAGAGCAATGCACCGAGTTTCGCGTTGGCCCCTTCTGCCACGGCGGTTCGCGTGATCGCAAGGGCGTGAGGGGTGCGCATCAATCGGACATAGCCCAGTCCCAACCGTCGAAGTAGAACCGGTAAGTCTTCTTCTGACGTGACCAAGAGATCGACCAACGGTTGGAAGTCGGAATCAACAGCATCAAGCATTGCCTCGGCGAACAGTTCCTCCTTCGATTTGAAGTAACTGTATAGCGTCGCTTTCGAGCCGCCGACCCGTGCGGAGATGGCAGCCATGCTGGCGCGCTCATAACCAAGCTCGCGAAACACCTCGATTGCGGCGCTTACGATCGCCTGACGCCTTGCGTCCGTTTTTACCCGCATTGCCTGAATCTCCTTTTCTGAACCGAACTGTACACTTTTGCCTTGACGGCGCAAGAGCGACTCGCATATAATCAAACCGTACAGTTTAGTTAAGGAGTCGAAATGACCACCTCCCGTTTATCGCGTGCCCTGCCTTTGAGTGGTATTTCGGCGTTGGCCGTTGCTTCGCTCGCTCTCGGCGGGTGCGCGGCCTTGCCAAAAGAGCGCACGCTTCAGAGTGTCGCTGCGCCAGAGCAGTTCGAGGCCAGCAAAAGCCTTGCCGCGCCTGTTGCAAACTGGCCGTCAGATCATTGGTGGTCCGAATTTGGCGACCCCCAACTCTCGAGCCTGATCGAAGAGGGACTGTCTGGTGCCACCGACATCCGCGTGGCCGAAGCGCGCTTTGCCCGTGCAAATGCACTCGCCGGACAAGCGCGCAGCACACTGTTGCCCTCTGTCACGGCAGGAGTGCAGTTGACGGGTGCCAAGCAGAGCTATGAAAACGGCACTCCCCAGGCCGCCTTGCCGCAGGGATTCAACGATTACGGCTCGGCCTCGATCGGGCTTAGCTGGGACCTCGACTTCTGGGGCCGCAACCGCGCGGCTTTGCGCGCAGCCCGTTCGGAAGCCGAAGCGGCCCATGCCGAAGCCGCTGCCGCCCGGCTCGCCGTTTCCGCAGGCGTTGCGAGCGCCTATGCAGACCTTGCCGATCTTCACGCCCAACTCGATGCCGCGCAGGAGGCCGTGGTTGTCCGCGAGCGGACGCTGTCGCTCCTCCGCCAGCGCAATGTCGAAGGACTGGAGCATGAAGGGGCCGTCAACCGGGCCGTTTCCGCGCTTGAAGCGGCAAAGGGCCAGCGTGCCGCCCTGGAAGAAGCGCTCGGCCTGACCCGGAACCGCATCGCGGCACTGATCGGCAAGGGGCCGGATCGTGGATTTTCGATCGGCCGTCCTTCGGCTTTCGCCCAGCGCGGGTTCGGACTGCCGGCAGCAATTCCGGCCAATCTGATTGGTCGCCGCCCTGACATCATCGCGGCACGGCTGCGTGCCGAGGCGGCGGCCAGCCGCATCGACCAAGCCCGCGCTGCTTTCTACCCCAATGTCAATCTCATGGGCGTCATTGGTCTGCAGTCGCTCGGGATCGGTAACGTGTTCAATTCGGGAGCCGATTTCGGGTCGGTTGGCCCCGCCATCAGCCTGCCGATCTTCGAAGGCGGAAGGCTGCGCAGTCAGTATCGCGGTGCCGAAGCTGACTATGAAGCAGCGGTTGCCCAATATGATGGCGCATTAACTCAAGCGCTTCGTGAGGTGGCCGATGCCGCGACCAGCCAGCGTGCGTTGAGCGAACGCCTCGCTCGCGCTGCTGCGAGTGCCAATGCGGCGCAGGCTGCCTGGACGGTGGCCAACAACCGCTATCGCGCCGGCCTTGCGACCTATCTCGACGTTCTCGCAGCCGAAGATGCGTTGATCCTCGCCCGCCGCGAGGTCGCCTCGATGAAAAGCCGATCATTTGCCCTCGATGTTGCGCTGATCCGCGCTCTCGGCGGCGGTTTCCAATCCTGAAGGAGTCCACGAGCATGAATGCAATCACCACCAAGATCGAAGCCGATCCCAGCGATGAAGTTGAGGCTCTCGACGCGCAAGATCGCACGGCTTCCAATTCCAAGCGCAAGCGCCTTTTCATCGGCCTCGCAGCGACTGTCGCCTTGCTCGGCGGGAGTTACTACGCATACGATTCGCTCTTCGCCGCACAGCATGCCGTGACCGACAATGCCTACGTTGGCGCAGACATCGCCCAGATCACGCCGCTAGTTGGTGGGCCGGTCAGGGAAGTGCTGGTGCAGGACGCGCAGCATGTCCGGCGCGGGGATGTACTGATCCGGCTCGACGATACCGACGCGAAACTGGCCGTCGCGGCTGCCGAGGCACGACTTGCCATGACCCAGCGCCAGATCCGCGGTCTGGTCGCTACCAATGGCGGCTTGCGTGCACAGGTCTCGGCTCGCGCCGCAGATCAGATGCAGGCTGAAGCCCAGATCGCGGCGGCACAGGCAAATCTTGTCAAGGCGAGAACCGATTACCAGCGGCGTGAATCCCTGGTTTCATCGGGTTCGGTTTCGGGTGAAGAATTGACCACGGCTCGCAACGCGCTGGCAACCGCACAAGCAAATCTTGCCGCAGCCCAGGCAAGCCGCGCGCAGGCAGCGGCAGGTCGGCAGGCCGCCGTCGGCACGATGAACGCCAACGGCGCATTGATCGCCGGAACCTCGATCGATGGCAATCCGGAGGTTCTCGCCGCGAAGGCCGCGCTCGATCAGGCGCGAGTCGATCTGGAACGGACCGTCATCCGTGCCCCGATCGATGGCGTCGTGTCGCGCCGTCAGGTCCAGGTGGGCCAGCGGGTTCAGCCCGGAGCCCCTCTTATGACGATCGTCCCGATCCAGTCGGCCTATGTCGATGCCAACTTCAAGGAAGTGCAGCTAGCCAAGGTCCGGCCGGGCCAGTCGGTCAGGCTGATCTCCGACCTGTACGGCGAAGAGGTGGTCTACCACGGTCGGGTCGTCGGTTTCTCCGGCGGGACCGGTGCGGCTTTCGCGGTCGTTCCTGCCCAGAACGCGACCGGCAACTGGATCAAGGTGGTCCAGCGCGTCCCGGTCCGCATCGCGCTCGATCCCAAGGAGCTCGCCGCTCATCCGCTTCGGGTTGGTCTGTCGATGACCGCCGAAGTCCGGATTTCAAACTAATCAATCGAAAGAGGCACACTCATGTCGATCATGAAAGCCTTTGCTTCGGCACGGGAGGCTCCACCGCTGACCGGTCTGAAGCTTTACGCTGCCGCAATCCTGATCGGCCTCGGCAATTTCCTTGTCGTGCTCGACACCACGATTGCCAATGTCTCGGTCAACACGATCGCCGGTGCGCTCGGAGTGTCGGCCAGCCAGGGCACATGGGTGATCACCTCCTACGCGGTTGCCGAAGCCATTACCGTTCCGCTCACCGGGTTCCTTGCACGAAAATACGGGGCCCAGAACACGTTCATCGTCTGCTACCTGGCCTTCGCGGCGATCTCGTTGCTGTGCGGGCTGTCCGGATCGCTCGGCATGTTGCTCGGCATGCGCGTGCTGCTCGGCCTGTTCGGCGGCCCGATCATGCCGCTTTCGCAAATGCTGCTGCTGCGCATCTTCCCGAAAGAGAAGGCGACGCTTGCCACGGTCATCTGGGCGATGACCACGTTGATCGGACCCGTGGCAGGCCCGATTCTGGGCGGCATCATCTGCGACAACTACGGCTGGGAATGGATCTTCTTCATCAAGGTGCCGGTCGCGGCAGCTGCGGGCATTGCCCTGTTCATCCTGATGCGCGGGCAGGCAGATCCGAAGTTCAAGGCGATTATCGACAAGGTCGGGCTGGCGCTGCTGGTGGTCTGGGTCGGCGCGCTGCAGATCATGCTCGACGAAGGCCGCAATCATGACTGGTTCGCCAGCCACGAAATCCGGACGCTCGCCGTCGTCGCAGCGATCGGCTTTGTCGCCTTCCTGATCTGGGAGCTGACCGAGAAGAATCCGATCGTCAATCTGCGGGTGTTCCGGCACCGGGGCTTTGTCGGTGCGGCAACAACCTACTCGGTCGGCTTCGGCGCGTTCTTTGCCAGCATTGTCATCCTTCCGCTCTGGCTGCAGGCCAACATGGGCTACACTGCCACCTGGGCGGGCTATGCCACCGGCATCATGGGTATTCTGGCGGTGCTGTGTGCTCCGCTGGTGGGCAAGGCGGTCGATAAATTCGACCCGCGGCTGATCGTGTTTACGGGCATTGTCGGGCTTGCCGCGATCATGGTCTGGCGGATGCTCACGTTCAGCAACGATGTGACCTTCCTGCAAATGGCCTGGCCAACGCTGTTGACCGGCACCTTCATGGTCATGTTCTTCGTGCCAGTGACCGGTCTCGCCATGGCCAGCGTCGAGCCGCACGAGCAGGCCGACGCCGCCGGTCTGTCAAACTTCATGCGGACCCTTGCCGGTGCCTTTGCCACTTCACTGATCCAGAGCGGCTGGTCGAACGCGATCCGCACCAACAACACCGAACTGACCGGCGCCATGCAGCATGGCGACGCCGCAATGGGTGCGATGGTGCAGCAGGGCATGCCTGCGGACTCGGCAAGGACGATGCTGTCGTACGTCGTCGAAGGGCAAAGCGTGATGCTTGCGACGCTCAACATGTTTGGCGTGATCGCCGTCTGCCTTGGCGTGGCGGCGACCCTCATCTGGCTCGTGCCCAAACCAAAGGGGCCGATCGATACGAGCGGCGCGCACTAACCCGGCGCATTCATTCACAGTGAAAGGAGGTGGGGCACAAAAACGCCTGATATCAAATATATAGTCAATCACTATGGATCGACTTCCTTCCCCAGGAAGCGACACATCAATCAAGGAAAAATAGAATGAAAGTTGTTGCAATTCCCGCCTTCGCCCTGGTCGCCGCACTGGCGCTCCCCGGTTTGGCGCACGCTCAGTCGCAGCCTTTCGATGGCCCAAGCGTGGGCGTGCAAGGCGGCTGGAGCCAGGACAAGCTCGAAAATCCGGAAACCGATCTGGGTGTGCTTGCCATCGACACGTCGAAGGACAAGGCAACGTTTGGAGGCTTTGTTGGCTATGACAAGTCGATTGGTAACTTTGTGATCGGTACCGAGGCCGGTTTCAGCATCGGCACCAGCGACACCGTTTCGGGCGGTCCCGCGCATGCCGTGGCAACGATCGATCCCAAGTGGTCCTTAGACCTCACCGCGCGGGCCGGCTATCTGGTGACGCCGAAGACGCTCATGTACGCACGCGGCGGCTATACCAACGCGCGGCTCGATACCTCGCTCACCACGCCTGCCGGGATGACCTCGGCCTCCGAGAACCGCGATGGCTGGTTGGTCGGTGCCGGGGTTGAACGGTCGATCATGCCGAATGTGTCGGCTCGGCTGGAGTATCGCTATTCCGATCTGAGCGAAGGCGACGCCACTTTCGATCGCCATCAGGTGCTCACCGGCATTACCTATCGCTTCTGATGCCAGCAGTCAGGGACCGGCGTCGCGGACGCCGGTCCCTGCTCTCTCCATCGCTCCTAAAATGACGTTTTGATCTTATATTGACATTTTTGTCATCTTTGTCGAAATGATCCGAGTTCCCGCCAAAGTGATTCGGAGCCGACAGATGCCGTCCGCCAACACCATTGCCATGCCAGATGCCTCAGGGCGCGCGGCGCGCACGCGGCGGCGAATCCATGATGCCGCGCGCCAAGAGTTTTCCAGGCATGGTCTGGCTGTCCAGATTGACGACATAGTCCGCGCGGCGGCCATCTCTCGCGGAACATTTTACAACTATTTCAGCACGATAGAAGGCCTTTTCGAACACGTCGCCGCCGAGATGGCCCGCGACATGGGAGAACGGATCCATGCCAGGCTGGCCGACAACGACGATCCTGCGGTGCGGGTATCGCAAGGTATTCGCCATTTCTGCATGCGCGCGCACGAGGAACGGGACTGGGGGCAATTTCTCACGCATTTCGCGCTGTCGACAGAGCTTCTTCAAACCGCGATCCGCGAAACAGCCCTGCTGGACATCCAGTGCGGCATTGCAGCCGGGCGGTTCGCGTTGAACGCCGATCAGGCTGAAAGCGCATTGGCGCTGATGTCCGGTGCAACATTGGCGGCGATGAAGCTCATCCTGTCGGGTGTCGAAACTCCCTTGCGCGCCGGACAAAACGTCGCGGAACTGACCTTGCGGGCGTTCGGCATTGCCCCAGCCGAAGCAACTGCCCTGGCGCGCGCCGATCTGATCCCGCTGCGCAACTGAGAGGCGAGAGAGCTTTGGTCGAATTGGGCCAAAGCACGCGCGCAGCTGCGGTCCACCCAATCAAAACAGACAGAGAGAGGAAAGCAAATGTCCGAAACCGGAGCCAAGTCCAGCAAGATCGAAACATCGGTGCTGATCGTCGGCGGGGGCGGCGCTGGCCTTACCTGTTCGATGCTGCTGTCCAGGCTTGAGGTCGATCATGTCCTGATAAGCGCCTTTCCGACGACATCGATTTTGCCCAAGGCGCACGTCCTCAACCAGCGGACCATGGAAATCCTGGCCGATCTGGGCGTCGCCGAGGAAATCGCCGCGAAAAGCACGCCGGCTGAGAACATGGCGGCGATGGGCTGGTACGCAGGCCTGGTCGGGCCCGATCCCGATTATGGGAGGCTGGTCGCCAAGCTGGAGACTTGGGGGGCGGGCTACACCAACCAGAACTGGGTTCAGGCAAGCCCCTGCCGCAGCTACAACTTGCCGCAGATCAGGCTTGAGCCGATCCTCAAGGCACAGGCGGAAACGCTTAATCCGGGGCGCATCCGCTTCCACAACGAATTGATCGAACTTGAACAGGATGCTGACGGGGTTACCGCAACTGTCCGCGATCACGATACTGGCGAAGTCTATGCGATCCGGGCGCGTTACGTTTTGGGCTGCGATGGCGGGCGCACTCTGCCGCGCATGCTCGACATTCCCTATGAAGGTCTGGGCGTGATCGGCCAGGTCGCCACCGCCCATGTCTCGGCCGACCTTTCGAAAGTCGCCAGCGACCCTGACGTATTGATCCGCTGGATCTGGTGCCCGGCCATCGGCCAGATGGCAGTCCTGGTGCCGATGGGGCCGGACCATTGGGGGCCGGACAGCGAGGAATGGGTCTTTCACGTCACTTACGGCGGCGAAAATGCCAGAGACCTGTCCGACGCCGAAATCGAACAGAATATGCGCGTCGCGCTCGGCATTGGCGATCTTCCGATCACAATCCACAAGGTCACTCGCTGGACGCAGGAAGGCGTGCTCGCGTCGAGGTTCCGGGAAGGGAACGTCTTCCTCGTCGGCGATGCGGCCCATCGTCATCCACCCACCGGCGGGCTTGGCCTGACCAGCGGCATCCAGGACTCGCACAATATCTGCTGGAAACTTGCCGCCGTGCTCAAGGGGCAAGCGCATCCGGACCTGCTCGACACCTACGAAGCCGAACGCCGCCCGGTCGATGCCCGCAATGTCGAGCGTTCGCTCCAGAATGCGATGGCGCACCTCGAGGTCGGTCAGGCATTCGGAATCGACGCCACTGCTTCTGTCGAGGCCAACTGGGCTCAATTCAAGCGGGTCTGGAGTGGCCAGCGAGAAGATGCCGAACATCGCAGCAAGGCGCTGCGCGCAATCCGCGCAATCAGCATGGAGTCCAACGAACTCAATGTCGAATATGGCTATCGCTATCGCTCCGAAGCAATTGTCGCCGATGGCACGTCTGAACCGCAAGCGATCGACGATGTCCGCCTCTATCAGCCAGGCACCTTTCCCGGCAGCCCGTTACCCCATGCCTGGATCGATGACGAAAGCGGCAATCGCCGGGCGCTCAAGGATCTTGTGCCCCTTGGCCGGTTTCTGCTGATCGCAGGTGAAGACGGCACGGCATGGTGCGAAGCGGCAAGGCAACTGGCACAGGCCAACGACCTTCCGCTCGATGCCATTCGCATAGGCCATCTCGATGGCGATCTTTTCGACACCCGGTTAGCTTGGGCGCAGTTCCGCGGAATCGGTCCGACCGGCGCAGTTCTGGTTCGCCCGGATCGTGTCGTCGCTTGGAGAATGCAGGAAGGATCCGACGCCTCGCTCGATGCATTGGCCGCAGCACTTGGCAAAGTACTCGGGAAACCCCTGTCGACGGCATGAAGCCATGGCTTTTCCAAAGGTGAAACCACCCATCGCTGGTCGTGGCGCGGCTCTCCAATCCAGCGCTCGTTTATTGGACGAACATGCTAATAGCAAAACAAGCGCTGGACGTTGTGCTACGCTCAGGGCGCAAGAATGGCAGGTTCCAGGAAGAAGATGCGGTTTGTCATCCTGGAGGCGCGCTGCTCTGCCCTGTCTGGTTGCACACCCAGACCTCTCAGTAACATGGTGAGCATCTCCTGAGTTACCGGAACGGCTAGCTGCGCGTGCTTTAATTCCAGCAACTGCGCCACAGTCACCTGTGTAACCGCGCCGGTCAGCGTGACCGCGGCTTCAATCGAACCAAATGCGAACTCGCCCCGTTGACGCCCGGCCTCGAGATCCGTGATCAGACCGACATTAAGCGCCTGCTCTTCGGTAAATGTCATCGCCGCCACATTTGCAAAAAATCGGGCATGAAGCGGATCAAGAATGGCCATCCTCGCATGCACTGCAACGCCTTGCGCCAAGCGGTCTGTCGGACTTTCGACCTCAGCGTTGATCCTGGTAACGATCTGCTCAAAAATTTCCCGGGACTCGCGCCGCAAATCCAGGAGAAATGCGTCGCGATCGATGAAATGATTGTAGAATGTTTGCTTGGCTATGCCTGCTTGCGCAGCGATTTCATCGACGCCAACTGCCCCGATTCCGTGGCGTCCCAGCAGTTCGAAGCCAGCGCGTACCAGCTTTCCCCTGGTCTTCACCCAGCGCTTGTCTTTTGGGCTATCAGTTTGAATCACTGGCATCCTTACGCAATCAAGCTCGGCTTCCGCGCTGACTCAGCGTGATGGAGGCTCGCTGGCTGGCAACAAATTAGGCGCAATGTCCAACATTCTGCGGGCACCGTCCACATTTTTCGGTCCCCTCTTGCGCGTTCGGGCAATTTCGCATAGTTTAATGGACTGCGAGGCTAATAAATGCCCGAGTGCAAACGAGCTGGGAGCCAATTCAGGGCTCCGCTCAGGAGGGGAGATTGATCATGAAAAGGCAGATTTTGGTTGCAACCGGCCTTTGCGCGCTGACATGCTTGGCCTCGCCAGCTGTGGCGCAGTCAGTGGGCACCGATGCCGAAGCCGAGGCGCAACCCCCTTCCGAAGGGGATATTGTTGTCACCGCGCGGAAGCGCGAGGAAACGGCACAGCGAATTCCGATCTCTATCGGTGTCGTGACGGATGCCGCGCTGACGAGAACGGGCTCCAGTTCGTTGCTGCAGCTTGAGGCGGTCGCTCCCGGAATCAATCTGGCCAAGGCACCCACGGGCGCGGAAATCGGGGTCACGGTGCGCGGCCTTGGCTCGGCTCCGGGTTCGCCCTCCTTCGACAACTCTGTCAGCTTGTTCGTGGATGGTGTCTATGCACCACGTTCGCGCGAATTTGCCTCCTCAATGTTTGATATCGGCCGCATCGAGGTCATCAAGGGGACTCAGGCTGCCCTGCTCGGCAAGAACACGAGTCTTGGCGCAATCAATGTCGTTACCCGCAAGCCCGGCCGTGAGTTTTCCCTGGACCTCCGCGGCTCCTATGAATTCGAATACGGGTCGACGCTTGTTACCGGAGGTGTCGACATTCCTCTAGGAGAAACGCTGGCGGTCCGCCTTTCGGGTCAGACTTTGAATGACAAGGGCTGGGTGCGCGATGGAATTACCGGTCGGCGCTCGCCGCGCAATCGCGACGATGCCATTCGTGCCGTGCTGGTCTGGGAGCCGACTCCGGACATCGACATCACGTTGGTCGGCCAGCATGACTATTCGGTGCAGCGCGGTTCGTCCGTTGAGTTTGCAACCCTCAATCCGGTTGCCGAGCTCCTCGCCGGTCTGGCAGGTGCGCCTGGCTCCCTGGACAATCAATTGGACAATCGCAACGCGACCTATTTGACCACGCCAGGCAGCGAACAGGTCGAGCGGCTCAAGGTCGACCGGTTCAGCGCGACCGTCAATGTCGGCGTCGGTGAGGGGACGATCACTTCGGTAACCGCCTATTCCCGTTATACCGACGCCAATCTGACCGACATCGATTTTCTGCCCGGGAACTGGGGAACGCGAGGCATTGACGAGACATCGAAGCAGTTCTCACAGGAACTGCGGTATGTTTCTCCGTCGGGTAGGACCGTCGACTATCTGGTCGGGGGACTCTACCTTCACAATGAACTCGATAGCCAGGGGCTCTTTGATGCCCGCTACCCCTTTGGGCCTCCGGGACTTCCCAATATCGACGGAGCCTTTCAGAATGAGTTTGTTCAGAAGACAGACACATTCTCGGCCTTCGCCCAGCTAACGGTAAATGCGACAGATCAGCTGCGGCTGACGGGTGGCCTGCGCTATACCAGCGAGAAGAAGAATGTTGATCTCGCGCGACTGGTCGTGCGACCGGGCCTTTACAGCTTGGGCATCTTCCCACCCTATGCGCCGTTCAGCGACTCGAGAACGGACAGCCCGATCGACTATTCGGGCGGAGTGCAATATGATGTCACGCCGGACATCATGCTTTACGCGTCCTATGGCAAAGGCACGAAGAGCGGTGGATTTGCTTCTTCCGCCACGTTCCTCGACCAGTCTGAATATAGCTCGGAAACCGCGCGCACCATCGAAGCGGGTGTCAAGGCTCAGGATGCGGGACGGCGCTGGCTCTTCAACCTTTCGCTCTTCAGCACCCGTGTCGACAATTTTCAGGTCGTGACGTTCAACGGCCAGACCTTCAACATTTTCAACACCGATCTCAAGAGCACCGGCTTTGAACTTGAGGCCAGTTGGCGTCCGGTCGACGGACTGCGCCTGTTCATCAACAACACTTATGCCGATGCCAAAGACAGACTGACAGGGACTGCGATTCCGCTGGCTCCCAAATGGAGCGGCACGGGTGGCTTTTCGTTCCGCCAGAACCTGAGTGACAGCCTGGTTTTCATGGCTGACGGGTCGATCGACTACCGGTCCAGCCGTACCTATCAACAGGATCCGGCTGCTTCTGTCATTGGCAACGCTTTCACCACCTATAACCTGAGCGTCGCCTTCGGGGACGCGAACGACCGGTGGGAAGCACGCTTGATTGGTCGCAACCTCTCCGACAAGCGGGCGGTTGCGTTCTCGTTCCCGACTCCCATCATCGGCACGCAATCAGTGATGTCGGAGAGGCCGCGCACAATTGCCCTGCAGCTTTCCTTCAAGTTCTGATGGAAGCCGTCGCCGGATCACCGGGCAGCCTTATCGGGCGCGCGTGATCCACAGCAAACCCATTGGCGGGCGGCTGGGGCTGGAGGCGGGTAATACCGATCTACATGCCGTCAATCTGGAGGCGGCGCTCGCTTATGTCCTGAAAGGGGCAAGCCCTGAGGCCGCGTCACAATTCGACCTGGAGCGGCTGGAGCCGGGCGGGCGCGTGATGGCGCGGCTGGTTGGCTAGTGCAGCGGCGGCTCCATTTCCAAAAGATATATCGGAAAGGATGGTTTGCCGCGCTCACTGGTTGTCGCTTTGAAGCCGATGGAGATCACCTGTTTTTCACTTCTTCGAACGTCCTCCAAAAGTTGCATCAATAGGGGAATCGGCAAACCAACACTGCACGTGCCACGTGCCCTAATCCATCCGATGCGCGATCCTTCGAACCATCCTGACAACGGGTAAATCTGAACTGTCGCGCGCTCGCCAATTTGCAGACCCTCAAGGGGAGTTTCCGGCATTCGAAGGACCTTGCCTGAAATTTCGAAACTACGCCCCGCTTCCCAATCGCCGTCAACAAACCAGACTTTGAATGCCAGCTCGGAGACATAATCAGTTTCGATGATCAGGTATTCGTCCGGACTTCCATGCTCAAAGCCGCTTGTAGTCGGAACGCGCGTAAGCCGACCCATTATCCTGTTGCCGAAAAAGACGATCAAGTAAGCGAGTAGTATGAAGGGGAGCGGGTTAGGCGTTGACGAATTGATCAGATAGACAACTGCTGCCGCTCCGATCATCCACCCCAGTAATGCCCAACTCGACCTCATGCGCACTCGCTCCCTACCAAAAGGCGCAAAGGTGGCTTGATCCGGCTCAAGAAACTAGCGTTATCGAAGGCAAAGCAACCCCCTCTTTTCCGTACTTATTCCGTACCGAAATAGCCCGTCGCCACTAAGTCATTGAAAAGCTGGTGCACCCGACAGGATTCGAACCTGTGGCCTCTGCCTTCGGAGGGCAGCGCTCTATCCAGCTGAGCTACGGGTGCGCACTGGAAGGGCCGGTTAGCAGTGTGGATCGCTGCGCGCCAGTGCCTTTTATCGGCGCAGCCCAGTTAGTGATTTGGCAAGCAGGGCGGTGCTAAGCCCGCCGTTATGAACGCACCCACCAATTTTGGATCGCCCACGCCTGGTTCCGGCCCCACTGCCGGAGGGGTTCTGCCAGGTTCGGGCCGGGCGGAGTTTGGCCAGGCCTCGGCCAGTGCGATGAGCATGAAATGGTCGGCGCTGCACGACGCGGCGGGGGTCGTGGCGATGCTGGCGGGGATCGCGACCGAAGCCATGCGCGCGGATGTGCGCAACTTTCCGGCCGTGATGCGCGATGCCGGCGGCTGGCGGCGCAACATGGCCGAGCAGGGGATCGAAGACCTGGCCGCGATCATGGAGCCGGGGATGGCCGCGCTGCTGGCGGTGCATGCGCGCGGGATCAACCCGGCCGCTGCGGCGCTGGCGTTGTGGCAGGAATTCCATGCCGCACGGGCCGCCTTGCTGGCGCTCTGCCCGCCCGCTGATGCAGCGGTCCCGCGCCGGTTCATGTAACCGCGGCGCGGCGGCGCGGCGCACTTGCATTGTTCATGCTATGTTCTTATGGCTTGCCGATGGTTGAGCCAGACCCGATTCCCGCCGATGCAACTGTGCGTGAGGCGCTGGCCGTGGCGCGCGGGATATGCCGGTTGTTTGCCCGCAACGATATCTGGTGCCTGCCCGAAATGCCGCTGCGCAACGGGCGGCGGGCCGACCTGATGGGGATCGACGCCAAGGGGCAGCTGGTGATCGTGGAAATCAAGGTCAGCCGGGCCGATCTGCTGGGCGATGGCAAATGGCCCGACTATCTGCAGTTTTGTGACCGGTTCTACTGGGGCCTCGCGCCGCATCTGGACCGCGCCTGCATGGACGATGTCAGCTTTCTGCCGGATCGCTGCGGGTTGATCGTGGCCGATGGCTATGATGCCGAAATCCTGCGCCCGGCCGCAACCGTGCCGCTGGCCGCCGCCCGCCGCAAGGTGGAGGTGGAGCGATTGGCCCGCACCGCGCTGCGGCGGCATCTGGCCACGCTTGATCCGCGGCTACAGACCTGGGATCAGCGGGTCTGACCGGTTCGCAGCGGCAACTGGCTGAGGATCGCGCGTTTTTCGCGCGGTCTGAGGATCGGCCAGTCGGCGATTTCAGTCAGGGTGCGTTTGCAGCCCTGGCACCAGTGCAGCACCGGATCGATCCGGCAGGTTCCATCACAGGGTGAGGGCGGCGTGTGCATCGGCCAAGGCAAGCAGATTCGCCCGCAATCGGCAAGGCGTTGCCCGGCTTGATCCGGCATGACGTAATTTTCTTGCTTTATCGCGACCAATGCTTATATGCAGCTTCAGCAATCGGCGCGCGGAGAACTTCTCCCGTTGCAGTCCCGGCAGCGTGAGGTCAGCGTTTTGACGCCAGACCTGCCCGGACTTACGGTCGCCGTTATCGCCTGAAGCCACCTTTTTCACGCAGGGTCGCATCTTACGACACTTGCTTCGTGTCGCAGGAGCATTCCTGCGCGCGCCGCTTCAATATTGAGAGACTTTCATGTCCTATTTTTCTGACCTTGGCCTTGCCGAGCCCTTGCTCCGTGCGCTTGAAACAAAGGGTTATACTGATCCTACCCCGATCCAGAAGCAGGCGATTCCCGCACTGCTCGAAGGGCGCGACCTGCTGGGTATCGCCCAGACCGGGACCGGCAAGACTGCCGCGTTCTCGCTGCCGTCGCTGCACCGTCTGGCCGCCAATCCCAAGGCCCGCAACAGCGCGTCCTGCCGGATGCTGGTGCTTTCACCGACCCGCGAACTGGCGGCCCAGATCGCCGACAACATGCGCGGCTATGCCAAGTACCTGAACCTGTCGGTCCAGTGCGTGTTCGGCGGCATCCCCGTGGGCAAGCAGTCCCGCGCACTGGTTCCGGGCTGCGACATTCTGGTCGCCACGCCGGGCCGCCTGCTTGATCTGATCGACCAGCGCGCGCTGACGCTGCGCCATGTCGAAATCTTCGTGCTCGACGAAGCCGACCAGATGATGGACCTGGGCTTCATCGTGCCGCTGAAGCGGGTGGCCAACATGCTGCCCAAGGAACGCCAGAGCCTGTTCTTCAGCGCGACGATGCCCAAGGCGATTGCCGAGCTGGGCAAGCAGTTCATCAGCAACCCGGTGCGCGTCGAAGTGACGCCGCAGGCCTCGACCGCCGAGCGCGTCGAGCAGTGGGTGACGTTCGTCAACCAGTCCGAAAAGCAGGCGCTGCTGACGCTGAAGCTGAAGGTCGGGCTGGCCGAAACCGAAGGCTTCAACGCCATCGACCGCGCGCTGGTGTTCACCCGCACCAAGCACGGCGCTGACCGCGTGGTCCGCCATCTGGCGACCGCCGGGGTCAACGCCGCCGCGATCCACGGCAACAAGAGCCAGGCGCAGCGCACCGCCGCGCTGCTGGGCTTCCGCAAGGGCAGCATCCCGGTGCTGGTCGCAACCGATATCGCCGCGCGCGGGATCGACGTGACCGGTGTCAGCCACGTGTTCAATTACGAACTCCCCAACGTGCCGGAACAGTATGTCCACCGGATCGGCCGCACCGCGCGCGCCGGGGCGGACGGGATTGCGCTGAGCTTCTGCGCGCCGGACGAAAAGCCGTACTTGCGCGATATCGAGCGCCTGACCGGGATCAAGCTGGACCCGATGCCGCTGCCGGAAAACTTCCAGCAGGATGCCGCCCGCCTGCCGCTGCCCGCGCGCAAGCCGGCTGAGGCCGAACAGGATGCCCGCCGCGATGCCCGCGATGCGCGCGGACGCGGCGGTCCGGCTGCGCGCGGTGGCCCCGGTGGCCGCGGCGCTGGGGGCGGCGGCGGTGGCCGCAACGGCAATGTCAGCCGCGGCGGACAGGCCCGCGACGGCAAGTCGCGCGATGCCCATGCCCGCGAAGCCTATCGCGGTGACCGTCCGGCAGCGCCGGTGCGCGGCCCGCTGTTCAACCCGCTGGGCAACGAAGCGCGCGGCGCGGTGGAAGCCGTCCGTCCGGCTGCGGATCGCCCGGTTGCAGCCCGTCCGGCTGGTGATCGGCGTCCCCATGGCGATCGGCCTCATGGCGATCGGCCCCACGGTGATCGTCCGCGTGGTGATCGCCCGCAGGGTGAACGCGCTGGCGGCGATCGCCGTCCGCAGGGCGACCGTCGCCCGCGCGGCAACGGCGGCAATCGCGGCCCGGTTACCCGCGCCAGCTGATCCGGCGCTGACTTAATCCCCACGCTGCCGCTTGCATGAGCGGCGGTAGCGTGGGCATAAGCCCGCCATGCTTTCGACTGACCATCCCGGCTGGACCGCCGCCGCGCTATCCGCGCTGGTGATGACGGTGATCGTGGCCGTGCGCTATCTTCTGACTTCGGGCGCGTTTGCCTGGGCGACGCGGCGCGTGCGGCCCGGGCTGTATAACGGGCTGGACCGGCAGATCCGTCAGGAACTGCGCTGGTCACTCGCTTCGGCGGGGATTTACGGCGCACCGGCGGGGCTGGTCGCGTGGGGCTGGCAGCAGCACGGCTGGACCCGCATCTATACCGACATCGCCGCGTTCCCGATCTGGTGGCTGCCGCTGTCGCTGCTGGTCTATCTTTTCCTGCACGATACCTGGTTCTACTGGACCCACCGCTGGATGCACCGCCCGCGCGTGTTCCGGCTGGCCCATGCGGTCCACCATGCCAGCAAGCCGCCCACCGCCTGGGCGGCGATGAGCTTTCACCCGATCGAGGCCGTGACCGGTGCGATTGTCATTCCTGCGCTGGTGTTTGTCGTACCGGTGCATATCGGCGTGCTGGGGCTGGTGCTGGCCATCATGACACTGATGGGCGTCACCAATCATATGGGCTGGGAACTGTTCCCGCGCCGGTTGGTTCATTCCCGGTTGGGGAACTGGTTGATAACGGCCAGCCATCACCAGCGGCATCATGAAAGCTATTTATGCAATTACGGACTCTATTTTCGCGTCTGGGACCGATTGTGCGGCACGGATCGCGGGCTGTCGCCGCTCTGATCGCTGCGCCGGTGCTGCTGGCGGCAACGCCTGCGCCCGCGCCTCAGCCGACCGGACCTGGCGGCAAGGTCAGTCTGGACGTGACCGGACTGCGCAACGCCAAGGGGCAGGTGCTCGCCTGCCTGACCGCCAAGCCCAAGGCCTTCCCCGATTGCAGCAAGGATCCGGCGGCGCGCACCGCCGTGGTGGCGGCCGCGGCCAGCGTGCGAATCGAGTTCGGTCATGTTCCGGCGGGGCGCTATGCGATCTCGCTGATCCATGACGAGAACAGCAACCGCAAGATGGACATGGCGATCATGATGCCCAAGGAAGGCTACGGCTTTTCGCGCAACGCTCCCGTCAGCTTCGGCCCGCCGAAGTTCGACAAGGCGGCGTTCGACGTGATCGGCAGCGATGTCGAGCAACAGGCGAAAATGCGTTATCTGCTGTGACCGCGCCGGGGGGCGAACCATTGGATGAACCGGCTTCCGGCGGCCTGACCGCGCCGGGGCGGGCGCTGGCACCGTTCCGGTTTCCGGCGTTCCGGGCGCTGTGGACCGCCAACCTTGCGTCAAACCTGGGATCGATGGTGCAATCGACCGGGGCGGCGTGGCTGATGACCGACCTGACGAAGTCACACCAGCTGATCGCGCTGGTTCAGGCCAGCACGACGATCCCGATCCTGCTGCTGGCGGTGTTCGCCGGGGCAATCGCCGACAACCATGATCGCCGCAAGGTGATGCTGGCCGCGCAAGTGGTGATGCTGATTGCCTCATCCGCGCTGGCGCTGATGACCTGGGCGGGCGCAATCGGGCCGCTGTCACTGCTGGCGTTCACGCTGGCGGTGGGGGCGGGGACGGCGCTGAACGGCCCGGCCTGGCAGGCCTCGGTCCGCTTGCAGGTCGGCCCGGGCGATTTGCCGCAGGCGATTTCGATCAACACCATCGCCTATAACCTCGCGCGCAGCGTCGGCCCGGCGCTGGGTGGGCTGCTGATCGCGCTGACCAGTCCGGCCCATGCCTTTGCGCTTAACGCGCTGTCCTATCTGGCGCTGATCGTGGTGTTGCTGCGCTGGCGGCCGGAAGCGCGCTGGCCGCAGCGCCAGCCGATGCTCGCCTCGATCCGCACCGGTATCGCGTTTTGCGCGCGCTCCAGCCCGGTGCGCCGGATCTTGCTGCGGGGCATGTGCTTTGGCCTGGGGGCCGCGGGCTTCCATGCCCTGCTGCCGGTGGTGGTGCGCGAACGGGTACACGGCACCGAGGTTGAATACGGGCTGCTGCTGGGGGCGTTCGGCATCGGCTCGATTATCACTGCGTTGTGGATTGCGCCGGCCCGGCGGCGGCTGGGCAGCGAAGCGGTGGTCAGCATCGCGGCGCTGATCTTTGCGGTGATGATGATCCCGCTGGCCATGGCCGTAACGCTGCCGCCGCTCCTGGCCAGCGCGCTGGTGGCGGGCGGGGCTTGGGTGGCGACGTTCACCACGCTCAACGTGGCGATGCAATTGCGTTCGCCGGAAAATATTCTCGGGCGCTGCCTGGCGATCTATCAGGCGCTGACCTTTGGCGGGCTCGCGCTGGGGTCCTATGCGCTGGGGCTGCTGGCTGACCTGTTGAGCGTGCCAACCGCGATCCTTGGCGCAGCGGTGTTCCTGGCGTTGACCCTGCCGGTGCTGCGCTGGCTGGCGCCAATGCCAGGGCGCGAAGAGGGCCGGGTCTAGGGGGATAACTCCATGACGTCGTTTTTCGCAACTTCATCCTTTCCGGCGCAACTTAACGGTTCGTTTACCATGTCGCGCCAAAAGGGTTCCTGACTAGGGACTTGGCGGGGAAAGCCACATGGACACGTATCGGGGCAGTTTCATGGATCGCGGCGCGGATGACGCGCCGGATTACGATTATGCCGATGACGAAGACAGCCACGAAGTGCCGCCCAGCCCCGTCGGGCAGGACGAGCGCCGGATGCAGGTGCGCGCCTATAACCACTGGGCCAGCCTGCTGGACAACCGCAACTTCCCGTCGATCGAGGATCTCGATCCCGAAGCCCTGCCGGATTTCGGACCTTACAGCGTGCTGCTGGACTTCACGGCCGGGATCGCGAATCCTTCGATCCAGTATCTGGGCGACAAGCTGGCGCTGGAATGCGGGACGGACGACGATATTCAGACGCTGGACGATGTGCCCAGCCGATCGCTGCTGTCGCGGATTACCGACCATTACATGCAGATCATCGCCAATCAGGCGCCGATCGGGTTCGAAGCGGAATTCGTCAACCAGCGCGAATGCACCATCCTGTATCGCGGCATCCTGCTGCCGTTTTCCAGCGATGATGACACCATCGATTTCATCTATGGCGTGATCAACTGGAAGGAACTGGCTGACCAGAAAACCACCGATGCCCTGCTGAAGGAAATCGACCAGGCGCTGGAGCCGCAGGCCCACCGTCCCGCCGATGTGCTGACCGACTGGGCCGATGGTCCGGCCGATCTGGTCAGCGCCTCCGGCTTTGACGACGACGTACTGGACCTCGCCGATTTCGCGCCCTCCGCGCCCGGCGGGCTCAGCCTGCCGTCGCCCGCGTTCGGGGCCGATGACTTTGGCAATCCCGATTATGGCGATCCGGTCAGCGCCGAACCGGTGCTGGAACCGGTGTTCGAACTTTCCGCCGAAGACATGGAACTGGCCGATTGGCTGGCCTCGGCCCGCGAACTGGCCGAAGCCGCACGCGGTTCCGAAGATCGCACCCGCAGCGCGCTCTATGCCGCGATCGGGCTGGCCTATGACTTTGCACTCGCCGCAGCCGATGCGCCTGCGCAGTTCGACGAACTGGTGACCGAATCGGGCCTGACCGTGCAGGACCGCGCGCCGATGACGCCGGTGGTGAAGCTGGTGTTCGGGGCCGATTACGACAAGACCCGCCTTACCGAATACGCCTCCGCGCTCAGCCATGCGCACCGCATCGGCCTGCCGCGCGGGACGCTTTCGCGGTTCCTGTCCGAAGCACCGGGCGGCCTGAAAGGCGTGGTCAACGAGGAACGCCGACTGAAGCGCGAGGAAAGCGGCAAGGCCGCCGATGTGCGCGAAACCCCGCGTGAGGCGCTGGCCCGCAAGCTGCGCAAGATCGAACCGCAAAGCTTTGCCGACATCGCGCCCGAAGGCAGCGAATTTACCCTGCTGATCGCCCGCCGGATGCCCGATGGCACCGTGGTGCTGGTTGGCGAAGTGCCCGATGATGTGCCGCTGCTGGAACGCGCCGCACGCAAACTGGTCGGTTGAACGAATACCCTGGCGAGAGGGGACCGGAAGAGGCGCCATGCTGCGGCATGGCGCCTCTTTTGTTTGTGGGTTAGGAGACTGCGATGATCGCAACCTCTGACCGCAGGCGGATTGGCTGGATGGGCTGGACCCTGATTACCCTGGCATTTGTAACGGCCGCCCTGTTTGGCGCGTGGCGCTATGCGATGGCGACCAACGCGGTCGCGCTGCTCGACTGGTCCGACCGGACCCTGGGCGGCACGAAGGGGACGGCAGTGGCGGCAACGGGCGTCAGCTATGGCTCGCACCCGGATCAGCAACTGGAAGTGATCGTGCCGAATACGCCGGGGCCGCACCCGGTGCTGGTGTTCATCCACGGCGGTGGGTGGAACAGCGGGATTCCCGGCGATTACCACTTCATCGGCCGCACGTTTGCACGCGCTGGTTACGTGGTGGTGCTGCCCGGTTACCGGCTGGGCCAGGCTGGCCGTTATCCCGCGATGCTGGAAGACAGCGCTGCCGCCGTGCGCTGGACGCTGGATAACGCCGCCCGCCATGGCGGCGATCCGGACCGGGTGTTCCTGATGGGCCATTCCGCCGGGGCCTATAACGCGGTGATGCTGGGGCTGGAACGGCAATGGCTGGGCCGTCAGGGCGTGCCCGACGGGTTTGTGAAAGGGGTGATCGGCCTGTCCGGACCCTATGATTTTGCGCCGTTCACCACCGATTCGGCCCGCGCTGCGTTCGGCCACGTGCCGGACCCGGCGCAGACCCAGCCGGTCCACTATGCCCGCGCCGATGCCCCGCCGATGTTGCTGCTGACCGGGGATACAGACGTGACCGTCAAGCCGCGCAATTCCATCGCGCTGGCCAAGGCGCTGACCGCCGTCGGCACCCCGACGCAAGCGGTGGTGCTGAAGGATGTCGATCATTCGGGCACCGTGATGAAGCTGGCCCGGCCGTTCCGCCGCGATGCGCGGGTGCTGGACGCGGTGCTGGCGTTTCTGGCGGCGCACGGCGCGCCTTCAGCGCCGGTTCAGGCAAATGCGTCTTAGGTCCGCCGTGATGCGCGCGTTTCCCCGACAAATGGCCCGACAAATGGCCCGGCTATTGGCGCATATGGGCGCAGTGCTGGCGGCCCTGACCCTGGCGGTTCAGCCCGTTACAGCGCAATCGATCCTGCGCGATGCGGAAACCGAGGCGCTGTTTCGCGATATGTCCGCCCCGCTGATCGCGGCGGCAGGCCTTGATCCGAACAACGTCGATGTCGTGCTGATCAACGATCCCTCGCTCAACGCCTTTGTTGCGGGCGGGCAGGCGGTCTATCTGCACAGCGGCCTGATCAACGAAGCGCAGTCGGTGGGCGAAGTGCAGGGCGTGATTGCCCACGAACTGGGCCACATCACCGGCGGCCACGTGATCAGCGACGGCGGCGGCAAGGCGGCACAGGGCATCTCGATCCTGTCGCTGCTGCTCGGCGCGGCTGCGGCGGCGGCCGGGGCGGGTGAGGCGGCGCTGGGCGTGATCATGGCCGGACAGCAGGCTGCCATGGGCAAGTATCTGGCATTCAACCGCAGCCAGGAAGCCAGCGCCGATGCGGCCGGGGCGCAATACCTGTCGAAAGCCGGGATTTCCGGCAAGGGTTCCATCGCGTTCTTCAAGAAGCTCCAGAACATGGAGTATCGCTATGGCTACACCCGCAGTTACGACAATGAGTTCTATCGCACCCACCCGATGACATCGGACCGGATCGCGACCTTGCAGGATACCTATGAACAGGATCCGGCCTACAACGTCCCCTTCGATCCGCAGCTTGAGGCCCGGTTCCAGCGGGTCAAGGCCAAGCTGATCGGCTATGTTTCCGAACCAAAGCAGACATTGCGTGCCTGGCCTGCGACGATGACCGGAATCCCTGCGCGCTACGCCCGCGCCTATGCCTATCACAAGGAAGCACATATCGATCAGGCGCTGGCCGAGGCTGACGCATTGCTGGCCAAGGCCCCGGGCGATCCCTATTTCCTTGAACTGAAGGGGCAGATCCTGCTGGAATCCGGGCGTCCGCACGATGCGCTGGAACCGCTGCGGCAGGCCACCGAGCAGACCCAGAACCAGCCGCTGATCGCGACCACGTTCGGCCACGCGTTGATCGCGACCGAAGACCCGGCCAACTTCAAGGAGGCTGAGCGCGTGCTGAAAGCCGCCGTCGCGCGCGACCGCCGCAATCCGTTCGCGTGGTATCAGCTGGGCGTGGTCTATGAAGCCAATGGCGATACCGCCCGCGCGCGGCTGGCCAGCGCCGAACAGCAGGTGATGAGCTTGCAGTTCCCCCAGGCATTGCGGAGCGCCGAAGCGGCTGAAGCCGCGCTGCCGAAAGGCTCGCCCGACTGGCTGCGGGCACAGGATATCGCGATGCAGGCGCGCGCGGCGATTGAACAGCAGCGCAAACGCAAGTAGCGCTGCCCGCCATGACCGAAACCAAATCCAGATCGATCCTGTTCGCGCTTGTCGGGCTGATCCTGTTGATCGTCGGCGGGATTGGCGGCTGGCTGTTCGAATCCCGCCGGACCGAGGAAACGGTCAAGCGGACGATTCTGGAAAACCCCGAAATCCTGCCGCAGGCGATGGAGGAATTGCAGCGCCGCGAGGCTGAAAAGCAGCTGACCAGCGTGGGTGACAAGCTGTTCGAACCGTTCCCCGGATCGGTGCTGGGCAACCCGCAAGGCACGGTCACACTGGTCGAGTTCACCGATTTTGCCTGCACCTATTGTCGCACCAGCGTTCCCGACGTGGATGCGCTGATCAAGGAATTCCCGCAGCTCAAGGTCGTGGTCCGGCAGTTGCCGATCCTCTCGCCGCAAAGCGCCGAAGCGGCCAGGTGGAGCCTCGCGGCGGCAGAGCAGGGGCGTTACGCCCAGTTCCATCACGCCATGTTCGCCGCCGGCCGCCCGGATGCGCAGACCATCGCCGCCGCCGCGCAGACGGCCGGGCTGGACATGGACCGCGCGCGCAAGGCGCTGGCCGATCCGCTGATCAATGCCGAACTCAGCGGCAACCTCGACTTTGCCCGCGCGCTGGGGATCGACGGCACGCCCAGCTGGGTGATCGGCGAACAGCTGATGAGCGGCGCTGTCGGCCGTGAGGCGCTGGCCAAGGCGATCCGTCAGGCCGGGCAATCCTGAACCCTGCTGCCATTCATCCGGCTGCGCAACCTTGCGCAAACTGGTGGCTTGGCACGGCGGTTTTCTGCTAGAACGCGCTTATGGCTGTGCTGCCCTTTCGCCCGACCCCGTTCTTCGCCAACAAGAACCGCGCGTTCTGGCGCTTGCAGGCGCTGGGCTGGGGCGGGGCGATGCTGCTGCGCGCGATGTCGGGGCTGGCCAACGGACTGTCGCTATCGTTCCTGGTGCTGGTGCTGATTTCCACGCTGACCGGGTTTTCGATCACGCTGATCCTGTCGGTCGTCTATCGCCATCTGATTACCCGGCGACCGCTGATTACCTGGAGCGTGACCGCCTTGATGCTGCCGTTCGCGGTGGCGCTTTATGCGTTCATCGACGCATGGGTGAACGAGCTGTATTACGGCGGTGCGACCGTTGGTTTCGCACAGCGGTTCATCGGACTGTTCTACCTCGACGCGACGCTGCTGGGGGCGTGGTCTGCGCTTTATTACGCGATCAACTTCTTCCTCCAGATCGAGGAGCAGAACGATCAGCTGATCCAGCTGGAAAGCCAGGCCACCCAGGCCCAGCTGGCGATGCTGCGCTATCAGCTGAACCCGCATTTCCTGTTCAACACGCTCAATTCGATTTCCACGCTGGTGCTGCTGAAACAGACCGAGCCGGCCAACGCGATGCTCAGCCGCCTGTCCTCGTTCCTGCGCTATACGCTGGTGAACGAGCCGACCGGGCGGGTCACCGTGGCGCAGGAAGTGGATACGCTGAAGCTGTATCTGGATATCGAACGGATGCGGTTTGAAGAGCGGCTGCGCACCAGTTTCAGGATCGATCCGATGACCGAGCAGGCGCTGCTGCCATCGCTGCTGCTGCAACCGCTGGTCGAAAACGCGATCAAGTATGCGGTCAGCACGCAGGAGGCCGGGGCTGAAATCACCATCGCCGCGCAACTCGTCGGCCAGAACCTTCGCATCGTCGTCTCGGACACCGGACCGGGATTGCAAATGAGCGCTGCCAGCAACAGGTTGAGCGGCGTGACGTTCGATGGCGGTGAACCGGTTTCAACCGGCGTGGGTCTGGCCAACATTCGTGACCGGCTGGCTCAGGCTTACGGCGACCAGCACCGGTTCGAAACGATGGAGCCGCCAGATGGCGGGTTTGCCGTGTTGATCGAGTTACCGTTTGAACGCCGCGAAGCCGCGCCAGCCGCCATGCCGGAACAGCGGCGCCCGGCCCTCGCAGGCTGAGAGATATACCCCGCGTCGCATCTTTGCGGCGAACAGGATCTGAAACGCCATGACTATTCGCACGATCATCGTCGATGATGAAAAGCTTGCCATCCAGGGGCTGGCGCTCCGGCTGGAAAAGTTCCCCGATGTGGAGATCATCGACACCTGCTCCAACGGGCGCGAGGCGATCCGCAAGATCAAGACCGAAAAGCCCGATCTGGTGTTCCTCGATATCCAGATGCCGGGGTTCGACGGGTTCAGCGTGGTCAAGGGCGTGATGGAAATCGAACCGCCGCTGATCGTGTTCGTCACCGCCTATCAGGAACACGCCGTCCGCGCGTTCGAGGCCAACGCGGTCAACTACCTGATGAAACCGGTGGACGAGGACAAGCTGGCCGATACGCTGGAACGCGTCCGCACCCGGATCGCCGAAAAGCGCGGCGCCGAAGAGGCTGAAAAGCTGAAGAACGTGCTGGCCGAAGTCGCGCCCGATGCGATCGAGGCGATGCCCGACGATGGCGAAGGCACCGCGCGCTATGAAAAGCTGATCAACATCAAGGATCGCGGCCAGATCTTCCGGGTCGATGTCGATTCGATCGAGCGGATCGAGGCGGCGGGCGATTACATGTGCATCTACACCGCTGACAACAGCCTGATCCTGCGCGAAACGATGAAGGACCTGGAACGCCGGCTGGACCCGCGCGTGTTCCAGCGGGTCCACCGCAGCTGGATCGTCAACCTCAACCAGGTCCGCCAGGTCAAGCCGCACACCAACGGCGAATGCTTCCTGATCCTGGAATCCGGGGCAGACGTCAAAGTGTCACGCAGCTATCGCGATGTGGTCGCTCGGTTTGTGCACTGATGATGCCGCCTGGTGTCATGGAACTGCCATTGATCTGACCCCGACCCGTCATCAACCCTGCCTAGGTGCTGCCCCTGAAACAAAAACTGTTCAGGGGCCTACCGATGAATTTTCCGCAACCGATTATCCGTTTTCGCAGCCTTCTGCTGACCGGCGCGGCAGCGCTGCTGCCGCTCGTTCCGGCCCATGCCGAGGAAGCGGCCGACGAAGCGGACGCGATTGTCGTGACCGGCGCGCGTCCGATTGCAGAATCGGAAGCCGCTGCGCTGCGCACCCAGCGCAATGCCGATTCGCTGGTGACGGTTGCCGCGTCGGATGGCGTGGGCCGGTTGCCCGATCAGAACATTGCCCAGGCCACTGGCCGCCTGCCGGGTGTCGCCGTGGAGCGCGATCAGGGTCAGGCCCGCTATATCAGTCTGCGCGGTGCCCCCAATTACTGGACCACGCTCAGCTTTGACGGGATCAACGTGGTCAGCCCCGAAGGCCGCGATGCGCGGTTCGATTCGGTGCCGTCGGCGATCGCCAGCCAGATCATCGTATCGAAGGCCGTGACGCCCGAAATGCCGGGCGAGACGGTTTCGGGCAACGTCAACGTCGTTACCCGTTCGGCCTTCGACTATGCCGGACTGCACGTGGCGGGCAAGGCCGGCATGGGCTTTGCCGAACTGGGCGACCGCAAGGAATACGAAGGCTCGCTGGTCGTTTCGAACCGCTTCAAGGCCGGTGACGGTGAAATCGGCGTGCTCGTTTCGGGCAGCTATTACCAGCGCGGCATGATCACGGATAACTTCGAGATCGACTGGGAACGCGTCAGCCAGGATCAACGCCCCGGCAGCGCCACGCGGTTCTGGGCGCAAGAGACGGAAAACAAGCTCTATCGCCTGACCCGCAAGAACTGGTCCGTGTCTGGCCGCCTCGACTGGAAACCGGACACCGACAACACGATCTCGTTGCGGTCGGTCTATACCATCTTCACCGACGACGAAGCGCGCGACAACTACCGCTTCGACCTTGATGACCGGCAGAGCGATCTGGTTGCCAATACCGCCGCCTGCGATACGGCGGTGAACCCCACGCCGACCACCACCGGTTATGCCGATGTCTGCATCGGCAACACGCCGCTGAAGGGCACGATTTACGGCATCGACATCCGTCAGCGCTCAACGCTGCGCTATTTCCAGCAGTCGATTTTCACCAACACGCTGGCCGGTGACCACACCCTTGGTGATAGCTGGACGCTGTCATGGCTGGGCAACTTCACCGAATCCAAGGATGACCGCTCGGTTGTCGGCGAAACCACCTGGGACAGCCCCAGCACGCGCACCCTGCGGCCGACCGTGGCCTATGATTTCACCAACCCGCAGCTTGCCCGCCTGAGCCTGTTCCGCACGCTCCAGCTGAGCAGCCCGACCCGTTACCAGCGCGGCGATGCGGTGAGCGCCATCGACAGCTTCACCAAGCCGCTGACCGGCCTGACGGTGATCGATGCCATCGACACGACCAAGGCCTATACCGCCAAGCTGGTGCTGGGCCATGAAACCGGCCTGCTGGGCGGCGATGCCACGATCAAGCTGGGCTTCCAGTTCGATCAGCGCACCAAGACCGTCGATGAATCGCGCGCAGTTGTGAACTCTGCCGCGCAGTACACCACGATCGGTATCCCGACGGACTACAACCAGTTCTCGCTCGATCAGGCGTTTCTGGGCAAATTGCCGATGGGCTATACCTTCCGCTACTTCGATCAGGCCAAAATGCAGGCGGCCTCCGATGCTGTGCGCGCCAATTTCGCGTTCACGCCCAACACCGGCAACATCTATGATGTGCGCGAACAGGTGTTCGCCGGGTTTGTGATGGGCACGGTCAAGTATGACTGGGGTTCGGTGCTGGGCGGCGTGCGCCTTGAACACTTGCGCAATCGCGGCATTGCTGTTGCCACCGTGGGCGGTGTGACCGGCCCGGTGACGGCGGAAAACAGCCAGACGCTGGCTTTCCCCAGCCTGCACGTGAACTACAACCTGGACGATACCAAGAAGCTGCGCGTGTCGTTCAACAGCGGCGCGGCGCGGGCTGACTATGACCAGATGCGCCCCAACGTGACCGTCAACGACATCAACCAGACGGTGTCCGGCGGCAATCCGGGCGTGAAGCCGGAACGCGCTTATGGCGTCGATGCCTATGTCGAATGGTACGTCCGTCCGCAGGGTTATCTGATGGCCGGGGTGTTCTACAAGAAGGTCAAGGACGTGCTCTATTCCCAGACCCGAACGTTCGGATCGGATGCCTTGAACAGCAACGGGGTCGACCGCTCCGAGTATATCTTCAGCGGGATCACCAACGGCGGCGACGGGCGCGTGTTCGGGGCCGAAGTGGCGGCGCAGCTGCAGCTTGAACCCTGGACCGAACAGCTCGGTCTGCCCGAATGGATGGGCGGCTTCGGCATCTCGGCCAACCTCACGCTCAACGACAGCGAAGTGACCAAGCCTGCGATCGGCGCGGTTCCGGCGCGCAAGGTGCGCCTGCCGGGGACGTCGGACGTGGTCTACAACGTCGGCGGCTACTATGAAAAGTATGGCCTGTCGCTGCGGCTCCAGTACCAGCGCCGCAGCACCTGGATGGACGGCATTGCCGACGATCTGGCCGACGCGGGCGATACGTTCTGGGCGGCGGATGATGAACTCGATTTCTCGGCCCGCTATGCCATCAACAAGAACGTCGAAATCTATTTCGATGCGTCAAACCTGCTGAACAAGCCCGGCCGCCGCTATGCCGAACCGGGCAACCTGCTGACCGCCACCGGCACGCCGACCCCGTTCACGGATAGCTACACGATTGAATACGAACGCTTCGGTCGCCGCTATTCGGGCGGCATCCGGGTGAACTTCTGATGCGCCGATCCGGATCGGCGGCGGCAACCTTCCTTGCCGCCGCCGCGCTGGCCAGCCTTGCTTCGGCAGGGCTGGCCCAGACCGTTTCCGTCACGGCGAGCGCGGAAACCACCCCCGTCGGCACCGCCAACGACGACGCGGCGGATGATCCCGCGATCTGGCGCAACCCGGCGGCCCCCGCGCGCAGCCTGATCGTGGGGACAGACAAGAAGGCCGGGCTCTACGTCTATGGCCTCGATGGCCAGACCCGCCACTTCGAACCCGCCGGACGGCTGAACAACGTCGATCTGCTCGATCTGGGGCGGCGCGGCGTGATCGTGGTCGCGTCAGACCGCAACGATCCCGCCAGTGCCCTGCTGCGGCTCTACCGGCTGAACCCCCGCACCGGCGCGCTCGCCGCGCTGGGCACGGTCAGCGGCGGCGCGGGCGAGGCTTACGGCGTGTGCCTGCTGCGCACCGCTGCGGGCTTCGATGCGTTTTCCGTGCTGAAGGACGGCGCGGTCCATCAGGTCCGCATCGACTTGTCGGGCAAGACCCCCAGCGGCCAGATCGTGCGCACCCTGCGCCTTGCCACCCAGACCGAAGGCTGCGTCGCCGATCCGCGCACGCGGACGCTCTATGTGGGTGAGGAAGATCGCGGCATCTGGTCCTTCGCCGCCCGCGCCGACGCCCCGGTGGAGGGCCAGCTGGTCGCACCGGTGGACGGCGCGCACCTCGTCGCCGACGTCGAAGGGCTGGCGCTCATGCCGCAAGGCCGCAAGGGCGGCCTGCTGGTCGCGTCGAGCCAGGGCGACAACGCCTATGCCCTCTACCGCCTGCCCGGCATGACCCCCGCCGGCCGCTTCCGCATCGGCGCAGGGGCGCTGGGGTCGGTAGAAGAAACCGACGGCATCGCCCTCGCCCCCGGCAACTTCGGCCGCGCCTTCCCGCAAGGCCTGTTTGTGGCGCAGGACGGCGATAACGCCCCGGCGGCGCAGAACTTCAAGCTGGTGTCGTGGCGGGCGGTGAAGGCGGCGGTGGAGGCTGGGAAGTAGCGGTAACACCTGCGGCCCTTAGCGCCAGAAGAACAGCGGGACCCCGGGCTTGACCCGGGGTCCCGCTTCCTTTTGAACTTACCCCATGGATCGCGATCATAAAGGCGGCTGGGTTTACATCATGGCCGACCGCTATCGCGGGACCCTGTATGTTGGCGTCACCGCCGATCTTCCGGCGCGCATCTACCAGCACCGGCAGGGCAGCGGATCGGACTTCTGCGCCCGCTATGGCTTGCACCGGCTGGTCTGGGCCGAACAGGGCAACTCCATCGAAGACTGCATCGCGCATGAGAAGCGGCTGAAGCGCTGGCGGCGGGAATGGAAGTTTGACCTGATTGAACGCGCGAACCCGCAGTGGGTTGATCTGTTCGATGTGTTGATTTGAGCTTGTGGGGCTGGGGTGAGGACGAAGCGGGACCCCGGATCAAGTCCGGGGTGACGGTGATGTGGGCAGAGTGGCGGTTACAACCTGATAACCCAGCCCTAACCAATCGCCCGGCCCAAACCCGCCCTTGAATACAGCGGCAACCCCCCTCCAAGCCAAAACGTCACCCCGGACTTGATCCGGGGTCCCGCTTACTTTGGTGGCGCGACATTTTGCTTGTGGCTGACTTAACCGAAAAGGCTCATGATTGTGATGCGTTATCTG
This sequence comes from Novosphingobium sp., assembly GCF_030699305.1. Taxonomy (GTDB): domain Bacteria; phylum Pseudomonadota; class Alphaproteobacteria; order Sphingomonadales; family Sphingomonadaceae; genus Novosphingobium. Next base: position 69,073 of record NZ_JAUYNB010000023.1, read on the forward strand.
CCGTTTTTAGCCGTAGATGCGTCCGTATGTGCTCCGGGCAAATTGAATTATCGCAACATTGTTAGCGCTTAAATCTCGGATGATCTCGTCCGGATCTATGGCCATTACCTTGGTAAGAAGACGTCGGACCTCGGGTATTTCCCAGTCCCATGTAGGGGTTTCAATTATCGAGTAAAAGGAATGCAGGCGACCCACGTGCCATGTCAGCTTTACTATCGAATCGTAACAATTCAGATATTCATTAAAATTAAATATCTGACCTTTTGCCGCAAGAGATTTTAGCTTAACGGTGGAAACTTCCACTATGGAAAGGGCTTCCAAAAGGCGTTTACCATCCCGTTCTCCATGTTTTTTATGTATTCAATGGCTCCAGATACTTTCTTTTCGTCTTCACTTCCTTCCTCCCAAATTTTGACATGGCTTTTCATTCCAATTTTTGCCATGCGCAACAGCTCGACCGGCCTTTGCATCTCCACGATATATAGGTGAACAGCATCTACGATCTGATCGAGAAACTCGGCCTCCCGCTTTGCCCGGTCCTGCTTTTGCCAGTTTCGCAGGGCTAGGAAAGCGATCACGGCTGTGGCTGCAGGTGCGGCGGTCTTGATGAATTCGAGCCATGGAACGCCAGCAATGGCCTGCGCAATATCTGCCGCTTGCACTTGATCGTACCCCCTACCCAAACCCCCGCTCCAGAAACCGCTCCGCCAGCCCGGCCAGCAGCGCGGTGCCTTGGGGCAGGACGGCTTCGTCCAGCAGCATCCGGGTGGAGTGGATGCCGCAGCATTGGGTCCAGTCCTCGCCTTCGTGCGAGACGCCCAGGAACAGCATCGCGCCGGGGACTTGTTCCAGCACATAGGAGAAGTCCTCCGCGCCCATGATCGGGCGTTCCAGCCGCCGCCAGGCGGGGGCGCCGAACAGGTCGGTCACGGCGGCTTCGGCCAGATCGACCGCGCGGGGATCGCAGATGGTGACGGGGAAGCCTTCCTCGATCACCACGTCCGCGCTGAGGCCATGGGCGCTGGCGATGCCGGTGGCGAGTTGCTGCACCGCCGCGTGCAGCCGCGCGCGGTGGCGGGGGGAGAGGGTGCGCATGGTGCCTTTCAGCTTCGCGAAGTCGGCAATGACGTTATGCGCCGTGCCGCCCTCGATCCGGGCGATGGTGACGACCACGGGGTCATGCGCATCGAACTGGCGGGTGACGAGCGTTTGCAGCGCGGTGACGATCTCGCACGCCACGGGCACCGGATCGTGCGCCTGATGCGGCATGGAGGCGTGGCCGCCCGCGCCGCGCACGGTGATCTCCAGCTGGTCCGCCGCCGCCATCAACGGCCCGGCCTTGCCCGTCACCAGTCCGTGCGGGGCGTTGGGCATGACGTGCAGGGCGAACGCGGCATCGGGCAGCGGGCCGTGTGCGCCGCCGCCGAGCAGGCCATCATCCAGCATGAAGCGCGCGCCGTGGTGCCCTTCCTCGCCCGGCTGGAACATGAACCGCACTTCGCCGCGCAAGGCATCGCGCCGCGCGCAGAGCACCCGTGCCGCGCCCGCCAGCATCGCGGTGTGGGCATCGTGCCCGCAGGCGTGCATCGTGCCGGGGATGGTGGAGGCAAAGGGCAGGCCGGTTTCCTCCGGCATGGGCAGCGCGTCCATGTCGCCGCGCAGCAGGACCGAGCGCCCCGCTCCCGCGCCGCCTTTCAGCGTGGCGACGAGGCCGGTGGTGGAGGGGCCTTCCCGCCACTCCAGCGGCAGGCCCGCCAGCGCGGCGCGGACCTTGTCACGCGTGCGGGGGGTGTGCAGGCCCAGCTCCGGCTCCGCATGGATCGCGCGGCGCAGGGCGGTGATGTCATCCGCGATGGCGCGGGCGGCTTCGAGCAGGGGTGTGGCCAAAGGTTCAGTTAGCATGGGCGGCATGATACGCACCCGCCGCGCCCTGTCGAGAGATCAGGCGCCTATCTTCACCGCAATCCGCCGCGCCGCCGCGTTGTGCAGCAGCACCGACACGACCAGCAGCACGTTCAGCACCACCGACTGGTACAGCATGTACCACACCGGGCTGCCCGCGAACATCGACGCCCCCAGCACGATCGCGCGCGGGTTCGGCCCCAGGATCTTGCACAGCAGCAGCAGCGGCGGTGCCTCTGCCCGGACGGCGGCGGCGATGGCATCCAGCCGGGCGCGGTCCCCCGCCGCCGCCTCAACCGCGGCGTCGACCCGCAGCGCGTGGGGGGTCATCCCGCTGGCGACGTTGAGATAGGCCGACACCAGCCCGGAAAACATCGTCCGCGAGGTCGCCGAATCCTGCGCGTCGTGCGAATGGCGCAGCCAGGGCGTGCCATAGACCCACCACTGATACTGGCGGCGCTGCACTTCGACATGGTTGGCCTGAACCGCGTGGCTGATCCCTGCGAACACGATCAGCCCCCACGCCGCCCCGCCGCTGAACGTGCCGCCGGTGCCGGACAGCCACCAGCCCAGCACCAGGTACAGCACGATATGGCTGAGGTAGTCGCACAGCCCGTCCACCATCTCGCCAATCGGGCTGGACCGCCCGGTCAACCGCGCCAGATCGCCGTCGGCCCCATCGACCACGTGCCAGCCCATGTGCAGCGCCATCCCCAGCGCGGCGGACACCGGATAGGACAGGCTGGTGTAGGCAACCGAGGCCGAAATCACCATCAGCGCGCCGAACACCGACACCATGTTGGGCGTCAGCGGCGTATGCGCCAGCTTCCGCGCCAGCTGCCAGGCGAGCGGGTGATAGAGGTAATGGTTGAGCGGGTCCTGCAATTCGCGCGGACGCTGTGGGCGCTGCGGTGCGCCCTTTGGTGCCGCGTCCCCGTTGCCGCCCTGCTTTGCCGATCCGGCCTGTCCTGCCACGTTTGCCCCGATTCCTGTGTCGCCCGTTGGCGTGCTTTGGTCGCTCTTATATGCGCTCCAACCGGCGTTGACAGGGTCTAGGCGCGCTTGTCGCCGCAATTAATTGCAGCATAGCGTGCGGGAAAGCCCAGGTTCATGTCGGTCGCGGCAATGGCCTGTGCGCAGGGGCGCTTGCCGCAGGTCGGCTGTTTCTGCGCTGCGAATCGTAAAGCAGGGTGTTTTTCCGGGGCGCAGCGGCGGGATGGCGGTCCGCCGTAATGACGGATATGCCCCGCCAATCCGCTTGACGCGCGCTAAACTTCTTGCTTTTGGCGCGCGATTTCACAATGAGGCGGGATTCGCTTAAACCCCGCTGTTTCGTTCGGAAGGGATCGAACCAAAATGAAGCCTATCAAGGTCGCCATCATCGGTGTCGGCAACTGCGCCAGTTCGCTGGTGCAGGGCGTTGCCTATTACCGCCAGAACAACTCGTCGGAAGGTCTGATCCACGACAAGATCGGCGGTTACGGCGCTGGTGATGCCGAGTTCGTGCTCGGGATCGACGTCGATGCCCGCAAGGTTGGCAAGGACATCGCCGAAGCGATCTTTGCCATGCCGAACAACACCACCGTGTTCATGCCCAACGTTCCCGCCACCGGCGCGAAGGTGATGATGGGCCGCGTGACCGATGGCGTCGCCCCGCACATGACCACGGTCGGCGAAAAGGGCTTCATCGTGGCCGACGCGCCCGAAGCGACCAAGGAAAGCGTGGTTGCCGCGCTGAAGGAAACCGGCGCCGAAGTGCTGCTGAACTTCCTGCCGGTCGGTTCGCAGGACGCCACCGAATTCTACATGGAATGCGCGCTGGAAGCCAAGGTTGCAGTCGTGAACTGCATGCCGGTGTTCATCGCCAGCCGTCCGGAATGGGAAGCCCGCTTCCGCGCCGCCGGCGTGCCGATCGTTGGTGACGACATCAAGGCCCAGATCGGCGCCACGATCGTCCACCGCGTGCTGTCCAGCCTGTTCGCCGCCCGCGGCGTGACGGTTGAGCGCACGTATCAGCTCAACACCGGCGGCAACACCGACTTCATGAACATGCTGGACCGTCAGCGTCTGGGTTCCAAGAAGGAATCGAAGACCGAAGCGGTGCAGGCGATGCTGGCCACGCGTCTGGCTGACGAAAACATCCACGTCGGTCCGTCGGACTATGTTCCCTGGCAGAAGGACAACAAGCTGTGCTTCCTGCGCCTTGAAGGCACCCAGTGGGGCAACGTGCCGATGAACCTGGAACTGCGCCTTTCGGTGGAAGACAGCCCGAACTCGGCCGCGTGCGTGATGGATGCGATCCGTTGCTGCAAGGTCGCGCTGGAACGCGGTGAAGGCGGGGCGCTGATCGGTCCGTCGGCCTATTTCTGCAAGCATCCGCCGCAGCAGTTCAACGATGACGTGGCCGCGCACATGGTCGACGAATACGCGTCCGTAGCTGCGCTCGCCGCTGAATAAGCGCAAGCCGGGTTTACGCATACTGGCGGCGCCGGTCGGTTCAGGCTGACCGGCGCCGCTTTGTGTAACGCCGCCGCGCGGCGGCTTGCCAAAGTTCGCTCCTCGCTATTTCCGGGACACTGTATGGACGCCCTGATCATTGCTGCCGGGTTCGGCAGCCGCCTGCGCGAAATCTCGGATTCCAAACCGATGACGCCGGTCGCCGGGATTCCGTTGCTGGAACTGGGCGTCCGGCAGGCCAAGGCCGCCGGGGTGCAGCGGGTGGTCGTGGTCACCGGGCATGAGGCTGAGCGACTGGAAGCGGCACTGCCCGCACTGGCGCAGCGCACCGGGATTGCGGTGGTGCCGCAGCGGGTTGCGGACTGGTCAAAGCCCAACGGCTGGTCGGTGATGGCCGGAGCCAGCGTGATCGACGGCGATTACCTGCTGATGATGTCCGACCATATCTTTTCCGCGCCGATCCTGCGGGATCTCGCGCAGGCGGGCGGGGCAGATCGCGGCGTGACGCTGGCGATTGACCGGCGCTGTGACAATCCGCTGGTCGATCCGGATGACGCGACCTGGGTCCAACTGGACGCGGCTGGGTTCATCCGCGCCATCGGCAAGACGATTGCGCAATACGATGCGGTCGATTGCGGCGCATTTCTGGCCACGCCGGAACTGGCGCAGGCGATCCAGGCGGCAATCGATGCCGGGCAGGCTGGCAGCCTGTCAGAAGGGATGCAGCGGCTGGCCGACGCGGGCCGGGCGGCGACGATGGATATCGGCACCGCCTGGTGGCTGGACGTCGACGATCCGCGCGCGCACGACCTGGCCGAGGCACAGGCCCCGGCCGAACTTCCCGAAATCTACGGATAACCGCCTGCGGCGGGACCGGCGTGTGCCGACCCCGCCAGCACGGATTTTACGGATACTTCATCTGGATGCGGGTGGTCAGCCCCGCTTTGGGCACGTTCAGACGCACCGACTTGAACGCCGGCAGGCCTGCCAGTGTCGCCGGATTGTTGGTGAAGCCAAACCCTTCTGCCGGAAAGCCAACCCCCGTCCGGTCGAACGACTGGTTGGCATTTTCGTCATGGTAAAGCGCGAGCGCATAGACCCCCGGCTTGGGCACGAAGATACAGGCGCGCGTGGTTCCGGCAGTCGCGTTGACGCGGCCGACGTAAAGCGAGCCGCGCTTGACCAGGAACTTGCTGGGATTGTCCGCATAGAGCGTCACCGCCAGCAAGCCGTCACCGTTCTTCATGCCGTCTGCAACGACATTGAGCCACGTCTGACTAGGCGTGCCGGTGCAGCCCGGCGGCGGCGTTGGTGCGCCTTCCGAAGCCGTGGCGCTGGTGGCCATCAGCGCGGCAGAAGCGAGTGCGACCGGCGCGATCGCGGCGGCCACAGCACGCCAACCGTTCGGCATTTTCATGGGCATTGATCCTGTCTGCAAACAGCCCGGGGTTGGGACAGGCCCGGACGCAACAACAATTCGGCACGACGACCGATACCGCTCCCTTTTGCGATTCGGCGCGTGAATATCGACTGAATTGGGCATTATTGGGACAAAGGCCCGACGATGCGTCCGTTTTCAAGCCGAATTTCGTGGTCGGCCAGATCCAGCAGCGCGCCGCGATGGCCGATGATCACGATTGCCATTCGGCCGCGCAGCCCCTCGATCGCGGCGGAAACCTGGGCTTCGTTTGATGCGTCCAGCGCGCTGGTCGCTTCATCCAGGATCAGCAGCGCCGGATTGCGCAGCAGCGCCCGCGCCAGCATCAGGCGTTGCCGTTCCCCGCCGGACAAGGCCCGCCCGCCGTCGCCGACCACGGTATCGAGCCGTTCCGGCAGGTCGAGCACGAACGCGGCAGAGGCATCGCGGAGCGCTTGTTCCAGCCGGGCGTCGTCGGCTTCGGCGGCGGCCCAGCGCAGATTGTCGCGGATCGTGCCGCTGATCAGCACCGGGTCCTGCTGGACATAGGCCACCCGGCTGCGCCACGCTCGCCGCGCCGCACCGTCCAGTTCGGTGTCATCGACACGCACCTGGCCGGTATCGGGCGAGAGCAAGCCGCCCAGCAGGTCGGCCAAAGTGGACTTACCCGCACCAGACGGCCCGGTCAGCGCAACCACACCGCGCGCCGGGATGGCGCACGACACGCCGTCGAGCGCGGGCGCGCCATCGCCAAAGCGCAGGGTCACTGCATCCAGCCGGATCGCGCTGGTCAGCAGCGGTGCCGCAGCCGGATCGGCGTCTGGTTCGCGGGCGGCTTCGGCGGTGGCAATCAGCTCCAGCGCGGCATTCACGGCGGGGCGGGCGTGGGCGCAGGTCAGTCCGGCTTGTTGCAGCAGGCCCAGCAGCGGCAGCGCGCGGGCGAACAGCGCGACCATCGGCAGGACCACCGTGACATCGGCATCCCAGCGTTCCAGCGCCGCCCAGACCAGCACTGCCAGCACGATCGCGCCGCCGCCCTGCAAGGCGATCTGGCCCCGGCCGAGATCGCGCTGATAATCCAGCTGGGCGCGGCGCAGATCGACGAACTGATCGGCCAGATCGGTGGCGGCGCGGTCTTCGCGGCCCAGGCTTTTGATTACGCGCAGCGCGCCCAGCCCTTCGTTCAGCTGGCTGTAGATCCGGCCATAGGCCTGCCCCAGCGCATCGCCCAGCAGTGCGGCGCGGCGGCGCATGCCGTGGAACGCCAGCAGCACCAGCGTGCCCGCGATCAGCGCGCCGGTGGTCAACTGCGGCGAGATGGCCAGCGCGGCCAGCCCGATCCCGCCCAGCGTGACCATCGTGGCAATCGCCAGGATCGCCTGATTGACGAACAATCCGGCCTGATCGACCTGACTGATCAGCAGGCTGGCGGTGTTCGACCGGCGCATGCCCAGCAGCACCCGCCAGTCGCAGTGCAGCAGCGATCGCCAGCCGCGCGTGCGCAACCGGTCAATCAGCGCCATTTCAAACCGCATTGCCACCAGCGAGCGGTAATAGGTAATCAGCCCCCGGACGATCACCAGTGCCACGAACAGCGCCAGCATCGCGTCCAGCCGCATCGGCACGCCCAGCCGGGCCATGACCTCGGCCACGCGGCCGCCTGCGCCGCCACCATCGCCCAGCACGGTCAGCAGCGGGACCAGCAGGATGATCCCGATCCCTTCGGTAATCGCGCCCAGCACCATCAGGAAGCCAAGCCAGCTGGCCGCCAGCCCATGTTCCGCCGGATCGAACAGGCGGGGGGGGGTGGGCAGACGGCTCACGGTCGGTCAGTCGTTGCGGCCGGTGGCGTAGGAAATAAACCGCGAGGTAAGCAGTCCGCGCGTCAGGCCGGCCGCCAGTGGCATCCACCCTTCCGATGCGGTTGGCGCCCGCTCAGGCCATTCGTCCAGCAGAGCGCGCAGCTGATCCGGATCGACCAGTTCAGCCAGATCCGGACGCGCCGCGATGCGGTCCGCTTCAGCCCGGAACTCTGCCAACCGGGGAGTCAGGCGTTCGTGCCAATCGGCGTTGTGCCAACCGATCTGGGTGTTGCGACGCTGCATTTCAGGCAGCTTGCCCTTGGCCATGCGGCGGGCAAGCCAGCGCGATTGACCGTCGCGGATGAACTGATCGGTCGGCAAGCCAGCGCAGAATTCCGCAAGCGGACGATAGGCCGGCACGTCGACCTGGCGGATCCCGTAGACCTGTTCAAACCCTTGCTGCACCTCGGCGCCTTCACAATCGCGCCAATAGTATTCGAAGGCGCAAGATTCTTGCCGAGTGGTTGCATATTCATGATCGATCTGCGCGCCGTCCATGGTGGCTCTGCTGTCCGCTGCGGCCCGTTCGGCGGCCGGCAGCAGCGAAATCAGATGATTGATCGTGCTGCGTTGCGGGTGCCGCGCATGACGGACAGCGCGGCGGACCGGCCCTGGCAACACGCGCAGGAGGCTGAGCGAGGCAAGCTTTTGCCAGGTCGGTCGATTGTCGCCCGGCCGGTCTCGCAGGGCCAGCCAAAGTTGCTGCCAGCGGCCGGTCAGCAGATATTCGACATAGGCCCACCGGCCCTCGTTGCTGAAGGTCTGATTGCCGAAGTCGGCAGTCAGCATGAGGTCGCATCGCGCCTCGCGGGCCGCGGCCCACGCGCCATGATAGACATAAAAGTTGCACAAGTGATTGGGCGCGGTCCCCATTGCCGTGAACAGTTCGGTCAAGCGCGAATCGAAGTGCGTGTCCGGGTTCTGGGTGAATTGCGCCACCAGTGCGGGATGCATGGCGGCAAACGCGCGCACGAATTCGCGTTCATCCCCCATGTAGCCGTCAGGCAGATTGTCTTGCCACGCATCGCAAGGCGCAAAGGTAAAGCTGTGCAGCGGTCGGTCCGGATGTTGCCGCATGGCTTCGGCCGCCACAATTGGTGAATCCAGCCCGCCTGACAGCATGATGCCGGGCCGGTGCGATCCGGCAAGGGCCTTGGCCGTCGCTTCAGCCAGAAGGGCCTCGGTGGCTTCGACATAGTCTTCGTCGCGCGCCAGCCGAATGTCAGGACATTCTCGGGGGTCGTAAAAGTCATTTACCTTCACGCCGCCGTCGGGCGTGATCTTTACGACGCTGCCACCGGCGACACGATGACAGTCACGATACCAGCCGCGCCTTCGATCCAGCAGGTTGAAATGCAGGTTGTCCGCAAGCCGAACCTTATCCAGCTCGGCGGGAAGTCCGGCGGCCAGCAGGACGCGTGGCACCGACGATATTACCGTTTGTCCATCAAAATGGGCAAAATGCAGGGGGGGAGCGCTCCACGGGCTGCGCGCGATGCGCAGTTCATGCGCAGAAGCGATGATGGCGCAATAGTCGCCAATGACGCGCAAATCGGCATCATCCTGCCACCGTTCAACCGCAGCGCCATAAAGCGCGGCCCAATCCGCTGCCGGAAAGCCAAGTTGCGCGGAAAGTGCATCGGCGTTGTGCAGGACGCCGTGGAACAGAACCGTGGAGCCGCTTGCCGAGCGATACGGCCGCCAGCCGCGAACTGGCGCGGTTAAGCGGAGCCCGGGCAGATATGCCGAAGCCGTAGATCCATCAGCATGAAAGGCTGCCGGATGTCCGGCAAACAGACCCAGCGACGCCGCTATTCTGGATGAATGGCGCGGGGGTGACCCGCGCCAATCACGCCAAAGGGCGATCAATGTTGCTCAGCCCGTCAAAGCAGTCAGGCAAAAATGCCAGATTAGGAATTGTTCACGTTCTGAACCGGGACCGGGTTGGCGCCAGCGACGTCTTCGATCTTGCCCAAGCGGTTCAGCACCGGCTTGGACCAAGCCGTCTTGATGGAATTCTTGGTCACTATGTTAACTCCTTGAATTACTTTTCGGGGCGGATTTTGCGACCCCCTGTATCCGTATTTTCCCCTATATGCCCGAATCGCTTGGCTTTCGCAACTGCGAAGTTGCGGGTGCGAGCGTCGGTCCGGCGGCGCGGATTAACCTTTAATTTCAAGCAGGATGTGCCATTCGCCGGGCAGTTCCCCAATGACGATCCGGTCCGCCACGGAAATCCAGGCGTGCAGGTCATCCGTTCCGGTGCGACTCCGGGCAGCGCGGGTGGCGATGCACAGGCGATAGGGAATGCACCGTGCCCGCAGCATTGCGGCCAGGGCGACCGCACGGGGCAGACACTTGGTTTCAAATGGCAACCGCTGTGCGGCGCGTTCGATATGAATCGCCAGCCGCCGACTTTCCCTTGCGGTTTCCTCACCCGGCTGGGCGGTGTGGCGGGCGGGGCGATCACTTCGTTCCAGTTGCTGGCGCCACTTGCCCAAGGGCACAAACCGGACCTGCCATTGCGCCTTGCAGAGCTGGATCGCCGCTTCGAGGGTTCGGATGCGCAGCCGCCAGGAGTCAGCGATATTCAAGCAGGCCTGCTGCAAGCGCCTGGTCGATGAACTCAGTCACATCGCCGACGATTTCGTCGGGGGCCACTGCAAATTTCGCCACCAGTTCAGCGATGATGGCCGCGTTGTCCCTGGTCCCGTCGATCAGGTTCCACATTTCCAGCGCCGTACCTGTCAGCGAGAAAAAATCTCCATTGGCAAGATCCATGACAACTACTTCGTCATCGATGGTCGTTTCGGAAATAGACTGGGTTCGTTTGAATAATATGCTGGTCATCGGTCCGAATCCGGTTGGCTGCTGCCCCCGGCTTGCATCAAAATGTGTTGGGCAACAAGTGCTGCGTCCGTGCTGAACCGTTCGCGGTCGCGCGGGCGGACGAACCGGATCAAGCGCAGGGTGCGCGCGAGCTGGGCCAGTTGCCTGAAACGGTCCAGCCGGTCAGGCCGCGATGCCGCAAGGTACATTTCGGTGGTATAATGATCGTCCTGCAACCGGACCAGCTTCTCGCCGCCGCTCAACGGCTCGATCCGGGGGGGAGATCCGTGTTCCAGAAAGCACAATTCCGCCAGGGGCAGCGCATTGGTCACGACCTCGCCGACCGGCTCGGCATAGAACTTGGGCAGTGATGCCATGACTTGATCTTGCGCCTTTGCCCCCGTCATGGCGAGTGCGTCGGGCCACAGCTTCAGCCGCTTGTGCCCCGGCAGACAGACGATCCGGTCCGGCTGCGAAAGGTCCAGCACCAGCGTATCGTCGCAGAACAGGGGTAACCCGCGCCGGCTCAGCTCTGCCACCAGTGTCGATTTGCCTGCGCCCGATGGCCCCGTGAAGGCGAAGACTTGTCCGCCGACCGCAACAGCCGACGCATGGATCGGGTACAAGCCGTTGATGCAGGCAATCGCCGCATAGACGCTGCCGTTCCGCCACAAACTATCCTCGGCCGGGTCCCAGTTGGCGGGACGATCTGCGACTACGCCTTCGCCAATTTGGTAGAAGTATCGGGAACCGCTCTCGGTATGAAGCAGTCATCAAAGAGCCGCTGCTTGCCCGGACCGACCGTCACGCCGCCGATTTCGCGCGGGGCCGTGCCTTCGCGCAGCCGGGTTTCGCGAGCGAGCATGGCGATGGCGGGATGCGCGGGTGTTGGGGCTTCGCTCATGGCGATGGGGATGCCCGCGTCGACACGGCAGGTCAATTGCCGCAATGCACTACGCATAGCTACGGACATGCGACATGCAGTGTGGAAAACCCCCCAGCGCGGCTTGTTGACCCAAGATGTGGTGGGTAATCGCCGGAAAAGGAGCAAGCACGAGCGTCATGGCCGCACCGCTGATTTCACCGTCGATCCTGTCTGCCGACTTTGCCCGGCTGGGCGAAGAAGTGCGCGCGATTGATGCCGCCGGGGCCGACTGGATCCATGTCGATGTGATGGACGGGCATTTCGTGCCGAACATCACGATCGGGCCGATGGTGGTCAAGGCGCTGCGCCCGCACACTGCCAAGGTGTTCGACGTCCACCTGATGATCCAGCCGGTCGACCTCTACCTTCAGGCCTTTGCCGATGCGGGCGCGGATATCATCACCTTCCACCCCGAAGCCGGGCCGCACGCGCACCGCACCGTGCAGGCGATCAAGGCGCTGGGCAAGCAGGCGGGCGTTTCGCTCAACCCCGCGACCCCGGCCAAGACGCTCGACTACCTGATCGATGACATCGATCTGGTCCTGGTGATGAGCGTCAACCCCGGCTTTGGCGGGCAAAGCTTCATCACCAGCCAGCTCCGCAAGATCGCGGCGATCCGCAAGATGATCGACAAGACCGGGCGCGACATCCGGCTGGAGGTCGACGGCGGGGTCGATGTGACCACCGCCAAGCTGTGCGTCGATGCCGGGGCCGATGTGCTGGTGGCGGGCACGGCCACGTTCAAGGGCGGGCCGGATCACTATGCGGCCAACATCGCCGCGCTGAAGGCGGTGGGGTGAGCGGTGGTCGACACCGTCACTTCCAGCCGGGTCGAACCGATGGGCAATGACGGCGCGGCTGACTCCGGTTCAACTGTTTCAGGCCGCGCGATCCCGCTCGATTCGGGCAATGCCGAAGCGCTGGTGAGCGACCGCGCGGCCGCGGACGATGCTTACCTGCCGCAAGGCGAAGTGGTTGAACCGGGCCGGGCGCTGGCGCTGGCCGATTTCACCCCGCCGGCGATTTCTGCGGGCGAACGGCTGGTGCGGCTGGCCTATCGGCTGGGCGTTCCGGCCAGCGCGCTGACCACGCCGTTTGGCAAGCAATCCAAGCCGCGCCTGCTCGCCACCGTGCTCAATCCGCTCGTCGGCCACCGCGCTGCGGGGACTGCGCTGCGGGCTGGGCATTTTCTGGTCCACGGGGTCAAGGCGCCGATCACCCAGATCGATTTTGCCGGGGCCGCGCGGATCGCGCCGCCGCTGGAACGCGCCGTCCACAGCTTTGCCTGGCTGGCCGATCTGGAAGCCTGCGCCCCGCGCGAACAAGTGGCGCCCGTGGCCGAACGGGTGCTGGCGGCATGGCTGAATGCCAATGCCAAAGTGCCGTCCAAACCCGGCAAGGGTCCGGCGTGGAGCGTGGCCAACGCCGGCACGCGCGAACTCAACTGGCTGGTCCATGCGCCGCTGATCCTGTCGGGCAACGACAAGGTGCTGCGCGCCAGAGTGCTGGCCGCGCTGGAAGATACCGCCCGCTGGCTCGACAAGAACGTCAGCCGCGCCGAAGACCTGCTGGGCGAAGTGGCGGGCTGGTGCGGGATCGTCGCGGCGGGGCTGCTGCTGCCCGATGGCAAGCCGCGCCGCCTCTATGGCGAAGCCGGGCTGATCCGCGCGCTGGGCGAACTGGTGGGCGACGATGGCGGCGTTCTGTCGCGCAGTCCGCTCGGCCAGATCGAGGCGATCAGCCTGCTGGTCCGCCTGCGCGCCTGCTATCACGCGCTGCGCACCGATCCGCCGACCGCGCTGGAAGCGATCCTCAGCCTGCTGGTTCCGCCCTTGCTGGCGCTGACCCACGGCGATGGCTCGCTGGGCAGCTGGCAGGGGGCCTGGGCGGTCGATGCCGATGAACTGGCCGCGCTGATTGCCGCCACCGGGGTGCGCGTGCGCCCGCTGCGCGATGTGCGGCAGTGGGGTTATCAACGGGTCGTCGCGCAAAAGGCGATCCTGCAATTCGATGCCGCGCCGCCGCCGCTGACCCGGCATGCCCGCACCGGCTGTGCATCGACGCTGGCGTTCGAGCTGAGCCATGCCGGCCACCGGATCATCGTCAACTGCGGCGGGGCGGGCTGTGCGGGCGGACTGATGCCGGTCCGGTTGGAACAGGGGCTGCGCGCCACCGCGGCGCATTCCACACTGACGCTGGACGATGCCAATTCCACTGCGATCCTGATCAACGGCAAGATCGGCAATGGCGTATCCGAAGTGGATATCGACCGGCGCACGCTGGCCGGGCAACCAGGGGCCGGTGCCAAAGGTGCAGGCGCGACCCGGCTGGAGGCGAGCCACAACGGCTATGCCGCGCGCTATGGCCTGACCCATCGCCGCATCCTGATCCTGCGTGATGATGGCACTGAACTGCGCGGGGAAGACCTGCTGCTGCCGTCTGGCGGCAAGGGCCGCAACGGCAAGGTCGGCTTTGCGATCCGGTTCCACCTGGGGCCGGGGATCGATGTGCGCCTGTCGGAAGACGGGCAAGGCGCGGGGCTGGCGCTGCCCGATGGCAGCTTGTGGCAGTTCCGCAGCGGCGGCGGCCAGATCACGGTCGAGGAAAGCATCTGGGCCGACGGGCAGGGCCGCCCGCAGCCGATCCAGCAACTGGTGCTGCAGGGACTGGTCTCGCGCGGCGGCGGCAATTTTGCCTGGCTGCTCAAGAAAATGGGCTGATTTGCCCGGCCAATCGGCACACGGGCGGTAGTCAAAGCGCGCAAAATCCCTATGGGAACGCGCAAACCTTCCAACCCCTGCACCGGGATTCGCTTTCCATGACCGACGTCACCATCCGCCGCGCGCTGCTTTCCGTTTCCGACAAGACCGGCCTGGTCGAACTGGGGCAGGCCCTCGCCGCGCGGGGCGTGGACCTCGTCTCGACCGGCGGCACGGCCAAGGCGCTGCGCGATGCAGGCCTCGCCGTGCGCGACATTTCGGACCTGACCGGCTTTCCCGAAATGATGGACGGACGGGTCAAGACCCTGCACCCCAAGGTCCACGGCGGGCTGCTGGCGGTGCGCGACAACCCGGAACACGCCGCCGCGATGGCCGAACACGAAATCGGCGCGATCGACCTGGTGGTGGTCAACCTCTATCCGTTCGAGGCGACCGTGGCCAAGGGCGCGGACCGTGACGAGATCATCGAGAACATCGACATCGGCGGCCCGTCGATGGTGCGTTCGGCGGCGAAGAACCATACGTTCGTCACGATCCTGACCAACCCGGCCGACTATGCCGGGCTGCTGGCCGAGCTGGAAGCAACCGGCGGCGCGACCCGGCTGCCGCTGCGCAAGCTGATGGCCGCGCGCGCCTATGCCGCGACCGCCGCTTACGACAGCATGATCAGCCAGTGGTTCGCCTTTGCCGACCAGCAGGAACAGTTCCCGGAAATGCTCGCCGTCACCGGCACGCGCCGCGAAACGCTGCGCTATGGCGAAAACCCGCACCAGCAGGCCGCGCTCTACATCCCCAACGGGCCGCACATCCGGGGGATCGCGCAAGGGCGGCAGGTGCAGGGCAAGGAGCTGTCCTACAACAACTACAACGATGCCGACGCCGCGTTCGAACTGGCCGCAGAGTTTCGCGGGCAGGCCCCGGCGGTGGTGATCGTCAAGCACGCCAACCCCTGCGGCGTGGCCCAGGCCGCGACCCTGCTGGAGGCCTGGCAGGGCGCGCTGGCGTGCGATGACGTGTCGGCATTTGGCGGGATCGTGGCCACCAACGTCCCGCTTGATGGCCCGACGGCTGAGGCGATCTGCGAAATCTTCACCGAAGTCGTCGTCGCGCCTGACGCCGATGACGCTGCCCGCGCGGCCTTTGCCAAGAAGAAGAACCTGCGCCTGCTGCTGACCGGCGATCTGCCCGATCCGCGCCGGGGCGGGCTGAACGTCAAGCCGATCACCGGCGGGCTGCTGGTGCAGAGCCGCGATAACGGCGCGATCACGCTGGACGACCTCAAGATCGTGACCAAGCGCGCCCCGACCGAGCAGGAACTGAAAGACTGCTTCTTCGCCTGGACGGTCGCCCGCCACGTAAAGTCCAACGCCATCGTCTATGCCAAGGACGGCGTCACCGCCGGGATCGGCGCGGGCCAGATGAACCGCCGCGATTCGTCGCGCATCGCCGCGATGAAGGCGGCAGAGGCCGCAGAAAAGTTCGGCTGGGCCTCGGCCCGTACGGTCGGCAGCGCGGTGGCATCGGACGCGTTCTTTCCGTTCGCTGATGGCCTGCTGGCCGCCGCCGAAGCGGGCGCGACGGCGGTGATCCAGCCGGGCGGTTCGATTCGTGACGACGAAGTGATCGCGGCAGCCGATGCGGCGGGACTCGCCATGGTGTTCACCGGAATGCGCCACTTCCGCCACTGATCCGGCCCGGGTGAAATACCTATCCCGCAACTCGTCGCAGCGATCCTTCGCTTCGGCGTGTTGCGGCGCAAAACCGGGACTTGTTCACTCGACGGTAACCGAAAAATCGGCACTGCGGCGGCACACAAGTCGCAACAACAGGGCAAGCCTTTCCCGATGGGTCTTTTCAAGCTGGATCTTTACCGCTCATTCGCCATCGGTTTCGTGCTGGGCGCGATTGGCCTGTTCGGGGCAATCGGGTTGCAGGACGGCACCAGTCTGGCCCACCAGATGATCCCGGCCGCCGAAGCGGCCCCCGCGCACCCCGACCGGACGCGTTGATCGCCTGACACCGGGTGCCTGACATTGGCGCGGTGTCGATTGCCGCCGCCGTGCAGTCGTCCTATAGCGATGCCATGACCGCCCCGCACCATCACCACGAACATTCAGGCGAAAACCTGATCGACGCCGCGCAGCGCGCGCTGGTGGCGGCTGACGAGCAGTGGACTGACATGCGCGCCGAAGTATTCCAGGTGCTCGCCGCACAGGACCGGCCGGTATCGGCCTATGACATCGCCGAAGGGGTATCGAAGGCGCGCGGCAAACGCGTCGCCGCCAACAGCGTTTACCGGATTCTCGACCTGTTCGTGAAAGCCAACCTGGCGCGGCGGGTGGAAAGCGCCAACGCCTATATCGCCAACCCGCATCCCGGCTGCCGCCACGATTGCATCTTCCTGATCTGCGATTCCTGCGGACAAGCGATTCACATCGACGATGACCGCCTGACCGGCGCATTGGTCAGCGCAGCCCAGCGCGCCGGGTTTGCCGATATCCGCCCGGTCGTGGAACTGCGTGGCCTGTGCGCGGCCTGTTCGGGCTGAATTGACCGGGCGGGGTGGATGAACGCCGCTGCCCCCTAATCCACCCCGTCACCCCGGGCTGGACGCCGAATCCTGTCGAGATCCGCGAAACGCCTTGGGCCAACGCTCGCCACTCCTTTGAGTGGTTCCAGATTCGCACGCGCCATCGGAAAAACAGTCGTCACCCTGAACTTGTTTCAGGGTCCATCTCTCCTCCTGCACGGACAGTGCGGGCCGAGAACTGGATGCTGAAACAAGTTCAGCATGACGAATAGCGGGCGATAGCGTCCATGCAGGTGGGATCGTCAGCCGCCCACGCCGCCCACGCCGCCCACGCCGCCTATCCCAACGGCAACGTCAGCGTTGCAATCAACCCGCTGACCCCGCCCGCTGCGTCGCGCCGGTTGGCCAGTGTCAGGCGACCGCCGTGTTGCTCCGCAATCGCGCGCGCCAGCGTCAAGCCCAGGCCTGCGCCGCCGGTCACGCTGTTGCGGGACGGGTCGCCGCGGGTGAAGGGTTCCAGCATCCGGTCCAGATCGGCGTCGGGGATGCCGGGGCCGTCGTCTTCCACCCGGATGACGGCAAAGCCGTTTTCGCGGGTGAGGGTGACGCGCGCGGTCTGGCCATAGCGCAGGGCGTTGCTGACCAGATTGCGCAGCGCGCGGCGCAGCCAGGTGGTGCGCAGCGGCACGACGATCCGTTCGGACGGGGCGAAGCTGACCGGCTCGCCCATGTCCTCGAATTCCTCGGCAATGTTGGCGACGAGTGCGGACAGCTCGGTCGGCTCGCGCGGGTCGCTGGGACGGCCGACGCGGGCGAGCGAGAGGATATCGTCGAGGCTGCGGACGATATCCTCGATCGTCGCGGCCATCTTGGCGCGCTCGGTCTCATCCTCGACGCTTTCGATCCGCACGCGCAGCGCGGTGAGGGGCGTTTTCAGGTCATGCCCGATCGCGCCCAGCATGACGTCCTTTTCATCGAGCAGCGCGCCGATCCGCGCTTCCATCGCGTTGTGCGCCACGATCAGGCGGCGGATGTCGTCGGGGCCTTCGGGCGGCATCTGGCCATCGACCGCGCGGGTTGCGGCAAACTGTTCCAGCCGCCGGGTCAGCGCGGCCAGCGGACGGGTGATGCGCCCGACGATCAGCGCGATTGCGCCGACCAGCAGCGCGAACAGCAACAGGGTTTGCCCGATGAACGAAGCCAGCAGCGCCGGATCGCCGCGCGGCACGGGGACGCGCACCAGCAGCCAGCCCCCGGACTGCTGCGCCACGGCTGCGACCAGCAGGTTATCAGGCGTCCGCTGCGCGCGATTTCCCAGCAAGGCGGCTTGTCGGGCGAGACGGCTGGCCAGCCGCAGATCGTCAGCCAGCGGCCGGTGAACCACAACGACTTCGGTCAGCTCCATCCCCTGAGCGGTGAGGATTTCGGCGAGTTCTTCCTCTGCCTCATGCTCGCGCCGTTCGCCGGGGCGCAGCGGCGACCCGCCCAATCGCTCGATCCGGAGCTGGCGGGCGGCGGCCAGCAGCCGGGGGGATTGGCGGTGCTCGGCGAAATGGTCGTCAGACCGATCGCGACTGGCGGTGACAATCCGGATCGCGGCGGAATGGATCAGCGCGGCTTCGCGCCGTTCGGCTTGCGCGCGCCACAGCAACGCGGCGCTGATCCCCTGCGCCAGCAACAAGGCCAGCGCAATCGCCAGCAACAATTGCCCTTGCAGGCTGCGCGGCCACAACCGGGCCAGCATCAGGTCGTGGCCGTGCCGCGTCGCACGTCGGCTGCGAGCATATAGCCCCCGCCCCACACCGTTTGCAGCATGGTGGGATTGCGACTGTCGATTTCGATCTTGCGGCGCAGACGGCTGACCTGGTTATCGACCGCGCGGTCGAACAGGTGCGCTTCGCGGCCCTGCACCATGTCGAGCAGCCGGTCGCGATCCAGCACTTGCCGGGGATGTTCGAGGAACGCCATCAGCAGGCGGTATTCGACCGATGAAATGCTGACCAGCGCGCCTTCGGGCGAGGTCAGGCGGCGCTTCAGCGGATCAAGCTGCCAGCCTTCGAACTGGAACACTTCGTCGGTGTCCGGTGCGGGTGCGCCCTTGACGGCGCGGCGCAACACGGAGCGGATCCGGGCGACCAGTTCGCGCGGCTCGAACGGCTTCACGACGTAATCGTCGGCGCCGATTTCCAGCCCGATGATCCGGTCCATCGCCTCGCCCTTGGCGGTCAGCAGAATGGTCGGGATGGCGCGGGATTCGGACAAGTGGCGGCACAGCGACAGGCCGTCCTCGCCGGGCATCATGATGTCCAGCAGCACCAGATCGGGCTGGTCATCGCGCAGCAGGGTGCGCGCTTCGGCGGCGCTGGCCGCCTGGGTAACGGCAAACCCCTGGCGCGAGAGATACTCGGCCAGGGGTTCACGCAGGCCTGGTTCGTCATCGACGAGCAGCAGGCGGACAGGCGCGGTGTCAGGCATTGTTATGGCAGGCTCCGCGCCGGATCATCAGCCGGCGGGGGGCGGGGTCATGCCACCCTTGCCGCGCATCGACTTCATGTGTTCGCGCATCTTGGCCTGGGCCGCCTTGCGCTCATCCGGGGTCAGCGAGCCGTCCTTGTTGGCATCGGCCGAGTCGAAGTGCTTGGCGTGTGCGGTCAGGAACTCGTCCTTGCTGACGGCCTTGTCCTTGTTGGTGTCGGCCATGGCGAGCATCATCATGCCGCCCTTCATGCCGCGACCGTGGCCGCCCATACGCTTGCCGTGTTCACCAGCGCCGCGTTCGCCCTTGGCCTTGTCTTTCCATTCGGCGCGGCGTTCACCAGCAGCCTTGCGGGCGGAGGAGAATTCATCGCGCGACACGGCGCCGTCCTTGTTGGCGTCGGCCTTGTCAAAGCGGGCCATCTGGCGCGCTTCGCGGTCAGCGGCGTCGATCTTGCCGTCCTTGTTGACGTCCATTTTCGTGAACATCGTGGCGGCGTGGGCCTGCGCTTCGGCGCGGGTCACGGTCTTGTCGCCCATCGGGTCCATGCCGGGGCCATGGCCGGGGCCATGGTGGCTGGCAATTGCGGCGCCGGATATTGCGAGCAGGGCAACTGAAACGCCCAGCATTGCTTTCTTGATCATGATAAATCCCATCCATCAAAGGTTTGAAGTCGCGGGTCCCGGAAGGGGAGGGGGAGGGGGGACCGGGTGATCCCGCGACTTCATGGTGTTGTGTCTAGACCTGCCTTGTCGCGCGATTATGCCGAAGCGGGGCTGTTTTGTCGTCAATTGTCACAATTGGCTCCATCCGTTCATCCAGCCGCAAGCCGGCGGCCCGTCATAGCGGCGCGCAGGCCGCCTTCAGCCAGTCGAGCGCCGGGCCGGACAGCTGCGGGGCGAGGATCGCCTCGACCTGCGCGTGATAGGCGTTCCACCATGCCACCTCGTCCCGCGTCAGCAGCGCACAATCGACCAGTGTCCGGTCGATCGGGGCAAACGTCAGCGTTTCGAACCCGAAGTATTCGCCTTCCATGCCGGGGATGTCGCGCGGTTCGACCAGCACCAGATTCTCGGTGCGGATGCCGTAATCGCCCGCCTTGTAGTAACCCGGCTCGTTGGAGAGGATCATGCCCGCCAGCAGCTCCTGACCGGTCCCGGCCTGCCCGCCCTGCGGCTTGGCGATCCGCTGCGGCCCCTCGTGGACCGACAGGAAGCTGCCGACGCCGTGGCCGGTGCCGTGGGCATAATCCAGCCCCGCCGCCCACAAGTGCATCCGCGCAAAGCTGTCCAGCTGGCTGCCGACGGTGCCCTTGGGGAACACCGCCAGCGCCAGCGTGATGTGACCTTTGAGGACGCGGGTGAAGCGGTCCTTGTGCTCCGCCGTCGGCTCACCGGGGCCGATCCAGACGGTGCGGGTGATGTCGGTGGTGCCATCGGCATATTGCCCGCCGGAATCAACCAGATACACGCTGTTCGGCTCAATCGTGCGGTTCGATTCCTCGCACACGCGGTAATGCGGGATCGCCGCGTTCGGACCGGCGCCGGAAATGGTATCGAACGACAGGTCGCGCAGCAGGCCGGTATCCGCGCGGAAGGCTTGCAGCCGCGCCGCCGCTGAGAGTTCGGTTTCGCTGCCCCCCGGCGCTTCGACCGACAGCCAGTGCAGGAACCGCGCGATGGCCGCGCCGTCACGGGCCTGTGCGGCGCGCTGGCCAGCTTGTTCGACCGGGTTCTTGATCGCCTTGGGCAGAACGGTGGGGTCGGTCAGTTCGACGACGCTCGCGCCTGCGCCTTCCAGCGCGGCGAAGATCGCATGGACCGCGCGTTCGGGATCGACCGCCACCCGCTTGCCGCCCAGCGCCTGCAATTGCGGCACGAACGCCTCACGCGGGCGGATGGTGACGGCGTTGCCGAGATGGGCGCGCAGGTCCGGCGTGACCTTGTCTTCGGCGATGAACAGGTCTGCGGTGCCATCGGCGTGCGCCAGCACGAACGACAGCGCCACCGGCGTGCGGTCTACGTCCGCGCCGCGAATGTTGAGCAGCCAGGCCACCCCGTCGAGCGCAGAGATCACCGCCGCGTCCAGCCCGCGTTCGGTCAGCCATTCGGCCACCATCGCGCGCTTGGCCTCGCTCGGCAGACCGGCGTGCTCGGTGGCATGGACAATCGCGGGGGCCAGCGAGGGCGTGGGCCGGTCGGCCCAGACCGCGTCAATCGGGTTGCTGTCCACGGCGACCAGCGCCGCGCCTTGCGCGCTGAGCGCCTTGGTCGCGGCATCGACCCACGGCTTGCCGTGCAGCCATGCGTCATAGCCGATCCTGCCGCCCGCAGGCGCATGCTCGCCCAGCCACGCGGCGACGCTGGTCGCGGGGACGGACTGGTATTCGTACAGCCGCCCGTCGACCTGCTCGCGCACCTGAATGGTATAGCGCCCGTCGATGAAGATCGCGGCCCCCGGTCCATCAATGGCTTCGGCCAGCACCGCCGCCGTTCCGGCCGATCCGCCAAACCCGGTCAGCCACGCCAGCCGCTGGGCATAACCGCCGACATATTCGCTCATATGCTCGTCAGAAATCGGCACGACGAAGCCGTCCAGCCCGCGCGCGGTCAGTTCCTTGCGCAGGGCATCGAGGCGGGCTTCGTGGGTATTCATCAACATGGTCAGCATGGTCCGGGTTGCGGCAACTATGCTGGCAACATAGACCTTGCGCATGACACTTACCACACCCCCCTTGGCCACACCCCCCTTGGCCACACCCCCCGTCGCCGCGAAGATCCCCGCCAGCACCACGCACCACGGCATCACCGTGACCGACGATTACGCCTGGCTGCGCGATCCGGGCTATCCCGAAGTGACCGACAAGGCCGTGCTCGACCACCTGAAGGCCGAAAACGCCTGGTTCGAACAGCGCATGGCGGGCCAGCAGGGCCGGATCGATGCGCTGTTCACCGAAATGCGCGCCCGGATCAAGGAGGCCGACACCTCGGTCCCGCAGAAGGACGGCGATTACCTTTACTGGATCGAGTTCGAGGAAGGCGCGGAATACAAGAAGTGGTGGCGCAGGCCCGTGGCTGGCGGCGCGGATGAGCTGATCCTCGATGAAGTCGCACTGGCGCAGGGCCACGAATATTTCCGGCTGGGCGCGTTGTCGGTGTCTGCCAATGGCAAGCTGCTGGCCTATGCGATCGACGACAACGGCTCGGAACGTTTCACCGCACGGATCAAGGATCTGGCGAGCGGCGAACTGCTGCCGGACGAGATCCCCGGCACGCTGTCGTCGCTGGTCTGGGTCGCGGGCGATACGGGGCTGGTTTACTCCCTCGCCAACGAACAGTGGCGCACCGACAATGCCCGGCTGCACTGGCTGGGCCAGCCGCTGGCCAGCGATGTTGAGCTGTATCACGAAGATGACGAGGGCTTTCGCGTCGGATCATCCCTGTCGGCCAACGAACAGTGGCTGATCATCGGCAGCAGCGATCATGAAACCAGCGAAGTGCGGCTGGTCCCCGCCGCCGATCCGCTGGCTGCGCCGCTGCTGGTCAAGCCGCGCCAGACCGGGGTGGAATACGATGTCGATCTGCGGGGTGACACGCTGTTCGTCCACACCAACGATACCCACGAAAACTTCCGCCTCGCCACCGCGCCGCTGGCCGATCCCGGCAACTGGACCACCCTGATCGAGGGATCGGACGCGTTCTATCTGACCGGGTTCGATCTGTTCCGCGATTTCTATGTGATCGAGGGGCGGCTGGCCGGACTCGATCAGATCGAGGTGCGCTATTACGATGATCCCGCGCGGATCGAACCGATCGTGTTCCCCGAAGCGAGCTATTCGGCGGGGCTGGGCGACAATCCGGAATGGGCGGTCGATATCCTGCGGCTGTCCTATGAAAGCATGGTCAGCCCGGCCAGCGTGCAGGATTATGACGTCGCGGCGCGCACACTGACCACGCTGAAAGTGCAGGAAATCCCGTCTGGCTATGACGCGGCGCTGTATGTGACCGAGCGGCTGGAAATCCCCGCGCGCGATGGCACCTTGATCCCGGTCAGCGTGGTGATGCGGCGGGACCGCACGGGGGCGGGGCCGCTGCACCTCTATGGCTACGGGGCCTACGGCATTTCGATCGAGCCGGGGTTTTCAACCACCCGGCTCAGTCTGGTCGACCGCGGGTTCGCTTATGCCATCGCGCACATTCGCGGCGGCGACGATCTGGGCCGTGCCTGGTACAAGGCGGGCAAGCTGGAGCGGCGCACCAATACCTTCAGCGATTTCGTCGACGTCGCCAAAGGCCTGATCGCGCGCGGACTGACGCAGGCGGGCAAGATCAGCATTTCCGGCGGATCGGCCGGCGGCGAACTGATGGGGGCGGTGATCAATTCAGACCCCGGCCTGTGGGGCGCGGTGGCGGCGCACGTGCCGTTCGTCGATGTGCTGGCGACGATGCTGGACGCCACCCTGCCGCTCACGCCGGGCGAATGGCCCGAATGGGGCAACCCGATTCTGGACCAGGCC
The DNA here is from genome assembly GCF_030699305.1 of Novosphingobium sp. Classification (GTDB taxonomy): domain Bacteria; phylum Pseudomonadota; class Alphaproteobacteria; order Sphingomonadales; family Sphingomonadaceae; genus Novosphingobium. The sequence goes on from NZ_JAUYNB010000023.1 coordinate 92,707, forward strand.
GCGTTCGAACTGATCCGCAGCTACAGCCCCTACGATCAGTTGCGGGCGCAGGATTACCCGCCGCTGCTGGTGACGGCGGGCCTCAACGACCCGCGCGTGACGTATTGGGAACCGGCCAAGTGGGTGGCCAGACTGCGCGAACTGAAGACGGACAGCAACGAACTGCTGTTCAAGACCAACATGGGCGCAGGGCATGGCGGCAAGTCTGGCCGGTTCGAAAGCCTGAAGGAAACGGCCGAGGAGTTCGCGTTCATCCTGTGGCAGCTGGGGGTGGAGGGGTGATCGCCTGTCCGCCACCACCCCCAACCCCCTCCTCTGAAGAGGAGGGGGCGTTGACTGGCACGGCCCTGCTCCTCCTCCTCTTCAGAGGAGGGGGCCGGGGGGTGGTGGCGGCAAGGAAGATCGGGTCATGAGCAATCGCCACACTCTGACTTTCACCGCCGCGCCCCAGCACATCGACGAGCTTGGCCACGTGAACAACGCGGTGTGGGTGGACTGGATCCAGCAGATTGCCACCGCGCACTGGAGCGCTGTCGCCGCGCCGGAGCATCAGGCGCAATACGTCTGGGTCGTGACCCGGCACGAGATCGACTATCGCGGCAACATCGGCCTGGGTGAAAGCGTGACGGGGGAGACTTTTATCCCCGAAGGGCCAACCGGCGCGCGGTTCGACCGGCGGGTCGATTTCCGGGACGCGAGCGGGAAAGTGATTGTCAGCGCAAAGACCACCTGGGCGATCATCGACCGCGCAGCCGGGCGGATCGTGCGGGTGCCGAAAGAGGTGGCCGATCCGTTCCGCCCGTTTGGGGATGAGGGGTAGGCTGCGCCACAACCCTCCGAACTCGTCACCCTGAACTTGTTTGGCGCTTATCCCCTTCGGCACCGTAAAGTCTAAACCGTCATGCTGAACTTGTTTCAGCATCCATTTCTCGGCCCGCACTGTCCGTGCAGGAGGAGAGATGGACCCTGAAACAAGTTCAGGG
>NZ_JAUYNB010000024.1 GCF_030699305.1 Novosphingobium sp.
CCCTGAACTTGTTTCAGGGTCCATCTCTCCTCCTGCACGGACAGTGCGGGCCGAGAAATGGATGCTGAAACAAGTTCAGCATGACGGTTTAGACTTTACGGTGCCGAAGGGGATAAGCGCCAAACAAGTTCAGGGTGACGACAAGGGCAGAGGATGAAGGTCATTCGCAACATCGTGATCCTGACCGGCGCGGGCATTTCTGCCGAGAGCGGGATCGACACCTTTCGCAGCGCGGGCGGGCTGTGGGAACAGCACCGGGTGGAGGACGTCGCCACGCCCGAAGCGTTCGCGCGCGATCCCGATCTGGTCCACCGCTTCTATGACATGCGCCGCGCCTCGGTTCAGGAAAAGCTGCCCAACCCGGCGCACTTCGCGCTGGCACAGCTGGACAGCGCGTGGCGCGGGAATCTGCTGATCGTCACCCAGAACGTCGATGATCTGCACACCCGTGCGGGTGCGCAGCGGGTGCTGCATATGCATGGCGAGCACCTGATGGCATGGTGCACCAGCTGCGATGTGCGCTCCCACTGGCGCGGGGCGCTGATCGACCGGCCGCCTTGCCCGGTCTGCCAGTCGCGCAGCCTGCGGCCCGACGTGGTGTGGTTCGGCGAGATGCCATACCGGATGGACGCGATTTACGGCGCGCTGCGCGAGGCGGACCTGTTCGTATCGATCGGCACATCGGGCGCGGTCTATCCCGCTGCCGGGTTCGTCCAGAACGCCCGCGAACTGGGGATCCCGACGCTGGAACTGAACCTTGAGGAAAGCCAGGGTTCGCGCTGGTTCCACGAATCGCGGCTTGGCCCGGCGAGCGAGATCGTGCCGGCGTGGGTGGCGGAGATGTTGGCGGTTTAGTGGGTTCGCGAACACCCCCGGCATTCGCCATCCTTGACGATCCGCATCGTCCGCAGCGACGGTGCCAGCCCGTCCAGCAGGTGCAACTTGCCCCACTGCGGATCGCCGAGCGCCGCGTGGCCTTGCAGGATCACCCGCATCGCCGCCATCGCCGCGAACGTGCCGACCATGCCGACCATCGCCCCCAGCACGCCATCGGCGGCGCAGGTATCGCAATCTTCCGCGTCGAACGCATCGCCCACGAAACAGCGATAACAGCTCTCACCGGCCAGATGCCCGGCAAAGTTCGCGACCTGCCCCTGAAACCGTCCGATTGCCGCAGTGGTTAGCGCAATGCCTTGCTGCACACACGTATCTGACACGAGCAGGCGAGTCGCGAAATTGTCACAGCCATCGACTACGACGGTTGCACCCTCGATGACCCGCGCGGCGTTATCCCCCCTCACCCTCCCGACGACTGCGCGGGCATCGAGAACCGGATCGAACCGCCGCACCCAATCGGCCGCGGCTTCGGCCTTGGACCGGCCAATGTCAGCCGGGGTATAGATCGTCTGGCGCTGCAGGTTGCTGGCATCGACCACATCGTCATCGACCAGCGTCAGCCGCCCGATTCCGGCGGCGGCCAGATATTGCAGCGCGGGCGAACCGATCCCGCCGCACCCGATCAGCACCACGTGCGCCTGCGTCAGCGCCACCTGCCCCGCCCCGCCCACTTCGGGCAGCACGATATGGCGGGCAAAGCGGTCAAGGCGGTCCGGCGGCAATGTCATGCGGGGGCTTTAGGCGGAAACTTTGCGCGATGCCACGTCTCTGCGCGTGACAAGTACCGCACCTTTGGCGCAGACTTGCCCGCAAAGCAGATGAAGGAGAGGGTTATGTCTGATCTTGCCGGGCGCGTCGCGCTGGTTACCGGGGCGTCGCGCGGGCTGGGCCTGGCCACGGCGCGCGCACTCGCCGCAGCGGGCGCGAAAGTCGCCGTGACCGATCTGACCGCTCCTGAAGACCTGGCCGATGAAATCGGCGGGATCGCCCGGGCGCAGGACGTGACGAGCGAGGCTGACTGGGCCGCGACAATGGACTGGATCAAGGCCGAAGCAGGCGGGCTGGACATTCTGGTCAACAATGCCGGGCTGTGGCTGTTCAAGCCGATCACGGAAACCACGCTGGACGATTGGCGGCGGCTCCATTCGGTCAATGTCGAAGGCGTGTTCATGGGCACCCGCGCCGCAATCCCGCTGCTGGCAGAGCGCGCGCACCTGTGGCGCGGCGGCACGGCGATCGTGAACCTGTCCTCGGTCGCCGGCCTGCAGGGCGCGGTGGGGGCGAGCTGCTACAATTCCACCAAGGGTGCGGTGCGGCTGTTTACCAAGGGCTGCGCGGTCGAACTGGCGCCAGCGCGCATCCGCGTCAATTCCGTCCACCCCGGCGTGATCGATACCGACATGGGCCGCAAACTGGTTGACGATTTCGCCGCCGCGCAAGGGGCGGGCAACAACGAGATGCTGGCCCAAGTTTCGGCCATGCACCCGCTGGGCCACCTGGGCGAGCCGCGCAACGTGGCCGACGCGGTGGTGTTCCTGGCGTCAGACCGCGCGGCCTTTACCACGGGCAGCGAACTGGTCGTCGATGGCGGGATGCACGCCGGGTAAGCGGCGGATCAGAGCTCGATTCGCGCCAGCGCCGCCTGCAACGCCGAATAGTGGGACGCCCCCGGCAGCATCACCGTGGTGACATCGCCGGGCAACGCCTTGGCCAGCGCCTGGGCCATCGCGGGCGGAGTCCAGTTGTCCGCATCGCCCTGCCAGATCGTGACCGGTGCCTGCACCTGCGCCAGGGTATCGCGCCAGTCTTCGACATAGCGCCGGATTTCACTGACATACCCCGTCGCGCTGAAGCCAATGCCGGTGCGCAGCGTTTCCGCCATGGCTGCGCGCCACGCGGGATCGCGGATCAAGCCGCGATCATCGCCCGCCGCCCCGCTCATCAGGCGGTTCAGCATGAAGCCGGGGGTCTTCCACGCGACCCAGCTTTGCGCGCGGGAGACCATCCCGAACCAGCTGGGGTGGTTGGCCGCCAGCCAGAACAGCTTGCCGCCCTGCATCTGCGGCAGGAAATCCCCCAGTTGCAGCGGTGCAGCGGGTGACACCAGATGCAGCGCGCCGACGCGCTCCCCCGCTGCCGCTGCCACTTGCAGCGCGGCATAGGCCCCCAGCGAAAAGCCGATCAGGATTGCCCCCTGCGGCAGGCTGGCGGCAAATCCGGCCGAATCGAACGACGGCTGGTTGCGATCCGGCAACGCGACCTTGCCGACCAACTGGGCCGGGGCATTGGCGGCCCATTCACCGGGGCCACCGGGCATTCCGTGGAAATAGGCAACAGTTTTCAGCGAGTGTTTCATGCGGGCAACCTGCAATTGTCGGTCCACCGCACACCGGCCAGCACGGCAGCTGGGGAGCGGGGAACTCGGTTGGGGAACACAGGAATGATCGAGCGGCGAAAAAAGTCAGGCATCATCATCACGCGGCCCAAATCGTTCCAGCCGGAACGCAGCGGACAGGTAATCTTCGGCGGCAGCCTTGAGCGCCGGTTCCTTGGCAAAGGCATCGGCCGGCAGCGGGGCCACGCCCAGCGCGTCCAGCAGCGTCCACAGCGCAAACTTGCGGCCGGGTTCGCGCTCTACCCCGAAACCGATCCGCAGCCGTTCAAGGCCAAGCTCGTATTCCGCCTCGGTCAGGGTCGCCGGGTCGCCGGTTTCGAAAAAGTGCTGGATCAGGGCGTCGAGGTCCATCGCGTCAGAACCAGCCCAGCGCCTGCGCGCCCCACGCGGCCGCGCCGCCTGCCAGCAGCGCCAGCAGGTATCCGCCCCACCCTCGCCCTGAACGCGCGCGCCGCTCCCACACCAGTTCCACGTCCGGCAGCGGCGGCTGTTCGGGCGCGCCGCCCTTGGCCGGGAAGCGTTCCTCGATCCGGCGGACCAGTTCGGGCAGGCGCAGCAGGGTCTGCGCATCTTCGCGCAGGCGCTCGGCAATCGCGGCTTCGGGGCCAAGCTCGTCGCGGATCCAGTTCTTCACGAACGGGCCGGACACGTCCCACATGTTGATTCCCGGATCGAGCTGGGTCGCCAGCCCTTCGACCATCACCATCGTCTTTTGCAGCAGCAGCAGGTGCGGCTGGGTCTGCATGTCGAAATCGCGGGTGATCGCGAACAGTCCGTCGAGCATCTGCCCGACCGACAACTCGCTCACCGGCTTGCCGCGCATCGGTTCGCCCACGGCGCGCAGCGCGGTCGCGAATTCATCGACCGAATGATAGCTGGGGACGTATTGCGCCTCGAAATGAATCTCGGCGACGCGGCGGTAATTGCCGGTGGTCAGCCCGAACAGGATTTCCGCCAGCCAGAACCGGGCGCGCCGGTCGATCCGGCCCATGATCCCGAAATCGATCGCCACCACGGTGCCGTCATCCTGCACGAACAGGTTGCCCTGGTGCATGTCGGCATGGAAATAGCCGTGGCTGATCGCCTGGGTCAGGAATGACAGCACCAGCCGGTGCGCCAGCGCGGTCATATCGTGCCCGGCGGCGGCCAGCGCAGCGGTTTCGCTGATCTTGGTGCCTGCAATCCATTCGATCGTCAGCACCCGGCCATTGGTGCGGTCCCAATCGACCCCCGGCACGCGAAAGCCGTCAAACCCCTTCATCGCGTCGGCGAGTTCCGATGCAGACGCCGCCTCGCGCCGCAAGTCCAGCTCGCGCGCGGTCCAGCGCTTGAAATTGGCGATGGTCAGGCGCGGGCGCAGCCGCGCGGCCTCGCCGCCCAGCGCCTCAAGATGCGCGGCGGCCCATTCATAAGTCGCGATATCGCGTGCCAGCTTTTCGCGGATGCCGGGACGGATCACCTTGACCGCCACCGTCCGGCCATCGGTGGTCACCGCGCGGTGGACCTGCGCGATCGAGGCCGCGCCGACCGGCACTTCCTCGATACTGGTGAACAGCGCGCTCAGCGGCTTGCCGAACGAGCGTTCGATTTCGCGCCGGATCACGCTGAAATCGACCGGCGGCAGGCTGTCCTGCAAGCTCAGCAGGTTGCGCGCCGCTTCCTCGCCCACCAGATCGGGCCGGGTGGCCAGCGCCTGCCCCAGCTTGATCGCCGCCGGGCCAATCGCCTCAAACGCCCCGGCATAGTCCGGCACGTCGGGCTGGAACGTGCCGATCCGCGCGATCCGGCACAGGCGGCGGACCGGGGCGGGCGTGTTCAGATCACGCTCGATCCCGCGCAGCGCGCCATGCTTCGCCAGAATCCGGCCCCAGCGCAACAATCGCAGCAGATGCGTGGTCGGACGGGTCATGCGGTTAAATCTAGACCTTCCAGCCGGAGTGGATCGCGACCAGCCCGCCCAGGATCGGTTCCACCCGGGTCCGGGTAAAGCCCGCAGCGCGGATCATGCCTTCAAACTCCGACATCGGCGGGAAGCGGCGGATCGATTCGATCAGATAGCGATAGCTGTCGGCGTCCCCGGCAATCGCCTGCCCGATCCGGGGCACCAGCTGGTGCGAATAGAAGTCATAGACTTCCTTGAAGCCCGGCCATTCGGTGGTCGAGAATTCCAGGCAGAAGAACCGCCCGCCATGCTTCAGCACGCGGTAGGCCTCGGCCAGCGCCTGATCGATGTGGGTGACGTTCCGGATGCCGAACGCGATGGTATAGGCATCGAAGAACCGGCTGGGAAAGCTCAGCTCCTCGGCGTTCTGGCAGGACCAGACCAGCGAATCGAGGCCCTTGTCCATCGCCCGGTCGATGCCGACGTCGAGCATGTCCTGATTGATGTCCGACACGGTGATCGTCGCGCCGCGCGCGGCCATGCGGAACGCGATGTCGCCGGTGCCGCCCGCCATGTCGAGGATCTGCTCACCCGGCTGGGGTTTGACCCGCCGCACGAACTTGTCCTTCCACAGCCGGTGCATCCCCACCGACATGGCGTCGTTCATCACGTCGTACTTCTTGGCAACGCTGGAAAAGACCGCGCCAACGCGCTGGGCCTTTTCCTCTGGAGTGACGTCTTCGTAGCCGAAGGAAACCTGTTCGCTCATGGCAACCGCCCATAGGGGAGTTTCGGTGCGCCGCAAAGCTTGTTAGCGTTCGTTGCAAGAGTGCGGCACCGGGCCGGTGCCGCAACCGCAAGTCGCTTTTTCGCGGCCTTCGCAACGAACACTTCTAGCAGGATGGTTATGCCGGAATTACCCGAAGTCGAAACGACCGTGCGCGGTCTTGCCCGCTACCTTGATGGCGCGCGGCTGGCGCGGGTGGAACTGCGCCGCGCGGACCTGCGCCGCCCCTTCCCGGTCGATCTGGTGCAAGTGCTGACCGGCGCGACCGTCACCGGCCTGGGGCGGCGCGCCAAATACGGGCTGATCCAGACCGACCGGGGGCAGACGATGGTGTTCCACCTCGGCATGTCGGGCCGCTGGCGGATCGAGCCGGAGGAACTGGGGCCGCACGATCACCTGATTCTTGAAACCACGAGCGGCCACGTGCTGGCGCTGTGCGATCCGCGCCGGTTCGGTTCGGTCGATCTGGTGCCCACCGATGCACTGGACCAATGGCCCCGGTTTGCTGCAATGGGGCCGGAACCGGTGGGCGACGGGCTGACCGCGCGACACCTCAAAACCGCACTGGCGGGGCGCAGCGCCGCGATCAAGCTGATGCTGCTGGATCAGCGAATCGTTGCGGGGCTGGGCAATATCTATGTCTGCGAAGCGCTGTTCCGGGCCGGGATCGCGCCGTTGAAACCGGCTGGGCGGGTATCGGGCGCGGCGCTGGACCGGCTGGTTCCGGCGATCAAGGCAGTGATTGCCGAGGCGATCGCAGCGGGCGGATCAACCTTGCGCGACTTTGCCCAGCCCGATGGCCAGCTGGGCTATTTTTCCAAGCAGTTCGACGTCTATGACCGCACCGGCCAGCCCTGCACGCGCTGCGGCAGCGCAGTGGCGCGGTTCGCGCAGGGCGGGCGCAGCACCTGGCATTGCCCCAGATGCCAGAAGTGAGCCGCATGCCTCCCGATCGGAACTCCATTGTTGACGATTCGCCCCTGCACAGTTAAGGGCCGCGCTTCTTGCGGGACCGACTTCGGCCGGGCCTCTCGCAGTTACAACAGATTTAACCGCTAGGGTGGCTGCATGAAGGCAGCCGAGTGAAGGACGAACATGGCCAATACGCCGCAAGCCAAGAAGCGCATCCGTCGCAACGACCGTCGGGCCGAAATCAACGGCAACCGCCTGTCGCGCATCCGTACTTTCGTGAAGAAGGTCGAATCCGCACTGGCCGGTGGCGACAAGGCCGAAGCGGCTGACGCGCTGAAGGCCGCCCAGCCGGAACTGGCGCGCGGCGTTGCCCGCGGCGTGCTGCACAAGAACACCGCCGCGCGGAAGCTGTCGCGCCTGACGAAGCGGGTTTCCGCTCTCTGATTCGCGAATCGGCGGCGCCAATCCGGCGCTCCGGGCGATTGACGATGAAAAACAGCCGGCGGACGATCCGCCGGCTTTTTTCGTGCCTGCAACCGGCGCATCTGCTGCTTTGCGGCAATCCCTTGATTTCCGCCGATTCGGCCAGATCTGAATTGCAAAATACAGCGTTAACAGTGGGTTAGTATTTGTTGCCGGGATTCTCCCGTGCGGCATTGAGTCAAGGCCCTATATTTCAATTTTTTTACAATGTGCGCCTTGCCCTCGGCGCGGAAGCGTCCATAAAACCGAGACTGCCTGATGCGGTTCTTGCCGGGGCATCACATCAAAGTTTGTAATACAGCGCCGCCCTTGTTGGGGAGGGTGGCTAGGGGTTTGTCTGTGCCATCAGGCGCGGGCGGGTGAACAATTGGGTTGAATTGGGGGCGCACCGGGTGACTGGTTCGACGATGGGCAGCCAGCACAACAGTGCCGGCGCGGACAACAGGAATGACACAGAGCGCATGATTGAAGAACAGGAAGCGCTCGACCTTGCGGCAGACTGGGCTGACATCAGCCAGGGCCTGCGCAAGGATCTTGGCCAGCAGTTGCACGCGCAATGGATCAAGCCGATCCAGCTGGGCAGCTTCTGCAAGGAAACCGGCACGCTGGACTTGTTCCTGCCGACTGAATTTTCCGCCAACTGGGTTGCGGATCGCTTTGCCGACCGGCTGTCGCTGGCGTGGAAGATCGCCCGCCCGGATGTGCGCCACATGCGCGTTTCGGTGCTGCCGGGCCGCCGCGCCATGCAGGGGCTGCGGCTGGGGCGCGAAGACGGCACACGCCGCGCCGCAAACGACGCAATCATCTCGCAGCCGGGCGATGCGCTGGGTCTGGGCGCAGCCGAACTGGGCGGCGCCGGGCAGCCGCCGGTCGGGCTGGACCCCTCGCTCACGTTTGTAAGCTTTGTGACCGGGACCGCCAATGTGCTGGCATCCAACGCGGCCCAGCGCATGGCGGCCACGGAAACCCCGCAGTTTGCCCCGCTCTATCTCAAGGCCGCAACCGGCCAGGGCAAGACGCACCTGCTGCACGCGATTGGCCACGCCTATCTGGCGGCGCATCCGCGCGCCCGGATCTTCTACTGTTCGGCTGAACGGTTCATGGTCGAATTCGTTCAGGCGCTCCGCCAGAACCAGACCATCGAATTCAAGACCCGGCTGCGCGGGTTTGACCTGCTGCTGGTGGACGATATCCAGTTCATCATCGGCAAGGCATCCGCCCAGGAAGAACTGCTTTACACGATCGATGCGCTGCTGGCCGAAGGCAAGCGGCTGGTGTTCGCGGCTGACCGCGCGCCGCAGGCGCTCGACGGGGTGGAGCAGCGCCTGCTGTCGCGCCTGTCGATGGGGCTGGTGGCCGATATCCAGCCCGCCGACATCGAACTGCGCCGCTCGATTCTGGAGCACCGCCTCGCCCGCTTTTCGCCCACCCACGTTCCGGCGGATGTGGTCGAGTTTCTGGCCCGCACGATCAACCGCAACGTCCGCGAACTGGTTGGCGGCCTGAACAAGCTGATCGCCTATGCCCAGTTGACCGGTCAGGCTGTCTCGCTGCAATTGGCCGAAGAACAGCTGACCGATATCCTGTCGGCCAACCGCCGCCGGATCACCATCGATGAAATCCAGCGGACGGTCTGCCAGTTCTACCGCGTCGACCGCACCGAAATGGCCAGCAAGCGCCGCGCCCGCGCCGTTGTGCGGCCCCGGCAGGTCGCGATGTATCTGGCCAAAGTGCTGACCCCGCGCAGCTACCCGGAAATCGGCCGCAAGTTCGGTGGGCGCGATCACTCCACCGTGATCCACGCCGTGCGCCTGATCGAAGACCTGCGCACTCGTGATGCCGACATGGACGGCGATGTGCGCTCGCTGCTGCGCCAGCTGGAAAGCTGATCCGCGCCGACTATCGCTGACACGGAAACGGGAGCTTCGGCTCCCGTTTTTGCGTCTGTCCTGCATCCATAAGGAAAGGGCGGAGGCAGCTTGCGCTGCCCCCGCCCCGATCCTTTACCGCTGATCCGATGGAATCAGAAATCGATCCCGGCACGCAGCCCGAAGGTGCGCGGGGTGATCGGCACGACATAGCCGCGCTGGGCGCAGCTGCCGCACTGCTGGAAGCGGGACAGCTGGCCGCGTTCGTCGAACAGGTTGGCCACGAAGAACTCCAGGTTCAGCTTGCCGATGTCCGCGCCGACCGCGACATTGACCGTCGCGAACTGCTCCAGATCGCCCAGGTTGGCCGCCGGGCTGATCACGTTGCCCGAGAACGTTTCATAGACCGCGGTGCGGATATCCGATGCGGCCTTGCTCTGATAGGCGACGTTCAGCTGCCCATAGGGCTTCACGCTGCCCATGTCGGCGGTATAGCGCAGCGTGCTCGACAGCTTCCACCGGGGCGTGATCGGCAGGCGGATCCCCTTGGGAGCTGACACCATGTTGCCCGGCCCGGTGCAGGTGTAGGTCGGATCGTCGATCATGCACAGGTTCTGCAGCGTCCTGGCATCGGTGTACGACCCCGCCAGATTGAAGAACAACCCGCCGCCGTTATAGGTCAGGTCCATCTCGACCCCCTTGATCCGTGCATCGGGGCCGTTGTGGATTTCGGTGAAGCTGTTCGCCCCCAGGAACGAGAACTGGAAGTCCTTCCATTCCTGCTGATAGACCGCACCGTTAAACCGCAAACCCGGAGCCAGCGTGGTTTTCCACCCCAGTTCGAAGTTGATCAGGAAATCCGGTGCATAAGGCGCCACGTCCGCGCGGCGGTTGATCCCGCCGGGGCGGAAGCCCTTGGACACCGTGCCATAGACCATCACGGTGTTGGTCGGCTTCCAGTTGAGGTTGAAGCGATAGGTTGCCCCGTCGCCCTTGGCCTGCACCGGGTTGACCTTGCCGCCCGCCCAGGTGCCGAGGTTGGTACACGGTGTGCCCGCAATCGCCCCCGGTGCAAAGGTCAGCGCCCCGCCCGTGGCGATTGCGTTGCGCAGCCGGTCACCCGTGGTGGTAAAGCAGCCCGCCACCCCGGTGCGTGAGCTCCACGCTCCGTTATAGGGCGTGTCGGTATAGCCGTTGCCCGGATTGCGGCCGAACCCGAAGAACCCGATCAGCGTGTTGTCATACTTGAACCCGCGCACCCCGGCGGTCAGCGTCAGATTTTCCATCAGGTCATAGCTGACTTCCCCGAACAGCGCGTAATCCTTGTCCACGCGGTGCTGCTTGGTCAGCCAGAGCGTGCCCGGATTGCCGTTAACCGACATCAGCGGGCCAAGGCCGGGGATCTGGTAGTCCTGGAAAATGTCGTTCGACTGGCGCTGGAAGAACGCGCCCGCCACCATCCGCAGCGGCTTGTCCGCCGGGGACGAGAAGCGCAGTTCCTGGCTGAGTTTCTTGAAGTGATCGCTGCCGATCACCAGCTGCGACGGGTTGTTGGTGTTCCCCAGCGCGTCGGTATAGGCGAAGTAATAGGCCAGCCCGCCGACCGATTCGTAAAGCGAATCATAGGCTTCGGCATAGTCGGTGTAATCGCTGGAGCTGAACGTCTTGCGGTCCAGATAGGCGCCCGCGTAGGTCACGTCCCAGTTGCCGATCTTCCCTTCGATGGTCAGCGCGGCCTGGATGAACTTGTCCGAACGGTGTTCCGGGAAGAAGTGCTGGACCTGCAGGTCGCCCAGACTGTCATCATAGCCATACGAGCCGTTGCTCTTGGTGTTCTGGTACATGACGGTCGGCGTCACGGTCCAGTTGTCGTCCAGGTCGACCTTCAGCGCGGCGCGCGCGCCATAGCTTTCGGTGTCGTTGTAGTTCTTTTCGACATAGCGGGCATTGTTGACCGAAATGCCATCACGCAGGCACCCGGCCAGCCCGCCGCTGCCGTCAAACAGGGTGGTGCCGCAGAACGTGCGGGTCCCTGCGATGTTATCGATGTAGCCGCCGTCGCGGCGATAGAACCCGACCACGCGCAGCGCAGCGTTATCGGACAGCGGCGCGTTGATCATGCCTTCCAGCTTGCCGCCGAAATCGCCACTCTTCACGGTGTTGATTTCACCGTCCACGCTGCCGGCAAAGCCGCTGGTATCGGGCTTGTTGGTGATGATGCGGATCGTCCCCGCTTCCGATGAAGCGCCGTAAAGCGTGCCTTGCGGGCCGGACAGGCTTTCGATCCGGGCGATGTCATAGATGTGGACGTCAAGGTTGCCGCCAATGGTCGTGACCGGCTGTTCATCGAAATAGACGCCGACCGACGGCAGCGAGCCGGAGTGGTTGCCGTCCCCGCCCGACGCCACGCCGCGCATGTAGATCACGCTGTTGCCGGGCGTGCCCGACGACTGGAACGAGACCGAGGGCAGCTGCTGCGCATAGCCCTTGAAGTCCGAAATGTTCAGCTCTTCGAGCTTGGCCGTGCCGAGTGCCTGGATCGAGATCGGCACCTTTTGCAGGCTTTCACTGCGCTTTTGCGCGGTCACCACGATTTCGTTGGCATCGACGGCGTCAGCCGCCGCCTCCTGCGCGAAAGCCGGAGCCGCGCTGAGCGCGGTAGAAGCGAAAAGCGCCGCAATAACAGCGCGCCGAGTTGCAGTGTGCATTGATCCCCCATTGCCGGACTGGTCCTGATCAGAGACTGAATCCCGCCGCGCACTCCGTCAAGCGGTGGACACATTTCGCAATCGCAACATTGCCGGCGCGTGACAGATTTGTCACGCAAGCGCCCGCTGCACCCCGTTACCAGCCCTCTGGCACCCCCGGATAGGCATCCAGCACCGGCCCCAGTGCGTCGCGCAGGTCCCCAAGGAACGGATCGAACGGCACGTGCGCCTCGGTCCCCTCGCGGAAGATCGGGCGGCGGACCTGTTCGCTGCTGGCGGTGCGGACCGCGCGTTCGGTCTGGTGGAAAGACAGGCACGCGTCCTCGAACGGGACGCCGAGGTATTCGAGCAACCGGCGCACTTCGGCTTCGGTGTGGTCCACCATGTCCTCGTAGAACACCCGGTGGACCAGCCCCGGCTGGACCCGGTCGAGGTGCGCCATCAGCCGCACGTAATCGGCATAGTAATGCCCCATGTCAGCCAGCGCATAGCTGAACGCCTGGCCCTTGGCGAAGTGCTGCTTGAAGTTGGAAAAGCAGCAACCGAGCGGGTGGCGGCGCGCGTCGATGATCTTTGCGTTCGGCAGGATCAGGCGGATGAATACCGTGTGGACCCAGTTGTTGGGCAGCTTGTCGATGAACAAGGGCCGCTCGGTCTTGCGCTGGATGCGGGTGCGTTGCAGGAACTCCTCGCCCAGCCCGCGCAATTGCTCGCCCGTCAGATCGGGCAGGCCGCGCGGATATTCGCCGTCGCGCCGCGCGAGCGCGGGAATATCGGGCAGCTCGCTCGTCCCCTCGATCAGGCTGTGGCTCGACAGGATCTGTTCGATCAGCGTCGATCCGGCGCGCGGCATCCCCAGGATGAACACCGGATCGGGCGCATCGCAGCCCTGCCCGGCGCGCGCGGCGAAAAACTCCGGCGTGGCGAGCGCGATCAGCTGGTCGACGAAGCGGGTGGTGTCGCTCGCCTGATAGTCCAGCCGGGTGCGGCGCAGCGCGTTGGCCGCGTCATAATGCGCGAAGGACGCCGCCGGATCGCCCCGGTCCTCCAGCGCCTTGGCCAGCGCGAAATCGAGGTGAAAGCGGTCTTCTTCCGCAGTATCCCCCCGTTCCAGCGCGGCCTGCATCGCGGCGATGTCCTGATCGGTGAACTGCACTGTTTTCAGGTTCGCAAGGCTCCACCATGCCTCGCCCAGCTCTGGCGTCAGTTCGATCGCCTTGCGGTATGCCGCCACGCCGTCCGCCGCGCGCCCGACGGTCTTGAGCATATGGCCAAAGCTCATCCAGACGCGCGGCTGGCGCGGGGCCTGCGCCAGCACTTTTTCATAGAGCGCAATCGCGTCCTCGAACTCACCCAGACGGCCCAGTGCGGCGGCTTGCAGGTTGGTGTGTCCGGCGTTGTCAGGTTCTTCGGCGAGCACCCGGTTCAATTCCGCAATCGCCTCTTCCGGGCGGTTCTGACGGTACAGCACCAGCGCCAGATTGGCCCGCGCCGCCGTGAACGCCGGAGACAGTTCCAGCGCGCGGCGCAGCAGGTTTTCGCTATCCCGGTAGCGTCCGATCCGTCCGGCCAGTTCGGCAAACATCCGGATCGCCGCGACATCCCGCGGATCGGCTTTCAGGTGTTCGCGCAGCAGCGGTTCGGCGCGCGGCAGGTCGTTCTCGTTCAGCGCGACGGCAGCGGCGATCAGGCGCGGGTGATAGCGGCCAAGGCGGCTCAGCCAGGATTGTTGGGGTAAGGATGCCATGGACTGTGTCCTAACCCGATTTGCAAAGCGAACGCCAGAGGTGCGGTTTTGCTGGCACCGGACCGAGAAACATGGTTCCTTTCGGCGCGAGGGGGGGAAACCCGGTATGTCCGACCACACAGAGCAGCGGCCATTCGGCATCTGGACGGCCACAGCGCTCGTCGTGGGATCTATGATCGGTGCCGGAATATTCGTTCTGCCCGGCCAGTTGGCCCCGTTTGGCTGGACCGCGCTGGCCGCATGGATTGCCGCCGGAACTGGTGCGGTCGCGATTGCGATCGTCATCGCCGACCTCACCCGCGCAATGCCCCATGAGCCAAGCCTGATCGCCATTTGCGGTGAAGTGCTTGGCCCGTTGCCGGGGGTGTTGCTGGGGTGGTCCTATTGGGTCAGCCTGTGGTGCGCGACGGCCGTGGTCGCGACTACGGCGGCAAGTTATTTGGCGGCAGTCTGGCCCGCACTGGCATCATCGCCGCTGCGGCTGGCGTTAAGCGGCAGCGTTATCGTTGCCGCGCTAACCATGCTGAACTTGCGCGGGGCCAGAGCGGCCGGACGGTTTCAGGTGGTTACCACGCTGCTCAAGCTGCTGCCGTTGGTGGTGGTGGTCATCATTCTGGCGGGGCTGGCCACCTGGGACGCCGGACGCGCGCCAGTTCATGCGCAGCTTCCGTTCGCCCTGGAATCGCTTACCCCTGCCCTGACGCTGGCTTTTTTCGCCATCCTCAGCTTCGAAGCCGCCAGCATGGTGACCGAGCGCGTGCGCGACCCGGCCCGCAACGTGGTCCGGGCGACGCTGGCGGGTCTGGTGGTGACCGTGACCCTTTATGTCGTAGTCTGCATGGGGATCATCTTTACCCTGCCGTCGAACGAGCTCACCGCGACTACCGCACCGGTGGCGTTCTTTGTGGAGCGGTTCTGGGGGGCTGACGCCGGGTTGGCAGTGGCTCTGCTGACCGCCGTTTCAGGCATTGGTTTCGTCAACGGAGCGGTTCTGCTCCAGGGCGAATTGCCGCTGACGGCAGTGCGCGGCGGGATGCTGCCGCCGTGGGTGGCCCCGACCAACCGCCATGACGTGGCCGTCTGGCCAATGGTGCTGGCCAGCTTGCTGTCGATTGTCTTGATGATCGGCGGTGCAACCGGTTTTGGCGCCAAGCTGCTGGACTTCATGCTGCGCCTGACAACCGCTGCGGCAATCTGGGTTTACATCGGCGTCGCCGTCGCAGCTATCTGCCTTAACCGTCGCCGGATTTTTGCGGCCATCAGCATCGCATTTTCGCTATGGGTGCTTTACGGCGCGGGGCTGGAAGCAGGCGGCCTGGGGGTCGTGCTGATCCTGCTCGGCCTCCCGCTCTATGCCGTGACCCGGCGATTCAGCTCCGCAGCAGTTTCCTGAGCAGGGGCCGGTCCGCCAGAATGGCGTGCGCCGCGTTATGCCCCGGTGCGCCGGTCACGCCGCCGCCGGGATGGGTGCCCGCGCCGCACATGTACAGCCCCTTGATCGGCCCGCGATAGTCGCCATGCCCCAGCACCGGGCGCGCCGCCCAGAGCTGGTCGATCCCCATCGTGCCGTGCATGATATCGCCGCCGATCAGCCCGAACTTGCGCTCCAGATCGAGCGGCGAGTGGATTTGCCGTGCAATCACGCTGGCCTTGAAATTGGGGGCATGGTCGTTGACCGTGTCGATGATCAGGTCCGCCACGGTTTCGCGGTGGGCGTCCCAATCGACCTTCGGATCGAACTGCTGACAGAACAGGCTGGCGACGTGCTGCCCGGGAGGAGCCAGACTGTCATCGACCGTGCTGGGCAGCATGATCTCGACAATCGGCTTCTTCGACCAGCCGTGCTGCTGCACGTCGGTGAAGGCGCGGTCCATATAGTCCAGCCCCGGCGCGATGATGATCCCGGCGGTGTGGTGTTCGGCCTGCGCCTTGCCGGGGAGGACCGAGAAATCGGGCAGTTCGGACAGCGCGACGTTCATCCGGAACGTGCCGGAGCAGGTCTTGTAGCCCTTGATCCGGCGCTTGAAATCATCGTCCAGATCGCTGGAATCGACCAGCTGGCGATAGAGCAGTGCCGGGCCGGCGTTAGACGCGACGATGCTGGCGGCAATTTCCTCGCCGCTTTCCAACGTTACGCCGCGCACTTTGCCGCCATCGACCAGCACCTTGGCGACCGGGGCTTCCAGGCTGATTTCGACGCCCGCCGCTTCGCACGCGCGGGCCATCGCCTGCGTGATCGCGCCCATGCCGCCGACCGCGTGGCCCCACGCGCCGGGCTTTCCGTTCACTTCGCCGAACACGTGGTGCAGCAGGACATAGGCCGAACCCGGCGTGGAAACGCCCGCAAAGTTGCCGACCACCGCGTCGAACGCGAAGGCGGTTTTCACGTGGTCATCCTCGAACCAGCCGTCCAGAAAATCGCGCGCGGACTTGGTGAAGATGTCGAGCAGATCACGCTGCACGGACAAGTCCATCTGCGCCATCGGCCAGCCCTGCTTCGCCGCCGCGACCAGCGATGACAGCCCGCCGCCGACGTTGGGCGGAATTTGCAGCGACAGGTCGCGCAGCACATTGGCGACCTTTTCCAGCGCGGCGTCATAATGGGGATAGGCGGCGGCATCGGCGCTGGAAAAGCGCGCGAACTCCGCCGCAGTCCGGCCCTGCCCGCCGCCCAGCTTCAGGTAGTCATTCTCGAACGGGAAGAAGTTCGAAATCGTGCGTTCGATCACGCGGTAGCCGTGATCGTGCAGCTTCATGTCCGCGATCACCTTGGGCCGCAGCAGGCTGACGGTGTAGCTGGCGGTGGAATTGCGGAAACCGGGATGGAACTCCTCGGTCACCGCCGCCCCGCCGACCACGGCGCGCCGCTCCAGCACCCGCACCCGCATTCCCGCCTTGGCGAGGTAGAAGGCACAGGTCAGCCCGTTGTGGCCGCCGCCGATGATCAGCGCGTCATAGGTCTTGGTCATCACAGTTCCTCAGTCAATGAACCCGACCCCGTTCGTGTCGAGCGTAGTCGAGACACATGGCGCAAACGTGTCTCGACTACGCTCGACACGAACG
>NZ_JAUYNB010000029.1 GCF_030699305.1 Novosphingobium sp.
GCCAGCGGCGGATCACACTGAGTAGGTCCATGTCGATCACTCCGATGCCTCCCGACTGTCAGCCGGGGGCGAGGAAAGCATGGGTCAATTCTCAGTGATAATTTCTGCACCTCCTGGGTCAATTCTCAGCGCTACTCAACAAGCGGCCACCATTCGTGCGTCACGGCAGGCCAAGGCACTGACCCAGAAAGAGCTTGGGCAGCGCGTCGGCCTGCCTCAAAGCCATATCTCAAAGATCGAGAAGGGCGCCGTCGATCTCCAGCTATCCAGCCTCGTCCAAATCGCTCGCGCACTGGACCTTGAGGTTAAGCTTGTGCCCCGCAAGGCTTTGGCAGCTGTAGAGGGGGCTGTTCGTGCCCACGGTTCGACCTCCGCAACCAGTCGCGCCCTCAACCTGCTCAATGAGCAGGAGCGATTGGCCGAGCGCATCAAAAACAGCTTTCCTGAAATTCCGCAGACCGAAACCTTCCAGATCGCGATCCGGAACATTCGCAAACTACCATTCGATGCCGCTCAATTGAAGGCTCTGGACGATGCCTTGGGGCCTGCAAAGCGACTGAAACCCCTGATCGACGCACAGGGCAGTGAAGCCAAGCTGGCCAAACAGCTTGCGGAAGCGACTTCGTCGCTGCGGCACTTCCGGAACATTCTGGCAAAGAACCCGCTCATCGAGACACGATGTCAGCTTCCTGCCTATCGGCTTGAGGAAGATGACGAATGACTGGCGCAGCCGCCCTCGACAGACTCCTGCATGACCGCCGCATCGGCACGCTTGCCCTTCTCGATGGGGATTGCAGCATATTCACGTTTGACGAGGCCCACCTCGCAGATGAGGATCATGCGACGCTCTCGCTTTCCTTTCGAGTCCGCATTTGTGCAATCGCAGCACCTCAAGCCTCTTCTATATCCCATTTCTCGTAGAGTATTTTCAACAGGCTTTGCTGACGCGCCTTTACGATGTCAGGTGTCCACTCATCTTCCGCAATGACCTGGCTAGTCAGCGCATAGGACGAAACGTTTTTGGTGCCAGAAAAGTAGATATCGCACTTAGGGCCAAACTCGTAATTCTGCGCGGAAGAGTTCTTCTTTTTGTTGAGTGGCACGAGGTTGGCGAGCCGATGCACCCAAGCTTTGCGTTCGGACGCATCTGGCCACCATGTCCTCCATTCGCTGTCTGCCGGGACAGTCTGCGGCAGGACATGCTCGATTGTTAGAATCGAAGGATCATAGGTCGCCGCGCCATCGGAGATAAAGGAATCTAGCCGAAGGATGAGATAATTGCGTCGTCGCGGCGTCAGCTCATAGATGTCGCCGTCCAGCGCATCGCGGAACGCTTCGTGATCGTCGTCCCCGAACTCGAACTGCGCCATGTCGTCCGGCTCTGCACCTGACTGTATATCGTTGATCAACTCGGCATAGGCGTCGATGCGATCGTTCACGTTCCAGCGGCAAATGTGCATGTAGGCGGCGAGGCGCTCGAGCAGCTCAAAGAAGCGCGCCACTCGTTTCGGCTTATTCCGTTGCTCCTTGAGATACAGCATCGCCGGCGGGATCCAGTCGGAATTGTCGATCCGTTGCAGCCACCGGATAAAATAGTTGACCGTTTCGGCGTGGGAAGTCGCGGAATAGGACGCGTTTCGGATCGCATCTAGGGCATCGGCAAATGGCTCGAGAACGTCGTCAATGAAGATTTTCGGATCAGGGTTTTTTGGAAGGACGTGGGTCCGAAACTCCTCGAGCAGGATGCGCTTCGCCTTTTCCTTTGCATAGACCATGCGGATATAGGTGAAGAGATCCCGGAAGCCATCGCGCGTAAGTTCGACCTCCATCTCCTCCCATTTGTCGTTATAGATCTGCCGGTCGCTCTCGCTCTTGAGCTTACCGATCGTGTCGGCCTTGATGATATCGGTCGGCTGAAGGTCGAGGCCGCGGCTGTTCATCACCGAGAAGACGCGAAAGGCGGAATCCTGGCTGGCTGTGGACACTGCCACCAGATAGCAGCGCGTCAGCAGAAAGGTGACGAACTCCCGAAGCTTCTCCGGCGTCGGCAACGCCTCGGCGACAGCCCGCACGAAATGCTTCGCATTGGCCCGGATATTGACTTGTGATTCGTTATCAAGCGACGAGGGATCGAGATCGATCAGGGCTTCAAGTTTCAGGTCCTGGACGTATTTCGCAAAGAAGCCCTTGTCGCGCTCGCGCAGCGCCAAGCGGGGCTTGGGAAGGATCCCTTCCATCTTCTTGCCCGGTTCAAGGATGTAGGGACGAAGCTCATCAAGATCCTCGCCATCGTTCGCACAGGCCATCGCAGCAAGCAGGATGGTAAGTGTTGTCAGACGCTGCTGCCCGTCGATGACCTGCGAATAGGCGCTGTCCTCCGACTTGATCAGCACGATGCTGCCGAGAAAATAGCCTTCCTCCTGCTCTGCCTGAAAAAAGGCTATCAGATCTTCGAAGAGTTCGCCGGCCTGATCGGGCGTCCAGGCATAGGGCCGCTGATAGGAAGGGATGACATACTCGAAATCGGACGAGAAAATCTTGGAGAGAGGATACTCAGCGCCACTAATTTTCTTCGACACAACTGACTCCCGTATTCCCAGCCAACAAGGTGCAAGCCGATCCCTGCCCTGTCAATCAGGGCAGGGTCACCTTTGAGAAGCATAATCGGCTTTCCCCCCGCTAGTCGCAGGTGCACCGCACATAGAGGTAAACTTAATTCTTCTCCAACCCTGTGCGATTATGTAAGGTTTCTGACTTTTACAACTCCGAACAGGATCAGTGAAAGCGGTGCTTTCGCCCCCTATACAAAGTTCGAGTCGAAAACGAACTCTGATAGCCGCATCTCGCAATATTACCTTGTTGCGGAACCTCACCTATCACATCAAGGCGCACTCGGATCCGCACCCTGCCTGTATCCACTTATTGCTTCGTCACTGCAAAGTAGCTTTCCCCAGACCCCGACACTGCAGCGTTTGACCGCGCGAGGTCACTTGCCTGCGCATCCGGGGCCGCGCGGAAGTCATGCCTCGGCGGGTTGCCTACGATGCGCCAGTAGCCAAAACCTTGGTCGAGCAGGACTACAGCCTTGCTCCCGTCTGCGTATTCCAATTCCAGCTTTCGCCCATGAATAGCGCTACCAGTCACCTCAAGGGCGACATCGAGGCCAAGGTTTTCACCCAGAAACTGCGCAACGTCCTCACGGTCGCCCTCATGATCCCAGTCGTTGAATATCCGATAAGGCACCCGGTCTTTCTTCAACGGCTGTACAACGACATCGACTTCGACTGTGTCGCCGACCTTCAGCTCTGCCGCAAGAGCCTCGCAGGTCCTAAGGAACAGAAGCATAGGCAGCGGGGCATTGAGGTAGCGGTCCGAATAGGAAATTCGGACGAGCTGGCCCGGATGCCAGATTCCGGCCGCTTCCATATGCTGCTTCAGCTTTGCGCCAAAACGTTTGCCAAACTGCCCCACCGGGCATTGGCCAAATCCAAACATGACCTCCACCTTGTCCCCGGGAGCGACTTGGCGCTCGAGGTCGTCGGCAATTATCAGAGTGAAGGGCGTCGGCGGATTGACGCTACCGGCAACGACAGCATGGGTTTCACCAACCCCCCATCGCTCGCCGGGCTGCGTTGCATTCTCGTCGCGTGAAAAGAAGCCTTTCGCGCTGTCCAGGGAGACCAGTTCGGCGATACGATGGTTGCCGAAACGGCCTCCTGCAGCTTCGCCGAGGGCAAGCCGGAAGTCGTTGCGTACCGCCGTATCGCGCAAGAACCGGCGCTCCACTTCAGCCAGGTTATCGAATGACTTACGGGACAGAACCAGCGTCACCGGTACGCCGCGGGCTGAGGCAGACGAAAAAAACGATCGCATTTTGATTGATGACAGTTCGGCAAGATCGAAGGCTTCGGGCAGGAATACCGTTACACTATCCCCGCTTCGCGCGCGCAGCAGAATTGTGTTCGCTGCATCGTTGACAGCCTGCGCGTCCGCAACGACCCGGTCCTCCTCGGGCAACTCGGCATTCGTCTCGAGGAAGGCACGAACGGCCATCAACGCCGCGTTTCGATCGAGGCGACCTTGCTGCTTGTAGAGATCTGCCGCCAGCACACAGGCCGAGCACCCCATTTCGCATTCCTTGGGGCAATCGAGAACATGGGAGGCCCGTTCAAACACATGATAGATGTCGTCGAGCAATCTCGGCGCATACCCGGCGCCGCCAGAGGCTTCGTCAAACAGGTAGATCGAGGGCAACTTGCGGCCCAACTGGCCATCCCTCGCAGCTACCGAAATTCCCAGTTCGCGTGGCTCAATGCCAAGCCAGCGGGCGAGACTTTCGCGCAGAGCGGCGCCGAGTGCCCAGGCTGCGCCGTCGCTTTCGAGCCCCGGCAACTGGACTTCTACGACGTCGGTCAGAACCTCGTGCCCCAAAGCCAAGGCACGCGTGATCGCGTACCCCTGATCGTTGCCCGGACAGCGATCAATCGCTTTCTTGTCGCGTGGCGTCAGCGGCCAGTGATCCTTAAGCGCGTCGGTGCCTGCTTCTCCAGCTCGTCCGCACTCGAGGCAAATCTCGTAACCCTTGTCGTTTGGCCCGCGCGAATGGTGATAGATGTAACCATCGTGCGCAGCACGGATGCGACCACTTTCCGGCTGCAGCAAGGGTTGCCACAAGGCGTCGCCGACGCTGACCTTTGGTGACTTGGGCTCGATGTAAACAGCCTGATCCGTGTCGGCATGGGGCTGCGCATTCCAGTCGACCCTGAAACCGGCCGGCTCGAGAAATTGCTCCGTCTTGACGTTCGGATCGCCGCAATGGTCGCAGCGTTCGGGCATCTGGTGATCGGAGCCGGCGCCGCCGCATTGATCGCACCACCAGGCCCAGCGCAAGTTCTGCGGCTCTCGCTGGCCGCTATCAATCGGGCTCAACCAATTTAGCGTTACGCCGGCCGACTTCCAGACGAGGCCATCAACCACAACCTCGGCACCTGGAGCATATTCACGGATTGCAATGTCGGCATTGCGGGTTGAGCACTCATAGCGGCGATCCCGCGTACCCTCCTCATCCGAGCGATGGCGCTCCTGCGCCTTTTGCGTTTCAGCACACAAGGTATCGAAGGGAACAACGGCTGTAGGAAACCCGCTTCCCGGTATCAGTGAACGATTGGCCAGCTCCTTGAGCAGGAACTCCTTGCACAGGCGCCGCGCCTGGAACTCGATTGCCTTCTTTGCAGGACCTTCAAGCGCATCGGCATCGTCCTTCAGGCGCTCCCAGGTCCGTCGGAAGTTTGCTGCCTCCTGCTCGAACATCGCAGCCGTGTGCTCACGAATCGCAGTGTCGAATTCGAGACCAGTACCCTTCAGCAGGCGTGTGAGCCCAGCGTCTGTGTTGGCCGCAGTAGTGGGCAGTCGAACCCATTCGCAGAAGGCGTCCACGGGCGGCAGCCCCTCGAAAGGCCGAAGGTCGGCGCGGCAGCCGAAAAAGTCGCCCGTCTTAGTCCGGGCGAACTCGCCATCCACCTCTCGGAACCATTGGGCAAGCAGATAGGCATTCGCGTGGCGCAAAGCGATCCGGTCCGAATCCAGAGAAACGCGCGGTGATGCGAGCTTGCGGGCGAGGTAGCTGGCAGGATCGGCGAACGTTTCCAGATCGAGCGGGGTGTTACGTGCAATCGTGAGGCTTGTCGAAAACCCTTGGCCCCGTCGACCCGCTCGACCAGCGCGCTGGTTGTAGTTGGCAATTGAGGGCGGAACGTTGGTCATCAGGACCGCCTCAATCGAGCCGATATCGACGCCCATTTCCATCGTCGTCGAGCAGGCCAGGAGGTTGATGTCGCCTTGCTTGAACTGCTCCTCGAAATCCCGCAGCCGGTGTGGAGGCTGCTGTGCACTATGTTCTTCGGCACGCAGATAGGGAGTCGCCAGCGCTGCCTGGTCATGGAGGTGAGTCCATAGATGCAGGCCGCGTAGGGACCGCACCTGCTCGTTGTCAGCCAGCCAGTCAGCAAGCCTTTGCTTGGTTTCGGAATTGAGCGGCCTGGTATGCGGCAGCTTCGGGAATTCGACTTCCGCGACCACCTTGCCGTCGAACCTTCCAGTTCCCGTGGTGACAAGGTTTGGCGAACGACCGAACACGAGCCGGGGCAGCACCCGCCGCGTTAGCGGGCATTGCCAGGTCTTAGTCACGGCTTCGATCTCTGCGGTTTTCTCGAGGCGCAGACTGAATGTGCCGCCGACACCGGAGAGAAGCGGCGCCATGTGTTCCCACGCTGTGCGAAGGAGTTGATTGATTTCGTGGCGATCGCGCGGCTCCGAGATATCCAAACCCAGGGAGGTAGCAAGAAGGAGGACGGCAGTCGGTTGCCCACCTTTCGTGTTAACTGACGGCCAGAGGATATCCCTTTTGGAACCGGGGGGTTGATCAGGTCCGATTACATTCCGGGGACGCGCCCGACCGGGCATCCAACGAGCGTCGCCGTCGTCTACGTCCAACGCAAAATAGCTTCGGAGATAGTCGACCATGAAATACAGGAAGTCGCGCCAGTCCTCGATTGAGTAACCTTTTGCTGCAACGGCCTCGGGCAGCTTCTCCTTGCCGATCCGTTCGATGTCCGGGAAACGCAAGCGAGCCAGACCCAGCGTTTCCATGGCGTTGGCGTTGCGCGGTCTGCGGGCGAGTTCACGCAGCATCATGAAGCGCGCAAGTGCTTCACGATTATCGTGATAGCGCTCGCTGCGGTCGAGGTCCCAGACCTTCGCCATCATGCTGATTGTCGGCTCCGAGGCCAGAGCAGATACCAGTTCCTTCCACGCAATGCCTGCTGCGCTGACACCGTTAAGCTCGGCGTCGATCTTTGCGATGTCGTCCTTAAATGAAGGCATTTCACCGACCAGGCTCGCGAGCTTTGCCCGCTTCTGGATTAGTTCCTGCCGCTTCTCCTCGGGGAGGTCGCTGCCTTGAGCCGCCTTTTGCACCGCATGGTAGATGAACCCGCGTACAAATCCGCGCTCGCCGTTGGTCTCGATGTTGGCGGCAAACCGGGCCGTGCCCTGTCGGCTATCGGAGAAGCTGATCAGCTGGCGGCCATCGAAAGGCAAAGCATGCTCTGCCTGATGCGGTGAAACACCTTCTAGGAGGATCGGCGCTGCATTCTGGGTCAGGTACGGAGTGCCGAAACGGAAAGACAGCATCGCCGGCCGCCCGTGCCGCTTGTTGCTGAGGCAGGCCGGGCAGCGCCCCTCGTTCAACTGAGTCAGCGAGAATTGGCTCGCTTCGCCGTTCAATTCGCCGCTGACGACGTCAAATCCAACAGGCGTCGACTGGGATTGCGCGTTGATAGCGATCAGGCGCGGATGCCCGATGCCCTCCGGTTGCCGCTCTTCCTCGTCGTCTTCGTCATGGTCCCGATCGCGGTAACTATTTTCGCGAAACTCATCGGTGTCTTGATCGCTTCGCCGCGGCAAGACCCTGTCCCCCAGATCGTTCACAGGCAGGAACGGCTCGCCACAATCCGGGCAGCTCTGGATCTCGAACACCAGCGACTGGCAGTGTGGGCAACTGTCCTTCTGATCAAACAGGACTGGGCCGAATGGCCAGCCGTCCGGCCGTGTGCCCCCGGTGCAGCCCGGATTAATGCAGGTCCACAGGCCAGGAATGGCTCGTGTAAAACTGTGCGCGCGCATCGGCAGCACCGGCCTGATCTCTTTGGCATTGTGCGCAGACAGGTCGAGCAGGATCTTTTCTGCGGACGTCGTGACGGATGACAGAGACGAGATGGTCTGCGGCTTCCTTTCGAGCATCTCGGCCACCACACGCGCCGTAGGATCGTCCGATGCAGTCAACACCTTCGAGAGGTCCACCGGTTGCGGCTTGCCGATTACGACATGGGTGCGATCAAGAGGGACGCCGGCGATATCGGAGAGGAACCTCTGGAGCGAAGCAACCGCCTCCGCGTCATCCGCCGACCCTATCGTGGCTGAGGTCGCCACAAATCGGACCTGATCGGGCGTCACGTCGAACGCATTCATGACGCGCCGAAGCAACAACGACAGCTCCGCAGCGGCTGAACCGATGTAGCTATGCGCTTCGTCGATCACGATCCAGCGCAGCTTGCCCCTGGACGCATCGAGTATCTTACGGTCCTCACGCCGGATCGTCATGTATTCCAGCATCGTCTGGTTCGTGACGAGGATGGGTGGCGGATTCGCGCGGAGGGTTTCGCGGTAAAGAACCTGATGCGGGATTTCGTGCTCGGCTTTGTCGCGGTTTGATTTTCGCGCTGTTCCCATCAGCCCATTGTAGAGTGCGAAGCGCACATCGCCGGTGAGCGGCTTCGTCCAGGCCGTGAGACGCTTCTCCTGGCTCGCGATGAGCGCATTGAGCGGATACAGCATGAGAGCCCGCACACCGGTCAGCGGCCCCTCGGCTTCAGATGCGCGGACCAGATCATCAAGCAGCGGAACGAGGAAGCACTCGGTCTTGCCAGAACCCGTCCCACTTGAGACCAACACGGATTGAGGGTTTGCATTTCGCAGAAGCTCCCAGGTTCTCAGCTGGTGCTCGTAAGCCGGATAATCGAACCGCAAGTCAGAAACGGACGTTCGCGTGATCGCCTCAATCGTGCGGGGATGGAGCAGCGAGGCCAGTTCATCAGGGCGTTTGCCAGACGAAACATAGCCGGGTGCTGCCTGAAAGAGCTGTTCCGACAGCAACGCACCCTTGGAGGGATCGGTGCCGGCGAGGTTGTGCCGGAGAAAAGCGTTCAGGCCCTCATGCCTCATGCCAGCCCGCGACACGACCGCTTCTGCGAGGCCAGCCTGCAAGCGCCGATGGACATCCATCGGCGACAGACGGGTAGGCTGGGACATCTTGTTAGCGGTCATTCTTAAGCTCCGTGAGGGCGTAGCCATACGCCTTGGCAAAGTATGCAGGATGACGTCGCTCGACGTCTTTCACCGTGAGAATCTGTACCTTGTCGAGCGTGATCCGACCCATAGCCGCCAAGGCTGCCACAAACGGCGCATCAAAGACCCGCATGAGGGATTCGAGGAAATTTTCCTTTGGGAGCTGCTCGCGGAAGGCGGGACGGAAAGGGTTGAAGCCGCCAGCGTCAGTGCTGATGCCCTCGCTCGTGTGGTCGGTGAAGTGACTACGCACGTCCTCCCAGGTCGACGGCGAATAATCGCGGCAAATCAGTGGAGCCAACTGCGGTGCCCGCGCTGCGATTTCATTCTGGCGCTCAGTGAGCCTGGTTAATGCCCATTGGGGGTCATCCAGCCGGGTGACGAGATAGTGCCCTTGGGCCTGGAAGGCAGCATCCCATGCGCCGTAAGGCAAAAGGATCCAGCTCGAACAAAGCCCGTCGAACAATTCGAGAATGGTCGACAGGTGCTGTTCTTCACAGCGGTACAGTAGCAGGGGAGCAAGTGCACCGGCGTGAAATAATTTGCTGAAGATCTCGAATGTCTGCGGTGGGAGGCCATTTAGCGACAAAGCCAGTCTCATGACGACCTGGATCGTCTGACTGGCCTCTGCCGTCGTCGGAACTTGCGCTATTTCGGCAACGAGGGACTGCAGGTCCTCTTGCGCCTTAAGGAATGGCTGGGCCATGGCCCGGCCAAGCCGATGCTGCGGAACTACGGGATCCGGGTCGCCAGAGACAAATTTAGGTCGAGTGAGGACGCGGGAGCCCTCACGAAGATAGACGAGCCAATCACCTTTGAGACGCGGTAAGTGAATGAGCTGGCCGCCAAGGCCACTTTGCAGACCGTCGTAACTGCCAAATTCGAGCTCTGTCTCTGGAGCACCAAGTGAGCGGGCCCACACCCTAACATCCTCACCGACTATCGCGGTTTTTGGACGCAAGCCCCCGTTTGGTTCCCACTCGAGGCTGTTACCGAACTCCGTTACATACCAGTGGTCGTTGCTTCCGTTGTGAAAATCGAGCCTGACCTGAGTGTCGATGCCAAGGGGGCGCATGAGAGCGGCGATATCCGTTCGCAGTGCGGACAGGCCTAGCTCCCCATCAATTCGCCAGTTAGCGTCCAATGCAGCGTCAGCATGATGGGCCACTTCCCCCATCAGGATCGAAGTCGAGGGGACGCGCGCTACCGTGTCACGAAGATCGGCTAGGCCAAGAACTGTGTCGCGCGGGATGAGATCTCCGTCCCAGGTTGTGAGCCATTCCTTCGATTGGAGGGGGACCTTAAGATCGAACGCAGGAGTTTGAGCGGAGGCTAGGCGTAAGGTCAGCAAGGCCCGTCGAGGAGGATCAATCCGGATTCGCCAGCTGTGATCCGAACTCGGTGCTTCGTCGCCTAGCACAGCTGGCCCATCCCAACCGCTCAGCTCGATATCGGAATGTGTCCCGTTGCTCCGCTGTGTCAGCTCAAAGTCAGCTGGCAGAACGAACGTAGTCAGCCGATCGCGCACATGGCCTGTTGATCCATCGAGCCATGCGAATTCACACAACCCTGGCCCGGCAGCGGCCAAGTCTTCAGACCAGCTACGTTGGCCCGCAAACCGCCAACGAACCTCTCCCCGAGATGCGACCCGGTGTGAAAGGCCATCTGACACCTGCGCATGGAGCGGGTGCTTGAAGAGCTGTTCGCCGTCAGGCGACTGCACTCCGGTAACTGCATTGGCCACGATCGAGAGCCGGTCTTTGCGGTCCGCACTCTGTCCGGTTCGCACAAGGAAACTGTCGCCGTTGCTCTTCTGAGCTATGATTGTGCCCGCGCACCGGTAAAGACGGCGCCCTGAAGCGAAGGCAAAATCTTCGGGCTCAATCTTGGCGTTGCCGTCTTTTCCTCGAACTGACCAGTCCTCTGGAACATCGATAAAAACAGGCTCCGCTTTGTAAGCGCCGGAGCCTTGGCCGATGAGAGCAAAGGTTGTGCGCTGGGCATCTGTGCCGCGCGGCTCGAATACACGCAGCCCGCCGTTCACGGGTTTACCGCCAGGCAGCATAAAACTGCGAGCCAGCCGATCTCCGCGTGCGTGAAATTCGGCCGTAACCGGAAGGTCGAATGGAAATTCGATTGCAGCGTCGCTCCGCATAGGTCTCGCGATCCAGCGGTTCGCATCTTCGTGCTCAAGGTAAGCAAGTCTGCCGGAGACGCGGTCTGCCAAACCATCGGAGGGCTGGAGGAATACGCGAATGTGATTGCCGGGCGAAAGCAGCTGATCCTTATCGTCCCATCGTCCGTCTAGATGGAAATCGAGGCATTCACGCCAATCTTCACCATGCTGTGAAATCAGCCGGCCAACGCGAATGCTGCCGCTGCTGGAGAGTTTTTTTGCTTCCAGCAGCGTATCGATCAGGCCCGCCGCCGCCCCGTCCAGGGTCATTGGCAATTCATCGCGCCAATCCTCGTAGGCCTGGTCCAGCCGCGCCGAGTAAGGACGACCATCGGCCGGCACTTCCTTGTCAACGAATGCGCGCAATTCGACAATCTTGAGCGCCAGCTCGCCGCAGATCGCGTACATTTCCTGGCTGCGCCAGATCGTCGGCAGCAGGTATTCGTTCCGCTCACAGATGGCGAGTGCGGTGCCGATGTCCTGCACATCTGAGCCCAAAAGCTCGCCAACAGCCCTTGCGAGATACTTCCTTGGCCAACCTGCTCCGCTCTCAATGGCAGCCGCAGGAAATCCCCCTTGCCGGGCGAGATTTGCAAGGCGCTGATTACTTTTGTCCGATGCTCTGATTAGGGGCGCAATTTGCCAAGCGTCGAAGCCTTGGTCGGCAAGTCGGGTCCATTCAGACCAATTGAGATGCACATTTAAGGCCGAGCCAATGTCTTCCCATTTCGGCTTCCCTCCCTGATAGGAACGACGAAACCAGTCTGCGGCCCAGAGAACAAAGGCTGGCGCCAGTGATGGACGTTGCCAATCAGACGGGAGGCCGGACGATAGCTTCTTCTCCATGCGCTCGAACATTCCGGGCGCAAGCTTGTAGCGGTAAAGCGGCAGACCGGTTGGCCGAGGCAATCCCAGTTCGGCGCTTGCTTTGCCAAGTGGATGAGGGCCCGTGTCTGCAGCCCTGGCACGCTGGATCGCCCGGATCACAAGAAGGCGCGAACCTCCTGTCGCCTGAATTTCGTCGGCAATCTTGCGCAGCTGAGCGGGATCGTTGCGCGCAGCTTCGATTTCAGCTTTGAAATCGCGTCCCTGCATTGCTGAATTATCCCCCTGCAAATGCACTACCGCACGGTAACGTGCGTTACCCGCCATGCGCTAACCATCAATGAACATTACTTTATAATCAATGATGGAGGACGAGACTTTCAGTGTATTAGGGGCGAGTTCGGTGAAGCTCTATCGTAGAAAGCATTGACTACGCAGGACCAGCGGGCGTTCATGATCCCGTCGATACCGCGTCCCAAATCCCAGATGACAGAGTCCCCGTTAGCCAGACGGGCTTTGACGAAACGATCATGCAGGTCTCCGACGGATCGGCGCGACTTTTGCGCCAAGTGCAACTGCACCGATGCCAGCATGCGGTTCCACCGATCTTCGAGATCTTTTCGTTGATCGTTCGTGCTTTCGGGTTCCCGCGTCTGAACCGAGTCCGCATCGAAGGTCACAACATGGACGGCGGCGATTTGTGAAGCGAGCTGCCCAAAGCGACTGATGAAACTGATGAGTCGTCCCCGCGCTTGCCCATCAGCGCAGCAGTACGGATCCTGAATCTCAAGCAGTGCGATTTTCGCATCCCGGACGTGCTGCTCAAAGATGGTCCAGTCTCGCTGCCCATATTGTTCGAAGACCACTCGCTGAACGTGGGAAGCCCGTGCTTCTGCCGCTTCAACAGGAGTTCGCACCGAGAGAATCGGGCGACGAACCAACGGCCTGTCCAACGGCGCTGCCACAACCTCGTCGGCTGCGTCCTCTGATCGCGCGTTTCTGTCCTCGGTCGGACTAGGCGTTGCCACTTCCTCAGGCGCGGGCGGCAAGGATTCGCTCGCTGAGAATTTGGGTTTTTCATGACTGACCTGAGGCTCTGTCGGAGCGGGACGCTCAATGCTGTAACTGGCCTGCTCCCGGGCAGATTCGGGCTTCGTTTCAGGCGTTGTAGCGGATTGATCCTGCCGCTCGGGCCGCTTCCCATCGAGCACGTCGGCAAGCAAGTCCTCAACATCCCGCTCGCTCTCGGGCGGCATGAGCAGGCCACGGCTCAGTGAACGCTTGCGCTCCATGAGGGCGTCAAGACGCTGATCGAAGCTCGACGGACCGATCGCTTCATCGGGATGGATGGCCATCGGAATGTGTATCGTGACCGGACGTGTCTGACCGATCCGGTAGGCGCGGTCGGTCGCCTGGTCCTCGACAGCCGGGTTCCACCAGCGCGAGAGGTGGATCACATTGTTGGCAGCGGTGATGGTAAGTCCAACACCTCCTGCCTTGGGAGATAGAATTAGAACGTCAAAGGCAGATGCTGAGCTCTGGAATGCGTTCACCATCTCCTGGCGCTTATGACCGGCCACCTTTCCGCTGATGCACATCGGCCTATGCTTGAGGTCGAAGCGCTCCTGGATGGCCATGGCCAAAAAGGCCTGCATTTCGAGATCTTCGCAAAAGAGCAGTGCCTTCTCGCCGCGCTGTTTAACTTCCTCGAGAATCTCGAACGTCTTCTTCAAGCGCGCCGACTGTGAAACGTAGGCGCCAATATCCGTGACGCCCCGCGGTGCCAACGGATGGAGCGATGTCCCGCGCAGCATGTGCAACACTTTGAGCATCGCGCCTTGCTCGCCGCTCTCACGAAGAGCGCGCGCCCTTGCGAGTACGAGATCATAGGCCTGCGCTTGGGCAGGCGGCATTTCGACCGCGTATTTTCGCGTCGTCTTTTCCGGCAGACCGGTGAGGATCTCGTCCTTCATGCGCCTGAGCATGAACGGAGGCAGCTCGTCATCACGCTCGACCAATCGCCGCTGAAGGTCTTCAAGGCCCGACAGATCGTTCGCCGGGTAGCTGCTTTCGAACTCCCGGCTCGATCCGAGAAAGCCTGGGTAAACCGTATCGGCAATTGACCAGAGATCCTGAAGCCGGTTCTCGACTGGTGTACCGGTCATGGCAATTTGCAGGCGACCATTGAGCGCCTTGGCTGCCCGGGTCATTTGGCTGGCCGGGTTCTTAAGCTTCTGGATTTCGTCGTAGACGATCGCGTCAAACGGAATGCGCGCGAAGCTCATATGATAGTCGCGCATCGTTTCGTACGTTGTGAGGACGATCCCTGCGTCTTCCCACTCGCCGGAATCGAGCCGTGAGGTGCCGCCGCGAATGTCGCTTCCAGCCTCCAGCCGATAGCTGCGCAAGTTTGTCCCAAAGGCTTCAATCACGGGCCCGATGAGGCCAGCCTCGACGTGTTGAGCCAGTTCTGCTTGCCAATTCTTAAGCAAGCCGGTTGGAGCGACGATCAGAACTGGTTTGGGATGAGCCGAGTTGGACCTTCGCCAGAGCAGGAACATGAGCGCCTGGAATGTCTTGCCCAGGCCCATATCATCGGCGAGCAGGACGCCCGGCAACCTGCGTTCCCATGCTTCAGTCAACCAGGCAAACGCTTCGCGTTGGTGAGGCTTTGGCTCGGACTTCAGACCTTGCGGAAGAGCCGGCACCTCAAATGCCTCTGGAGCGGACTTCGGCCGTGGCAGACGCGCGTAATCGAGTTGCTCGAAATTCTCCCCGACCTGCAGAAAGAAGATATCGACCGGTTCGCGTTCTTGCTCAGATCGCGATTGGTCTCCTGTCTCTGCTGCGATTTGTCGCTCAAGATCGGCAATTCCGCGCGTTGCCTGAAGGGTAGCCGGGGTGGCGGGGATGCTCTCGTCGCGCCAGGCGACGGTTTCGTCTCCCGCCTGGATCGCAGTCTCAAGGTCGCCAGCGAGAATCTCAGCGTCACCGGGAGCCAGGGCAACGTGCCGGGCATCCGGAGGATCACCAATCCGTAGACCAAAGCTTTCGGGTAGCCAGCTGTTGGGCTTCGGTTTGATCCAGGGCAGGACCGGTTTTTGCCAGACCTCGATCCCGCTGACACGCTCCGAAAACTGTTGCGTTTCGATAAAAAGCCGGTCGGCCGCTTCGTCATCGCCGGTAGCATCGAGTTTCAGCTCTTCGCGCAAAACGCGCTGGGGAGAGCGTAAAAACTCGCGCTTCTCCTGCGAGGTCCCTGCCTGCTTGGTACGGACGATATCGAGCGCTTTACCCAGAAGGGGGTCGAGGAACAGCAGCGTTCCGTCGAAAAGGAGATAGCTGCGCCTTCCTCCTTCCTGGCTCCGAAATCTGCGTTGAAAATGCACGGTATCCTGCGGGGTCAGCAGGGATGCTTCATGCTCATCGACGAGGTCACCCTCCGTCGTTTCCCCCACATGTCTTGAAAAGAGAACGGGGTCAAAATCGAAGCGACCGTGATCCGTCTTTGCATTCAACGAGAAGTTCGCAGCGTAAGCTATGCGGATGCGTTCCAGAAACCCGTCGGCTTCGATCCCTGCGCCCAGCTTATCACCCAGCAGTGTGCGAAGCTCGGCAAAGGCTGCTCTTCGTTCGTCGGGCTCACTTGCTGACTTAACAGCTTGTGCAGCTTGGAAGGCGGAAAACACCGGCTCGGGAATACGGCTGACCCGCCCACCCTCTCGGACACGAGCGCCTAGAATATCAGCACGAACAGGCGCGCCGCCGCGGCGAATCCATTTCGGATTGACCGTGATGGATCCTTCGGCGAGCGATCCGCTCGAGTTCAGTTGAAGTGTCAGAGGCGTGGCGGGCGGCAAGCCGAGGGCAAAGGCATCGGCCTCGTCCAGTTGGGCCGCAATGTGAGGGGGAAGGACGACCCCTCCGTCTTCTTCAAGAATTTGCCCTTCCTGATCGAACGAGCGTGCGAGCGCCAAGGCCGCTTGCCCAGCTTCTGGAGCAACCTTGGGCCATTCCGAGACTGGCACCGTTTCGCTTGAGGCCCGCTTAAACAATCCACCCGGCCGCTCACGCAACAGCGCGATAGTCTCGCTTCCATCGCTCTGCTGGGTTGCAATGAACTTTGGATCTACCACTGACTATTCCAATTGCGAATTGTCCCTCGGCCCAATTGTGGATGTTGAATCGAAGTTCTGCGGAATATTATGGCCGCAAATTTTCCCTGCCAACTTGAGCTGTGCATGGCATGTTCAAAATCACTACGACCGGTCATGATCCTAAGGCTGCCACCTTCGTAATATTTTAGATACAGGCCAGGAGCCTTGCCATCATCACTCGCCCAAAATCTACATAACCCATTGTCGCTCCACTCAGAAATCCTGAGATCACCGATCTGCATGATGATCGAGGAAGAGGACGGAGGCCCTCCTCGGATGATGCCGTATTCCGGACGTTCGCCACTTTGCCGAATGATATCTTCGATTTGGTTGCGCGCGCGGATGCCAAGGGCTGGCCAAGCGTCACTGACCAAGCCTGCATCGAGATAGGCCATCCAGAATTTTTCACGTTGGGCCCATTGATCGGGCCGATCGGTAGTCTTCGCGATAGCCCGGAAGAATTCGCGCATTGCGACTTCCGTGAGCCAGCGTTTGAAGACCTGTGTGATCGTGAGTGCTCGTTCTGCGCCAATGGTCTCTGCCAGCGAACGGACGATTCTGTCCCAGCGGGGTCGCTGAAGGCGTGGGTCACCAATCTGGTCGAGGAGAAACTCGGAAATGGCCTTACGATGCTCGGGCTCGGGCTTCTCCTTGACCCAAGGTTCCAGCAGCGCGCGCACGACGAGCTCAATCTGGCCTGCCAAGGCCTCCTTATCAAAGAGCCTCAGCAAGCTGCGCTGCGCCGAGACTGCCTTGCTCGGCGGCAACTCTGCTGTCGCTACGCAAAATCTGGCGAAGGTTGCCTGGCCAAAGCCGCTCGCCGCCAAATTTGCTCCCAGCCCAACTTCCCGCATCAGCTGAAAGACGTGCTCGTCATCGCGAGCGAGTAGATCCTGAGCCACCCGGGCGGGGCCTTGCGAGGGCGCAAATAAATCCCATTGCCGTGCCCTCTCTCGCCATGCCCACTCGTGCCGCTGGGCAGCACTTGAGGCAGCATCAGCAAGCTTGCCCATAACAGGCCGGTCGACCGGGAAATAGGTGAGGTAGCCATCGATCATGGCTTGGTCGGAACTGCGCCGCTGCTCTTCGACCGCGCGGTCGAGAGCCGCAGATCCGAGGTCATCAAACTCTGGATCGCACCATGCCCCGCGCAGGACTCGGTTGAGTTGAAAGCGCGGCAGCGCCTCGGCTCCGTTTTCAGCCGCACTGCGCAAGAAGGGCTTCAATTCGACAACTGGCTCCGCCTCACCGATACTCGCATCAAGCTTGGCGAGTTGCCGCTGCAATTCAGGTTGCGTTGTCGGAGGCTTGGCGAGCCCGGCAGACGCCAGGGCGTCCATCCGATCGATTGCTGCGCGCAGGATGCTCATTGCTCCTGCCTCAAGATGTCCTTGTCCAAACCGGCGCTGGGTGTGGTCATCAAGAACCGCAAGTCGATCCGTCGATTACGCTTCTTCGCCGCCTCGCTATCACCTTGCGCGATAGGGCGATCCGGACCGTAACCGCTCAGGCCCAGAATCGGTGCAGAACCTGGCTGACCTGCTGGCTTGTTGAGGAACCCCCGCAAGGCCGGCTGATTGAGCTGAAGCATGGTGAACGTCGTTTCGGCTCTTCGAACCGAAAGGCCATAGTTGTTCATCCCGCCGTACATCGCGTCGGAATCGGTATGCCCCTCTACAAAGACGGCGTCGATCATGTGCTTTGAGCGCTCCGCTTTGCAGAGATTCGACGTCGTATAGCAGGGCAGAACCTCGACCATTGCGCTGGCAACCTTGTTGATCGCGGCTTGCCCTCTGTCGCTCAGCTCCCAGCGTCCTTTGTCGAACAGCACGTCATCAGGCAGGCGCAGCACACCTGTCTTCGTGTCAATTTCGACCTGCAAACCCTTGTCCTTCAATGACTGCTGCAGGTCATTGAGGATCTCTGCCCGGGTTCGGTTAGCACCGGTCAGCTCTTCGGTCTTCGATTGCAAATTCAATGCGAAGTAAGCCAGTAGTATAATGAAAATAAGAAGGAGGCCAACCATCATGTCCGTCATGGACATGAAGTAGCTTTCGCCTTCTTCAGGGGGTCTCCTGCGAACGGCGCCTTCCATTATTCAGCAGCTTCCCGATTTTGGTTCGCAAGAATTCCGGCCAGCTCCTCGACCGTATCTCGCAGCGTTGTCAGTGGCTCAAGTGCACCTGCAAGCTGCGCCACACCTTCGCCCAACGCGCGGTCGATTTGACCAACACGTTCGTTGAGGTTCGTGGCATGGCTGCCTGCCGCATCGGTGATCTTTTCGAGCGCGGCTCCAAGTGACCGATCGACTTCCTCAAAGCGGGCCCGATATTCAGACCAGGCCGACGAGGCTGCTGATGCCGTTTGGCTCAGCGATACAGCGAGCTCGCGCATCTCCTCTCGGGTATTTTCAGAAGACTGCGCGTTCTTCACAACGATAGTCTCGACCGATTTGACAGCTTCGGCGATCGACAGGGCAGATTGACGGACAGGAGCAGCAGCAGCCTCGACGTCGTTGGCAACTGTACCGAATGCCGTGGCCAGATCGCTCGAACGGGCTGCGACCTGCTCGATAGCGCGAGCGTGGTCGCCAATAGCGGTCTGGGCCGAAGATATCCGGTCAGCCGAAACAGAGATCGCGCTGCCGGCGTCCTTCATGCTGGCGACGAGCGGGGTGCCTGCCCCGTTGAAGCGCTTCACGAATTCCGAGAAGGACTTCTCCATCGCCTCCTGGCCGATCCGCGCAGCGTCATTTGCGGCACTGGTCGAGGCTTCCCCGAGTTGAGTGGCCGCCGCGGCCAGGCCAGCTTTCATGTCGTCCAGGGTCGAGCCGAGGCTGGTGAGCAGTTCATCCATTCTCTGGCGTGCAAGTGCGCTCGCTTGCTCATTTTCCTCGCGCATACGGTCGGCGATCACGCCGAAGTTGCGATTAAGGTCGCCAAAGGCAGTGCGCATCTCGTCAGACGCTTGGCCGAACCGACGCACCGCTTCTTCGATCTGCCGGTCTGCTTCTCCGGTCTGTTTCTCAAGTCGCTCTGACATGGTGGCCATCGACACCGTCATTGCCCCGATCGCATCAGCCAGGCCCGCCATCTCAGCGCCAGCGCTTGAAGCGATGGCATCACGGACAGCTTCGCCGCCGCCACCACTGATCTTGTCGATGCCTTGCTGGATCGAACCCAAATGTGTGATCATCGGGGCCATCTGCTTTTCAAGAGCGCCATCAAGGGCTGCAGCCAATTGCTCGGAAAACGCCCTGAGGGCCGGTGTCTGTTCTTTTAGCTGCTCCAGCTGATCGCTCGCAATGCGCTGCGGCGGAAGATAAGCCATGCCATGCTCAAGCCTGTCGCAAAGCATTGAGAGGCCGTCATTGATCCGCTTATCGAACCGATAATCGTATGAGCGCAAGACTATGGACGCCACGATACCGCCCACTGAAGCCCAAAACTTTGCGCCCGCGACCTTCATTAGTTCATTAAGGCGCTCCTGCATCGCATCGACCCCACCGCTGAAGTCCAAAGTCGACAGGGCGGCAATGATGCCAAGAAAGGTAATCAGCAGGCCGATAGCGATGAAGATGTTTGCAAACCAATTGAGCCCGCGGTGATTGTCTCCGAGATTTACGAAGAAGTGTTCAGGGCGGGCCGAATTTTGGAGAACATCCGCAGAGGGATCGACTATTGTCTCCCGAAACTCCTCCCAAGTCCGACGCAGTGTGAGCGCCTCGGGGTGACCAACCTCCATCATCCGCTCATCGATTTCATTAAACCGATGGGCAAAGGCAAGTCGGGCAGAATCGATGTCAGCCGTACTACCGCCAGTCACATCATCAAGAAGTCGAACCCGCGATTCGATCGCTTCTGCAAGAGGCTGGTGGAAGTCCCGCTTGTAACGAGATGAAATTGCGAAGGCCGTTCCAATTAATACAATAGCCAAGAAAGCAGCCATCGCATCGCCGATGAGTGGAATCTTGGTGAAAAAGAAGATCAGACCATGACCCAGCCATTCGGTAATTTCCACAAAACCCCCTGAAACTCAACACAATCAAAAAACTCTGCTCCGATGCCAGAAGGAAGACAAGTCCGGCAAAAGCATCGAAGCAGCATAACCGCGAACAGATCGGACGGTATCGAACGCACCCGCTGCCGCCAAGGCTGCTTGCATTGAGGGCTTGAAGATTTTGAAAATTACCGACCTGATTGTACGCTGGCGATGACGACGTTGAGGTGACTCCCTCTGACATGTGAGCGCCCAGCCGGACAATCCGAAACGATGTGACCAGACACCATTCCCGTCAGGCCTAAGGTCCGATCGGACTTTCACCGTACTTGCGAAGGACATCGTCAAATGCTTCGGCCATCAACGCCTGCAGGCTGACCCCATTTCTGCGCGCGCAGGTGTGCAGTGCCAGCGACATCTCTGGCGAAAAGTAGCCTGAAATCGCCTTGCGTCCGATCCGGCTCGGCGGCGGGGCCGATGAATTGACAACCTCAACCGCAATAGCTCGCGGTTCGGTCGCTTCCTTCGGCCTGTCGGCCAACTTGGCAAATCGACTCATCGCGCCTCTCCTCCAACAAGTTCACATGTCGCCATGTTCACATGTTCACACACCCACATGTGAACATGTTCGATCTCACACGCTGCCTTCCGGCCTGGCTCCAGCTCGAATACGGTCTTCCCAGCAGCGCTGGCATGGCGGAACACTGCCCGATCGGCGATCCGGTGTGGACAGACATGTACGCCAAACCCGCTGACAAGTTCGGCAGCGTCGGCATGGATCCGCTCGGCGTGCGGCGGTCCCGCGGTGAAAACTACCCACGCGGGTTTCGCCAGCAATTGCACCAACCTTGCCGTCGTCCGGATCGCAGCCAGATCGAACGCGCTCGGGCGGCAGGGGATCAGCACCAGGTCGGCCGCCTCCATTGCCTTGCTCGCGGTCGTGTCCGCATGCGGCGGCGTATCGATCACGATGAACGTCGCGCCCGCCTCTCTGGCCTGCGCGATCTTGGCGGCGATGCGAGGCGGAGCGCTGTCGATCACTTCAGGCGGTGCTTCGTCGCGCCATGCGGCCCACTGGCTGGCCGTGGCCTGAGGGTCGGCGTCGATGACCAGTGCCACCTCGCCCTTGCGCTCGGCTGCAGCGGCGAGGTGGATGGCCAAGGTGGTTTTCCCGGTCCCGCCTTTCTGGCTGACAATCGCGATTGTGGTCATGTGGGCTCCTTCACTTGCGGTCATGTTCACATGTGGATGTGTGGGCATGTGCGAGCGCAGGCTGCGGCTCACATCTCGAAGTCGTAATCTCGGCTGATTTCCTTGGTCGGCTCGGGCTGCTTGATCTCGAGTTGGCGTTCCTTCGCGGTTTCCATCGCCGAGGTCTTGCCGCCGATATTGCGGGTCACATCGCGCTCCAGCGCCTTAACGTTGTCGACCACCAGGGTCGCGCTGTCGGCGATGCGGGTGACGGCGACGAGGAACGACTGGGTCGAGTTCAGCATCTTTTCCTTCTCGCTCATCAGGATGATCCCGTTGTCGGCGGTCATGCCTTGGGCGATGTGGACGTTGATGGCGTAGGCTAGGTCGAGGCGTTCGAGCATCCGGTCGCCGCGGTGGAGTTCGTGCCGTTCGCCCTCGTGGGTCAGCACGGTCATCGAATGGCGACCGATGGACTCGATTTTCGCAATGTCGCCGTTGAGTAGGCCGCGCTGGCGGTCGTTGTCGGTCCAGCGGATCTTGTCGCCCTCGAACACGCCGATGTTCTTCTGCTGGTAGATCGAGACGGCATCGTGGGCGAGGTTGCGGGGCAGCTTGTCGGGCGTGAACTGACGGAGCGAGCCATCGGCCATCTCGAGCCGGACCCTGCCGTCTTCCGCGTGCTTTACAATGCCCCGATCGCCCCGACTGAAGCCTTGGCTCGGCAGATCGGTGCGGAATTCGACGATCCGCCCGTCCTGGTAGCCGCGCATCTGCCGCGCTCCCTCGCGCGTGATGGTGACGCGGTCGAGGACGTTGACCCGCTTCTCCTCGCCATCCAGCTCTCCGCGCGTCATCCGCTCGCGCTGGACCGCCGAATTGGCGGCAGTGCGCATGGCGCGACCCGATGCGAGCAACAGGGTTCGGTCGCGCTCGCCTTCGGGAAGCTTGGCCCAGAGTTTTGCGGCGGTTTCCGGTCCCTTGGCAAAGGGCACTTCGACGGTGTTGGGCTTGAGCAGATCGAAGGCCCGTCCGAGGTTTCGATTGTCCAGCGCTTCGTTCAGCGCCTGCATCTGTGGCGACTGCGCGCGCAGGTTCTCGGTGATCGTCGCGGTGGCGAGGCCCTCCCTCTGCAGCAGCTCGAAAGGCTTGCCCGCCTCGATAGCCGGAAGCTGGCGGGTGTCGCCGGCAAGGATCAGGCGCGCGACGTCCATGCCGCTCGCCAGCTCGATCAGCTTGGCGAGCCGCTCGTTGCCGATCTGCGAGGCCTCGTCGACCATGATGACCGAACCGGAGAGCGCTGCACTGACTTCGGCCATCTTCTCCGGGCTGGCCGTGCCATCGAGCACGCGTTTGAACCGGCCGAGGAAGCTGTCGACCGTCGAGGCTGGCACATCGAGCTTGGCGCCGAAGTCCCGGGCGGTGCGTCCGGCGTGGGCCAGTGCGAACACGGCCTTGCCATCCTGCTTGAGCAGGGCCGCCACTGGCATCAGCGCGGCCGACTTGCCGACGCCGGCACCGCCCTGGATCAATTGCACCCGGTCACGCGATTGCAGGACATTGATCCCGGCCTGCTCCTGGCCCGGATTGAGCCGCCTCAGGCCAAGGTCGCGCGCGGCTTGCTGGAGGTTGGCGCCTAGGTCCTTACCCTCGGCCAGCGGCTGCACGGCATCGCGTCCGGTTTCGGCCAGGGCAATCACCCGCTGCTCAAGCTGCAAGGCCGACTGCGTGGTCATCAGCCTCTCGCCGCCGATCAGCAGGCCCTTGTCTTCCAGCACTGTAATCCGCGCCTCGATATCCGCGACGGTCACCGGACCGCCGCGCTCAAGCGCCGTGCGGATGAGGTCGTTGCGCTCGAACGCCGCCTCGCGCTCGCCGAGGTCACGCGCCGCCGACGCCACGGCCTGTGCTGCCGCGAAGGACTTTGGATCGAGCCGCCCCAATCGCTCGGGCACCAGCGGATCGCCATCCTTGGGCGTCAGGCCCATCGTACCGGCAATCGCCATGCCGCGCGCGCCGATCCCGCGTGCCCCCTCGATCACCCGCGACCAGACCGTCTCACGCTGGACCGAACGCTCGGCCGCGGCATCGATCAGCCCTCGGCCATCGAAGCCGACCCTCTCCGCCGTCGCCTGCCATTCCGCGCCCCGCTGCTCGGGGCTGAACTCAGGGTTCTTGGCCTGCCGGGTGGCGAGCGCCGCCAGTTCGCGTTCACGGGGGCTGCTGCGCTCCTCCCGGGCCAGGGCTTCGAGGATTTCCTCGCGGCGGGTCGAAAATGCTTCGATCGCCTCGCGGGAAACGCCTTTGATCTCGAAGGCACCGTCGATCGGATTGCGCGCCGGGGTGGTCTCGTAGCCGAGTTCCTCTATCCGGGCACGCAGCTCGGCATTGTGGACTGCGCCGATGAGGTGCTGGTTGCGGTAGAGCTGGTCGTTGTGGACCGCGTGCCACTTGCCGTCCGAAGCCTTGGTCGCGTTGGCGATGACAGCATGGACATGCAGTTGCGGCTCGTTGTTGCGGTTCACGTCGTGGAGGAAGGTGGCGGCGACCATGTTGCCGGTCTTCTCGACCACCTGCTGCTTGGCCGCCGGATCCCAGACCCGGGCCTCGACAAGGTTCTTCTCGGCCCATCCTAGGGTTGCGGTCACCGAATCTTGGAAGGCGCCGACGATGCGCTCGTCGCGACCGATCAGCGCCAGCAACGATACAGATTTGGGAGCGGAGAAGGTCATGTCGAGACCGGGGCGATGTTCACCGTGGACGGCGGTGATTTCGCTGCCGTCGGGCAGCTTGCCGGACAGCACGTCGATGAAGGCCTGTTCTTCGACGATGCCCTGCAGGCCCAGCGCCTCTGCACCTAGGCCGAACCACTCGCTGGCCTCGGTTAGTTCCGAGGTCGTGTAGTAGTTGTCCTGGGAGTAGTATTCACCCGCCCCGCTCGCGGTGCCGACTGCCGAGAGGTTGATCATTTGGCCGACCTCGCGGGCGGCACATAACCACGGCGGTATTCGGCGGGCACCTGGCAGTCCCGGACGCCATAGCGGTCATTGATAACCCGGCAGACCAGTTCGGTTGTGGGGAGTGCCCGTTTGGCGATTGGCACACCGAGCCACGCCATATTGGCTGCGGCCAGCAGAACGACAAAGGCGCCGACGAGGCCAATCACGGAGGCCAAGGCGACGAGGAACCGAAGCGAGAAGTCTCCCGGGAACACGACCTTGTAGTGATTGCGCGGCGCGACGGCTTCTGCGCGGACCGCTTCGAGGCGGTCGAGTACCTTGGCCAACCCGGCCTCTTGCGTCTTGGCGATCTGGGGCTTCAGCCCTTCGATGAGAGCGATGACATCCCGTACCTTGTTGACGAAGGGCTCGTAGGACTTGCGATTGATGTCGTTGACCCGGGCAGTCAGATTTTCCTGCGCCTGGCGGATCGATTCCTCGTTGCCGACCCAGGCGTCCATCATCCGCTTTTCATGCCGCTGGGTGGACCGCTGGACCCGCTCCAGTTCGACCACGGCTTCGCGCACCTGAGCAGCCAGCGCGTTGAGGCTGCCATCGATCCGGGGGCCGTCCTCGATCTGGAATGCGAGTCGTCCGGCATCGTGCGCTTCGACGGCTTCGGTCGCGATGGCCCGCATCAGCTCCGCCCGCGACAGCGTCCGGGCACTGCAAAGGCGGTCGATCCCGTCGAGAAGCCGATCATCATAGTTGACGTTGACCTGCCCCATGATCAGCGTTCCCGAGCCAGCGGGTAGCGCTCAACGCCTATTCGCCAAGGTATTGATCTATTGAGGTTATATTTGCCCGCTCTAGCCGTATTCGCAGCAAAAAGAGCTTTTCGGCTCGATGTAAGGACTGGACTAGCGCCTAGAATGCAGGAATTCCGCGCCTTCTGGACTCCCTCCGGATTGCTACCCCGTAGCGTGGTGTGTGCACCTTCAAGCAAAAAAAGCGCGAGGAACCAGCTGAGGTCATTTGTGCTCTTCGAGGCTGCCTGAGGGGTAATTCCGGCGGGACAAGGACGGCCCGATGGCCACTCGAGATCATGTGTAAAGCTGGCAGGCGTGGTCATTCC
Source organism: Novosphingobium sp. (assembly GCF_030699305.1). Classification (GTDB taxonomy): domain Bacteria; phylum Pseudomonadota; class Alphaproteobacteria; order Sphingomonadales; family Sphingomonadaceae; genus Novosphingobium. The sequence continues at coordinate 25,327 of NZ_JAUYNB010000029.1, forward strand.
GGATCTCCCATGGGGATGCCGATGCGCGCGAGGATTTGGGCTGTGAGGAAGGCCATGCTTTGGCCCTGCTCGGCCTCGGGTAGCGATGGCGCTGAATGGACACCGGGCGTTGCCGCCTCTTCCCGCTGGAATGCCCTCAGCAGCCCATCGAGATTGAACCCGGCTCGCTTGACACTGCGGACCATGCCGCTGAAGCACTTGCCCGGATGCCTTGCCAGATAGCGGTGACCGGTTCGCAGACGAGCGTTGCGGTCGATGACCAGCACGCACAGGGCCGCTCGTTCCCGGCCAAGCACGGAGCAGGCCTTGCCCCAAGTGCGTTGGCCGATGCCAAGCCAGCTTGCTGTCTGCCGCGATGCCTCGATCAGACATGGCCACGCCGGATCGCCATGGGCCGATGCGATTGCACGATACTCCTCGGAAGCGAGTTCGAGCGCCGCGCGCGGTGTGATCGTCGGCTCCGGCCGCTCGCTACAGGATCGTGATGAATCCTGATTCTGTATGTTGGGTCGGTCGTCTTCTTCCGGTCGATCGGAAGTTTTCGTCGCACGGGGATCGCTGGCGAGGTCCGCAAGCACGGCTTCTAGAGCAGACTGAATTGCCTCCAGCCTCTCGATGCGGTGGATTGGAGCTAGCCGGCCGTCGGGCAGGATCGCGTCGGCCCGTGCGATCAGCTCCGGCTCTCCCGCATCGCGGATCAGGCGGCGCGTTCGTCGGATCTCGGCCTTGCAAGTATCCACTGCCTGCTGCTCTAGGCGACGAGCCTCCCATGTCGCCTTCAGGTGGGCGTAGCGCTCGATCAGAGGCGCAAGGTTGATGCCCGCCGCCCATCGGATGCTTCCGCCGCTCCTGAGTCCTGAGCGGGCACCATTGCCGCCCGTGGTCCTGGCGATCAGTCCTTTTGCCTCAAGTTCGCGCTCGGCATCGTTGATGGCACGGCTGCACAGATCGAGGTCGTCGGCAGTTCGGCAGACCCGATCCCAGACGGCGCAGATGCGACCGGCCCGGTAGTCGTCATCGCGCGAGCGCCAGACATAGTGCCGAAGCACCCGGGTCGCCGTGCTGGACAGTCCAAGGCCACGCTTGCCGAGATCCTCAACCAGCGACAGCAGATCGACGCGTCTGACGCCCTGGGGAAGCCCGCCATGGGCAAGTGTCGCGCTCATGAAGCACCGCCCACAAGCTCAATGCTTGCACGCGATTCCGTGATGGCGTAAAAGGCTCGGGTAGCTGCAACGCTATCGAAATGACCGCTGGCGAGGGTGGCAGCCCTTCCGGCGGTTTTTCGTTTTCGGTCTGGCGGTCTGGCGGCCGCCTCCGTCGCTGCCGAAATCCGACCAGATATGCGCGTTTTCGAGGGCCTCCAGAGGCCCTCTCGTACAAATCGCGTACAGCGCCCTTTGTACAAGAGGCTATTTCTGCAACGAAAACAGCTAACTAATTGATTTGGCTGGCTCCCTTCACACGGGTGGGGTCGCAGGTTCAATACCTGCCGCGCCCACCACTTCCTCTCCCTGACATGGTTGCCGGATACGGTTGAAAGCCGGGCCTCAAGCGGGCATAGGCCGCGCCATGCATGATATCCGCCAGATCCGGGACAATCCCGCCGCTTTTGACGCCGCCCTCGCCCGCCGCGGGGTAGAGCCGGTTTCGGCTGAAATCCTGGCGCTCGACACCCGGCGCCGCGCGGTCGCCACGCAGATGCAGGAAGCGCAGAGCCGCCGCAACGACGCCTCGAAGGCGATTGGCGCCGCGATGGCACGCGGTGACAAGGATGAGGCGGAGCGGCTGAAGGCCGAAGTCGCCGCGCTGAAAGACACCCTGCCCGCACTGGAAGCCGACGACCGCGATCTGCTCGCCCGGCTGAACGACGAGTTGGCCCGCCACCCCAACCTGCCCGACGCGGCGGTGCCGGACGGCGCGGACGAGAGCGAAAATGTCGAAGTCAGCCGCTGGGGCACCCCGCGCAGCTTTGACTTCACGCCGCAGGAACACACCGATATCGGTCCGGCGCTGGGGCTGGACTTTGAAACCGGCGCGAAGATTTCGGGCGCGCGCTTCACCTTCCTGCGCGGGCAGATGGCGCGGCTGCAACGCGCGCTGGGGCAGTTCATGCTCGATCACCAGACCGGCGTGAACGGCTACAGCGAATGCGCCACGCCGCTGCTGGTCAAGAGCGACGCGCTGTTCGGCACCGGCCAGCTGCCCAAGTTCGCCGAGGACAATTTCCGCACCACCGATGGTCGCTGGCTGATCCCCACCGCCGAAGTTTCCCTCACCAATTCGGTGCGCGAGGAGATCCTGACCGAAGCGGCGCTCCCCCTGCGGATGACCGCGCTGACCCCGTGCTTCCGCAGCGAAGCGGGCGCGGCCGGCAAGGATACGCGCGGCTATATCCGCCAGCACCAGTTCGAGAAGGTCGAACTCGTCACCATCTGCAAGCCGGATGACAGCGCCGCCGAGCATGAGCGGATGGCGCAGGCGGCCGAATCGATCCTCCAGGCGCTGGACCTGCCCTATCGCAAGGTAATCCTCTGCGCGGGCGACATGGGCTTTACCGCGCGCAAAACGTATGATCTGGAAGTGTGGCTGCCCGGACAGGGCGCTTACCGCGAGATTTCGAGCATTTCCAACTGCGGCGATTTTCAGGCGCGGCGGATGAATGCGCGCTATCGCCCCGACGGCGCGAAGGGGACGGAATTCGTCCACACGCTCAACGGATCGGGCCTCGCCGTGGGCCGCACGCTGGTGGCGGTGCTGGAAAACTATCAGAACGCTGACGGATCGGTCACCGTCCCCGCCGCGCTGCGCCCCTACATGGGCGGAATCGACAAGCTGGAGCCTGATTTCGACTTTCTTTGGCGTTGATATTTGAAAGCTCCGTCATGCTGAACTTGTTTCAGCATCCATCGGGCCGCAAGTTTGGCGCGGCAGGCGTGACTCCAAGTCGGCCAATGCAGGCTTGAGCGGAGAAATGGACCCTGAAACAAGTTCAGGGTGACGATCCCTTTTCACTCGGTTAGCGAGGTTGCCATGCGTATCTTACTGACCAACGACGACGGCATCTTCGCTCCCGGCCTGACCGTGCTGGAACGAATCGCGGCGCGCTTTTCCGACGATATCTGGATTTGCGCCCCGGCCGAGGAACAGTCCGGCGCGGGCCATTCGCTGACCCTGTCGCGGCCGGTGCGCCTGCGCCAGCACGATGCGCGGCGCTTTTCGGTATCGGGCACGCCGACCGATTCGGTCATGATGGCGCTGCGCGAGGTGATGCCTGGCAAGCCCGACCTGATCCTGTCCGGCGTCAATCGCGGGGCGAATCTGGGCGATGACGTGACGTATTCAGGCACCGTTTCCGCCGCCATCGAAGGCGCGCTCGCGGGCATTCGCTCGATCGCGCTGAGCCAGGTCTATGCGCAGGAAGGGATGGGCGACACCGTGCCCTTCGCCGCCGCCGAGGCATGGGGCGAGCGGGTGATCGAACCGCTGCTGGGCGTGCCCTTTGCCGAACGCACACTGGTCAACGTCAACTTCCCCGCCATCGCCCCGGACGAGGTCAAGGGCATCCGCGTAGTTCGGCAGGGATTTCATGACTATGCGCGTGGATCGGTGGTTGAAGGAACCGATCCAAGGGGGTACCGTTACTTCTGGTTCGGACTGCACGGGATTGAACATACCCCCGGCCATGCAACCGACCTTGAAGCAATCCAGGATGGCTATGTGTCCGTAACCCCGCTGCAACTTGATCTGACCCACAACGCATCGCTGGCCGCGATGGCAGAGCGGTTCGCCTGATGCCCCGCGCGGCGCTCCTGTTCGGAGTCGTCGCGCTGCTGCTGGGTGCGCCGGTTGCGGCGCAATCTTCTGCCGAAAACCGGGCCGACGATCCCAGAACCGCGACCGAATACGTGGTGAAGCCCGGCGAAACACTGGGCGGCATCGCCAACCGGGTGGAAGTGCCGCGCCTGCTGATTATCGAGGCGAACGGGCTGAAGGCGCCCTATCTGGTCCGCATCGGACAGAAGCTGGTGATCCCGCGCCGCCGCACCCACACGGTCAAGGACGGCGAAACCGGGTTCGGCATCGCGCTGGATTACGGCGTGCCGTGGCCCGCCATTGCCGCCGCCAATGGCCTTGATTCCAAGGCTGCGGTCAAGGCCGGACAAAAACTGGCAATCCCGACGCTGATCAAGGGCGCGGCCACGCCCGCTCCGGTGGCCAGCGCCGTCCCTGAACCGGAACCCACCGCCAGCGCGACGCCCACCGCCAGGCTGCCGCCAGATACCAAGGCCCCGCGCTTCGCCTGGCCGCACGGCGGCAAGGTCCGGCGGGAATTTTCCCCGCGCGGCAAATCCGGCTGGCATGACGGGATCGACCTGACCGCCGACAAAGGCGATGCCGTGCGCGCCGCCGCTGCGGGCAAGGTGATCTTTGCCGGGCAGGGGCCAAAGGAATACGGGCTGACGGTGATCGTCTATCACACCGGCCGCTGGACCACGACCTACTCGTTCCTCGACAAGATCACCGTCAAGGACGGCGAGGCGGTCAAGCAGGGCGAGCGGATCGGGCTGGCGGGCGAAACGGGCCTCGCCACCTCGCCGCAGGTCCACTTCGAAGTGCGCCGCAACCGCGTTGCGCTCGACCCGGTCGATTACCTGCCCGCACGATGACCCGCCGCGCCCGTTTCACTCCGTTCCGCCCGCTGCGGCGGCAGATCAAGGTGCCGGTCTGGGCCGATATCGGCTTGCGCCTGTTCGCCGCGCTGGGGCTGATCTCGGTCGTGGTGCTGATCCACTGGCTGGACCGCGAAGGGCTGACAGACAGCCTTGATGGGCACATCAGCTTTCTGGATGTCGTCTATTTCACGATGATTTCCATCACCACCACCGGCTTTGGCGATATCGCCCCGGTCAGCGATCAGGCGCGGCTAGTCGAAGCGGTGATCGTCACCCCGATCCGGCTGGCGGTGCTGTTTATCTTCGTCGGCACGGCCTATAACTTCATCATCAAGCGCAGCTGGGAGAATTGGCGGATGCGGCGGATTCAGGAACGGCTGACCGGCCATGTCGTCGTGCTGGGCTTCGGCATCAGCGGGTCGCAGGCGGTGGGCGAGTTGATCGATCGCGGGACCGATCCCGGCAGCATCGTCGTGATGGACGGCAGCGCCGACCGTCTGGCCGAGGCTGAGGCGCTGGGCTGCAACGTCATTCAGGACGACGCCAGCCGCGACGAGGCGCTGAAAGCGGTCCGGATTGACAGCGCCGGAACCGTGCTGGTTTCCGCCGGGCGCGACGACAGCTCGATCCTGATCGTGCTGACCGTGCGCCACCTCGCCCCCAGCGTTCCGATCAGCGTGGTCGTCCGCAACGAGGATAACGAGATCCTGGCGCGTCAGGCCGGGGCAGACAACGTCATCAACCCGGTGCGCTTCACCGGGCTGCTGCTGGCCGGATCGGCGCAGGGCAGCCACGTGGCCGACTATCTGGCCGATCTGGCCACCGCATCGGGCAACGTCCAGCTGGTCGAACGCCCCGCCCTGCCCGACGAAATCGGCCGGGGCCTGAACGATCTGCCCAATTCGGTGCGCGGCCTGCGGATCAACCGCAATGGGCGCGAGATCGGCTTCTGGGAAGCGGACGCCAACCGGATCGAGGCTGGCGACGTGATCGTGGCGGTGGTGCCGACGGCGGGGTGATCCGGATGGGTTTGGGCCGATGGAACATGCCTTCCTTGTTTCGTTTCTCGAAGAGCGAACCACGCCCGAGGACTTCTGCCTGGAGATCAGGAACGAGGTTGATGCTTGCGAGGCAGGCTTCCGCTCGCCAACCGGCGTTGGCTACATCGTCGTCACGGATGGGCCGCTGACGCTTGCGCCCCTGTCAGTGATTGCAGATTAGCCCAGAAATCGTCACCCTGAACTTGTTTCAGGGTCCATTTCTCCCATCGCACCGCCGCTTGCGAGGCATGATGGATGCTGAAACAAGTTCAGCATGACGTGGGTTGAGGCGCCGATCTGGTCGACATTCCAGCCATTCAGGCCACCACATCGGATGGGCGCAAACAAAACATCTTCGTGTCTTCGTGTGAACCCAAAAACCCCGCCCCCACAACCGCTACCCCAGCAGGAAAAACACCCCGCCCATCGCCAGATAGGCGAGCAGAAACGCCCCGCTGTCCTTGACCGTCTCCGCGCGCGGCGTGCCGTCGCGTGACTGGCTGATCCACAGCGCCGGGATCACAAAGGCCAGCGCCAGCCCGCCTGATTGCATGAAATAGAGCCACGGCTTGGCCGCCAGCGTCTCCGGCCCGATCCGGGCGAGCGCGTGGCCCAGCATCCCGGCGGACACCAGCATCCCGCCCACGGCAACCACCGGCGAAATCCCGCGCCGCAGCGCCAGCAGCAGGCCCGCAGCGATCAGCGCCGCCGCCGCCACGCCCAACCAGTTCATCGGACCCATTGCCTGCTCCTGTGCCGCCAAACCACAACAGTAGCGAAATCCGCATAACCCGTGTAGGGGCCGCGCCCATGGCAATCGAGATTCCTGAAGCCCGCAAAGTCGGCATGGTCAGCCTGGGCTGTCCCAAGGCGCTGGTCGACAGCGAACGCATCCTCACCCGGCTGCGCGCTGATGGCTATGCCATGAGCGCGGACTATGCCGGGGCAGATGTGGTGCTGGTCAACACCTGCGGGTTCCTCGATTCCGCCAAGGAAGAAAGTCTGGCCGCGATTGGCGAGGCAATTGCCGAGAACGGCCGCGTGATCGTGACCGGGTGCATGGGCAATGAGGCGGAGCTGATCCGCGCGAAGTTCCCCGCCGTGCTGGCCGTCACCGGCGCGCACCAGTACGAAGCCGTGGTCGAGGCCGTGCACGAAGCCGCGCCGCCATCACAAGGCCCGTTCGTCGACCTGATCCCGCAGCCGTCGGACGCGGATATCAAGCTGACCCCGCGCCATTACAGCTATCTGAAGATTTCCGAAGGCTGCAACCACGCCTGCGCGTTCTGCATCATCCCGCAGCTGCGCGGCAAGCTGGCCAGCCGCCGGATCGACGCCGTGCTGCGCGAAGCGGAAAAGCTGGTCGCGGCGGGGACGAAGGAACTGCTGGTGATCAGCCAGGACACCTCGGCCTATGGCGTCGATGTGCGGCACGAGGAACGGACGTGGAAGGGCCGCGCCGTCCGCACTCACATGACCGATCTCGCCCGCGAACTCGGCCAGCTGCGCACGCCCGAAGGCCATGCGCCGTGGGTGCGGCTGCACTATGTCTATCCCTATCCCCACGTCGATGCGGTGATCCCGCTGATGGCCGAAGGGCTGATCACGCCCTACCTCGACATTCCGTTCCAGCACGCCGCGCCAAATGTGCTGAAGGCGATGAAGCGCCCCGCCAACGAAGCCAAAGTGCTCGAACGCCTGAAATCGTGGCGCGAGATTTGCCCGGACATCACGATCCGTTCCAGCTTCGTGGTCGGCTTCCCCGGCGAGACCGAGGAGGATTTCCAGTACCTGCTCGATTGGCTGGACGAAGCGCAGCTGGACCGCGTCGGCGGCTTCCGGTTCGAACCGGTCGCGGGCGCGGCGGCGAACGATCTGCCCAACCCGGTGCCCGAAGCGGTCAAGGAAGAGCGCTATCAGCGCCTGATGGAAAAGACCGCCGCGATCAGCGCCGCGAAACTCGCCGCCAAAGTCGGCCGCACGCTCCCGGTGATCATCGACGAAGTGGGTGAACCGGACGAGGATGGCGACATCGGCGCGACCGGGCGGTCACAGGCCGATGCCCCGGAAATCGATGGTGCGGTCTATTTGCGCAACGTGCCCGCCGGTCTGAAGGCCGGTGACATCGTGCAGGTCGAGATCGAGGACGCCGACGCGCACGATCTGTTCGGGGTGATTGCCTGAGCGGCGAAAATACGCTTAGCCTCTGGCCATGCGCCGCCTGTTCCCCGTTCTTGCTGCCCTGTGCCTGCCGTTCACCGCTGCTGCCCAGCCGATCACTCCTGCTGAGCGGACGGCGATCGAGCGCGCGGTAACCAGCACTTTGCGCGAAACGCGGGTGCCATCGGCGCAAGTGGCCGTAGTGCGGGATGGCCAGCTGGTGTTTCAGGGGGCGTGGGGCAAGGCGGCAGAGGCGATACCCCAGTCCCGGCCCGATCTGCCCTATCAGATCGCGTCCAATTCCAAGCAGTTCATCGCCGCGCTGCTGTTGTTGCTGGAAAACGACGGCAAGCTGAGCCTCGACGATCCGGTGTCGCGCTGGTTGCCCGACGTTTCGGGGGCGGAGCGGATTACGCTGCGGCACATGTTGACGCATACCTCGGGCCTGCCCGACTACTGGCCGCACGATTTTGCCTTCGCCGCCACGGCAGAGCCAGTCACCCCGGCGGGTATCGTGGCGCGCTGGGGACGCGGGCCGCTGGAGTTCGAACCCGGCACGCGCTGGGAATATTCCAACACCGGCTATGTCGTCGCGGCCCAGATCGCCGAGATCGCGGGCGGCGCGCCGCTGTGGCAGCAACTGGAACAGCGCCTGTTCAAACCGCTGGGGATCAGGCCGCTGCCGCTGGATGACACCAACACGGCCGGTTTTCCGCAAGGCTATCACCGCTATGCCACCGGTCCCGTGCGGCCCGCCAAACCCGCAGCGCGCGGCTGGTTGTGGGCGGCGGGAGAACTGTCGATGACGGCGGCCGATCTGGCCCGCTGGAACATCGCGCGGATCAACCGCGAACTGTTGCCACCCGAAGACTGGGAGCAGATGGAAACCCCGGCCCGGCTGGCAGACGGATCGCGCACCACGTATGGTCTGGGCGTTTCGCGCCGCACGGTGGGCGGCCGGACGCGGATCGATCACGGCGGCGAATCGGTCGGGTTCCTGTCGCAGAACACGGTCTGGCTGGACCAGCGCACTGCCGTCACGGTGCTGACCAACGCCGATTACGGCGGCGCGGAAAATGCGCTGACCAACCGGATCGCCGCGATTGTGCTGCCCAAGCTGCCCCCGGTCCCGGCGCGCATCGCGGACACTGGCGGCCGGATCGATGACATCCGGCAAGTGCTGGCCGGACTGGCGAGCGGCCAGATCGATCCGGCGCGCTTTACCCCCAACGCGCAGTATTATTTCAGCCCCGCCGCGCTGGGCGATTACCGCACCAGCCTGGCCGGGCTGGGCGCGCCGCTGTCCGTCACCAGCACCCGCACCCCGTGGCTGCGCGGCGGGTTCGTAGGGCGGACCTATAGCGTGCGATACAACGGCCAGCGGTTCCGGCTGTCCACTTACGCCGAACCGGGCGATGCCGGGCGGTGGGAACAGTTCATCCTCTATGCCGATTAAAGCCAGCCGATCCGCTTGAACCGCACATACAGCCCGCCGCAAACCCCGAAAATCAGGCCCAGCACCGCCGGATAGCCCCAGCGTTCGCGCAGTTCGGGCATATAGTCGAAATTCATGCCGTAAATCCCGGCAATCGCGGTCGGCACCGCCAGGATCGCGGCCCAGGCAGCCAGCTGCCGGGTCATCTGCCCCTGCCGGTGCTGTTCCAGCAGGCTGGCGGTGTCGACGATGCTGGCCAGCGTTTCGACCAGCCCCAGCATCCGCCGCATCGCCCGCCGGACATGGTCCTGCACATCGCGGAACCAGACCCGCGCCGATGGATCGATCACCGGCAATTCGACCGTCGCCAGCCGCTCGCTCATTTCCTCCATCGGCCCGACGATCCGCTGGAACCGGCGGAGCTGGCGGCGAAGGCGGAAAATGCGGCGGATCGTGGACGGTTCAGGGAACGTGTCGATTGCCCGCTCCTCCATGTCCTGCACCGCGCTTTCCAGCCTTTCCATGATCGGCTGATAGCCATCGACAATGAAATCGAGGATCGCGTGGGCAACATAGTCCGGCCCTTCGGCCATCCGCTCGGCATCGGCTTCCAGCCGTGCGCGCAGCGCCGTGTGCGACCGGGTTGAGCCGAACCGCACCGAGATCAGAAAATCCGTCCCCAGGAACAGCGCGGTCTGGCCATAGGCGATCCGCTCCCCCTCCTCGATCGCGGCGGTCCGCGCGACAATGAACAGGGTGTGCCCATAGATTTCGACCTTGGGCAGCTGCGTGGGGTTCAGCGCATCCTCTACTGCCAGCGGGTGCAGCCCGAACTGGGTGCGGGCCAGTTCCATTTCCGCCGCGCCCGGTTCGGCCAGCCCGACCCAGTCGAACGTGCCGGCCGGCCCCGCCACGCGCGGCTCGCCGGTCAGCGCCAGTGTGGTCTCGACCGGCTGACCGGCGGCGTATCGGCGGGCTGCGATGATTGCCATTGCATCGCAGTGCCAAACCCGCATGATGCTGGCAATCCCGCACGGCTTGCGATACGTGCGGCAATGAAACTTACAACAATGTCAATTTACCGGGGGGAGCCGGATCATGAACGCAATCACGCCCATCGATGAATGCCTCGACGTCCTGATCGTCGGCGCCGGGATTTCCGGCATCGGCATGGCCGTCCACTTGCGCAAGGACTGCCCGAACAAGAGCTTTGCGATCCTTGACCGGCGCGAGCAGCTGGGCGGAACATGGGACCTGTTCCGCTATCCCGGCATCCGGTCAGACAGCGACATGCACACGCTGGGCTTCGCCTTTGCCCCGTGGAAGCACGAAAAGTCGATCGCCGATGGCCCCGCGATCCTCGATTACCTGAACGAGATCACCGCCGAATACGATCTGCGCCCGCATATGCGGTTTGGCCAGAAAGTGATCGCGGCGGACTGGGACAGCGATACCGCCCGCTGGACCGTGACGACCGAAACCGCCGACGGAACGCTGGCCCGCGTGCAGGGCCGGTTCCTGTTCCTGGGTTCGGGCTATTACGATTACGATGATCCCTATGATGCCGGGTTTGCCGGGCGCGACAGCTTCAAGGGGCAGATCATCCACCCGCAGTTCTGGCCCAAGGATTTCGACTATACCGGCAAGAAGATCGTGGTGATCGGATCGGGCGCAACCGCCGTTACCATCGTCCCGTCGATGGCGCACGGCGGCGCGGGCCATGTCACGATGCTGCAACGCACCCCTACCTGGATGGCCAGCCGCCCGGCGCGCGACGGCATTGCCAATGCGCTGCGCAAGTTCCTGCCGGAAAAGGTCGCCTATGCAATCACCCGCGCCAAGAATATTTTCCTGCAGGACCTGATGTTCAAGCGCGCCCGCAGTGCGCCGGACAAGGTCAAGGATTACCTGACCAACCAGGTGAAGCAGAACCTGGGCGACAATTACGATCCGCAGGCGTTCACCCCGCCTTACGATCCGTGGGACCAGCGCCTGTGCCTGGTGCCCGACGCCGATTTCTTCACCGCGATCAACCAGGGCAAGGCCTCGGTCGTGACCGATCATGTCGAATGCTTTGACGAAACCGGGATCAAGCTGAAATCCGGGCAACACCTCGATGCCGATGTGATCATCACCGCGACGGGGCTGAAAATGGTCTTCGCGGGCAAGATCGCGTGCAGCGTCGATGGCCAGTCGATCGATTTTGCCCAGACGTTCTATTACCGCAACTGCATGTTCTCCAACGTCCCGAACATGGCCGGGGCGTTCGGCTATCTCAACGCGTCGTGGACGCTGCGGGTGGACATCATCGGCGATTACCTGACCCGGCTGCTCAACGCGATGGACGCCAACCACGTCCAGATTGCCGTGCCCGCCCTGCCGGACGAGCAGCGCCCGGATGAGGATGACGTGTTCGATTTCTCCTCCGGCTATATCCAGCGCGCCAAGCACATCATGCCGCGCAACGCCCCCACCCTGCCGTGGCGGCTCAATCAGGAATACCGCAAGGACAAGCAGGACATGCGCCACGCCCCGATCGACGACGGCGTCATGCAGTTCCGCCGCGTCCGCGCCAAAGTGGATGCGTGAACAGACCGAAAGCCCCCTTGCGTAATGGCGAAGTTGCCGTAACGCTTGGGGCCTATGGCTGAAACATCACGCATCTGGACCGCCGCAGTGCTGGTCATCGGGGATGAAATCCTCTCCGGCCGCACGCAGGACAAGAACGTCACGCAGATCGCCGCCTGGCTCAACGTCCAGGGCATCCGCCTGCGCGAAGTGCGGATCGTGGCCGATGACGTGGATGCCATTGTCGAGGCGGTGAACACGCTGCGGGCGCGCAACGATTACCTGTTCACCACCGGCGGAATCGGCCCGACCCACGATGACATTACCGTTGATGCGGTCGCCCAGGCGCTTGGCGTGGGCGTGGTGATCCACCCCGATGCCCGCGCAATCCTGGAGGGCTACTACGCCGCGCGCGGCGGACTGAACGACGCGCGGCTGCGCATGGCGCGGGTGCCGGACGGGGCCAGCCTGATCCCCAACCGGATGTCGGGCGCGCCGGGGATCCAGCTGGGCAACGTTTACATCATGGCCGGTGTGCCCAGCATCACCGCGGGAATGCTCGATGCGCTGACCGGCACGCTCGAAGGCGGGCTGCCGGTGCTTTCGGCAACGGTCGGCTGCTGGGTCGCCGAAAGCGAGATTGCCGACCTGCTGGCGACGACGGAACGCCTGCACGACGATTGCCAGATCGGCAGCTATCCGTTCTTCCGCGATGGCCGCGTCGGCGCGAATTTCGTGATCCGGTCGACCAGCGCGGACATTCTGGCCGATGTCAGCACCGCGCTAATCGCCGGACTGACCGCGCAGGGACGCGATGCGGTGGCAGGTGGCATCTAGGATAGCCGCCACGGCGCTGGCGGCGCTGGTCCTGCCGGCCTGCGCTTCGCCGCAGCCGGACGTGCTGGACCGGTTTGAGGCGACCCTGGCGGCGCATGACAGCGCCACCGCAGCACTCGGCAGCTGGTGCGCGCAGCACGGCATGGCCAGCCCGGCCCGGATTACCGCAGCGGTTCTGCCCGGCGGAATGCGGACCGATCCGCCCGACCTTGCCGCGCTGCTGCAACTCGATGCGCCGCCCGGCTACCGCCATGTCCGGCTCAGCTGCGGCGGGCGGGTGCTGTCAGAGGCGCATAACTGGTTCGTGCCGCAACACCTGACCCCGGCGATGAACGCGGCGCTGGCCGCCAGCGATGTGCCGTTCGGCAAAGTCGCCGCGCCGCTGCGCTACACCCGCCAGCGCCTGTCCAGCCTGCGCGGGGCTGGCCCCGGTTGTCCGGACGCCACGATCCTGACCCACCGTGCGCTGCTGCGCCTGCCTGATGGCGCGCCGCTGGCGCTGCTCACCGAATGCTACACGGCGGCCAACCTGCGCCGCTGACGCGCAAACGAAAGGGCCGGAAAGGTTTCCCCTTCCGGCCCGTTCATTGCGCTGGTCGCGACTGGATCAGGCGCCGTGGATTTCGGTCAGGTCAACCTTGATCCCCGGACCCATCGACGAGGTCAGGCCGATCTTGCGGACATACTTGCCCTTCGCGCCAGCCGGCTTCGCCTTGACGATCGCATCGACGAACGCGTCGAAGTTGGCTTTCAGCTGTTCGTTCGAGAACGACAGCTTGCCCAGACCGCCATGGATGATCCCGGCCTTTTCGACGCGGAACTCAACCTGGCCGCTCTTGGCAGCCTTGACCGCTTCGGCGACGTTCGGGGTAACCGTGCCCAGCTTCGGGTTCGGCATCAGGCCCTTGGGGCCCAGCACCTTGCCGAGACGGCCAACCACACCCATCATGTCCGGCGTGGCGATCACGCGGCCATAATCGAGGTTACCGGCCTGCATGTCTTCCAGCAGGTCTTCGGCGCCAACCTTGTCGGCCCCGGCGGCGAGCGCCGCTTCGGCCTTGTCGCCGCGTGCGAACACGGCAACCTTGACGTCCTTGCCGGTGCCCGAAGGCAGCACGACCATGCCGCGCACCATCTGGTCGGCGTGACGCGGGTCAACGCCCAGGTTCAGCACAACTTCCAGGCTCTCGTCGAACTTGGCGCTCTTGAGATCCTTCAGCAACTGGATGGCATCATCAACGCCATGGAGCTTCTGGTTGTCGCCCAGCTTTTCAACGAGGGCCTTCTGCTTCTTGGTTTGCTTGGCCATGATATCAGCCCTCCACAACCTGGAGGCCCATCGCGCGAGCGGAGCCTTCGATGATCCTGGTGGCGGCCTCAAGGTTGTTGGCGTTGAGGTCGGCCATCTTGGTCTGGGCGATTGCCGCCAGCTGCGAGCGCTTGATTTCGCCGGCCGAGATCTTGCCCGGTTCCTTGGAACCCGACTTCAGACCGGCAGCCTGCTTGATCAGGTAGCTGGCGGGCGGGGTCTTGGTGACGAACGTGAACGAGCGGTCCGCATAGACGGTGATGACCGTTGGGATCGGCATGCCCTTTTCCAGATCCTGCGTGGCGGCATTGAACGCCTTGCAGAATTCCATGATGTTCACGCCGCGCTGGCCCAGTGCCGGACCGATCGGCGGCGAAGGCGTGGCCGAGCCAGCCTTCACTTGCAGCTTGATATAGCCTTCAATTTTCTTGGCCATGAATGGCCTCCTTTCTTCCTGTTGGACCGGACGGACCGGCCCGCAGAGTGAGCGGTGAAACGGCGGCCCGAAAGCCGCCTCCCGCATGGAATCGCCGTGGCAGAGCCAAAGCGAAGCGGCGCGCGTAGGCGAATACGCACACCATTGCAACTGCCGGGTTGCCCCGGCGGGTTGTTACTTGGACAGTTCGACGTGCTCGAAGTCCAGCTCGACCGGGGTGGCCCGGCCGAAGATCGAGACCGAAACCTTGACCCGGTTCTTGTCGAAATCGAGTTCCTCGACCACGCCAGAGAAGCTGTTGAACGGCCCGTCGAGCACCTTGACCGAATCCCCGATCTCGTAATCGACACTGACGTGCTTTTTCGGTTCGGCCGCAGCGGCATCGCGCGCGCCGAAGTAGCGCGCCGCCTCACGGTCGGTGATCGCCTGCGGCTTGCCGTTGGGACCAAGGAAGCCGGTGACTTTCGCCGTGTTCTTGACGAGGTGATAGACGTCATCGTTCAGCGTCAGCTTGGCCAGCACGTAACCGGGCATGGTCTTGCGTTCGACCTGAACCTTCTTGCCGCGCTTGACCTCGGTCAACGTCTCGGACGGAACCTCGACCGCTTCGACCAGCGCTTCCAGACCAAGGCGTTCCGCCTCGGCCAGAATCGAATCGCGGACCTTGTTTTCGAAGCCCGAATAGGCGTGGATGATATACCAGCGAGCCATGTGTCTCTCGTAACTTTCGAAATCAGGCCAACGACAGCAGCCAGCGCACGACGGCGCCGAACAGCGAATCCACGCCAAGGAAAAACAGGGCGAGAATCACCATCAGGATCCCCACGAAGATCGCGGTTGTGACGGTTTCCTGACGCGTCGGCCATACGACCTTGCGTGCTTCCGCCTGAACCTGGCGCATGAATTCGCCGGGATTGAACTTGGCCATGGCTACTGAGCCTGTGCTGTTGAACGAAAAAACTCAAACCGTCTGCCGCGCCGGGAACAGCACCGCCCCGGCGCCCTTAACACGGGCTGCCGGGGTGGCAAATGTTCTCCGATGTCGGAAGACACTCGCGCACTTAGCTATCGCGCGGCGGTTTTGCAAGCTTGGCCAGGAATGTGCCCGGCGCGCGCTTCACGATCACCGCCCCCTTGGGCAGGCTGGCAGGTTCATCGCGGCCAATATACCACAGCCAATCCGCCTCATAGGCCGGACCATAGCGGGCCAGATCGATCGGCTTGGCGCGATAGCGCAGCAGGCGGTGATAGGGGTCGCGGAAAAACGGCCCGCCCTGCCTGATCGAAATCATGTGCACTTTGGGCAGCGCGAAGTTCGAATTGTTCAGCGCATCCAGCCGGACGATCGACCACGCGCCGACGTGCTCCTGCGGGTTGTAGCCCCACTCGCGGCGTTCTGTCACCACCAGGCTGGCGATGCGCGCGCCGCGCGGCAGGTCCTCGATCATGGTCAGCAGCCGGGTGGTGTGTTGCGATTCGCGAACCCAGTCGGCGGTCGTCAGCCCCAACCGGCCCAGGAACAGCACCGGAGCCAGCAGCAGCAGCCAGCGCGGCGTGCGCCAGGCCAGCGCCAGACAGCCGACCATCAGCCCGGTATAGATCATCCGCGCGTCGACCAGATCGCCGCCGAAGATGTGGCGCGGCATGACCAGCGCCAGCGCCAGCATCGCAATCGCCGCCCAGCCCAGCCGCCCGTCAAACCGGCGCAGGCACAGCGAGCCAAACAGGATCAGCCCGATCAGAATGACACTGGCATAATCCAGCCATTCGATCTGATCCTTCATCGCCTGTTTCCAGATCGACCACTTGTACGTCAACGCATGGGCGCCATAGGACGCCAGTTCCCTGGTCCCTTCGCCCGCGAACAGGGTGGTTACGAACGGTGCCATCAGCGGCCACGGGGCCAGGAACGGCCGCCAGCTTTTGTCGCGGTGCCATTCATAGCCGAATACCATCACGCCCAGCGCGCCCCAGCCCGACACGTGGCACAGCCACACGCCCAGCCCGATCGGCACGAACAGCGCCTCGCGCCAGCGCTTGCCTTCCAGCCGCACCCACAGTGCAAACGCAATCAACGCGCCCGCCAGCGACAGTCCGAAATTGAGGAACCCCAGCAGCATGGCCGGCGACCAGATGAAGCACAGCGCCAGCAGGGTGCCCACCCCGATCCGCCGCCGCAGGGTCCATTCCACCGCGATGATGCCAAGGCCTGTGGACAGCACGGTCAAGGCCACCACAATCCGGCCGGCGGCTTCAAGCCCGAACAGCTTGGCAAACGGCCAGATCAGCAGATCCGCGCCGAGGTTGCCCATCAGATACCACTGAAAGCCATAATACTCTTTCAGAAACGGGCTTTCCGCCCGGTCCAGCATGATGTGATAGCGGGCCAGGTGGGCCGGATAATCGACCATCTGCGGATACCGGGCGAGCAGCACCGGCAAACAGGCCAGCACGGCCAGCGCAATCGCAAACCACAGGCTTTGGCGCGGGGAAACTTCGCCCTTCAGCCACGACAGCCGTGAAACACCCCGCATACTGAACTGCTCGGCGGGAGGTTCGGCGTTCATCGGCTCAAGTCTGTTAGGGGGCGGATAGCGCCTGGCAGGAGTGGGGGGACTCGAACCCACGGCCCTCGGTTTTGGAGACCGATGCTCTACCAACTGAGCTACACTCCTGCGGGCGGATGCGGCCTCTATCGCGCCGCGCGGCCAATAGCAAGGCGGCGGGCGGATTTATTCTCCCGGCCGGCGCGCGGGTCTGCTAGCGTTGCTGCCGTGCACGCCCCCGCCGCCCCGCAACCGCTCGATCCGGACCTGCTGCTGCTGGCCTATCGCAGCGGTGTGTTCCCGATGGCCGATACGCGCGACGACCCGGAGGTGTTCTGGGTGGAGCCGCGCCAGCGCGCGATCCTGCCGCTCGATGGGCTGAAAGTGTCACGTTCACTGGCCCGCACGCTGC
Organism: Novosphingobium sp.; assembly: GCF_030699305.1. Taxonomy (GTDB): domain Bacteria; phylum Pseudomonadota; class Alphaproteobacteria; order Sphingomonadales; family Sphingomonadaceae; genus Novosphingobium. The sequence goes on from NZ_JAUYNB010000029.1 coordinate 42,746, forward strand.
GGCGCGGCAAGTTCCGCGTCACCTGCAACGCCGCTTTTGCCGAAGTGATGGCCGGATGCGCCGCACCGCGCCGCGAAACCGACGACACCTGGATCAGCGGCCGGATCACCGCCAGCTACCTGTTGCTGCACCAGCTGGGTCAGGCCCATTCGATCGAGTGCTGGCAGGATGGCGCGCTGGTCGGCGGGCTCTACGGCGTGGGGTTTGACCGGGTGTTCTGCGGCGAATCGATGTTCAGCCGGGTGCCCGATGCGTCCAAGGTGGCGCTGTGCTGGCTGGTCGCGGCGTTGCGGCAGGCGGGCGTGGTGCTGCTGGACTGCCAGTTCATGACCGAACACCTCGCCTCGCTGGGCGCGGTGGAAATCACTCAGGCGGAATACCTGGTGCGCCTGCGCGCCGCTCAGAGCGCGACCGATGGCGCCGCGGCAGCGGGCGCGCTGGGCGATGCAGCGGGCGACGGGCTGGCCGAAGGCTTGGGTGCAGGGGTGGCAGGCGTGGCAGGGGCCGCAGGCGCGTTGCCCGATGGCTTTGCCGCACTGCTGGCGGCAGCGGCGGGGTCTTCCTCTTCGCCGGGGAACTTCATCGCGCAGTCCTTGACCCAGACGTCATAGACCGGATGCTCGACCACGTTGAGCGAAGGCGAATTCCTGAACAGCCAGCCGGAAAACACCTTGCGCCATTGCAGCGGCTGATCGGCCCCGGCCCGTTCCTCGATAAACACCTGCACGAACGCCCCGGTTTCGGCCGGACTTTCCCACGGCAGGGTCCGCTCGCAGCTGGCCAGCCGGACCACGACGTTGCCGACGCGGCGCGATTCGCCCGGCTTCAACACCAGGTCCTGGGTCAGGTTGTTGCGCTTGTTGAGCAGGCCGAGCGTGGCGACCCGGTCTTTTACCGGCGTGCCATATTCGCTTTCCACCACGGGTGCGGCGACCTGATCGGCCACGGCCTTGGGAATGTCGGTCGCGGCAGGCTGCGCGTCATCGCTGCCGCCCGAACAGGCGGCCAGCAGCAATAGTGCGACAGGGGCCAGCGCCCGCTTCACGCCTCAGGCGTCCGGCGCAGTCGCAAGTTTGTCGCCATCCGGCGACCAGGATTCATAATCGCCGGTTGCCGCCGCACGCTTGCCGCCGCGTTCCAGCGCGCCTTGCGGGCGATAGGCCGCCTGCGTGCCGGTGGCGTTGGGGGTGAAATCCACTTCCCAGATCCGCGCTGCGGGCAGGAAGCTTTCCGGCACGCCGTCAAAAGTGCCGTGCAGCCAACCGTGCCATTCCGCCGGAACCCGGCTGGCGTCGTTCGCGCCGTTGTAGATCACCCAGCGGCGTTCGCTGCCGCCGAACGGCTGGCCCGCCGCACGGCGCTTTTTCGCGCGGTAATACTTGTTCCCTTGCGCGTCGGTGCCAACGTGTTGGCCGGTGAACGCGCTGTTGAGCATGGTGCCAATGGTGGCGCCGTCCCACCAGGTGAAGATCTTGCCGAGGATTCCCATGCGCGCCGCCTAGCCGAATTGCAGCGCGGGGGAAAGGGCCGGTGCAGGCTTTTTGCGCGCCGAGCGCATTACCAGCTGACCTTGTCGCCGGGTTTCAGCCCCAGCTCAGCCGCGCGTCCGCCGTTCAGTTCCAGCACCGCGATCACCAGCCCGACCGACCGCAGCGGGCTTTCGTCATACGGCACGGCATTGGCGGCGATATTGCTGATCCGCCCATCGACGCCCACGAAAATCAGATCGAGCGGAATCACCGTGTTGCGCATCCAGAAGCTGGCCCCGCGCGGCGGGTTCATCGGGAAGATCATCCCTTCGTCCGCGCCCATCGCGGTGCGGAACATCATCCCGCGCGCCTGTTCCTGCGCGGTGCGGGCCAGTTCGACGTGAAATTTGTGAACCTTGTCGCCGCTGGTGACGGTCAGCGGCACGACGGTCAGCCCGGACACCGGATGGGCCGAAGGCGCGGTCTGGGTCGAACCCGGCGCAGCCTCGCCCGAATTGGGCGTGCAGGCCATGAGTGCCAGCAGCGCCGCCGTGATCGCCAGTCTCCGCATCAATCGTCCCCATCCAGTTCGGCGGCCCAGTCCTCGGCCGCTTCCACACTGGGGGAATTGACCAATTCGCGCGCGCTGTCCAGCGGGTGCCCGGCGCGCAGCATCGCGGCCAGCTGCTTTTCGCGCACTGCCCGGTCCGCGCCCGCCGGACCGAACGGCCCGATCCGCCGTTTGCGCGCCAGCGCCAGCGCCGCGCGGCGCTGTTCGGCCTGACCGGCGCGCACTTCATCGCGCACCTCTTCGGCAATGCCGGCCGCGCCCAGCGCCTGCCCGATCCGCCGCGCGCCAAAGCCGCGGCGCAGCAGGCTGCCGGTCTTGGCGCGGGCAAAGGCGGCATCGTCGATATAGCCGGCCTCCACGAACCGGGCGACAATCGCCGCCACCGGCGCGCTTCCCTCCCCGTCCCAGCCGCGTTCGCGCAGCTTGCGGCGCAGGTAATCGTCCAGCTTGGCCGCGCTGGTGGCGAACCGCGCGACATAGGCCAGCGCCAGCTCTTCAAGCCGGGAGCCATCCAGCGGCCGGGGGTTGGGGCGGGAAGTTGGGCGGGATCGGGTCATACGCGGCCTTATTCGTGCCACAGTATGCAGCAATTGGGAAACAATGGCCGCAAAACATGTTGGCTTTGCGCAGGATAAAACCATGGGAGCGGTGCCGAAATGCGGCGCATTCCTTTGAAAAACAAACGGGTTAATGCACAATGATTGATGCCGCCACGACTGTGACGACTTCATCGGGCCAACTGGTCCCCACCCCTAACGAGGACGAACACCCGCGCCGGTTCGCCGATTTCGCCACGTTCGGCGATGCGCTGGATTATGCCGCGCTGGGCAAACGCGGGTTCAATTTCCACGATCCGCGCGGCAATCTGGCGCGGGTCTATCCGTTCAGCGAGCTGCGCAGCGATGCGCTGGTCATGGCCCGCCGCCTGATCGCCCACGGGGTGCGCAAGGATGACCGGATCGCGATGGTCGCGGAAACCGGGCCGGAGTTTGCCGCGCTGTTCTGCGGCGCGATCTATGCCGGGGCCTGGCCGGTGCCGCTGCCGCTGCCGACCAGCTTTGGCGGCAAGGAAAGCTATATCGACCAGCTGGCGGTCCAGCTGCAAAGCAGCGATCCATCGCTTCTGTTCTACCCCGCCGAAATCGGCGAAATGGCTGGGGCTGCTGCCGCGCGTCAGGGGTGTGAGGGGATTGCCTGGCAGGACTTTGCCGACGCGCCCGCGCCCGACTGCGAACTGCCCACCGCTCACCCGGACGATATCTGCTATCTGCAATATTCCAGCGGATCGACCCGCTTCCCGCACGGCGTTGCGGTAACCCATGCCTCGCTGCTCAACAATCTGGCCGGGCACAGCCACGGAATGAAAATCCAGCAGTCCGACCGCTGCGTCAGCTGGTTGCCGTTCTATCACGACATGGGACTGGTCGGCTGCTTCCTGTCGCTGATCGCCAACCAGATTTCCGCCGATTACCTCAAGACCGAAGATTTCGCCCGCCGTCCGCTGGCCTGGCTGGACATGATCAGCCGCAATCCCGGCACCTCGTGCAGCTATTCGCCCACCTTCGGCTATGACATCTGCGCCCGCCGCATTTCCAGCCAGAGCAACGTGGCCGAACGCTTCGACCTGTCACGCTGGCGGATCGCGGGCAATGGCGCGGACATGATCCGCCCGGACGTGATGCAAAGCTTCGTCAACGCCTTTGCCGGCGCCGGGTTCAAGGCCGGCGCGTTCCTGCCCAGCTATGGTCTGGCCGAAGCGACACTGGCGGTCACGATCATGCCGCCGGGCGAAGGCATCCGGGTTGAACTGGTCGAGGAAGAACGCCTGTCGGGCAGCCCGCGCGATCTGTCGCGCCCGGCCCGCTACCGCGCGATCGTCAACTGCGGCAAGGCGGTGAGGGACATGGAGCTCGTCATTCGCGGCGAACACGGCCAGAGCCTGCCCGATCACCACATCGGCAAAGTGTGGTGCAAGGGGCCGTCGGTGATGCACTCGTACTTCCGCGATCCGGAAAGCACTGCCGAATGTCTGGTCGATGGCTGGCTGGATACCGGCGACATGGGCTATCTGGTCGATGGCTATCTGTTCATCGTCGGGCGGGCGAAGGACATGATCATCATCAACGGCAAGAACCACTGGCCGCAGGACATCGAATGGGCGGTCGAACAGCTGCCCGGCTTCCATCAGGGCGATATTGCCGCGTTCTCGGTCGAGAATGACAGCGGTGAGGAAGTGCCCGCCGTGCTGGTCCACTGCCGCGTCAGCGATCCGGAAGAACGGGTCAGGCTGCACAGCCAGATCCGCGACAAGGTCCGCTCGATCACCGGCATGAACTGCGTGGTCGAACTGGTTCCGCCGCGCACCCTGCCGCGCACGTCGTCGGGCAAGCTCAGCCGGGCCAAGGCCAAGAAGCTGTATCTGTCGGGCGAAATCGCCCCGTTCGATCTGGCCGCCTGAACCGGCCTGAAGCCGGTTTGAATTGACCGGGGCGGCAGGCTTCACGGCTTGCCGCCCCTGTCTTATCCCGCTAATACAGCTTGCACTGCCGCGCATGGCACCCCATGTTGCGGCAAGAACCTGATTACCGGGAAGAACCAATGGCCATCACGCCCACTGCAACCGCGACTGAAACCCCCACGATCACGCTGACCCCGCCCGATCCGGTGCCGGTGATAGCGCCGGAGCAGGCCGTCGGGCTGGTTCCGGTCGCGCCGGACGCGAAATCCAAGCTGGATGCCAAGGTTGAGGCGTTCATTACCGATCTGGTTTCATCGGATGCCAATTCGCCCGAATTCGGCCAGAAGGTCGATCAGATCACCAACATGGGCCGCAAGGAAATCATGACGGCGGCGGGGATGTCGAACCGCTTCCTCGACCGGCCGGTGCGGGCGATGGACAAGGACAACGGCGTCGGCGCGGACCTTGCCGAACTGCGCCGCACGGTTGAGGAACTCGATCCCGGCCGCAAGGGCAAGCTGTCTTCGGGCCGCAAGTTCCTGGGCGTCATCCCGTTCGGCAACAGCCTGAAGAAGTATTTTGACAGCTATCAGTCCAGCCAGGGCCACATTCAGGCGATCCTGGCGCGGCTCTCGTCCGGCAAGGACGAGCTGCTGATGGACAACGCCGCGATCGACGTGGAACGGCAAAAGCTGTGGGAAGCGATGGGCGCGCTGGAACAGATGATCCACATTTCGCGCAGCCTTGATCAGCGGCTGGAAGACAAGGCCGACGACCTCGACGCGACCGACCCGGCCAAGGCCAAGGCGATCCGCGAAACCGCGCTGTTCTATGTCCGCCAGCGCACGCAGGATCTGCTGACACAGATGGCGGTGACGGTGCAGGGGTATCTTGCGCTCGATCTGGTCAAGAAGAACAACGTCGAACTGGTCAAGGGCGTGGACCGCGCCAGCACCACCACGGTCGGCGCGCTGCGCACGGCGGTGACGGTCGCGCAGGCGATGACCAACCAGCGGCTGGTGCTGCAACAGATCACCGCGCTGAACGAAACCACCGCCAACATCATCGATTCCACCGGCACGCTGCTGCGTGAACAGACCGGCAAGATCCATGAACAGGCCGCGTCCAGCACGATCCCGCTGGAAACGCTGCAACGCGCGTTCCAGAATATCTATGACACGATGGACAACATCGACACCTTCAAGCTGAAGGCGCTCGATTCGATGAAGCAAACGGTCACCACGCTGACCAGCGAAGTCGAAAAGTCGAAGGGCTATATCGCCCGCGCCGAAGGGGCCGCGCAGGCCGCGAAGAGCAGCGACAAGCCCAGCCTGCTGACGCTGGAGGGCTGATTTGGCCGGGGAATCCAAAAACTCCGACCTGATCCTGCGGCAGGCGCGCAGCTCGCTGGTCAACCAGCGGGCGGGCGGACGGCGCACCGGCTCGATCGGGCAGCGGTCCGCCGCGCTGAAACGCGACTATCGCCTGCGCAAGCTGATCCGGACCGGGGTGGCCGTCACGTCGATTCTGTTTGCGGCGATGATTGCCGGACTGGTGATCAACGGAATCGGCGTGGTGGGCGTGATCGTGACCGCGCTGGCAATCTTCACCGCGATCGCGCTGTTCAGTTCCTATCCCAAGCTGAAAGTGCCGGAAATGCGCGACCTGACCGGGGGCGATGTGAAGTCGCTGGTCGGGCGCACGGAATTGTGGCTGGAAAACCAGCGCCCGGCCCTGCCCGCACCTGCGGTGCAGCTGGTCGATCAGATCGGCGTGCAACTGGATGCGCTGGGCCTGCAACTGGACGGGCTGGATGACAAGCAGCCCGCCGCCGTCGAAGTGCGCAAGCTGGTGGGCGAACACCTGCCGGGGCTGGTCAACACCTACACCAGCATTCCGCGCCACTTGCGCACCGAACCGCGCGCCGGGCGCACGCCCGATGAACAGCTGGCCGACAGCCTGAGCAAGATCAGCACCGAAATCGACAGCGTGACGCGCCAGCTGGCCAGCGGCGCGCTGGACAATCTGGCGATCCAGACCCGCTATCTTGATTACAAGTATGGCGCGGCGCTGGACGAACCGGACGGGAAACCCTGATGCGCCTGAGCGTTCCCCACACCCTTGGCCGCGCCGAAGCGGTTGGCCGCATCCGTGCGCGCCAGCATGAAATCGCCGATCTGGTCCCCGGCTTTGCCAAAGTCAGGACCGAATGGTCCGGCGATGACCGGCTGGACTTGCGGGTTGAGGTCATGGGCAAGACGATCCACGGGGCCATCGAAGTGGCCGATGCCAGCGTCAGCTTCGATTTCGATATTCCGGCCGCGCTCGCCTTTGCCGAACCGATGATCCGCGCCGCGATTGAGCCCAGGGCGCAAAAGCTGCTGGCCTGAACCGTCCTAGCCGAAGCTGCGGCGCGCCAGCAGGCTGCGCTGGAGCACGGTCAGCAGGCAAAGCGCGGAAAACCCCGCCGCGATGACCGGGAACTGTGCAGGCCACAGGCACATCGCGATGAAGGCGGCGATTGTCTCTGCCCCTTCGGCCAGACCCGTGGAATAGAAAAAGCTCTTGGTCCCGTGCGCGGTCGTTTCCGCCCCGCGCCGGGCGGCAATCGCGGCGAACACCAGAAAACTGGCACAAGTCAGGGTGAAGCTGGCCACCAGCACCATGGCCATCGGCGTGTTGAGCGGCGAGGCAAGGCCGAACGCCACCGGCACCGCAACATAGAACAGGTAATCCGCCAGCGTATCGAGATAGCCGCCAAAATCGGTGATGCCGCTGGCCCGGGCGACCGCACCGTCCAGCCCGTCAAGCAGCCGGTTCAGCACGATCAGCACCAGTCCCGCGCCATAGTGCCCCTGCGCAATCGCCGCTGCCGCGCCCAGCGCCGGAACCAGCCCCGCCAGTGTCACGGCGTTGGCGCTGATCCCCCGGCGCGCCAGCATCCGTCCCAGCGCATTCAGCGGCGGATCGATCAGCGGGCGCAAGCGGGCATCGAACATCGTTTCAGTCCCTTCAGGCCCAGGTTACCCGGCACATCACGTCCGCGTGCCTAGCCCCGCCGCCAGGTATGATACCGCCCGACCCACCGCAACAGGCGTTCCGGCGCGTGCTTCTTTTTCCATTCACCGGCGGCATACTTGTTGGCTTCGGCCATCGTCGGATAAGTGTGGATCGTGGCCATGATCTTGTTCAGGCCCAGCCCGTGTTTCATCGCCAGCACATATTCGGCCAGCAGTTCCCCGGCGTGTTCGCCCACGATCGTGACCCCCAGAATGCGATCCTTGCCCGGCAAGGTCAGCACTTTGACGAACCCGGTGGTCGCGCTGTCGGCTATCGCGCGGTCAAGTTCATGCAGCGGGAAGACGGTGACTTCGTGGGGCACGCCTTCGGCATGGGCATCCTGTTCGTTCAGGCCGACCCGGGCCATTTCGGGGTCGATGAACGTCGTCCACGGGATCACCCGATAATCGGCCTTGAAGCGTCTGAACTGGCCGAACAGTGCGTTGACGCTGGCGAACCACGCCTGGTGCGAAGCGGTGTGGGTGAACTGGTAAGGACCGGCCACATCACCCGCCGCATAGATATTGGGATAGATCGTGGCGAGGTATTCGTCCGTCACGACCGTGCGCTGCGTTTCGATTCCCAGCGCCTCCAGACCATAACCGGTCAGCCGGGCCTTGCGCCCCACCGCGACGATCAGCGCATCGAAGGGGATCGCCTGTTCCTGTCCGCCGCTGGCAACCACCAGCCGCCGCTCTGCCCCGTTTTCCACCCGCAGCGCCTCATGCCCGGTCAGGACCGTGACTCCCGACGCCTGCTGCGCCGCGCGCGCGAGCTCCGAGACGTCCGCATCCTCCCGCGGGAGCAGGCGCTCCCCGCGCTCGACCTGCGTCACTTGCGCCCCCAGCCGGGCAAACGCCTGAGCCAGTTCCGACCCGATCGGGCCGCCGCCCAGCACGGCTATGCGGCGCGGGATTTCATCGGCCTGTGCAAACGTTTCCCACAGCGTGTCGCTGGTCAGATAGCCGGATTGCGCCAGCCCCGGCAGATCAGGGATGAGCGGTTCCGCCCCGGCCGCGATGATGATGGCGCGGGTGGTAAGCCGCTGGTGGCTGCCATCGGCGTGGGCAATTTCCACCGTCCAGGGATCGACAATGGTCGCATAGCCCTGCGCCACATCGACCCCCAGACCGGTGTAGCGTTCCACACTGTCATGCGGCGCAATCGCGGCAATCGCGTCATGGACCCGCTGCATCACCGCCTTGAAACTGAACTGCGGCTCTACACCGTTCAGTCCGTAACGGTCTGCGTGGCGCATCTGGTGCGCGATGCGGGCCGACTTGATCAGCGCCTTGGACGGCACGCAGCCATAGTTGAGGCAATCCCCACCCATCTTGTTTGCTTCGACCAGTGTGACTTTCGCGCGGACCGTCGCACCGATCAGCGATGAGACAAGGCCCGCAGCGCCCGCGCCGATCACCACCAGATTGCGATCGAACCGCCGGGGGCGCTGCCAGCGGGCATAGACCCTCCGCCGCACGATCGCTGCCATGATCCATTTGCCCAGCCAGGGCAGCAGGCCCAGCGCCGCGAACGAAGCCAGCAGCCGCGGCGAGGCGATGTCGGACAGCGCGCTGATCCCGGCAAGCTGCGTGCCCGCGTTGACATAAACCACCGTGCCCAGCAGCATCCCCAGCTGGCTGACCCAGTAATAAGTCCAGACCCGGATCGGGGTCAGCCCCATCACCAGATTGACTGCGAAGAACGGGAAAATCGGCACCAGCCGGAGCGAGAACAGGTAAAATGCCCCGTCGCGCGCAACCCCGTCGTTCACCGCGCGCAGCCGGGCGCCAAAGCGCCCCTGCACCGTATCGCGAAACAGATAGCGCGAGCCGAGAAACGCCAGCGTGGCCCCGATGGTCGACGCGAACGAGACAATCACCGTGCCGGTCGTCACCCCGAAAATCGCGCCTGCCGCCAGCGTCAGCACGACCGCACCGGGCACGGACAAGGCGGTCAACACCACGTAAGCCACAAAGAAAATCAGCGCCACCAGCGCCGGGTTCGCCCGGTAGACAACATCAATCGCGGCCTGCTGGGCCTTCAATCCGTCAATCGTGAGATACTGCCCAAGATCGAGCAGGAACCAGGCGGCAAGCGCGAGCACCAGCAGCGCGGCGATGACAATGCGTTTCACAAGATTGCTCCCAAACGGATGGCGGTTTGCGCCTGATTGGCCGCGCTCGGCAAGACTGCGCTCATCGCCCGCCCTCACCGGGCCGGGTGTAGCGGCCAACGAAGTGCCGGTCGATCCAGTCCTTGATCCACCAGACCCAGCGCCCGGCCGCCATCAGGCCGCCCCATGAACCGATCGCGCGGCGGTCCCCCGTTGCCAGCAGGTATAGCGTCCGGCCGCGCGGCTGATACGCCTTGAGCGGCGCTGCACGCGCCGCCGCGCGCAAGTTTGCGGCCAGCACCGGACCGGCCTTGACCGCATGAACCCCGGACCGTTCCAGCGGGCGGTCGGCCCGGTTGATGATGTCACCGGCCGCGAAGATCGCGTCGTGCGAAATGCTGCGCAGGTCCGCGCCGACAGCGACAAAGCCCTGATCGTTGCAGGCCAGCCCGGATGCCGCCAGCCAGCGCGGTGCGCGGCTGCCGGTCGCGGCGATCACGCAGTCAGCGGCCAGCCCGGTGCCATTGGTCAGCAGCACCCCGTGCCGCGTGCCGACAGCTTCGCCGTAGTGCAGCGCGACGCCCCGCCCGGCCAGTTCGGCCAGCGCCCGTTGCCTGACCGCACTGGCGTGGCCTGCCAGAAACCCGCGCTCGACCGTCACCAGCGCGACCTGGGGTTGCCGGAACTGCCGGGCCAGCGCGGTCGCGACCGCCAGCGCCAGCTCCACCCCGGCCGCACCGCCGCCAACCACGACAACGCGCGGCGCGTCGGACCCGGCGATTGCTGTCAGAAAGTGCGTCCAGCGCGCCATGAACGCGCCGACCGGGCGAACCGGCAGCAGCCGGTCGCCCAGCGCTGCAAACGTTGCAGTGTCGATTTCTCCGCCGGTTGCCAGCGAGAGCAAATCGAACGCCAGCGTCTCGCCGCTGGCCAGCGTCAACTGACGCGCGGCGGCATCAAGGCCGGTCACATCAGACAGGATCAGCCGCGCCCCGGCCTGTCTGGCCAACGGCTCCAGGTCGATCAGCAGCTCGCCCGCCGGATAGATCCCGGCCAGCCAGCCCGGCAGCATGCCGGAATAGGCGGTCTGGCGCGTCGACGTTACCAGCCAGCGCTCGGTTTCGGGAAAGGGCCGCTGCGCCCAGTCGGCCAGCACCGCCAGATGCGCGTGGCCGCCGCCTGCCAGAATGATGCGTCGCGTCATGTGTTCGGTCTGACTTTCGAATGCGCTGCAGCGGTGGCCCGGCCAGGCTGGCCAACCTTACACGCCGCCGGGCCAAAGCGGATCGGTGATTGACGCCGACAGGCTTTCCTGCTGACTTTACAGCCATGACGCAAGCCGGACCAAATACAGTACAGCCATCCAGCCGGGCCACGCGCCTGGGCCACTGGTCGTTGCGGGTCGCCCTGGCCGCGCTGGCGGTGGCGGCGATCGGCCTGACGCTCGCGCGCTATGACATGATCCCCAAGCTGACCGGATTTTCGGCGCTGCTGGCGGGAGGACTGGTGGCGATCGCGGCGCTGATCGCGGGACTGGCAAGCCTGATCGCCGGTCGCAAGGCGGTCTATCCGGGCCGGTCCAAGGCCTGGGCCGGTCTGGCACTGGCCCTGCTCTATGTCGGTTTTCTGGGCACCCGACCGCTGGTCGCGGGCGATGTCCCGTCGATCCACGATGTGACGACCGATCTTGCCAACCCGCCGCAATTTGCAGTGCTGCCGCTGCGCGCCGACAATCTGGTCGGTGTGGGCACTGCCGAAAACTGGCGGAAAATCCATGCCCAGGCTTATGGCGATCTGGGCCCGGTCACGCTGCCACAGCCCGTGCCGGTGGTGACCGAACGGGCCGTGCGCCTGGCCGAGGAAGCTGGCTGGAAAATCGCCAGCGCCGATCCGGCGCGCGGAATTGTCGAGGCTACGGCCAGCGTGTCCTACATCCGCTTCCATGACGACGTTGTCATCCGGATCACGCCGGTCGGGGATGGCACCAGCAGCCGGGTCGATATGCGCTCGGTCAGCCGGGTCGGGGTCGGGGATCTGGGCGTGAATGCCAGGCGGATCGGCGATTTCCTGAAGCAACTGTCAGACGCCTGACCCCGGGTCAGATATCGCGCTCAAGCTCCAGCAGGCTGCGCGGGATGCGCAGTTGCGCGGACGCCACGCGGGTTTCGGCCAGGAACAGCATCAGCGCCCACATCAGCAGGCCGATTGCGACCAGGAACAACCCTGCCGCCGCGACTTGCAGCCGGATCGCCACGAATTCTTCCAGAAACAACACCGCTACGGTCACGCCGATGGCCAGCCCGCTCAGCACCAGCAGGAAGATCGCGCGGGTGATCAGGTGGATGCGCTGCGCAATGGCGCGCATTTCGATCACCACGGCATCGTGATCCGCGCCGCTGGTGGCGGTGTGCCGGTCCTGCAACTGGCGCGACCGGTCAACCACGCGGCCCAGCCGGGTCGACAGCAGGTTCATGATGTTGGCAATCGCGACCAGCACGAAAACCGGGGCTAGGGCGAGCTGGATGGTCTGGGCGATCATGGGGCCTTGCATACGGGGGAATGGTCCCCAGATTCAATGCCACACTCACCACAAGGCATTTGCCGCTATGACATCCCGTTTCAAAGCCCCGCTGCTCCTTGCTGCGCTGGCCGGGGCAAGCGTGCTGTTGTCCGGTTGCGCCGTGCTGGGGCCGAAGCATCCGGTGGGGAACACCGCCGTGCCGGAGCCGGCCAAATCGGTCGATCTGCCGCGCTATCTGGGCAAGTGGTATGAAATCGCCCGCTATGAACAGTCGTTCCAGAAAGGCTGCGAAGGCGTCACCGCCGACTATGCCCTGCGCGCGGACGGCGCGATCGATGTGCGCAACGCCTGCCGCAAGGCCGATGGCAAAACGTCCGTCGCCAATGGCAAGGCAAAGGTGGTCGATGCCGTCACCAATGCCAAGCTGAAGGTCAGCTTCTTTGGCCCGTTCTATGGCGATTACTGGGTGCTGGACCGGGCGGACGATTATTCGTGGGCCATCGTCGGTGAGCCGTCAGGGCGTTACCTGTGGCTGCTGGCGCGCGAAGCGACCCCGCCCCCCGCCAAGGTGGAGGCGTTGATCGCCCGCGCCCGCGCGCTGGGTTACGACACGTCGATGCTGATCCGCACGCGCCAGCCCTAACGCCCGCTGGTCAGCAGCACGTCAACCACGCCCGGATCGGCCAGTGTCGATGTATCGCCCAGGTTCGCGGTATCGCCTTCGGCGATCTTGCGCAGGATGCGGCGCATGATCTTGCCCGACCGGGTCTTGGGCAGGCCCGGTGCAAAGTGGATCACATCGGGCGTGGCGATCGGGCCGATTTCCTTGCGGACCCATTGCACCAGTTCGCGGCGGATGTCCTCGCCCGGCACTTCGTTGGCGTTGAGCGTGACATAGGCATAAATGCCCTGCCCCTTGATCTCGTGCGGCATCCCCACGACCGCGGCTTCGGCGACGCGGGCATGCGCGACCAGCGCGGATTCGACTTCGGCAGTGCCCATGCGGTGGCCCGATACGTTGATCACATCATCGACGCGGCCCGTGATCCAGTAATAGCCGTCCTCGTCCCGGCGGCAGCCGTCACCGGTGAAATACTTGCCGCGATAGGTGGTGAAATAGGTCTGGAAGAACCGCTCGGAATCGCCCCACACGCCGCGCATCTGGCCGGGCCAGCTTTGCGTCAGGCACAGGTTGCCTTCCGCCGCACCGTCCAGCACTTTGCCATCCGCGTCCACGATCTGCGGCACCACGCCGAACATCGGCTTTGAGGCAGAACCGGGTTTGAGGTCGGTTGCGCCCGGCAGCGGGGTGATCATCGCGCCGCCGGTTTCGGTCTGCCACCAGGTGTCGACAATCGGGCAGCGTCCATCGCCGACCACGCGCCAGTACCATTCCCACGCTTCGGGATTGATCGGCTCGCCCACCGATCCCAGCAGGCGCAGGCTCTTGCGGCTGGTGCGCTTCACCCAGTCATCGCCTTCGCGCATCAGCGCGCGCAGCGCGGTTGGCGCGCCATAGAAGATGTTGACCTGATGGCGGTCGACGATTTCCCAGAAGCGGCTGTGATCGGGATAGTTCGGCACGCCTTCGAACATCACCGTGGTCGCGCCGTTGGCCAGCGGACCATAGACGACATAGCTGTGCCCCGTGACCCAGCCCACGTCCGCTGCGCACCAATAGATTTCGCCGGGGCGGTAATCGAACACGTAGTGGTGCGTCATCGCCGCCCACGTCAGGTAACCGCCGGTGGTGTGCAGCACGCCCTTGGGCTTGCCGGTGGAGCCAGAGGTATAGAGGATGAACAGCGGGTCCTCCGCGCGCATTTCCTCCGCCGGGCAATCGGCTGAGACGCTCTCGCGGTGGTCATGCCACCAGTGATCGCGCCCATCGGCCATCGTCACAGCATTGCCGACATGACGAACGACCAGCACCGCGCTGACCGAGGGGCAATGCTCCAGCGCGGCATCGACGTTGGCCTTCAGCGGCACCTGCTTGCCGCCGCGCATCCCGGCATCGGCGGTGATGACGATGTTGCTGTCGCAGTCCTGAATCCGGCCCGCCAGCGCCTCTGGTGAAAAGCCGCCGAACACGATGGAGTGGATCGCCCCGATCCGGGTGCAGGCCAGCATCGCCACCGCCGCTTCTGGGATCATCGGCAGATAGATCGTGATCCGGTCCCCCCGCCGCGCGCCCAGCGCTTTGAGCGTGTTGGCGAACCGGCAGACGTCGGCGTGCAGTTGGCGATAGGTCAGGCGGCGCTGGTGTTCGCTGTCATCGCCTTCCCAGATGATCGCCACCGTATCGCCGCGTTCGGCCAGATGGCGATCAAGGCAATTGGCCGACACGTTGAGCGTGCCGTCGGGAAACCACTCGATCCCGAAATCGGCCTCGTCAAAGCTGGACTGGCCCAGCTTGGTCCACGGCTTGATCCAGTCGAGCCGATCCGACTGTTCGCGCCAGAACGCTTCCGGCTCCGCGATGGAACGGCGATACTGCTCGGCATAGGCGGCGGCATCGACATAGGCGCGGCTGGCCCATTCGGCGGGGACGGGGTGCAGGGTGGCCATGGTGGTCCTCTCTCGGATTCGTGCTTTTGCCCAGTTAGGAACCGGACCGCATGCCCGTCAATCGCGCGCCGTCATTCATACCACCGCTGCCGCCAGCCATAGGTGGACGCAACCGGGTTGCCCTGCGCATCGGTCGCAGGCTTGAAGCGGAACCGTTGCAGCGCCAGCGTGCAGGTGATCGCGTTGGCCTGCGCATCCTTGCTGGGGCGGTGGATGCGGCAGGCGGTGGGCTTGCCTGCGGCGCTGACAGTGATGGCGACGATCACGTAATCATCCTTGCGCAGATCGCGGGTTTCGCGCGGGTAATCCCTGGCGGAGTTGATTTCGCCCGCGGTCTTTTCAACCTTGCGGGTCAGTCCGCCGCCGGAACCGGTGCCACCCGTGCCGCTGCCGGTGCCGCTGCCCTGCCCGCCCGCGCCAGTTCCCGCCCCGGCGTCCTGTGCGCCGGATGTATTGGCACTGCCGGTGCTGGCGGCCTTCGGTGCGGGCGCTCTGGCCAGTTCGACCCTCGGCTTTTCCGCCTTCACCTCGCGCGCGACCGCTTTTTTGCCCGCTTCGGCGGCGGCCCCGGCACGTTCCGGTTCCTTGCTTGGCGCGGGCGCGGGCGGCGGCGTGACGACCGTTACGGTGAAGGTGGACAGCACGGTCCTGGTCACTTGCGCGGTGAAATCGGGCGCGAACGCGCGGATCAGACCCAGCAGCGCCGCAACGTGGAGCAGTCCAACCAGCACGATCACCCCCAGCCGGGTGCCGCGCGGGGTGGACAGGTCAGCAGCCTCGGCCCCCATCGCTCAGCGGCGTCCCCTGCGGTGTTTGTCCGACCGGAACTGGGTGTAGCTGTCCAGCACCTTGCGCATCGCCTCGACCGCCTTCTGGCGCTCGCGCGTGTCCTCGATCCGCGACAACTCGCGCTTCAGGCCGGTGACCAGTTCGGCATAGCTGTTTTGCCAGTCACGCCCCAGCGCCTGGGTCAGATCGGTCCGTCCGGTTTTCGTCCGCCGCGCCGGGGCGGCGGGTGGCAGGATATAGGATTCACCGATTTCCGGCAGGACGATGTGGGTTTCCGGCAGCTTTGACTGCGCCAGCCGGCGCAGCGCCTCAAGCGCCGCCTGCTCACCGTGGATCAGGAACAGGCTCCCCGCAATCGGCGCGCGTGCCTCGATCCAGTCGAGCAGTTCGCCCTGATCGGCATGGGCGGAATAGCTGTCTATCCGGCGGATCGTGGCGCGGACCATCACGTCCTCGCCCGAAATGCGCACGCGGCCCGCGCCTTCGACGATCACCCGCCCCAGCGAACCCGCCGCCTGATAGCCGACGAACAGCACGGTGGCTTCGCGCTTGTGCAGATTGTGGACCAGATGGTGGCGGATCCGCCCGGCCTCGCACATGCCGGACGCGGACAGGATGATCGCGCCCGAGATCGAATTGAGCCGGATCGATTCCTGCACACTGTCCACGAAGTGGAACGCCGGCTGCCTGAACGTCGGTTCGCGGCTGAACCCTTCCAGCCGGGCGGCGTGACGTTCAAACACTTTGGTCGCCTGACTGGCCAGCGGGCTGTCGATGAACACCTGCACGTTGGGGATCGCGCCCGCGTGCATCAGCTCCGCGATGTCGAGCAGCAGTTCCTGCGTGCGCTCCAGCGCAAAGGTGGGAATGATCAGGTTGCCGCCGCGCGCCATTGCGCCGCGGATTTCCGCTTCCAGCTCGCGCCGCCGCCCGTCAATGGTCATCGGCACCCGCGCCCGGTCGCCATAGGTGCTTTCGCACAGCACGTGGTCGAACCCCGATGTCCCTTCGGGATCGGCGTGAAACGCCTTGTTGTCCGGCCCCAGATCGCCAGAACACAGCACCCGCACGCCGCCCGCTTCCAGTTCGGCCGAAGCGGAGCCCAGGATGTGCCCGGCATTCCACAGCCGCGCCCGGATGCCCGGCACGGGTTCAAACCATTCTTCCAGTTCCACCGGGCTGGCCTGTCCCCACGCCGCGATGGCATCGGCTTCGGTGTAGAGCGGGTCGAACGGATCTTCGCCCGCACGGTCACGGCGGCGGTTGCGGCGGGCGGTATCGGCTTCGTGGATGCGGCCCGCGTCGGCCAGCATGTATTCCAGAAGATCGGCGGTCGGCTGGGTACACCAGATCTTGCCCCTGAACCCTTCGGCCACCAGCCGGGGAAGCAGACCGGAGTGGTCGATATGGGCGTGCGTCAGGATCACCGCGTCGACTTTGGCCGGGTTGAACCCGAATGCCCCCGCGTTCAGCCCCTCCAGCGTGCGCGAGCCCTGGAACAGCCCGCAATCGACCAGTATCCGGTGGTCGCCAAACGTGAATTCGTGGCAGGAACCGGTCACCGTGCGCGCGGCGCCGTGGAGCGTCAGGGTCAGATCCTTGGTCATGCGGGCAGACTGCCCGTGTTGGCGGGCGGGAGCAAGCCCGGAGCGATCAGGCGGCGCGCAGCCCCGATACCGCCTTGGCCCCGCGATCCTGCGCCGACAGGCCATCGAACACCGCATCGACAATCCGGGCCAGCTTGTCGGTCGACAGCCTGGGCATGATCATTTCCATCGCGGCGATGTTGACGTAAACGCTGACCATCTGGTTCACCAGGCTGAGCGCTTCATCCACCGAAAGTCCGCTGAAAAAGCCCTCGCCCATCGCCTCGCCGATGATTTCGGCCAGATAGTGATCGCCCAGATCGACATAGCTGCGGATCAGTTCGAAATGTTCCTTGCCCAGTTCAACGTGCAGGGCAAACGCCACGGGATCTTCTTCCCATTCGGCCTTCATCAGGGCGAAGCGCCGGGCAAAGAATTCAAACATCTTGCGGCGCGGCGGCAGGTCGCTGGCGACGACTTGTTCCATGATGTCCAGCTTGGGCTGGAACCAGCGCCCGGCCACCGCCTCGATCAGGGCTTCCTTGCTGTCGAAATAGCGATAGAGATTGGCAGGCGACATGTTGGCGCGAGCGGCAACCTCGGCCACGGTCAGCGCGGTGGACCCGCGCTCATCGATCAGGGCAATGACCAGATCGATCAGATGCTCCCGTCCGGCTTCGATATCACTCTTCGGCCGCGGCATTGCCCATACTCCCCGGGTGCGTGTTGCGTGGGAATATAAATGCAGGCGGCGGAAATTCAAGGAACTGTCTTAGTTGCACAATACGCAAGGCGGGTTGTCATTGCCCGATTGTCCTGACCGACCTAGGAACACCGCCATGATCGAATCCGCCAACCGCCGCCGCCGTTTCTCTGCCCTGCTGCCCGTCCTGCTGCTGCCCGCGCTGGCGGCATGCGGCGCGCAAGGCCGGGTTACCTCCACCGCCCCGACCGCGCCGGTGACCATCGGTATCATCGCGCTCAACGATTTCCACGGCGCGCTGGAGCCGCCGCGCACCGCCGTGCTGGTGCCCGATGGCAAGGACGATGCCCGCCCGGTTCCGGCAGGCGGCGCGGCCTGGCTGGCGAGTGCGGTGGACAGCCTGCGCGCGCAATATGATCATTCCGCCACGGTTGCCGCAGGCGATCTGATCGGCGCATCGCAAATCGCCTCGTCGCTGTTTCTGGATGAACCGGCGATCGGGGTGATGAACCGGATCGGGCTGGATTTCAACGCGGTCGGCAACCATGAATTCGATTCCGGCACGGACGAACTGCTGCGCAAGCAAAGCGGCGGCTGCGTCCAGCACACCGCGCGCAAGCCGTGTCAGGTTGAGCGCTTCACCGGCGCCAGTTTCCGGTTCCTGGCGGCCAGCACTTATACGGCGGATGGCAAAACGCTGTTCCCGGCATCGGGCCTGCGCACATACGGCAAGGGCAAGCGCCGGGTGGAAGTGGGCTTCATCGGCCTGACCCTGAAAGGGACGCCGGATCTGGTTTCGCCGGACGGCATTCGCGGGCTGACCTTCGGGGACGAGGCCGATGCCATCAACGGCGAGGCCGCGCGGCTGCGGCGCGGCGGGGCCGATGCAGTGGTCGTGATGATCCATCAGGGCGGCTATACGTCCGGACGGCCCGATCCGGGCGGCTGCGAAAATCTGACCGGATCGATCGGCCCGATCCTCGACCGGCTGGAACCGGGCGTGGACGTGATCGTTTCGGGCCACACGCACTGGGCCTATGTCTGCGATTACAGCGCGATCAATCCGGCGCGGCCGGTGCTGCTGACCAGTGCGGGCATGTTCGGCCAGCTGGTGACCGATATCACCCTGCAAATCGATCCCGCGCAGGGCCGCGTGGTCAGCAAGCGCGCGCGCAACGTGGTCGTGCAAAGCGATCCCTATGTCTCACCGCGCGGGCCGGTCGAAACCGCCGCCGATTTGCCCCGCTTTACCCCCCGCGCCGATGTGGCGGCCTATGTCGGCAAGTATGTCGAAGCCGCGCGCGACTATGCGCAGCGCCCGGTCGGGCGGCTGAGCGGAGCGGCGACGCGCGCCGAAGTCGCGGGCATCGGCAACCAGGGCGGGCCGCTCGGCAACCTGATCGCCGACGCGCAACTCGCCGCCACGGCCGGAGCGGGCGCGCAGATCGCGTTCATGAACCCGTTCGGCATCCGTGCGCCGCTGAACCCGGCGGCGGACGGCGGGCTGACCTTTGGCGCCATCTATGCCGCCCAGCCGTTCAACAACACGCTGATCACCCAGTCGATGACCGGGGCAGAACTGAAGGCGGTGCTGGAGCAGGGCTTTGACGACAATGGCCCGCACCAGGTGCTGGCCCCGTCCGCCGGGTTCGCGTTCAAGCTGGACCGCACCCGCCCGGTTGGCGACCGGGTGACTGCAATTACGCTGCACGGTCAGCCGATCGATCCTGCGGCCAGCTACCGGATCACCACCAACAGCTTTCTGGCCGGCGGCGGTGACAGCTTCAGCGTGTTTGCCCGGCAGCGCGATGCGGTAACCGGGATGTCCGATCTCGACGCACTGGAAGCATGGCTGAAAGCCGTTCCGCCCCGCGCTGTGCCGATGGAAGAACGGGTGACGCGTTGATCATCCCCGGCGCGGCGGCCAGGGGACAAAGCCGGAGGTGCGCGCGACATAGTCGGCATACCCCGGCCGGGTCTTGACCAGCCCCTTTTCCAGCAGCGGCTTGCCCGACCAGCGGGTCAGCGTGAACGTCAGGAACAGCGGTCCGATCACGCTGATCGCGGCGACCAGCGCTCCGGCCTCTGCCGCGGCCAGCCAGATCCCCCACCAGACGCAGGTATCGCCGAAGTAGTTGGGATGGCGGGTATAGCGCCACAGTCCCGTGTCCAGCACTTTGCCCTTGTTCGCCGGGTTGGCGCGGAACGCCTTGAGCTGGGCATCGCCCACTGTCTCGAACGTCATCCCCACCAGCCACAGCGCCGCCCCGGCCCAGGCCAGCGGGCCAATCGGCGCGGGATCGCCGCTGGCCAGCACGCCCAGCTGCGCGGGCAGGCAGGTCAGGAACAGCAGCACCGCCTGCGGGCCGAACACCACGGTCAGCGCGGCGCGGCCATAGCGGCCCTGCTCCTTCGCCTTGCCCAGCATCCGGGCATAGCGCGGGTCTTCCCCGTGTGCGCGCCAGCGGGTAAACAGGTGCAGCCCCAGCCGCAGCCCCCAGATTGCCGCCATGCCCGCGATCAGGCCGGCGCGCGCGCCGGGTTCGCCCAGTTGCAGCCAGCTGGCCACTGCCAGCACTGCCATGCCCGCGCCCCACACCGCGTCGATAAACGACACGTCGCGGATGCGTGCGGCAATCGCGCAGAGGCCCAGCATCAGCACGGCGATGATCCCGGCGTTGATCAGCAATCCGTCAATCACGGCTGTCCGCTCCCATCAGGGTTTCAAAATCGGTGATCGCGCGGTCCGGGTGGCGCGGGGTGGTGTTGCGATAGAATTCCACCACTTTGGCCATGTCGGCGCGGAAATCGCCGGTCGGCCAGATCGCCGGGCCAAGCCCGCCGGTCTTCTTGCCGTAATCCATCATTCCGATCACCAGCGGCACCCCGGCGGCACGGGCGATGTGGTAAAAGCCGGTGCGCCATTGCCCCACCGCGCTGCGCGTGCCTTCGGGCGCGATCACCAGCATGAATTCCTTGCGGCGGCGAAACTCCGCCGCCATCAGTTCGACCGTGTTGTGGCGGCTCGACCGGTCGATCGGCACGCCGCCCATGTCGCGCATGAAGCGCCCCAGCGGCCAGCGGAACAGGCTCCGCTTGCCCATGAAGTGGACCTTGACCCCAAGGTCGGCGGTCAGCCCCAGCAGGTTGACGAAATCCCAGTTGGACGTGTGCGGCGCGGCGATCACCACGCAGCGCCGGTCAGCGGGCGCAGTCCCCGTCGCCGTCCAGCCACGCGTCCGGTAAAACCACAGCATCACCCGCCGCACGATGCGCGACAACAACGCGGGCGGCGGATCCTGATAATCCGTTTCCATACACTCTCCCCCTGTTTCGCAACGCTAGCACGCCGCCGCGCAAATGCGAGGGGGACAAAAGGCGGTTATCAGCCGTGAAAACCAGCCCCGCCCGGCCAGTTCGGGTGCGCCAGCCCCATGACCTTGAACAATAGCCCCATCTGCCCTTCGCCGATCAACCGGTCCCTGGCGGAATGGATCGCGGCGGCGTGCTCAGGTGCAACCTGGGCCAGCGCCTGCGCGCGGGTTTCGATCCCCAGTTCGCGCAGCCAGCGCCCCTGCGGCACGGTCCCCAGCCACTTGCACCCGCGCGACTGGGCAATCGGGGCGAGTGCGGCGAAATCGACATGCGCGGTCAGGTCCGCCTCGCCCGGACTGACGAACGGATCGGCTTTCAGATGCTGGCGCACGGCTTGCAGGGTAGAGCCATCGCGCAGCTGGTCATGCCCGTAATCGATGAACAGCGCCGCCCCGCCCTGCTCCATCAGCCGCCCCGCCACTTCATAGACGGTCGCCGCCGCGCCGGGGCAGGTTTCGATGATCGTCCCGTCCGCCGCGCCGCGCCGCGCCTCTGGCACGGCGGCATCCATCGGCTGCTGCCCGGCGATGCAGACGAACCGGTCCCCTTCGGGCACGACCATCCGTTCGCGCCAGCCCTGCGGCGTCTTGACCAGTTGCCGCACTGGCAGCGCATCGAGGAATTCGTTGGCGACGATCAGCACCGGGCCATAGGCGGGGATCGTCGAGAGGTCATGGTGCCACTGCGCGCCGGGGACGGTCTCCAACTGGATGTCCTTGAGCGCGGTCGATGCCTCGACGAAGTGGATCGACGGTTCCAGCCCATAGCGCCGCGCCGTGCGCAGCGCATCCTTGGCGAGCGTGCCGCGCCCCGGCCCCAGCTCGACATAGTGGACCGGCGTTTCGCGCCCTGCATTGATCCACATATCGGCCAGCCACAGCCCGATCAGTTCGCCGAACATCTGGCTGATTTCCGGCGCGGTGATGAAATCGCCCGCGCTGCCGAGCGGATCGCGGCTGGTGTAATAACGCGCGTTCGACTCACCCATGTAGTGCATCAGGCTGATCGGGCCGGTATTGGCGATCAGCCGCCGGAAGATCGCCGCGAGCGGTTCGGCCGCTGCCCCGTCCATCATGGAGCGGGGGTGACCGGGGCAGGGGGAATCGGCGCAGTGCTGCCCAGCGCGGGGCGGATCAGCGCCCGGGCGATGAAGAACAGCCCGACCAGCATCAACGGCACGGTCAGCCACTGGCCCATCGACAGCCCGGTCTGCAGCGCGAATTCGGTCAGCTGGGCGTCCGGTTCGCGGTAGAATTCCACGAAGAACCGCGCCAGCCCCATCCCCAGTGCAAAGGTTGCCGCCAGCAGGCCCGGCCGCCAGCGCGCGCGGGTTTTCCAGAACATCAGCAGCATCACCACGATCAGCACCGCGCCTTCCAGCGCCGCTTCGTACAGCTGGCTGGGATGACGGGCGAGGCCGCCCGGTGCATCGGGGAAGACCATCGCCCAGGGCACGTCCGGCCCGGCCACGCGGCCCCACAATTCGCCGTTCACGAAATTTGCCAGCCGCCCGAACAGCATCCCGAACGGCACGCAGACGGCGATGTAATCCATCACCCGCAGGAAGCTCAGCCCGCCCTGCCAGGCGACCCACGCCACGGCCAGCACGGTGCCCACCAGCCCGCCGTGGAAGCTCATCCCGCCGTTCCACAATTGCAGCAGCGACACCGGATCGGCCCACAGGCTGGGCAGGCCGGTATCGCCGCCGGTATAGAACGTGGCATAGCCCAGCCGTCCGCCCAGAATGATCCCGACCGTACACCAGAAGAACAGGTCATCGGCGTGGCGCTGCGCCAGCGGCGCGCCGGGGGCCTTGATCATCCGCGACAGGTGCCAATACCCCAGCAGGATGCCCGCCAGATAGGCCAGCGAATACCAGCGCAAGGCGAAACTGCCGATGGTGAACACATTCGGACTGAGGTTCAGGTCCTGCCAATAGATTGGCGCATCGCTTGCGGCGGCTAGCAGTAGTGACAGCAAGGACGTAACCTCCTAGATCGTAAGGGTCGGCAGCAGTGGTACCAACCGCTGCGCCTTCTGGCACAAGCACGCCGGGGAAACAAACCCCGGCACAAGGCAAGAGAGGGGCTTGCCTTGGAAACAATGGGGAAAAGGAAGCCGAATGGCGAGCGAACTCGATACTGCCCTCACGTCTGTTCTGGACCGGCTGACCACGCCGGGAGCGCCGCTGGAAACCGCACCGTTCGAACGATTTGATCGCACCCTGCCGATGCTGAAGAACGCGCCGCCCACGCTGGTGCATTACTTCGCGTTCTTCTGCGCCCACCACGGCAACACGCCGTTCCTGGTGGATGGCGACGTGCGGATGAGCTTTTCCGAAGTCCACGCCGCTGCCCGCACGGTTGCGGGCGGGCTGGTGCAGGGCCACGGCGTGCAGCGCGGCGACCGCGTCGGCATTGCCGCGCGCAATTCGATCAACTGGATCATTGCCTACATGGGCACGCTGATGGCGGGCGGCTGCGCCACGCTGCTCAACGGCTGGTGGAGCGGTGAGGAACTGGCCGGCGGGATTGAGCTAGCCGATTGTTCGCTGGTGCTGGCCGATGCCCAGCGCGCCGCGCGGCTGGAAGGCCACGCCCACCCCGGCACGATCGTGGTGTTCGATCACGCGGGCGGCTGGGAACAGGGCCTGGCCCCGCTGCTGGCCAATGGCGGCGGCGCGGATACGCCGCTGCCCGAACTGACCGGCGATGATCTTGCCACGATCCTCTATACCTCCGGCTCCACCGGCCAGTCGAAGGGCGCATGGTCTGACCACCGCGGCGTCGTGCAGGCCGCGATGAACTATGCTGCGCAGACGCTGATGGTCGCCACCCACCTGACCGACAAGGGCGAAATGCCCACCGCCCAGCCCTGCACGCTGGTCAACGTGCCGCTGTTCCATGTCACCGGCATGGTCCCGCTGTTCCTGCAAAGCTTCGCCATCGGCCGCAAGCTGGTGCTTATGCCCAAGTGGGACGCGGAAGAGGCGATGCGCCTGATCGAAGCGGAGAAAGTGACCTACTTCGTCGGCGTCCCGCTGATGAGCTTTGAAATCGCCACCCACCCCAACCGCGACAAGTATGACCTGACCAGCTGCGTATCCTATGCCGCTGGCGGCGCGCCGCGCCCGGTCGATCACGTCACCCGGATCCGCGAAGCCCTGCCCCACGCCTTCCCGCTGCTGGGTTATGGCCTGACCGAAACCAACGGCGTCGGCTGCGGCAACTTCAACGAAAACTACCTCGCCAAGCCGGGCTCCACCGGCACCGCATCGAAACCGCTGGTCGAGATCGGTATCCTGGACGACGACGGCAAGGAACTGGCCGCAGGGCAAGTGGGCGAAGTCTCGATCCGCTCCATCGCCAACTTCCTGGGCTACTGGAACAACCCCAAGGCGACCGCCGAGGCGATCATGCCGGACGGCTATTTCCGCACCGGGGACCTCGGCTACCTCGATGAGGACGGCTACCTGTTCATCGTCGACCGCAAGAAGGACATCATCATCCGCGGCGGTGAGAATATCAGCTGCATCGAGGTGGAGCAGGCAATCTATGCCCACCCCGATATTGCCGAGGCGAGCGTGTTCGGCGTGCCGGATGAAAAGTTCGGCGAACTGCCCACCGGGGTCTATCTGGTGAAGGAAGGCCGGACCGTGTCCGAGGACGATCTGCGCGCATTCCTGCAGGCGCATATCGCCCCGTTCAAGGTGCCGGTGCGGCTGTGGCAGGAAACCGAAACCCTGCCGCGGCTGGGGACCGAAAAGGTTGACAAGCGTGCCTTGCGCGCGCGTTACCAGCCGCTGTGGATCAACGAGCAACAGAGCAGGGCTTGACCGGAAAAACCATCACCAACCAGCGCGCGGTGATTGACCGCCGCGCGCTGGGCGATGCCATCGCCGAACTGGTCCGCACGTCTGCCAAGCCGCCCCGCCAGCAAGTCGTGGCGCTGTTGCGCGCAAGCCTGGCCGACGGCCGCGCGGAAATTGCCCGGCGGCTGATCGCCAGGCCATCGGCGGGTAACGATTGCGCCGCCGCGCAGGCGTTCCTGGTCGATCAGCTGGTGCGGGTGATCCACGATCACGTGATCGCGGATGTCTATCCATCGGGCAACCGGTCCACTGGCGAACGGCTGACGGTGATGGCCGTGGGCGGCTATGGCCGGGGCGAAATGGCCCCGCATTCGGACGTCGACATCGCCTTCCTCACCCCGTCCAAGCAGACCGCCTGGTGTGAACAGGTGATCGAGGCGATGCTCTATTTCCTGTGGGATCTGGGACTGAAAGTCGGGCATTCCAGCCGCAGCCTGGATGACATGGTCCGGATGGGCCGCGCCGACCTGACGATCCGCACCGCGATGCTGGAAGGGCGCTATGTCTGGGGCGACCAGCCCTTGTTCGATGCCGCCCAGGCCCGGTTCTTCGCCGAAGTCGTCGCGGGCAGCGAGCGCCAGTTCGTCGCCGAAAAGCTGGCCGAGCGCAACGACCGGCATAAACGGCTGGGCGACAGCCGCTATGTCGTCGAACCCAACGTGAAAGAGGGCAAGGGCGGCCTGCGCGATCTGCACACGCTCTACTGGATCGGCAAATACATCCACAAGGTGCGCGATTCCAGCGAACTGGTGGCGGTCGGCCTGCTCAGTCCGTCCGAATACCGCGCTTTCCACAAGGCCGAGGATTTCTTCTGGGCGGTGCGCTGCCATCTGCACACCATCACCAACCGGGCCGAGGACCGGCTGACTTTCGACCTGCAACGCGAAGTCGCCGCACGGATGGGGTTTGCCGAGCGACCGGGAAAAAGCTCGGTCGAACGGTTCATGCAGTACTTCTTTTTGCAGGCCAAACGGGTCGGCCACCTGACCGGCGTGTTCCTCGCCCAGCTGGATGACCAGATCGCCAGGAAACAGCCGCGCGGGCTGCTGGCGGGTTTCCGCGCGCGGCGGCGGATGGTCAAAGGCTATCCGGTGTTCGGCGGAAAGATCAACGTGCCGTCCGAAACGTGGTTTTCCGAAGACCCGGTGCGGCTGCTGGAAATCTTTGTGCTGGCGGACAGCCAGGGGCTGGAAATCCACCCCGAAGCGATGCGCATTGCGGTGCGCGAAGCGCGGCTGGTCGATACCGTGCGCACCGATCCGCGCGCCAACGCGCTGTTTGTCGATCTGCTGACCAGCCGGAACGATCCCGAAACCGTGCTGCGCTGGCTGAACGAAACCGGCGTATTCGGGCGGTTCGTGCCCGATTTCGGGCGGGTAAACGCGCAGATGCAGTTCGATATGTATCACCACTACACGGTGGATGAACACACGATCCGCGCGATCGGGCTGATGGCCCGGATCGAAAAGGGCGAGCTGAAGGCGGACCATCCGCTGGCCTCTGCGATCATCCACAAGGTGGTGAACCGCCGCGCGCTCTATGCCGCGATCCTGCTGCATGACATCGCCAAGGGGCGGCGCGGCGATCATTCGGAACTGGGCGCCGAAATCGCGCTGAAGCTGTGCCCCCGGCTGGGCTTCAGCGAGGAGGAGACCGCGCTCGTCAGCTGGCTGGTGCGCACGCATCTGCTGATGAGCGCGACCGCGTTCAAGCGCGATCTGGCCGATTTCAAGACGATCACCGATTTCGTGGCGCAAGTGCAATCGATCGAGCGGCTGCGGCTGCTGGCGATGCTGACCATCGTCGATATCCGCGCGGTCGGCCCCGGCGTGTGGAACGGCTGGAAACGCCAGCTGATCTCCGGACTCTATGAAGCCGCCGAAGGGCAGCTGCGGCTGGGCCACAAGCAGCACGGCCGGGCCGAACGGATCGCCGCCAAGAAAGCCGCCGTGGCCGACCGGCTGGGCGCGCAGGCGGGGCTGGTCGAACAGACCGGCAAGCTGCTGAGCGACGCCTACTGGATTGCCGAACCGGATGATATCATCGCCCTGAACCTGGCCCAGCTGGAACAGGCCAAGGGGCTGACACTGGATGTTCATACCCAGTATTATGCGGCGCGCGGGGCCACGCTGGTCACCGTGATCGCGGCGGACCATCCGGGGCTGTTCTACCGGATCGCGGGCGGCATCCATCTGGCCGGCGGCAACATCATCGACGCGCGCATCCACACCGCGCGCAACGGTATGGCGGTTGACAATTTCCTGGTGCAGGACCCGCTGGGGCGGCCGTTCTCCGAAGACAGCCAGCTTGCCCGGATCAAGACGATGATCGCCGATGCCCTGGCCAACCGGGTCAAGCTGGTCCCGCAACTGGCTGCGCGCCCGCTCGCCCGCCCGCGCGCCGATGCGTTTGAAGTGCGCCCGAACGTCGATTTCGACAACGCTGCCAGCAACCGCTTCACCGTGGTCGAAGTCAACGCGCGGGATCGCCCCGCCCTGCTCAACCGGCTGGCCCGCGCGCTGTTCGAAGCCCGGCTGATGGTCCATTCCGCCCACATCGCCACCTATGGCGAACGCGCGGTCGACAATTTCTATGTCACCGATCTGCTGGGCGAAAAGATCGATTCCCCCCAGCGCCTGAAAGC
Organism: Novosphingobium sp.; assembly: GCF_030699305.1. Taxonomy (GTDB): domain Bacteria; phylum Pseudomonadota; class Alphaproteobacteria; order Sphingomonadales; family Sphingomonadaceae; genus Novosphingobium. The sequence goes on from NZ_JAUYNB010000029.1 coordinate 70,477, forward strand.
GGTCGAAAAGCGCCTGCTGGATGCGGCCGGCGAAGAAACCGTGGACGTCGCGGCGGCATAGTTCTCATCCCAATATCACCGTTCGTGTCGAGCGAAGTCGAGACA
>NZ_JAUYNB010000001.1 GCF_030699305.1 Novosphingobium sp.
TGTCGGAAGCGCTATGGTTCGCCGGGAACTGTGCGTTTCATCCCGATGTCGAACTCCAACGAACCATGATCCTCCATGTCGCTACGCAAGCGAAACCGGAAGCCCTGATCGCGATTTATGCGGCAAGCCAGATTCTGAGCGGCGATTGATGTAATGTCGACTTTGGGGTCGCTAGCTGAATGCAAGCTTTTTTGCGGCAACAAACCTGACGGACATTCGTCCTCCAATCCAGATGGCTTACCCCAACCGTTGCGAGCAATTTCGGTTGCTGAGACCACGCCCTCCCCGTCACCCTGAACTTGTTTCAGGGTCCATCGTGCCACCCGGCGCAGTTGGCGCGGTTACCGGTCAGCGGCTCAGCCAGCGCGATTGGCCGCACCCCGGCTTGGGCCGAGGGTTGGACCCTGAAACAAGTTCAGGGTGACGGGTTGGAGCCTAGGGTGACGGTTGGAGGGGCCTTGCCCCCTACCCCCGAAACCGGATCAACCGGCTGTCCGCCAGAGCCGCCGTGCGGTGCGGAACGACGTCGCGGATGTATTCCTCGTTCTTGACCATCGCCATGAACAGGCCGCTGTTCGGGTAACCCATGACGAAGGCCTCGTCCCATTCGCCCGCCGGGCCGGTGACGGTGCATTCCATGGGCGCTTCCCAGACCATCGCCGCACCGTCCTGCGCCACCACGCGCTGAAACCCTTCCTTGTAGATCGCATAAGCCTCGCGCCCGGTCAGTCCCTTGCCGTGCAGGGGGTGCCCTTCCGGGTATTCGGCCAGATCGCGGAACTTGATGAGGTTCAGCATATGGATCGGCGTGTCGCGCGGCAGGTCCTTGAAGGCCTGCCAGTTCGCTCGGTCGGGATCGATGTAGGCGGTCATCTCAGGCGTCCGCCAGCTTGTAGTCCCTGAACTGATCGCGCAGGTCCTTCTTGCTGATCTTGCCAGTGCCGGTGTGGGGAATGTCGTCCACGAACTCCACCGCATCGGGCAGCCACCACTTGGCGATCCGTTCCGCCAGGAAGGCGCGAATATCCTCGGCGGTAGCCTCAGCCCCCGCTTTCTTCACCACCACCAGGATCGGGCGCTCATCCCACTTGGGGTGATAAATGCCGATTGCGGCGGCTTCTGCCACAGCCGGGTGGCCGACGGCGGCGTTTTCCAGTTCGACTGAACTGATCCATTCCCCGCCGGACTTGATCACATCCTTGGTCCGGTCCGTCAGTTGCAGGGTGCCGTCCGGGTGGATCAACGCCACGTCGCCGGTATCGAACCACTGATCCGCGTCGGTCGCGTCCTTGTCTGCCTTGAAGTAACGCTTGATCACCCACGGCCCGCGCACCTGCAGCGCGCCAGAGGTCTTGCCATCGCGCGGCAGGACTTCTTCCGGGTTGTCCAGGCTGACGCAGCGCAGTTCGACGCCGAATGGCACGCGGCCCTGCATCTGCTTGATATCGACCTGCTGATCGAACGAGAGATCATCCCAGTCGTGCGTCTTCGCCCCGGTGGTGCCGATCGGGCTGGTTTCGGTCATGCCCCAGGCGTGGGCGACATTGACGCCCGCCTTCATCAGCCGTTCCAGCATGAAGCGCGGCGCGGCGGACCCGCCGATGATCGCGTGGCGCAGCGTCGGCAGCGCCGCGCCGGTGGCGTCCATGTGCTGGAACATCGACAGCCACACCGTCGGCACCCCGGCGGAATGCGTCACCTTTTCGCGGTTCATCAGCTCGGTCAGCACGACCGGATCGTTGACGGCCGAGAACACGAACTTGATCCCCGCGGCCGCCCCGCCCCACGGCAGGCCCCAGCTGGCCGCGTGGAACATCGGCACGACCGGCAGCATCACCGAACGCGCATCAAAATCGAAGATCGCGGGCTGCAAGCCGGTGATCGCGTGCAGGAATGTGCTGCGATGTTCATACAGCACGCCCTTGGGATTGCCGGTGGTGCCGCTGGTGTAGCACAGCATGCACGGATCGCGTTCGTCGCCGGTGGCCCATTCGGTCTGGCCGTTTTCCGCGCCGATCCAGTCTTCGAACTGGCCGTCGTCATAACAGATGTAGTGGCGGATCGTGGTCCAGCGCGGCTTCATCCGGTCGATGATCGGCTGGAACGCCTTGTCATAGAGCAGGATCTGATCTTCGGCGTGGTTGGCGATGTATTCCAGCTGGTCGTCAAACAGGCGCGGGTTGACGGTGTGAAGCACGCCGCCGACGCCGACCGCACCATACCAGGACACCAGATGGCGGCTGTGGTTCATCGCCAGCGTGGCGATCCGGTCACCCGGCTGCACGCCCAGCTTGCGCAGGGCCTGCGTCATGCGCAGCGCATCGTGGCGGATGCCGGCCCAGTTGGTGCGCGTTTCGCTGCCATCGGCCCAGCGCGTCACGATCTCCCGTCCGCCATGTTCGCGTGCGGCATGATCAATGATGTGCGAGACCCGAAGGTCGAAATCCTGCATCGCTCCCAGCATTCTCTACTCCCTACTGCACCCGCCGAAGCATCCGGCGCGGTTGGTCCGCGCTCAGCCCCGGTCGAGGTTCAAATATCAGGCGACCAGCCGCAAATGGGTTGCCCCGCGCTGCGCCGTCAGCGACACATTGGCAATCCCTTCAACATTTGCCAAGCGTTCTGCAAGTTCGCCATCCAGCTGGAAGTCGGTGCCCAGCCGGAACATCGGCTGTTCGTCCTGTCCGGTCAGCAGCCGCGCGATCACTTCGCCGCGACCGCTTGCCCCGCGCACCAGCAACTGCGCCAGTTCCTGCAAGGCATCGATCCGGGAAATATCCAGCTGCAACACCATCCGCGATGCCACTTTCACCTCGCTGAGCGGGCGCGCACCGCGCACGGTCACGCGCGGCGGTTCTTCCGGACCGGGCGCATCAAGCTCAACATTGAGCAGGATGCACGTTCCTTCGCGCGCCCATTGCAGCATCGGTTCGACCAGCGATTCCTCGAAGCAGGCGGCGCTGAACTGGCCGGAGCTGTCGGAGAAATCGGCCCGGACAAAATCGCTGCCCTTGCGGGTCTTGCCCTTGGTGACGCTTTCCACCATCGCCGCCATCACCGCCGCGGATCGGCCGCCCGCCACGCCCGATTCCATCAGGCTGGCATAGGACCGCGCGCCATTGGCCGATGCCACTGCGCGCCATTGTTCCACCGGGTGCGCGGCGAAATAGAAGCCAAAGTTCTCGCGCTCTTTCGCCATCTGTTCAGACCGGCTCCACGGCTCTGCCTCGGCCAGCCGCAGGGCCTGCGCGGCCGTATCATCGCCGCCGAACAGACCGGCCTGCCCGCTGCTGCGGGTCCGCTCCGCCTCGTCCGCGACAGCCAGCAGCATGTCGGCATTGGCCAGCACTTTGGCGCGGCTGGCTTCCAGTCCGTCGAACGCCCCGGACCCGGCCAGCCCTTCCAGCTGACGGCGGTTCATCGATCCTTGCGGCACGCGGCGGAACAGGTCTTCCAGACTGGTGAACCAGCCATGCGCCTCACGCTCAGCGACGATGGCGTCCATCGCCTTTTCGCCGACGTTGCGGATGCCCGCCAGCGCATAGCGCACCGCGTGGCCATCGTCGGTCCGCTCCACGGTGAACTCCGCCTCGGACCGGTTGATGTCCGGCCCGGCCAGCGCCAGCCCCGCGCGGCGCATATCGTCCACGAACACCGCGAGCTTTTCCGACTGGTGCATGTCGAAACACATCGCGGCGGCATAAAACTCGTGCGGATAGTGCGTCTTCATCCACGCCGTCTGATAGGCCAGCAGCGCATAGGCGGCGGCGTGGCTCTTGTTGAAGCCATACCCGGCAAACTTGTCGATCAAGTCGAACAGCTCATTCGCCTTGGCCTTGTCGATCCCCGACACCTCGCGGCAGCCATCGACGAACCGTTCGCGCTGGACGTCCATTTCGGCCTGGACCTTCTTGCCCATCGCGCGGCGCAAAAGGTCTGCATCGCCCAGCGAATAGCCCGCCAGGATCTGCGCGGCCTGCATCACCTGTTCCTGGTAAACAAAGATGCCGTATGTTTCGCCCAGAATACCCGCCAGCTTTTCATGCGGATATTCAATGCTTTCCTGCCCGTTCTTGCGCCGCCCGAACAACGGGATGTTGTCCATCGGCCCCGGCCGATAAAGCGAGACGAGCGCGATGATGTCGCCAAAGTTGGTCGGCTTCACTGCCGCCAGCGTGCGGCGCATGCCTTCGGATTCGAGCTGGAACACGCCAACCGTGTCGCCGCGTTGCAGCAGGTCATAGACCTGGCTGTCGTCCCACGGCAGGGTATCCAGATCGATCTCGATCTCGCGCCGTTTCAGCAGGTCGGTCGCCTTGCGCAGCACCGACAGCGTTTTGAGGCCCAGAAAGTCGAACTTGATAAGGCCCGTGTCCTCGACATACTTCATGTCGAACTGGGTCACCGGCATGTCGGAGCGCGGATCGCGGTAGAGCGGGATCAGCTGTTCCAGCGGCCGGTCCCCGATCACCACGCCTGCCGCGTGGGTGGAACTGTTGCGCGGCATCCCTTCCAGCTGGATCGCCAGATCGACCAGCCGCTTCACGTCGGGATCGTTGTCATACTCGCGCTTGAATTCGGCCATGCCGTTCAGCGTGCGCGGGACGGTCCACTGGTCGGTCGGGTGGTTGGGCACCATCTTGCACAAACGGTCGACCTGGCCATAGCTCATCTGCAGGATGCGTCCGCAGTCGCGCAGCACTGCGCGGGCCTTCAGTTTACCAAAGGTGATGATCTGCGCCACGCGGTCCGCGCCGTATTTCTGCTGGACGTAACGGATCACCTCGCCGCGCCGGGTTTCGCAGAAGTCGATATCGAAGTCCGGCATGGACACGCGTTCCGGATTCAGGAAGCGTTCGAACAGCAGGCCCAGCCGGATCGGATCAAGATCGGTGATCAGCAGCGCCCACGCCACCAGTGAACCCGCGCCGGACCCGCGCCCCGGCCCCACCGGAATGCCGTTGTCCTTGGCCCACTTGATGAAGTCGGCCACGATCAGGAAGTACCCGCAGAACCCCATCCGGCTGATGATCCCGACTTCGAAATCCAGCCGGTCGAAATAGACCTGCCGCTCCTCGGTGGAGAGTTCACCATAAGGGGCCAGACGGCGCTCCAGCCCGGCGCGGGCGTGCTCGGCCATCATCGCGGCCTCGCCTTCCTTGTCGCCCGCCAGACTGGGCAGCAGCGCCTTGCGCTTGGGCGGCGAGAACGCGCAGCGCTGGGCGATGACCAGCGTGTTGGCGGTGGCTTCGGGCAGGTCGGCGAACAGCTCGGCCATCGTTTCGGCCGGTTTCACCCAGTTTTCGGACATGGAGCGCGGCCGCTCTGCCGCGTCGACGTGGGTCGAATTGGCAATGCACAGCATCGCGTCATGCGCGGCGTGAAAGCTGGCTTCGGCGTACTGCGCCGGATTGGTCGCCACCAGCGGCAGATTGCGAGCATAGGCCAGTTCGATCAGCGCCTCCTCGGACGCTTCCTCCACCGCCTCGCCGCGCCGCACGATCTCGACATAGAGCCGCCCCGGAAACAGCGCTTCCAGCTTTTCGGCATAGGCCTCTGCCCGCTCATGCCGCGCTTCGGCCAGCAGCCGCGCCAGCGCGCCTTCACCCCCGCCGGTCAGCGCAATCAGCCCGTCGCTGTAACCGTCGAAATCCGCCAGCGTGACGTGCGGGTCCAGTTCCAGCGGGCGCCCCAGATGCGCGCGGCTGACCAGCCGGCACAAGTTGATCCAGCCCGCGTCGTTCTGGACGATCAGCCCCAGCCAGTCGATCGGCCCGCCGGTTTCGCGCTGCACCGCCAGATAGGTGCCGACCAGCGGCTGGATGCCCGCATCCTTGCACGCCGATGCAAACGCCATGGCCCCGTACAGCCCGTTGCGATCAGTCATCGCGATGGCGGGAAAGCCGCGTTCCTTGGCCAGTTTGGCGATTCCCTTGGGGTCGATCGCCCCATCGAGCATCGAATAGCTGGAAAAGACGCGCAAGGGGACAAAGGGAGCATAGGCCATGGCGCTGAAACTAGGGACCGCGCCGGGATTCGGAAGGGGGGAACGCCGCCTTATCCACCAGCCCCTGCCGCCTGTGGAAAAGGCTGGGCTTTTCCGGGTGGTTGTGATCTTCTTCGCCCCAGCAATTTGCCGCCGCCAGACTATCACAGCGCGAGCGGCGGGGCCGCGTTCCTGTCTGCAAGAGGGGTTTTGCAATGACCGATACGATCAAGTCCGGATTTGTCGAACGGGTCAAGGCCATGGTCATGCGGCCAAAGGACACCTGGCCGGCCATCGCCGCTGAAAGCACCACGCCGGGCGAACTGCTGACCGGCTATGCCGCGCCGCTGGCCGCAATCGGTCCGGTCGCCGGGTTCATCGGCGGGCAACTGTTCGGCACCTCGATGTTCGGCGTGACTTACAAGGCAAGCTTCCTGGGCGCGCTGACCGGTGCGGTGCTGACGTTTATCATCAGCCTGATCGGGGTGGTGATCCTGGCGCTGCTGGCAGACTGGCTGGCCCCCAGGTTCGGCGGCACCGCCGACCGGCGCAGCGCGTTCCGGCTGGTGATCTATGGCGCGACTGCATCGTGGCTGGGCGGCATTTTCGGGCTGATCCCGGCGCTTGCGGTGCTGGGCGTGCTGCTGGCGCTCTATACCCTCTACGTGATCTACACCGGCATCGGCCCGATGATGAAAGTGCCGGATGACAAGCGCGCGGGCTATGCCCTGGTGACCGTAATCGCGGCGCTCCTGCTCAACATCACGGTCGGCGCGGTGGCGGCGACGGTAACCGGCGCGCTGGGCTTTGGCCGCAGCGCAGGAGACGGCGAACTGTCGGGCGGTCTCAAGATCCCCGGCGTCGGCACGGTCGATGCAGTCAAGCTGGAAGAAGCGAGCAGGCAGGCCGAAGCCGCCGCCAGTGGTCAACAGGTCGCGGTCAAGCCAGCCGAACTGCAGGCCCTGCTGCCCGCCGCCATCGGCAGTTATCAGCGCACCGCGACGCAAAGCGCAGCCATGGGCGGCATGGGCAGCACCGCCGAGGCGACCTATACCGCCGGAGACAAGAGCTTCACGCTCAAGATCGTCGACATGGCCGGACTGGGCGCCATCGCCGGGATCGGCGCGGCGATGGGGGTTGAGGAAAGCAAGGAAGACGCCGACGGCTATGAACGCATCACCACCACGGGCGGACAGATGCAGGTGGAAGAATGGAGCAAGACTGACAGCCGCGGCAAGTTCGGCCAGATGGTCGTCAGCCGCTTCATGGTCGAGGCCGAGGGCGATGCCGCCAGCATCGACGAGCTGAAATCAGCGGTTGCGAAAATCAGCCCGGACGATCTGGCGGGGCTGGTGAAGTAACCGGAGCGCCGCCGCGCAGGCGGGGCCTCCATCGGGTAAACCTAGCCCCAACTCACCCCCATCCGTTCGTGTCGAGCGAAGTCGAGACACGCGTGCGCTGCGTCAGCGTGTCTCG
>NZ_JAUYNB010000002.1 GCF_030699305.1 Novosphingobium sp.
TGTCGGAAGCGCTATGGTTCGCCGGGAACTGTGCGTTTCATCCCGATGTCGAACTCCAACGAACCATGATCCTCCATGTCGCTACGCAAGCGAAACCGGAAGCCCTGATCGCGATTTATGCGGCAAGCCAGATTCTGAGCGACGATTGATGTAATGTCGACTTTGGGGTCGTGTCCGGAACGACAGCTTGCAGCAAATAGGAGAGGCAAGCTGCCCATCCTCCCCGTCGCCCCGGACTTGATCCGGGTGTGGATTCACATTCGAAGTGCAACAGGTTGAAGGCTTCGGCTGGAGTTTTGAAGCCGAGGCATTTTCTGGGTGTGTTGTTGTAGTTTGCGAGGATGGCATCGAGTTGCTGTGCCGGCAACGTTTTGGGGTCGATTTTTGTGGGCAGGGCGCGCCTGAGGCGGCCGATGGCATTTTCGATGCCGCCCTTTTGCCACGGTGCGCGTGGATCGCAGAAGTAGGTGTGGATGCCGAGCTGGCTGGCGAGCTGGTGGTGGCGGGTGAACTCGGCGCCGTTGTCGAAGGTTATGGATTGGCGCAGGTTTGGCGCGATCGGTTCGAGCAGGCGGGTGAGGTCGTCGGCGACGGTTTGCGCCCTGAGGCGTGACTGTGGCAGGGCGAGGGTAATCCGCGAGTGGCGCTCGTGAGCGATCAGGATGGCTGGCCCCGGGGTACGGAACAGCATGCAGTCTGCCTCCCAATGGCCTGGTGTCTGGCGTGTGGCGATGTCTGCAGGCCGGTCATGGATCGAGCATTTTCCGTGGGTTCGGGGCCATCCGCCCTTGGTGCGCCAGCCACGTCTGATTTTGGCGCGGGGCAGGTAGAGCCGCCACTTGGTGTCGTTGGTGCGTTTGAGTTGAGCGTAGACGAAGCGGTAGATGGTCTCGTGGCTGATGACCTTGCGGCCTTCCTCGCGGGCGAGGCGTCCGGCGATCTGTTCGGGCGACCAGCCAGCGGCAAGGCGGTCCAGCACCGTGCCGCGCAGTTCATCGTTGCGTTCCAGACGGCTTGCGCTCCAGCGTCGCGCCGAGGTCTGCGCTTGAGCGTAGGCTGGCTGGTACCCGACCCGGTTGCCGGTGTTGCGCTTCAGTTCGCGGGCGATGGTCGACGGCTGGCGATCCAGAGCTGCAGCAATTTGCCGGATCGATTGCCCGGCTTCGCGAAGCCGGGCAATCGAGCATCGCTCCTCAAGCGAAAGCTGGGTGTATCTGGGCATGGCAGCACCTGTCTGAGGTGTTGCACTTCGTTTGTGAACTCAGGGGGGCTTGGCTTTGTTGTCTGCACGATCCTCGGTTCACACGGAACACGTCGGGTGGGGCGCACAGGCAGCCTGGCCCCGTGTCAAGCACGCGGCGACGATGCGGTGCTGTCAACAAGGGGGCATTCTGGTGCGGCAGGTCGGAGAAGGTCGGCGCGCAAAGTCGCCGCTCTGCCCTCTCACCTTCAGGGGAGAGGGTTGGGAGAGGGGGACGCGGACGCCGCCATTCCCGCTCAACTTCGGCCCCGCTCAACTTCGGCTAGGCAGCAAGCTGCCAAGCCTGCGTATCTCTCCCCTGAAGGGGAGAGAGCAAAGCGTCTGCATTCAGGCCCTCGGCCCAAACACCGCTTCGGCCTCATCCCGGCCAGCGGGGCGGAAGCCGTGCATGCCCATCCACCATTGCAGCGCGATGATCGCGCCCTTGGCGGGTTGCAGCAGGCCGATCATCAGGACCGAGCCGATCCCGAAGGTGATGCCCAGCTTCACCGCCAGCGACAGGCTGTCGTTGCTGGCCACTTCGATGATGACCGGCGCCATCAGATGGCCGGTCAGGAACATCGAGACGTAGGGCGGGAAATCGTCGGCCTGATGTAGCGTCCAGTCCTGTCCGCAGTGCGAACAGCGCGGCGAAGGTTTCAGGTAGCGGGCGAACAGGCCCTTTTCCTCGCAGCGCGGGCAGCGAAAGCGCGCGCCCCGCAGCATCGCTTGCATCAGCGTGGCGGGCAGGCGGCTGGCTTCGGACAGGGTCATGGCCTGCCCCTTACAGAACGGGGTAACATGCGCAAGTGCTAATAAATGCAAAAAAGGTTGCCCCTGCGGCGCTGCGGTTGCAAAGGGCGGCGCCATGCTGACCAACCTTGCCCAACAGCCCGCCGATGCGCTGCTCGCGCTGATCAAGCTCCACAACGCCGACCCGCGGGCCGACAAGATCGACCTGGGTGTGGGCGTCTATCGCACCGATACGGGGGCGACCCCGGTGTTCGCCGCGATCAAGGCGGCCGAGGCGAAGCTGCTCGAAACGCAGGATTCCAAAGCCTATCTGGGGCCGGAAGGCGACATGGGCTTTGTCCACGCGCTGATGCCCTATGTGTTCGGCGCGGCCAATCCGACGATGGACGGGCGGATCGACGGGATGCAGACCCCCGGCGGCACCGGCGGCGTGCGGCTGGCCGTGGGGCTGGCCAAGAAGGCGGGCGCGCAGCGAATCTGGATGGGCACGCCCAGCTGGCCCAACCACGCGCAGATCTTTGCCGATCTGGGGCTGGAACTGAAGACCTTCAACCACGCGACCAAGGGCGGCGTGGTCGACATGGACGCGCTGCGCGGTGCGCTGGCCGAGGCCGGGCCGCAGGACGCGGTGCTGCTGCATGGCTGTTGCCATAACCCGACCGGCATCGATTATTCGCACGCCGACTGGGATGAAATCGCCGCGCTGATCGCCGCGCGGGGCGTGCTGCCGGTGCTCGATCTGGCCTATCAGGGGCTGGGCAAGGGCATGGAAGAAGACGCCTATGGCGTGCGCCGCGTGCTGGCCGCCGTGCCGGAAGCGCTGATCGCCTACAGCTGCGACAAGAACTTTGGCATGTACCGTGACCGCGTCGGCGCGGTTTACGCGATGGTCGCCGATCCGGCGCAGCTGAACGCGGTGCTGTCGAACGGCCATTCGCTGGCCCGCGCGGCGTGGTCGATGCCGCCCGATCACGGCGCGGCGGCGGTCCGCCTGATTCTGGAAGACGCCGCCATGACCAAGCTGTGGCTGGGCGAGCTGGACGTGATGCGCGCGCGCATGAACCAGGTCCGCGCCGCGCTGGCCAAAGCCGGTTCGGCGGGCGCGATCGACCTGACCCCGCTGGGCGGGCAGAACGGCCTGTTCTCGATCCTGCCGCTGACCAGCGAACAGATCCTGAAGCTGCGCACCGATCACGGCATCTACATGGCCGGTTCGGGCCGGATCAACGTGGCGGGCCTGACGATGGGCAACATCGGCAAGTTCATTGCCGATCTGGCTGAGGTTTCCGCCTGATTTCAGGGCGATAAGGACACAAAAAAGCCGCTCCGGTCCAAGCCGGGGCGGCTTTTTTGTGCGGGATTTGCGCTGAAAGCCCAGCGTTCAGCCGCGCAGGCTTTGCATCCGTTGCAGGTAACGCGCCAGCACGTCGATTTCCAGATTGACCGCGCTGCCCGCCTGCCAGTCGCCCGCCGTGGTGACTTCGGCGGTGTGGGGGATGATGTTCAGCATGAAATGGCAGGTGCCGTCCGGCTGGTCCTCGACCGCGTTGACCGTCAGCGAGATGCCATCGACCGTGACCGAGCCCTTGGGTGCGATATAGGGGGCAAGCTCGGCCGGGGTCTTGACCCAGAACTGGTGCGATCCGCCCACTTCTTCGGCGCTGACGATGCTGCCGACCGCATCGACATGGCCGGTGACGATGTGACCGCCCAGCTCATCGCCCAGCTTCATCGCCGGTTCCAGATTGAGCCGCTGGCCCGCTTCCCACATGGCGGGGACCGTGCGCGAGACCGTCTCGCCCGAAATATCGACCGCGAACCACGCATCGCCCACCACGCCGCCGCGCTCCACCACGGTCAGGCAGACGCCCGAACAGGCGATCGACGCGCCGATGGCGATCCCCGCCGGGTCCCACGGGCAGGTGATCACGGCGTGGAGATCACCCGTCTGGCGGGCTTCGCGAATGGTGCCGATGGCAGTGATAATTCCGGTAAACATCAGCAGCGCTCGTAGCGCTCCACGGTGTCGTTGCCAAGCTGGCGAAAATCGCTGCGCTGCCACTGGCCGTGGGCGTCTGCCAGTGCGGTCAGCCCCAGATCGGCAATGCCGGGCTTGCCGCCGCCGATCAGGATCGGGGCGCGGTAGAGTAGCAGCTCATCGACCAGCCCGGCGCGCAGGAATGCGGCAGCGGTCTCTGCCCCGCCTTCGATGAAAAGGTATTGCACGCCGTCCATGGTCTGGATCGCGGCTGGATCGGGTAGCACGTGCCAGCCTTGGGGCGCTGCCCCGCGCGTCAGCACCCAGCGCTGCGGGCTGCGCGCTTCCAGCCCCGGAAGGCGCACGTCGAGCCGGGGGTTGTCGGCGCGCAAGGTGCCGCCGCCGACCAGAATCGCATCGGCGCGGGCGCGCTCCGCATGGCAGTGCGCGCGCGCCTCCGGCCCGGTGATCCACTGGCTTTCGCCCCCCGCCAGCGCGATGCAGCCATCGAGCGAGGTGGCCAGTTTCAGCGTGACATGCGGCCGACCGCGCGTGCGCAGGCTGAGGTATCCGGCCAGGCTGGCCGCGCAGACGGGCGAGGGCACGTGCTCCACCGCGATGCCCGCCGCCGCGATTCCGGCGATGCCTTGCCCGGCGGTGCGCGGATCGGGATCGCCGCAGCCGACGACGACGCGGGCCAGACCGCTCGCGGCGACCAGATCGGCGCACGACGGCCCGCGCGGGGACTGATGGGCGCAGGGTTCAAGGCTGACGTAGAGCGTTGCCCCGCGCGCAGCTTCTCCGGCAGCGGCGAGCGCGGCGGCCTCGGCATGGGGGCGGCCGCCGGGCTGGGTCCAGCCACGCGCGATCACCACGCCGTCCCGCACGATCAGCGCGCCGACCGCCGGGTTGGGGCGACTGAGCGGACGGCCCCGCGCGGCGAGCGCAGCGGCAGCGGCCAGCCAGCGGTGATCGGCGTTATGGCTCAACGGGCGGCTCTGGCAGCGCCTGTGGTGCGTCGGGTTCGGGCAGATTCTGGCCGGTCATCTGTTCCAGCCGGGCCTTTTCGGCGGCTGCGGCAGCCTTGCGGTCAGCCTCGGCCTCGGCCTCGACCTTCGCGACGTCGATGCCGGAGACTTTGCCCAGTGTTTTCCAGACTTTCTTGCCTTCCTCGCTCGCCGCCTGTTCCAGCGCGGCGCGTTCTTCCTTGCGGGCCTGGTTTTCGGCGATGAAGGCGCGGGTTTCCTCTTCCGTCCGGTCGGCGGGCCAGGAATTGATATAGGTGATCGTGGGCAGGGCGCGCGGCATGGTCCAGCTTTCGCCCGCCATGATCGAAAAGATCCCGACCGTGGTCAGCAGCGATACCACCATGATCGGCCAGCGCCGGGGACCGGCATCGCGATACACTGCGCGGAAATCGCTGAACGCGCCAACCGGGTTGGCATTCTTCAGGAAGGACATTGGACCGAGAGCCATGCGCGTAAAGATAGGCGCTGGCCGCCCGCCGCGCCAGTGGTCAGTTGTAATCGACCGAAATCGGGATGCGCCCCCGATAGTTCCCGCCGCGCGATCCGCGCACCACCAGCTTTGCGCCGAACGTGAATTCGAGCCGTCCGTTGCTGTCCAGCACCGGGTGGGCAGGCAGGTTGGTGGTAAACCCGGTCAGTTCCGCTTCCGACCCGTCGGGTGCGGTCATCGGCACGCGGTCCGGCAGGTCGACGCGGACGTCGCGCAACGGCTCGCCCCGGATCAGCCCGCGCCCGGTCAGGGTAGTGCCGCCAAGGTCCATCATCTCGCCCTGGGTGCGCTTGCCGCTGCTTTCGGGATCGACCGTCACGCTGCCGCCGCCGCGCCCGGTCATCGCCAGCTTGCCCAGCGACAGGTCGGCAAAGATTTCGATGCTGAGCGGGCGTTCGCCGGGGACCGCGCCGGGGCTGCTGTAGCACAGGCGGCAGCCGTCCTGCGCAGCGCCGGGCACCGGCAACAGCGCCAGAGCAGCGATGATCGCAGCGGGAAACGCCGTCCGGGCCATGCTGCGAGTGTCCGCCCTTATGGTTAATTTCGGGTTACGGGCCTATCCGAAGGGCACGTAAAGGCTGCGCCCTTCGCGTTTCAGCCACTCGTTTTCAGCAGCAATATCGCCTTCGAACAATACCTTGAGCGCGGTGTGAAAGCGCGCGCTGTGATCCATGTGGAGCAGGTGCGCAACCTCATGCGCGACCACCGAACGCCGGACCGAATCGGGCGCCATCACCAGCCGCCAGTTGAGCCGGATCGTGCCGTCGTGCGCGCAGCTGCCCCAGCGCCGGGTTGCACGGCTGAGCATCAGGCGGGCCTGCGGCTGGTCGGCGCGGGTGCAGTAATGGGTCAGGTCTTCGGCCAGCAGGCGGCGGGCCTCCCCCTCAAGCCAGCGGCGCAAGCGCCCGTCCAGACCGTCAGGCGGGCCGCCGATGAGCAATTCCCCGGCCTCCGCGCGGACCCGGCGCGGGCGGGCGGGATCGTGGCGCAGGGTGTGGGCGATCCCGCGAAAAGGCAGGGTCGCCCCGTCCGCCAGCACGACCGGCGCGGGCAGGGCGGCGAGCTGGCTGGCCAGCCAACCGGCGCGGGTGCGGGCAAATTCCAGCGCCTCGCCGCTGCGGCCCCAGCGCGGCAGGGTGATCCGCACTTCGCTGCCATCGGGGGCGAGCCGCATGGTCATCCGCCGGGCGCTGGCCGTGCGGCGCATCACGACCGGCAACGCGCGGCCCAGCACCTCGATCCGCGGGACTTCGCGGGGATCGCGGCGCAGCCAGTCAAGCATCGTCGTCGTCGTCATCATCCCCGGCCCACATCAGGCCCGGCGGAAGAATGATATGCTGTTCCAGCGGTCCGGCCAGCTCCTCGCTGATCGCGCGGCCGCGCACCGAAATGCCCGCATCGTGCACCCCGTCGCGGTCCCCGCAGATCAGATAGTGCCAGTCAGGCAACGGATCACCGTCGGCGCGCAGGCGATAGGCGCAAGTTTCGGGCAGCCATTCGATCCCCAGCACCAGCGCCGGTGTCAGTCGCACGCAATCGGGCACCCGCGTCTTGCGCCGGGCATAGTCCGAACAGCGCGCGGACGGGATATCGAGCAGCTTGCACGCGACATTGGTGGGATAGATCGCGCCGGTATCTTCATCCTCGGCCTTGTGCAGGCAGCACTGGCCGCAACCATCGCACAGCGCTTCCCATTCCGCGCGGGACAAGTCGTCCAGCGGCCGTTCCCAGAACTTGTCGCGCAGCGCGCTCACTTCACCGAAATGGCAAGGTCCGCTGCGACAGCGTCTGCGTCCTTGTCCACCGGCAGCGCTTCGATCGGCTTGCCCGCCGGGTCCATCAGATAGGCCATGCGGCTGTGATCCATCAGGTAGCCGCCAGTGGTCTCCTCACCGCGCGCGGCCACCGCCTTGAACGCCTTGACCGCGCCGTCGATCTGCACCTGCGTGCCGGTCAACCCGATCAACCGGGGTGAGAACGCGGCGGCAAATTCGCCGACCCGCGCCGGAGTGTCGCGCGCAGGATCAATCGTGATGAAGATCGGCTGGATCTTGGCCGCGAGATCGGGGTGCGATTTTTCGAACTTGGCAAAGCCGTTCATCAGGATGCCCATGTCCATCGGGCAGGCATCCGGGCAGAACGTGTAGCCGAAATAGACGATCCGGTATTTGCCCGCGAAATCGTCCCACTTCACCGGTTTGCCGTCCTTGTCGGTCAACTCGAACGGTCCGCCGATGGCGGCGCCGTCAATCGCCGTGCCCACGATCTGGGCGGGCGGCGCGGCGGCGGGGCCGCACGCGGCCAGCGCGGCGGGGAGGGCGGCACAAAGGGCGATTGCAAAGCGAAGTTTTGGCTTGATCATGGCGTGGCGGTTCATGCTCTGCTAAACCGCGCGGCGCAAGGATCGTTTCGGGCTGGCTGCGAGTCTGCGGCCTTCGAAACAGGAGGATTTATTACCGTGGTGCCATTTCGTCCGTTTTCATCCGCCGCCGCTGCCGCGCTGGCGCTGTTCGTCGCCGCTCCGGCGCTGGCGCAGGCCGGGTTTTCGGAAGGGTATCAGCTGCTGGAAGCAGTCAAGAAAAAGGACGGCAACAAGGTGACCGACCTGCTCGCCAAAGGCGGGCCGAACCTGATCAACCACAAGGACAAGACCACCGGCGAAACCGCGCTGCACATCGCCACCACGCGGCAGGAAAAGGACTGGATGTCCTATCTGTTGGCCAAGGGCGCGAATGTGAATGCCCGCGATTTCAAGGGCGCAACCGCGCTGGTCGTGGCGGCAAGCATGAATTATTCCGAAGGGGTGGACCTGCTGCTGGCGCGCGGCGCGCGGGTCGATGAAAGCAGCGATACCGGTGAAACCCCGCTTATCACGGCTGTCCACAACCGCAATATCCCGATGATCCGCGCGTTGCTGCTGGCCGGGGCCGATGCCGACCGGGCCGACAATTCGGGCCGCACCGCGCGCGATTATGCCAAGCTCGATAAAAGCCCCTCGCTGCTGACCGAGATTGAGACCAATGCCAAGCCGAAGAACCCGGCGGGCAAGCCCAAGTCCTACGGCCCGGTGCTCTGACCATGGGCGCTGCTGCCGATAGCTCGCTGGATGCAATGCGGCTGGCGCTGGCGCCCGCCATTGCCGATGCCGCCACGTTCGACGGCTGGAGCGAAGCGGCGGTGCGCGCGGCGGCGCAGCAGGTCGGGCTTGATCCCGATGCCGCGCTGTTCGCGTTTCCCGGCGGGGCGATGGACATGATCGCGGGCTGGGTCGCGGCGATTGACGCCGATATGGCGGCGGCCTTTCCGGCGGAGAAGCTGGCGGCCATGAAGATCCGCGAACGGATCCGCAGCCTGGTCCAGTTCCGGCTGGATGCCATCGCCTGGCAGCAGGAAGCGCTGCGCCGCGCGCTGGCGATCATGGCAATGCCGCAGAACGCGCCGCGGGCGCTGCAACTGGGCTGGCACAGCGCGGACGCGATGTGGCGGCTGGCGGGCGATAGCTCGGTCGATTACAACTATTACACCAAGCGCACGATCCTGGCGGGGATCTATGGCGCGACGCTGGCCGTCTATGCTGACGACAAGAGCGAGGACTGCGCTGATACCCGTGCGTTCCTGGACCGGCGGATCGACGGGATCATGCGGTTTGAAAAGGCCAAGGCGAAGTGGCTGAACCCGGACCGCGAACATTTCAGCCCGGCGCGGCTGCTGGGGCGGCTGCGCTACCCGGCGCGGTAGACGTCCGGCAGGTCAAATTTGACCTCGATCAATAGTATTGCGAACGACTTGCAATTAGCCTGCCGATCTGGCAGCGCCATGGGCGATGACACTCGATCTTCTCCCCCCCGGAACGCGCGCACTGATCACGGCGGTCGATTGGGCCGCGCTGGTTGCGGAAGAAGCCGCGCGGCTTCAGGCGCTGGGCATTGATGTCGGCGCGCGGGTGGCGGTGGCGCATCGCGGCGTGTTCGGCGGGCGCGATCCGATTGCGCTGACCGTGGGCCGGATGACCGTGGCGCTGCGCCGCGCCCATGCCCGCGCGATGCAAGTGGAGGTGCTGTAACATGGCCCAGTTGCGCACCGCTGCCCTGGTCGGCAATCCCAACGCGGGCAAAAGCGCGCTGTTCAACGCGCTGACCGGCGCGCGCCAGAAGATCGCCAACTATCCGGGCGTCACGGTTGAACGCAAGGCCGGGCGGCTGGTGCTGCCATCGGGCGAAGCGATCGAACTGACCGACCTGCCCGGCAGCTATGGCCTGAACGCCACCAGCCCGGACGAGGAAGTGACCCGCCGGGTGATCCTGGGCGAATTGCCGGGGGAACCGGCCCCGCAAGTTCTGGTGGTCGTGCTCGATGCCTCAAACCTCGAACAGCATCTGGTGTTCGCGCAGGAAGTGATCGCGCTGGGGCGCCCGACGGTGGTCGCGCTCAACATGGTCGATCTGGCCGAGCGGGATGGTCTGGTGATCGATCCCGCCGCGCTGGCCGAGGCGCTGGGGGTGCCGGTGATCCCCACGGTCGCGGTGCGCCGCCGCGGACTGAGCGAGCTGGCCGCCGCGATTGCCGCTGCCGAAGACCGCCCGGTGGAACATCACCGTCCGCATACCACGCAGACCGAACGGCGCGTCACCGCCCATGCAATTGCCGACGGGGCAATCATTTCGGAAACCGCGCGGCACCGCCTGCACGCCAAGCTCGACCGGTTGTTCCTGCACCCGTGGCTGGGGCCGCTGATCCTGTTCGCGCTGCTGTTCGTGGTGTTCCAGGCGGTGTTCAGCTGGGCTGGGCCATTTGCCGATGCGCTGGAAGGCGGGATCGGCGCGCTGTCGGATCTGGCCCGCACAACTTTGCCCGAAGGCCTGCCGCGCGATCTGCTGACCGAGGGGATCCTGTCGGGCGTAGGCTCGGTCGTGGTGTTCCTGCCGCAGATCGTGATCCTGTTCTTCTTTATCCTGGTGATGGAAGCATCGGGCTATATGGCGCGCGCGGCGTTTCTGATGGACCGGCTGATGGCGGGTGTCGGGCTGTCCGGGCGCAGCTTCATTCCGCTGCTGTCCAGTTTTGCCTGCGCGATTCCCGGCATCATGGCGACGCGCAGCATCACCGATTCGAAAGACCGGCTGACCACGATCCTGATTGCCCCGCTGATGACCTGTTCGGCGCGGCTGCCGGTCTATGCGGTCATCATTGCGGCGTTCATCCCCAACACCCGCGTGCTGGGGCCGGTTGGCCTGCAAGGGCTGGTCCTGCTGGGACTGTATGTGTTCGGGATCGTGGCGGCGATGATCGTCGCGCTGGTGCTGCGCCGGTCGGTCACCAAGGGCGCGGCCAGCGGGTTCATCATGGAACTGCCGAAGTATCAGCTGCCGCGGCTGGACGACCTGCTGATCGGGCTGTGGCAGCGCGCCTGGATATTCCTGCGCCGGGCGGGCACGATCATCTTCATGGTCACGGTGGTGCTGTGGATCCTGCTCAACTTCCCCCGTGCAGGCGAGGGTGACAATCAGGTCGATGCCTCGATCGCGGGCAAGATCGCCAATGGCCTGGCCGTGGTGGTCGAACCGATCGGGTTCAACCGCGATATCGCGCTGTCGCTGATCCCGGCGATGGCCGCGCGCGAAGTGGCGGTCAGCAGCCTGGCCACCAGCTATGCCGTCGGTGCCGACAGTGAGGAAGAGCAGGCGGCACAGCTGGGCGAACGGCTGAAAGCCGACTGGTCGCTGCCCACCGCGCTGGCGTTCCTGGCGTGGTTCGTGTTCGCGCCGCAGTGCATGAGCACGATTGCCGTCACCCGGCGCGAAACAAACGGGTGGAAATGGCCCATCGTCATGTTGCTCTATCTGTTCGGATTGGCCTACGTCTTCGCGGGAATCACATACTGGAGCGCCGTGGCGCTCGGTCTATAGCGAAGAAAGAAGGTTTATGGCGGGCAGCGTCAACAAGGTCATCCTGGTCGGCAATCTGGGCCAGGACCCTGAGGTCAAGAGCTTCCAGAACGGCGGACGCATTGCCAACCTGCGCATCGCGACGTCCGAATCGTGGAAGGACAAGGCCACGGGCGAACGCAAGGAACGCACCGAATGGCATTCGGTCGTGCTCCAGTCCGACGGGCTGGTCGGCGTGGCCGAACGCTTCCTGCGCAAGGGTTCCAAGGTCTACATCGAAGGCCAGCTGCGCACCCGCAAGTGGCAGGACCAATCCGGCAATGACCGCTACACCACCGAAATCTCGGTCGGCATGAACGGCGTGCTGACCATGCTGGACGGCGCGCCCGGTGCGGGCGGCGGCAGTGGCGGCGGTGGTCAGCGCGGCGGCGGCGGCGGTGGCGGTGGTGACTGGGGCGGCGGAGCTGGCGGTGGGGGCCGGTCGGGCGGTAGCGAGTGGGGTAATACCGGCGGCGGCGCTGGCGGCGGCAACCCCGGCGGCGGCGCGCCGCGCGGCGGGTTCGCCGATGACCTGGATGACGATATTCCGTTCTGATCGGGAACCGCTTCGGTCTGATCCTAGTCCAGCTTCGCCTTTAACCCCGCCAGCGCCGCAAACGGTCCGCTGGCGGTTTCATTCAGCAGCCCGGCCTTGCGCCGGGCTTCCTCGGCATTCGGACCGGCCAGGAACGGGTCGATCGCGACGGCCAGCCCTTGCGCCAGTTCCTCACCCAGATCGAACAGGGTGCCCTGATATTCGGTCTCGTCCAGCGCCCCGGCGTCCAGTTCCACTTCTTCGTCCGGACGGTGCGTGGCTGCGGCAGGGACGAAGCGCAGCTTGACCGGCTCGTCGATCTGCACCGGCAGGTCATCGCCTGAAATCGCGCAGGTCTGGACGATACTGGCTTTTAACCGGCCGGTCGCGGATACCTTGCCACCCGCCGCGATCAGGGTGATCTCTGCGTGCAGGCTGTGCACGGCGACCAGCGCGAACCGGCGGGCCAGCGCGGCGCATTCATCGGCGGTGGCGTCCAGCGTGACGGCTTCGCCGGGCAGGGCGCGAACATCGAAGCTGCGGGAAAACTCGGTCATGCCGGCACCTCCCCGGCGAGCAGCTGTGCTTCGGGCACAGCGGCCAGCGCAGCGGCAAGGCGGCGCATTTCATCCGCCACCGCCGCCGCACTTGCGCCTTCGTTCAGGGTGACGTTGCGGTCCACCGCATCGGCCAGCACCGCCGGATCGCTGGCCGCCAGCCCGTCGCGCCAGGCGGACAGCCGCCCGCCGACCACGCTCATCAGTTTACCCATGCGTTTGCCCATCACCACATCGCCGACGCCGCTTTCGCGCAGTTGGCCGTCCATATCGGTGACGAACAACTCGGTCAGGCGGGCTGTGCGCATCCGCAGGGTTTCTTCCTGTTCCATCCGGAGCAGCACCAGCCCCAGCACGATGGTAATCGCATCGAACCGGCCGGGCAGACTGTCGGCCACGCCCAGCTGCGCATACCAGCGCGGATCGCGCGCGCGGGCGACCACGGCGTGCCACAGGGCGCGGACTTGGGCGTGTTCATCCTCTTTCGGGCCGAACAAGTGGGCAAACAGGCCCATGACGGTCATTCCTTCCATTCAGCGGCGATTAAAGCCGGGCAGGCCAAGCGCCATTGCCACGGACGGCGGGGCGGCTTAAGGCTCGACGCCGATATAGGATACAGCGCAGGGTGGGCAATGCCCGCCCTTGGGCTCTGGAGCAAGATGACTATGCAAGGTTTGGTTCGCGGCACTGTAATCGGGGTGCTGATGGTAGCGGCGCTGGGCGGCTGCACATCGCTGCGCGATCATCGCGGCTATCTGGTCGACCAGGCCCTGCTCGATTCGGTCCAGCCGGGGATCGACAACCAGGCTTCGGTCGAACGCACGCTGGGGCGCCCCACGTTCATCAGCCAGTTCGGCCGCAAGGACTGGTATTACGTCTCGCAGAACACCAAGCAGGCCGCGTTCCGCAGCGCCCGGATCAACGACCAGATGCTGCTGCGCATCCGCTTTGACGAAAAGGGCAACGTGCTGGGGATCGACCGGACCGGGATGGAAAACGTCGTCCAGCTTAACCCTGATGGCGACAAGACGCCGACGCTCGGTCGTGAGCGCACGTTCCTGCAGGATCTGTTCGGCAACATCGGCACGGTTGGCACCGGCGCTGGCGGTGCAGGCGGCGCAGGCGGCCCGAACGGAAGTTAGGTTGAAGCTGGCCGGATAGACCATATATCCGGCGCATGACTGATCAACATTCCAGCCACGGCCTGGTCCAGTGGCACGGCACCACCATCATCGGCGTCAAGCTGGGCGGGCGCACCGTGATTGCGGGCGACGGCCAGGTTTCCATGGGCAACACCGTGATGAAGCCCAACGCCCGCAAGGTGCGGCGGATTGGCGATGGCAAGGTGATTGCCGGGTTCGCCGGGGCCACTGCTGATGCCTTCACCCTGTTCGAACGGCTGGAACGCAAGCTGGAACAGCACCGCGGCCAGCTGATGCGCGCGGCAGTGGAACTCGCCAAGGACTGGCGCACCGATAAATACCTGCGCAATCTCGAAGCACTGATGATCGTGGCCGATGCCGAAATCATGCTGGTGCTGACCGGCAATGGCGACGTGCTGGAACCCGAAGGCGGAGTTACGGCGATCGGCTCGGGCGGCAACTATGCGCTCGCCGCCGCGCGGGCGCTGGTCGATTATGAAACCGATCCGGAAAAGATCGCCCGCCGCGCCATGGCGGTGGCAGCGGAAGTCTGCGTCTTCACCAATGACCGCGTGACTGTGGAAACGATCTGACCCCCCCCTTTCCGTTCGTGTCGAGCGTAGTCGAGACACGTGCGCCAGGTGTCTCGACTA
>NZ_JAUYNB010000004.1 GCF_030699305.1 Novosphingobium sp.
TTCGCCATGGCTCATTGCCAGCACCGTCATAGAAGCGTCCTCCCAACCACCGGGAGAACCATGCCACCGTATTCCGCTGACGACACCCGAGGGTGTCATTTCTATCTAGCAGAGGGGTGTCATTTCTAAATGGGGCTTACATCACTTTAGGTTGATAATATATATTATGTTAAATCAAGTGGCGTCAGAGCGGGGGTGGGAGCGCCGCGTCACCCGGCGAACCGGCTGGCGACAAACGCCACGACCAGAATGATCACGACCCACGCCGCAGCCATCCGCGCCTTGCTTTCAAAGCTCAAACCTTCACCGCGCAGCGCGCGAACCGCCAGAAACAACGCGGCGGCAGCGATAATCAGCGATACGAACTGGTTCATAACTGCACCTGCAAACCATCATAGCCGACCGTCACGTGCGGCGGCACTTCGCTGCACAAGGTCGCATAATCGAGGCTTTTGTCGAGATGTGTCAGAACGGCATGACCGGCGCGGGTCGCCGCGATCAGTTCCAGCGCCATGCCCAGATGGGCGTGCGTCGGGTGTGGTTCACGGCGCAGGCAATCCGATACCAGCAGGTCGACCCCGTACAACAGATCGACCATTTCACCTGTGATCTCGCTGAAATCGGTTGCATAACCAATTGATTTACCGTCACAATCAAACCGGAATGCGGTGCTTTGGGCATGGCCGTGCGGCATCTGGCACCAGCCAACCCCGAACCCGGCACACATCCGCAGCCGGTCGAGCGTTTCCAGCGTGATGATCGTGGGATAGCCGAACTGCCCGGCAAAGACATAGCCGAACCGCTGGCGCAGCCGGCGTGCGGTTTCATCCACGGCAAAGCCCGGAATCGGCCCGGCCCGGCCATAGCGGAACGGGCGCAGATCATCGATCCCGTGGCAGTGATCGGCATGGTCGTGGGTCCAGAACACCCCGTCCACCCGGTCAATCTCGTTGGCCAGAAGCTGCGCGCGGCAATCGGTCGAGGTATCGATCAGCAGTCGCTCACCGGCGTTGCTTTCCACGATGATCGACACCCGCGTGCGGCGGTTGCGCGGTTCGGCGGGGTCGCAATCGCCCCAGTCGTTGCCGATCCGGGGAACGCCGGTCGACGTGCCGCAACCAAGCATGATCAGCTTCACAGTGCTGCCTTGGTAAACAGCTTGAAGAAATTGGCGGTGGTCGCCTCGGCCAGCGCTTGGGCGCTGGTGCCGCGCAAGTTCGCCACGAACCGCGCGGTATCGGCCACGAACGACGGCTCGCACACTCTGCCCCGGTGTGGGACCGGGGCAAGAAACGGAGCGTCGGTTTCCACCAGCAGGCGGTGCTCAGGCACTTGCGCCGCAACGGCCTGCAAGTCCCTGGCATTCTTGAATGTCACAATGCCGGAGATCGAGATGGTCAGGCCGAGGTCGAGCATCTTGCGCCCGAAATCGGCCGAAGCCGTGAAACAGTGGATCAGCGCGGGAAAGGCCCCCTGCTCCATTTCATCGGTCAGGATCGCCGCAGTATCATCTTCGGCATCGCGGGTGTGGACGATCAGCGGCAGCCCGGTCTGGCGGGCGACCGCAATATGCCGCCGGAACAGCGCCTGCTGCATCCCCCGGTCGGAATGGTCGTAATAGTAATCGAGGCCCGTCTCACCGATGGCAATGACGCGCGGATGCTCCGCCGCCGCCAGCAGCGCGGCTTCGCCCAGATCGGCGTGGCCATCGGCCTCATGCGGGTGGATGCCGACGCTGGCCCAGATGTCGCCGTGGCGTTCAGCCGTAGCGACGACCTGCTTCCATTCGCGTTCACGCGTGGAGATGGACAGGAAGCCCCCCACCCCGGCCGCGCGCGCCCGTTCCAGCACCCCGGCATGATCCTCGACCAGTCCCTTGTATTCCAGGTGGCAGTGGGAATCGATCAGCATCAGGCGCTCTCGGTGGGCAGCTCAAGCCGGGGGAATACGCCAACCGGCTGCGCCACGGTGAAGCCGGATTCGGCCAGTTCCGCGAACCAGTTCGTGTTATCCAGCGCCGCGAAATCGCGCGCATCGGCGGCGATGCCCAACTGGTCGAGCAGCTTGTCCGCCGAAGCCGGCACCACGGGGCGCACCGCAATGGCCAGCGCCCGGACTGCCCGCAGCAGCACCATCAGCACCGCGACCATCCGGTCTGGATCGGTCTTGCGCAAGGCCCACGGGGCTTGCTCATCGACATACTGGTTGCACGCAAACACGGCGCGCATCCAGCTGTCGAGGCCATCGCTGAACGCCAGGTCGCTGAACGCCGTTTTCAGCGCGCCGACTCCGGCGTCAACTTCAGCCAGCAGCACGCGGTCGGCATCGGCCAGCGGCTGATCGGCGGAGAGCTTACCATCCAGGTTCTTGAAAATCATCGAGAGCGAACGCTGCGCCAGATTGCCGAAGCTGTTGGCCAGTTCCGCATTGGCGCGGGTGACGATGGCTTCGGGCGAATAGCTGCCGTCCTGCCCGAACGCGACTTCGCGCATCAGGAAATAGCGCAGGGTATCGACCCCGAACTGGTCCGCCAGCGCAATCGGATCGGTGACGTTGCCCAGCGATTTCGATTCCTTCTGCCCGCGATTGAGCAGGAACCCGTGGCCGAACACCTGCCTGGGCAGCGGCAGGTTCGCGCTCATCAGGAAGGCGGGCCAGTAGACAGCGTGGAACCGCACGATATCCTTGCCGATCAGGTGCAGGTCGGCCGGCCAGTATTTCGCGTAATCACCTGATTCATCGGGGAAACCAAGGCCGGTGATATAGTTGGTCAGCGCATCGACCCAGACATACATCACGTGGTTTTCGCTGCCCGGCACCTTGACGCCCCAGTCAAAGCTGGTCCGCGAAACCGACAGGTCGCGCAGGCCGCCTTCGACGAACCGCATGATCTCGTTGCGGCGGCTTTCGGGGCGCAGGAAATCGGGCTGCTCGTTGAACAGTTTCAGCAGCGGCTCGGCATATTTCGACAGGCGGAAGAACCAGCTTTCCTCAACCGTCCATTCGACCGGGGTGCCCTGCGGCGAAAGCTTTTCGCCCCCTTCCCCGTCGATCAGTTCGCTCGCGTCGTAATAGGCCTCGTCGCGGACCGAATACCAGCCTTCGTAGCGATCGAGATAGAGGTCGCCGCTGGCTTCCATCCGCCGCCACAATTCCTGCGTCGCGGCGTGGTGACGCGGTTCGGAGGTGCGCAGGAATACGTCATACGACACATTCAGACCATCACACATATCGATGAAATGCTGCGACATTTCGTCGGCAAGCTGCTTTGGGGTGATCCCCAGTTCACGCGCCTTTTGCGCCATTTTCAGGCCGTGTTCGTCGGTCCCGGTCTGAAACCGCACATCGCGGCCCAGCTGGCGCTGGAAGCGGGCGATGACATCGGCGGCAATCGCTTCATAGGCGTGGCCGATATGCGGCTTGCCGTTGGGATAGCTGATCGCGGTGGTGATATAGAACGGTTCGGCCATGGCCGGGGCAAGTCTTTCGCAAAAGGATCAGTGAGCCGCTTCTCTAGGCATGGCGGCCGATGCCAGCAACCCGCCAATTTCCATCGCCACCAGTGCCGGATCGAAGTTGTAGGTCGGCAGCTGCGCGCCCAGCCTGACCAGCTCGCCATGCGCCGCGATCACGCGGGCCTGCCGGGTGCGGTCCCCCACGGCCAGCTGCGCTGCGATCACCGCGCGCGCCAGATCGCACACGGCAACCTGCCGGTCCCGGTCTGGCCGCCCGCCAATCTCGTCTGCCAGCGCGCCGCGCAGGGTGAAGGCGGAATCGCCTTCGGACAGGATTTTCAGCATCAGCGTATGCACCGCGCCCAGATCCTGCGTCACGAAATCGAGCGCGGCACCGGGTGATCCTTCGGCAGCGGCCAGCGCAGCCGCGCGGGTCGCGGTGCTGGCTTCGGGTGCTTCGGCGCGCAAGATCCGCTCCATCGCGTCAACCGGCAGCGGATCGAACCGCAGCGTCCGGCAGCGCGACCGGATCGTCGGCAGCAACCTCCCCGGCCGGTGTGCGACCAGCAGGAAGAACGTGCCGACCGGCGGCTCCTCCAGACTTTTGAGCAGCGCGTTGCAGGCATTTGTTTCCAGACTGTCGGCCGGGTCGATAATCACCACCCGGCGGCTGCCCAGTGTCGGGCGGGTGTTCAGCCGGGCCTGCATCCGGCGAATCTGCTCGATCGTGATGTTGCGCTTGACGGTATAGGGCTTTCCTTCCGCCTTCTTGTCCTCCTCGGCATCGTTGCTGGGCAGGTGGTCCAGCACGATGATATCGGGGTGGTTGGCTGGATCAGGCTGGGCAATCCCGGGCTCGCGCACCAGTTCGGCGGCGGCGGCGCGGGCGAACAGGCCTTTGCCGACACCCTTCAGGCCCGCCAGAATCCAGGCGTGGTGCATCCGCGATGACGTCATCGCGTCGCGCCAGGCGCTCCAGGCGTTGTCGTGGCCGTCCAGGATCATGGCTGCGCGGCCAGTGCGGCCATGACGGCGCGGTGGACATCCTCTGCGCTGCCGTTGCCGTCGATCCGGGCGAAGCGGGCCGGTTCAGCCTCGGCAAAGCGGGCGAAGGCGGCGGAGACTTTGGCGTGATAGGCGGCGTCCCGCCCGCCGATCCGGTCGGCACTGCCCGCATCGCGCAGGTCCAGCCGACTCGCGGCGGTATCGGGCGAGACTTCGACCAGCAAGGTCAGATCGGGCAGCAGGCCACCGCTGCCGATCCGGTGGAGGTCCATCACCTCGGCATCAGACAGGCCCCCGCCCCCACCCTGATAGGCACGGCTCGAATCGACGAAGCGGTCGCAGATCACCCAGGCCCCGCGCGCCGTGGCGGGCACGATCAGGCGTTCGACGTGGTCAGAGCGCGCGGCTGCGAACAGCAGCGCCTCGGCGCGCGGGTGCCAGCCCTCACCCTCGGTCCCCAGCAGCAGCGCGCGGATCGCCTCGGCCCCGGCGGTGCCGCCCGGCTCGCGGGTCACCACCACTTCCAGCCCGCGCAGCCGAAGTGCTTCGGCGAGCAAGCGAGCCTGAGTGGACTTGCCCGCCCCTTCCCCGCCTTCCAGCGCGATGAATTTTCCGACCGTCATTCCATCAGCCCTAGCAGCCCATTGACCAGCCTGTCGATTGGTCCGGCCACGCCGACGGCTTCGGCAGCCACCAGTGGCAGGTAATGCACGCCCTGCCCGTCAATCCGCACTTCCAGCGCGCCCAGCGCCGCACCTTTGGCGAACGGTGCGGGGATCGGGCCGTCATAGAGGATGCGGGTGGTGATCCGGGGCTGCGTGCCGCTGGGCACGGTCAGGCTGAACGGGCGGGCCAGCGCGAGCGGCACGGTCCGCGCGTCGCCGCCCTGCACTCTGGCAGTTCCAGCGATCTGGCCCGCCTTGACGAACGGGCGGCTGTCCCACGCCGCAAAGCCCCATTCGGCCAGCGCGCGTGCGGCGTCGGCCCGTCCGGCGTACGTGGGCACGCCGCCAACCACCAGTACCAGCCGCCGTCCGCCGCGCTCCACTGCGCCAAGGAAGTTATAGCCCGCCTCGCGGGTATGGCCGGTCTTGATCCCGTCCGCACCGGCGACGACCCCGGCAAAGGGATCGTGGCTGGCAAACCGCTGGCCCCGCCAGTCCATGCCCGACTTGCCGAAATAGCGCCGGTAGAGCTGCGGATGATCCTGGATCAGCGCCCGCGCCAGACGGACCATGTCGCGCGCGGTGACGTAAGTCTGACCGCCATCAGGCCAGCCGTTGGGCGTGTGAAACTGACTGGAGCGCATCCCCAGCTGGGCGGCGCGCCGGTTCATCCGCGCGGTCCATGCAGGCACGCTGCCCAGCGCCGCTTCGGCCAGCGCGACCGAAGCGTCGTTGGCCGAAACGGTCGTCACCCCCAGCAGCAGATCGCGCACCGGCACGCTTTGACCGGGCTGGAGATAGAGCGTGGTGCCCTGTCCGGCCCACTGCGCGGCGGTTTCCGGGCGGATGGTGACTTCGGCGTTCTCATCCAGCTGGCCCGCTGCGATCAGATCGAACGCGACGAGCGCAGTCATCGCCTTGGTCATCGAGGCGGGCAGCAACCGCTGCCCGGCATTGCGGGAATAGAGCGTTTGCCCCGCGCTGAGGTCCACCAGCAGCGCCACCGGGGCCTGATCCACTGCGGCTGGCACCGGCGCGAGAACAGCTGCACCGCTGGCGCCAACGCCAGCGGGCAGCGTCACCGCCAGCAGCAACAGCACGGCTTTCCTGACCAAGTTCACTCCCCGACGGGCCGGAAACGCGCCCGGCCTGATCGGAGTAACCGGTCAGTTGGCGCGCTGGATTCGGGCCTCGCTATACCCGGCGGCTTTCGCCTTCGCCAGCGCGGCCTGAGCCTGTGCCTGCGTGGCGAACGGCCCCATCCGCACGCGCCAGACGGCACCGGCCCTGGTCACCTGACCGCCGGACCGTTTGGCCACGGCATCGGCGCGGGCGCGGTCGCCAAAGGCGCCGACCTGAACCACCAGTGAGCCTGCGGCCGCGGCCGGGGGCGGAGCAATCTGCTCAATTGCGGGCGGCGCTTCGGGGGCGACGCGCGGGATCTTGCCCTTGGGGAGCGGCTTGGCGACCGGCGGGGCCACTGTCGGGTCCGCAGTTGGAAGCGGCGTCGGCGCAATCGTGGGGCCTGGATGCGGCATGGGCAGGCCCGGTCCGTCCAGTCGGCGGCGCAGCACGTTCAGCAGCGATTGCGGGGTATCCATCCGCGCCGGTGCGGACTGCCCCATGCGCAGCAGCGCGCGTTCGGGTTCGGGCGGGTTGACCCGGCGGACCCGCACTGCGGCCTTGCCGCCGGTCAGGCCAAGCTGGGCAGCCGCAGCGGGTGACAGGTCAACCAGCCGGGCATTCGTCATCGGTCCGCGCCGTTCGACCCGGACGAGGATCGTCTTGCCGGTGTCGAGCGAAGTCACTTCGACATAGCTGGGCAGCGGCAGCGTGCGGTGCGCGGCGGAAACGCCTGCGCCCCCATCGGCCCCGACCCCGGCATAGCCGACCGTGTCATAGTTCATGATGTCGGCCGGGGTATGGGTAACCCCCTCAACCGTATAGGCTGACCCCAGCACCATCGGATAGTCGCCGGACGGGCCGGTCGAGCGCGGCGCGGCAGGCAGATCGGATACACCGCCCCCTCCTCCGCCGCACGCGGCAAGCAGGATCAGGGCCATGAACGGCAGGCTTCGGTTAACGGGCAATCTCATCTGCTAATAACCCCACGGACAATGCGTAGTAGTTCGAGCAGTTATATTGCAGGATAACCCGATAATTCCCGGTTAAGAGAAACGCGGAATTGCCGCGCCCGTCCGGTTCGATCAGCGTGGCCAGCGTATCGCCGCGCATTGGCCGCAGCGGACGGACCCCCAGCGCCTGCCATTCGTCCACCGTTTTCCAGGCGGAATGGCGCGCATGAACGCGCGGGCAACTGGGCGAATCGAGCCGGGTGACCACTGGCGCGGCATCAAACCCGTCCGGCACCACCGCCTTTGCGCCCCACGGCTCACCAGTGCGCCAGCCGGAATCGCGGAAGTAGTTGGCGATCGAGGCCAGCGTATCGGCGCGGTCGTTCCAGATGTCGGCATCGCCGTCCCCGCCTCCATCACGGGCGAGGCGCAGATAGACGCTGGGCAGGAACTGCGGATTGCCGAACGCCCCGGCCCAGCTGCCATACAGCCGCTCGCGCGGGACGCCCCGGTCCACCATCTTGAGCAGCGCGATGAACTCGCCCGCGAACAGTTCCCGCCGCCGCCCTTCATAGGCCAGCGTGGCGAGCGAGCGGGCCAGATCGAAATCGCCCTTGTAGCGCCCGTAATTGGTTTCATGCCCCCAGATCGCCATGATGATCGGTGCGGGCACGCCGTATTCCGCTTCGATTCGCGGCGCGATGGCGGCGACGTTCTGCAACATCGTCCGCCCGCCCGCGATCCGCGCGGCATCGACATGGGTGCGGATATACGGCGCCAGCGCGGGCGGCGTGCCAGGGGTGGAGCCGGGCTGCGACCGGTCGAGCGCGATCACCCGCTGGTTCAGCGTCAGCCCGCTGATCATCCGCGTGACCGTCGCCTCGCTCACCCCTTCACCCCGCGCGCGGGCGGCGAGCAGTTGCAGATACCCCTGAAACCCCGCCTCATCATAGGTTTGCGCCGCCGCTGGCGGCATCGGCGGAGAGAACATCAGCGCTGCCAGCGCCATTGGCACGGCGAATTTCAGATTGCGGATCAAAGCCATGCCCCAGCTGTCGCACAGCGCGGCCCGAATGGAAACGCCAAAGGGGCGTGACAATCGCCCAAAGGCACGCTAGCCGCGCTGAGCCGGACAGGTGGCCGAGTGGTTTAAGGCAGCGGTCTTGAAAACCGCCGTGGGTGCAAGCTCACCGTGGGTTCGAATCCCACCCTGTCCGCCACAGATAGGGCTGAAGTTCCGAAACGATGATTTCCTGCAGACGCGCTACTTACTCCAGTATTGCGCTTGCATGTTCTTGGCCGCTTGCCCATTAAGCTGCTGGCCATCGATCTGAAACCGGCCGACGTATGCGGCAGAAGCTCATGAACAGCTGGCTAGGCCGCTCCCGACTCGATTAGTTCTCCCGTGGACGAGAACCGCAGATTTTGATTGTTCGTACGAACAAGAATGGTGCCGTCGTCTTGCACTTGGGCAAAGCCGTAATCAGGGATGGCAGACGCTCCTCCCGCTGTTTGTGCCGTCGAGCCTATGGCGACAAGTGCGCAGACTGCCTCGTCAATCTCCTGCGGCGTGCCCGCGTCGAGGGTCAGCGATACTCCAGTTTGGCTTCGGTCTTCCGGCAGGAGCGTGAATGCGACGGTAATGTTCGCTTCTACCAGAGGGCGGATCACCTGCGCTGCATTGCTTAGATCAAGCAACGCTTTCGCCTCCGGCCTTGTTTGACCAAACAATTTGTTGGCGAGGTGGTCCGCTGCACGCTCCTGCAATCGGCTGGTGAACGGCTTGGTGAACTGATGCAGGCCGACCAACGCAGCAATCCATCCGCCGGTATTCATCGCAATCTCAATGAACTCGTTCGGCCCGGCCAATCCTGGCAGGTCAACAGTCTGAGCATCATCGTCTACGATGGCGCCGAACAGGCCTGCAATGCTCGCCAACTGTTGCTCCGACACCATGGGGCGTCTCGAAACTCGTAAGCCGCTTGTCTCCTTAAGCATTGTGCTGCCCTTCATGAGGTATGCGGCCTGCCCACCCGATTTGTTCCAACTCCAGTTTTGAAATTGGTAAGTATCGGCAGATGCTGTCCGCGGGCTGATGAAGGAAGCCAAACTTCGTAGTATCGACTCCGCCCACGTCCCATCGATATTCGATCCGCCCGAATAAGCAGCCGTAGATGTCCGCTTCGGGGTAGCTCAACAGATCAAACGCATCCCCTCGCACGTTCACAAAAAATCTGTCTGAGGCTCCTACGCCTAGCTCAAGGCGAGGCAAGAACCGGACGCTGTTCGAGAAGGACGGTAGTTCGTGGGGTGGCCATTCTTCGTACCGTCGAGCGCCGGTGAAGAACGCCGTGATTATCGCAGGAGCATCCCCTTGGTTCGTTACCGTCAGGTGAAATCGAGAAGGATACGAGGAGGCAGTGTCGCCCACGATCTTAAGTTCCACGTCAGACACCATGATTAGGGGTCTTTTCGATGCTGGCGGCGGTTCGTGCCCGCTGTCGGCGTTGTCCATAGCTACTGCTCCAAAGCAAGCCTGATTTTAATGTAGCAGCGCAGCGCCGCCGTTGCCATCGCGGTTTAAGTGGCGATGGAACAAACCCGCTCGTCCGCAGTTTACGCGGCAGGACTGAATTACGGGAGAGTATCGATGGGTAAAGGTCTGCTGTTGTGGCTCGTGGGCGTGCCTATTCCGGTGATTCTGGTCTTGTGGCTGATCTTTCGCTGATCGGCTGCGGTTAACCCCTGACAGCGCAGCGTTTTTTCATCCTCTGCCGTGCCGGTCGCGGTGCGGGATGCGGCGCCAACTGCCATTCTCAACCAAACACGGCCATTCAAAACCAAACACGGGAACTCATGCGATGACGAAAATTACCATCATGGCGCTGGCAGTGGGCTGTCTTGCACTGGGCGCGTGCAGCCAAAGTCCGACGGACGCTGAACAGATTGCCAACGATAACGCAGCGCAGGCCAACCGCGATGCGGCGTCGGCCAATCTGGATGCCGCCAATTCACAGATGCAGGCGCAGGATGCCCGCAACGATGCCAACAACGCGCGTGACACCACGCAGGCCGTGACAAACGCGGCCGTGCGGGAAATCTCTGACGTCAACCGCGAAGCTGCCGCCAAAGCGGCCCGCGACGCGGCTGAAGTTGCCCGGCTGAAGGCAGAAGCAGCCGCCGCGCCGAAACCTTGACCGGCCGGGCCGCCTGATCGATCACTTCGCGGATCGGTCAGGCGGCCCCCGGCGGTACGGCTTAGCGTCGCCCCAGCCCCAGGAAGCCCAGCGTATCGGTATCCAGCTTCATCCGCAGGGTGGCGAACAGCCCCTTGTCGGTGCTCCGCGCGGCTGAGAAATCGCGGTCGCGGAAGCCGCTGATGTTATAGCCCACGGTCAGCAGCACATCCCTGGTCGGGCTGATTCCGATCTGCGGACCGAAGGCAAAGCTGGTGGTGTGGTCAGCCAGGCTGCGGCGGACGGTCGCCTGACCGCCGATTTCGACGTGCTCACCCAGCCCAAGCCGCGCATCGATCCCGCCGATCAGCGTCGTGCCCGCCAGGTCAAAGCCCTGATAGCGGTCGAAGTTGTGGCGCACCGCGGCGAACAGGCCGAGTTCGTGGCGAGCGACGCGCTGGCCATCGACGCTGCCCCCCGGCGACCAGTTGGCCGACACCGCGCCGACCACCCGGCGGGACTTGGCATCGCCATCGACCGTCAGCGCGCTGCGGCCAGCCGGGCCAGCCTCACCCGCCACCGCGCCGGTTACGGCATCGCTGCGGAACTCCGCCTTGGCGAGGAACGCCAGCGCCGAATTGGCTGGGCGGTAAGCGGCGGCAACCGCACCGTCGAGGATTTCGCTGCTCATGCCGGTGGCGGTGCTGGCGCGGGTCCACAGCACGCCGGAACCAACCATGCTGCCCTCGCCCAGCTGGCGGATCGTGCCAAAGGTCACGCCCTTGCGGTCGGCCAGCTGGCCATCGCGCCATTCACCGCGCAGGGTGCTGGTCCAGCGATCCTTGCGCCATGAACCCCCCAGCGTGATCGCGGTGAAGTCTTCAGCCACGGTCCCGGTTTCACCCAGTGCGCCGCCGCTGGAGGCGGGGTGTGCGGGGTTGATCAGCTTGGCCGGGTCGATCCCGCCGATGGTCTTGCTGCTGTCGAGCGTGGCGTCGATGGTCAGGTTCTTCGTCACTTCGAGCGACTGGGCGAGGCCGAACGCGGCAAAGCTGCGCTTGCCGTATTCACTGATCGCTTGCTGGCCGACGTTGGATACCACCCGCGCGCCGCGCCAGGGCACCAGTTCGAACCCGACCCGCGCGGTGCGGGCGTCGATCGCCGCGCCCTTGGCGATTTCATAGCTGCCGACCAGCTTGACCGCGCTCGTCACGGCCAGCCGTGCGGTCAGGCGGTGGCGTTCGGGCAGGTCGACGGCTTCGGCGCGGTCCAGCGCGATGCTGGTCGATCCGGTGACTTCCAGCTTGTTGTTCAGCAGGCGCTGCGTCACGCCGCCTTCCAGCAGGGTGGAATTGGCGGTGGTGCCATCAGCCAGCCGGTCGCGCATCATCGCCACGCCCAGCCGCGCATCGGTGCGCTGCGAGCGATAGAGCGTGCCGAGCTGCACTGCGGTGCGGCTGGCGCTGTCGGTCAGGCTGTTATCGTGCCAGGCGCTGGTGGTCAGCGACAGCGCTTCACTGGCCTGATAGCGCGCATCGACACCCAGCTTGCGGCGGCCGCGTTCGGCCCCGCTCATCTGGCCGACGCCGAAATCGGCAGCAGCCGAGCGGGCATAGGCGATCACGTCGAGTTTGCCGTCATGGTGCTCGGCCTCGACCAGCCAGGCCTGCGCGTTGCCGCCATTCGCAAAGCTCATCCCGGCTTCGGCGCGCAGTTCGGTGTTCTCACCCAGCCGCAGGCGGGCATCCACCGCGCCCATATTGGTGCGCACGGTGTTGCCCGCGCTGGCGCCGGTATCGGTGATCGCGCTGGCGCCGATCCGCAGCTTGCCATTGGCAGTGGTATAGTCGGCGCGCAGGCCCGCGTTGATCTCGCCGCCGCGCACCGTTTCGTCGAGTTCATAGTCGATCACGATGATCTGCGGGTTCAGGCCTTCATCGCGGCTCAGCACCGGTTCCTTGAAGGTGATGGTCCCGGCCAGCAGATCGAGGTCATAGTCGATGAAACGCGACAGGACGCGGCGCGAAACCAGCACTTCAGAACGGAACCGGTCACGCACTTCGATGCTGACCTGTTCGCTGTTGGCGATGATCGCGCGGCTGGACAGGCGGTAAGGACCGCTGATCCCGCCGCCCTGAATCTCGTCGCGGCGATGGGTCGAGGCGATCTTTGCGGCAAAGCCCTGCGCGTGGAAGCCCCCGACGTTGGCCTCGGCCTTGAAGCCGGTCGCGGAGCGCTGATAGCGGGCCAGCTGGGTCTGGTCGAAGCCGGTGTCGAAATCGCCATAGAGCGCATAGAACGCGGCGCTTTCGATCCGGACGTACAGCTTTTCGCGGCTGGCCGCGTCGAAGCGGCGGTCCGAGCCATCGGCGAACACGGTGTAATAGGCCGTGGGATCAATCACGCCGAGCAACCGCTGATCGTCACGCTGCTTCGCGCTGTCATAGGCGGCGGTCAGCAGGAATCGGCCCAGCACGCGGCCCTTGGTATAGAATGCAACACGCGCGTTCTGGCCCAGATCGCTATCGAACCGGCCCGATCGCTGCATGGCGTCTGCCACGGTGCGCGCGCCGACCGAACCTTCGGCCAGCCCGACCAGCGTCCACGGCTGTTCACCGGGCACGACCCAGGCATCCAGCTGCTGGCGGCGACGCTGGCTGTCATCGGTGAAGGTGAAGTCGAGGCGCAGCTTGCCGCTGACCATCGTCGGGGCGAGTTCGACCAGCGCGATGCCCTGATCACCCTTCACCACCCAGCGCGGGGCGATGCGGCCCTGTCCTGACAGTGCGCGCGACTGCATCAGGTCCAGCGCCTCGGCGCTTTCATACGGCGCGCCGAGCGAAAATTCGCCGGAGATCCCGTCATGGACCGGGCGGCCCGCGCGATCGAGGATGCGCAGCGCCAGCACCGGGCGGTTGGTGCCATCCGCGATCAGGCGCGATTGTTCGGGCAGCAGTTCGACGCGCGCCGGCCTGGCAGCGTAATGCACTGCGCGCGACAGTTCGGTCGCCAGCGTGCCATCGGCATTGCGGACCCGTGCAGTCAGGCGGGTCACATCGCCGTCGAGCGGGATCGAGCGCCAGATGCTGACGGCAAAGCCACGCGGAGACTTCTTGAGGCCATCGAACGCGACCTTCTCGACCGGCTTGCCATCGATCAGCAGGTCCACGGTCTGATTGGCGCGGTGGCGCACGACCACGCGAACTGCCGGAGCGCGCGGGTTGTGGTCAAGCGAAGGGAACAGGAAGTCGGTCGGGCCATCGCCCAGCGCCAGCCAGTCGGTATCGCCGCCCGCCGCACTGCGTTCAGCCGAGACAGCGGCCTTGTCATCCTGCTTTTTCGTTTCAGTAGAGAATTTTGCGACCAGCTTATAAGGCAGTTTCGCAGAAAAATCCGCCACGACCAGGCTGCCGCCCTGCCCGATCACGAAGCGTGAGCTGGCGCTGCCCGCGCTGCGGGTCGAGCGGGCGCAATCGGTGAACGCACCGCCCTTGGGCAGGGTGTTGCTCAGCGCCTGCACGACATGGGTGCCCGGCGTCAGGGCGTCAAAATGATAACGGCCATCGGCATCGGTCACGGCAAAGCTGCCGTCTTCCAGCACCAGCCGCACACCGGGGATGCCGACCGGCTGTTGAGTCACATCGCAGCCGCCAGCGGTGATCCGGCCAATCAGCGTCATCCGCGCGGCCAGGTTGTCCTGCGCGATCCGCAGCACCGCGCTGGCGATGGACGTGCGGCCGAGCGCATCGGTCGCGACCGCGCGGTTCAGCGCCTGACCCGCCGGGGCATCGGCGCGCACGGTCATCGCATAGGTAACGGTGCGGACCGCGCCGGGCGCGATATCGCCCAGCAGCACGGTCAGGCTGCGGCCATCGGCGCTGGTCTGGACCGCGCCGGGTGCCGCCGCGCCGTCAAGGCGGACGGTGTCCTTGCGCAGGCGCAGCAGCGCCGAGGGCGTGTCGACCAGCGCCACCGCGCGCTTGGTGCGGCTGTCGGTATTGCGGGCGGTGACGGTATAGAACACCACGTCGCCCGGCAGCGCCATCGGGCGGGAAACGGCCTTGGTCAGCGCGACCGCCACCGGCGGCGCATCGACCGGAATGTCCACCCGCACCGGGGTCGGCCCGGTCAGCGCGAAAGCGCGGCCCCACGAGGCATCGGTCAGTTCCAGCGGCCCGCCATCGGGGCGGCGCAGAGCGGCCAGCTGCGGCAGGGTTGTGGCCGACGGGGCGCTGTACGGCGCAGGCGGTACGACGACCAGGCGGTACTGGCCCAGCGGGGCGAGCGGAAAGCGATACTCGCCGGGCAGCATCGGCCAGACGTTGCCAGCGCCGTCGGTGATCGGCTGGCCGGAAATGACGCTCGACGGCCAGCTTGTGACCCCATCGTCGGCAAACACCCGCGCCGGGGCGCCGGTTGCGGCCTCGACCAGCGAAACGCGGGCGCCGTCAACCGGCGTGCCGTCTTCGCTGTCGAACACCAGACCGAACGGATCGGCCAGCACTTCGACTTGCGCGGTCGCCAGCACCCTGGTTTGGCCGGAGTTCACGCATTCGATGGAAATGGTATCGCCCGGCGAAACGCTCAGGCGGCAATCGCCCTGCACCGGGCTGGGCGGGATCGCGGCGGTCGGGATCGCGCCGATGAACACGCCGCTGTTGGGGGCGGTTTCAAACACCTGCAACTGTTCGCGGTCACCCGACGCGGTGGTCAGCGTCGCGGTGACGCTGTCAATCGCATTGGGATTGGTGTTGGCACCGGGCGCAACCAGCCGGAAGAACAGCGTCGTGCCGATCTTGAGCGTGGTCGACTGTTCGAGCGAAGCGACGGCACTGCTGCCATCCAGCCCGCCCGGCACGGCGATCACCGCACCGCCGCAGCGCGACGGGTTGAACGCCAGCGACTGGCCATTGCCAGCGGGCACCCAGGTGTCGATGGTGCTGCCGCCGATGCTGGCCAGTTCAATCGCAACCGGGTTCGAACGGATCGAGAAATCGCGGCCCTGTTCGGTCCAGCTGGCGCCTGCGATATTGGTAATGGTCTGCGCCCGCACCTGCGTGGCAGGCGCGATCAGCATCAGCACCGCCAGCAACAGCGCGGTGATGGCAGAGCTGATATGTTTGGTTGCGACCATTGGTGTTCAGGAAATGACGGGGCAGCCGGCCCATACCGTGCCGCCCCGCCAGTCTCGTCAGTTGATCGTTGCGCGGAAGCGCAGCGTTTTGGTTTCACCAGCGGCAACGCTGGCCAGCGTGCCGCTGACGGTGTCCGAACCGAACGAGCCGCCAGAGCTGCCGTTCTCGTCGCAATCACCACCCGTGACCGTTCCGTTGAGGAAGATCCCATAGCCCGAAGCATAGCTGACCGTGCTGGGCAGCGGGTCAGAGATGGCCACGTCGGTGGCCGTCTGGCTGCCGCTCGCGTTGGCCACGACGATGCAATACTCGATCGTCGCGCCCGGAATGGCCTTCGGGTTGGTGGTCAGGTTGACCGGATCGCTGATCAGGCGGCTGTTCTTGGTGATGGTCAGCGAGGCGGTGTAGACGGTGTAATCGTCCTTGGCCGAATGCATCCCGTCACCTTCCGCATCGGTCGCGCCAGCGGCATCGGCGAACACGGTATCCATGCCCGACGTGTTGGCGCCGGTGGTTTCACTCAGGATCGAGTCCAGAGTGCCAACAGTGCCGCTCACCGCCGTCGCGCTGCCATGCGCCGTCGCGGTCAGCGTGACTGCCGAGAACGCGCCGTTGGTCAGGCTGAGCGGGATGTCCGCCAGCACGAACACGGTCATGCTGGCATCCGGGGCGAGTTCGTCCAGATAGGTCACCAGCAGATCGGTGCCGGCATCATAGACGCCGTTGCCGTTGGTATCGACATGGATCCGCACGTTGGTCGTGTCGAAGCTGTCGGTGCCGGTGTGTGCGCCCGACCCACCGTCCGCCACCTGGGCCGCGGCCAGCGCGAAATCGAGCGTGGCGTTGGACTGGTTGGTGATCTGGAACGTCGTTACCGCAGCTTCCTGGCCGGGCGAGACGGTTGTCGTCGTCGTGTCGCCGCTTTCGGCCACCACGAACGCCACCTTGCGGTCAACCGTGAAGGTATCGCCCGCATCGGTGGAAGTCTGCGCAATCCCGCCAACCTGATAGTTGACGGTCACGGTATTGGTAATGGAAGAGCCCGCCAGCGTACCCGACGCCAGTGCGGGACTCGCGCCGAGCGCGACGAGTGCGATCGCACCGGCCTGCCCCAGCAGTCTGCCTGACTTGTTCATTGCATGGTCCCCATAGTTCAGTTTCAACCCCGATCCTTTCCGCCCTGGGGTCGTGGCGGTTCAGCCGCTGGTCAGCGGACGATAGCGTTGTAAGTGAGCGTCCCGGACTCGCCGGGGTTCAGCACCGGCAGGGTCCAGCGGATGTGCGTGACATCCGAGTTGAGCGCGCCGCGCTGGCCGCCCTTGCCGTCAGCCACCTGAAGCGCGCCAAGGCTGCCCCAGTTGCGCCCGGCATCGACCGAAACGTCGAGCGCGTCTGCCCCGTCCGCAGCCAGCATGACCGGCTGCGGGATCGGGTTGGTGACGACGAACGTTTCGACCTTATCGGCGCTGACATTGCGATAGCGGACCGAAAAAATCAGCCGGTCACCCGGCACGACCACTTGCGGCGTGACCCAGGTCTTCCGGACGGTGCCGTTTTCGGCCACGACCTTTTCGACCTTGACGTCGCTTTCCAGCTCGACCTGCGCCGCCTTTGCCGTCTCGGCCAAGGCCGGGGCGGAAAGGGTGCTGGCTGCGAATGCGGTCATGCCGATGACAGCGGAAATCCAGTTGGTCTTCATGACGCTGCTCCTCAGTTGATCTTGACGTCGAACGTGACGGTCTTGGTCGTGCCTCCGGCAACCGTGCCAAGGTCCACGTCGATCCCGCTGGCCGAAGCCACGCCCGCGTCGGCATCGGCGCCGTCGGTCAGGCCTGCGCCGTCCAGCTTCAGCGTGGTGACCTGATAGGTCGTCCCGGCGGG
Organism: Novosphingobium sp.; assembly: GCF_030699305.1. Taxonomy (GTDB): domain Bacteria; phylum Pseudomonadota; class Alphaproteobacteria; order Sphingomonadales; family Sphingomonadaceae; genus Novosphingobium. Next base: position 17,393 of record NZ_JAUYNB010000004.1, read on the forward strand.
AATGATGTCGGTCACGTGCAGGCCTTCTGCCTGTCCCGAACCGCTCACCGTGGCGACGAGGGTATAGGTGATGACCGCGCCCGGAACCGGCTGCGAACCGCCGAACGGATCGACAATCGCGGCGGTCTTCGCCAGCGCGACCGTGGCCAGGCTGGCAATCATTTCGTCGGTGGCGTTGTCGCTCGCGCCCGAAGCGCCGACCACGGCATCGCCGCCGCCTTCGCCCTGGCCGGTGAACACCGTGCCGGGCGCGCCCGTGCCGGTTACCGCATCGGCAGTCAGGCGGACCTGGCTGGTCGATGCATCGGTTGCTCCGGTCGGCAGCGTAACGATCACGAACACTTTCAGCGATCCGTCGGCGGCAATGCTGGAGGTTGCTGCGCCATTGGTGATGACCGTATCGACGCCTGCGTCGTAAACGCCGTTGCCGTTGCTGTCATAGGCGATCGTCTGGACGACCGAGTCGAACCCGTTGCCCGCGACGGCCGGATCGACCGTGACATTGAACGCCTCGCCGCCGTTGCCGGTGTTGGTGATCGAATACTCCAGCACGATGCTGGTCGATCCGGCCGTGACCGGCGTGGTGGTCAGCCCCGCAACCGCAACGTCGAGCAGCTCATCGACCTTGACGGTGACGGTGTTCGACGAAACCGAGCCACTGGCCGAGCCCGACGAATAGGTCGCCGAGGCGGTGTTTTCGATCAGCGTGCCGGCCAGAACCCCGGCCGCGTTCGCAGCCTGGGGAATGACGATCAGGGTTAACCCGGCGGTAACCGCAGCGGTTAGGCGAAAAGTGTTGGTGTGATCCTGTTTCATATGGTTTTCCATAGGGTTAAAGGGTTAATGAACCCCAAATCCGGCATTGAAATCATGCAAAGAATGGCACGGATCAGGGCATTTTTAGCTGGTATGGGGCTCATATGCGGGGCAACGGCGATCCATACCCGGTCAGCCGCACCCGCTTTGGTGTCAAATTACCTGATATTCTCGTTCTATATTATTGATACGCCCTAGTTTACGACTACACGAAACTTGATTGCAAAGGCCGTGCTGCCAGGCAGGCTGGCCGCCGTTGCGCTCAATGTGCTGCCAGTCATGCTGGCCCCGAACGGATCGCTTTCATCCGCGCCGGCGGCGTTGTCGTCTTCCGCAACTGTCGCGGCGACGCAGCTTGCGCCCGACGTCATGCTGCCGGGCACGAAGCTGACCGTGGCAGGCAGCGGATCGGTCGCCACCACGTTGGTCAGCGTGGCCGTCCCGGTGTTGGTGATCAGGATGCAGTATTCCATGACCGCGCCGGGGATCGCCTTGGGCGAGGTCGTCAGGTTAACGGGATCGCTGATCACCGCGCTGACCTTCGTCACGCCGATGCTCGCCGTCGGGCGGCACAGCGTGATGTCATGGATCTCGATCCCCTGCTGGCCGGGATCGCCCGGTGCCAGCGCGTGATCGCCGTATTCAAGGGTGATCGTGTCGATCGGCGCTGCAAACGTCACCACCAGGTTGCCGTTCGGCTGGGTGTCGGTCGAGAGGGCATCGCCATAGGCGCTGTTGCCGACGACATAGTTGGCAATGCCGTTGGTCAGGGTCGGCAGCACGGTGGCCCCGTTCAACCGGCCCGTGACCGTCACCTTGTCGGCAAACTGGTTGGCGGCATAATCGACATCAAAGATCGTGAACTGCGCGGCCGCTGCCGTGTTGCCGAGCGCAATCGTGGTGGTCACCAGACTGTTCCGGCTGGGCAGATCGACCAGCTGGATCAGCGCAAACTGGGGCGTTGGCAGGCCGCCGGTAATCGCGTTGGTTCGGGCGGGCGACTGTCCGCCGTACGTCGCGTTGTTCAGGAATAAGCCGGGATTGGTGATGTTGAAACCGACCGATCCGAACCCCGCCAGCGTATAGCTGTTGGTGGTGCTGCCCGCCGACCAGGTCTGGCTGTCCCAGTCGAACAGGCTGGAGCCGTTCGGACAGGTCAGCATCGGCGCAATTCCGGCGCTGCGGCTTCCGGGGACGGTAATCGTCGAACTGGCGTAGTCATCCTCGACCGTCGAACCGTTGCCGGGGGTGGAATCGAGATCGGCCACCGAAGATGCGGAGATTTCCGCAGTGTGGGCCAGCACCGTTCCGGCCCCGACATTGACTGCGGCGACAAGGCTCAGCGTGCGGCTCTGGCCGGGGGTCAGCGAGCCAACTGCCCAGCCCCCGGTTGCGCTGTTATAGCTCCCCGCCCCTGAGTGGCTGACATAGGTCAGTCCCGCCGGCAACAGGCTGGCGACCGTCACGCCGCTGGCCGTGCCGGGCGATCCGCCCGCGTTGGTCACGGTCAGCGTATAGGTCACGTTGGACCCGGTGGCCGGGCTGGTGGTGCTGGCTGTCATGCCCAGCGACAGGTCGGCATAGCTGGCCGGAGCCTGCGTCAGGTAAAGGTCAGCCTGATAGAACGTGCCGGAATCGCCGCCATACTGATCGCAGATTTCCAGCGTCCACGTGCCGGACGAGGACTGCCCGTCGAACGCGGTCAGGCTGCTGGAGGGGGAAAAGCTGGTGGCATAGGGCGGCACGACTGTCGTCGCGGTGGCGGCCGCATTGGCGGTGTAGGACGTGATCGCCGTGCCCGCCTCATCATCGAACGTTCCGTTGAAGTTCTGCGCCGCCCCGGCGTTGGCTCCGTTGGTCAGCTGGATGCGCGTGCCTGCAGGGGAACGCAGATACATCACCAGATCGCCGCGATAGGTATGCGCCAGCAGCACCGCGATGTTGACGTCCGAGATCGTATAGTTGCTGCCGACCGAGAAGGTGCGCTTGAACGTGTTGCTGCACGGAGTTGCCGCCTCGTTGATGGCGTTCACCGCACTGTCGGTGCTGTTGGTATAGCGCGTGACAGTTTGGGCACCCGCGGCCGATGCAAACCACAGCGCTGCGGCCAGCGCCAGCAGCAGCCGGATCAGCGGGTTGCCATCGCGCCAGGCGGCGCGTTGAAAGGAAAAGAGTTGCGACCTCATGCGGCGGTTAACTGCACAACAAGGGTAAATACCTCGTTAAGCAGATCAAAGATTGAGGGAAATTGGCGTCACGACGTCACATCGAAGCCATTGTCAGGGCGAGTTTTTGCAAATCCGCTCCGCGCTGGCCGCGTCTTGGAGAAACGTTAACCAGCGGCGCGCCAAAGCGGTCCCCAACCGGAATCGCCGCGCAGCGATTCCATCCGGGTTTGCACCGTTTTCGGAGATTTCCTTGCCCAGCATTCCGGCCGATAACTGGGGTGATCCGCCGCGCATCCGGATCCCCGGCATGCAGCTGCTATCCGCCGAAATCCGCTGGCAAACCGCGGCCGCCATCGGCTGCGCCTTCAGCGAACCGCTGCATATCGCGGTGTTCGAGCATCTGGTGAAAAAGGCGAACCCGACCTTCTGAAGCAGGGGCCGCCCAGCCCCTAGATATGGAGCGCGCGGCCATAGGCGGACAGCACGCTTTCGTGCATCATTTCCGATAGGGTCGGGTGCGGGAACACGGTGGCCATCAGCTCGGCCTCGGTCGTTTCCAGCGTCTTGCCAACAACATAGCCCTGGATCAGCTCGGTCACTTCCGCCCCGATCATGTGCGCGCCCAGCAGTTCGCCGGTCGCGGCATCGAACACCGTCTTGACGAAGCCTTCCGGCTCACCCAGCGCGATGGCCTTGCCGTTGCCCATGAACGGGAAATTGCCGACCTTGACGGTATAACCCGCCGCTTTCGCCCCGGCTTCGGTCAGCCCGACGCTGGCGATCTGCGGGTGGCAATAGGTGCAGCCCGGAATGTTGCGCTTGTCCATCGCATGCGGGTGCACGTCCTTGTTGCCCAGCGCCTGCGCGATGGCTTCCGCCGCGATCACGCCTTCGTGGCTGGCCTTGTGGGCAAGCCACGGTCCGGGCGTGACATCACCGATGGCCCACACGCCCGGGACGTTGGTGCGGCCCATGCCATCAATCGCGATGATCCCGCGTTCCGCTTTGATTCCAATCGCTTCCAGCCCGATGTTCTCGGTATTCGGGACGATCCCCACCGCCACGATCACATGGCTGAACTCGGCCTCGCTGACTTTGCCGTCCTTGCCCTTCAGTCTGGCCTTCACGCCCTTGCCGGACACGTCCAGCGCCTCTACCCCGGCCCCGGTCATGATCGTCATGCCCTGCTTGACCAGCGCCTTTTCGAGAAAGCCCGACACATCGGCATCTTCGACCGGGACGATCCGGTCCATCATCTCAACGACCGTAACTTGCGCGCCCATATCATTGTAGAAGCTGGCAAATTCGATCCCGATCGCACCCGAACCGATGACCAGCAGCTTGCCCGGAAGTTCGGTCGGCGTCATGGCATGGCGATAGGTCCACACACGCTTGCCGTCGGCCTTCGCAAACGGCAGATCGCGCGCCCGCGCGCCGGTGGCAATGATCACGTGCTTGGCCGACAAGGTTTCCTTGCCCTTGGCCCCGGTCACTTCCAGCTTGCCGGGGGCGATCAGCGCGCCCTCGCCCATGTGGACGGTGATCTTGTTCTTCTTCATCAGGTGCGTGACGCCCTGATTGAGCTGCTTGGCCACCCCGCGCGAGCGCGCCACCACCGCGCTCAGGTCCGCACTGATCCCGGTTGCCGCCAGCCCGTAGTCCTTGGCGTGCTTCATCTGGTGGAACACTTCGGCCGAACGCAGCAGCGCCTTGGTCGGGATGCAGCCCCAGTTGAGGCAGATCCCGCCGAGGTTCTCGCGCTCCACAATCGCCGTCTTCAGGCCGAGCTGCGCGCAGCGGATCGCCGCGACATACCCGCCGGGGCCGGAGCCCAGGATTGCGACATCATACTGTTCGGACATGGGAAACTCCCGGAAATACCGTTAAATCAGGTTCAGGCGACCAGCCCAAGCGGCTGCTCCACCAGCTGTTTGAACGCCTGCATGAGCTGCGCCCCGTCCGCCCCGTCGATCGCGCGGTGATCGAAGCTGCCGGTCACCGACATCACCGTGGCCACCGCCAGCGCGCCATCGACCACAAACGGGCGCTGCTCACCCGCACCGACCGCCAGGATCATGCCCTGCGGCGGGTTAATCACGGCATCGAACTGTTTGATCCCGAACATCCCGAGGTTCGACAGGCTGGCCGTACCGCCCTGATACTCGTGCGGCATCAGCTTGCCTTCGCGCGCCTTATCGGCCAGCGCCTTCATTTCCTTCGAAATCTGCGACACGGTCTTGCTGGCAGCATCGACGATGATCGGCGTGATCAGCCCCGACGGCGCGGCGACCGCAACCGAGATGTCGCTGCGGCTGAACTTGCGCAGTTCGTCCCCGGCAAAGCTGACATTGCACTTCGGCACGATTTCAAGTGCCTTAGCCAAAGCCTTGATAAGCAGGTCATTTACCGAAAGCTTGACGCCTTGCGCCTCCAGCGCCGCATTCAGCTCGCCGCGCAGCTTCAGCAGCGCATCGAGCCGGACGTCAACCGTCAGGTAGATGTGCGGGATGGTCTGCTTGGCCTCGGTCAGGCGGCGCGCGATGGTCTTGCGCACGTTGTTGAGCTTTTCCGCTTCGAACGGAATGCCGAAGTCCGGAGTTGCCGCCGGTGCCAGTGCCAGTGCAGGTGCGGCGCTGGCCGCCGGAGCGGCAACCGGTGCTGCCGCCGCGCCCGGCGTCGCGGCTTCGACGTCGGCCTTGACGATCCGGCCACCGGGGCCGCTGCCGGTCATGCCCGCCAGTTCAACCCCGCGCGTGGCGGCGATCCGCTTGGCCAGCGGCGATGCGACCACGCGCTCACCCGCGACCTTGACCTGGGCTGCCATGACAGGCGCGGCGGCAACCGGAACAACGACGGGGGCTGGCGCAGGCGCTGCCGGAGCCGCCGGTTTGGCGGCCGGCGTCGGACTGGCGTCTTCGTCATCACCGGTCAGCGTCGCGATCACGGTGCCGACCTTCACGTTCTCGCTACCCTCGGCCACGGCGATGGAGGCAATCACGCCTTCGTCCACCGCCTCGAACTCCATCGTCGCCTTGTCGGTCTCGATCTCGGCCATGATATCGCCGGACGACACCTTGTCCCCCACCTTGACCAGCCATTTGGCGAGCGTGCCTTCCTCCATCGTCGGGGACAGCGCGGGCATCTTGATTTCGATCGGCATGGATTTTCGTTCCGGTCCTCTTGAGGGGGAGCTTTTGACGTTACGTCTCTGGCCAAAATGGACGCCTAGGGCAAGGTGCTTGCGCCGAATACGTTTGTATCGGATATGTCCACTTCATGGGGGATTTCGGGATGCGCGTCTATCTGGTGATCATGGACGAGACGGATGAGGCCAACGTCGCGCTGCGCTTTGCCGCCCGGCGGGCGGCCCGCACGGGCGGAACCGTCCACTTGCTCGCACTCGTCCCGCGTCAGCCATTTGTCGCCTTCGGCGGCGTGCAAGCCACCATCGAGGAAGAAGCCCGCGCCCGCGCCGAAGCGCTGGTTACCGCTGCGGCAGGCAGCCTGATGGGCGAAGCGGCGATCCCGCCTGCGATTGCCGTGCGGCAGGGGGACGGCGTGCAGGTGATCCGCGAGTATCTGACCGAACATCCCGAAGTCTCCGCGCTGGTGCTGGGAGCCGCCAGCAATGGCGCACCCGGCCCGTTGGTGCTGCATTTCAGCGGCACCGCAGGCCAGTTGCCCTGCCCGCTCTATGTCATCCCCGGCGCTATCGGCGAGGCCGATCTTGATCGCCTCGGAAGATCCTGAACAGCCTTAGGTTTTCCCGATACCATATTGATACTTATGGCTTCATGACCGTCGGCAGCGTGGCGAGATCAATCCGCATCACATTGCTTTCATCGGCATAGGATTTGACCGGCTGTTCCAGTGTGACAACCACCATCGCCTTGGCGGCACGAACATTGCCCAACAGCGCATCCGGCACGCTGAAACAGGCGTCAAACAGGCAATCGGCGGACTGCCGGGCCAGATCGACCGCCGTGTTCGCGCCGTCGTTGATGAACCGGGCCTGGAACCTTCCGGCCAATGCCGGCGCGTCCTCACCGAACAGGCCCAACGTGGCCCCGCCGCCCTGACAGACCGCCAGCACGGCATAAGCCTGCCATTTGAGCACCCCTGCATCGGCCAGCCGGAGCCGCGCCGGAACTTGCGCAAACCGCACCGGGGCGCTGCCCGCCTTGCGCCATTCCAGCACCGGCAGATCGAGCGGCGCAAACCGGTTGAGCGCCACCAGTCGCGGCTGATACCCGGCCCCTTGCGCCTGTGATTCCAGCCGTAGCAGCCCGAACGCCTCGTCATGGTCACGCACCTGCAAGGTCGCCGCCATCACCGGTTGCTGCGCCCGGTACTGGCCCATGCGCTGCTGCGCCAGCTTGCCCATCTGCTGTTCCAGCAGCGGCAGGTTGACCCCGAAGTCAGCCTGAGCCACCGCGACAAAGGCCGAATGCAAACCGCGCTGCTCAGCCGTCAGCACAGTCAACCCGGTGGCGGGCGGCGCGCTGCTCCGGTTCTGCTGTGCGGTCAGCATGGTGCTGCCGAACATCGTGGCCGCAGCCATTTTGCCATCGCGCAAGTATGCCATGCCGCCCTGGCAGCCCAGCGTCCGGGCCTTGTCGGCAAAGCGCTTGTGCGCGGCGGCGCGGGCCTTTTCCCCCGCTTCGGCCGAGGCGGTGATATCACCCAGGCCCCCGGCAGCGCGTCGGGCCGCCTCGATCTCGCCGTCGACGTTTGAGCCGCTCATCTGCGCGGTCCATGCCTTGTGCATGAACCAGCCTTCGAACCCGCGCATCATGCTGCACGTGTTTTCCAGCGCTACCGCCATGCCCAGCCGGTCGTAATTGTCTTCCGGCGCGGGCGGAGTGGCAGCGGCTGCGGCAACCGGCAGCAGCGCGGAAAGCAGGACAAGCGAGGCTGGTTTCATCGGCGTTTTCCCTGGTGGCGAATGTTGGCGGGGCGGCCGCGCGGACCGGCCATGTGCTTGCCCTTGTGGCGCAGCGGCAGCGGCTTGCGGCCGCGCGGTTCGATCGCATCGCTGTCTTCGGGCTCAAACTTCAGCGCGCCGGTGAGCGGGTTGGCCTCGGCCAGCCGCAGGCGCACGATATCACCCATGGCAAAGCGCGTGCCGGTGCTGTCACCGATCAGCACCTGCGCCTTTTCGTCATAGGAGAACCGTTCGTCCCCCAGCGTTGAAATCGGGACCAGTCCGTCCCCGCCCAGCCCGATGATCGTGGCGAACAGACCGAACTTCTGGACACCCGAAATGCGCGTGTCGAACACTTCGCCCACCCGGCTGGCCAGCCAGGCGGCGACATAGCGGTCAATCGTTTCGCGCTCAGCCTCCATCGCGCGGCGTTCGGCGGCGCTGATCGCCTCACTCACCCGGCCCAGATCGGCGCGATCGCGGTCGGACAGGCCGGAGGATGGCGGCAGATCGGCCTGCGGCGCGGGCTGCTCAAGGTGGAACGCATCGACCAGCGCACGATGGACAAGCAAGTCGGCATAACGCCGGATCGGCGAGGTGAAGTGCGCATAGCTGCCCAGCGCCAGCCCGAAATGGCCCGCGTTGCGCGGCCCGTAATAAGCCTGGGTCTGGCTGCGCAGCACCGCCTCCATGATCAGCGCCTTTTCAGATTCGTCCGCAATATCCTTGATGAAGCGATTGAAAATGCTTGGGGTTATGACCTGACCAAGCGCCAGCTTGCGGTCAAACGTGGCAAGGTATTCCTTCAGCGTGACCAGCTTTTCCCGGTTCGGGGTTTCGTGGATCCGATAGACCACCGGGGCGACCTTGCTTTCCAGTGCCTTGGCCGCCGCGACGTTCGCCGCGATCATGAAATCCTCGACCACGCGGTGCGCATCAAGCCGTTCGCGCAGCGCGATCTGGGTGATCTTGCCCTGTTCGTCCAGCACCACGCGGCGTTCCGGCAGGTCGAGTTCGAGCGGTTCGCGGGCCTTGCGCGCGGTTTCGAGCGCGGCCCATGCCGCCCACAAGTGCGTGAGGTTGTCCGCCGCCTCGCCCGCATCGATCCGGCGCTGCGCTTCTTCATAAGCCACGACTTCGGAAATGCGGACGATGGCGCGGGTGAAACGCCATGACGTTACTTGGCCCTGCCCGTCGAAGGCCAGATGGCAGGCCATCGCCGCCCGGTCCTCGCCCGCGCGGAGCGAGCAGACATCGGCGCTCAGCACTTCGGGCAGCATCGGCACGACCCGGTCGGGGAAATAGACCGAATTGCCGCGCTTGCGCGCCTCGGCGTCGAGCGCGCTGCCGGGACGGACATAGAAACTGACGTCGGCAATCGCGACCAACGCGCGAAAACCGCCTGCGCCGTCTGGCTCGGCCCAGATCGCGTCGTCATGGTCGCGCGCGTCGCTGGGGTCGATCGCAACGATGGGCAGGTGCCGCAAATCCTCGCGCCGCTCTGCGCTGAGCGGCAGCTTGGCGGACAGCTGCGCTTCTTCCAGCACTTCGCCGGAAAAGACGTTGGGGATGCCGTGCTTGTGGATCGCGATCAGGCTGAACGCCTTGGGGGCGAGCGGATCGCCCAGGATCGCGGTGACTTTCACGCCCGCGCGCGGGCTGCGGCCGGCGGGTTCCGCCAGCACGAGCTGCCCGGCTTCCGCCCCGCCGAGATCGGCAATCGGTGCGGCGTGGCGCTCACGCTTGTCGACCGGGGCGAGCCAGCCGTTGCCGGTCCCGTCAATTTCCACCACGCCCATGACCTGATCGGCCATGGTCGGCAGGGTCTTGATCGGGAAGGCGATCCACCCGGTTGCGGTTTCCTCGGTCCGCGCGAGCACGCGGTCACCCTTTTTCACGGCGGCACCGCCGCGCGGTTTCTGTCCGCGCACCCGTTCGATCAGGCGCAGGCGCGGCGGCGGAGTGGCGTCATCGGGTTGCCAGTTGTCAGGCACGGCGATCGCCTCACCTTCCTCGATGTCGATCACCCGCAGGACCGTCACCTTGGGCACGCCACCCATGCGGTGAAACGCGGTGCGGTTGCCGTCGATCAGGCCTTCATCGGCCATGTCGCGCAGCAGCGCCTTCAGCTGGATCTTTTCCTGCCCTTTCAGGCCAAACGCCTTGGCGATTTCCCGCTTGCCCGCCGGTTCGGCCGAGTTCGATATGAAATCAAGCACCTGCTGGCGCGAGGGGAGACCCTGGATGAGCTTTCCTTTCGGTGGATTGGGACCCCGTGAGGATTTGGAAATTGCCACCCGGTCAGCCTGCGCGCGGCACGAACGGGCCGCCGGGGACGGCGGAGGACACCGGGCTTTCGGTGCCGTCGGGCGCGATGGCGCTGACCCCGAACAGCCAGTCATCGCCGCGCACGCCGTCGAGCTTGAGCGAGGTCGCGCCCGGATCGTCGATCCGCACCGGGTCGGCCCAGTCGCGCACATCGGTGCGGCGGCGCCAGACGCGGTAGGCGACTGCTCCGGCCGCGGGCTGCCACTTGACCGTGGTGAAGGTCTGCACGGCGGCTTCGGCCGTGGTGACCGGCGGTAGCGGCGCGCGGGCGAGCCGATCAGCGACGGCGATGTTCAGCCGGGTGACACGGGCGAGATAGGGAAAGTCCATTTCATCAATCGTGTCGCCATAGACGGTGCCCTGATCGACCCGCAGATCCTGATGCTGATGGTCGTAATCTTCCACCGCCACCGAGAAGCGGATCGCGGGAACGCCTGCTTCCTGGAAGGGCAACTGGTCCCCGCCCCGGCCCATCCGGTCCGCCCGCCAGACCTGACGGACGTTCAGGCCAGTCTGAACAGTGCTGGCGACATCATTGATATAGCGTGAAAGGTTGCGGCTTGGACTGTCATTTTCACCGCCGAAGCGGCGGGCCTGCGCGCGCAGCTTGTCATCACCATCGGCGCGCGGGCCTTCGGAAAAGACCCGGACGTTGCCGTCATCGACCAACCCGTCAGATCCGCGCGAATTGCCGACAATGTCGTTGTTGAGCACGGCCTTGACCGTCCAACCCTGTTCCTTGGCATATTCGGCCAGCAGCCGCCCGCCGAGCAGGCCCTGCTCTTCGCCTGACAGCGCGGCATAGACCACGGTGGTCGGGAACTTGCGCTGCGACAGCACGCGTGCGGCTTCCAGCACCAGCGCGGTGCCGGAACCGTCATCGTTCGCGCCGGGGGCGTCAATCGTCGCGTTCATCACGTCGGAGGCGCGGCTGTCGATATGGGCCTGGATGATCACGACCTCGCTGGGCCGCTCGGTCCCGCGCTGGATCGCAACGACGTTGACCAGCCGGGTCGGCACCGGCACGCGCTCTGCGGTGACCATGCGTTCAGGCAGGACGATTTCGAGGCAATTGCCACACGTCTTCGACGTCTTGCGAAATTCTGCCTCGGCCCAGCGCCGCGCGGCGCCAATCCCGCGCTTGGGATCGTCCTGCACCGACATCGTGTGACGGGTACCGAACGACACCAGCCGTTCCACATCGGCACGCAGCCGGGCCTCGGATACGTCCGGGTCAGCCGCCACCAGCGGACTGGCCAATGACAGTGCCAGCAGCGCTGCAAACCTAGTACGAACGCGCGACATAGATCGTCTCCACGACAGGATCGCCCGTGAACGGGCAGGTGCCGGAAACCGGCGTTCCGGTCATCGGGGTGTTGCGGATGGTCAGCTTCATGGTCTTGAGCTTGTCCACCACGGCGTCCAGCGCCGCGCCGGTCGGACGCGCCCAGCCCAGTTCCACCCAGCCCGGATAGCGCGTGTCCTCAGCAAAGAAGGCTTCCAGCCCGGCCAGGTCGGTCACGCCGCGATGGATCTGCGCATCGCGCCGCGCGGTGGCTTCGGCGTGGAGCGAAGACTGGACCGATTCCAGCTCACCCACGGCGGCCGCCAGGAACTCCTCACGCGATTGGGCGACGAAGTTGACCTTGCCGTCCTCGCGCCACAGCCGGTCGCGGCGCACCACGGAAACCTGCCCGCCAGCCGCATCGCGACCGCCGATTTCGAGGATCAGCGGCACGCCCTTTTTCACCCAGCCCCAGCGCTTTTGCGTGGCCTTGCCCGCGCGCTTGTCGAGCAGCACGCGGACCGGTTCGCCCAGCGCCCACTGGCTGGCGAGGGCTGCGCGCAGTTCCTCGCAATAGGCGAGCAGCGCGGCGTCGCCATCGTCTTCGCGCAGCATCGGCAGGATCACGATCTGCTGCGGGGCGATCCGCGGCGGCACGCGCAGGCCGTCGTCATCCCCGTGGGTCATGATCACGCCGCCGATCAGCCGGGTCGAAACGCCCCAGCTGGTGGTGTGGCACAGCTGCTGGCCGCCTTCCTTGTCCTGATAGCGGATGCCCGCCGCTTCGGCGAAACCGGTGCCAAGGTAGTGCGAGGTGCCGGCCTGAAGCGCCTTGCCATCCTGCATCATCGCTTCGATCGAATAGGTTGCAACTGCGCCGGGGAAGCGTTCGTTCTCAGGCTTTTCACCCGCGATCACCGGCATCGCCAGATCGTCTTCCGAGTGCGACCGATACATTTCCAGCGCGCGCAGCGTTTCCGCCATCGCGTCGGCGCGGTCGGCATGGGCGGTGTGGCCTTCCTGCCAGAGGAATTCGCTGGTCCGCAGGAACATCCGCGTGCGCATTTCCCAGCGCACCACGTTGGCCCACTGGTTGGTCAGCAGCGGCAGATCGCGCCACGACTGGATCCAGCGGCTCATCGCCTGACCTATCACCGTTTCCGAGGTGGGCCGCACGATCAGCGGCTCTTCCAGCTTGGCTTCGGGATCGGGGATCAGCCCGCCCTTGCCGTCCTGGATCAGGCGGTGATGGGTGACGACCGCCATTTCCTTGGCAAAGCCGTCAACGTGCTCGGCTTCCTTGGCGAAGTAGGAAAGCGGGATGAACAGCGGGAAATAGCAGTTCTGCACCCCGGCCGCCTTGATCCGGGTGTCCATCAGATGCTGGATTCGTTCCCAGATGCCATAGCCCCATGGCTTGATCACCATGCAGCCGCGCACGCCCGATTCCTCGGCCATTTCGGCTTCCGAGATGACTTCCTGATACCAGGCGGCGAAATCGGCTTCGCGGGTGACGGACAGGGCGTGGCGTATTTTGGCTTGAGTCATGTTCGCGCTGTTAGCGGCACATGACGACAGGTTCAAACGCTATGGGACGGCCCTGCCCGGTTTGATCACTTCCCCAGCTTGTCGAGCTGCTTTTGCATTTCCGCCATTTGCGCGCGCAGGGCGGCGATTTCGCTGTCCTGTTCCTGATCGCGGGTGACGGGTTTGGTTTCACCCAGACCGGGCATGAACGCCGTTGCCGCAGCCTTGAACATCGCGATGTTCTGCTGGGCGAGTTTGGCCAGCGGGTTGTTGCCCAGGCTGTCCTCGAACGCCTGGCGCAGCTTGGCCTGATTCGAGCTGAAGTTTTCCATCGATGCTTCAAGATAATGCGGGACCAGTCCCTGCATTGAATTGCCATACATCGAAATCAGCTGGCGCAAGAAATTGACCGGGAGCATCTGCTCACCACCAGTGCTTTCTTCGTCCATGATGATCTGGGTTAGGATCTGATGGGTAATATCAGTGCCGCTTTTCGCATCGAGCACTTTGAAGTCGATCCCTTCACGGGTCATCTTCGCCAGATGATCGAGCGTGATATAGCTGGATGACTGGGTATTATACAGCCGCCGGTTGGCGTATTTCTTGATGACGACCGTATCGCCCTTGCCCTCGCTCATGCCGTGTCCCCTGCTCTCTGCTGCAATGTTAGCACTTGCAGCAACGGCAACGCAACATAAGCTTTGCACCGCAACTCAGCGGGCAAACCGGCGCCCCAGCAGGGTCAGCAGTTCATACTGCGAAAGCCCGCTGCGCTGCGCGGCTTGCGGCAGATCATAGTCGATCTCCAGCCAGTCGCCTTCGCGCAGGTCCGGGGCGCGGGTCAGGTCCACGACCGTCATGTCCATCGACACCCGGCCCAGCACGGGCAGCGCCCGTTCCCCGCTGCGCAGCACCCCCTTGTCCGACCAGCAGCGCAGATAGCCATCGGCATAACCGACGCTGACCACGCCCACCCGCATCGCGGCGGCGGCGGTGAAGGTGGCGTTGTAGCCCACGCTGTCCCCGGGCTGCAATTCACGCACCTGCATGATTGCGGCCTGCGGGCGAACCACTTGCCGGATGTGCCCGGCCAGCGCAGCGCAGGGCACCCCGCCATAGAGCGCCAGGCCGGGGCGCGTCAGATCGCCGTGATAGTCCTGGCCCAGCGCAATCCCGGCGCTGTTGGCCAGCGCCGCGCGGCGGTGCGGGATCAGCGCGCGCGCGGCCTGCCAGCGCTCCCGTTGCAGCCGGTTAAGCGGGTTGTCCGGTTCCTCTGCCGCGGCAAGGTGTGAATGGAGCACATCGACCGTCAGACCGGCGATCACCGGATCGTCCAGTTCGCTCAGGCTGACGCCCAGCCGGTTGATCCCGGTATCGACCATCAGGTCGCACACCCCGCCCCCGCCCGCGCGCCACAGCTGCGCCTGCTGGATGGAGTTGATTACCGGCCGAACCCCGGCCGCGCGGGCATAGGCCGAATCGGCGGGGGTGAGCGGTCCGTGCAGCACGGCGATCCGGGCGGCGGGAACGTGCGCGGCCAGCGCGGCCACTTCCCCCCAGTGCGCGACGAAAAAATCGCTGCAACCCGCAGCCTGCAACACCGGCGCAACCTGCGCCGCGCCCACGCCATAGCCATCCGCCTTGACCGCCGCCCCGGCACGCGCCGCCCCGGAGCGCCGGTCCAGTGCCCGCCAGTTGGCGGTCAGCGCGGCGGTATCGATCGTCAGCCGCAGCGGGGACGCCGGAGCGTCAGGCCCGGTCATTTGCCGGGATCATCGGCATAGTCGCGCGGCAAGCCGCCTTTCAGGCCCCACATCGCGACCAGCAGCGCCATCAGCACGACCACCCACGTATACCACAACCCGGCATAGGGATCGCCGGTCCGCGCGACGATATAGCTGGCAATGAACGGCAGGAACCCGCCGAAATAGCCGGTGCCAATGTGATAGGGGATCGACATCGAGCTATAGCGCACGCGCGGCGGGAACATTTCCGCCAGCAGCGCGGCCACGGGGCCATAGGTCGCCGCCGACAGCGCCATCAGCACCAGCAGCGCCGCCACGATCAGCGCCGACTGCGTGAGCGACGGCTTGTGCTTTTCAAAGTTGAACACGGTGCTGCCGACCAGTTCCTCGATCTGCGCCTTGCGGATCTTGGCGTCGGTCCAGTCGAGGTTGCCCAGCGGATAGGCCTTGCCCTCAGCCGTCACGAGTTCAAGCGCCGCGCCCTGTTCCAGCGTATAGGTCACGCCCGCCCCGGCGAAATCGCCCATCAGCTTGCCGCAGCTGGATTCCTGCACCGTGGCGAACGGGTTATAATCGCAGGCCGGGCCGCGCAGGGTCCATTCGATCGCCGCGCTCTGCGCCGGGTTCTTGGCCACTGCCCCCATGAACCAATAGGTCGGGAACAGCAGCGCCAGCGTCAGCGCATAGCCAACCACAATCGGCAGCTTGCGGCCGATCCGGTCCGACAGGTGCCCGAAATAGAGGTAGAACCCCATGCCGATCAGCGCCGAAATGCCGACGATGATTTCCGCCGTCGTATCCTCGACATGCATGGCCGATTTCAGGAACGACAGCCCGCTGAACATCGCGGTATACCAGATCACCGTCAGGCCCGCGGCGATCCCGAACAGGGCGATGGCGATGCGCTTCTTGTTGCCCGGATAAGTGAAGCTCTCGACAAACGGGTTGCCCGCGATCTCGCCCTCTTCCTTCATTGCCTGGAACACCGGGCTTTCCGACAGCTTGAAGCGCATCCACAGCGAGATCGCCAGCAGCGCGATGCTCAGCAGGAACGGCACGCGCCAGCCCCAGTCGTTCCAGGTTTCCGGGCTCATCACGGCCTTGCAGCCCAGCACCACGATCAGGCTCAGCACGAACCCGCCGACCACGCTGGCCTGGATATAACTGGTGAAATAGCCGCGCTTTTCAAACGGTGAATGCTCGGCAACATAGATCGCCGCGCCGCCATATTCGCCGCCCAGCGCCAGCCCTTGCAGAATCCGCAGGACGATGATGATCGCCGGGGCCCAGTAACCGATGGTGTCAGCCGATGGGACCAGCCCGACCCCCGCAGTGGCAATCCCCATCAGGGTCACCGTGACCAGAAAGGTATACTTGCGCCCCAGCTTGTCGCCCAGATAGCCGAACAGCACTGCACCCAGCGGACGGAAGCCGAACCCGACCGCGAAGACCAGCCAGAACAGCAGCATTTCCAGTGTGGCGTTGCCGGTCGGGAAAAACGTCTTCGACAGGATCACGCCCAGCGTGCCGTAGATGAAGAAATCATACCATTCGAACACGGTCCCCATCGACGATGCGGTGATGACCAGCCGCATGTCCGATGCGGTTGGTTCGACGTGCTGCGCCGGTTCGGCCATGAAAATCCCCCGATTGGTTCAGTTTGTGCCTGCTCTAGCGAGGGTTTCAGGCCGTGGGAAGCGCCTCAAGCGCGGCGCGCCACGGCAGCAGCATCGCGCCGTGCCGGCCGGGAA
Source organism: Novosphingobium sp. (assembly GCF_030699305.1). Classification (GTDB taxonomy): domain Bacteria; phylum Pseudomonadota; class Alphaproteobacteria; order Sphingomonadales; family Sphingomonadaceae; genus Novosphingobium. The sequence goes on from NZ_JAUYNB010000004.1 coordinate 33,937, forward strand.
AATCGCGCGCGGGAGCAATTGCGGCCAGTCCCGGCCAATCAGGCAGCGCGCCACTTGCGACAAGCCAGCGTTCCAGCGCAGCCAGCGCGGCGGCGACGCCCACCCGGTCGGCACCGGGGGCGGCAGCGGCAAAGATCGCGGCAGCGGCCTGACCGATCGCGCAGGCCTGCGCCTTGATCCCGATCCGCGCGATCTGTCCGGCGGGATCAAGGTCCAGCCCGACCGTCAGCGTGCTGCCGCAGGCGGGGGAGCGCGCGCTGCCGGTCAGCGGCAGGTCAGCGGTCAGTGGCCAATTGGCCAGACTGGTCGCCAGCGCCAGCACTTCGCCGGAATAGAGCCGCGCGGCAGAGGCCATGCTCAGTCCCGCTTGGCCGAACGGGCTTCATCTTCTTTCAGCAACCGGGCCTCTTCCTCAGCCGCAGCCCTGCGGCGTTCGGCGATCATCTGGACCAGTTCCGAACTCGCCGCGTTGACGAACGGATAGCTGCGCGACAGCTTGATCCAGTCCGGCCGGCCGCCCGGTCCCCAGACGGTGTCATAGCCCAGCACCAGCACCGAAAAGCCGATGACGGTGATCAACGCCCCCTTGATCGCGCCAAACCCGAACCCGATCAGCCGGTCAATCGGACCAAGCACCGAATTGCGGCTGGCCTCTCCCATCTGGGCGGCGAGCAGCTTGAAAATCGCGAACGGGACCAGCAGCAGCAAGGCAAAGGCCAGCACCGCCGCGCCGGATTCGGTCCCGATATGCGGCACCAGCCCCTCGGTCAGCGGGGTGTGAAGGTTGTGGATCGCCACCATCGACACGACCCATGCCGACAGCGCCAGCACTTCCTGCACGAACCCGCGCAGGAAGCCGGTGATTGCACCCATCCCGATCAGGACCAGCACGGCAATGTCAAAACCCGTCATGCTCCCGGATTTAGGTCCCGGCCATGATCCGGTCAACGAGATTTGGCAGCACCGACAATCCCTTGTAGCGGGCGCCGTCGGTCCGTTCCGGCGGATCGCCGGGTCCGAATGCCTGCGCAAACCCCAGCTTGGCGGATTCGCGCAGCCGGATCGAGGAATGCGCCACCGGGCGGATTTCCCCGGCCAGCGATACTTCGCCGTACCACACCGCGTCGGCGGGCAGCGGCTTGTCCGCCAGCGCGGAGACCAGCGCGGCGGCCACCGCCAGATCCGCCGCCGGATCGGCCAGCCGGTATCCGCCCGCAACGTTGAGATACACTTCGGCGCTCGAAAAGCTGAGGCCGCAGCGCGCTTCCAGCACCGCCAACAACATCGCCATGCGCCCGCTGTCCCAGCCCACCACCGCGCGGCGCGGGGTGGCGCCGCTGGCAAGGCGGACGATCAGCGCCTGGATTTCGACCAGCACCGGCCGCGTGCCCTCCATCGCCGGGAACACCGCACTGCCCGCGACCGGGTTATCCCGGCCGGACAGGAACAGCAGCGACGGGTTGCCGACTTCGGTCAGCCCCTGCCCTTCCATGGCGAAAACGCCGATTTCATCGACCGGGCCGAAGCGGTTCTTCAGGCTGCGCAGGATGCGGTACTGGTGGCTGCGTTCGCCCTCAAAGCTCATCACCACATCGACCATGTGTTCCAGCACGCGCGGACCGGCGATGCTGCCGTCCTTGGTCACATGCCCGACCAGCACCAGCGCGGTGCCGTTTTCCTTGGCATAGCGGATCAGTTCGAACGCACAGCCGCGAACCTGGCTGACCGTGCCCGGCGCGCCTTCGATCTGGTCGGAATGCATCGTCTGGATCGAATCGATCACCAGCAGCGCGGGCGGTTCCATCTGCCCCAGCGTGGTCAGGATATCGCGCACCGAGGTTGCCGCCGCCAGCTGGATCGGGGCCTTGGCCAGCCCCAGCCGTTCGGCCCGCAGCCGCACCTGCCCGGCGGCTTCCTCCCCGCTGATATAAACCGCCGCGCCGCCGCTGAGCGCCACTTTGGCGGTGGCCTGGAGCAGCAGGGTCGATTTGCCGATGCCCGGTTCCCCGCCCATCAGGATGGCAGACCCCGGCACGAGGCCCCCGCCCAGCGCACGGTCAAACTCTGGCAGGCCGGTGGTGCGCCGCACCGGAGTTTCACCGGGTGCGTCAAGCGGTTCGAACCGGATCGCCCGCCCGCCTGAGGACAGGTGATGCTTTTGCGAGAACACCGTCTGCGGCGCTTCTTCGGCCAGCGTGTTCCATTCCCCGCAATCGGGGCACTGCCCCTGCCAGCGGTTGCTTTCATTGCCGCAGGCGGAACAGATATATCGGCGTTTGGGCTTGGCCATGCCCCTGCGATAGTTGGAACGAAAGCGGAACGCAAGCGCCTTGCCCGCGCATTTTCGCTCAGGGCCGCATTTTCCCGCCCTAGATGGATTGGCGCCGGTCATCTTTATCTGCCACAAGCAAGTCCATGCGGCAGAAGGAACTTCGCATCGCTCTGGTATGCTACGGCGGGGTCAGCCTGGCCGTCTATATGCACGGCGTCACCAAGGAGCTGTGGAAGCTGGCCCGTGCCAGCCGCGCGCTGCATGACGATGTCGGGCCGCCCGAAGGCGACAGCGAAGCGGTCTATCGCCGGTTGCTGCACACGATCGAGCGGCACCACGGCCTGCGCCTGCGGGTGCTGCCCGACATCATCGCCGGGGCCAGCGCGGGCGGGATCAACGGGGTGTTCCTGGCCCAGGCGATCCATTCCGGCCAGTCACTGGAACCGCTGACCGAGCTGTGGCTGGAACGCGCCGACGTCGACGTGCTGATCGATCCCGATGCCCGCCCCTTTTCGCGCGTTACCAAGTTCTGGGCGATGCCGCTGGTCTACTGGATGCTGAAACGCCCCGGCAACGCGGTTTCCTCCAGCGTCGCGCCCGAGACGCGCGGCGAAGTGCGGGCCAAGCTGTCACGCCTGATCCGTTCCCGCTGGTTCGAACCGCCGTTTGGCGGACTGGGCTTTTCCCGGCTGCTGGCCGAAGCGCTCGAAGCGATGGCGACCAGTGAAACCGACGCGCCGCTGTTGCCGCCGGGCCATCCGCTGGACCTGTTCGTCACCACCACCGATTTTCGCGGGCGGTTGCAGGAACTGCGGCTGCACAGCCCCGCCGTGGCAGAAGAAAGCGAGCACCGCCTGTCGATTGGCTTTCGCGCGCCCACGCCGGAGCGGCCCGGCGGCAAGCTGGCCGCACCACTGGAACTGGTGTTTGCAGCGCGGGCCACGGCCAGCTTCCCCGGCGCGTTCCCGGCGCTGCAACTGGCCGAGATCGACGCGCTGGCGGTTGAGCGCAGCGATGGCTGGGCCAGCCGCACCGCGTTTGTCGAACGGATCATGCCCGAACACAGCCAGCGCGGTGAGGCCGATCAGGTTGCGCTGATCGACGGATCGGTGCTGAACAATGCGCCCTTTGCCGAAGCAATGCAGGTGCTGCGTGACCGGCCCGCCCAGCGCGAGGTGGACCGGCGGTTCATCTACATCGACCCCCGGCCTGATCGCGGCGGCGGGTTACGACGGGGTGAGCCGGGGCCGCCGGGGTTCTTTCCGGTCATCTTCGGGTCGCTCTCCTCGATCCCGCGCGCCCAGCCCGTGCGCGACAATCTGGAGGAGCTGGAGCGCCGCTCGCGCGAGCTGGGCGCGCTGCGCCAGATCGTCGATGCGCTGCGCCCGGAAGTGGAAGAAGCGGTCGAACTGCTGTTTGGCCGCACCCTGTTCCTCGACCGGCCAACGGTCAAACGGCTGAGCGCCTGGCGGGCCAAGGCGCAGCAGGCCGCGGCTGAGCGCGCCGGGTTTGCCTATCACGCCTATGGTCAGGTCAAGTTTACCGGGATCGTCGAAGCGCTGGCCGAGGATATCCACGCCGCCGCCCCGGATTTGCAGCTGCGCGGGACTGAGCGGATTGCCGAGCGGCTGGCGGCCCATCTGGCGGAACAGGGGCTGGACCGGCTGTCCGCGCTGTCACGCGGGGCATCACCGCAGGCCATCACGTTCTTCCGCGATCACGATCTGCGCTATCGCATCCGGCGCTTGCGGCTGCTGGCGCGGCGCCTGACCGAAGGGTGGGAGGATATCGAAGCCATCGCCCCCGGCGCGCGCGAAACCGCACGCGATGCCGTCTTCCGCGCGCTGGCGCTCTATTTCGACCGCGAGGCGACCAGCGCGCTGGGGCGTGATTTCCACGACATCGCGCGGCAGGTGTTCGATGCCCCCGAACTCGTGCTGACCACGATGGCGGGCCGCCGCCAGCTGGCGGCAACCGATCTGGTCGTCGATGCCCTGCTGGTCGAGGCGATTGCCCCGCTGCCGCGCGAACTGCGGCGGCGCATCCTGCTGACCTATCTGGGCTTTCCGTTCTACGATACGGTCACCCTGCCGCTGTTGCGCGGCCTTGGCACCAGCGAGTTCGAACCGGCCAAGGTGGACCGGATTTCACCGGAAGACTGCAATTCCATCCGCGCTGGCGGCGCGCAGCTGTGTTTGCGCGGGGTGGAGTTCTATAATTTCGGAGCGTTCTTCAGCCGGGTCTATCGCGAAAACGATTACCTGTGGGGGCGGCTGCACGGGGCGGAACGGATGATCGACCTGCTCGCATCAGCGCTGCCGCCGGGGCAATTGCTCGATCCGGCGGAAGTGGCGCGGTTCAAGCGCGAGGCGTTTCTGGCGATCCTGGACGCCGAGGAACCCCGGCTGCGCGCCGATCCGGGGCTGATTGCCGGGCTGCGGGCTGAAGTGCTGGCGCACGACGAATAGCACAAGATCGTTGACCCTGATCAATGGTTTGCGCCCCGTTCGCGCCTAGGCCCCGCTGCGGAAGGGGGCTTTCGCGAGGCGAACATGAAAGCTCTACGATTTTATCATGTGCTGCTGGCCGGGCTGACCCTGCTGGCCTATTTCACGGCCGAGGAACTGGGGCTGGTCCATGCCTGGACCGGCTATGCCGTTGCTGCGGTGCTGGCGTTGCGGCTGGTGCTGGGACTTGTGCGCAAACGCGGGTTTGAGCTGCGCCGACTGGTTCCTTCGCTCGCCGCCCCGCCGCGCGGGCAAAGCGGCATCCGCCATCCGATCATCTCACGCCTGCTGGTGCTGGCCATTCTGACCAGCGTGGCCGGGGCGGCCGGAACCGGCATCGCGATGGATCAGGGCGGAACACTGGTTGGAAACAGCATTCGTCTTGACGACGAACGCGGCGAAGGCCGGGAGCAGGGCAACGAGGATCACGATCAGGCCGCAGGCTGGCCGTCGCTCATCCCGCCAGCTTATGCCGACGAGGGCGGCGAAGGCGGTTCGGGTGAAGGCGAACACGACGAAGGCCCGCTGGGCGAGCTGCACGAACTGTTCGGCAACCTGATCCTGCCGCTGGTGGCGCTGCATGCACTGTATCTGCTGCTGTTCCGGTTCGAACTGGCGCGGTTCATGCTGTTTTCGGAACGCCGCCGCGCCTGAAACCGTCAGCTGGAGCGGCCGGTCACTCGGTCAGGCCGCTCCACGCTTCCTTGATCCGGTCGAAGAAGCCCTTGGACTGGGGGCATTCGTCACCGGTTTCGGTCGCCTGCAACTCGCGCAGCAATTCCTTTTGCCGGGCGGTCAGTTTGGTCGGGGTTTCGACCATGATTTCCATCACCATGTCGCCGCGCCCGCGCCCTTGCAGCACCGGCATGCCGGCGCCGCGCTTGCGCAGTTGCTTGCCGGACTGGATGCCCGCCGGGATCGAGATCACGTGGACTTCGCCGTCAAGGCCGGGCAGTTCGATCTCTCCGCCCAGTGCTGCCGTGGTGAAGGTGATCGGCACGCGGGTGACCAGCGTGGTCCCTTCGCGCTCGAACATCGCGTGACGGCTGATGTGGATGAAGATGTACAGGTCACCGGCCGGAGCGCCGAACGGCCCGGCCTCACCCTTGCCCGACAGCCGGATGCGGGTGCCGGTATCGACGCCTGCGGGAATGTTGACGTCCAGCTTCTGCGGCTTGTCGATCCGCCCTTCCCCGCCGCACGCGCGGCAGGGCTTTTCGATCACTTCACCGCGCCCGTGGCAGGTCGGGCAGGTGCGCTCGACCATGAAGAAGCCCTGCTGCGCGCGGACCTGGCCGTGGCCGCCGCACAAGTTGCAGCGGCGCGTGCCGGTGCCGGGTTCCGCGCCGGACCCGTCGCACGGTTCGCACCGGGCGGACACGTCGATCTCGATTTCAGCGGACTTGCCGTGGAAGGCATCTTCCAGCGTGACTTCCAGGTCATAGCGCAGATCCGCGCCGCGCCGGGTCTGTTGCCGCCCGCCGCCGCCGCCGCCGAACGCGCTGCCGAAGATCGTTTCGAAAATGTCGCCGATATCGGAAAAGCCGGCGCCCTGGCCGCCGCCCGCGCCGCCGGGATTGCCCATCCCGCCGTTCTTGAAGGCTTCGTGCCCGTACCGGTCATAGGCCGCGCGTTTTTGCGGGTCTTTCAGGCACTCATAGGCTTCGCTGATCGCCTTGAACCGGGATTCCGCTTCGGCATCGCCGGGGTTGCGGTCCGGGTGCCAGCGCATCGCCAGCTTGCGATAGGACGACTTGATCTTCGCGTCGTCCGCGCCGCGCTCAAGCTCAAGCAGCTCGTAAAAGTCGATATCCAGAGACATGGCACACCCTCGAAAACAAGGCCGCCGCCGCGCTGGATGGCACGGCGGCGGCCTGTTTCATCGCCTCATCAGCCCTTGTTGTTCTCGTCGACTTCGGAGAACTCGGCATCGACCACATCGTCGCCATCGGCGGCGGGGCCATCGGTGCCGGGCGAGGCCGCAGCGGCCTGTTCCTTTTCATAGATCGCCTGACCCATCTTCATGGCCACTTCGGTCAGGGCCTGGGTCTTGGCGGTCATTTCAGCCGGGTCGCCGCTTTCGATCGCGGTCTTGGCTACGGCGATGGCGGCTTCGATTTCGGCCTTCAGGCCGCCGTCGATCTTGTCGCCATTTTCCTCCAGCTGACGTTCGGTCGCGTGGACCAGGCTGTCGGCGTTGTTCTTCGCCTCGGCCAGTTCGCGGCGCTTCTTGTCTTCCTCGGCGAACTTTTCCGCGTCCTTGACCATCTGGTCGATGTCCGCATCTGACAGACCGCCAGAAGCCTGGATCTTGATCTGCTGTTCCTTGCCGGTGCCCTTGTCCTTGGCGCTGACGTTCACGATGCCGTTGGCATCGATGTCAAAGGTCACCTCGATCTGCGGCACGCCCCGGCGCGCGGCCGGAATGCCGACCAGATCGAACTGGCCCAGCACCTTGTTGTCGGCGGCCATTTCACGTTCGCCCTGGAACACGCGGATCGTCACGGCCTGCTGGTTGTCCTCGGCGGTCGAGAACACCTGGCTCTTCTTGGTCGGGATCGTGGTGTTACGATCGATCATGCGGGTGAACACGCCGCCCAGCGTTTCAATGCCGAGCGAGAGCGGGGTCACGTCGAGCAGCAGCACGTCCTTGACGTCGCCCTGGAGCACGCCGGCCTGAATCGCCGCGCCCATCGCCACGACTTCGTCCGGGTTCACGCCGGTGTGCGGTTCCTTGCCGAAGAATTCCTTCACGGCTTCGCGCACCTTGGGCATGCGGGTCATGCCGCCGACCAGCACCACCTCGTCGATGTCCGAAGCCTTGAGGCCCGCATCAGCCAGCGCCTTGCGCATCGGTTCCTTGGTGCGCTCGATCAGGTTCGCCACCATCTTTTCCAGATCGGAACGAGAGATCGTTTCCACCAGGTGCAGCGGGGTCGTCGCCCCGCCTTCCATGCGCGCGGTAATGAACGGCAGGTTGATTTCGGTGGTCTGCGCGCTCGACAGTTCGATCTTGGCCTTTTCGGCGGCTTCCTTCAGCCGCTGGAGGGCCAGCTTGTCGGTGCGAAGGTCCAGCCCTTCCTTCTTCTTGAACTGCTCGGCCAGATACTCGACGACCTGGGTGTCGAAATCTTCACCGCCCAGGAAGGTGTCGCCATTGGTCGACTTCACTTCGAACACGCCGTCGCCGATTTCCAGCACCGAAACGTCGAAAGTGCCGCCACCAAGGTCATAGACCGCAATGGTCTTGCCGTCGTTCTTGTCGAGGCCGTAAGCCAGCGCCGCCGCGGTCGGCTCGTTGATGATGCGCAGCACTTCAAGGCCCGCGATCTGGCCGGCGTCCTTGGTCGCCTGACGCTGGGCATCGTTGAAGTAGGCCGGAACGGTGATGACCGCCTGGGTGACGGGTTCACCCAGATAGCTTTCCGCCGTTTCCTTCATCTTCTGGAGCGTGAACGCGCTGATCTGCGAGGGCGAATAGTCTTCGCCGCCTGCGGAGACCCAGGCGTCGCCGTTCTTGCCCTTGATGATCGTATAGGGGACGAGTTCCATGTCCTTCTTGGTCATGGGATCGTCAAAGCGGCGGCCGATCAGGCGCTTCACCGCGAAAATCGTGTTGTCACCGTTGGTCACGGCCTGACGCTTGGCCGGCTGGCCGATCAGGCGTTCGCCGTCCTTGGTGAAGGCGACGATCGACGGCGTGGTGCGCGCGCCTTCCGAGTTTTCAATAACCTTCGGCTTGCCCCCGTCCATGACTGCAACGCAGCTGTTGGTGGTGCCAAGGTCGATACCGATTACTTTACCCATCTCTTACCCATCCTTAGGTCGTGTGTGACACCGCGCTTGTCTGCTTCCCGGTTCCGGCGAAGCGCCTTGGCGGCTCTATGACATGGGCGGATATAGGTGCGGTTTTGCTTGGCACAAGGGCACTGCCGCATTAGCTGTGCGCCCAGCGTTTTCATGATCGCAAAGGATTGAAACCAGTGCTTCCTGCTCGTCTTACCTTCGCCCCGGCCCTGCTTGGTCTTGCTGTCCTTGCGCTGTCGGCCTGCCAGCAGCAGCCCGCAGGCAGCGCCGAAGCCACCGCCGCGCCCGAGGCCAAGCCCGGCCTGACCGTGACCGAAGGGCGGCTGATGCTGCCGGTGGTCAAGGGCAATCCGGCGGGGATCTACTTCACGCTGACCAACACCGGCGACAAGGCGGGCACGCTCGCCGCCGTGTCGATCGACGGCGCGGCCAAGGCGGAAATGCACGAAACCAAGGGCGGCAAGATGAGCGCGGTCCCGCAGATCGAGGTTGCCGCGGGCGGCACGGTCCGGTTCGAACCCGGCGCGCTCCACGTCATGGCGTTTGAACTCGATGACAAGCTGGCCGCTGGCGGCACGGCGGAAATGACGCTGACCTTTGCGGACGGCGACAAGCTGTCCGTCCCGCTCAAGATCGAAGCCCGGGCCGCCGGTGAAGGGATGGCTGGCGGCATGGCCGGGATGGACCAAGGGAGCGGCCACTGATCCCGGCTGACGTTGCACGATCATCCTGCCCGGCCGGCGGCGAACGCCCGCTCAGCGCTGGTGAAACTGCACTGGTCCGCTCGGTATTCGGCACTGCGCTGGATACCGGGCAGGTCCGCATCCGGCGGCGGCGCTGGCTGCCGTTTCAGCCGCGCCACGTAACCATGGCCCCGATGGGGCACTTGCACTTTCATCCCGCCGCCGCCGCCTATTGCGATGATTTCAGCGTCGCCCGGATCGAGCTGCAAGGCCACTTCATCCACGAAATGACCCACGTCTGGCAGGCCCAGACGCGCGGCCGCTGGCACCTGGTGCTGCGCCGCCATCCGCTGAGCCGATACGATTACGTCCTGAAACCCGGCTGGCCGCTGGAGCGGTATGGGCTGGAGCAGCAAGCAGAAATCGTCCGCCACGCCTTCCTGCTGCGGCAGGGTTACAGCGTCGCGGGCGTGTCCGGTGCGCGCGCGTATGACTTGCTGGTGAACTTTCCGGGAGCGGTGTATTGAGCGGTTTTGCTCAGGCAGCAGTTTGTTTTAACCTGATATTTGCGGGTTCCGCCTAATGCCAAGGTTATGGAACACAATGACATTGCCCAGCAACAAGACCTGAGCGCAGTTGAGTTGTATCTACTGCGCAGTGACTTTCTGGATGCGTGCGCAAATCTCGAGGCCGCCGTTTGTCGCATTCTGCAATCATGCGGCGACGTGCGCAGCACTGAACCGTTCGGGCACCGGGTGCAGGCATTTCGAAAAGCCGAAAGGACCAATCTGATCGCAAAGGCAAACTTCGGCCAGCGCGATCAGATCGCCGATGCGATTGCCGAACTGCTGCCAGTACGGGCCGATATCGTCCATTCCGCCATGAAAATCAGCCTGCTGGATGGCCAAACGACAGCATTGTTCGCCAACGCCCGGACGGCCAGCGACGACTACCCGGTTGTCCGCATGCTCAAAGCACAGGACTTCAGAGAGCTTATCCGCCGCGTAGCCAACCTGACCGCCCGCACTGGCACATTAGGCCGGGTCAGTCCGGCTTCTTCGCCACCGCCACCATCGCGGGCCGCAGCAGGCGGTCCTTGATCATGTAGCCGGCCTGCAGTTCCTGCAGCACCGTGCCCGGTTCGACATCGGCCGAAGGCATTTCGATCATCGCCTGATGCTGGTTGGGGTCCAGCGGCAGGCCCTTGGCGGCGATGCGGGTGATGCCGTGGTTGCCGAACACCTTGTCGATCTCGCGGCCAGTCGCCTCAATCCCGGCGATCACGCTTTTCAGCTTGTCGTCTTCACGCAGGTCAACCGGAATCGCTTCCAGCGCGCGCGACAGGTTGTCGGCCACGGACAGGATATCGCGGGCAAAGCCGGTCGCGGCATAAGCGCGGGTGTCGGCAATGTCCTTTTCCAGTCGGCGGCGCACGTTCTGCGTCTCGGCCTTGGCGTAGAGCACGTCCTGCTTCGCGGTTTCCAGATCGCTGCGCAGCTGCGCCAGCGCATCGCTGAGCGAATCGCCAGCGGTATCGTCGTTCCGGTCGATCATATCCTCCGGCACACCCTTCAATTCTGCTTCGACCGCTGGGTCGCCCTGCGGTTTGGGATCATCGTTCATGTTCAAAAAAGTTCCGGTTATCCGATCAGCTTGCCCAACGACTGGGCCGTGAAATCCACCATGGGGACGACGCGCGCATAATTCAACCGCGTCGGACCGATAACCCCCACCACGCCGACCACCCGCCCATCGCGGTCACGATAGGGCGAAGCGATCACCGAACTGCCCGAAAGCGCGAACAAGCGGTTCTCTGCCCCGATGAAAATCCGGGTCGAATCCGCCTCGCGCGCGGTGTCGAGCAGTTCGGCGACCGACTGCTTGCTTTCCAGATCTTCCAGCAGCAACCGGACCCGTTCCAGATCGGTCAGCGTGGTTTCATCGAGCAGGTTGGCCTGCCCGCGCACGATCAGCACCGGACGGCGGGTGGCGTCTTCGCTCCACACCGCAAGGCCCCGCTCCACCAGATCGCGGCTTGCGGCATCCAGCGCGCTGCGGCCAGAGGCGATTTCCGCCGCAATCGCCAGCACCGCGTCGGCCAGCGTCCGCCCGCCCAGATGCGCGGAAATATAGTTCGAGGCCTGCTCCAGCGCGCCGGGGGCGATCCCGCCGGGGATTTCGACCACCCGGTTCTCGACCGATCCGTCCACCCCGACCATCACCGCCAGCGCCCGGTCGCGCGCCAGCGGCACCAGTTGCAACTGCGCAAGGCGCGGGTCGCGGCGCGGCACCATCACCACGCCCGCGCAGGCCGACAGGTCGGACAGGATCGTGCTGGTCGCCGCCAGCGCCGCCTCGATCGGGCCGGGCTGGGACACCTGCCGCTCGATCGCCGCGCGTTCCTCCGCGCTCGGTTCGGCGACCTGCATCATACCGTCCACGAACAGCCGCAGCCCCAGTTCAGTCGGCATCCGCCCGGCGCTGGTATGCGGCGCGGCCAGCAGGCCCAGCCCTTCCAGTTCGTGCAGGACCGAGCGGATCGAGGCGGGCGAGAGGTTCAGCGCCGCGCCGCTTGAAGTCTTGGCCCCCGCCAGCGTGCGCGACCCCACCGGCAGGCCCGACGCGATGTAGCCTTCCACCGCCAGGCGGAAAATCTCGCGGGCGCGGGCGTTGAGTTCGGTGATGGGGAGACTGGCCATGCGGTTACATCTAAGGTGTTTCGTTCCATTCTAAAAGCCGCTCGTGCTGAGCTTGTCGAAGCACCGCCCTTCCTTTCTGCGGCGAACGAAGTAAGGACGGCCCTTCGACAAGCTCAGGGCAGACGGTTCTGAGGAACTGGAGAATTGTATGCGACCTTCCGGCCGCGCGCCTGATGAAATGCGCGCTATCAGCTTTGAACCCCACTTCACCAAGCATGCCGAAGGGTCGGTGCTGATCTCGTTCGGGCACACCAAGGTGATCTGCACCGCCAGCGTGGAAGAGCGCCTGCCGCCATGGCTGCGCGGCAAGGGTGAAGGCTGGGTCACGGCGGAATACTCGATGCTGCCCCGCGCCACGCACACGCGCGGCAGCCGCGAAGCGGCCAAGGGCAAGCAGAGCGGGCGCACGCAGGAAATCCAGCGCCTGATCGGTCGCTCCTTGCGCGCGGTGACCGACCTCAAGAAGCTCGGTGAGCGCCAGATCACGCTGGATTGTGACGTGATTCAGGCCGACGGCGGCACGCGGACCGCCGCGATTTCGGGCGCGTGGGTGGCGCTGCGGATCGCCATCGACAAGCTGATGGCGGCTGGCGCAATCACCGAAGACCCGCTGACCCGCAAGGTCGCCGCGGTGTCGTGCGGCATCTTCAAGGGCAACCCGGTGCTTGACCTTGATTACGATGAAGACAGCGCGGCTGATGCCGATGCCAACTTCGTGCTGATCGAAGGCGGCCAGATCGCCGAAGTCCAGGCCACCGCCGAAGGCGCGACCTATGACGAGGAAGGCCTGCTGCGCCTGCTGCGTCTGGCCCGCATCGGCTGCGACGGCATCTTCGCCGCGCAGGGCGAGGCCGTCGGCAAATGACACGCCGGCTGGGCTCCGAAACGCTGGTGATTGCCACGCATAACGCAGGCAAGCTCAAGGAAATCGGGGCCTTGCTGGCACCCTATGGGCTGCAATGTATTTCCGCCGGGTCGCTGGGCCTGCCCGAACCGGCGGAAACCGGGAGCACATTCGTCGAAAACGCGCTGATCAAGGCACGGGCGTCGGCGCAGGCGTCCGGCCTGCCTGCGCTGGCTGACGATTCCGGCCTTTGCGTGGCGGCGCTGGGCGGGCGGCCCGGCGTCTATACCGCCGACTGGGCGGAGCGGCAGTGGTTCGAAGGCCCGGCGGGGCGTGACTGGTACATGGCGATGGGCAAAGTCGAAGGCCTGCTGGCCGAACAAGGCCCGGACGTCGACCGCAGCGGATACTTCGCCTGCGTGCTGGCGATTGCCTGGCCCGACGGGGACAGCGCCGTCTACGAAGGCCGCGTGGACGGCACGCTGATCTGGCCGCCGCGTGGGGAGCTGGGCTTCGGCTATGACCCGGTGTTCGTGCCGCTGGGCGCATCGCAAACGTTCGCGGAGATCGACCCCGAAGACAAACACCGCATCAGCCACCGCGCCGATGCCTTCGCCAAGCTGGTCGCCGAGCAGTTCGGCGGGTAAGACCGGGGCATGGCCCGCGCGCTTTATATCCACTGGCCGTTCTGCCTCGCGAAGTGTCCCTATTGCGACTTCAACAGCCATGTCCGCGATTCCGTGGACCATGCCCGCTGGCAAGACGCGCTGCTGGCCGACATGGCGTTCGAGGCGGAACACGCGGGCGGTGAGCCGCTGGACAGCATTTTCTTCGGCGGCGGCACCCCGTCGCTGATGCCGCCCGCGCTGGTGGGCACGCTGCTGGAACGGGCCGAGCAGCTGTGGGGCTTTGCCGACGGCATCGAAATCACGCTGGAGGGCAACCCCTCCTCCATCGAGGCGCGCAACTATTCCGAGCTGGCGGCAGCGGGGATCAACCGCGTGTCGCTGGGCGTGCAGGCGCTGGACGATCAAGTGCTGCGGTTTCTGGGGCGGCTTCACAATGCGGATGAGGCGCTGGCCGCGCTCGACATGGCGCAGCGCCTGTTCAGCCGGGTGTCGTTCGACCTGATCTATGCCCGCCCCGGCCAGACGCCGGAGCAGTGGCAGGCCGAACTGGCCCGCGCGCTGGGCTTCGGCACCGGGCACCTCTCGCTCTATCAACTGACCATCGAGCCGGGGACGAAGTTTGCCACCATGGTCCGGCAGGGCCAGTTTGAGCCGCTGGATGACGATGCCGCCGCCGATCTGTTCGCGCTGACCCGCGAGATGACCGAGGCGGCGGGGTTGCCCGCCTATGAGGTGAGCAACCACGCCCGGCCCGGCGAGGAAAGCCGCCACAACCTGACTTATTGGCGCTATCACGATTACGCCGGGATCGGCCCCGGCGCGCATGGGCGGCGCGGCGGCATAGCGACGGTGCGGCACAAGAAGCCCGAAAACTGGCTGGCGGGCATGGCCGCCAACGGCCACGGCATTGCGGAGGCGCGCGCGCTGGGCCAGCGCGAACAGGCGGCGGAAGCGATGCTGATGGGCCTGCGGCTGGCCGAGGGGGTGGACCTTGCCGCCCTGTCGGCACGGTTCGCGCTGACGGCGGCAGAGCTGTGCGATCCGGCCAAGTTGGCATTCTATACCGCGCAAGGGCTGGTCTGGCAGCGCGGCGCGCGGATCGGGGCGAGCGCGGACGGGATGCCGCTGCTCGAAGCGCTGCTGGGCGAACTGGTCCCCGCCGAACTGGTGGCGACATGACCCGCGCCGATCTGCTGGCAGCGTGGCACACGCATCTGGCGCAAGGACGGCGGCGGTCCGCGCATACCGTGCGGGCCTATAGCAGCACGGCGGCGCGGCTGCTCGACAATCTGGACGCGCACGATTGGGGCGCGCTTGCCCGGCTCGATGCCGGTGCGCTGCGGACCCAGCTGGCGCGGCGGCGGGCGGAAGGACTGGGCAATGCCTCTGCAGCGCGGGAACTCTCCGCCCTGAAAGCCTTCATCCGCTTTGCCCGCGAACAGGCCGGGATGAATGACCCCGCCCCGCCCCGGATGCGCGGCCCCCGCGTCAAGAAAGGCATCCCGCGCCCGGTCACCCCGGACGAGGCGGTCAATCTGGCGGCGATGGTGGCGGACGAGGCAAGCGAAGAATGGATCGGTGCGCGCGACCGGGCGGTGCTGCTGCTGCTTTACGGCGCGGGCCTGCGCATTGCCGAGGCGCTGTCGCTGACCGGGGCGGCGTTGCCGCTGGGCGAAGTGCTGGTCGTCACCGGCAAGGGCGGCAAGCAGCGCGCGGTGCCGGTCCTGCCGCTGGTCGCCGCGGCGGTGGACGATTACGCCGCGAAGTGTCCCTGGCTGCTCACCCGCGAAGGGCCGCTGTTTCGCGGGGCCAAGGGCGGCGGCCTGTCGCAAGGCATGGTGCAAAAAGCCGTCGCCCGCGCCCGCACCGTGCTGGGCCTGCCGCCATCGGCCACGCCCCACGCGCTGCGGCACAGCTTTGCCACGCACTTGCTGGGCGCAGGCGCGGATTTGCGGTCCTTGCAGGAACTGCTGGGCCACGCCAGCCTGGGTTCGACCCAGATCTACACCCGCGTCGACGCGGCGACCCTGCTGGATGTCTATCGCAATGCCCACCCGCGTGAGCAGGGTTAGCTATACGCCCCCTCACCCCAACACTTCCCTCTCAAACCCGTCCGTGCTGAGCTTGTCGAAGCACTGTCCTTGTTCTTGTGCGATCCCGCAGCCGGGCGAAGAAAGAACGGTGCTTCGACAAGCTCAGCACGGACGGGGTGGGGTTGATGAGTGGGTTGCGTCCGCACGGCAAAAATCAGCCGCGCGGTTTCCAGGTCACGACCCGCCAGACATAGGCAATCAGCGTCGCCGCCAGCATTCCGCCGATGACCCATTCGGCGATCGTTTTCGACGTATCCAGAAATTCCGCCGCCATCTGCCCGCCCAGAATCAGCGCGCTGTTCCAGACCGCTGCCCCGGCAAAGGTGAACGCGAGGAACTTGACGCGGGGCATGTGGATCAGCCCGGCGGGGAGCGAGATGATCGTGCGCAGCAGCGGCGAGAAGCGCAGCGCGAAGACGATCCAGTGGCCGTGCCGCCGAAACAGCGCCGTGCCGCGTTCCACATCCTCCCAATCCACGGTCAGCACCCGGCCCCAGCGTTCGATCAGCGGTTTCAGGCGGCGGTAGCCCAGCCGTTCACCGGCCATGAACCACACATAGTTGCCCAGTGTCGATCCGATCGTGCCGACCAGCAGCAGCGGCCAGAACGACATCGTCCCGCGCGCCACCGCAACCCCGCCCAGCCCCATGATCACTTCGGACGGAATCGGCGGAAACACGTTTTCGATGATCATCAGCAGGAAGATACCCCAGTATCCGCCCCGCTCGATCAGTTCGAGGATCCAATCGGTCATGCCGCCTGGATCAGCCCCGAACCATCGCCGCATGACGCACTTCGATCGCGTCCCAGATCATGCCGGGGGTGTCGGTGCCGTTGAACTTGTCGATCGCCATGATCCCGGTGGGCGAGGTCACGTTGATTTCGGTCAACCATTTGCCGCCGATCACGTCGATGCCCACGAACACCAGCCCGCGCGCTTTCAGTTCCGGGCCGAGCACGGCGCAGATTTCCTCTTCGCGGGCATTCAGCGTGGTGGCCTCGGCATAGCCCCCGGCGGCGAGGTTGGAGCGGAACTCCCCCTCCCCCGGACGGCGATTGATAGCGCCAGCGATCACGCCATCGATCAGCACGATCCGCTTGTCGCCTTTGCTGATGTCGGGAAGAAACGGCTGGAACATATGCGGTTCAACCCAGGCGGCGTCGAACAGTTCGATCAGCGCGCCCAGATTGCTGCCGTCGGCAGGGATGCGGACCACCGCCTTGCCGCCGTTGCCGTGCAGCGGTTTCATCACCAGATCGCCCTGAAAACCGTTTTGAATCTGGCGGGCGTGAAACTCGCGCACATCCTCGATCCGGCGGGCAATCAGGGTCGGCGGCATGAACCGCGCATAATCCAGCACGAACACCTTTTCCGGTGCATTGCGGACGCTTTCGGGATCGTTGACCACCAGCGTCTGGCCCTTGAGCCGCTCCAGCAGGAAGGTGGCGGTGATATAGCTGAGGTCAAACGGCGGATCCTGCCGCATCAGCACGACGTCCACGTCCTTGACCAGATCGAGCTTGCGGTATTCGCCCCTGGTGAAATGGGCACCGACGACCCGCTGCACCGTCACCGGCGCGGCCCACGCGGTCAGCCGCCCTTCGTCCAGCGCCAGCGACTTCACATCATAGTAAAAGCAGGTGTGCCCGCGCTTTTGCGCGCTTTCGATCAGCGCAAAGCTGGAATCGCCCGCGATGTTGATGGTTTCGATCGGGTCCATCTGGACGGCAACGCGGAGTGACATGGTCTGGCCTTTGCGCTGTGTGTCTCGACTTCGCTCGACACGAACGGGTTTGGGATGGCTCCCTTGCGGGAGATTGCAAACCCCTAGCCGTTCGTGTCGAGCGAAGTCGAGACACGCTAGAGCATCAGGGCATTCGCCATGTGGCGCGGGAAGCGGCCCGGCGCAAGCAGCAGGACGTCGATCCGCTGCACATCGCCCGGTCGGGCATACTTGTGGGCCACCGCCTCCGCCGCGCCCGCAACCCGGCGCAGGCGATAGGCGTCGATGGCGAAATCGAGGTCTGCCGTGCGTTCGCGCCACTTCACCTCGACAAAGGCGACCGTCCGGCCCCGGCGCACGATCAGGTCGATCTCGCCGCGCGCGGTTTTCACCCGCCGCGCCAGCACCCGCCAGCCCTTCAGCCGCAGATACCACGCCGCCAGCCACTCACCGCGCCGCCCCTGCGCTTCGCGAACGGCGCGCGGCTTCACTTCAGTTCCAGCGCCCGCGCATAGAGCGTCTTGCGGTCCAGCCCGGTCAGCCGCGCGACTTCGGCCGCTGCCTGCGAGGCTTTGGAATGGACCAGCGCCGCGCGCAGCAGCGCGTCCGGATCAAGCCCGGCGGCGGGGCCGTCACCCGGCGGGGCGACCAGCAACACGATCTCGCCCTTGGGCGGTTGCGCGGTGTAGTGGGCGATCAGATCGGCGGGCGTCCCGGTCCGGCATTCCTCGAACTTCTTGGTCAGTTCGCGCGCCACGCTCACTTCGCGGCCCGGCAGGACTTCGGCAATCGCGGCCAGCGCATCGGTCAGGCGCGGTGCGGTTTCATAGAATACCAGCGTAGCCCGCACCGCGCCCAGTTCGGTCAGCACATCGGCCCGCGCCTTGGCCTTGTTCGGCAGGAACCCGGCGAACAGGAACCGGTCGCTCGGCAGTCCCGCCAGCGTCAGCGCGACGATGACCGCGCTGGGGCCGGGAATGCTGGTGACCGCGATTCCCGCCTCACGCGCGGCGCGGACCAGCCGGTAGCCGGGATCGGAAATCAGCGGCGTTCCCGCATCGCTGACCAATGCCACCGGATGCTGCGCGGCCAGTCCCAGGATATGATCGCGGGTTTCTGTGCTGGCGTGATCGTCATAGCGGATCAGCCGCTGCTTCAGCCCGATGTGCTGCATCAGCTTGCCCGCGACGCGGGTATCTTCACAGGCCACCGCAGCCACGCCACGCAGTGTCGTTACGGCACGATGGGAAATGTCACCAAGATTGCCAATCGGCGTCGCGACAATGTAGAGCCCGGGGGCAAGCGGCGTGTCCATGACGGCTTATTGGACGCGACTTAGGGGAGCGACAAGAGATGTTCGAAGGCAGGATCGATCGGCGCAGGATCGTCATGCTCGGCACGGTGGTGCTGTTGGCAGGGTGCAAGGTCATTCCAAAGGGGGTGCCGGATGTGCCCCCGCCCCCGGTTCCGGTTCCAACCGATGCCCTGCCCACAGATCAGGCGCGCCACCGCATTGCATTGCTGGTGCCGATGAGCGGGCCGAATGCGGCGGTGGGCCAATCCCTTGCCAATGCCACCACGATGGCGCTGCTGGATACCAACGCCCAGTCGATCCGGATCACCACTTATGACACCTTCGGCGGTCCCGCCGCTGCGGCGGCGAGGGCGGTGAAGGATGGCAACAAGCTGATCCTTGGCCCGGTGCAGGCCGAAGACGTCGCCCCGATCGCCACCATTGCCCGCGCCGCCAAAGTGCCGCTGATCAGCTATACCAGCGATTCGGCGGTGGCCGCGCGCGATGTGTTCGTGATGGGCACCATGCCCGGCAACGCGATTGACCGGACGGTGCGCTACGCCCGGACCAGGGGTGCGGCGCGGTTTGCGCTGCTCGCCCCCGCCGGCGATTACGGCGCGCGCGCCAGCGCCGCCTATGCCGAAACGATTCGGGCGCAGGGCGGCACCCTGATCCAGACCGAAGGGTATGACCGGTCCAACACCTCGGTCGTCAGCGCCGCGCGGCGGCTGAAGGCAAAGGGCGGGTTCGATGCCGTGCTGATCGCCGATGGCGCGCGCTTTGCCGCGCTGGCCGCACCGCAACTGAAAGCACCGGGGGCCGCCAGCCCGCGTATTCTGGGGACCGAGTTGTGGAGCGGGGAAGCCGTGATCGGCACGACCCCGGCTTTGCGCGGGGCGTGGTTTGCAGCGATTTCCGATGGCCGGTTCAAGCAGTTTTCCGACAGCTATCGCAGCCGGTTCGATGCTGCCCCCTATCGCATTGCCACCTTTGGCTATGACAGCGTGCTGCTGGCGGTGCGCGTGGCGCGTGACTGGAAGCCGGGCACCACGTTTCCTCTCGCCCGGCTGTCCGACCGGGGCGGGTTCCTGGGGCTGGACGGGCCGTTCCGGTTTGCGCCCAGCGGCGTGATCGAACGCGCGCTTGAAGTGCGAGAGGCGCGCGCAGGCACCATCGCCATCGTCAGCCCCGCGCCGGACAAGTTCGCGGACTGACGATAACTCCCCGATAAACCCCCGATAACCCCCGCGCCGTGCTTGCGCGGGGGATTCGCCGCGTTCTATAGGCGTTCTCATGGCAGATGACCTGTTCGAGAAGCTGCCCCTGGCGGGCGGTGAAAGCTATGATGGTTCCGCAATCGAAGTGCTGGAAGGGCTTGAGCCTGTCCGGCGCCGCCCCGGCATGTATATCGGCGGGACGGATGAACGTGCGTTCCACCACCTTGCCGCCGAAGTGCTCGACAACGCGATGGACGAAGCGGTCGCGGGCCACGCCAACCGGATCGAGGTTTCGCTGGAGGAAGGCAACCGCCTGACCATCGTCGATAACGGGCGCGGCATCCCGGTCGATGAGCACCCCAAATATCCCGGCAAGTCGGCGCTGGAAGTGATCCTGACCACGCTCCATTCGGGCGGCAAGTTTTCGGGCAAGGCCTATGCCACCTCGGGCGGGCTGCACGGCGTGGGGGTCAGCGTGGTCAACGCGCTGTCCACGCTCACCCGGATCGAAGTGGCGCGGAACAAGGAGCTCTACGCGCAGGAATTCTCGCGCGGGGCGCCTTTGGGGCCGCTCCAGCATCTGGGCGGCACGCCCAACCGGCGCGGCACTTCGGTGACGTTCATTCCCGACCCGGAGATTTTCGGCGCGGAGGCAAAGTTCAAACCCGCGCGGCTGTTCAAGCTGGTCCGGTCCAAGGCCTATCTGTTTGCAGGCGTTGAAATCCGCTGGAAATGCGCCGCCAGCCTGACGGCCGAGGACGTTCCGGCCGAAGCCGTGTTCCAGTTCCCCGGCGGTCTGGCCGATCACCTCAAGGAACAGGTCGGCAGCCGCGAATGCGTGACCACCCAGTTCTTTGCGGGGTCGCAGGACTTCCCCGCCAACGACGCGGGCGAGGAAATGGGCCGGGTCGAATGGGCGATCGCCTGGCCGCTGTGGTCCGAAGGGGCCTACAGCTTTTACTGCAACACCATCCCCACCCCCGATGGCGGCACCCACGAACAGGGCCTGCGCGCCGCGCTGACCAAGGGCATCCGCGCCTTTGCCGATCTGGTCGGCCAGAAAAAGGCCAAGGACATCGCGCCGGAGGACATCGTCACCGGCAGCGAAATCATGGCGTCGGTGTTCATCCGCGATCCCCAGTTCCAGAGCCAGACCAAGGACCGCCTGACTTCGCCCGAAGCCGCGCGGATGGTCGAAAACGCGGTGCGCGATCACTTCGATCATTTCCTGTCCGACAACATGGAACGCGGCAAGGCGCTGCTGGGCCATGTGCTGGAGCGGATGGATGACCGCCTGCGCCGCAAGGCGGAGCGCGAGGTCAAGCGCAAGACCGCGACCAACGCCCGCAAGCTGCGCCTGCCCGGCAAGCTGACCGATTGTTCGGGCGAAGGCGAAGGCGAAACCGAGCTGTTCATCGTCGAAGGCGATTCGGCCGGTGGCAGCGCGAAGCAGGCCCGCAACCGCAAGACGCAGGCAATCCTGCCGATCCGCGGCAAGATCCTCAACGTCGCCAGCGCCACGGCGGACAAGATCCGCGCCAACGCCGAAATCGCCGATCTCGGCCTCGCGCTCGGCTGCGGGACGCGCAAGGACTGCAATCCTGACAACCTGCGTTATGACCGCATCATCATCATGACTGACGCCGACGTCGACGGCGCGCATATCGCCACGCTGCTGATGACGTTCTTCTTCCAGGAAATGACCGAGATCGTCCGGCGCGGCCACCTCTACCTCGCCCAGCCGCCGCTCTACCGACTGACGGCCGGCAAGGAGAGCGCCTATGCCCGCGACGACGCCCACCGCGCCGAACTTGAAGCAACGCTGTTCAAGGGCAGGAAGGTGGAAGTCGGCCGGTTCAAGGGTCTGGGCGAAATGAACCCCCAGCAGCTGCGCGAAACCACGATGAACCCGGCCTCACGCGGCCTGATCCGCATCACCCTGCCCCCCGAATACGAAGGCCGCGCGGCGGTCAAGGATCTGGTCGACCGCCTGATGGGCCGCGACCCCGCGCAGCGTTTCATGTTCATCCAGAACCGCGCCGGGGAACTGGACCCCGAGATGATCGACGCGTGATCGCGCAAATCCCGCTTGCCACGCCCCGCACAGGCACTTATCCCGCTTAACCGAGCGATTAAACAACAGGGCGGGAGTTCCCATGCGTTTTGAAGGCACCAGCGAATATGTTGCAACTGACGATCTGAAGGTTGCGGTCAACGCCGCCGTGCTGCTGCGGCGGCCACTGCTGGTGAAGGGCGAACCGGGCACCGGCAAGACCGTGCTGGCGCACCAGATTTCCAAGGCGTTGAACGCCCCGCTGATCGAATGGAACGTCAAGTCGACGACCAAGGCGCAGCAGGGGCTGTATGAATACGACGCGGTCGCACGGCTGCGCGATGGTCAGCTGGGCGACGAGCGGGTCCACGACATTTCGAACTACATCAAGAAGGGCAAGCTGTGGGAAGCGTTCACCGCGCCGCAGCTGCCGGTGCTGCTGATCGACGAAATTGACAAGGCCGACATCGAGTTTCCGAACGACCTGCTCCAGGAACTCGACCGGATGAGCTTCGACGTCTACGAAACGCGCGAGCGGATCGAGGCGAAGGAACGCCCGATCGTGGTCATCACTTCGAACAACGAAAAGGAACTGCCCGACGCGTTCCTGCGCCGCTGCTTCTTCCACTACATCAAGTTCCCAGACCGCGAGACGATGCAGGCGATCATCGACGTCCACTTCCCCGGCATCCAGAAGACGCTGGTGTCGAAGGCAATGGATATCTTTTACGAAGTGCGCGACGTGCCGGGCCTGAAGAAAAAGCCCAGCACCAGCGAGCTGCTCGACTGGCTGAAGCTGCTGCTGAACGAGGACATGCCGCTCGACGTCCTCCAGCACAAGGATCCGACCAAGGCGATCCCGCCGCTCCACGGCGCGCTGCTCAAGAACGAGCAGGATGTGATGCTGTTCGAACGCCTCGCCTTCATGGCCCGGCGCCAGAACTGATCGCGAAGTCCCCCTCCTCTTCAGAGGAGGGGATCAAGGGGTGGTGGCGATGCCGCAGGCAGCGCTCGCGCAGCGATAATGTGGTCGGGCCAGCACCACCCCCAACCCCCTCCTCTGAAGAGGAGGGGGCGAAGATAAGGGATCAGTCTTGCGGCTTCAGGCTTTCCATCGGCACTTCGGCGACCATCCGCTTCGCCGCCGGGCGCGCTGCGATCTGTTCGATCCAGCGCAGCAGGTGCGGCGTGTCAGCCGCATTGACCAGATCGGGGAAGCCGAACTGCATTCCGCCCGCGATGGCATAGTTGCAGATATCGGCGAGGGTATACATCCCGCCCGCCAGCCACTCGTTATCGGCCAGATGATCGTTCAGACGGCGGACGGACACGCCGATCTTGCGCATTTCCTCGTCCAGCAGATCCTGCGGGAAGCCGTCACGTGCGCGGCGCCATTTGACCTGCTGTTCGGGGATGGGAATGGCCTTCACGCGTTCTTCGAACTCTTCCGCCGAAATTGCCTTGGCCATCTGGCTGACCATCCGCGACCATCCGATGGTGGACACGCACCAGCAGAAGTATTCATCGACCCACTTCGTCCAGACCCGCATCTGCGCGCGGTCATAGGAGTTGTCGGGACGCAGGCGAACGGCGGTGGGATATTCGTCCTCCAGGTATTCGCAGATCACGGTGGATTCGGTGATGACGTGCGTGCCATCGACCAGCGCGGGGACTTGCCCGTTGGGGTTGATCGCCTTGAACCAGTCGCTGTGGTGCTCGAACGCGGCAGGGTTCAGCCGGTGCCCTTCAAACGGCAGGCCCTTTTCATAAAGCGTGAGCAGCGGTTTGAGCGAGTTGGCTCCGGGGCCGAAGCTGTAGAGTTTGAGCATTTCGGGGGACATCCTCTGTTATCGTGCGCAGGCTATCAATTGTATGTAATGCATACAAGTGGCGTTTACCTGATCGGTCGGACGCGGCTTCCCTTCAGTCCGGACGCATGGTTTATGCTGTTCTGTCCCTCGTCCATCCTCATCGCGGCGGTCCATTCCGATCACGAATCGGCCCCGCAGGAAAAGGTCCGCCAAGATGTTCTTTAATTTCATCGACGAGCTGCGCGCTGCCGGGATCAAGGCCAGCTTCAAGGAGCATCTGGTCCTGCTCGAAGCGCTCGACAAGGACGTGATCGATCAGACGCCGGAGGCGTTCTATTACCTCTCCCGCGCGACCTTCGTGAAGGATGAAAGCCTGCTCGACCGGTTCGATCAGGTGTTCAACAAGGTCTTCAAGGGCATCCTGACCAACTATGGCCAGAACCCGGTCGATATCCCTGAAGACTGGCTGAAAGCCGTCGCCGAAAAGTTCCTGACGCCCGAGGAGATGGAAGCGATCAAGTCGCTCGGCTCGTGGGAAGAGATCATGGAGACGCTGAAGAAGCGGCTTGAGGAACAGCAGAAGCGCCACGAAGGCGGCAACAAATGGGTCGGCACCGGCGGCACGTCGCCTTATGGCAACGATGGCTACAACCCCGAAGGCGTGCGGATCGGCGGCGAAAGCAAGCACAAGCGCGCGCTGAAAGTTTGGGAAAAGCGTGAGTTCCAGAACCTCGACAACACGCGCGAACTGGGCACCCGCAACATCAAGATCGCGCTGCGCCGCCTGCGCCGGTTCGCCCGCGAAGGATCGCCCGACGAACTCGATCTGGAAGGCACGATCGAAGGCACCGCCCGGCAGGGCTGGCTCGATATCCGGATGCGGCCCGAACGCCACAACGCGGTGAAACTGCTGCTGTTCCTGGATGTCGGCGGATCGATGGACCCGTTCATCAAACTGGTCGAGGAACTGTTCAGCGCGGCCACGACCGAGTTCAAGAACCTGGAGTTCTTCTACTTCCACAACTGCCTCTACGAAGGGGTGTGGAAGGACAACAAGCGCCGCTGGTCGGACCGCACCAACACCTGGGATATCCTCCACAAGTACGGCCATGACTACAAGGTCGTGTTCGTCGGCGATGCGGCGATGAGCCCGTACGAGATTACCCATCCGGGCGGCTCGGTGGAGCACTTCAACGAGGAATCGGGCACTGTCTGGGTCCAGCGCGTCGCCAACGTTTATCCCGCCACGGTGTGGATCAACCCGGTGCCGGAAAAGCAGTGGACCTATTCGCAGTCGACCAAGATGATCAAGGAACTGGTGGGCGGATCGATGTATCCGCTCACGCTGGAAGGTCTCGATCACGCGATGCGTGAACTGACCCGCAAGAAGCATTGATCGCCCGCGCGGCCTGAGCCTGAACGCGCAGGAGCTGCTCCTGCCGCCCGTTCAGGCCGCGCGGCGCGGACCGCCGGTTACGTGTGACGGTCCAGCTCTGCGTGCAGCCGCGGGCGCAGCATCCAGAACAGGATCGCGGGGATGAAGCCCAGGCACGCCGCGCCGTAGAGCACATATCGCACCGATTCGTCACCGGCGACCGGCTTGAGGAAATCGGACAGCATCCCGAAGAACAGCGGCCCCAGCCCCAGCCCGATCAGGTTCTGGCAGAACAGCAGCACCGCGCTCGCCATGGCGCGGTGACGCAGCGCCACCAGCCCCTGCGTCGATGAAAACACCGGCCCGTAATAGAGCGAATTGAGCACGCTGGGGATCATCAGCAGCACCAGCGCAAACCGCCAGTCGGTGACGAAATAGGCCGAAATCGCCAGCGGCACGGCCAGCGCCATGCCAATGGCGGGCGCCGTGACGACGTGGCGGCGATCAATCTTGCCGTACTTGTCCGCCAGCCAGCCGCCCAGAAACGTGCCGAGCATCCCCGCCAGTCCGCCCCACAGGCCAAACCAGAAGCCGACTTCGCCGGGGGTCAGCCCGTGGGTGCGCTGAAAGAAGATCGTGGTCCAGGTGGTCTTGCCATAGGACAGGAATGAACAGGCCGACGCCGCCGCCAGCAGGATCAGGAAGGTGCGCGAGCCCAGCAGCGATTTGAGTGTGGTGCCCATGCTTTCCGGCGGATGGACCGGCTTGCCGATGGCGGCCACAGCCGCGGCGGCGGCGCGGCCCTTGTCCTTGACCAGCCAGACCACGAACAGCGCCAGCACCACGCCCGGCGCGCCGACCAGCATGAACGCCTTGCGCCAGCCCAGCACGTCGGCCAGATAGCCGCCGATTACCATGCCCAGCAGCGACCCCAGCGGAATGCCCAGCGCATAGAACGCCATCGCACTGGC
Organism: Novosphingobium sp.; assembly: GCF_030699305.1. Classification (GTDB taxonomy): domain Bacteria; phylum Pseudomonadota; class Alphaproteobacteria; order Sphingomonadales; family Sphingomonadaceae; genus Novosphingobium. The sequence goes on from NZ_JAUYNB010000004.1 coordinate 59,916, forward strand.
GCGGCGTTCGGCCGGAACCCGGTCCGCGATCAGGGAATGCGCGGCAGGCGTGCAGCCTGCTTCACCCACGCCCACCCCGATCCGGGCGAGCAGCAATTGCGTGAAGTTCTGAGCCAGCCCGCACAGCGCGGTCATCGCGGACCAGATCGCCAGTGCGATCGCGATCAGGCGGCCCCGGTCAGTCGAGGGCTTGTCGGCATAGCGGGCAATCGGCAGGCCCAGCACGGTATAGAACAGTGCGAACGCAAGGCCCGTCATCAACCCGATCTGGGTATCTGACAGGTTCAGGTCCTTGCGGATCGGTTCGGCCAGGATGTTGACGATCTGCCGGTCGAGGAAATTGAACACATAGACGATCAGCAGCGTCCAGAGCATTGCGCGGGTGGCACGACTATCGGTGGTATTCGCGGCGCTCGCTGGCATGCATCCTCCTCGCCCGGCGGATTTGTCCCGCTCAGTTACACGGCGCTGACTTTCACGGCCCGGCGTGCGGCGTCAAGCGCGCAATCGGATGGACGAACGATCTGGATCGACGGTGGGCGACAATCAATACAGCAGCAGCGGCGCGATCCCGGCCCGCCAGGCGGCTTCGTCCAGCGCAGTCAGCGCTTCAAGGTCAGCCGGGGTGGCGGCGGGATTGTCGACCCATTCGCGTAAGGCCAGGCCGCCGTTGATGACGTCGATCGCTAGCCGCTCAAACTCGTACTCATAGGGAAAATCGCGCCAGATCGGGTAATCGGGATAGAGCGCGCGGATCGCCTTGAACGCCAGCGCCTGAAGCCGCCATGGCCGGAACGCGTGGTGATCGTAAAACCCGCCCTCGGCATGGATCATCAACCCGTGACACAGGCTTTTGGCGTGCTTGTGAAAGGTCGGCTCGAAGAAGCATTCGCGGATCGCGCAGCCCGCCAGCCATTCGGGCGCGAGGCGGCGCATTTGCGCCAGCACGGCCTTGGCGTCGATATCCGGTGCGCCAAACAGCACTTCCAGCGGGCGGGTCGTGCCGCGCGCTTCGGACAGGGTGGTCCCTTCCAGCATGACCGTCCCGGCATAAGCGCGGGCCATGTTGAGGTTGGCGGCGTTGGGACTGGGGTTGATCCAGATCCGGTCCTGCGGCCAGCCGAAGCCCGGCCCTTCCGGTTCCCACCCTTCCATCGCAATTACGCGGTAATCGACGTTCAGGTCGAAGTGGCGGATGAACCAGTGGCCCATCTCGCCCAGCGTCAGCCCGTGGCGCATCGGCATCGGTCCGGCGCCAACGAAGCTCTCCTGCCCTTCCCGCAAGGTCAGCCCTTCCACCGGGCGCCCTGCGGGATTGGGCCGGTCGAGCACCCACACCGCCTTGCCTTGTGCAGCGGCGGCTTCGAGCACGTAAAGCAGCGTGGTGACGAAGGTGTAGATCCGGCAGCCGAGGTCCTGCAGGTCGAACAGGAAGACGTCGGCGGTGGACATCATCTGCCCGGTCGGGCGGCGGACTTCGCCGTAAAGGCTGAACACCGGGATGTTGTAGAGCGGGTCCAGCTCGTCCGGCGTTTCCACCATGTTGTCCTGCTTGTCGCCCTTCAGCCCATGCTGCGGCCCGAACGCCGAGGTGACGTTCACCCCCGCCGCGATCAGCGCATCGAGCGAGTGGGTCAGGTCCGCCGTTACCGAGGCCGGATGCGCGATCAGGGCAACGCGTTTTCCGTCCAGCGGGGCGCGCAAGGTGGGGTCCGCCAGCAGGCGATCGATACCGAATTTCATGGCGCTTCCGGTGCCGCAAGTGTGCCCGCGAAGCAAGCCGGATGGTGGAAATCGGCCTTCCCGTCAGGGTGCTGCATCGCCCAATACGATTTGTGCCCGCCCGCCTCCTCGATCACCGCCGTCAGCGCGACGTCCCACGGCGGCGGCGTCAGCGCGGCCAAGGGAATCGCCGCATCAAAGATCGCGCTGTTGCGCCCGCGCCGCAGCGTGCAATCGGGATCGCGCGGCATGGGGCGCGCCGCCATGCCCGCGCGGTAACCGGTAAAGTCATACGCAGCCCAGCGTTCCGAGGGGGACAGGTTGAACTCGGCATAGCCTTCGCTGCCCGGCGGACGCACGAACAGCTCGAAACAAGTGGTCTGCCACAGTCCGTCCGCCCGCCCCTTGCCGGCAAACGGCGGGACGACGAGATCGGCGGTGCCCTCCAGCGACCAGCGCAGTTGCAGCCAGTGGGGTTCGCTGCACTTGATCCGCGCCCTGATCGCTGTGACCTGCGCAGGTGGGTGATCGGGGTGAGGCTGCAAAGTGAAAGGCAGTCCTTCGACAAGCTCAGGACGGGCGGTGTTAGTTTGAACCATTGCTTCCCCACTCCCCGTCCGTGCTGAGCTTGTCGAAGCACCGCCTTGTTTCCTGGCCAGCGCCGATATCCGCGCCCAATCCCCACGGATCAAGGCCAGTTTCTTGGCCCGTGACCAGCCCTTCAGTTTCCGCTCGGCTTCCTTGGCTTCGTCGCGGGTGCGGAACTCGTCGGACCACACCATTTCCACCGGCAGATGGTCAGCCGTAAATCCCGCAATCAGGCCAGAGCGGTGATCGCCGATCCGCCGGTCCAGATCGTCGGTATGGCCCACATAAAGGTAACCGCCCCGGCAATGCAGCATATAGGTCCAGAACGGCATACCGCACGGCTAAGACAGAACGCCGGCCGCGACAAGCGCGGGACGGATGACTTTGTTTGCCGCGCAATTGGTGCTAGGCGCGCGGCGCCATGACCTACAACTCAACCCTGCTCCGCCTGCTTGCTGAACGCGGCTACATTCATCAGCTGACCGATGCCGCAGGGCTGGATGCCCTCGCGGCGAAGCAGGTCGTGCCGGGGTATATCGGGTTCGACGCGACCGCGCCATCGCTGCACATCGGCAGTCTGGTCCAGATCATGATGCTGCGCCGCCTGCAACAGACCGGGCACAAGCCGGTGGTGGTGATGGGCGGCGGGACCACGCGGATCGGCGATCCGACGGGGCGCGACGAAAGCCGCAAGATGCTGACCGACGAAGCGATCGAGGCCAACATCGCCTCGATCCGCACGATCTTTGCCAAGCTGCTGAAGTTCGGCGACGGGCCGACCGACGCCGTCATGGTCAACAACCACGACTGGCTGGGCAAGCTGGGCTATATCGAACTGCTGCAGGAAGTCGGCACGCACTTCACCGTCAACCGGATGCTGACGTTCGATTCGGTCAAGCTGCGGCTGGAACGCGAACAGCCGATGACCTTCCTCGAATTCAACTACATGATCCTGCAAGGGTATGATTTCCGCCATCTGTCCAGGACGATGGGCGTGCGGCTGCAAATGGGCGGATCGGACCAGTGGGGCAATATCGTCAACGGCATGGAACTGGGTCGCCGGATGGACGGCGCCGACCTGTTCGGGCTGACCACGCCGCTGCTGACCACGGCTGACGGCGGCAAGATGGGCAAGACGGCGGCGGGCGCGGTCTGGCTCAACGAGGAGCAGCTCCCCGCCTATGACTTCTGGCAATACTGGCGCAACGTCGATGACCGCGATGTGGGCAAGTTTCTGCGCCTGTTCACCGATCTGCCGCTGGATGAAATCGCTCGGCTGGAAAGCCTGCAGGGCAGCGAGATCAACGCGGCCAAGATCGTGCTGGCCAACGAAGTCACCAGCCTGTGCCGCAGCCCCGAAGCGGCCGTGGCTGCGGAATCGACCGCCTCCTCGACATTCGCAGGCGGCGGCGTGGGCCAGGAACTGCCGGTGCTGGCGCTGCCGGCCGAGGGCATCGGCCTGATCGACGCGCTGGTCGGGATCGGCTTTGCCGCGAGCCGGGGCGAGGCCAAGCGCCTGATCGCGGGCGGCGGCGCGCGGGTGGACGGCGAGGCGGTCAGCGATGAGGCGCTGCACATTCCCGGCGGCGCGGAAGTGCGGATCTCGTCCGGCAAGAAAAAGCACGGCGTGCTGCGGCCCTGAACGGCCAGCCCCGCGCCTGACGTAACTTTGGTAAACGGAACGTTCCCCATCGCTTTACGCTTTGTTGTGCTTTCCCCGGCAAAAGGGCGCTTGCTGTAAACCACGCAAGGAGGCCCTGCGGGCATGGGAGCCGGAGCTCAACTGACCGTCACCGATATGCGCCGCGCCACGCGGCATCCCGTCGATCACAAGGTGATCGGCGAGCATCGGCGGCTGGGCGATGTGCATATTCACATCATCAACATTTCCGCGCATGGCTTCATGGTCGATGGCCCGCAGGAACTGACCCGCGGCGAACGGCTGGTGATTCGCCTGCCGGAAGTCGGGCGGATCGAAGCCCACCTGATCTGGGCAACCGAAGACCGCGCGGGCTTTCAGTTTGAACGGATCATCCGGCTTGATGATTTCATCCGGATCATCGACACGCTGCAACCCAACCCGCGCCTGCGGCGCAAACGCTGATCGGCCGCCGCGCGCCGCTGCACAGCACAACTTTACACAGCCCAAGTTTCTGACCGCTTGGCAAGCCGCAGGCGCGCTGCCATGCCCGCCGGGTGAGTGAAACCATCCATCCCCTGCGCATCCGCGATTACCGCCTGATCTGGTTGACCCGGTTCCTGTCGGTCAACGCCACGATCGCCGTGGTCGTGATCATCGGCGCGCAAGTCTATCAATATGCCCGCACGGTTGAGGGCATGGCCCCCAAGGAAGCGGCATTCCTGCTTGGCCTGCTGGGCCTGGCGCAGTTCATTCCGTTCCTCCTGCTGACCCCGGTGGCCGGATTGCTGGCCGACCGGATGGACCGGCGCTTCGTCGCCGCCGCCTCGACCGCGATCGATTTGTCCATCGCGCTGACGCTGGCACTGGCCAATACCTATGGTTTCCTCAGCCTGCCGCTGATGTTCGCGCTGGCGGCGGCGCATGGCGGCGCGCGGGTGTTCATCGGGCCGTCGGTCAGCGCAATCGTGCCCAACGTCGTCCCCGCCGCAGCGCTGCCGCGCGCGATCGCGTTCAGTTCGATCGCCTGGCAAAGCGCAGCGGTGATCGGTCCGGCCACCGCCGGGTTCCTGCTCGCGAGCGATCCGGCGCTGCCCTATTGGTATGCCAGCGTGCTGCTGGTGATCGCCATTGGCACCGTGCTGGCGATCCGGCCAATCGCGATCCCGCCGAAGTCCGATCAGCATCCGATCCGGCAAATGGCCGAAGGCGCGCAGTTTGTCTGGCGCGAACGGTTCCTGCTGGGCTGCGTCACGCTCGACCTGTTCGCCGTGCTGCTGGGCGGGGCGACCGCGATGCTGCCCGCATTCGCCTATGATGTCCTGCATGTCGGCGATGAAGGACTGGGGCTGCTGCGCGGCGCGTCGGGGCTTGGCGCGGCGCTGGTTGCGCTGTGGCTCAGCTTTGCGCCGCTGCGCCGCAATGTCGGGGCCAAGATGCTGTGGGGTGTCGCGGTCTATGGCTTCGGAACACTGGTGTTCGGCTTGTCGACCAGCTTTCCGCTATCGCTGGCGATGCTGGCGCTGCTCGGTGCGGCCGATCAGGTGTCGGTGTTCATCCGCAGCACGCTGGTCCAGCTCAACACGCCCGATGACAAGCGCGGCCGCGTTTCCTCGATTTCCGGTCTGGCAATCTCCGCCTCGAACGAATTGGGCGAGATGCGGGCCGGGATGGCCGCCGCGCTGCTCGGCCCGATCTGGGCGGTTGCGCTGGGCGGCGCGGGGGCTATCGTGGTCACCGCGATCTGGACCGTTGTTTTTCCCGAGTTGCGCAGGGCCAAGACCTTTGCGCCCCAATACCGCCACAAGGAGCAGGATCCGTGAAAGCTGACAGCATTCTCGCCACCATCGGCAACACCCCCCATGTCCGCCTGTCGCGGATGTTTCCGGACCATGAAGTCTGGGTAAAGGTTGAACGCGCCAACCCCGGCGGGTCGATCAAGGACCGCATTGGTCTGGCCATGATCGAAGCCGCCGAAGCCGACGGCAGCCTGAAGCCGGGCGGCACGATCATCGAGCCGACCAGCGGCAACACCGGGATCGGCCTGGCCATGGCGGCAGCGGTCAAGGGCTACAAGCTGGTGCTCGTCATGCCCGAATCGATGTCGATCGAGCGCCGCCGCCTGATGCTGGCTTACGGCGCGACGTTTGACCTGACCCCGCGCGAAAAGGGCATGAAGGGCGCGCTCGAACGCGCCCACCATCTGGTGCATGATACCCCCGGCGCATGGATGCCGCAGCAGTTCGAAAACCCCGCGAACATTGCCATTCACGTAAAAACCACCGCGCAGGAAATCCTCACCGACTTCCGCGATACGCCGATTGACGCGCTGATCACCGGCGTCGGCACCGGCGGCCACCTGACCGGCTGCGCCGAGGAACTGAAGCGCCACTGGCCGCAGATGAAGGCGTTCGCGGTGGAACCGGCGCTGTCGCCGGTGATTTCGGGCGGTCAGCCCTCTCCCCACCCGATTCAGGGCATCGGCGCGGGCTTCATTCCGGGCAACCTGCACACCCAGTCGATTGACGGGGCGATTGCGGTCGATGCCGCCGACGCCAAGGAAATGGCCCGCCGCTGCGCGCGCGAGGAAGGGATGCTGGTCGGCATCAGTTCCGGCGCAACCCTGGCCGCCATCGCGCAAAAGCTGCCCGAGTTGCCCGCTGGCAGCCGGGTGATGGGCTTCAACTATGACACCGGCGAACGCTATCTGTCGGTGCCGGACTTCCTGCCGGAGTGAAGTTGGTTGTGGGGGGAGCCCGCAAAATGCCGCCCCCCCCCCTTTCTTCGTCACCCCAATCCGTCACCCTGACCACCCAGTTCGTCACCCTGAACTTGTTTCAGGGTCCATCTCTCCTCCTGCACGGACAGTGCGGGCCGAGAAATGGATGCTGAAACAAGTTCAGCATGACGGTTTAGACTTTACGGTGCCGAAGGGGATAAGCGCCAAACAAGTTCAGGGTGACGGTTTTCAAATGGGGCAGCGGCTTTGACAAACAACCTCGAACCCATCCCCTACACAGACCGCGAAACCGCGCTGACCGGCTGGCTCGCCCGCCCATCCGGCATCCCGCGCGCGGCAGTGCTGGTGTTCCCGACCATCGCCAACGTCACCCCGGCCATCCAGCGCCGCGCGGCGCTGCTGGCCGATGCCGGGTATCTCGCCATGATAGCCGATTTCTACGGCGCGCCGGTCCCCAGCTTCGATGCCGCCCGCCCACTGGCCGAGGCGTTGCGCGGCGATGTCGATCATTACCGCACCCGGCTGGCCGCCGCGCTCACCGCCCTGCGCGGGCAGGACGCGGCGCAGGGTCTGCCGCTCACCGCCATCGGGTTCTGCATGGGTGGGCAGGCCGTGCTGGAACTGGCCCGCGCGGGCGCGGATCTGGCGCTGGTCGCCAGCTTCCACGGGTTGCTCGATACCCAGCGCCCCGCCGCCGCCCCGATCATCCCGCGCATTCTGGTCTGCCACGGCGATGCCGACCCGATGGCCCCGCGCGAAGCGGTCATGACGTTCTGGCAGGAAATGGATGCCGTCGCCGCGAACTGGCACTTCCACAGCTACAGCGGCGTGAAGCACGGCTTCACCGACCCCGGCAGCGACGCGCGCGGGTTGCCCGCCATCGCCTATGACCCCAGCGCCGACCGCCAAAGCTGGGCCGCGCTGATGGGCCTGCTGGCCGAGGTTACGGGCTGAGCGTGGCGGTAGATCGCGTCGCGGTGATCGCCTTCGCCAAGGCGGTACTGACCGGAGCCTTCGCCGCTGCGGTGCCGTTTCTGTTGCTGACCGTGCCGTTGGGGCTGATGCTGCTGTTTGATTTCGGCGATCCGATGGGCGGTCTCAACGGACTGCTGATCGCGGCCGCTCCGCTGATCGTCACCCTGCCCATCGTGCTGGGCGCGAGTATTCTGATCGGCTTGCCACTGACCTACCTGCTCCGCCGGTCTGGACGAGAGCAGGGGCACCACTACGTAGCCGCAGGTGCTTTTTTCGGCGGTGCCTTGCCGTCCGCGCTGAGCCTCATGGCGGGGGAAGCGGCATCCGTTGCCTCGCTTTACCTAGCCCTGCCCGGCGCACTAGGCGGCGCGCTGACCGGCTGGTCATGGGGCCGCCACCGCGATACCCTGATCGCCGCGCGCAATAGCGAGGATGCGGACCTCGATCCGACACTCTGAACCAAATCCGTCCGTGCTGAGGTTGTCGAAGCACTGCCTGCTCTGGTTTGGCGATGCGGTTCCGATTCAAACAAAAGCGATCCTTCGACAAACTCAGGATGGGCGGGTTTTGGGATGATTGGTTCACAAATCCCAAGCGCCGCGCGCGAACTCGAACCGTAATATCCCCCTCCCCAGCGGGGAGGGGTTAGGGGTGGGAGTGCGCCGTACGAACCCCCATCCCAACCCTTCCCCAGCGGGGAAGGGCTATTTCGGGAGCGCTCCGAGGCCTCGATTTTCCTACATCCCCGCCGCCTGCTATGTTCGCATCGGCTCTTTCAAACCGTGAAACCCCCAAACAGCAACGGGGCGTGCAAACAAGCACGCCCCGCGCATGACTTTCATCAACTAACTACCCCGAATCGGGCGAATCAGGCCGTGGCGAAGGCCTCCACCGGCAGCGCCATGACGCTGTCCGACCCGGTCTCGATCTTGCGGCGCAGCGCCCCGGCATCAGGCGTGAACCGCTCGCCGTAATAGCGCGCCGTGGTCAGCTTGGCCTCATAGAACGCCTTGTCCTCGGTCCCGGCGGCAAGCGCGGCGCTGGCGACCGTGCCCATCTTGAGCCACATGAAGCCCAGCGCGACGATGCCCATCAGGTGCATGTAATGATGCGCCCCCGCCCCGACGTTGTTGGGGTTGGCCATGCCATTGGCCATGAACCACATCGTCGCGGCCTTCAGTTCGGCGTTGGCCTTTTCGACCCCGGCGGCAAGGCTGGCCAGCGCCGGATCGGCCTTGGCCGCCGCGCAGGCCGCATCGACGTCGGCAAAGAACGCCTGCACCGCACGCCCGCCGTTCAGCGCCAGCTTGCGGCCGACCAGATCCATCGCCTGCACGCCGTTCGCGCCTTCATAGATCTGGGCGATCCGGGCATCGCGGACGAACTGGCTCATGCCCCATTCCTCGATGTAGCCGTGCCCGCCGAACACCTGCTGCATGTTGACGCAGGTGTCGAAGCCCTTGTCGGTGCCGTAACCCTTCAGCACCGGGGTGAGCAGGCTGATCATGTCATCGGCCAGCGCGCGGTCTTCCGGCGTTTCGGCCTTGTGGCTCAGGTCCACCAGCAGCCCGCCCCACAGGTAAAACGCCCGCATCGCCTCGGTAAACGCCTTGGCGTCCATCAGCATCCGGCGCACGTCCGGGTGGACGAACAGCATGTCAGCCTTTTCCTGCGGCTCGGCCGGGCCGGTCAGCGCGCGGCCCTGACGGCGCTCCTGCGCATACTTGACTGCGTTCTGATAGGCGACTTCGGCCTGCGCCAGCCCCTGAATGCCAACGCCCAGCCGGGCAGCGTTCATCATGATGAACATCGCGGCCAGACCCTTGTTTTCCTCACCCACGATGAAGCCGGTCGCACCGTCATAGTTCATCAGGCAAGTCGCGTTGCCGTGGATGCCCATCTTGTGTTCCAGGCTGCCGCACGACACCGCGTTGCGCGCGCCCAGCGAGCCATCGTCGTTCACCATGATCTTCGGCACGATGAACAGCGAAATGCCCTTGCTGCTTTCCGGCGCACCCGGCGTCTTGGCCAGCACGAGGTGGATGATGTTGTCGGTCAGGTCATGTTCGCCCGCCGAAATGAAGATCTTGGTGCCGGTAATCGCATAGCTGCCATCGGCATTGGGCACCGCGCGGGTGCGGATCAGGCCCAGGTCCGTGCCACAATGCGGCTCGGTCAGGTTCATGGTCCCCAGCCATTCGTTGGCCACCATCTTGGGCAGATACTTCTGCTGCAGTTCCGGCGATGCCTTGGCCAGGATTGCCGACACCGCCCCGCTGGTCAGCCCCGGATACATCCCGAAGGCATGGTTGGCCGTGGCGACGAATTCCTCGACCACAAAGCCCAGCACATGCGGCAGACCCTGTCCGCCCCACTCCTCCGGCGAGGAGAGCGTGCCCCAGCCCGATTCGCGGTATTTGTCGAACGCGCCCTTGAACCCGTCCGGCGTGGTCACCGAACCGTCCGGATTGCGCACACAGCCCTGCTGGTCGCCCGGCAGGTTCAGCGGGGCGAGCACTTCGGAAGCGAACTTGCCGCATTCCTCGACGATGGTATCGACCATGTCCGGCCCGGCATTCGCGAACGTCGGCAGATCGGCGTATTGTTCCAGCTTCAGGACTTCGTTGAGGATGAAGCGCGTGTCGCGGGCGGGAGCCTTGTAGACGGGCATGGCGGTGTATCCTTGATGCTGGAGAGAGGTCAGCCGCGCTTGGCGGTCACCCCAAGGTTTTCGATCAGTTCAATGAAGTCGGACAACTCGGCAATCGCCGCGTCGATATCCGCCCGCTGGTCCTGCAGGCGTTCAACCCGGTCGCGGCAGCGCTGGATCGTGACGCGGCGCTGTTCGGCGCGGCCGTCGCCCAGATCGTAGAGGTCGATCATCTCCTTGATCTCGGTCAGGCTGAAACCGACGTTCTTGGCCCGCATGATCCACGCCAGCCGCGCCCGGTCCCGCTTGGAATAGACCCGCGACAGGCCAAGCCGCGCCGGGGCGATCAGGCCCTCGTCCTCATAGAATCGCAGTGCGCGCGCGGTCACGTCAAACTCCGCCGTCAGGTCGGAGATCGAGAACTGCTCGCGCTGCAAGGCGTCGGGACGATCAATATGCGCGCCATCATGGGCGGCAGGGTATGCGCCAGGTTGTTCCATGGCGCATGAAATAGCTTCCCCTTACGTAAGCGTCAATCTTTGACGGTTACGAGAACGTCACCTTCCAACTGCCGGTAGAAGCAGGTCGGCGCGCCGGTGTGGCAGGCCGGCCCTTCCGGACGAACCAGCAGCACCAGCGCATCCTGATCGCAATCGACCAGAATGTCCTCAACCCGGAGGAAATGGCCGGATGTCTCCCCCTTGCACCACAGCGCGCCGCGCGACCGGGAATGGAAATGCGCCAGCCGCGTCTCACGGGTTTTCGCCAGTGCTTCGGCATCCATGAACGCCACCATCAACACGTCGCGGGTGTCAGCATCACAAGCGACTGCGGTCAGCAATCCGTTTGCATCGAATTTCGGCAGGAATGCGCTGCCCTGCTCGCGCTCAATTGTATCGGAACTCGCCATAATGGTCCTTTGTTGCACGATAACCACATGTGTCGACCAAAATCTGCGCACAACACGCAACCGGCTTTCATTTAGCTGCGGATTCGGCGACCTAGTCCTTGCGGTTTTTATCCGCCCGCCAGATCCGGCGGCGCACGAGCGCTGATGGCTAAGGTTCAGGGTTTGACTATCGCCCACAACGTTGGGCGACCGCATGAGGGATCGGGCCAGGCAGCCTAAAGGGGGACTGCCGAACTGCGCAAGCAGAGCTCAAAAGTTTCGTCACGAGAGCGCCCGGAGCATTGCTTCGGGCGCTTTTCGTTGCCCCCTCAGGTCAGGTCCAGCGCCTCATCCAGCACGCGGGCGAAACAGGCGATCACGACGGCCTCGGCACCCGCTCGCTTAAGCGCGCTGACGCAGACATCGGTTGTTGCGCCGCTGGTCAGCACATCGTCGACCAACACGATCCGTGCCCCCTTGATCCGCGCAGCGCGGCGCGGGTTCAGCGTGATGGCCCCGGACAGCGTCCGGGCACGGGCCTTGCGCCCCAGCCCGCCGAGCGGCGGCGTCTGCTTGCGGCGGATCAGGCCATCGACCAGCAGTTCCGCTGCGCGGGTTTGCGCCAGTTCGCGCGCCAGCAATCCAGCCTGATTGAACCCGCGTCGCCACAGCCGCCAGCGATGGAGCGGGACCGGGATCACCAGCCAACCCGGGCCGACCGCCGCTGGCAAGCGCCCCGCGATGAACCGCGCCAGCATCGGTGCCAACGCGATGCGGTTCCCATGCTTGAACGACAGCACCAGCTTGCGCGAGGCCGGGTTATACAGCGTTCCTGCCGCGATCCCGTCATGCCGGGGGGGATCGGCCAGACACGGCGCACAGATTGAGCCATCCACAATCCCGGCGGCAAACGGCCGCTGGCACTTGGCGCAAGCGGGTTCGCCGGGAATCGCCAGTTCGCCCCAACAGCCGGAGCACAGTCCCGATTGCTCCGCCAGTCCGCCACCGCACAGTGGGCAGCGCGGCGGAAAGATCAGATCGACAACCGGGGCCAGAAGCGGAGGAACGCGCATTGCGGCACCTTGTATCGCTTGCGCGCCTGCTTGCTGCAAGGCAGGAGCCGCAGATGAGTTCGGCTTCTCCACCAGTTCCACCGCAAGTCTTTGCGCCTGCCCGCCGAATCGCTGCGCGGCACCGGGCCGCGGCGCTGCAAGCTCGCCCCGATGCGGCGCGCTACCTGCTGGATGACATGGTGGAAGATGTGCTGGAGCGGCTGGCGTTCTTGCGGGTCGAGCCGCAACGGGCGCTGGTGATCGGCGATCGCACCGGCGCGCTGGCGCGGGCGCTGCGCCAGCAGGGCGCAGCCGTGACCGAAGCCGAACCGGCGGATGGCTTTGCCGAGGAACGGCCCCTGCCTGATAGCGGCTTCGATCTGATCGCCAGCCTTGGCGCGCTGGATACCGTCAATGATCTGCCCGGCGCGCTGATCCATATCCGGACTGCGCTTTCCCCCGGCGGGCTGGCCATTGCCAGCCTGATGGGGGCAGGCTGCCTGCCGCAGCTGCGCGCCGCGATGCTCGCCGCCGATGGCGACCGCCCTGCCCCGCGGCTGCACCCGATGGTCGATGTCCGCGCGGGCGGGCAACTGCTCCAGCGCGCTGGCTGGGCCGATCCAGTGGTGGACAGCCGCTCGCTCGACGTCCGGTTCCGTTCACTGGACAGTCTTGTGGCCGATTTACGGGCACAGGGGCTCAGCAATGTCCTCGCCCGGTCCGGCCCGCCGCTCTCGCGCAGTGCGCTCGCCGCCGCGCGCGCCGCTTTCGGGACGCGCACGGTGGAGCGGTTCGAGATCCTGACGCTATCCGGCTGGCGGCGTTAACGCAGCGCCGCCTGCGCCGCCGCCAGCCGTGCAATCGGCACGCGGAATGGCGACGCGCTGACATAATCCAGCCCGACCTGCTCGCAGAAGGCGATGGATGCCGGGTCGCCGCCATGTTCGCCGCAGATCCCCAGTTTGATGTCCGGCCGGGTCTTGCGCCCGCGTTTCACCGCCAGTTCGACCAGCTGGCCAACCCCTTCGATGTCCAGGCTGACGAACGGATCGCGCGGATAGATGCCCTGCTCGACATAGGGGCTGAGGAACTTGGCCGCATCGTCGCGGCTGACCCCCAGCGTCGTCTGCGTGAGGT
>NZ_JAUYNB010000006.1 GCF_030699305.1 Novosphingobium sp.
CCGACAGCCGCACCCAGCGCCCGCCCCAGCCCCGCCGCAACCACCCCGCCGCGCACCGCGCCGCCAGCCGCGCGCGTTACACCCAGCGCCGCCGCCCCGGCGCAGACCGCAACGCCGCTCACCCTGCCGACCGTCAGCGAAACGGCCAGCACTCCGCTGCCCGTGTTGCCGACCGAACTGGCCCCCGCCCCGCCTGCCGCACCCGCCGCCGCAGATGCCGCGACTGGCGAGCCGATGGACTGGATGCCGTGGGCTGCGGGTCTGGCGGCCTTGCTCGCCGCACTGGGCGGCTTGCTGCTATGGCGCGGCCGCCGCAAGGACAGCGCCGCCACCATCGACTTCGAACCGCCAGTTGTGTCCGTGCCGGAACCCCAAGCACCCAAGCCTGCCCCGGAACCCGCTCCCCTGCCAGAACCGGCTTTCGCTGCCCCGCCGCCCCCACCCCCGCCGATGCTGGAAATCGCGCTGGAGGCCCGGCGGCTGAACGCATCGCTGATGGCGACCACGCTGGCCTATACCTTGCGGATCACCAACAACGCCGCCGTGCCGCTGTCCGCGCTGGCGGTTGAGGGTGACATGATCTCGGCCCATGCCTCGCTGCCGCCCGACCAGCAGATCGCCAGCGCCGCCCAGCGGCTGGAACTGCGCCACGCGCACGTCGCGCTCGCACCCGGCGAAAGCCTGGAGTTCTCCGGCGATATCCGCCTGCCGCTGGCCGCGATCACCCCCATTCGCGCTGGTGAGGCAGCCTATTTCGTGCCGCTCGCCCGGTTCCGGGTCGAAGCGTCCGCCACTGGCGAGATTCCGCTGGTTACCGCGCAGACGTTCGTGATCGGCGAATTGCCCGAACAGCCGGGTGCGGCGCTGCGCCCGTTCCGGCTGGACCTTGGCCCGCGCACCTATTCGCGGATTGGCCAACGTCCGGTAAATTAGGACGCCCGCTGCACATTGCCCCCTCGACGCGGCGGGCGGGCACAGCTACGCTTCTTCGCAGTTGCAGCGTTGAGGAGCGCTGGAGCCTCAGAACGCGCCGACAAAACGCCGCGATCTGTCGCAGCCGAGGAGGACACGAGGAACATGGAAAGTCTGGTTTCGACCGAGTGGCTGGCCGGTGAAATAGGGGCCAGCGATCTGCGGATCGTCGATTGTTCAAAACATCTGCCGGGCGCGAATCGCGACGCGCTGGCCGAATACGAAGCTGCGCACATCCCCGGCGCGGTGTTCATGGATCTCGGCGATCTGGTGGACACCAATGCACCGGTCGAAAACACCCTGCCCCCGGCGGAAAAGTTTGCCAGCCGGATGCAGGGTCTGGGACTGGGCGATGGCAGCCGGATCGTGCTGTATGATGACAGCGCGGTAAAAACCTCGGCCCGCGCGTGGTTCATGCTGAAAATGTTCGGCGCGCATGACGTGGCGATTCTCGATGGCGGCCTGGCCAAGTGGAAGGCCGAAGCGCGCACGCTCGCCTCTGGCAAGGAAACGCTGCGCCACCGCCACTTCACCGTCTGGCGCGATGACAAGCAGGTCCGCGCCAAGGCCGACGTCCTCGCCAATCTGGAAACGCAGGCCGAACAGGTGGTCGACGCGCGCGGCGCTGCGCGCTGGTCCGGCGCAGAAGCCGATCCGCGGCCGCAGATTGCCTGCGGACACATTCCCGGTTCGGCCAACGTCCCCTTCACTGCGCTGTACAATGATGATGGCACGTTCAGGCCCAGGGCCGAGCTCAAGGCCGCCTTTGAAGCCGCCGGGGTGGACTTGTCCAAGCCGGTCGTCACCAGCTGCGGCAGCGGCGTGACCGCGTGTGTGCTGCTGTTCGCGCTGCACCTGCTGGGCAAGGAAGACACCGCGCTGTACGACGGCAGCTGGACCGAATGGGGCGCGGACCCGGAAACGCCCAAGGGCCTGGCGGTCTGACCGGTGGCAGGCGGCGGCGATGACAAGGATCTGAAGCCCGCAACCCGGCTGGTCACCAGCGGGCGGCGGGCGGAGTGGACGGGTATTCCCGGTCACCCCGGATCGGTGGTCAGCCCCGCCGTCTGGCGCGCCAGCACGCACCTGTATCCCGATGTTGCCGCGCTGAACGCGGGCAAGCCGAACGAGGACGGCCACTTCTATTACGGCCGGCGCGGCGCGCCGACGCAGTGGGCGCTGGCCGATGCGCTGACCGCGCTGGAACCGGGTGCGGCCGGCACGATGCTTTATCCGTCGGGCGTGGCTGCGCTGGCGGGCGCACTGCTGGCGGTATTACGCCCCGGCGACGTGCTGCTGATGACCGACAACGCCTATGAGCCGACCCGCAACATCGGGCGCGCGCTGCTCAAGGATTTCGGGATCGAAACGCGCTGGTTCGATCCGCAGGACACGGGCGCATTCCGGGCCGCGATCTGTGATCGGACCAGGACGGTGCTGCTGGAAAGCCCCGGCAGCCTGACGATGGAAGTGCAGGACGTCCCCGCCCTTGCCGCAATCGCCCGCGAACGCGGCCTTGCGGTGATCCTGGACAACACCTGGGCCGGGCCGCTCGGCTTCCCCGCGCTGGAGCGCGGCGCGGACATCACCGTGATGAGCCTGACCAAGCACGTCGGCGGCCACAGCGACCTGATGCTGGGCAGCGCGGCGGCGGGGGAGCGTTACTATGCCAAGCTGCGCCGCACCGCACAGCTGCTGGGCCAGGTCGTCTCGCCCGATGATGCCGCGCTGGCGCTGCGGGGCCTGCGCACGATGGGGCTGCGGCTGGCGCAGGAAACCGCCAGCGCGCTGGAACTGGCCGAATGGTTTGAAGCACAGCCTGAGGTTGCCCGCGTGCTCTGCCCGATGCTGCCCGGATCGCCGGGGCATGAGCTGTGGGCGCGCGATTTTGCGGGCGGCTGCGGCTTGTTCAGCTTTGTGTTCAGGGGCGGTGACGGTGCGGCGCGGGACCGGTTCATCGATGCGCTGAACCTGTTCGGGATCGGGTTCAGCTGGGGCGGGTTCGAAAGTCTGGTCACGCCGCTTGATCCCGCGGGGGTCCGCACGGCCAGTTCATGGCCGCTGCCCGGAATGGACGATGCAGACCGGTTCGGCGTGCGCCTGTCGATTGGTCTGGAAGCCGTCGACGACCTGCAAGCCGATCTGGCGCAGGCATTGCAGGCGTGGCGCGCGAGTTGAACAGCTTTGCTGTGCGGGTCTGATAGTTCGGCTTAGCCCCTGCATAGGCAAACTGGCTGGCACCGCAGCGCGCATCAATCCATTGTCGGGGGATGAGCAATTCTGCCCCCATTGCCGCCGGTAAAGTCTGGCTGGTCGGTGCCGGTCCCGGCGATCCCGATCTGCTGACGCTGCGCGCCGCGCGCCTGATCATGCAGGCCCGGCTGATCGTCCATGATGGACTGGTTGATCCCGCGATCATGGCGCTGGCGCGCCCGGCCGCGCGGCTGATCTCGGTCGCCAAGCGGCGCTCGCGCCACACGATGCCGCAGGAAGACATCAACGCCCTGCTGGTGCGCGAGGCACTGGCGGGCACCGATGTCGTCCGGCTGAAGGGCGGCGATCCGTTCATTTTCGCGCGCGGCGGCGAAGAGGCCGAAGCCTGCGACGCGGCTGGCGTGGCGGTGGAGGTTGTCCCCGGCATCAGCGCGGCGATGGGCGCTGCGGCGTCAGCGTGCCTGCCGCTGACCCACCGCGACAGCGCGTCGGTCGTCAGCTTTGTCGCGGGCCAGTGCAAGGGGCTATCGGACCAGAACTGGGTTGGTCTGGCGGGGCAAGGCCGCACGCTGGTGATCTACATGGGCGTCGCGACGGCCGAGGCGATTGCCGAAAAGCTGATGGCGGACGGCCTGTCCCCCGCCATGCCGGTGGCCGTGATCGAGAACGCCACCCGGCCCACCATGCGCGTGCTGCGCGCGCCGATTGCGGGGCTGCCCGATCTGGTGGCCGCCAACAAAGTCAAAAGCCCTGCGGTGATCGTGATCGGCGAAGTCGCCGCTCTTCCGCAAACAGACCAGTTGCGCGCGCTTGCGCTGGAGGTGATGCAGTGAAAATCCTGACCGGCAACGATCTGAAAAGCGGCGCCGTCGTGTGGTGGGACGGCGTGCAATGGTCGCTGCATGTCGAGGACGCGGTCGATGTGGGTGACCACGCCGATACGATCCTGGCCCGCGAAAGCGCCGCGCGCCGGGTCAATGCCGCCTATGCCATCGAAGCGGTCCGCGATGAACACGGTGTCCGCCCCGGCCACATCAAGGAACGCATCCGCGCGCTCGGCCCGACCGTGCGCCCTGACCTGACGCTGAAACCGGCCGACCCCGAAGCCGGCAACTGGGTGATCTGATGTACCAGTACGACACTTACGACCAGGCGATGGTCGATACCCGCGTGGAAGAATTCCGCGATCAGGTGCGCCGCCGCCTTGAAGGCCACATCACCGAAGACCAGTTCAAGCCGCTGCGGCTGATGAACGGGCTGTATCTGCAACTCCACGCCTATATGCTGCGCGTCGCGGTGCCCTATGGCACGCTGTCGGGCGCGCAGATGCGGATGCTGGGCGATATCGCCGACAAGTATGATCGCGGTTACGGCCACTTCACCACCCGCCAGAACATCCAGTACAATTGG
The DNA here is from genome assembly GCF_030699305.1 of Novosphingobium sp. Taxonomy (GTDB): domain Bacteria; phylum Pseudomonadota; class Alphaproteobacteria; order Sphingomonadales; family Sphingomonadaceae; genus Novosphingobium. The sequence continues at coordinate 4,597 of NZ_JAUYNB010000006.1, forward strand.
ATCAAGCTGGAAGAAGCGGCGGACATCCTGGCCGATCTGGCCACCGTGGAAATGCACGCGATCCAGACCAGCGGCAACTGCATCCGCAACACCACGTCGGACCAGTATGCCGGGGCAGCGGCGGACGAGATCGTCGATCCGCGCCCTTATGCCGAACTGATCCGCCAGTGGAGCACGTTCCACCCGGAATTCAGCTTCCTGCCGCGCAAGTTCAAGATGGCGGTGATCGCATCCGATACCGACCGCGCGGCAATGCGCCTGCACGACATCGGCATCCAGATCGTGAAGAGCGCCGCCGGTGAAATCGGCGCGGCGTTCTATGTCGGCGGCGGCATGGGCCGCACGCCGATGATCGCGCCGTGCATCAACGAATTCGTGCCGATCGACCAGATGATCACCTATTCCGAGGCAGCCTTGCGCGTCTACAACCGCCACGGCCGCCGCGACAACAAGTACAAGGCGCGGATCAAGATTCTGGTCCACGAGCTGGGCAAGGATGAATACACCCGCCAGGTCGAAGCCGAATTTGCCCACCTGCTGACCCAGAACATCGAGCCGCCGCTGGCCGAGCTGGAGCGGATCAAGGGCTTCTTTGCCGATCCGGCGTTCGAGGTTGGGGTTCCGGACGAAGTGGACCGTTCGGACCCCGACTTCGCCCTGTGGGTGGACAACAACTGTGTGCCCCACAAGCAGCCCGGCTATATCGCCGTCACCATCAGCCTGAAGCCGGTTGGCGGCATTCCGGGCGATGCCACGGGCGAACAGATCCGCGTGATGGCCGATCTCGCCGCGCGCTACAGCTTTGATGAACTGCGCGTCACCCACACCCAGAACATCGTGCTGGCACACGTCAAGAAGGCCGACCTCTATGCGCTGTGGCAGGTGCTGGATGCCAATGGCCTGTCGACCCCCAACCTCGATCAGATCGGCGATATCATCGCCTGCCCGGGGCTGGATTATTGCAGCCTGGCCAACGCCCGCTCGATCCCGATCGCGCAGAAAATCTCGCAGCGGTTTGCGGGCCGCGAACAGGAAATCGGTGAGCTGAAGCTGAAGATCTCCGGCTGCATCAACGCCTGCGGGCACCACCACGCCGGGCACATCGGCATCCTGGGGGTCGACCGCAAAGGCACCGAGAACTACCAGCTGTCGCTTGGCGGCTGCGAAGGCGCGGACACTTCGCTGGGCCAGATCACCGGCCCCGGCTTCGACGAGGAAGGCATCGTCGATGCGGTCCAGCGCGCGACCGATTTCTACCTTGCGAACAAGCAGGACAGCGAACGCTTCCTCGATACCTACCGCAGGCTTGGCATGGCCCCGTTCAAGGAGGCGATCTATGGATAATTCCTCACTTTTCCCCCTCCTCTTCAGAGGAGGGGCAGCGAGACTTGGCGCGGCGAAGCCGGGTCTAGTCGCAGCAGGGTGGTGCTTTGCGCCACCACCCCCAACCCCCTCCTCTGAAGAGGAGGGGGCATAATGGCTGAAGTCCAGTTCCGCTTTCGTGACGACGAACCCGTGGCCGATCCCGGCGTGACCGTCGATGCCTTTGGCGATCAGACCAATGCCGCCGCCGTCCGGCTGGAACCGGGCGACGACGCACGCGACCTGTTGCCGCATCTGGCGCGGATCAAGCTGGTCGAAGTGAACTTCCCGGTGTTCGGCGACGGGCGCGGCTATTCCTCCGCCCGGATCCTGCGCGAGGCTGGTTATACCGGCGAACTGCGCGCGGTGGGCGAGCTGCTGGTCGATCAGCTGGCCTATATGCGCCGCTGCGGGTTTGATGCCTTCGCACCGGACAGCGCGCTCGATCCGGCAGACGCCAAGGCCGCGTTTGACCGCTACGGCGAAGTATACCAGCCCACGACCGATGGCCGCGCACCGATCTGGGCCAAGCGGCATGCCGGAACTGCCAATGGCTGAACCAGCCCGCCGCATCGACCTGCTGGACACCGCACCGCGCTTTACCGCAGCGCAGGCGGACGCGCTCAACGCGCGCTTCGCCGGGGTGTCGACGCACGAGATGCTGGCGGAACTGCTGCGCGAAGGGCTGGCCGGGCGGATCGCCGCGGTATCCAGCTTTGGCGCGGAAAGCGCGGTCCTGCTCCACCTGCTGGCCAGCGTGGACCGGGCCGTGCCGGTGCTGTTCCTGGATACGGGCAAGCATTTTCCCGAAACGCTGGCCTATCGCGATGAACTGGCGGCGCGGATCGGCCTTACCAACCTGATCAACCTGACGCCTGACGCGGACCTGCTGGCGAAGCGCGATGAAACCGGGCTGCGCTGGTCCTATGACCCCGATGGCTGCTGCGAAATCCGCAAGGTGGCACCGCTGGCGGCGGCGCTGGTCGGGTTCGACTCCAGCTTTACCGGGCGCAAGGGCTTTCAAAGCAAGACCCGCGCTGGCCTTGCCCGGTTCGAAATCGACACCACCGATGCCGCCGGACGCCTGAAAGTGAACCCGCTGGCGGACTGGAGCGCCGACCAGATCGAAGCCTATTTCACCGCCACCGGCCTGCCCGCGCATCCGCTGGTGGAACAGGGTTACCCCTCGATTGGCTGCTCCCCCTGCACCACCCGCGTCGCGCCGGGCGAAGACCCGCGCTCAGGCCGCTGGAAGGGCTGGGACAAGACCGAATGCGGCATCCACGTCGAAGGCGCGGCGACCGAGTTGCCGCCCGGCTACGACCCGGCGTTCTGATCAGCCCCGGCCGGGACGCATCCGCAGCAGCACGCCGTCTTTCAGCACATAGTGATGGATCAGCGCGGCCAGCGCGTGGAACCCGATCAGCCAATAGGCGATTGTCCCGCCCAGTTCGTGCAGTTCTTTCACTTGCTTGGCCAGCGCCTTGTCCGGGGAGACCAGCGGCGGCAGTTCCAGCCCGAAGAACGGCACCGGGGCGTCGCTCGCGCTCAGGATCGTCCAGCCCGCCAGCGGCAACCCGATCATCAGCGCATAGAGCGCCAGGTGCGTGCCCTTGGCCAGCAGCTTGCTCGGCAGCGGTTCTGCGACCGTCCGCGGTCCAGCCGTAGCCAGCCGCGCGATGATCCGGACGATCACCAGCAGCAGCACCGACAGGCCCAGCATGAAGTGCCAGTGCTTCAACCCTTCCCGTATGTCGCTGCCGCGTTCAAAATTGACGCGCAATTCGATGGTGGCAAATGCAGCGGCCATGACCAGAAACATCAGCCAGTGCAGGGTGATCGAAATCGCGCTGTAGCGATCGGACTTGTCGGGCAAAATCATGGCCGTAGTCTAGCGCGAAAAACCGCGCCGACAAGATCATATCCAATGGTGATCGCGATACCAGCAGGCCGTTGCTTTCAACCCTTCGCGCGTCGGAATCTCCGGCTCCCACAGGCTGCGGGGGGGGCTGGCCGCATGGCTCACCACCCAGTCCGGATGCGCCATATAGCCGACCCGGTCGGGCGTCAGCTTGGCCTTGTTCCCGCGCACCGCGCGGTCGGCCCGCGCGGCCCGTTCCAGTGAGCGGCGCGACAGGTGCAGCACCCACGGCCTGCGCCCCATCGCCCAGCCGACTGCGCGGGCCAGCTCATAGTGGCTCCAGCCGCCGCGCTTGCCGTCATCGGGTTCGAACACCCGCTGCGACACACCTTCTTCCCCCGGCACCAGCGCCAGCAGCAGCCGCGCCAGATCATCGACATGGAGCAAGGATGACCGCCCTTCGCGCGGCGGCATCGGCAGCACGCCCCAGCGGGCCAGCTTGAACAACTCGAACATCTCCGTATCGCGCGGGCCATAGATGGCGGGCGGGCGGACCACCGTCCAATCGAGGCCGCTGGCCATGACCAGCCGTTCCGCCCGCGCCTTTGACGCGCCATAGGCCGACAGGTCCGGCTCGCGCGCGGAGAGCGAGGACACGCAGACAAGGCGCGGCACACCCGCCGCCAGCGCCGCCTCGATCACGTTCAGCGTGCCGGTGACGTTGCCATGCTCAAACCCCGCCGGATCGGGCGCATTGACCACACCGGCCACGTGAATCACCGCTTCCGCCCCGGTCACAAGTTGACTGAGTGCGGCCTCGGCATCCAGATCGCCCGTGACCCATTCGACGCCGGGGCGCGGCTCCTGCGGTCGGCGGGTCAGCGCACGAACGCCGATCCCGGCCTGCGCGGCGCGGTCCAGCAGCGCCTGTCCGACAAATCCGGTCGCGCCGGTAACCGCGATCGTCACAGCAGGACCAACTGGTCCCGGTGGACCACCGCCGAGCGCGGGGCATAGCCCAGCAGATCGGCGTGCTCGCCCGATTGCGTGCCCATCAGCCGCGCGCATTCGGCGGCGTCATATTCGCTGAGGCCGTGGGCCAGCGTTGCCCCGGCATCATCGCGGATGGCAATGGCATCGCCGCGCGCGAACTCACCCTCGGTCCGCACGATCCCGGCGGCGAGCAGGCTGCTGCCCCGGCCCAGCGCCCGCGCCGCCCCGGCATCGACCACGACCGCGCCTTTCAGTCGCAGCCGCCCGCCCAGCCACGCCTTGCGCGCACCGGCCTTGCGGCGTCCGTTCAACTTGGGCAGGAACAACGTGCCGATCCCCTGCGCGGTCGCCCGCGCCATCGGCGCATCGTGCAGCCCGCTGGCGATGGCGAGCGCGATGCCCGCCAGCTCCGCGATTTCCGCCGCCTGCAATTTCGAGGTCATCCCGCCCGACCCCATGCCGGATGACGATCCGCCCGTGGCCATCGCATGAATTTCCGCCGTCACCCCGCGCACTTCGGGCAGCAGTTTCGCGCCGGGTAGCGCCGGATTGCGATCGAACAGCCCGTCAACGTCGGACAGCAACAGCACCGCACTCGCCCGCGCCGCCTGCGCCACCCGCGCGGCCAGCCGGTCATTGTCGCCAAAGCGGATTTCCTGTGTGGCGACGCTGTCGTTCTCGTTGATCACCGGCACCGCGCCCGCATCGAGCAGCCGGGTCAGCGTGGCGGTGGCGTTGAGGTAGCGGCGGCGATCCTCAAGGTCTTCCAGCGTCAGCAGCAATTGCGCGGCGGTCAGCCCATGCTGGCCCAGCAATTCGGCCCACAGTCCCGACAGCGCGATCTGGCCGACGGCGGCGGCGGCCTGTGCATCGGCGAGACTGCCGCGCCCGCCCTTGTCCAGCCCCAGCGTCTTGGCCCCCAGCGCAATCGCGCCCGACGACACGACGATCACATCCTGCCCGCGCGCTTTCGCGGCAGCAATCTCGCTCACCAGCCCTTCCAGCCACGCCCGCCGCACACCGTCCTTCGCGACCAGCAACGACGAGCCGACCTTCACCACCAGTCGGGGGCAGGTCGCGGCATCGGCAAGGTCGGCAAGGCGGGCGATCTTCATCAGCGCGGGATTAGCGATTGGGCGCGCGCCCGCAAGTTTTTTGGTTCGCGCGAACCCCGTCAGATCAAACCGGGGACCACGGCGTATCGTCGGTGTCCTCACGTTCACCGGCCGGGCGCTCGGTGACAGTCGCGGCAGGGAGGTATTCCAGCGCGGCGTCAAGCAGCGCGTCCATCCCCCGGCCCGATGCGCCGGAAATCGGAAACACCTTGCCAGCACCAGCTTCGCGCAACTCGCGCGAGAACGCCTCAACCAGTTCGGCATCGACCAGATCGATCTTGTTCAGCACGATCAGGCGCGGCTTTGCGTCCAGCCCGCAGCCATAGGCCGCCAGTTCTTCCTCGATGATGTCCAGCGCCTCGGCCGGGTCGGTGCCCTGCACGTCGATCAGGTGGATCAGCACCCGGCAGCGTTCGATGTGGCCCAGGAACCGGTCACCCACGCCCGCACCTTCGGCAGCGCCCGCGATCAGGCCGGGAATGTCGGCCAGCACGAATTCGCGGTTGCGGTGATGGACCACGCCCAGCTGCGGACGCAGCGTGGTGAACGCGTAATCGCCGACTTTGGCCTTGGTGTTGGTGATCTGGTTGATGAAGGTTGATTTGCCCGCGTTCGGCAGGCCCAGCAGGCCGACGTCGGCCAGCAGCTTCAGCCGCAGCCAGACATACATTTCCTCACCCGTGATCCCCGGCTGGTGCTGGCGCGGGGCGCGGTTGGTAGAGGTCTTGTAACTCGCGTTGCCGCGTCCGCCCAGGCCGCCGTGCAGCAGCGTAACGCGCTGGCCAGCCTCGGTCAGGTCAAGCAGCACGGTCTCGCGGTCATCGTCCAGCACCTGCGTGCCGAGCGGAACCCGGATCACGATATCCTTGCCCGCCGCGCCGTGGCGGTTCTTGCCCATGCCCTGCACGCCGCGCGGGGCCTTGAAGTGCTGGGTATAGCGAAAGTCGATCAGGGTATTGAGGCCCGCGACCGCTTCGAAAATGATGTCGCCACCCTTGCCGCCATTGCCGCCATCGGGGCCGCCATATTCGACGTACTTTTCACGCCGGAACGAGACGGCACCCGGCCCGCCGGAGCCAGCGCGGATGAAGATTTTGGCTTGATCAAGAAAATGCATGGGTTCTGGCTGTCGCGAAAGTGGTCTGCGACAATCAGCCTACCACGTAAGGGGGAAAGAGTCGTCACTGGTGGAGCCGAGGGGGATCGAACCCCTGACCTCGTCATTGCGAACGACGCGCTCTCCCATCTGAGCTACGGCCCCGTTCCAGTGCAATCGCGCGGGCCTTGTCTGCCCACGGGAGCGGACCCCTTAGCGAAAGGGGCGCGCCCTTGAAAGCGTAAAGTTGCGCAGGCCGCGCTCAGCGCGTCACGGTTGCAGTGGCTGGCGCAGGAGCAAGCGGTGCCGCAGGCGCAACCGGTGCCACCGGCGCATACTTGGCATCCCACGCCGCGACATCGGCGCGGTACTGTTCGAACGTCCGGTAGAACGTTTCAAACACCGTTTCGAGCGTGGCCATGCTGCGCTGGCTGAAATCAGCCAGTTCCGCGGGCTTCACCATCTTCGATTCGCGCGCGATCACGGTTGCGGCATCGCAGAAGCTTTCCAGCGTCGCGGGGTAGGCGTAATAGTTATAGACCTGCGTCATATAGGCTTCACGCGGGCGGATAAAGGCCGCGCCATAGCGCTTGCGGAAATCGGCATCGACTGCGGTGTTGGCCGCTTTCAGCCCCTTGGCCTGGGCCTTCAGGAACACCTTATAGTTGATCAGCACGTCGGCGTGCTCCGCCTTCAGGCAGTTGAGCGCGGCCACGTTATAGGCTGAGCGGACGTTCCAGATGGTCTGCGCCGGGGTCAGCCGGGTGTTGATGGTCTGGCGGGTGCCGTCCGGACCGACCGGCGGCACGAACAAGCCGGCCGCCGCGCCCAGCGGCGGCAGCGGGCGCGGCGGGATATAGACCACCGGGGTCGGCGCGGGCGGCGGCGGAGGCGGTGGCGGCGGGACCGACTTTGGCCCGCAGGCTGCGACCAGACCAGCGGCCAGCGTTGCTGCGCCGATGATCACCTTGCGCCGGAAAGTTGCGCTCATGTTCGTCCCGTCCCTCAATTTTCTGCCTGCCGGTTCTGGCAGCGGCCAGCTTGACCGGCGATGAAGCAAAAAGCTCTAGCCCCGTTCGCGCGCAAAGAAAATGCCCGGTGCGCGCCAATACGCACCGGGCATCGCATTTCTGCCTGCGACGAGCCGCTGGCTCGCCGCCGGACCGGCTGGCTTATTCGCGGTTGCCCAGGAAGCTGAGCAGGAACTGGAACATGTTGATGAAGTCCAGATACAGCGACAGCGCGCCCAGGATAACGGCCTTGCCGGCAAATTCGGTGCCGGCGACATAGGCGTATTCCTGCTTCAGGCGCTGGGTGTCATACGCGGTCAACCCTGCAAAGATCAGCACGCCCAGGATCGAGATGGCCAGTTGCAGCCCGCTCGACTGGAGGAACATGTTGATCACCATCGCGATGATGATGCCGATCAGGCCCATGGTCATGAACTGACCCATGCCCGTCAGGTTCTTCTTGGTGGTGTAACCCACCAGGCTAAGCCCTGCGAACGCACCCGCCGTGGCGAAGAACGTGGTCGCGATCGACGCCCCGGTGAACACCAGGAAGATCGTCGACATCGACAGACCCATCGCGACACAGAACGACCAGAACAGCAGCTGGATCGTGCCGGTCTGCATCCGGTTTGCGCCAAAGCTCATCGCGAAGACAAACCCCAGCGGGGCCAGCATGATGACCCAGCGCAGCGGCGTGGCCATGACCGACGCGGCCATGCCCGATTGCGCAAACAGCATCGCGACGATGCCCGACAGCAGCACGCCGGACGCCATGTAATTGTAAATCGACAGCATATGGCGGCGCAGACCAGCGTCGAACGTTGCGGCCGTGCCAAGCGCATCACCGTTGAGGCTGGGGGACGCGCCGAAGCCCGTCCGTGGGGGCTGGGGATCGTTCCAGTTTGCCATGTGTCCTAAACTCCATTCTCGCCCCTGCTTGATGGCACGGGCTATGCCAGCAATATCGGGGTGATGCGGGTTGCTTTCAAGCGAAACCGGACTGGCACCTGTCGCAAATTGTATCAGCCGCGCTATTCAGGGCGTCGCCCGCGCGGCTTCAGCCATTTCGGCATTGCGATCCTGCGCCGCGCGCAGGGTGTCCTGCACCAGCGCCAACAGCGCCCCGCCTTCGTCCAGCACGTCCAGCCCCTTTTGCGTGCTGCCCCCCGGACTGGCCACGCGGCGCGCGAGTTCAGCGGGTGAATGCGGCGATGCGGCGGCCAGCAACGCCGCCCCTTCGACCGTTGCCACGGCCAGCCGCTGCGCCTGCGCGGGATCAAGCCCCAGTGCGCCCGCCCCGGCGGCCAGTGCATCGATAAAGCGATAGACGAACCCCGGCCCGGACCCGGCCAGCGCCGTCACCAGATCGAAATCGCTTTCCGCCGCCAGCCATTCGGGCGTACCCAGCGGGTCCATCAGCGCGGTCACGACGGCGCGCCCGGCATCGTCCAGTCCGGTATCGAACAGCGCGACGGGTGATTTGCCAATCGCGGCGGCCAGGTTGGGCATGATCCGCACGATCGCCTTGGCCGCCGGGAACCGCGCGGACAGGCTGGCGAGTTCCACCCCTGCCAGGACCGAGAGCACCACGGTGTCCTTGCCCGCAAGCGCGGTCAGCACGGGTGCGACATCGTCCAGCAGCTGCGGCTTTACCCCCAGCAGGATCGCGTCAAACCGGCGCTGCGGCAATTCGCGCAGCAATTCCACCCCGGCGGGTGTTTCAGCCAGATAGGGATCGACCACGGTGAAGCGGGTTGGCGCGAAGCCGCCTGCCAGCCACCCGGCCAGCATCGCCCCGCCCATGTTGCCGCAGCCCAGCAGCAGGATTGAATTCACGTCGCGCCTCCATTCCGCCCGCCCGCTTGCAGCAGGGGGCGCACGCTTATTCCCCTCCCGCAAGCGGACGGGGAATTCAAGGGGCTTCGTCGATTTTGGCCGTCAGGCCTCGCCCGCCGCATCGACCATCGCACTGGCGAGCGCTTCGGTCGGGGTCTTGTCGCCCCACAGCACGAACTGGAACGCCGGATAGAACCGGTCGCATTCCTCCACCGCCGCTTCGACCGCAACTTGCGCCTGGGCCAGGCTGAGCAGGCCGTCGTCGCCCAGCAGCAATCCGTGGCGATAGAGCAGGACATTGCCGCTCGACCACATATCGAAATGGCCAACCCACAACTGCTCGTTCACCATCGCCAGCAGCTCATAGATGCTGCCCAGCTTGTCATCGGGGATGCGGATATCGGGCAGGCACAGCAATTGCAGCACGTGATCCTCGCGCCGCCAGATCCCGCGCAGGGTGTAGCTGGCCCAGCTACCCTTGATTTCGCCCGAAATCTCGTCCTCGGCGACGAACTCGCACGGCCAGCCGCGCGCCTCGAACAGCGAGGCAAGCATGTCCACGGGTGCGGCGTCGTCCTCCCGTGCGAATTCGCGGTTGCCCTGCATCATCGGTATCCTGGCGGCGGGCCGCGCACCATAGCGCGGTTCGAATGCTGGATGCGGTGCAACCGGCGTTCGGACAATGTCCGGTTAACGCGCGGTTGCGCATAACTCGATAAGGCTGTTCACAAAGTGTGGAAAAGCGGTGCGCAAGTCATTCCGCATCGCAAATCCTGCTTACCGGCCAGACCCGAGCGCATCAACAATCTGGCCCGCCGGGCTGGTCCAGGTGAAGGCCCCGTCGATCCCGGCCTTCTTCAACTGGGCGATGAAGGTCGTGGCCGCCTTGTCCGACGGGAACGGTCCGGTCAGCAGCCGGTTGGTCTGGCCCCAGCCGGTCACGAACGGACTGCGCTTGCCGAAAACTTCCGAATTTTCACGGTTGAACCGGCGCCAGTCGAACCCCAGCGCGGACTTGTCGCGGCCGGTCGCCACTTGCACCCAGATCCGGCTGGGATGCCTGGCTGCCGCCGAAGCCTTGATTGCCTTTTCGCGGTCCTCCGCCAGCTTCGCCGCCTTGGCTTCACGCTCGGCCCTGGCCTTGGCGTCGGCCGCGGCTTTGACCTTGGGGTCAACCGCCGGAGCGATCCGGCGCACATCGACGGCCCCGGCCACCGGCTCTGCCTCGCGGCTGGGCGGGCCAAGATCGGCAAACACGTCCGCCAGACTACGCGGCCGCGCGGCGGGAGCGGGAGCTGGAGCGGGAGCAGGTGTGGGTGCAGCAGCCGGAGCGGCTGGCGTTGACGGCTTCAGCTCAAACCCCCGCACGGCAGGCCCGCCTGAATCGAGCGACGCGAACCCCGGCGCAGGGGTGGCAGCGGACGTGCTGGCAGCGACGGCCGGTGCCGGGGTGACCGGTGCCGGGGTGACCGGTGCCGCTGCGACTGGTGCCGGTGTGACTGGTGCCGCTGCAGGCGTGACCGGCCTTGGCGCAGCCGCCATGACCGGGGGCTTCACGGCCACGGGCGGCGGCGGGGCGGTCGTTACGGTCGGGGTGGCGGTGGTCTGGCGGCTGGCCTGCGGGGCGACCGGCGGCGCGGCTGCCGCCGTCGATGCTATGGTCGAACGCGGGGCCGCTGCCGCAACCCGGACCGCCGGAGCAGGCTTTGGTACCGCCGCCGCAGCGGCTGCCCTGGCTTCGGCATCGCGGCTGCGCCGACTGGCCCGCGTGGATGTTCTGTCACCCGGCCGGGCGGCGGCGGCCAGCACCGGGGCTGCCGCAGCAGGCGGGGCAACCCGTGGCCGCTGGAACTGGGCAAAGCGCGGGTCTTCGCGGCCGATATCGGCGGCCCGCGGAAAGTGGCCAAGGTTGGCGGCCGCGGCTTGCTGAGCCGCAGTCAGGCGCGGCATGTACCGCAAATAGGCCGACATTGGCTCCGCCAGCTGGGCCGGCATGGTCGACCGCACGATTGATTCGGCCTCTGCCCCCTGCCCCAGAATGGCCAGCGCGAACGCGCGGGAGCGCCAGGCCCCCTTGTCCTGCTTCTGCAGCAGCGGGGTCAGCGTCAGTTCCATCGCGCGGCGATCCCCGCCGATCGCCTGACTGATCGCCAGCCGCCGCACGGTTTCATCATCGTCGCCAACCGACAGCGCCTGCTGGTAATATCTCTGCGCGGTCTGGTTATCACCCACCAGATCATAAGCCAGCCCGCGCGGGGCGAGCAGCGCAGGGTCAATCGGCCCGGCCTGTTCGGCCCGGTTGAACAGGTCAATGGCCGTGACCGGATCATCATTCAGCGCCACCGCACCGGCCAGCCCCGCCTGCACATTGGGGTTGGCGGGCGCAAGCCGGGCCGCGCGCTGGTAAAACCCCACCGCCGCTGCCGGATCGCCCAGCTGCATCGAAATCTTGCCCGCTTCGATCAGGGTCGGAACATCGGTGGGATTGCGCGACAGGCGGTAAAGCACCTCGTTCAGCTTCATGCCGGTCGATCCCGGCACCGCTTGCACCACCGGCTGACTGATCGACGGTATCGCCGCGCCGCCGCTTTGTGCCCATGCCGCCGCTGAACCGGCCAGCAGGCTTGCACCCAGTGCGGCCAGTCCGGAACCAACGGCTAAACTGCGGGCGACAAAATCGGACATTGCAGGGGCCTTATTCCAAAACACACGGGACGAGGGCCTGTGGCTAGACCCCCGTCCCTGAACTGTAGCCAAACGCATTGCGGCAACCGGGCGGTCACCGCCGCATGGGCTTACTGGTTGTTCTGCCGCCCAAGGAAGCGGGGAATGCTGATCGACGGGCCACCATCATTGTTGTCGTCATCATCGTCATCGTCGCTGTTCGAACGGCCACCGCGCGACAGGTTGGCCATGCGTTCAAACAAGGTTGCGCCGCCAGCGCGCGGGCCGCCGGCATCACCCCCGCTGCGCCGGACCGGGTCGGCCAGCGGTGCGGGATCATCACCCGCATCGCCTGCGCCGCCGGGGTTGATCGTCCCGCTCGCGCGTTCGCCGCTTTCGCTCGACACCAGGCCGCGCCGACGGCCCGGCATGGCCAGCGGAGAGGCAGATTCGTCATCGTCCGCCGCCAGTTGCGATGCGCCCAGCAGCAATTCGTCGCCCGCAGATGCCGCCTCATCGGCTTCGAGGTTCAGTTCCAGCGCGTCGTCCGATGCCGTATCCCAGTCATCGTCCGCAAAACTGGCAACCGGTTCAGCCGCTGGCGGCGCAGGTTCCGGCTCCGCCGCGGCCACCACTGGCGCGGGTGGTTCGGCGGCAGGCTCAGGCGTGCGCTCGAACAGCGGCTCCGCCGCCGGAACGGCCATCGCCGGACGGGCGGGACCGCGATTTTGCCCCATGTTGAACGGGCGCGCGTTGGCGTCTTCGGCCTGCTGCGACGTCTGTTCGATCCCGGTCGCGACCACCGACACGCGGATCTTGCCTTGCAGGTCCGGGTTGAAGGCGCTGCCCCAGATGATGTTGGCATTGGGATCGACCAGTTCGCGGATGTGGTTCGCGGCTTCGTCCACTTCGAGCAGCTTCATGTCGTCGCCGCCGATGATCGAGATGATCACGCCCTTCGCGCCCTGCATCGACACGCCGTCGAGCAGCGGGTTGGCAATCGCCTTTTCGGCCGCTTCCAGCGCGCGGTTTTCGCCGCTGCCTTCGCCGGTGCCCATCATCGCCTTGCCCATTTCGGCCATGACCGAGCGGACGTCGGCGAAATCGAGGTTGATCAGGCCCGGCATGACCATCAGGTCGGTGATCGAACGCACGCCCTGCTGGAGCACTTCGTCGGCCAGCTCGAACGCTTCCTTGAACGTGGTTTCGGCCTTGGCGACCAGGAACAGGTTCTGGTTAGGAATGACGATCAGGGTGTCGACGTGACGTTGCAGTTCCTCGATCCCGGCATCGGCGGAGCGCATCCGGCGGGTGCCTTCGAACAGAAACGGCTTGGTTACCACGCCCACCGTCAGCACGCCCTTTTCACGCGCCAGCTTGGCCACAACCGGGGCCGCACCGGTGCCGGTGCCGCCGCCCATGCCAGCCGCGATGAAGCACATGTGCACGCCTTCAAGCGCGCGCTCGATCTCGGCCATGGTTTCTTCGGCGGCAGCGCGGCCGACTTCGGGCCGCGAACCCGCGCCCAGCCCCTGCGTAATGTCCGGCCCCAGCTGAATCCGGTGTTCCGCGATCGAATTGTTGAGCGCCTGCGCATCGGTGTTGGCGACAACGAACTCAACGCCTTCGATCCCGGCGTGAATCATGTTGGCAATCGCGTTGCCACCGGCGCCGCCCACCCCGATCACGGTGATCCGGGGACGCAGCTCCTCAACAGCTGGCGGTCCGATATTGATGCTCATGGCGCTCTCCTGTCCGTCGCGCGGATGCAATTAGACGTATAGTGATGGTTACTGCACTGCAAGATTCGGCCAAGCCAAGCCACAGCGGCGCGTTGTCCACAGTCCGCAGCGGTTTTGACCCGAATTGGTCGCACTTCAGAAATACTCTTTCACGGCGCGGAACATCCGGTTGACCAGTCCGAGGCCCGAATAGCGCAGCGTCTTCTGATAGCCAGATCCAATGGCACGGATGTCAATCGGATCAGCCGCAGCATAGAGCACCAGCCCGGCCAGCGTGGTAAACCCCGGCGTGGCATGCGCCTCGGCCAGGCCCTTCATGTTCAATGGCTTGCCGATCCGCACTGGCTTGCCCAGCGCCGACTGCGCATAATCAGCCAGCCCCGCCAGTTCCGCCCCGCCGCCGGTCAGCACGACCAGCTGCCCGCGCTGACCGGTAAAGCCCAGACCTTTCAGCGCCTTGGACACATCTTCCATCAGCCGTCCGAGCTGGCCGGTGATGACCGAAACAAGTTCGGCGCGGGGGATGCGGTTCTTGTCATCGGCGTGGCGCGCGGCCGGGCCGGACGCTTCTTCGCCCGGCGCGTTGACCGGGATCATCTCGCGGTGGTCGGCCGGACTGGCAATGGCCGAACCGTGGACGCATTTCAGCCGCTCGGCCTGAAACCGGCGGATGCCGAACGCGCTGGCGATGGCATCTGTCACGTCGCCTGACCCCATCGGGATCGTCACCAGCCCCAGCAGCATGCCCGCGGCATAGACCGACACGTTGGTCACTTCCCCGCCAAACTCGACCAGCGCCACGCCCAGTTCGCGCTCCTCGGCAGACAGGCAGGCAAAGCCCGCCGCAATCGGCGATCCGATCACCCCTTCGACGTCGAGATGGGCGTTCTGCACCGCTTCGGTAATATTGCGGATCGGCGCGCCATCGGCCAGCATCACGTGGACATCGACGCCCAGCCGTTCGGCGTGCAGACCCCTGGGATCGGACACCCCGTCCGCCCCGTCCAGCGTATAGTGCGCGGGCTGGGCGTGCAGCACCATCCGCCCGTCCGGCTGGATCACGTCGCGCGCGGCGACCAGCAGGTGATCGATGTCATCCTGCTCGATCCGGCGCCCGCCGATATCGACTTCTACTTGTGCGATCTGGCTGGCCAGCCCTGCCCCGGATGATCCGATCCAGACTTTCGACACCGAAATGTTGGCCATCTTCTCGGCCCGCTCGACCGCGTCGCGCACGGCATAAGTCGCGGCCTGCATGTCGGTGACATAGCCGCGCTTGATCCCCTGCGCGGCGCGGTGGCCAGACCCCAGGACGATCATCTCGCCCGTTTCCGACAGCCCTGCGACCATCGCGGATATCCGGAACGAACCGATGTTGACCGCGCCGAACACTTTGGCGATGCGGGGTGCGGCCATCAGTTGCTCTCTCCAGTCTTGGCAGCAGGCTTGGCGGCGGGTTTGGCGGTATCCGCCTTGTCCGCCCCCACCTTGGCCTTGGTCGAGGTGGCGACCACTGCGGCCTGTTCCACTGCGTCGGTCCGGCCCGGCACCCGCAGATAGATCCGATCGGGCGCGCGCATGTCGAACGCGGCGACCTTGCCGCCCAGCAGACGGTTGCGCCCGTCGATCTGCGCGAACTTCATCAGCGCCCCGGCCGATTCCCGCCCGCCTTCGGGCAGCGCCAGCACCTGGCCGGTGCGGAAGGTCAGGTTCCAGCGGCGATTGCCGACCCATTCGGCCTCGCGCACCTGGCCCTTGATTGCGGGCGCCGCGTCCAGCAGCGCGCCCAGCGCGACGACCTGCTTGCCCGCGCCGGGGCCGCCGACCACCAGTTTGCCCTTGGCCCGCGCGGCGGAAACGGTTTCCAGTTCGGTCCCTGCGGCGTCGATCAGCACCAGCTTGTCGGCCTTTTTCAGCACGGCGGCGGGCTTGCGTTCAACGATGTCGATCACCAGCGTATCGGGCAGCTGACGCGAAACCCGCGCATCCTGCACCCAGGCCAGCTGCATCAGTTCATCGCGCAAGGCCCCGATATCGACCAGCGGCATCGCCCGTTCGCGTTCCGCCAGTGCGCGTTCATAGACTTTCAGCTCGTTGAGGTTCTTCACCCCGCGCACTTCCACGCGGCGCACTTCGAACCCGGCATCGCGCGCCACGGCGGCCAGCTGCTGCTCGGCCATCGCCGGAACCCCGGCAAAGCTCGCCACCGTCCATGCCAGCACTACCGCCCCGCCCAGGATCACCGCCAGGAAAAACCGGTGGAGCTGCGTTTCGCTGAACGGCAGCCAGCCCATCACCGCATCGAACGCCGATCCGGTTTTCGCTTTGGCCGCACGAACCTGCCGCGCCTTGCTTTGCGCAGCGGCCGCGCGCCGCACGCCCTTGCCGCCGCGTTTGATCGTCTGCGCGCTCATGCTGCCCCCTGCCTGCTATCCAGCGCATCGGCGATTATCGCCTCGACCAGTTCGCCATAACTCATGCCCAGATGCTTAGCCTGTTCCGGGACCAGGCTAAGCGGGGTCATCCCCGGCTGGGTGTTCGTTTCCAGCACGAACAGCCCCGCCAGCCCGCGTTCGTCATCCCAGCGGAAATCAGTGCGGCTGCACCCCTTGCAACCAAGCAGCTGATGCGCGCGCAGCGCCATGTCGAGGCACGCCTGCGTGATCTCGTCCGGAATTTCAGCCGGACAGACGTGCTCGGTCATGCCCTCGGTATACTTGGCATCGAAGTCATAGAAGCCGGATTTGGGCTTCAGTTCAGTCACCATCAGCGCCCGAGGGCCATCAACTCCGGCAAGCACCGCCGTGGTCAGTTCGCGCCCGCGAATGAACGGTTCGGCCAGCAGCCGGTCAAATTCCTGCCACGGCCCCTTGGCGTCGGGACTGATCGGGTTGCCGTAATTGCCCTCAGCGGTGACAATCGCCACGCCCACCGAGGAACCTTCGTTGACGGGCTTGAGCACGTAAGGCCGTTCCAGCGGATCGCGCTCGTAAATCTCGGCCGTGTCGACAATCCGCCCGCCCGGCATCGGAATGCCGTGGGGCACCAGCGCCTGCTTGGTCAGTTCCTTGTCGATTGCGATCACCGAAGTGACCATGCCCGAATGGGTATATGTCAGCCCCATCAGGTCCATCAGCCCCTGCACCGTGCCGTCTTCCCCCGGCGATCCGTGCAGCGCGTTGAACACCACGTCCGGCGCGGCGTCGGCCAGTTTTTGCGCCACATCGCGGCCCATGTCGATCCGGGTCACGCGGTGGCCGCGCTCTTCCAGCGCGGCGGCAACGCCCGCGCCGCTCATCAGGCTCACCGGTCGCTCGTTCGACCAGCCGCCCATCAGCACCGCGACATGGAGTTTCTTCTCAAGCATATCCAAAAATCACCGTTCGCCCTGAGCCTGTCGAAGGGCCGTTCTTGTTCTTGAGGTCGGGCGCGACGCCCGAAGTGAAAAGCAGTCCTTCGACAAGCTCAGGACGAGCGGAAAAGAGGGCAATGACAAGGTTCATGGCCGCCCCACCCTTTGAATTTCCCATTCGAGATCGATGCCCGAATGCGCCTTGACCCGCCGCCGCACTTCATCGCCCAGCGCTTCGATCTCGGCGCTGGTCGCATCGCCAAGGTTGAGCAGGAAGTTGCAGTGCTTTTCGCTCACCTGTGCCCCGCCCATGGTCAGCCCCCGGCAGCCTGCCGCATCGACCAGTTCCCACGCCCTGTGACCGGGCGGGTTCTTGAACGTCGAGCCACCGGTCTTGCTGCGCAGCGGCTGGCTCGCCTCGCGGCTGGCGGAAATGCGGTCCATCTCGGCCTTGATGTCCTTCGCCGCGCCGGGTCGGCCCTTGAACCGCGCTGCCACCACGATGGCTCCGTCCGGCAGTTCGCTGTGCCGATAGGTATAGCGCAGGTCCGCCGCCGCCAGCGTGCGCAAGCTGCCATCGCGCAGCACCACATCACAGTCGATCAGGATGTCCTTCACCACACCGCCATAGGCGCCGCCGTTCATCCGCACGAACCCGCCGACCGTGCCGGGGATCGAGCGCAGGAATTCAAGGCCCGCAATCGCGTTGTCGCGCGCGGTGGACGAAACCAGAATACCCGATGCCCCCGCGCCGCAATCCAGCGTCAGATCCGCGCTCTGGCGCACTTGCGCAAACGCCTTGCCGAGCCGCACCACCACGCCCGGAACGCCGCCATCGCGCACGATCAGGTTGGACCCCAGCCCGAGCGGCAACACCGGCACGGCAGGATCAAGTGCGCGCAGGAACGCCTGCAAGTCGGCCACGTCCTTCGGCTCGAACAGCCATTCCGCGCTGCCGCCGGATTTGAACCACACCAGCGGGGCAAGGGGAGCGTTGGGCGTCAACTTGCCGCGCGGATGCACCACCCCCAGCCCCTCCTCTGAAGAGGAGGGGGGCAGTGTTGCGGCCGACTTCCCCCCCTCCTCTTCAGAGGAGGGGGTCGGGGGGTGGTGGGGGTTGGTGCGGTTCACCCGCCCCTCCGCTGGACGATGATCGCAGCGGCCAGACCGCCCGCCCACTTGGTAATGTCGCCCGCGCCCAGGCAGACGATCATGTCACCCGGCTGCACGGTATCGGCCAGCGCGCGCGCCAGCGCGTCGGCGTTGTCGATCACTTGCGCGTTGCGGTGGCCGCGTGCCTTCATGCCCGCCACCATCGCGGCGGAATCGATCCCCTCGATCGGCTGTTCGCCAGCGGCATAGACCGGCGCGGCATAGACCACGTCGGCGTCGTTGAAGGCAGCGGAAAAGTCATCCATGTGATCGCGCAGGCGGGTGAAACGGTGCGGCTGGACCACGGCGATCACCCGGCCCTTCACCCCTTCGCGCGCAGCGGCCAGCACGGCGCGGATTTCGACCGGGTGGTGGCCATAATCGTCGATGATGGAGGCGCCATCAACTTCGCCCACTTTGGTGAAGCGCCGCTTGACCCCGCCGAACTTGGCAAAGCCGGTGCGGATGACGTCTTCGGGCACGCCCATCTCCACCGCCACGGCCACTGCCGCAAGCGAGTTCTGGACATTGTGGCGGCCCGGCATCGGCAGTTCTATCCCCTCGATCCGGCGGAAGCTGCCGTCGCGCTGACGCAGCACAGTGTCGAACCGGTTGCCGCCGGGGAACGGGGTGACGTTCTCGCCCCGCACATCGGCCTGCGCCGAAAAGCCATAAGTCACCACGCGCCGGTCGCGGACCTTGGGGATCACCGCCTGCACTTCCGGGTGATCGATGCACAGCACCGCGCAGCCATAGAACGGCACGTTCTCGATAAATTCGACAAAGGCGTCCTTGATCGCATCGAAGCTGCCGTAATGATCGAGGTGTTCGGGATCGATATTGGTGACGATCGCGATCGTCCCGTCGAGCCGCAGGAACGAGCCGTCGCTCTCGTCCGCCTCGACCACCATCCATTCGCTTTCGCCGAGCCGCGCGTTGGAGCCGTAGGAGTTGATGATCCCGCCGTTGATGACCGTCGGGTCCACCCCGCCCGCATCGAGCAGCGCGGCCACCAGCGAGGTCGTGGTGGTCTTGCCATGCGTGCCCGCCACTGCGACCGTGCGCTTCAGCCGCATCAGTTCGGCCAGCATTTCGGCGCGGCGCACCACCGGCACGCGGTTTTCCAGCGCGGCGGCGACTTCCGGGTTGTCGCGCTTGACCGCGGTGGACGTCACCACCACGGCGGCATCGCCCAGGTTCTCAGCCGTATGGCCGATCATCACCGTAATCCCGCGCGCGCGCAGCCCTTCAACGACATAGCCCTCGGCAATGTCGGAGCCTTGCACGCTGTAACCCAGGTTGTGCATCACTTCGGCAATGCCCGACATGCCGATGCCGCCAATCCCGACGAAGTGGATCGTGCCGATATCGGTCGGCATGCGCCCGCCGGGGGCGGAAGTCAGGGCGCGCTTCACGCGTTCATGTCCTTTGCAATGGCTTCCCCGCGCGCAGTCTCGCCCGACTGGGCGGTCACGCTGTTCGCGATCCGGATCACGTCCATCAGCGGCGCACCGCCAAACCCTTCGACCAGATCGGCCAGATCGCGCACGGCATTCGGATAGCCGCAGTTCCACGCCGCATGGGCAGCGGTGGCCAGGGTATCGGGGTTCATCGCGATGGCCTGGATCTGCTTGGCCAGTTCGGCGGCGGTGAACTTGTCCTGCCGGATCATCCGCGCCCCGCCCGCCTTGGCCACGTCGCGGGTGTTGGCGGCCTGGTGATCGTCGGTGGCAATGGGCAGCGGGATCAGGATCGCGGGGCGGCCCACCGCAGTCAGTTCCGCGATGGTCGATGCGCCCGCGCGGCCGATGAACAAGTGCGCGTCGGCCAGCCGTTCGGCCATGTTTTCGAAGTAAGTGCCCAGTTCGGCCGGAATGTCATGCCCGGCATAGCGCGCGCGCACCGCCTCGATATCTTCCGGGCGGCACTGCTGCGTCACTTGCAGACGACCGCGCAGCGCGGGCGGCAGCATCGCCAGCCCATCGGGCACCACTTCGGACAGGATGCTGGCCCCCTGGCTGCCGCCGGTCACCAGCACACGCAGCAGCCCGTCCTCGGCAAACGGCGGGAACGGCTGATCGCGCAGGCTGAGCACTTCGGCGCGAACCGGATTGCCAACCAGATGAACCTTGTCCGCCAGCTTGTCGGCCAGCCGGTCAACCTGCGAATAGGACGTCGCGATGGCGTCCACCCGGCTCGCCAGAAAGCGGTTCACACGGCCGAGCACGGCGTTCTGTTCGTGGATCACGCTGGGGACTTTGGCGCTGGTCGCCGCCCACAGCGCCGGAAATGCGGGATAGCCGCCAAACCCGACCACAGCGGACGGCTGGAAGCTTTCAAACAGCCGCAGCGCCATGCGCCGACCTTCCAGGATCGCGCCAATCCCCTTTGGCCAGTGCAGCGGGTTCTTGCCGAGCCGCCCGGCCGGCAGGACGTGGGTGACCAGCGAATCCGGCTTGCCCGGCAGTTTCGCGCCGCGCTGATCGGTGATCAGCGCCACGTGATGGCCGCGCCGTTCCAGTTCCACCGCCAGCGCGAACGCCGGGATCAGGTGGCCACCGGTGCCGCCTGCGGCCAGCACATAGTGACGGTTTACGGCTGGGGGTGCGCTGCTCATTTCGATATCCCCGGTATGGTCCAGCCAGTGTCTCGCAAATTGAACCCCTCACGCTTCAGGAACGGGTTGCGGCGAGTGATCGCCAGCAGGAACCCCACCCCCAGGCACAGCGCGATAGTGGACGAACCGCCATAGGAAATCAGCGGCAAAGTCATGCCCTTGGACGGGAACAGTTGCAGATTGACCAGAATGTTGATGAACGCCTGTCCGCCCAGCTGCGCGGTCAGCCCCGCCGCTGCCAGCGCGGTAAACAGGTCTTCCTCATCCAGCAGACGCATCAGCACGCGCAGGACGATGGCCAGATAGAGCATTACGATGGCCGCACACATCAGCAGCCCGAACTCCTCCCCGATGACCGAGAAGATGTAATCGGTATGCGCCTCTGGCAGGCCGAGCTTGCGCGTGCCCAGCCACAGTCCGCTGCCGGTCCAGCCGCCCGCCAGCAGCGTGCGCTGTGCCAGATCGACCTGATCATACTGTGATCCGCCGCCAATAAAGGCATCGATCCGGTGGCGGGCGTTGTCATAAAGGACATAGGCCGCGACTACTGCGGCCACGACCGCCGCGCCCAATGCGGCAATCCGCTTTACGTCGATCCCCGACATCAGCACCAGCACGCACCACACGCCTGCGAACAGCACCGCCGATCCAAAATCCGGCTGGAGCATCAGCAGCACCAGCACCAGCACCATGATCGCCCCGCTCATCGCGATCACCGGCAAGCCCGGATCGCGCACCCGCCAGGACAGGATCCACGCCAGACCGATGGCGAATGCCGGTTTCAGGAACTCTGACGGTTGCAGCGATACGCCCAGGTTCAGCCAGCGCCGCGCCCCGTTCACATCGAACCCGATCAGCGGGACCAGCATCAGCCCCACCAGCATCGCAAACCCCAGCACGATCCCGGCCCGCCGCGCCATCTCGCGCGATAGCAGCGAAGCCCCGAACAACGCGATCAGCCCCAGCACCTGCCAGCGCAAATGGATGTAAAAGAAATGCAGGTCATCCAGCCGCACCGCCGCAGAGGACAGCCGCCGTGCGCTCGCCGGGGATGAAGCCGCCACCGCCGCCGCGCCAATCGCCATCAGCACCAGGACCATGCCCAGCAACCAGCGGTCGATCTCGCGCCACCAGATCGCCAGTTCGCTCCGCCGGTTGCGGCGATAGCGTTGCCCGGACAGCCCCGCCGGACCTTGTCCCGCGCGCGGGATATAGGGGGGGGTCGACGCCATCAGCACGGGCTTCCGCTGGCATCGGGCGCGGTCAGCGCCTGCACGATCTGGCGGAAACTGTCACCGCGCGCCTCGTAATCGCGGAACTGGTCAAAGCTGGCACAGGCCGGGCTGAGCAGCACGACATCGCCGGGCTGCGCCGCCGCCATCGCCTGCTGGATCGCCTCGCACATCATCTCGCTGCGGGTCACCGGCATATACGGGGCCAGCAACTCGGCAAAGCGCGGGCCGGCATCGCCGATGGTATAGGCCGCTGCGATATTGCCGAAATACGGCGCGCATTCGTCCAGCCGGTCCCCCTTGGGCAGGCCGCCCAGGATCCAGTGGACGCGGCGATTGGGGTTGGGCGGAAACGCGGCCAGCGCGGGTGCGGTCGAGGCCGGATTTGTCGCCTTGCTGTCGTTGATGAACATCACCCCGTTCGCTTCGGCCACCCGCTCCATCCGGTGCGGCAGGCCCCGGAACGTGGCGAGCGCGGGGCGCCATTGCTGCGCGGTCAGCCCCAGCGCTTCGGCCATGGCCACGGCAACGGCGGCGTTCTGCAAATTGTGCGGCCCTTGCAGGGTCGGCCAGCCGGGTTGCAGCGCGATCAGGTCTGCGCCATCGACGCGGCGCACGCAGCGCGGTTCGCGGCGCTGCGCTTCACGTTCGGCGACCGCGCGCGTTTCACCGTCGCCCACGCCGAACACGGCGCACTGGTCCGCCCGCTGCATCGCAAACAGGCGGGCCTTCGACGCGGCATAGTCTGCAAACCCGTCATACCGGTCCAGGTGATCGGGCGTGATATTGAGCAGCGCCGCGACATCGCATTCAAGGCTGTGGGTCAGGTCGATCTGATAGCTCGACAGTTCCAGCACATAGACCCCGCCCGGCGAAAGCGGGTTCTGTGACAGGATCGGCAATCCGATGTTGCCGCCCATCCGCACCGGCAGCGCGGCGCTTTGCAGGATATGGTGCAGCAGCGCGGTGGTGGTGGATTTCCCGTTGGTCCCGGTAATGCCGACGACGCGGTGTGCAGGCAGGGCCGCGCGGGCCTGCGCGAACAGTTCGATATCGCCGATCACCGGCACACCCGCCTGCGCGGCGTGAGCGGCAATCGGGTGGGAATTGAGCGGCACACCGGGCGAGACCACGACCCCGGCAAAGCCACTGAGGTCGATGGCCATCGGATCGGCCAGGTCGACCCGACCTTCCAGCTTGCGGCGGGGTTCTTCGCGGTTGTCCCACGCGGTGACTTGCGCCCCGCTGGCCAGCAGGGATTCGACCGCAGTCAGCCCCGACCGGGCCAGGCCAAGCACGGCATAGCGTTTTCCGGCGAAGGCGGGCGAGGCAATCACCGCAGCTTCAGCGTCGACAGCCCGATCAGCGCCAGTACGATCGAGACGATCCAGAACCGGATCACCACGGTCGATTCCTTCCAGCCGAGCTGTTCGAAATGATGATGGATCGGCGCCATCTTGAACACGCGCTTGCCGGTCCGTTTATAGACCGCGACCTGGATGATGACCGACGCGGTTTCCGCCACGAACAGCCCGCCGACGATCAGCAGCACGATTTCATGGTGCGCCGCCACCGCAATTGCGCCCAGCGCCCCGCCCAGCGCAAGGCTGCCGGTGTCACCCATGAACACGGCCGCAGGCGGCGCGTTGAACCACAGGAACGCCAGACACGCACCCATGATCCCGGCGCACAGGATCGCCAGTTCGCCCGCGCGCGGCACGTGCGGAATGCCCAGATAGGCCGAAAAATCCGCCCGGCCCGCCAGATAGGCGATGATCGCAAACGTCCCCGCCGCGATCACGACCGGCATCGTGGCCAGTCCGTCCAGCCCGTCGGTCAGGTTCACGGCATTGCCGAACCCGACGATCACAGTCGCCGCGAACACGTAATAAAACGGCCCCAGCGGGATCGAGACATTGCTGAAGAACGGGACGTAAAGGTTTGTATTCACCTGACTGACGATGATCCATGAGGCAACGCCCGCGACCGCGAATTCCGCCAGCAGCCGGACCCGGCCCGATACCCCGGCGGTGCTGCGCTTTTTCACCTTGTCGTAATCGTCCATGAACCCGATCAGCCCGAACCCGCCGGTCACCGCCATGCAGGCCCAGACGAACGGGTTGGTCAGATCCATCCACAACAGCATCGCGATGAGCAGCGAGGTGAGGATCATCAGCCCGCCCATCGTCGGCGTGCCGCGCTTGGCCAGGTGGGTTTGCGGCCCGTCCTCGCGGATCGGCTGGCCCTTGCCCTGCCGGACGCGCAGCATGTTGATGAAGCGCGGGCCGATGATCAGCCCGATCATCAGCGCGGTCATCAGCGTCGCGCCCGCGCGAAACGTCTGATAGCGAATGAGGTTCGCCAGACCTTCGAATTCAAAATATTGCGCGATCAGGTACAGCATCCTGACCTTATTCCTTGTTCTGTTCGAGCGCGGAAACCAGTTTCCCCAACCCGACCGAGTTCGACCCTTTGACGAGGATCGCGTCGCCGCGCTCCACCCCATGTTCCCGCAGCGCGGCCAGCGCCTCGGTTGCATTCTGGCAATGCGCGAAGGCGATCACCTTGCCAAGCGCGCCGTGCGCGCCTTTCCCCAGTTCGTCCGCCAGCGGTGCCATCTCATCCCCTACCAGGACCAGATAATCAACACCTGCCGCCATGATCGGTCCGGCCAGCGCGGCGTGGAAGCCGGGGCCATGGTCGCCCAGTTCCTTCATCGCCCCCAGCACGGCCAGACGGCGGGTCGCGGGCGTTGCGCCCAGCTGCGCCAGCGTCGCCCGCATCGAGGCCGGATTGGCGTTATAGCTTTCATCGATCAGCAGCGCGCTGCCACCATCGGCGGTTTTCAGCGTGGAGCGCGCGCCGCGCCCTTTCAGGCCTTCCAGTTCGGCCAGCGCCAGCCCCGCCGCACCCAGATCGCCGCCCGCCGCACGCACCGCCGCCATCACCGCCAGCGAATTGGCCACCCAGTGCTCGCCCGGTGCGGACACGGTATAGCACAGCCGCCGCTCGCCCAGGTCCGCCGTGACCAGCGATCCCCCGCCCGGCGCCGCAACCGCATCCAGCAAGCGCACGCTGGCGCCCACGGCCTTGCCGAACGACACGACCTGCACGCCCAGCCGCAGCGCGGCGACGCGCAGCTGCGGATAATGCGGGCTGTCCGCCGGGATCACCGCCACCCCGCCCGGTTCCAGCCCGCCAAAGATTTCCGCCTTGGCGGCGGCAATCGCCTCCATACTGCCCAGCATCTCGATATGGGCCGGGGCAATCGTGGTGATGACGGCCACGTGCGGGCGAACTTGCGCTGTCAAATCAGCGATTTCGCCGGCATGGTTCATGCCCATTTCGAACACGCCGAACTTCGCCCGCGCGGCCATCCGCGCCAGGCTGAGCGGCACGCCGACATGGTTGTTATAGCTCTTGACGCTGCGGTGCGCCTTGCCCCGGCTCGACCGGTCAAGCGCGGCGTAGATCGCCTCTTTCACCCCGGTCTTGCCGACCGATCCGGTGACCCCGATCACGCAGGCGTCGGCGCGTGCGCGCGCGGCCTTGGCCAGCAGACCCAGCGCGGCAGTGGTATCGGCCACCAGAATGTGCGGGCCTGCAACCGGGCGGTCCACCACGACCGCCGCCGCGCCCTTGGCAAAGGCTGCATCGATGAACCGGCGGCCGTCCATGCTTTCGCCCTTCAGCGCGAAGAACAGGTCGCCCTCCACCACGTCGCGGCTGTCGATTTCCACACCGGATACCTGGAAGTAACCGCTCGGAACGCCGCCGACTGCGCGGGCGATGGAACCGGAATCCCACAGCGCCAGCGGCAGGTTGTCGTCCAGCTCGGCAGGCCAGTCGAGAATCCGGACGGCTGCATTCATGCTGCGCACTCCCTTGCCACGGTCACATCGTCAAACGGCAGCACGCGCATATCCGCGCCCGCGCCCACGATCTGGCCCTGTTCATGTCCCTTGCCCGCAATCAGCACGATATCGTCCCGTCCCGCCTCGGCGATGGCTGCGGCAATAGCTGCGCGCCGGTCGCCCACTTCACGCAACACCCCGTCGCCGCCTGCCAGTATCATGGCGCGGATCGCGGCGGAATCTTCGCTGCGGGGGTTATCATCAGTCACGATGCCCAAATCGGCCTGCGTCGCGGCCACCCGGCCCATTTCCGGACGCTTGCCGGAATCGCGGTCGCCGCCCGCGCCGAACACCACGATCAGCCGCCCGGCACAATGCGGGCGCAGCGCGGCAATCGCGGCTTCCAGCGCATCGGGGGTATGGGCGTAATCGACATAGACCGGCGTGCCACTGCGCGAGATCGCCGCGCGTTCCAGCCGCCCGCGCACCGGCTGCAACCGGCCCAGCGCATCGAACACCTGCGCCGGATCGCCCCCGCTGGCCAGCACCAATCCCGCCGCGACCAGCGCGTTGGCCGATTGATAGGCCCCGATCAGCGGCAGGTTGACCTTGTAGGCCGCCCCGGCCCATTCGATTTCCAGCACTTGCCCCAGTTGCCCCGGCGCGCGCGATACCAGCCGCAGTCCATCCGCATCGGCCCGCGTGCCCGCGGTCAGCAGCGCCAGTCCGCGCTGGCGGGCGCGAGCGATCGCGCGGTCCGACCATTCGTCGTCCGCCCAGATCACCGCCGTGCCATCGGCAGCGACGACTTCATCGAACAGCCGCAGCTTGGCGGCAAAGTAATCGTCCATGTCGGCATGGTAATCGAGGTGGTCGCGGCTGAGGTTGGTAAACGCCCCCGCCATCACTCGCAGGCCTTCGTTGCGATATTGCGACAGCCCGTGGCTGGAGGCTTCATAGGCGACGTGGGTCACACCCTCACGCGCCAGCCCGCTCATGTTGGCCAGAAAGGTGACGATGTCAGGCGTGGTGAGGCCAGTCGAAATGCTCTCGTCTGATGTGGTGACGCCCAGTGTGCCGATCGAGGCAGCGCGGTGCCCGGCCATACGCCAGATCTGGCGCGTCATCTCTGCAACGGATGTCTTGCCGTTGGTCCCGGTCACCGCGACGATGGTGCCGGGCACGGGCGTAAAGAACTGTGCGGCAAGGCGCGCAAAGGCCTGGCGCGGGTTGGCTGCGGCGATGTGGACCGCGCCGCTGACGCGCGCTTCAGGCCGGGCGACGATGGCAACCGCCCCGGCGGTGATGGCGGCAGAGATAAAATCCTCACCATTTACCCGCGCGCCCTGGAACGCCCCGAACACCGTGCCGGGGGCAACCTTGCGATTGTCGATGGCAAATCCGGTGACCTGGATTTCCGAGGCGGGGGATTCGGCTCCGGCGGGCAGCGTCACACCGGCGCGCGTCGCCAGAACCGTCAGCTTCATTCACCGTCTCCGTAGCCCACCAGCGGGGCAATATCGGTGATGTCCACATCGCGGCTGTCATCGGGCATGACCCCCAGCAGCGGCCCAATCCGGGGGATGACCCGGCCGATGACCGGCGCGGCATTCCAGGCGGCGGTGCGCTGGCCCGATGTGGCCGCCGTTCCGCGCGGTTCATCCAGCATCGCAATCACGACATAACGCGGGTGATCCATCGGGAACGCGGCGGCAAAGGTCGCCACCAGATTGCTGCGCTGATAGCCGCCCACCCCCGGCTTTTCGGCCGATCCGGTCTTGCCGCCAACCCGGTAACCGGCGGCGTTGGCCTTTTTGCCGGTGCCGACGTCCACGATCATCCGCAGCAACTGGCGCATCCGCGCGCTGGTGCTGGCCTTGAACACGCGCCGCCCCGGCACTTCGACGCCGGGCTGGACCTTTTGCAGGGTGGCCGGACGCCAGACCCCGCCGTTGACCAGCGCGGCATAGGCGCTGGCAAGGTGCAGCGGGGTGACCGCGATGCCGTGGCCATAGGACACCGTCATCGTCGTGATCCGCGACCAGTCGCCCTTGGGCCACAGCGGGAAGCCGCGCGCGGGCAGTTCGATATAGGGCCGCTCGTTCATCCCCAGCGCCCGCATCGTGGCGTTGAGCTGCGCCCCGCCCAGTTCATCGGCGATCAGCGCGGTGACGATGTTGGAAGACTGGACCAGCGATTGCGGCACATTCAGCGAAGCGCCCAGATCGTGACTGTCACGGATCCGGAAGCCACCGATCTCGATCGGGCGGTTGGCCGGATAGCGCCGCGCCAGATCGGTCACCGTGCCGGCATCGATCGCGGCGGCAACCGTGATCGGCTTGAACGTCGATCCCAGTTCATAGACCTGGTTGGTCACGCGGTTGAAGATGTTCGCCTCGCCCGCGCGGTCGATCAGGTTGGGGTTGAACGAGGGGAGCGAGGCCAGCGCCAGCACTTCGCCGGTGTCGACATCCAGCACGATCCCGGCTGCCCCCTTGGCGGCGCTGTCGGTCATGCCTTTCAGCAGTTCATCTTCCAGCGCGCCCTGCACGCGGGTGTCGATCGACAAGGCCGCCGGAATGCCGCGCTGCGCGGGATCGGTCAGCCGCTTGTCGAACACTTCCTCCATGCCGACATGGCCGTGCCCGTCAGCACCGACAAACCCCAGCACGTGCGCGCCCATCGACCCTTGCGGGTAAAACCGTTCGGTTTCGCGCGGAAACTCCAGCGCCGGTTCGCCCAGTTCGTGGACCTTGTTGGCGTCTTCCGGCAGGATCCGCCGCCGCAGGTAACCCGGCTTGCCCGCGGCCAGCCGGGTTTCGGTTTCGGCGACGTTCAAATCGGGGAATATTCGCGCCAATGCCTCGGCCACGGCGCGCGGGCTGCGGACCAGCGGCGGGCCATCACCATCCAGCGCGGCCGGGTTATACCACAGCGAATAGGCCGGAAACGCCCGCGCCAGCGGCACGCCGTTGCGATCGACAATATCCGCACGCTGCGGCAGCAGCGAGGCAAACACATCGGTGTTGCGGGGCGCATCGGCAAACAGGCCCAGAACCGCGATCCGCGCGAGCGCCGCGGCCGCCACGGTGGTAAACCCGAACACCACCCACAGCACCCGGCTTTTGGCCATCCGCAGCGATTGCTGCCGAACGTTGACCAGTTCAAACCGGCCCGACGCCACCACCGTCGATACTGCGGTCGATACTGCGGTAGATACTGCCAGGGCGGTCATGGTTTGGCGGCCTCCTTGCGCTCAACCGTGCCCAGCCGCTCCCCCAGGGTGGCGGCGGTCACCGGCTTGCGCGGTGCCTCGGCGGAAACTTCGGCGGCCATGGCGCGTCCGGTCAGCGGCGAAACCATCGCCGGAAAGCCATCGCCCGCGTCCCCTTCCAGCGCCAGCCGGGCCACCCGGATCGGGCTGGGCGCACCGGCTGCGCGCGGTTTGCCAAGGTCGGCCAGCTGGCGCTCGCCTTCCAGGTATTGGCCCGCCGTCGGGGCCTGATAGCCAAACTCGACATCGTTGAGCGATTTGAGCTGCTGCTGGTTGGCGCGGGTCTGAAACTCGGTTTCCAGAAACATCTTTTCGTGTTTGACTGTCACGATCTGGCGTTCGGTCAGGCGAACCTGGCTTTTCACCGCGTTGACGCGGAACGTCAGCGCGACCAGCAGGGTGACGCAGATAATCAGCAACGCTGCCCAGCCGATGGACCGCAGGCGATCACGGGTCAGGTTCATGCCGCCCTCCGTTCATGCGTCGGCCGTTCGTGCGTGGGTGCAGCCGTGCGCGTGGCTGCGCGCAAGGTGGCAGAGCGGGCGCGGGGATTGCGGGCCAGTTCCGCCTCTGCCGGGCGGATCGCTTTCGACAGGTGCGCAAACGTCGGCGCGAACGCGGGGGCGCTGGCGGGCAGATGGCGCGAGGCATTGGCCACCGCCCCGCTGGCATCGCGCAGGAACTGCTTCACGATCCGGTCTTCCAGGCTGTGAAAGCTGACCACGGCCAGCCTGCCACCGGGTTCGAGCAGCGCCTCGGCCCCCAGCAGCGCTGCGTTCAGCTCATCCAGTTCGGCGTTCACATGGATGCGGATCGCCTGAAAGCTGCGCGTCGCGGGGTCTTTGGGCGCAGGCCCCTTGTTGGAATGGGGCCGATACCCCAGCGCCTTGCGGATCACGGATGCCAGTTGCCCGGTCGTTTCCAGCGGACGCGCCGCCACGATGGCGCGGGCGACCCGGCGCGACTGGCGCTCCTCGCCATACTGGAACAGGACGTCGGCAATCACGGCTTCATCGGCGGTGTTGACGAAATCGGCGGCGCTCGGCCCATCCTGCGCCATGCGCATGTCGAGCGGGCCATCGCTGGCAAAGGCAAAGCCGCGCTCCGGCTGGTCGAGCTGCATCGAGGAGACCCCGATGTCCATCACCACGCCGTCCACTTGCCCCACACCGGCTTCGGCCAGCGCGGCGACCATTTCGGAAAAGCGGCGCGGGTGCAGGATCAGGCGGGGCGCATCCCCCTGCGTTTCGGGCCACAGCCGTCCGGCGGCAATCGCATCGGGATCGCGGTCAAATGCGTGGACCACCGCTCCGGAATCGAGCAGGCGGCGGGTATAACCGCCCGCGCCGAACGTGGCATCGACGATCACCGCGCCGGGTGCGGGGGCAAGTGCAGCGATCACTTCATCGAGCAGGACGGGAATGTGCGGCGCGGTCATTTGCGCCCCTTTCCGGCCAGCGCCTGCGCTTCCAGATCAGCGCAGGCTTCCTGCGCGTCGATCCAGTCCGCGCCCAGCTTGGCGAGTTCTTCGGGGTTCCAGATGGTGAACGACTTGCCCCCGCCCTGGAAGAACACCCGGTCGGTCAGGCCGCCCAGCCGGAAATAGCGTTCGGGCAATACGAACCGGCCGCTGTCATCGAACGGCACGCGGGCAAAGCCATAGAGCTGCTGGGCGCGCAGATCGCGGTCGAAATCAACCCCGCGTTCCAGCGCGATGCGCTCTTCACGGTCCAGTTCGCCTTCAAATTCGGCGACGCGCGACAGACCGAACCCGGTCAGGCATTTCCAGCGGGGATGCTTGGCCAGGCACAGGATGCGTTCGCCTTGACCGGAATCGCGGACGGCCTTGCGGAAGTCCGGCGACAGCACAAAGCGGCCCTTTTCGCCAATCAGCGAAAAACCCTGACCACTGTAGCTGATCGGCCGTGCCGCCTCCACTTTGCCCCGCCTCCGTCCGGGGATGGCCCCGGATCCCAAAAAAATGACTTCCCCGCCTGCCCGCGCGCCCTCGCGGCCAGATCACCCCGGAAGGTGCGGCGTTGAACATCCATGTCGATGAAAGAGAGCATTACCGCTGCACTGGCGGGGATGGAAGGGATTTTTGCGGGAAATCACGGGATAAGATGGTAAATCTTTGATTTACATATCAATCAATAATGGCAACAGGTATCGAAAACATCGGCGTTTGCGCTTTGTTCTCCTAAAAAATCAGCGGCTTACGGCACCTTTCCGGGACTTGGTGTGATCCGTCCCGTGATTTCCCCGAATCCTGTCCGCTTATCCGGCCGTTTCAGCGGCGCGCTCAGTTGCCGATGAAGGCCGCGTCCAGCAACCAGCGCAGGGCCTTGCTCCGCGCCCCGTCGGGATCGTCCGGCTCCAGCACGGCGGCGTCGGCCAGAGCCACAACCCGGCCCTTGCCCACCGCACAGGTCACCGCCAGCCCATCGCCCCAGGCCCGGCAGTTCACGCCGCCGGATGCCTGCCCCGAAACCCGCCAGCGCCCGGCCAGATTATAAGGCACCGGCACGTCCATGACCGGCTGCACCCGCTCGCCATACGGCTGCGCTTCGTCGAACGTCAGATCCAGCCCCCAGCGCGACAGGATCGGCGATAGCAGCACGACCGCTTGCGGGCGGCGCGGATCGGTGATGGGGAAATCGGAATGCTGCGTCAGCGCCGGATCGGCCAGCAGCAGGAGCCGTCCTCCACCTTTCACCCAATTGTCCAGCGCCACGTTTTCATCCGGACTGAGCGGCCGCGGCTGGGCCAGGACCAGCCGGGTCAATCCCGCCAGCGGCCCCGCCGCGCTGCCGCCGCTGGCCAGAGTGTCGAGCGCCGTGATTGGCCCGCGCGCCGCCAGTTCGGCCCGCGCCCAGTGCGGCGGTGCGGCATCGTTCAGCTGTCCCGCAACATCGGGGGCTTCGTTCCACAGGATCGGCAAACTGGTGAACAAACCGGTTGCCACCTGCGGCCCCGGATTCTGGCCCGGCTTCTGGCCCGGCTGCGCGGCCCAGATCACCGCGCCCAGCCCGATCAGGGCCGCGACTGGCCAGAACAGCCGCCGCATCCGGCCGGGCAATCGGTTAATTGGCAGCCTCGCCCGGCGGCGTGGCCGTGGGTGACTGATCCGGCGTGGCGGCCGGTACAACCCCGGCGTCGGCCAGCGGATCGGCCTTGGTGGCGGCGCCCTGCTTTGCGGTCACTTCAGATCGCGGCGCAGGATTGGCCGCGTCGGCCAGCCGGGCGCGATCGTTGATGATGCTGGCCAGCCCGACAATCAGCACGATCGCGGCCAGACCGAACAACCCGGTCTGCAACCGGCGCACCGCCTGCGCCCGCATTTCGCGTGCTGTCGGCGGAACAAAATGCTGCGGCCCGGACAGAGGCTCCAGCACGCGGCCATTGCCGTTGAAGGGCGGTTGCGATGCCATGCGCCGTAGTCTAGCCGATCAGGCCAGCCAGGGGAATACCGGCAAGCCCTTCGCCCGCAGCCAGTCGGCGTTGTAGAGGCTCGACAGATAGCGAAAGCCGGTGTCGCACAAAATCGTTGCCA
This sequence comes from Novosphingobium sp., assembly GCF_030699305.1. Classification (GTDB taxonomy): domain Bacteria; phylum Pseudomonadota; class Alphaproteobacteria; order Sphingomonadales; family Sphingomonadaceae; genus Novosphingobium. The sequence continues at coordinate 37,310 of NZ_JAUYNB010000006.1, forward strand.
CGCGCGCGTCCTCACGCCCTTCGGCGACCAGCTGGCGGCCGAGCGCGACCGCACCGGCCACGTTGATGCCCGATGACAGCCCCAGACACAGCCCTTCCTCGCGCAAGAGCCGCGCGACCCAGTCCAGTCCTTCCTCGTCCGAAATCCGGAACTGGGTGTCGATTGGCGCACCATCGAGATTGGCGGTGATCCGCCCCTGCCCGATCCCTTCGGCCACGGATGACCCTTCGGCCTTCAGTTCTCCATGCGCGTAATAGTTATACAGCGCCGCGCCGTGCGGATCGGTCAGCGCGATGCGGATGGTCTCGTCACAGGCTTTCAGCCCCATGCCGACCCCGGCAATCGTTCCGCCGGTGCCCGCCGCGCAAGTGAAGCCATCCACCCGGCCCTCCATCTGCGCCCAGATTTCCGGCGCGGTGGATTCGATGTGGGCCTTGCGGTTGGCGATGTTGTCAAACTGGTTGGCCCAGATCGCCCCTTCCGTCTCCTCGGCCAAGCGGCGCGAGGTGTGGACGAAGTGCCCCGGATTGGAAAACGGCGCGGCCGGCACCAGCACCAGTTCCGCGCCGAGCGCCCGCAGCGTGTCCATTTTTTCGCGCGACTGGGTTTCGGGCATGACGATCACCGTCTTGTAACCCAGCGCATTGGCGACCAGCGCCAGCCCGATGCCGGTATTGCCCGCCGTGCCTTCAACGATGGTTCCGCCCGGTTGCAGCGTGCCGGTCGCTTCGGCATCGCGCACGATCCACAGCGCCGCGCGGTCCTTTACCGACGCACCGGGATTGGCGAATTCGCACTTGCCCCAGATTTCACAGCCAGCCGCTTCGCTTGGCCCCTGCAACAGGACCAGCGGGGTGTTGCCGATCAGATCGAGCGTATTGGATTGAACGTTGAATGCAGTCATAGCCGCCAAAGGTAAGGGCGGCACTGCCCCGGCGCAACGGATTTGCGCTTTAGCCGGGTAAAGAAAGGCGCTTTGGCCGAGCAGGAAAAAGGCAGGGGCGCATGACCCTGCCTTTCCGTTCGATCAATCTTCCTGCGCGATGGTGACCTTCAGGCCGTCCAGTGCGTCGGTCAGGTGGATCTGGCACGACAGGCGCGAGGTTTCGTTGCGGTGGTCAGAGCTGTCGAGCAGGTCGTTCTCGTCCTCGCTCATCGGTTCGACCGCACCGGCAAACGCCGGATCGACATAGACGTGGCAAGTGGCGCAGCTGCAGCAGCCGCCGCACAGCGCCAGCAGTTCATCAAACCCGTTGTCACGGATCACTTCCATGATCGAAAGGCCCGCGCTGGCCTCGACCGTCTTTTCTTCACCCGCGCGATTGACAACTACCAGCTTCGGCATGTTCGAAATCCCTTACCCGCGCGCCCTATTCGCGCTTTGTCGCGGCTGCTACTAAGTCCGCCGGAGTTTGGCAAGCAGGGTAGTGACATGGGGCTTAGTGCAGCAGCGATTCAGCAGGGGCTGGACGCGGTCGCCCGGATCGAACCCGGGTTTGCCCGCGCGCTGACCGTAGCGGGTTATCCCGATCCGCGGATCCGGGAACGCGGCTATGGCACCATGCTGCGCACGATTGTCGGCCAGCAGGTCAGCGTCGCGGCGGCGGCATCGATGTGGCGCAAGCTGGAAGCGCATATCGGGCCGGAGCTCAGCCTTGAACGCGTGCTCGAATCCGATTTCGACACCTTGCGCGGCTGCGGACTTTCCCGGCAAAAACAGGGCTATATCCGCTCCTTGTGCGAACTGGTCGTAACCGGCGCGGTCGATTTTGAACATCTGCCCGAAGATGACGAGGCCGCAATTGCCCAGCTGGTCCGGATCAAGGGCGTGGGGCGCTGGTCGGCCGAAATCTACCTGCTGTTCGCCGAAGGGCGCGGCGACATCTGGCCGGCCGGCGATCTGGCAGTGCAAGCCGGGCTGCACAAGCTGCTGGACCTGCCCGAACGCCCCAGCGAAAAACGCACCCGCGAGCTGGCGGAGGCCTGGCGCCCGCACCGGGGGGCGACGGCGATTTTCACCTGGCATTGCTATAACAACCCGGCGCTTTAAATCAGGATTGAAACAACCACCCTGCCGTTCGTGTCGAGCGAAGTCGAGACACGAACGGCAGGGTGGGGAGCGAATTAAAAGCATGGTTGGGATGAGGGGGAAAACCAGGATGACTGACAGGAAAACCATTTTCATCACCGGCGCTGCATCGGGCATCGGCCGGGCGGTGGCGCAATTGTTCGGTGCGCGCGGCTGGTTCGTGGGGCTGGCCGATGTGAACGAAGCCGGGATGCGCGAAACCGCTGCAGGCATTCCAGCCGGGGCCAGTTCGGTTCACAAACTGGACGTGCGTGACCGCGCCGCCTGGGACGAGGCGCTGGAAGCGTTCGCCGCGGCGGCCGGGGGGCGGATCGACGCGGTGTTCAACAACGCCGGAGTGCCGCTGGGCGGCCAGCTGATCGACAACAACGTGGCCGAAATCGAACGCTGCCTCGACATCAACCTGAAAGGCGTGTTGTTCGGTGCGCAGGCCGCGCACAAGTGGCTGAAGGCCAGCGCACCCGGTTCGTGCCTGCTCAACACCGCCAGCGCGGCGGGCATCTATGGCACGCCGGGCGCTTCGGTCTATTCCGCGACCAAGTTCGGAGTGCGCGCGATCACCGAGTGCCTCGATGCCGAATGGGCCGGGGACGGGATCAAGGTGGCCAGCCTGATGCCCGCCTTCATCGACACGCCCTTGCTCGATCACGCTTCCAACCAGGGCGACAATGCCGACATTCGCGGACGCGTGCAGGACGCCGGGCTGGAAATCACGCCCGTCAGCGAGGTCGCCGATGCCGCATGGAGCGCCGTCCACGGCAAGGCGCTGCACACCCGCGTCGGCAAGACCGCCCACCGCCTCGCCTTCGCCGCGCGCTGGATGCCGGGGCAGCTGCGCAAGCAGACCCGCACAGCGCTGAAGCCGCTGGGCGGTTAGGTCACGCCGACTAGACCATTCCGGCAATCGCCTCCACCATCGCGGCGTCGCGGGCCGACAGGCCATCGGCGTCGTGGGTGGTCAGCGTGATCTGGACGCGGTTATAGACGTTGAACCATTCGGGATGGTGATCGGCCTTGTCGGCATAGAGCGCGACGCGGGTCATGAACCCGAACGCCTCGTTGAAATCGCCAAAGCGCAGCTCCCGCTCCAGCGCCTTGCCATCGGCGCGCAGCGTCCACTGCGGGTGCGCGGCCAGCAGCGCGGACACTTCGGCATCGGTCAGGCGGGGAATCGACATCAGGCTCTCCTTGGCAGGGACATGGCTTTCCCCTATCGCGTGCCGCCATGCAAGACTGCCGCATCGCCGCGAACAATCTGACCTGCCGCCGCGGCGATCGCCTGCTGTTTCGGGGGCTGTCGTTTGCGCTGTCCAGCGGGCAGGCACTGCAACTGGTCGGCGCGAACGGGATCGGCAAATCCAGCCTGATCCGCATCCTGGCGGGACTGGCTCCGGCCTATGCCGGGACGGTCGAACGCGCCGGAACCGTGGGGCTGGTCGATGAACGCCCCGCGCTCGATCCGCACCAGCCGCTGGGCGAAGCACTGCGGTTCTGGCAGCGGATCGATGGCCCGGCGGACAATGAGCTGGCACAGCTGGGCCTGTCGGCGCTGCTCGATGTGCCGGTGCGCTATCTTTCCACCGGTCAGAAAAAGCGCGCCGCGCTCGCCCGGCTGCTCGGCCAGAAGGCGGCGGTGTGGCTGCTCGACGAGCCGCTCAACGGGCTGGATACCAAAGGCGTGGCGCTGGTCGAGCAACTGGCGGCGGAGCATTGCCGCGTTGGGGGCATCTGCGTGATCGCATCACACCAGCCGTTCAATCTGACCGGCCTCAACCGGCTCGATCTGGCGGGGCACATCGCATGAGCGGGCCGCTGTTCACCCTGCTCCGGCGCGATCTGGGGCTGCTCTTGCTGGGCGGACGGCGCGGCGGAGCGACCCTGCCGGTGCTGTTCTTTCTGGCCGTGGCGATGCTCTATCCGTTTGCGGTCGGTCCCGATGCGCCGCTGCTGGCGCGGACCGGCGGCGGGGTGATCTGGGTCGCGGCGCTGCTGGCGGCGATCCTGCCGCTCGACCGGCTGATCGAGCCTGATCTGGAACAGGGAATGTTCGATCAATGGGCCCTGCGCGGCATAGCTGAGGAACTGATCGTGGCGGTGCGGATGCTGGCCCACTGGCTCAGCTTCGGCCCGCCGCTGATGCTGGCCGCCGTGCCCGCGTCCGCGCTGGTCGGGATTGACGGGGCGACGCTGCGGATCGTGGAGCTGGGCCTGCTGGCCGGAACCCCCGGCCTTGCCGCGCTGAGCGTGATGGTCGCCGCGCTGACCGCTGGCCTGCGCGGCGGCGCGGCGCTGGGGGGCCTGCTGGTGATCCCGCTGGCGATCCCGCTGCTGGTATTCGGTGCGGGCAGTCTGGCCATCGGCGGGGAAAGCGGGCTTGCCCTCACCGCCGCGTTCAGTCTGGTCCTGCTGGCGATTACGCCGTTCGCGGCGGGCGCGGCGATCCGCAGCGCGCGCAGCTAACTCAATACGGCGGTTTATGCAGGCCCTTGGGGCTGAGCGTGAAAATCTCGCACCCGTCCTCGGTAATCCCCAGCGAGTGTTCGAACTGCGCCGACAGTGACCGGTCGCGGGTAACCGCGGTCCAGCCATCGTCCAGCATCTTCACCCCCGGCTTGCCCAGGTTGATCATCGGCTCGATCGTGAAGAACATCCCCGGCTTCAGTTCCGGCCCGGTCCCGGCCCGCGCGGCGTGGACCACTTCGGGCGAATCGTGGAACAGGCGGCCCAGCCCGTGGCCGCAAAATTCGCGCACCACGCCGTAGCGGTTCTTTTCGGCATGGGCCTGGATTGCCGCGCCGATATCGCCCAGCCGCGCGCCGGGGCGGGCGTGCTCGATGCCCAGCATCAGGCATTCATACGTCACATCGACCAGCCGCCGCGCCTTCAGCGGCACATCGCCGACCAGATACATCCTGCTGGAATCGCCATGCCAGCCGTCCAGCAGCGGCGTCACGTCGATGTTCACGATGTCGCCATCGCGCAGCACCTTGTCGCCCGGAATGCCGTGGCAAATCACGGCGTTGATCGAGGTGCAGCAGCTGTGGGCATAGCCGCGATAGCCCAGCGTTGCCGGGATCGCCCCGCCCGCCAGCGTCATGTCGCGGACGATGTCATCCAGTTCACCCGTGGTCACGCCGGGGCGGACATGATCGACCAGCGCATCGAGGATTTCGGCGGCCAGCCGACCGGCCTTGCGCATCCCTTCGAACGCGCCCGGCCCGTGCAGCTTGATGGTGCCGTCGCGCAGGACGGTCTCGTTATCGGCAACAACCTGATATTGATTCATGGTATCAGCCTATAGCGGCAAGGGCGCCGTTTGGCTATTGCCTGCCAGACATGACCAACAAACACGCCCTGATCCAGCCCGACCGCGGCCAAGCCGCCACCCCCATCCACCTGATCGACAAGGCGGGGCTGGATGACTTCGTAAAGGGCCTCTCCGCGCCGCAGCGCGCAGCCCTCGCGGCGCAGAAATTCGTGGCCGATGGCTATTCCTATGCGATCCTGCCCGATGGTGACGGGTGGTTCGTGGTATCGGGCGTGGCCAATGTGAACAGCCTGTCGAGCTGGTGTCTGGCCAAGCTGGCCGAAGTCCTGCCGCCCGGCACCTATCGCCGTGCGGGCGGAGAAACCGGCCCGGCGCTGTTCGGCTGGGTCAGCGGGCAATACCGGTTTGACCGTTACCGCAGCGATCCCGTTCCGGATGGCCCGCGCATCCTGCTGACCACAGACGTGAAAGGCATTGCCCCCGCGCTGGCCGAAGCCGCCGCCGTCGCGCTCGTCCGCGATCTGGTCAACACCCCGGCAGAGGACATGGGGCCGGCCCAGCTGGAACACGAAGCCCAGCTGATCGCCAAAGCGCACAAGGCCGAATTCAAGGTTACCTCCGGGGACGCGCTGGAACGCGGTTTTCCGATGGTCCACGGCGTGGGCCGCGCCGCCGCGCGCAGCCATGCCCCGCGCATGATCGAACTGCACTGGGGCGATCCGGCGCACCCGAAAATCGCGCTGATCGGCAAGGGCGTGTGCTTTGATTCCGGCGGGCTGGATATCAAGCCGTCGGCCGGAATGCTGCTGATGAAAAAGGACATGGGCGGCGCGGCCCATGCGCTGGCGCTGGCGCAGCTGGTGATGCAGGCCGGGCTGAAAGTGCGGCTGCACCTGCTGATCCCGGCGGCCGAAAACGCGATTTCCGGCAATGCCTTCCGCCCCGGCGATGTGCTGCGCAGCCGTGCTGGCCTCAGCGTCGAGATCGGCAATACCGATGCCGAAGGGCGGTTGGTGCTGGGTGACGCGCTGGCCCGCGCGGGCGAGGAAACGCCCGAACTGATGATCGACTTCGCCACGCTGACCGGCGCGGCGCGCGTCGCGCTGGGGCCTGACCTGCCCGCACTGATGGCCCGCCGCCCCGAAACCGCCGCCGCGCTGCAAGCTGCGGGCAAGGCCGCCGACGATCCCTGCTGGCCGCTGCCGCTGCACGAAGGTTACCGCGAATACCTCAAATCCGACATCGCCGACCTCAACAACGCGGGCGGAAACGGCTTTGCCGGGGCGGTCGTGGCAGGGCTGTTCCTGGACCGGTTCGTGCCCGAAGGAACCGACTGGGCGCACTTCGACACGTTCGCCTGGCGTCCGGTGGCCAAGCCCGGACGGCCCAAAGGCGGCGACGCGCTGGGCCTGCGCGCCGCGTGGGGGCTGTTGCAGCAGCGCTACGGCTGACCGCCAACCCTCACCCTCACCCTCACCCACCTCGTCACCCCGGACTTGATCGGGAGTGACGGCTGAGTGTGTGTGAGAGCTGGGTGTGCAACCAGGAAGCGCTCAGTTCCCCAGAATACCCTTGAGCAGTGATTCCGCCGGTTTCAGCGGATTGGCGCGCAGCTTGCCCTCCTCTGCGCCGATGTAGCGGAATATCCCGTTCAGCGCCTGATCGGTCACCGAAGCGCCCAGCTTGTCGCGGGTCATGCCGGACAGCGCGGAAATACCGGACCTGCCGGACAGCTTGTTCAGCGATGTGAACGCCCCGGTCCTGCCAAGTGCGCTGTCGATCAGCGGGCGCAGTCTGGCGGTCAGTTCATCGCCCGCGCTGCTGCGCAGGTATTGCGAAGCGCCGTCGTTCTGCGTCGCGATCCCCGGCACATCGGACAGCGTCAGCCGGTCAATCGCGGTGCGGAATACCGGCTTGGCCTCTTTCGCGGCGAGTCCGGCAGCATCGTTGAGCTTGCGGGTCAGCCCATCGGTCAGCCCCAGCTTGCTGCCCTTGCTCAGCACCTGCCCCAACAGCCCCCCGCCGCCGCCCAGCAGCGGCAGCATGATCCGCACCGCCGGATCGGCATAGAACGCGCCGGGCACCGCCAGCTTGTCCAGCGCAGAATCCGATGCCATGCCCAGCACGCCGGTCAGGCCGGAGCCAAGCCCCTGCGCCCCGGCGGCGTCAGCGAGTGGCAACAGGGCCAGCCCCACCAGCACATTGCGACGATCAAGCGGAAATCCGTTCTGCGACATGCGGCCCTCCATCAGAACTAAGTTCATGATTTCACACGGCCACCCCACCGGCAACCGGAATATGCAAACAAAAGGGGCGGCCCGCACATGGCAGGCCGCCCCCTTGTTCATGCGCTTGTCGCGCGCTGACTTACTTGACGCCGATCACGTCCGGATTGCCATCGGGATCGCCCGCGACGAACCCGCCGCTGCGGATCGCGCCTTGCAGCAGCAGGCCCGCGAAGTGCGGGGTCGCCATCGAAGTGCCGCTGATGGTGTTGTAGCCACCGCTGAGCCAGGTTGACTTGATGCTGACGCCCGGCTCGGCATAGTCGATCGGCGGGTTGCCATAGTTGGAGAAGCTGGCGAACGTGTCACCTGCGGCGAAGGCCGAAATGGTGAAGACGTTCGGGCCGTTGGCGCGCGCGGGCGAATGGTTGACCGCGTTGTCGCTTTCATTGCCTGCCGCCAGCGCGAACCGCACGCCGCCTGCTGCTGCGTTGATCACGGCCGTATCGAGCGCGGTGCTGACGCCGCCGCCCAGGCTCATGTTGGCGACATCGCCCGGACGCCCGTTGGCCGCGACATAGTCGATCCCGGCGATCACGCCCGAGGTCGAACCGCTGCCGCGCCGATCCAGCACGCGCACCGCCACGACCGGTGCACCGGGGGCGACGCCGATCACGCCAATGGTGTTATCCCGCGCGGCAATGGTCCCCGCGACGTGGGTGCCGTGGCCGTTCTGGTCCGCCGCCGTGGTCGTGCCACCCAGGAACGAGCGGCTGCGCGTGACATCGACGTTGAGGTCGGGGTGCGTCAGGTCGATCCCGCTGTCGATCACCCACGCGGTCGCGAAAGTGCCAGCGCCGCCGCCGTTGACGCGAGTGATACCCCACGGGGTCTGCTGCGCAGGCTGGGTGGTGCCACCGCCGCCGGGCTTGGCTTCGGCGCGGACCGGACCGGTGGTGACCACCTGATCCTGTTCACAGAAGGCGATGTTGGGGTTGCCAGCCTTCATCCGCTCAATCCCCTGAGCCGATGCGTTGGTCTGGAAGCCGCGGATCGCGACGCTGTAGACATGACCCAGTTGCCCGCCGGCCGCCTGAACCGAACGGTTGGCTTCTGCCTGAGCATTGCCGCGCGAAACGGCAGCCTTGTTGAACACGCAGATATAGCTGCCTGCAATCTTGTCACCGGCGACCTGCGCCTGAGCGGCGGGTGCAGCAAGGGCAACCATCGGAAGCGCGGCAAGGACCAGTCGAAACATCATTTTCATGCGAAACACCCTCCAGAGAACACACCGGCAAGTGCCATCCCAGCGACCGGTATGACGGGAAGACTAACGCGCAAACCACCGCCGTGAAGAGGAAAGATTCATCCGCTGTGGATTATTACGGTTAGGAGAATATTAACCTTGAGGAAGCGGCGAATGTCGAAACTTTTCCATATATTTCCGCAGTTTGTCGCAATATTATTGCAGGCCGATCAGGGCGCTGGGGCCGCGCCGCTGCCGCTGGCTGGGGCCGGGGCGCCGGTCCCGTCCTCGAACCGGCGGTGACGGACGATGTGCGGGGTGATCACGATATAAAGCTCGGTCTTGCTGCTGGTCGACCGTTCCAGCCGGAACAGCTGCCCGGCCAGCGGGATGTCGCCCAGCAGCGGCACCTTGGACTTGCGCTTCAGGATGTTTTCCTGCGTCAGCCCGCCGATCACGAAGGTTTCCCCATCGCGGACCGAGGCCGAGGTTTCCGCCTCGCGCTGGCTGATCGTGGGATAGCCCTGCGAATAGCCGGTAACCGAGGATACCACCCCATAGATCTGCGAGGTCACGAACCCGTCCGAACTGACGCGCGGCGCGATCTGGAGCGTCACGCCGACGTTCACATACTGCACCTGCTGCGACACCCCGTTGACCCCCGACAGCGTGATCGAGGTCAGGATCGGCAGGGCATCGCCGGTGATGATCTTGGCGGTCGATCCGCTTTGCGCAGCGATGCGCGGGCGCGACAGGATGCGGCCCTCGCCCTTTTCGATCTGGGCATAGATTGCCGCCTGCATCATCCCCGAAGGCAGGACATCGTTGGGATCGACGTTGAACGGCAGGAATTCACCCGTCTGGATCCGGCCCACGGCCAGCTGGCCGGAACTGTTGTTCAGATCGATCCCCAGGTTCTTTGCGCCGCTTTCGGTCAGTTCCACGAACTGCGTTTCCAGGATCACGCTGTCCACCGGGACGTCGATCAGCGCGATCTGTTCGCGCACCTGCTCGATCCGTTCAGCCGTGCCGGTAACCCAGATGGCGTTGAGGCGGCGGTCGATCGCCAGGCCATTGCCGAACGATTGCCCCAGCGGCTTGTCGGCGCGCTGGTTGGGATTGGAGGACTGCATATAGTTTTGCTGGTTGCTGCTGCCGAGCGATCCGAACCCCGGTTCGCGCCGGATAAAGGTGTTGTTGGGCTCCACCACCGCGCCTTCGACCAGCAACCCGATCACTTCGCTGACGTCGGCGTATTTCAGCGGGATCATCTCCGACTTCTCGCCAAACCGGGGCGCTGCCGGGGCGGGCGCAAGGGCCGATGCCGGGACCACTGCTTCGCCGCTGGAGCCGAGCGGGCGGCTGCCGGTTGCCTCCTCGTCGCTGACCTTGCGGACCCGCACCTGGATCACGCCGCCCGCTGCCGGTTCGACCGTGACTTTCGCCGGACCGGCGGTTTCGAACCGCATCACCAGATCGGCCCCGCGCGTTTCGAACAAGGTCGCGCGCACCAGCCCCTTGTAAGCCGCGCGTGAGGGGATTTTCTGCACTTTCAGCGTGGTGCGCAGCACCAGCGCGGGCGCACCGGGAATGGCGTTCTGCGGCTCCATCCGGGGCACTTCAGGCGAAAAGCGCAGCATGAACGCAGCTTGCTCCGCATCCTCGCTCACCAGCTTGAGGTCTTCGATGACCGAGGGAATCGGCGCTTGCGCCGACGCCGGGCCAAACAGGCCCAGCACCAGCGCCGCAGCCAGCACAATGCGGTTGAACAGGCCCTTGGGCACCAGTTTTACGACCCCTTGATCCCCCGCCCCCATGGCAGCGCAGGCGCGGACACTACCGCGCCGGACTGCTTTTGCAAATCAGGGCTTGGGCAAGGCTTGCAGACGCGGCGCTTTCGGCGCGGTGGGGGCGAATTCCTTGCCGAACAGGTTCCCGGCATACCAGCGCGGCTGTTCGGTCGCGTCGGCAATGCCGCGAATGATGTGATAGTTTACCTCGGCGAACTTCGCCCCGGCCTGCCAGTCGATCGGCAGCTTCAGATCATCGCTGGGCTTGTGGTAATGGGTTGCAAGAAATTCCTTGAACGCCTTTTCGCCCGGCCCTTCAAAGCCGGTCATCAGGAACACCGAAGGGATGCCCTGCTGGACGAAGCGATAGTGGTCCGACCGGGTGAACAGCCCTTCTTCGGGCATCGGATCGGGCGACAGCCTGATCCCCGCCTTGGCCGCGCCTTCGGCCACGATCGGCCCCAGCGTCGACGCCTCTGCTCCGAATGCGATCACGTCGGTGAAGCGATAAAGCAGCACCGGCATGTCGAAATTGACCACGGCAATCGGGTTGCCCGTACCCGTCACCGGATTGCGAGCGAGATAGTCCGAGCCGATCAGCCCGCCTTCCTCGGCCGTGACGGCGGCGAACAGGATCGGGCGGCGCGGGCCGTCCTTGCCGTTAGCCTTATCCTTGACCAGTGCCTTGGCCACTTCCAGCATCGTCGCAACGCCGCTGGCGTTGTCGAGCGCGCCGTTGGCAATCTTGTCTTCCGCCGTGCCGTGATCGCCGATGTGATCGAGGTGCGCGGACATGACCACCACTTCGTCGGCCAGCGCGGGATCGGACCCCGGCAGCATCGCGACCACGTTCGAACTGGGCTTGTCGGTCCAGGCGCTGGCGACTTCGATTTTGGCACTGGCGCGCAGGGCAAAGCCCTTGGGCCGCTTGCCCGCAACGTCCGCCTCAGCCAGGATCGCATCGAGCGGCTTGCCGGCAGCGGCAAACAGCTTGGCCGCCGTTTCCGGGTTCAGCGTCGCGCCCGCACGGATGCCGCTGGCGCGCACGAACGCCTTGCCGTCGGTGCCAACCCAGCCTTTCGCCGAGGAACCGGCCTGCTGTTTGCGCCGGTCCCAGGCCAGCCGCCTGGTTTCCTGCAAGGTCGGCACGGTGATGATCCCCACCGCCCCGCGCTTCATCGCCATCAGCGCCTTTTCCGCGTTGAGGTGCGCGCCCTGTTCGCTGTTCATGCCCCTGGGATAGCCCGACAGGACGACCACGATCTTGCCCTTCACGTCCAGCCCCGCGTAATCCTTCAGGCCCAGTTCGGCGTGATCCAGACCATATCCGGCAAACACCAGCGGCGCATCGAGCATGACCTGCTGTTCGGTCAGGCTGGGGCGGATCAGCACTTGCGCGGAATCGTCGATCCGCAGTTCCTGTCCGCCGAACCGCAGCGTCAGCGCGGGCGTGCCGTCCAGCTTGGCCATGCGCAGCATCAGGTTCTGATAATAGCTGCCGTTCACCGGTTGCAGGCCCATGCCGAGATACTGCGAGGCGACATAGTTCGCCGCAATGTCATACCCGCGCGATCCGCCCTCGCGCCCTTCCATCAGGTCATCGGCCAGGAACGTCACGTGCGCGCGCACTGCTTCGGGATCGAACACCGGCGCCTCGGCCCGCGCCGCGGCGGTCAGCGACAGCGCCAGCAAGGAGGCGGCAAGCAGGGTGGCAGCGTGAAGTCGGCGCATCGGATACCTCGGCAAGAATGGACCAGTCTGCCCTGCCGGATGCCAGATGCGCCCGCCCCGCACAAACGGGCGGCTGTGCCGCTCAACGCGCGCCATCACGCGTTCGTCGAAAAGCGCGCTTGGCAGACGCAAAGCAGGTCTGGCCCAAAGCGCCGTTTCGGCTAGAACACCAGCGATAAGTCTTGTTTGGCTGGGAATCCTGATGCGCCGATTGCTGCCCGTTTCGCTGCTTGCCCTGTCCCTGGCGGCTTGCTCTGCCGGTCCCCGCGCCGAAGTGGCTGCCCCCCCGCCGCCCGTTGCCGCCGCGGCGGTCGCGCCTGCGCCGCTGGCGCAGCTGGTCAAGGCGGTGGACATCCCGTTTGAGCGGTTCCAGCTGGCCAACGGGTTGACGGTGATCGTCCACACCGACCGCAAGGCCCCGATTGTCGGCGTCACCACCTATTACCGCGTCGGGTCCAAGCATGAGCCCCGGGGCCGCACCGGGTTTGCCCACCTGTTCGAACACCTGATGTTCGGCGGATCGGAAAACGTCCCCAATTTCGACGTGCCGCTGGAAAGCGCCGGGTCCACCTCGACCAACGGGTCGACCTGGTATGACCGCACCAACTATGTCGAAACCGTGCCGACCGGCGCGCTCGATCTGGCGCTGTTCATGGAAAGCGACCGGATGGGCCACCTGCTGGGCGCGGTCACGCAGGACAAGCTGGATAAGCAGCGCGGCGTCGTCCAGAACGAAAAGCGCCAGCGCGACAACCAGCCTTACGGGCTGGAGGATTACGCGCTGGGCGACGGGCTGTTCCCGGTCGGCCACCCCTATCGCCACTCCACCATCGGTTCGATGGCCGACCTCAGCGCCGCCAGTCTGGCCGATGTGCGCAAGTGGTTCACGGACAACTATGGCCCCAACAACGCCGTGCTGGTGCTGACCGGCGATATCGACGCCGCCACTGCCCACCCGATGGTGGAAAAGTGGTTCGGCCACATTCCCGCCGGTCCTGCCGTCCCCTCGGTCGCAGCGGCCCCGGTGACCCTGCCCGCCCCGGTCGTGCGCGACATCGCCGATCAGGTGCCGACCCTGCGCCTGACCCGCAACTGGAGCGGGCCGGGCCTGGCCGACGGCGACGCCGAGGCGCTGGCCGTGGGGCTGGATGTGCTGGGGGGCCTCGCCAGCTCGCGGCTGGATAACGCGCTGGTGCGCGGCAGCCAGCAGGCGACCAGCGTGTCCGCCGGTGTACAGCAGCACGAACAGCTTTCCATGATCCAGATCGCGATGGACGTGAAGGCCGGCGTCGCCCGCACCGATGCCGAAGCCGCGCTCGACGCGGTGATCGCCAAGTTCCTCGCCGAAGGGCCGACCGAGGATGAACTGCGCCGCTCTGCCACCCGGCTGGTTTCACAGGAAATCGGCCAGCTGGAAAGGGTCGGCGATTTCGGCGGCAAGGGCATGACGCTGGCCGAAGGGCAGCTCTATCTGGGCAATCCGGCGAACTACAAGGAAAGCCTCGCCCGGATCGCCGCGCTCACCCCGGACAAGGTCCGCGCAGCCGTGGCGAAGTGGCTCGCGCATCCGGCGCTGGCGGTCAACACTGTCCCCGGCACCCGCACCGAACAGGGCGAGGCGATGGGCGGCTGGGGCGATGAACCCGCCAGCCCTGCCCCCAAGGCCAAGGCCATGGCCGATGCCGTGCAGCCCGCAGCCACGCTCAAAACCGGGCCGAACCGCGCCTTCCCGCCGGTCGCGCCGGTCGGCGATCTGGCCTTCCCGGCGGTGGAGCGCGCGGCCCTGTCCAACGGGATGCCGATCGCGCTCGCCCGCCGCACCGCCGTGCCCAAGGTGATCGTCAGCATCAGCTTCGATGCCGGGACCGCCGCCGACCGGCTCGACACCCCCGGCACCCAGTCGCTGATGCTGGGCCTGCTCGATGAAGGCACCGCCACGCGCGATGCAGTGGCCATTGCCGAGGAACAGGAACGGCTGGGCGCGACCGTGTCCGCCGGGGCCGGGCTGGATGCCAGCACGGTGACGCTGAACGCGCTGACCGCCAATCTTGCCCCGTCGCTCAGCCTGCTGGCCGATCTTGTCCGCAACCCCGCGTTCCGCGCCGCAGACGTCGCCCGCGTGCGCGACCAGCAGCTCAGCAACATCGCGCAGGCGCAGTCCAACCCGCGCGCACTGGCCGCGCGCAGCCTGCCGCCGCTGCTGTTCGGCCCCGCGCATCCCTATGGCCTGCCGGGTGACGGGCTGGGCGATGCCCGGTCGGTCGCCGCGCTCACCCCCGCCGCCTTGCGCACCGCGCATGACAAGTGGCTGCGCCCCGATGCGGCGCGGATCACCGTGGTTGGCGATGTGACGCTGGAACAGCTCAAGCCCCTGCTGGAGGCCGCGTTCGGCAACTGGCAGGCCCCTGCGCAGGCGCGCGCCGTCAAGCAACTGGATGCCGCCGTGCCAGCCCCTGCCCCCCGGATCGTGCTGATTGACCGGCCGGGTTCGCCGCAATCGGTGATCGTCGGCGGGCGCGTGCTGCCGCTGACCGGGCGGGACCAGGGCCGCGAGGCGCTGGATCTGGCCAGTGAAGTGCTGGGCGATGGCTTCCTCAGCCGCCTCAACCTTGACCTGCGCGAGGACAAGGGCTGGTCCTATGGCGTGCGCAGCGCCGTCAGCAGCCCGGTCGGCCCGCGCAGCTTCAGCGTGGTCGCGCCGGTTCAGGCTGACCGGACGGGCGATTCAATCCGCCTGCTGCTGGAACACATGGCCGCATTCCCGGCGAGCAAACCGGTCAACCCGCAAGAGCTGACCCGCGTCACCGATGGCAACATTCGCGGTCTGCCCAACCGGTTCCAGACCAATGCCCAAGTGCTGGGCGCGATTGTCGGGAACGACCGGCTGGGCCGCCCGGACGATTATTACGCCACCCTGCCGACCCGCTACCGCGCGGTCGATGCCGCGGCCATCGACCGCGCGGCGCAGCAGTTCCTGCAGGGCGATGGCCTGGTGTTCATCGTCGTGGGAGATCGCAAGCTGGTCGAACCGCAGCTCAAAGCCCTGCCCCTGAAACTGGAAATCGCAGCCCCGGTTGACAGCGGCGCGGCGGCGGGCGAGTGATAATGCTACTTACCCCAATGTCAGTGAGGAGAGAATCATGACTGTTGCAGGCACTTACGAATGCGTCACCAAGACCCCGATGGGTGATCAGAAGAGCGAATTCACGATTGACGTGTCGGGCGACACCTTCACCGGCAAGAACGTTGGCGCGATGGGTTCGATGGACCTTGAAAACGGCAAGGTTAACGGCAACCAGCTGACCTGGTCGATGAAGATGACCGTGCCGATGCCGATGACGCTGGAAGGCGAAGCCACGGTTGATGGCGACACCATCACCGGCGGCGTGAAAGCCGGCGCGTTCGGCACCTTCCCGATGACCGGCACCCGCAAGGCCTGAGCCAGCGCGGTTTGCAGACAGCGAAAGGGCGCCGGAGGGATACTCCGGCGCCCTTTTTGTTGAAGCCTGCGTCATTTCTTCGCGGGCTTGTCCCCCGGCCGCGCTGGCACCGAGAAGTCGAAAATCTTCGACGTCATCGCTCCCATGCCGCCCAGCCCCATGCCGCCCCCGCCCGTCGTGGCCGAATAGATGAAGCCGTATTCACCCGACGGAAGGTCGGTGTCCGGCGACACTTCATAAACGCCGGGAGCAATCTGATTGTATGAAAACGCAATGCGCGCCTTGTCCATGACCCCAGCCTTCGCGCCGCCGATATTGAACTTGCCGACCTTGGCCTCACGGCGGTCGTCCTTTACATCAAATCGAACTAAGCTGAACTCGGAGGGCGAGGTTACTGCCCCCGCCATCCACACCGCAGAAGTCGCGCCGCCGGACAGCGAACGCCCAGCCTGATCAAAGTAAAAATAGAACTTCGGCCGCGCTGCCTCGGTCACGACGCGGGCCTTGGCATTCGGCACCACGGTCTTGAAACTCATTGATGCGATGCCGCCCGTTAACGCATAGCCCAGAAACCCCCCGGTCTTGGTCTGGTTGCTGGTGGTTGGATCAATCACGACCATTTTCGGCTCGGCCTGCCAATTGGCCAGAACATAGATGCCCGATGGGTGCGGCGCGAGCGGATCTGGCGAATCCGCAGACCCGGCCGCATTGGCCGACACCGTTTGGCCGTTAGACGCCTCAATCATCGCCGCGATCACCGATCCCGGCACCCCGGCCTTCTTCAGCGCTATCATCGCATCGGTTGACGTGTCGTACTGGCCGCCGGATGCCTTGATCTTTGCGATAATCGCCTGTTCATCCAACCCAACTTCCACTAGCGAAACAATCCTGGAATTATCCAGAACCTCACCAAGTGCGGGCGCTGCGGACAACGCCAAAGCCAATGCAATTGTTGCGCGACCAATCTTCATCACTATCTCCGCTTGTCCCAATTGGCATGTGTGTCAACCAACGACGCTGCTCTAGCAAGGCGTAACTTTCAACACGCTAGCGCAACAGCAGAGGTTCCGCGCAGCGCCGCAGGGACCTTGGCTCAACTGGCAGGCTTGGCTTCCATCGCAACGGCCGCTTCGGGCGGCGCGGCGGGCGCGGGCTTGGGGCGCAGGTCCACCTGCATGCCGCGCTCGTACATGAACACGCCTTCGATCTCCATCACCCGGTCCACTTCCTGGCCGTACCAGTTGGGGCGGGTTCCGGCGGGCTTGAACGCGGCGGGAATGACCGACCCGGCGGGCAGGCGCGGATCGCTGAACACCAGCGGTTTCAGGCGATAGTTGGTGGTCCCCGGCGGCAGATCGAACGCGGACTTGGGGCGCTCTTCCTTGGGCAGGTCACGGTGCGCTTCGGCGAAGGGGATCGAGAATTCGAAGCTCACCACCTTGCCCGCCGGGGCGTCGAACGACACCGTGCCAAGGCACGCACAGCCCATCCCGTTGCCATAGAGAAGGTATTCACCCGGCGGCACTTCCTGCAGGAAGGCCGAACCGTTTTCCTTGTTGAACCGGTTCTGCGGCCCCAGCGTGACCGCGCGGGTCTGTTCATAAAGCGGGAAGCCGAAGTTTTCCTCGGTCGGCTCCTGCGGCTCCTTGGGGCGCTTCACGCTCGACGCGGCGTTCTTCAGATAGCCCATTTCCTTGACCCACGCCGCGTGCTTCTTTTCCCACTTGGCGCGTTCCTTGGCCAGTTCCTCGGCCCGCTCTGCCGCGTGCGCCGCCGCCTGTTCGGCATTGGGCAGCTTCATCAGCACCGGCATGACAAAGAACGGCGAAGAGACCAGGATATAGGCCTTGTCCGGCTTCAGCGCGACCGGGCCGGGCTTGTCGCGGACAATCGTGGTTTCCCACTTTTCCTTGTCCTTCTTGTCGGCCGCCGAAACGGCCCCGGCCTGCAAGGTCAGGATGGCGGCGGCGCTGGCGAGCGCGAACATCCGCGCGCTCACAGCCCCAGCTCCTTGCCCGCCGGGCGCGGACCAGAGGCGACCTTGGCCTGCTGGGCCAGCATCGCCTGCCGCTTGTCCTCGCCCTCGCCGGAGAAGCCTTCCTCGAAATTGAATTCCTGCCACAGGTCTTTCTCCAGCCCGAACCGGTCATAACCCCGATAACCCATGCAGCGGCGCATGTTGACGCGGCGCAGGCGGCGCTTTTCGACCGAGCCAAAGATCGCCGCGATCATCACGTTGGCAATCACGCCCCCGGCGGCCCCGGCCATCGTATAGGTATAGGGATACGGTGCAGCCTGATACTGATAGCCGCTCGACAGCCCGCGCGCCAACCCGTCGCAATCGCGCAAGTCAGCCAGCGCTTCCTCAAACGAGGTACCCGCGCGGTTGAAGAAATAATACTTGTCGAAATCCGCCTCGATCAGCGGGGTCGATACGAAGTCCAGCTTCGGCATCGGCACGCTCGCCGGATCGGGAACGACAGTCATGGGATCGACGGCGGGCTTCGCCGTTTGCGCCCCGGCGGCAGAGGCCACCAAAGCAAGCGAGGCGACCAGCCCCGTTACCGAATTGCGCGACATAATGATTCATTCTCCCCTGTACGGGGCCATGATTTGCAGGAAACACCGTAACCCGCAAGACATGCTGTAATCGTTCAGCCCAATTTCTTGCGCAGCAACTCGTTCACCACCTGCGGGTTCGATTTGCCCTGCATCGCCTTCATCGTCTGGCCCACGAAGAACCCGAACAGCGCTTCCTTGCCGCCCTTGTATTCTTCGACCTTGGCGGCGTTGTCAGCCAGCACCTTGTCGATCACGGCTTCGATCGCGCCGGTGTCGCTGGTCTGCTTCAGGCCTTCACGCTCAACGATCACCGCCGCGCTGTCCCCGGTTTCGAGCATCTTTTCCAGCACCTGCTTGGCGATGGAACCCGAAATCGTGCCGTCCGCGATCAGTGCCAGCAGCTCTGCCCCGCCCGCCGGGCTGACCGGCGAATCTTCCAGACTGCGGCCGAGCTTGTTGAGCGCGCCGAACAATTCGGAAATCAGCCAGTTCGATGCCTGCTTGGCAAGGTCCGCCTCAGGCTTGCCGGCCTTTTCGGCAGCAGCGGCGACCAGCACTTCAAACCAGCGCGCGGTTTCCACGTCCGCCGTCAGCACGCCCGCCGCATAAGGCGTCAAACCCAGCGCGTTCTCGTACCGGTGGCGCTTGGCGTCCGGCAATTCGGGCAGCGACGCGCGGCATTCCTCGATGAACGCATCCTCCAGCACCAGCGGCAGCAGGTCCGGATCGGGGAAATAGCGGTAATCGTGCGCGTCTTCCTTGCTGCGCATCGAGCGGGTTTCGTTCTTGTCCGGATCGTAGAGCCGGGTTTCCTGCACCACCCTGCCGCCGTCCTCGATCAGATCGACCTGGCGGCGCGCTTCGCTTTCCACCACGGCCATCACGAAGCGGACCGAGTTGACGTTCTTGGTTTCGGTGCGCGTGCCCAGTTCCTCGCCCGGACGGCGGACCGAGACGTTGACGTCGGCGCGCATTGAGCCCTGATCCATGTTGCCATCGCACGACCCGACATAGCGCAGAATTGTGCGCAGCTTGGCGAGGTAGGCCCCGGCTTCGACGGGCGAGCGAATGTCCGGACGGCTGACGATTTCCATCAGCGCCACGCCCGACCGGTTGAGGTCGACATAGGACATTGTCGGGTGCTGATCGTGCATCAGCTTGCCCGCGTCCTGCTCCACGTGAATGCGCTCGATCCCGATCCGCTTCACATCGGCTTCGGGGTTCTTGTCATCCAGGCTGATCTCGATCTCGCCCTCGCCCACCAGCGGGTGGTACAGCTGGCTGATCTGATAGCCCTGCGGCAAATCGGCATAGAAGTAGTTCTTGCGGTCGAACCGCGACCACTTGTTGATCTGCGCGCCCACCGCCAGACCCGTGCGGACCGCCTGCCGGATGCATTCGGCGTTCGGCACCGGCAGCATCCCCGGCATGGCCGCATCGACCAGACTGACCTGCGTGTTCGGCTCCGCCCCGAACGCGGTCGCCGCGCCGGAAAACAGCTTGGAATTCGACGTGACCTGCGCGTGAACCTCAAGGCCGACAACGACCTCCCATTCACCCGTCATGCCCTGGATACGATATTCGCTCATTGTTCGTGCCTTAGAAGAAATGCATTACTTGGCCGCGACCGGCGCTCGCACCAATTGCGCGCTGATCCGCATTGCCGGACGCTCAATCACGATAGTCAGCAGCCACGCAAGTGCGAAACTGCCGATCAGCACCACAACTTTTGCCGCCGGATTGGCGTCTGCTCCCTCGCCCAGCGCGGCCTGCACCATCCGAAGCACCGGAATGTGCGCCAGATAGAGTGTATAGGACAGCGTGCCCAGCAGTTGCATCGGTGCGCTGGCAAACAGCGATCCACCATTCCGTCCGGCGGCGATACAAAGGATGGCAATGAACGGCAATGTGACGGCCATCACCGGCCAGTATGTTGCCAGCCCCATGACCAGCACCAGCGCCGCGAACGGCCACTCAAGCCGAACCGGCAGGGAAATGTCCGCGCGATACAGCAGGTGCCCGGCGAGCAGCCCAAACAACGCCCGCTGGGGATAGTTCGATTCGCCCTGCGCCATCCCCATATCAAAGTACCCCAGCGCCAGCAGCGCAGCGATCAACAACGGGCGGACCGCTTGGTCCGGAATACGCAGCCCGGCCCGCCACGCCATTGCCGCGAAGACCGGCAAGTAGAGCTCCCAGCACACGCTCCACGCCGGGAAGTTGACCGGATCGCGCCCCGTAAAAGGAACGGCCATGATCAGTTCCAGTGGGCTGACACTCTCACGAGTAACAGCAATCAGGATCAGTGTGCTGGCATAGAATACTGGCGCCAGCCGCAGGAACCGGCGCACCGCGAACGTCCCGAGATTGACGCCTTTTCGCGCAGCATAAGTCAGCACGAAACCACTGAGCAGGAAGAACACATCGACGGACAGTTCAAACTGAAAGCCCTTCCAGCCGAGGGTGCGTGTCGTAAAGCTGTTAAATCCGACATGCAGCAACACCACGGCCAGTGCCAGCAAACCCCGCAAACCGTCCAGATCGCTGAAATGGACAGATTGGTTGGGCCGGACAACCGGATGCTGGCTCATCTTACCACCACTGCTCCGGCTTGGCCGTGAACCCGGCCCGCGCTTCGATTGCCAGACCAGCGTTGAGCACGCCCTGCTCGTCGAACGGCCGACCGACGATCTGGAGGCCCAGCGGCAGCCCTTCGCGGTTGAGGCCCGCCGGGACCGACATCGCGGGCAGACCAGCGAGGCTGGCTGGCACGGCGAACACGTCGTTCAGATACATCGCCAGCGGATCGGCGGACTTTTCGCCCAGCCCGAACGCCGCCGTCGGCGCGGTCGGGGCGAGGATCACGTCGCAGTGCTGGAACGCGAGTTCGAAATCGCGGGCGATCAGCGTGCGGACCTTCTGCGCCTGCGTATAATAGGCGTCATAGAAGCCCGCCGACAGCACATAGGTGCCGATCAGGATGCGGCGCTTCACCTCTGCCCCGAACCCGGCGGCGCGGGTGGCGGCGTACATGTCCTGCAGGTTCGCACCGTCCGGCAGATCGCGCAGCCCGTACCGCACGCCGTCATAACGGGCGAGGTTGGACGAGGCTTCGGCCGGGGCGATGATGTAATACGCGGGCAGCGCATACTTGGTGTGCGGCAGGCTGATTTCGACGATCTCGGCCCCGGCGTCCTTCAGCCAGGCGATCCCGTCATCCCAGCTCTTGGCAACATCGGCATCAAGTCCGTCGACCCGGTATTCCTTGGGAATGCCGACCTTCTTGCCCTTCATGTCGCCGTTCAGGCCCGCTTCCCAGGCGGGAACGGCCAGGTCGAGGCTGGTCGAATCCTTCGGATCGAACCCGGCCATCACTTCCAGCATGATCGCGCAGTCGCGCACATCGCGCGCCATCGGCCCGGCCTGATCAAGGCTGCTGGCGAAGGCGACGATGCCCCAGCGCGAGCAGCGGCCATACGTCGGCTTGATCCCGGAAATGCCGGTGAACGCGGCGGGCTGGCGGATCGAGCCGCCGGTGTCGGTGCCGGTCGCCGCCGGGCAGAGCCGCGCGGCAATCGCCGCTGAGCTGCCGCCGGACGAACCGCCCGGCGCCATCGCGGTGTTGCCGCCGTCGCTCCGGCGCCAGGGCGAAATGACATTGCCGAAATAGCTCGTCTCGTTCGACGAACCCATCGCGAACTGATCGAGGTTCAGCTTGCCCAGCATCCCCGCACCGGCATCCCACAGCTTCTGGCTGACAGTGCTTTCATACTGCGGCGTGAAACCTTCGAGGATGTGGCTGGCGGCGGTGGTCTGAACGCCCCTGGTGGCGAACAGGTCCTTCATGCCGATCGGCACGCCCGCCAGCTTGCCCAGCGCGTTACCGGCGGCGCGCATCCCATCGACCTTGCGGGCGGCGTCCAGCGCAGCGTCAGGCGTGGTGACGATGAACGCGTTCAGCGCCTGCGCGGCGGCAACGCGCGCGTTGAACGCCTCGGCCACTTCGACGGCGGAAAAGGTGCCGGCGGCCACGCCATCGCGGATCGCGGCAACGGTCAGATCGGTAATATTGGTCATGCTGCGTCACCCTGAACTTGTTTCAGGGTCCATCCATCGGTGTTGCTCGGAACGGGCATGGTAACACTGAGTCCTTGATTCTGGATCCTGAAACTGTCGCGGATCGAAGCAAGTTCGATCCGCTGTTCAGGATGATCGAACGAAAATGCATGCATTTTCATTCGATCACCTTGGGCACGCCAAAGAACCCGTGTTCGGCGGCCGGGGCGTTGGCCAGCACGGCATCGCGCACATCGCCGCCGGTCAGCGGATCGGCGTTGATGACATCGGCGCGCAGGCGCAGGGTGTTGGGGATCACGGCGGTCATCGGTTCAACCCCGGTGACATCGACTTCACCCAGTTGTTCGACCCAGGCGAGAATCCCGTTGAGTTCGGGCACCATCGCCTCAAGCTCGCCCGCGCTCACTTTCAGGCGGGCCAGCGAGGCGATCTTGGCCACGGTGGCGGTATCAACCGACATTGTGCAGTTCCTTGAAAAACGATTCCGATGCGCCCCGATTTCAGCGGCTTATTGGCCGCCCGGTCCCGGCATCCCCTGTGGCATGCCTTCCGGCATCCCCTGCGGCATCCCTTGCGGGCCACCCGGAGCGCCGCCTTGCATCTGCTGCATCTGCGCCTGCATCGCGCGCTGCGCGGCTTCGATTTCGGCGCGGTCCTTGAAGTCGAGCAGTTCGATCTCGAACGTCAGGTCGGTATTGGGCGGAATGTCGCCCGCGGCCTTGTCGCCATATGCGAGCGCAGCCGGAATCTCGACCTTGTACTTGCCGCCGCGCTGCATCTTTTGCAGGGCCTGGGTAAAGCCGGGGATCACGCCTTCGACCGGGAACGCGGCCTGTTCCTGCTGATCGAACACCTTGCCGTCGGGCAGCGTGCCCTTGTACTTGATCAGCACCACGTCGTTGACCGTCGGCGACGGACCGGTGCCAACCTTCAGCGTGTCGATCGCGATCGAACCCGGCAGCGTGGCATAAGCCAGACCAGCAGCGGCCAGCGCGGCGGCGGCAACGCCGATCCACAGCTTGGACAAGGCGCCCTTGGCGATGGGCTGAAGCGGAACGCGGGTGATCTCGGTCATTCTGGGCCTTCCTTCGGGCGCACAAACACAAAAGGGCGCGGATTCGTCCGCGCCCTCATGGCTTATCGCGTTGCAGCGTTCAAGGCCGCAAGCGGCGTCTTACTTGACGCCGTCGCGTTCAGCGCGCTTGCGGTCCATCTTGCGAGCGCGACGGACAGCGGCAGCCTTTTCACGGGCGCGCTTTTCCGACGGCTTTTCAAAGTGACGGCGCAGCTTCATCTCGCGGTACACGCCCTCACGCTGCAGCTTCTTCTTGAGCGCGCGCAGAGCCTGTTCGACATTATTGTCCCGGACGAGAATTTGCATAAACCGACACACCTCAACATACGAAAGGCAGGAACCCCGCTGGTCTATAGCGCGGGGTATGCACCTTTGCGAATTAGCAAAAGAAAAACGGACCGAATCCGTAAGGATCGGCTTGAACCGGCGGGCGGCTAGCAGAGTCGCGCTGGTAACGCAAGCCGGGAAAGCACCCTGAACCCGGATCAACACCTGCATGGCGAATCCCGGAACACGTGCTGTTTAGCCCGTTCGCCGCGATTGCGCCAGCCCCTGTTCTGTGGTGTCTGGCCCGCTGTTGATGGGGGCGCGGTTCCATGCAGACCAGTTTCACTATGGCCGACTGGGCCGTGCTGGCAGGCTATGTCCTGCTGCTGGCGGCGGCGGGGTGGTTTTCCACGCGGCGCGGCCTCGCCAGCCGGGACGACTATTTCCTGGCCGGGCACCACGCGCCGACCTGGCTGGTGGCGATTTCCGTCCTGTCGACCGTCCAGTCGGCGGCGACGTTCCTGGGTGCGCCCGATTCCAGCTATCGTGGCAACTTCACCTACCTGTCAGGCGTGATCGGTGCCCTGCTGGCCGCGTGGATCGTGGCGCAAGTGCTCATCCCGCGCTTCTACGCGCTGGGGGTGACGACCGTTTACGAACTGCTCGAAACCCGCTTTGACGCTACGGCACGGAGGGCTGCGGCACTGATGTATCTGCTGGGCCGCATCCTTGCCAGCGGGGCGCGGCTCTATCTCGCGGCGATTGCGGTCTCGATGATCCTGTTTCTCGATGTTTCCCCGCAACATATTGCGATATCAGCATTTATCCTGCTGCTGTTCGGACTGGTCTTCACCTTCATGGGCGGGCTGCATTCGATCATCTGGAGCGATCTGGTCCAGGTCGTGCTCTATGTCGGGGCCGCGCTGGTGGTTGCGGTTTACCTGTGGAGCCTGATTCCGCTGGATTTCGCAGCGGCGGTGGACGCGCTCCGCAACGCGCCGGATGGAACGGACAAACTGGTCCTGATCGACACCTCGCTGAACCTGACGGCACCATTCGGCATCTTCGCGGTACTGACCGGGGTCACCCTGCTCAACATCGGCTCGTCCGGGCTCGATCAGGATATCACCCAGCGCCTGATTGCCTGCCGCGACGCCAAACAGGGCAACCGCGCGCTCTATCTCGCCAACTGGGTGTCGCTGCCGGTGATCGCGCTGTTCCTGCTGATCGGCGCGCTGCTGCACCTTTATTACGCCAGCGGCGCAGCCCCGACCGGCAGCTTCAATGGCGAGCAGGTGACAGTATTCATGCACTTCATCCTGACCGAGCTGCCCCCCGGCCTGCGCGGACTGGTGACGGTGGGCGTGATCGCGGCGGCGGCGATCAATTCAGGGCTGATCTCGATGGCGTCGGTGCTGGTGAATGACCTTTACCGCCCGTTTGCAGAACGCAGCGGTCCAAGGGGCGATGTCCACTACGTGCGGGCCGGGCGGATCGCGACCATCGCGCTGGGCCTTGCGCTGTTCGGCATGGCGATCCTGTCATATTACTGGCAGCGCTATGCCGACAGTTCGCTGCTGGAGTTCGTGCTGGGGGTGATAGCGTTTGCCTATTCCGGGCTGATCGGGGTCTATGCCATCGCGCTGTTCACGCAGCGCGGTTCCTCCGCCAGCGTAATCGCCGCGTTCGCCGCCGGGTTTCTGACCGTGCTGGCGTTCCAGCCTTATATCATCGACCTGACCGGTCTGCCCGAAGCGCTGCGCGGCATCGCGTTTCCATGGCAGCTGGTGGCCGGAACGATGGTCGCCGCTGCGGTCTGCGCGCTGGCTTCCGGCAGGCCTTCGGGCAAGGGTGTGGCCAGAAGCAGGGCAACACGCTAAGGCGGGGCCGATGAACAACCCTTCTTCTTTTGCGATGTCTTCGCTCTATGTCGTTGCAGGCGGCGGCCTGGGCGCATGGCTGCGCTATCTGGTCGGCCGCCTGTGGGGCGCGTCCGGCGGGATCGCCACGTTTCCCTTTGCCACGCTGACGGTCAATGTCGTCGGCAGTTTCGCCATGGGCCTGCTGGCCGGATGGCTGGCCCGCTTCGGATCGCACGGCGAAGGCTGGCGATTGCTGCTGGGCGTCGGCCTGCTGGGCGGCTTCACCACGTTTTCGGCGTTCAGTCTGGAACTGGTGAACATGATCAACCGCGGTGCCTGGGGCGCGGCGGGCAGCTATATCGCGCTGTCGCTGATCGGCGGAATCGCCGGTCTGCTGGCTGGCCTGGCCGTAGTGCGGGGGCTGGCATGACCGATCCGAACGACAGCACCACTGTCCGCCAGTTCACCGTCCGCGCCGATGATGACGGGGTGCGGCTGGACCGCTGGTTCAAGCGCCATCTGCCGCAAGTCGGCTTTGCCACGGTCAGCCGCTGGGCGCGGACCGGGCAGGTCCGGGTCGATGGCAAGCGCGCCGATCCGGCTGACCGCGTGTCGACGGGTCAGGTCGTGCGCGTGCCGCCCGGCGGCGATGCGCCGGAATCCAAGGTCCGCGCCCGCAAGCCGCTGACCGAGGCGCAGATCGAGCTGGCCGACCGCATGGTCATCACCCAGGACCGCGCCGCGATCGTGCTGAACAAGCCGCCCGGCCTTGCCACGCAAGGCGGCAGCGGCACGTTTGAGCACGTCGATGGATTGCTCGATGCGTTCGCCGCCGAAGGCCCCCGGCCCCGGCTGGTGCACCGGCTCGACAAGGATACCTCCGGCGTCCTGCTGATTGCCCGAACGCCGGGCAGCGCGGCGTTCTTTTCAAAGCGCTTTTCGGGCCGGACCGCGCGCAAGATCTATTGGGCGCTGATTACCGGCGTGCCATCGATCGAGGATGGGTTGATCGAACTGCCGCTGGCCAAGCAGCCGGGCACCGGCGGCGAAAAAATGATGGTCGACGAAAGCGAGCAGGGCCAGTCCGCCCGCACCCGCTACCGCGTGATCGACCGGGCGGGTAACCGCGCGTGCTGGGTGGAGCTGCAACCGCTGACCGGGCGCACCCACCAGCTCCGCGTCCACATGGCGGCCATCGGCCATCCGATCGTGGGCGATGGCAAATATGGCGGGCCGGAAGCGTTCCTGTCAGGCAGCATCAGCCGCAAGATGCACCTCCACGCCCGCCGCCTGATCATCGAGCATCCGGACGGCGCGCCGCTGGATGTGGTCGCCGAACTGCCCGAGCACTTTGCGGCCAGCATGGAACAGCTGGGGTTCAGCGAGGCCGATGGCGCGGACCTTCCCGAAGCACCGCGCCTGCCCGAACGCGAAGCCCGCAAGGTCGCCGCCAAGGCCCATGCCAAGCAGTATCGCAAGGAACGCCGGGGCGAACGCCGCAGCGACCGCCGGACCCGCGTCGATGGCCCCGGGTTTGACGACGCGCCGCCAAAGAAGCGCGGCCCGACCAAAGGCAAGGGCTCGCCCAAGCCGGCCGCACCCAAGCCTGCGCCGGCCAAAGCCCCCGCCAAGCCGACGGTGCGCGCCAAACGACCAACCGGCAACCCGGCCAGTCGCCCGGCCAGCCGCCCGGCCAGCCGCCCTGCAGGCACGGGGGCAGCACCCCGCACGGGCAAGCGCTGATGCATCCCGCCGCCGCTTTCCGTCATCCCGACCGTGCGCTGTGCGAGGCGCTGATTGAGGAAATCGGGTTCGGGATGGTGTTTGCAGGCACCCCCGATGGCCCGCGCGTGGCGCACGCAGTGGTGCAGTCCACCGGTGACGGCGCGATCCAGTTCCATCTGGCGCGCGGCAATGCCCTGACCAGGCACCTGAACGGCATGACCGCGCTGATCGTCGTCAACGGTCCGGACGGCTATGTTTCGCCGCGCTGGTATGCCGATCCGAGCCAGGTGCCGACCTGGAACTATGTCGCGGTCGAACTGGAAGGGCGGGTCCGGCGGATGGATGCCGATGGCCTGCTGGCGCACCTCGAAGCGGTGTCCGACCGGCATGAGGAACGGATTGTCGAGGGCGATTACTGGTCGCTGGACAAGCTCCCGGCTGACAAGCTGCGCGGTTTGCTGGCAGGCATCGTGGGGTTCGAGATGGAAATCCAGGCCTGGCGCGAAACGCTGAAACTGTCCCAGAACAAGCCCGCCGACGAACGCGCCCGCGTGGCCGACGGGCTGGAATCCGAAGGATCGCCCGCGATCGCCCAGCTGATGCGGACGCTGGCGCCATGACGGTGAAGCTGGCGGTGTTCGATTGCGATGGCACGCTGGTCGATGGCCAGGGCGGCGTCTGCGCGTCGATGGATGCGGCGTTCGCGGCCGTCGGGCTGGCCGCGCCGGATCACCATCAGGTCCGCCGGATCGTCGGCCTCAGCCTGCCGCAGGCGATCCGCCTGCTCGCCCCCGATGTGACCGAAGCGGTGCGCGTGGAAGTGGACCGCGCCTACCGCGAGATCTTCCGCGCCGCGCGTGAGGCCGGGCAACTGGCCGAACCGTTGTTTCCGGGCATCCGCGACTGTCTGGACGGTCTGCGCGCGGGCGGCTGGACATTGGGCGTTGCGACCGGCAAGTCGGATCGCGGGCTGGAACACTGCCTGGCCACCCACGGCATTACCGGCCACTTCGTTACCCTGCAAACGGCGGACCGGCACCCGTCCAAGCCCCACCCGGCGATGCTGGAAGCCGCGTTGACGGATGCAGGCGCGGATGCGGCGCAGGCGGTGATGATCGGCGACACCCAGTATGACATCGTCATGGCGGTCAACGCCGGGGTGCGCGCCATCGGGGTCGACTGGGGCTATCACACACCCTACGAACTGCTCGATTCCGGGGCCGAAACGGTGGTCCAATCGCCCGCCGAGCTGCTGGAGTTGCTGCGATGAGCCAGGATCCCGCGATGGCGCGGTTCTTCATCATTCAGGCCGTGCGCGCTGCTGGAGTGGCGGCAGCGGTCTATGGGATGGTCGCGCTGGCAGGCAAAGCGCAAATCCCGCCGCCCGCCGGACTGGTGCTGACCCTGATCGGCATGATCGTGGCCTATCTTGGCCCGATCACCCTCGCCAAACGCTGGAAAAGTCCCGACGCATGAAGCGCTTTTACAAGGAAGCTGGTGCTGCCCCGGTGGCGGGCGGCTGGCAGGTTACGCTGGATGGCCGCGGGATCAAGACCGCTGGCGGACGTCCGCAGCTGGTGCCGACCGAAGCCGCCGTCACGCTGCTGGCCCGCGAATGGGCCGAGCAGGGCGAGGACATCGACGCAAGCCGGTTCGTGCTGCGCGATCTGGCCGATTATGCGCTGGACGTGGTCGCGGGGGACCGAGCCGACGTGATCGCCACGCTGCTGCGCTACGCCGAAACCGACACGCTGTGCTACCGCGCCGAAGCGGGTGAGCCGCTGGAAGCGCGCCAGATCGAAGCGTGGGAACCGCTGCTGAAAGCGGCCGAAGCGCGCTGGGACATTCAGTTCGAACGGATCGGCGGCGTGATCCACTGCCCCCAGCCTGCCGCCACGCTGAAGCGGCTGGAAGCGGTAGTGCAGGTCGAAACCGATTTCACGCTGGCCGCGCTCAACACGCTGACCACGCTGGCCGCATCGCTGGTGATTGGCCTCGCGGCGCTGGCCCCCGATGCCGATGCCGGCGCGCTGTGGGACATCGCCAACCTTGAAGAGGACTGGCAGGCCGAGCTGTGGGGCAAGGAACAGGAATACCTCGACCACCGCGCCCGCCGCCTGCGCACGTTCGCAGCCGCGATGGAATTTGTCCGGGCCGTGCGCGGTTAGGGCGCGGTCAGGCGCTCAACGCACCATCCACTCTGCCACCTGCCCGGCGACATCGTTGGCAGCCCGGTTGAGCGCCACGCCAACCGCGCCGGATTCGGCCGCGACGCCGGGGACCACGCTTTCGAACCGCCGGGTGGTAACCTCACCCTTTGGTCCGGTGCGGAACGCGTCGAACCGCACGACCGCTGTCATCGCCTGGGCATCATAGCCCATGTCGAGCAACCGGCCTGACAACCGCGTGGTGACCAGCGGGGAAGCCTGATCGTCTTCCAGCACCAGCCGGGCGGCCCCCGCCTGCTGGGTATAGGCGCGCAGCGTTTCGGCCAGCAGCCCGCGGAACAGCCGGGCCGGACGCTCCACCCACAGCGCGTCCTTCAGATAGGCCACGCTCGTAGCGCTGACCTGCACCGGCACGCGCTGCACGGCCAGGCGCTTGTCCGTTTCCGGCTCCATCACCATGATCGCGGTTGCGCCGGTGCCCGATGCCAGCGCCCCGGCGGGCGCGACCATGGTCGGGGTCAGGCTGAGCAGTGAGGGCGGCGGTTTGCCCCCGCCCAGCCCGAGACAGCCGGTCAGCGCGAGCGCGGCGGCAGTGGCCGCGGCAAGGCGCAGCAGTTTTGCGGTCTGGGTCATGGCTTGTATTCCGGCAGCTTGTCCCCGCCCAGCAGCGCGGCCGCGCCCTGATCGTTGACCTTTTCAGTCAGGTCGCGCAGCGCGCGGGTGGTGGCGCGCAGATCGCGGATCGCCGCTTCGGCCTGCGGCAGCGTGGTATCATTGAGCTGGCGCGCGGCGGGCCGCACATCGCCCAGCGTGGCATTCAGCGTTTCCGATGTCTTCTCGATCGATTTCAGCGAAACGCGGAACTGTTGCAGCATCTGCTTGCCATCCCCGTTGATCGTGGCGTCGGTATTGGCGGCTACCTGCTCAAAGCTTTTCAGCGCGACCCGGGCATCCTGCAAAGTCCCTTGCAGTTCCACCAGCGTGCGCTGCAATTCGGGCGAGGCGTTGGCCAGCTGCCCGGTCACCCGGTCGGTGTTGGCCAGAATATTCTCGATCGATTCCTGGTTCTTGTCGGAAAACACCATGGTCATCCGCTCCGTCAGCGTCGCCAGCCGTTCCAGCAGGACCGGTGCGCTGTTCAGCAGTTCACCCAGCCCGCCACGCTTGGTCGGGATGACCGGCACGCCTTCCGGGCCTTTTTCAGTCAGCGGCGGCGCGCCGCGCACCGCACCTTCCAACTGAATGTTGGACACGCCGGTAAACCCGCTCTGGATCGAAGCCGTGGTGCCCAGCAGAACCGGAACATCGTTGCCCAGACTGATCCGGACCCGCACGAAACTGGGGTCCTTTTTCCACAACTCGATCGTTTTCACCTGCCCCACAGGCACGCCGGAAAAGTTCACCGCCGATCCCTTGGACAGGCCATCGACCGATTGCTTGAAGAACACGTCGTATTCCTGCTGGTTGGTCTGACCCAGCCGCGCAATCCAGATGACAAACGCCGCCAGCAGCGCGATCAGCAGCAGCGTAACTGCTCCCACCCAGACGTGATTGGCCCGTGTCTCCATCGCCGTGCCTTATGCCCCCTGCCCGTCTGACTTGTCGATGGCTTTCGCCCGGTGCTGTGCGGCATCCGCCGCCCGGCCGCGCGGACCGTTGAAATACTCCTGGATCCACGGATGGTCCAGCGCCAGCAATTCCGGGATCGTCCCCACGGCAATCACCTGCCGGTCGGCGATCACCGCCACCCGATCACAGATTTCGTGCAGCGTATCGAGGTCGTGCGTGATCAGGAACACCGTCAGCCCCAGCGTGTCCTGCAATTCCTTGGTCAGCGCATCGAACGCCGCCGCGCCGATCGGGTCCAGCCCGGCGGTCGGCTCATCGAGGAACAGCAGTTCGGGATCGAGCGCCAGCGCCCGCGCCAGGCCTGCGCGCTTGCGCATCCCGCCAGACAGTTCGGACGGATATTTCGCCGCGGCTTCCGGCGGCAAGCCTGACAGCATGACCTTGAACCGCGCGATTTCGTGGCGCAGTTCCGCGCTGATTTCGGGGTAGAACTCTTTCAACGGCACTTCGACGTTTTCCGCCACGGTCAGCGTGGAAAACAGCGCCCCGCCCTGAAACAGCACGCCCCAGCGGCTGCGGATGTCGATATCGTCATCGTCTCGGGCATCGGTGATCGACTGGCCCAGCACGGTGATTTCGCCCTCGGTCGGCACCTGCAACCCGATGATCGATCGCATCAGCACCGACTTGCCCGTGCCGGACCCGCCAACGACGCCGATGATTTCCCCGCGCCGCACGGTCAGCGACAGGTTGTCATGAATGACATGCTCACCAAAGGCGTTGCGCACGCCTTCCACGATGATCGGGAAATCGCCGGTGAAGTGCATGTGACTTTCGGTCTGGTGCGAGTTCATCCCCAGCCCACTTCACTGAAGAATACCGCAAAGAACGCGTCGAGCACGATCACGGTAAAGATCGCCTGCACCACCGCGATGGTCGTGCGCAGGCCGACTTCTTCCGAATTGCCGGCCACCTGCATCCCCTGATAGCAGCCCGTCAGCGCCACGATCAGCCCGAACACCGGGGCCTTGATCAGCCCGACCCACAGATCGTGCATCGGCACGACTTCCTGAATGCGCGCCAGGAACGTGAAGAACGGGATTTCCAGCGTCAGCGTGGAAATGAACGCCCCGCCCAGGATCGACATCAGCGCGGCATAGAACCCCAGCAGCGGCATCACCAGCACCGCGGCCAGCACGCGCGGGATCACCAGCGCTTCCATCGGGGATACGCCGATGGTCCGCATCGCGTCCACTTCCTCGGTCAGTTTCATCGTCCCGATCTGCGCGGCAAAGGCCGATCCGGACCGGCCCGCGACCATGATCGCGGTCATCAGGATACCCAGTTCGCGCAAGGACAAGCGCCCGGTCAGGTTGACGGTATAGATTTCGGCCCCGAACTGGCGCAGCTGTTCCGCGCCCTGCTGCGCGATCACGATTCCGATCAGAAAGCTCATCAACCCGATGATACCCAGCGCGTTCACGCCCACCAGCTCCATCTGGCGGACCAGCGCCTTGATCCGGAAAGTGGACGGATTGCGGATGAGGTTGCCCATCGCCACCAGCATCGCCCCGACAAACCCCAGTATGCCGACCGTGCCGCGCGCCAGCGCAAAGACAAACCCACCGGTCGCTTCGGGCACGCGCTCCAGCATGGGCAGCCGCTCCGGCGCGATCGGGATGTCGCTGGGGCCGCGCTGGACGGTGGCGATCAGCCGCTCGGCCTCCTCGCTCGCGCCGGTCAGTTCGGCGTCGTGGTCACGGATCAGCCGCCAGACGATCCACGCGCCAACGGTATCGATCTCCGGAACGGCGGTCAGATCGATCCGCACCACCGGCGCGGCCAGCGCCCGCAGCCGCCGGTCCAGCGGTCCGGCCGTGGCAACCACCAGCGGCCCGGAAAAGGCGATTGTCAGCCCCCCGCTCTCGTCCGTCTGCTCGGTAAAGTCTGCCCATTCCCGCATCACCGCAGTCATGCGGGAAAATGCGGGTGCCGACAAGCGCCGCGCGCTGCTTGGCTGCCACCCGCGCCGAACGCTTGCCTAGACGGCGGGGCGCTGGCAAAGGCCCGGAACGATGACAGACACAGCGCTCGACAAGACTTTCGACCCCGCCGCGATTGAAGCGAAGTGGTATGCCCATTGGGAACAAGGCGGCCTGTTCCGCCCGGATCGCCCCGATGCGGTGCCCTATACCATCGTCAATCCGCCGCCGAACGTAACCGGCAGCCTGCACATCGGCCACGCGCTGGACAACACGTTGCAGGACGTGATGATCCGGTATGAACGGCTACGCGGCAAGGATGCGCTGTGGGTGGTCGGCACGGACCACGCGGGCATCGCTACGCAGATGGTGGTTGAGCGCCAGCTGGAAGCGAAACAGGACAAGCGCACCAACTATTCCCGCGAAGATTTCATCGCCAAGGTCTGGGAATGGAAGGCCGAAAGTGGCGGCACGATCACCGGCCAGCTGCGCCGTCTGGGCTGCTCGATGGACTGGTCCCGCGAACAGTTCACCATGGACCCGCACTTCACCCGCGCCGTGGTGAAAGTGTTCGTGGACCTCTATAACAAGGGCCTGATCTACCGCGACAAGCGGCTGGTGAACTGGGACCCCAAGCTGAAGACCGCGATTTCCGACCTTGAGGTGGAAACGCGCGAGGTGAAGGGCGGCTTCTGGCACTTCAGGTATCCGCTGGCCGACGGCGTGAAGCGCGCCGATGGCCTCGACTATATCGAGGTCGCGACCACACGCCCCGAAACGATGCTGGCCGACATGTGCGTGGCCGTCCACCCGGACGACGCGCGCTATCAGTCAGTGATCGGCAAGGACATCCTCCAGCCGCTGACCGGGCGCCGGTTCAAGGTGGTGGCGGATGAACACGCCGACCCGGAACTGGGCAGCGGCGCGGTGAAGATCACGCCGGGGCATGACTTCAACGACTTCGAAGTGGGCAAGCGCGCCGGGATCAAGGCGTCGGACATGCTCAACATGTTCGATGCCGAAGCGAAGGTGGTGCAGACCGGCGATGGGCTGGTGCCGGCTGAATTCGTCGGTATGGGCCGCTTCGATGCCCGCGCGCTGGTGGTCAGCCGGATGAAGGAAGCGGGCTACCTGATCCCGCACGTCACGAAGACCAAGGACGGCGAGGAAGAACTCCACGACGCCGAACCGCGCACGATCCAGACCCCGTTCGGGGACCGTGGCGGCGTGGTGATCGAACCGTGGCTGACCGACCAGTGGTATGTGAACGCCGCCGAACTCGCCAAGGCGCCGCTGGAAGCCGTGCGTTCGGGCGCGATCGAGATCGTCCCCAAGACGTGGGAAAAGACCTTCTTCAACTGGATGGAAAACATCCAGCCGTGGTGTGTGAGCCGCCAGCTGTGGTGGGGGCACCGGATTCCGGCTTGGTATGGGCCGAAGATCAAGCCGGAAGGCCCAAGCGACATCGGCAAATCGGAACTCGAACTGTCACTAGAAGAAGTCGTGTTCGTGGCCGAAGACGAGGCGGAACTACTCCCGAAGGTTCGCGAATATTATGGTGTCACGGATGGCGAGTTGTTCATTCACGATACGATGGAATCTTATCTGGAATGGGACTCTGCGCTAACAAGCGGTGGTCCTGATGCACTCCTCCAACGCGACAAGATTCATCTTTATCGCGAGGAAGACGTCCTCGACACGTGGTTCTCCTCGGCGCTGTGGCCGTTCGCCACGCTCGGCTGGCCGGATGAAAGCCCTTCCCCATTGGGGAAGGGTTGGGATGGGGGTTCCCCGCCAGCGTCGCACCCCCACCCCAACCCCTCCCCCACGGGGAGGGGCTTACTCGCCAAGCACTACCCCAACGACCTTCTGGTTTCCGGCTTTGACATCCTGTTCTTCTGGGATGCCCGCATGATGATGATGGGTCAGGCGATGACCGGGCAGAACCCGTGGCCGCGCCTCTATCTGCATGGGCTGGTCCGCGCCGCCGACGGCCAGAAAATGTCCAAGTCCAAGGGCAACGTGGTCGATCCGCTGCTGCTAATTGACCAGTACGGCGCGGACGCGCTGCGCTTCTTCATGGCGGCGATGGAAAGCCAGGGCCGCGATGTGAAGATGGATGAGCGCCGGGTCGAGGGCTATCGCAACTTCGCCACCAAGCTGTGGAACGCGGCGCGCTTCTGCCAGTCGAACGGGATCGGCGCGAGCCAGTCGCTCACCGCCCCGGCGGCTACAGCTGCGGTCAACAAGTGGATCATCGGCGAAGTCGTTGAAACCGTCGCCGCACTGGATCAGGCACTGGCTGACCTGCGCTTCGATGCCGCCGCCAACACGATCTATCACTTCGTCTGGGACCAGTTCTGCGATTGGTACATCGAACTGATCAAAGGGAACTTCGACGCCGAAACCAAGGCCGTCGCCGGCTGGGTGCTCGACCAGATTCTGGTCATGCTCCACCCGTTCATGCCCTTCGTGACCGAGGAACTGTGGTCGAAGCTTGGGGATCGCGCGGCTTACCCGCTGATCACCGCGCAGTGGCCCCAGCCGGGTGCGGCGGTGGACGGCGAGGCGAAGGCGGAGGTCGACTGGCTGATCGCACTGGTCGGCAACTTGCGCACCGCCAAGAACGAACTCGGCATTGCGCCGGGCGCGCGGCTTGACGCCTATCTGCCGCAGCCGTCCGAGGCCACGCGCGGGATCATCGAGCGCAACCCGGCGGTGATCGAGCGGCTGGCCCGCCTGAACGGCATCCGGTTCGAAGCGCCCCCCGCCGGGGCGGCGATGCAGATCGGTGCAGGTGACGCCAACATCACTGTGCCGCTGGAAGGCGTGATCGACATCGCGGCGGAAAAGGCCCGGCTCGAAAAGGCGCTGGCCGTGTCGCAAAAGGAAGCCAAGAGCCTTGAAGGGCGGCTGGGCAACCCGGCTTTCGTTGAAAAGGCCAAGCCCGAGGCCATCGAAAAAGCCCGCGCCGACCATGCGCTCCACGCCGCCGAGGCCGGGCGGCTGGCCGCAGCACTGGCGCGGCTGGGGTGATGAAGCAGCGCACCTTCCTCCCCCTTGGGGGAGGGGGACCATCCGCAGGATGGTGGAGGGGCACGTGCCCCCTGCCCGCCGCTGCGGGTGCGGCCTGTGCCCCTCCACCAGCTGCGCTGGTCCCCCTCCCCGTACCGGGGAGGAAGGTATGCTGACCCTTGCCACCACCACGCCCGGCGAGCCGGAGATCTTTGCCTCGCTGCAGGGTGAAGGGCCGTCCGCCGGGCGGCCCTGCACGTTCGTGCGGCTATCACGCTGCAACCTGGCCTGCACCTGGTGCGACACCGCCTATACCTGGCGGTTCGAAGGCGATAACCGCCCCCACCGCGACGATCTGGCATTCGCGCGCAAGGCCAACCAGATCGTGCTGGACGAATCCGGTGTCGCCGCGCGGATCATGGCGCTGGGGCAGGACCGGCTGGTCATCACCGGGGGCGAGCCGCTGCTGCAAGGTGCGGCGCTGGCGCGGATGGTCGCGCTGCTGGATGGCCACCGGGTGGAAATCGAAACCAACGGCACGGTCGCCCCGCACCCCGCGCTCGATCCACTGGTCGCGCAGTACAACGTGAGTCCAAAACTGAAGCATTCGGGCAATCCCGCTCAAATCGCATTGATTCCCGAACGGCTGGCCGCCTGGGCCGCCGATCCGCGCGCGACGTTCAAGTTCGTGATCGCGGAACCGGCGGACCTTGACGAAGTGCTGGCGCTGCAAGCCGCCCACGCCATTCCGCCGGAACGCGTGATGCTGATGCCCGAAGGCACCGCCAGCGCCGTGATCCGCGACCGGTCGCGCTGGCTGGCGCCGCTGGCGCTGGCGCACGGCATGCGCCTTTCGGACCGGTTGCACATCCATCTCTATGGTGACACGCGCGGCACATGAGTGAAGCGCCCGTCCCACCCGCCCCCCTGCGCGGAGATTTGACGCAGGGGCCGCTGCTGCGCACGCTGATGCTGTTCGCGCTCCCGCAACTGGTGGGCAACGTGCTGCAATCGCTCAACGGATCGATCAACGCGATCTGGGTCGGGCAGTTGCTGGGCGACAAGGCGCTGGCGGCGACGGCCAATGCCAACATCATCATGTTCCTGCTGTTCGCGCTGGTGTTCGGGTTCGGCATGGCCGCCACGGTGAAAATCGGGCAGGCCTGGGGGCGCAAGGATGTGCCCGGCGCACGGCGCGCACTGGGCACCGCGCTGGGGCTGACCGGAGCCATCGCGCTGGTCACGACCGCGGGGGGCATGGTGCTGGCGCCGCAGCTGCTCGATCTGCTGGCGACGCCGGGCGATGCGCGGGGCGAGGCGCTGGCCTATTTGCGCGTCGTGTTCATCGCCAACCCGGTGGCCACCCTCACCACGATGATCGCGATGGGCCTGCGCGGCGCGGGCGATGCGGCCACGCCGCTGCGCTTCCTGATCCTGACAGTGGTGCTGGACGTGATCCTCAACCCGCTGCTGATCCTGGGGTTCGGCCCGGTCCCGCCACTGGGGATCGCAGGTTCCGCCTGGGCCACGGTGATCGCATCGACCGTCGGCCTGATCGGACTGCTGGCATGGATCTATGCCAAGGACCTGCCGCTGCGCCTGCGCGGGAGCGAGCTACGCTGGCTGAAACCGCACCGCGCCGAACTGGGCTTCATCCTGGCCAAAGGCCTGCCGATGGGCGCGCAGATGCTGGTGATTTCGGGCGCGGGGGTGATCATGATCGGGCTGGTCAACCGCGAAGGGATCGTGATGGCGGCGGCCTATGGCGCGCTGCTGCAAGTGTGGAATTATATCGGGATGCCTGCGATGGCGATCGGCGGCGCGGTCAGCGCGATGGTCGCCCAGCACATCGGCGCCGCGCGCGAAGAACGAGTCGATGCGATCGGCTGGGCCGGGTCAGTCGCCAACCTGGCGATGACCGGGGCGCTGATCGCGGTGCTGTTGCAGTTCGACCGGCCGGTGCTGGAACTGTTCCTGGGCAGCGCCAGCGCGGCAGTTCCGGCAGCGCTGCATATTCAGGATCTGGCGATCTGGACTTATCTGCCGTTCGGCGTGACCATCGTGCTGTTCGGCACGCTGCGCGCTTACGGCGTGATCTATGCCCAGCTCGCCGTGCTGCTGGTGTCGATGTATGCGGTGCGGCTGGGCGCCTATTGGCTGCTCTATCCGCACCTGGGCGCGGATGCGCTGTGGTATTCGTTGGTCATCAGCTCGATCCTGTCGATGCTGCTGACGCTGGCGATTTACTTCCTGGCCCCCTGGCGCAAGCGGATGCTGGCGCGGATCGCTGGCTGAACCCCCTCAGCGGCCCTGCGCGCGCCAGCGCTGAACGGTGCGCTGGACCATTTCCTCCTCGCCTCCGCTGCTCGACCACAGCTGGGTGATCGACGGATCGGCGCTGGCCGGACGCTTCGATTCTTCCAGATCGTCAAAGCTGACCCGGATCGGAATCGACACACCTTCACCGCAGATGATGCATTCGCGGTTGCGCAGCGCCGGGATCGAATCGAGGAACCCGCGCGCGCCTTCGGGCATCGCCGCTTTCACGAAGGCCTGATCGCGATCATTGTTGAGCCGCATCGAAATGATCGTGCCGCACTGCGACAGCACGCCTTCGGCCAGATCCGACGGACGCTGGGTGATCAGGCCCAGCGAAACGCCGTACTTGCGGCCTTCCTTGGCGATCCGGCTGAGGATGCGGCCAACGGATGAGCCATCGGCGTTCTTCTCGTTCGGCACATAGCGGTGCGCTTCTTCGCAGACCAGCAGCACGGGCCGGGTCTTTTCATCGCGCGACCAGATCGCAAAATCGAACACCATCCGGCTGAGCACGGCCACCACGGTCGAGGTAATGTCCGAAGGCACGCCCGACACGTCGATGATCGAAATCGGCTTGCCCCGGCTGGGCATCCGGAAAATCTTGGCGATGAAATCGGCCATCGTATCGCCCACCAGCATGCCGGAGAACATGAACTGGTAACGCGGATCGGCCTTGATCTCGTCGATCTTGTTCTTGATCCGCATGAACGGCGCGGACGACGTCGCTTTGTCCAGCTTGCCCATTTCGGTCTGGATCATGTTGGTCAGATCGGACAGCAGATAGGGGATCGGCGAATCTACCGTGATCTTGCCCATGCTTTCGGCCAGCCGGTTCTTCGACCGCGCGGCCAGCAGGCACTTGGCCAGAATGTCGGCATCTTCCTGCCGTTCGTTGCCGCTGCTGGTCAGGAACACTTCGCAGTGTTCTTCGAAGTTCATGATCCAATAGGGCATTTGCAGGTTCGACACGTCAAAGATCATGCCGGTCTGCTTGAACGCCGCGCCATATTCACCGTGCGGATCGATCATCACGATATGCCCGTCCGGCGCGTGTTCGCAAATCCGGTGCAGGATCAGCGCGGCACTGGTCGATTTGCCGGTGCCGGTCGAACCCAGCAGCGCGAAGTGCTTGCCCAGCATGGAATCGACATACAGCCCCGCGCGGATATCGCGGGTGGGAAACACCGTGCCGACCTGGATGCTGGTGCGACCGTCGCTGGCATAGATCTGCCTCAGATCGCTGCTGGTGGCGGGATAGATCAGCGCGCCGGGAATGGGGTAGCGCGTCACCCCGCGGCGGAAACTGTGGATACGGCCGGTCAGGCGCTCTTCATCGCCCTCGCCCAGAAAATCGATGTTGGCCATGATCCCGCCGGGGGTCTTGGAATCCTGGCGCTGGGTGCGGACGCTGGCGAGCAGCCAGCTTTTGCCGACCCGGATCTTGATCTGGCTGCCAACTTGCCCGGCCAGCCCAACCGACGGGTCGCTGTCGGCCGAGCATTCCTGCAGGCGTTGCAGATCGAGCGCGATCGCAGAACCGGACCCGGCGATTTCCAGCACGATGCCAATGGGTTCGCGGGCATTGTCGAAATCCTGCCCCGGAATGGCTTCCGCCGGGATATCGCCGGTCTGCGCCGGCTGTGCTGCGCCAAATCCCCGCTGGCTCATATCGTTCATAACGTCCGTCCGTTGTTCTTTTTCGGCAACCCGACCCGGTTGCCTTCAAGGTCATAGGTTTGGAGCGTTAAGATTAACCTAAACAGCCGGTGGGAACGGTATCAGACCAGCGCAAACAGCCGCCCGGCCAACCAGCCCATCAGGATCGAGATCGCCACTGCCAGCAGCCCGTAAAAGAACCCATACAGCTCGGCAAACTGGGCGGTTGCGCGTTCAAAACCCAGCTTTTTCACTTCGACGCGGCTGATCGCGGACGCCACCACCCGGCCTTTGGAAATGGCGAACGTTTCTGCGGTATAGCTGCCGGTCTGCACGCTGGAGGGCAGCGCGATGCGGGCCTGATACAGCACCTGTTCGCTGACGCTGACCCCGCGCGGGCTTTCCCGGTACAGCCCTTCGCGCTGCATCAGATCGACCAGCCCGGCGGAAAACCGCGCCTGTTCCGCCGGATCGTAAGCCCCGATCGGGGACAGTTGCACCCACGGCAGCCCGAGTTCATAAATCGCGGCGGTCTTGTCATCGACAATCTGCTTGATCGGGCGTGACGAGGCCACGGCAAAGAACGTCGGGGCCGAGCGGAACTCGGTATTGTCGGCGTTGACCCAGATGCCCGCGATCCGCCGCTTTTCGCGCAGGATGATCGACCGGGTCGGCCCTTTCAGTACCACGACGATATCGTAATCCTGGCCTGCGCGGGTGCCGTCCGGGGTCAGGATCGCGCCGAACAGCAGTAATTCGGTCCCGGTGAAGCCCTGCCGCACCTGGATTTCATGCTGGGACACTTCGGGCACCAGGATCGGATCGCGCGCGCCGGTCAACGCCAACAGCGCGAGCAGGGCCAGCCAGATCCTCACAGCGCTTCCACTGTATAGATCTCGTCCGGACGCCAGCCGAGCCCCAGCGCCATCGACAGCGCGATCAGCAGGACCAGCGATGCCAGCACCAACCGCAGCCTTGCGGCGGGCAGCCGTTCGGCCAGCTGCGCCCCGATCTGCGCGCCCGATACCGAACCGATCAGCAGCAGCACCGCCAGGACGATGTCGACCGCCTTGGTGGTCAGCGCGTGCATCATCGTGGTGGCCATCGTCACGAACAGGATCTGGAACAGCGATGTCCCGACCACCACGTTCGCGCTCATCCCCAGGATGTAGAGCATTGCCGGGACCAGCACGAACCCGCCGCCGATCCCCATCAGCATGGTCAGCACACCGGTGAACACCCCCAGCAGCAGCGGCGCCAGCGGCGAGATGTACAGCCCGGACCGGTAGAACCGCCAGCGTAGCGGCAGGCTGGCCACCATCGGATGATGGCGCCGCTTGCGCGCGGGCAGCGCCGCACCGGTGCGCTGCGCGCGCAGCGTCTGCCAGCTTTCGCGCGCCATGATCGATCCGATCCCGCCCAGCAGCACGACGTACAGCAGGTTGATGACCACGTCGATCTGACCCAGCCGTTGCAGCAGGCTGAACAGCCCGGCCCCGATCAGCGTGCCGACGATCCCGCCCGCCACCAGCACGCCGCCCATCTGGTAATCCACCCCGGCCCGGCGTGAATGCGCGAACACGCCGGAAACGCTGGCGCCGGTAACCTGGCTGGCAGCGGAAGCGGCGGCCACGGTGGGGGGGATGCCGTAAAAGATCATCAGCGGCGTGGTCAGAAACCCGCCGCCCACCCCGAACATGCCCGACAGAACCCCCGTCAGCGCCCCCAGCGCGACGATCACCAGGCCGTTAACCGAGAGGTTGGCGATGGGAAGATAGACGTCCATTGTGCTGTTCGGGCCTATCCCTTTCAGCCGCCGGAAGGAAGGCTGCCGTCACCAGAAAGCTGCGAAAAAGCCCGCTTTGCAGTAATTATTCCGCCTTCGCCGCCGGGGTTGCCGACTGCTCTGGCAAAGCGGGCAGGACCGGCGGCGGCGCGACGGCCGCCTGCCACAGCAACTGGTGCCCTTCGGCCAGCCGCAACCGCTCATAATCGGGGGCCGCTGCCGGGGCCGCCACAAAGGGTCGTTGCGGCACAGGCGCTGGCCGCACAGCCGCTTGCCGTTCCGGCGCGGGGCCGGGCGCGGTCATGGCTTGCGCCGCCGGTCTGACCGCTGGCGCTGCCCGCGCAGCGATCACCGGCTCGGGCGCGGGATCATCGCGCAACACCGCGCGGGCACCAACCCATGCCGTCATCACCAGACCCAGCGCAATCAGCGGGTGGCCGCGGCGCAGGCGATTGGGGGGACGCTGCCGCTTCACGCCCGCACCTTGGCCATCTCCGTCGCCGCCGGATGAGCGGCATGTTCAGTCTTGTCCCAGACCACCGCGCCCCCGCCCAGCGAGCGGAAATAGGATCCGACCGCACGGCGCGCAGCCATGATCGCAATCACATTGCCCACCGGTACGCGCAGCACCGCCAGCATCCCTTCGGCCAGCCCGTATTCGCGCGTGGTGAACACCAGCCGCGCCGCCAGCCGCCAGCCCAGCCCCAGCAGGCTGAGCGCGACCATCGCCCGTGCCGGGGCCGACAGCGGCACGAACAACGCCTGCCCGCTCCACGCCTCAGCCAGCAGCAGAACACCGTCGATCAGCAGCAGCAGATAGGCCGCGACCAGCACCAGTGCGGTCAGCGGCCCGTGCCGGTCGCGCAGCGCCATCCACAGTTCGACCGGCTGCATCGACCAGCCCAGTCGTTCCCAGCCCTGCAAGGCAATGCCGTGGATCCAGCGGGTCTTCTGCCGCACCGCCTGATCCAGCTGGGCCGGGAAATAGCTGGACGTGGCGACCAGATCCCCGTTCACATCGCGCAGTCGCAGGAACGCACTGCCGCGTCCTTCGGCGGACAGCAGCAGGCCCAGTTCGTAATCTTCGGTCAGGCATTCGGGCGCGAATGGCCCGGCATCAACCTCTCCCCCGGCGCGGCGCCGTTCCGCCAGTCGGGCCAGCGCTGCGCGGGCAAAGCCGCAGCCCACCCCGGCGGCGGGCAGCGCTGCGCCCAGCGCGCCGCGCACGACCAGCGCCTTGGCATGGCTTTCGGTAAACTCATCGGCATAATGCCCGGCGATCCAGCGCGAATGCGCCAGCAGGCCGGGGCGGACCGGCAGTTGCACGAAATCGACCGCACCCAGCGCCGCGTCAATCGCCTGAAGCGCTGCGGCATGGACCATATCTTCGGCATCGTGGAGCACCACCGCGCGAAACCGGCGGCCCTGGCGCTGTTCATCGTCGCACAGCGCGCGGTACAGGCGGTTGAGGCAATCGGCCTTGGTCGTCGGCCCAGCCGCGCCGTGTATCACCAGCCGCACGCGCGGGTCTTGTGCAGCGGCGGCCATCGCGGCGGCCACGGTGTCCGGATCGTTGCGATAGCACCCGATGTAAAGCCGCAGTTCCGGTTGCGGCCAGACGCCGAGCGCGTGGGTGATGGTCGTGCCGATCACGGCCGCTTCGCGATAGGCCGGGATCATCACGGCCACCGGGCCGGTCAGCCGATCCGCCCCATACCCGCGCGCCAGCCGCATGGTCCGCGCCCGCCCGGTCAGCCGCAGCCACAGATAGGACGCATCCATCCCCAGTTCGTCGATCAGTCCGACCGTGAACCAGAAGGCTGCAAAGACCAGCAATTCGTGTTCGACCAGCGCCAGCGCCTTGAACGCTGCCAGCAGCCAGTCTTCTGCCCCCGTCATCCGCGCGTGTATCCCCCCACGGCCCTGTGCCTGAAGGGCAGCCTAAAGCTTATCCACAGCGGTTGCAACGCACGTTGGCGCGCTGATTGGTCGGCCTTTCCAGGCGTTCAATCGCCGCCAGCCGGGGCGCCAGAGCGGATCCGCGATTGTTCGACCAGATGGCGCAATTGCGCAGGTGTCGGCCTGGCCGCAGCGGCGGTCTGCCCGGCCGGTCCGGGCAGGTTGGTTCCCGGCGGCAAGGGCGGCGCATCGGCTGAGCCGGTGTTCGCCGGGGCCGGTTGCGCCGGTTCGGCCAGTTCCGCAGTTTCGTCAAACCCGCCCGGCTGCGGGTCAGGCCCGGCTGCCGCTGCCGCGCGGTCGGGCGCCCTGGATGCGGGCAGCTGGATCGCCGCGCCATCGCGGTCGCCGCTGCCGAACAGCGCGACCAGCACGGCCAGCCCCACCGCCAGCATCGCGACCTTGCGATACAGCGTTCCCGATACCAGCGGAATTTTCGGTGCCCGGCGCATGGCAACAGGTTAACGCGCATTCGTTAACGGAGTTTGCCTGTATAATTGCGGGCAAGGGGGCGGGGTGGCGACAGTTAAACCGGGCAACTGCGCGAACCAGGGTGACGGACTGTAAACCATTTCCATTCACGGGTTTTAACGACGGGACGGCGTATACCCCGAGCGCTATTCCGCCAGACAGGACGCCAACCCGCGTGAACCCCGCCTTTCCCGCAGCCGTGTCAAAGCTGCCCCGCATTCTGCGGCGGCTGCGGCGCGACCGCCGTGGGAACACGCTGGCGATGATCGCGGCGGGGGTGTTTCCGCTGCTGGCGCTGGTTGGCGGGGCGATCGACATGGGCCGCGGCTATCTGGCCGAAACCCGATTGCAGCAGGCCTGCGATTCCGGCGTTCTGGCCGCGCGCAAGAAGCTCGGCACGGGCACCGTCATTGCGGGC
This sequence comes from Novosphingobium sp., assembly GCF_030699305.1. Classification (GTDB taxonomy): domain Bacteria; phylum Pseudomonadota; class Alphaproteobacteria; order Sphingomonadales; family Sphingomonadaceae; genus Novosphingobium. Next base: position 82,007 of record NZ_JAUYNB010000006.1, read on the forward strand.
ACAAGCAATCCCGACGTCACCAATGTCGGGCAGCGCTTTTTCGACGTGAACTACGCCGACGGGGCCTATGGCACCGAAAACCGCGACTTCACGATGGTGGTCAACCCCGATACCACGATCGATGGCGCGGCCAGTGTCGATGTGCCGACGACGATCATGAACCTGTTCGGCTATGACCGGTTGGAACTGCGCGTGACGTGCGGGGCCAAGCTTGATTCATCGAACACCGATGTCATGCTGGTGCTGGACGTGACAGGTTCGATGAATGAAACCAACCCCGGCGATTCCACCGCCCGGATTGAGATCCTGAAGGGCGTGATTCAGGAATTTCATACCCAGCTGGAAGAAAACAGGCAGGCCAGCGCCCGCATCCGCTATGGCTTTCTGCCCTATTCGACCAACGTCAATGTTGGCCACCTGCTGAAGGACGAATGGGTCACCACCCAGTGGAAATATCAATCGCGGCGGATGCTGGGGTCAGGCAAGACGTCCGGGTATTATACGTCGTGGACCGCCTCTTCCCCGATTTCGGGGACGGTCAATCGGACGGTGGCATCGACTTATGCCGCAACGTTGTCGGGCGGGGTCTATACCTGCCCGACAGTGCCCGCGAACACGGTGACATCCAATACCGTGCTCGTTTCCAGCACCACCGAAGCTTATGCCGGGCCTCCGGCCGGAACGCTGTATCGGTATACCTATCAGCGCACCCGCAACGGCAACGTGTACAATGTGTCGTTATCGGGCAGCACCTGCACGGTGAACCAGGAAGCCTATTCCAGCTACATCGACACCTATCAGTATTTCCAGACCCCGGCGCTGCTGACCGGCACCAACTGGCAGTACAGTCAGGAAACCGTCGATGTCAGCGCGTGGCGTACCGGTTCCAACGGCTGCATCGAGGAACGCGACACCTACATCATCGACGATTACGACAATGTCGATCTGACCCGCGCGCTGGATCTGGACATCGACCTGCTCCCGACGGCCGGTGACAGCCGGACCCAATGGCGCCCGCAGTATCCCAAACTGATCTTTGGCCGCGCCAAAAAGTGGGACAACACCGGCAACTTCGATCTGGCGAGCGCCGCGACCAACGCCGAATATATCGCCCCGTGGGTGGCCAACACCGCCGCCTGCCCGACCCCGGCGCGCGCGCTGGCCGAAATGGACGACCAGGCCGTGTCGGATTACGCCGCCACACTGAAAGCGGGCGGCAGCACCTATCACGATATCGGCATGATCTGGGGCGCGCGGATGCTGTCGCCGACCGGACCGTTCGCGACTGAAAACGCCGGTCCGGCCGACGGTCGCCCGACCAGCCGGAACATCGTGTTCCTGACCGACGGCCAGACCTCGGCGCTGGACATCAGCTATTCCAGTTACGGCTTCGAACCGCTCGACCGGCGGCGCTGGCAACCCGGCTCGGCGCTGTCGCTGACCCAGACGATCGAACAGCGCTTCAGCTTTGCCTGCAAGGAAGCCAAGAAAAAGAACATCACCGTCTGGATCGTGGCGTTCGGCACCGCGCTGAACCCGATCATGGAAGAATGCGCCGGTCCCGGTAAAGCATTCCAGGCCAACGACAGCGATGAATTGACCGAAGCGTTCGCCAAAATCGCCAACTCGATGAGCGACCTGCGCCTGACCCTGTGACGGTGCTGTGCGGTTTTTGTTGCAACGCAGCGCCACATCGGCGAATCCCGGCGGCATGACTGCACGCCGCCACCCGTTCGAACCGCTCGCCACGCTTGCCACTCGTCTCTTCGGCGGTGAGGCCGGCGCCGGCATCCTCCTGATCGTCATCGCGATTGCCGCGATGATCGTGGCCAATTCGCCGCTGGCGGATGGGTATCACACGCTGTTCCACGGCACCCTGCCGTGGACCCCGCTGCCCAAGCTGAACACGCTGCATCTGTGGATCAACGATGCCCTGATGGCGATGTTCTTCTTCGTGGTCGGGCTGGAAATCAAGCGCGAGGTGATCGACGGCGAACTGTCTTCCCCCGCGCGCCGCCGACTGCCGGTGCTGGCCGCAATCGCGGGGATGGCGGTTCCCGCGCTGGTCTATCTGCTGGTTGCGGGCGGGACCAAGGAACTGCAAGGCGGCTGGGCCATTCCCGCCGCGACCGACATTGCCTTTGCGCTGGGTGTGCTGGGATTGCTGGGCAAACGCGCGCCCGCATCGCTGCGGTTGTTCCTGCTGACGGTCGCGATTGTCGATGATCTGGGGGCGGTCACGATCATCGCGCTGTTCTATACGTCCGGGCTGAAGCTGGTCTGGCTGGGCTGGGCAGCGGCGGCGCTGGCCGGGCTGATCGCGCTCAACCGCACAGGGGTGACGCGCGGCTGGCCTTATCTGCTGCTGGGCGGCCTGCTGTGGTATGCCGTGCTCCATTCCGGCGTCCATGCCACAGTCGCGGGCGTGCTGGCCGCACTGTGCGTGCCAATGCGGCTCGATAGCCGCGGTGACAGCCTGTTGCTGCGGATGGAGCATGCGCTCGCGCCGATCAGCGCCTACTTCATCGTGCCGGTGTTCGGGTTTGCCAATGCCGGGGTCGCCTTCGCGGGCCTTGGGATGGACGAGATTCTGGCCCCGTTGCCGATCGGCGTCGCGCTGGGGCTGTTCGTCGGCAAACAGGTTGGCATCATGGGCGCAATCGTGCTGGCAGACCGCACCGGACTGGCGCAGCGCCCCGCAGGGGCCAGCTGGCAGCAACTGTGGGGCATGTCGCTGCTGTGCGGGATCGGCTTCACGATGAGCCTGTTTATCGGCCAGTTGGCGTTCCCCAATAGCGCGCTGCTGGTGGAGGAAGCCAAGATCGGCGTATTGGCCGGATCGCTGCTGTCCGCGCTGCTGGGCTATGCGCTGCTGCGCACCGCCCCGCAGCGCGCTCCTTAGGCTCAGGACAAACGACTCGCCAAGCCGGAGAAACCCGGCTAGGCGGCGTTCGCACCTGCGGTATGACCGCCCTGCGCGAAAGTGCAGGCCAAACGCGGTGCAAGGCTGTATGCTAACCCCATTCGACAGCTTCCAGACTTATGCAGGCCATGCCTGCTGACTTGCGAGATATATGACTTTTATTGGCATTCCCGACGCTCTGAGCCAGGCATTGTCCGGCCATGGCTATACCGCCCTCACCCCGGTTCAGTCGGCGGTCCTCGAAGATGAAGCACGCGGCCGCGACATGGTGGTTTCCGCCCAGACCGGCTCTGGCAAGACCGTCGCGTTCGGGCTGGCGATGGCCACCGAACTGCTCGACGAAAACGGCGCATTGCCCCCGGCTGGCGCACCGCTGGCGCTGGTGATCGCGCCGACGCGCGAACTGGCGCTGCAGGTCGCGCGCGAACTGGACTGGCTCTATGCCGGGACCGGCGCCAAGATCGCCGCCTGCGTTGGCGGGATGGACCCGCAGCGCGAACGCCGCACGCTGAACCATGGCGCGCATCTGGTGATCGGCACGCCGGGCCGCCTGCGCGACCACCTGGAACGCGGCGCGCTGCAACTGTCGAGCCTGCGCACCATCGTGCTCGATGAAGCGGACGAAATGCTCGACATGGGCTTCCGCGAAGACCTTGAAGAAATCCTCGATGCGACGCCGGAAGGCCGCCGCACGCTGCTGTTCTCAGCGACGATGCCCAAGCCGATTGTCGCGCTGGCCCGCCGTTACCAGAACGATGCGCTGCGCATTTCAACCGTCGGCGAAGATCGCGGCCACGGTGATATCAGCTATCAGGCCGTGACCGTTGCTCCGGCGGACATCGAATCCGCGGTGGTCAACCTGCTGCGCCTGCACGAAGCGGAAACCGCGATCCTGTTCTGCGCCACGCGCGACAACGTCCGCCGGCTCCACGCCACGCTGCAGGAACGCGGCTTCGCGGTCGTCGCGCTGTCGGGTGAGCATAGCCAGAACGAGCGCAACAACGCGCTGCAAGCGCTGCGCGATCGCCGCGCCCGCGTCTGCGTGGCAACCGACGTGGCCGCACGCGGGATCGATCTGCCGTCGATCACGCTGGTCGTGCACGTTGAAATTCCGCGCGATGCCGAAACGTTGCAGCACCGTTCGGGCCGCACCGGCCGCGCCGGCAAGAAAGGCACTGCCGTGCTGATCGTGCCGTTCCCGCGCCGCCGCCGGGTCGAAATGATGCTGCGCGGCGCGCGCATCCCGGCCGAATGGGTTGAAGCACCGACGCCTGAATCGATCCGCGCGGCGGACCGTGAACGGCTGATGGAAAAGCTGCTGGAACAGGTCGAAAACGATCCGGACGATCTGGAGATCGCCCGCAACCTGCTGGAACAGCGCAGCGCCGAAGACCTCGCCGTGGCGCTGGTCCGGTCCTACCGCGCCTCGCTGCCGCAGCCGGAAGAACTGATCGCCGGTTCGCCCGACGCCCAGCGCGCCGCGCAGATGGACAAGCATCGTCCCGGCTTTGATGACATCATCTGGTTCAAGATGGACGTGGGCCGCCGCCAGAACGCCGATGCCCGCTGGATTCTGCCGGTGCTGTGCCGCCGTGGGCACATCACCCGCAACGAAATCGGTGCGATCCGGATTGCCGCCAACGAAACCCACTTCCAGATCCCGCGCGCAATCGCCGACCGCTTCCTGCAAGCCGTCGCCCGCACCGCCGATCAGGATGGCGAGGACGAAAGCGGCATCCGCATCATCGCGTCGGATGACAGCCCCCGCGAAATGGCGCGGGGCAACCGCGAGGCTGGCCCGCGCGAAGGCACCAGCCGCGACCGCCCGGCCCGCGACGCCTGGCCGCGTGACAATCCGGCCCGTGAACACGCCCCGCGCGAACACACTCCGCGGGATCGCGCACCGCGCGAGCATACCCCGCGTGAATACACCCCGCGCGAACAGCACGCACCGCGTGAGCACGCACCGCGCGAGCAGGCCCCCCGTGAATACACGCCGCGCGAATATACCCCGCGCGAACAGGCCCCGCGCGATCCGGCTGCACCGCGCAAACAACTGGCTCCGCGTCCGAAAGGCGACCGTCCGCATGTCGATCGTCCCAAGCCCCACGGCAAAGGTCGCGCCGGTCCGGGCGGAAACTTCCGCAAGGGGCCGCCGCGCAAAGGCCCGCGTCCCTGACGTCAATGTGGCCTGATCGTCAGATCGGCCGGATCGCCGTCACTTCTATGGCATCCGGCTGGCCGCCGAAATCGGCCAGGTCACCCGGCTCGCAGCCCAGCAAGGCGCGGGCCAGCGGCGCGGTAAAGGCAATCCGCCCGGCGCCCGCATCGGCCTCGTCATGCCCGACGATCTCCAGCGCGCGGGCCGCGCCGTTCAGGGTGAAGTCGACCCGGCAGCCGAACGCGGCCACCGCGCCGTCCGGCACCGGAGCCAACTGCGCCGTCACCAGCCGCTGCTGGATATAGCGCAAGTCCCGCCGCGCCGCGTTCAGCGCGGTTTCCTCGGTCAGGGTCACCGCCAGCGCGGCCAGTTCCCCGGCCCGCGCTTTCAGCAAATCCAGCCCGCGCGCCGTTACCAGGTTCGGCCCCGGCGCGATCGGCACTTCGAACTTGGGTTCAAGGTGCTCCTCATCCCCGTCGCGGCGAAAGGCAACACTCATGCCGCTGCGGCCTGCGCGGTTTCCATCGCCTCGCCCGCAGCCAGCCAGGCGAGTTCAGCCGCTTCCAGTTCTGCCGCCACCTGACCGCGCCGGATGGACAGTTCGCTCATCTTCAGTTTGGCCAGATCGGCGCGGGCGCTGGCAGGATCGAACATGGCGCGGTCAAGCTCGCTCAGCAGCGTCTGTGCCTTCGTCAGAAGCGCCTCAGCCTCGGTCACCTGCTTCTTGAGCGTGCGCAGTTCCTCACGCGCCTGGGCGGTGGCGCGGCGATCTTTCTTCGCGCCCTTGCCCTTGCCGTCACCATTCCCGTCGCGCGGCTGGTTCCGGCCCAGCACGAAGTCGATGTAATCCTCGATACTGCCAGGATATTCCTTCGCCGTCCCGTCATCGACCAGCACCAGCCGGTCAGCGGTCAGTTCGACCATGTGCCGGTCATGGCTGATCAGGATCACCGCGCCGGTATACGTATTGAGCGCCTGCACCAGCGCCTCACGCGCATCGACGTCAAGGTGGTTGGTCGGTTCGTCCAGGATCAGCAGGTGCGGCGCGTCGCGCGTCACCAGCGCCAGCGCCAGCCGTGCGCGTTCACCGCCCGAAAGCGTGCCGACCTGCGCGGTTGCGCGGTTGCCGGAAAAGCCGAACCGGCCCAGCTGCGCTCGCACGGCGGCCGGGGTCTTGCCGTCCATCGCGCGGGTCATGTGTTCCAGCGGGGTCGCGTCGCCGGCCAGTTCTTCCACCTGATACTGCGTGAAATAGCCGATCTGCATCTTGCCGGTCGCGGTCATTGCCCCTTCCATCGGGGTCAGCTGCGCGGCCAGCAGGCGGGCGAGCGTGGTCTTGCCGTTGCCGTTGCGGCCCAGCAGCGCGATCCGGTCATCCGGATCGATCCGCAGGTTCAGCCGCCGCAGGATCGGCGTATCCGCCGCATAGCCGACCGCTGCCAGATCGAGCGTTATCAGCGGCGGGCGCAGCTCGCTGGGATTGGGAAAATCGAACGCCAGCGACGGATCCTCGATCAGCGCGGTGATCGGCTGCATCTTGGCCAGCATCTTCGCGCGGGACTGGGCCTGCTTGGCGGTAGAGGCGCGGGCGCTGTTGCGCGCGACATAATCCTGTAACTTCGCCCGCTGCGCATCCTGAGATACCTTTGCGGCGGCCAGCTGCGCCGCGCGTTCGGCGCGCTGCCGTTCAAAGCTGTCATAGCTACCGGGATAGAGCGTCAGCTTGCCGCCCTGCAGGTGCAGGATATGATCGACCACGTTGTTCAGCAGGTCGCGTTCGTGGCTGATCACGATCAGCGTGCCGGGGTAGGACTTCAGGAAGTTTTCCAGCCACAGCGTCGCTTCCAGATCAAGGTGGTTCGACGGTTCGTCGAGCAACAGCACATCGGGCGCGGAAAACAGCAGCGCGGCCAGCGCGACCCGCATTTTCCAGCCGCCCGAAAAGCTGTCGAGCGGCTGGCCCTGCATCTCCTCGTCAAACCCCAGCCCGATCAGGATGCGCGCGGCGCGCGACGGGGCGCTGTAGGCATCGATCGCCAGCAGCCGTTCATGGACATCGCCCAGCCGGTCCGGATCGTGGCAGGTTTCGGATTCTTCGAGCAGCGCCAGCCGCTCCGCATCGGCGGCCAGCACCGTGTCGAACGGGGTCGAGGTGCCGCTGGGGGCTTCCTGCGCGATATAGCCCAGCCGCATCCCGCGCGGCATGTCGATATCGCCGTCGTCCAGCTCAAGCTCGCCGATGATCGCCTTGACCAGCGTGGACTTGCCCGCGCCGTTGCGGCCGATCAGGCCCACTTTGCCGCGCGGGGGGATCGACGCACTCGCGTGGTCGATGATTTCGCGCCCACCAAGGCGCACGGTAACATTCTGGATCGTCAACATGGCCGCGCGCCTAGCAGGTGCGCGGCCAAAGCCCAAGCCGCCTGTCGCCCCCGGTCATCAGAAGCTTTTCGGCATCCCCAGCACATGGGTGCCGACATGGCTGAGGATCAGGTTCGTCGAAATCGGCGCAACCTGATAAAGCCGGGTTTCACGGAACTTGCGCTCGATGTCGTATTCCTCGGCAAAGCCGAATCCGCCGTGGGTCTGGATGCACATATCGGCGGCGAACCAGCTGGCCTCGGACGCGACCATCTTGGCCATGTTGGCTTCCGTGCCGCAAGGCTGACCAGCTTCGAACTTGGCCGCTGCATCGGCCACCACCAGATCGGCAGCGGTCATCTGGACATAGGCGCGCGCAATCGGGAACTGCACACCCTGATTCTGCCCGATCGGACGGCCAAACACGCTGCGATCCTTGGCATAGGCCGAGGCGCGGTCGATAAAGAACTTCGCGTCGCCGATGCATTCCGCCGCGATCAGGATGCGTTCGGCGTTCATGCCGGACAGGATATAGCGAAACCCCTTGCCCTCTTCCCCGATCAGGTTCTCCACCGGCACTTTCAGGTCGTCGAAGAACAGTTCGGTCGTCGCGTGGTTCAGCATGGTGCGGATCGGGCGGATCGTCAGCCCGTTGCCGACCGCTTCGCGCATGTCGACCAGCAGCACGCTCATCCCGTCGGACGAACGCTCGCACTCCTCACGCGCGGTGGTGCGGCACAACAGGACCATCAGGTCGGAATGTTCCGCGCGGCTGATCCAGATCTTCTGCCCGCTGACCACATAGTGATCGCCTTCGCGCCGGGCGAAGGTGCGGATCCGGGTGGTGTCGGTTCCTGCCGTCGGTTCGGTCACGCCAAAGGCCTGGAGCCGCAGCGAGCCATCCGCGACGGCGGGCAGGTACTTGGCCTTCTGTTCCGCATTGCCGTGCTTCAGCACGGTCCCCATCGTATACATCTGGGCATGGCACGCGCCGCCATTGCAGCCAGAGCGGTGGATTTCCTCAAGGATCGCGGTCGCCGCGCCCAGCCCCAGCCCCGATCCGCCGAATTCTTCCGGGATCAGGACCGACAGGAACCCGGCCTTGGTCAGCGCCTGGACGAATTCGGTCGGATAGGTCCGGTCACGGTCGAGGCCCTGCCAGTAGCTGCCGGGAAAATCGGCGCAGAGACGGCGCACGGCATCGCGGATTTCGGGAAAGGTTTCGTCGCTCATCAGGTCAGTCCTCTTAAGGTTCGGTGCCGATTGCGGCGGCCAGTTCGCGTAAAGCCCGTCCCAGCGCGCGGATATGTTCACCCTCGCGCGAACCGGCGAAAATTGAAGTCGACAGGCAAAAGGCAATCGGTTCGCCCGGCACGATGCAGGCGATCGAACAGATGCCGGCGTGGCCAAAACCATCGTCCACCGCATAGCCCGATGCCACCGCCGCACCGACCTGCACCGCATAGGCCGGGAAATCGAGCGGGCGCTGCCAGCGCAGCGCGCCATAGCGGCGGGCCAGTTCGCCCTCATCAATCCGCTGCGCCGCCGCCAGCGCGCGGCCTGTGCTGCCGCCGCCAATCGGCTGGCGCTGACCCACGGCCATGTGAATGCGCGTGCTGGATGTGCTTTCGCCCAGCGCGACCAGTTCCAGCCGCTCGCGCCGGTCGAGCCGCCACAGCCCGGTGGTGGCGTCATGGCCTTGCGCGAACCGGTCGAGCAGCGGCTGGGCGCGGGCGATCACGCGGGCCTGCGCGGTATCGAGCAGGGCAGCCAGTCCGGCCCAACCGGCAGCGAGGCGATAGCGCTTGCCATTTTCGGCCTCCAGCGCGCCTTCGGCCACCAGCGTGCGCAGCAGGTTCAGGCAACTGGACAGCGACAGATCGGTCGCGCGGGTGATTTCGGACAGCGTCAACGCACCGCCGTGCTGCGCCAGCAGACGCAGGATCATGAAGGCCTGTGAAATGGAGCGGACGGGACCGGGCATGACCCCTTCCTATTTTTCAAAATGGTGAAATGCAATCCTGCATGTTGAAAAAATCAGGCCTGCATGCTGAAAAAATCAGGCGTGCCCGGTGGTGCTGGACAGCAGCGCAGGGTCAACACCTTCGGCCTGCCACGACGCCTTCCAGCGCGCGGTGACGGGCGTGTCGAACACGATGTCAGGATGGCCGATCGCAGCATACCAGCCGTGCCGCTGCATTTCCGTGTCGAGTTGCCCCGGCGCCCACCCGGCATAGCCCAACGCCACAATCCAGCGCTCTGGCCCTTCACCCGCCGCAATGGCTGTGAGCACATCGAGCGAGGCGGAAAGCGCGCCCAGCGGACCGGCCTGGACCGTGCCGGGTCCGTCCCAGTCCGGTGAATGCAGCACGAACCCGCGCTGCGGCTCGACCGGGCCGCCATCGTGGATCACGCAGTCGGGGGCCATGCCGGGGGCAATGCCGACATCTTCCAGCAGTTCATGCAGCCGCAGCCCATGCTTGATCCGGCCCACGCCGATCCCCAGCGCGCCTTGCGCATCGTGGACGCACAGCGCGATCACCGCGTGGTCGAACCGCGGATCGCCCATTCCGGGCATGGCCAGCAGCAGCCGTCCGGCCAGATATTCGGGTGCCATCATGCCCGGCAGACTACCGCGCCGTGCACGAGTCGCCCAAGCGCAATCGCCGCGACTGGTCGCCGCCCTCAATCTCTGGGCAGCAGGTGCTTCTGGACTTTGCCCGATGCGGTGCGCGGGATCGTGTCGGTCAGCACGACGCTGGCGGGCACCTTGAACTTCGCCAGCCGCGCCGTGCAGTGCGCGATGATCTGCTCTGCCGTCAGCGTTTCGCCCGCTTTCACGATGATGAAAGCGCGGCCCACTTCGCCCCACCGTTCGGACGGCACGCCGATCACGGCGGCTTCGGCCACTTCCGGCAGTTCCGCGAGCGCGGCCTCAACCTCAGCCGGATAGACGTTCTCGCCGCCGGAAATGTACATGTCCTTCTTGCGGTCGACGAGAAAGAAAAAGCCGTCCGCGTCCTGGCAGGCCGCGTCGCCGGTCTTGAACCAGCCCTCGTGAAAAGCCTTGGCGGTCAGTTCCGGCTGGTTCCAGTAGCCCTGCGTCACGCTCGGCCCGCGCACCCACAACTCGCCGGTTTCGCCCTGCGCCACATCGTTGCCTTCGTCATCGACAATCCGGGTCTGCACCCCGATCAGCGGCAGGCCGCAGCTGCCGGCCTTTTCCAGCAGGCGCGCTTCGTCCAGCACCGGCATGGCGAAATTCGAACCCGTCTCGCTCATCCCGAAGCCATCGGAAAAGCGGATGCCAGCCTTGGCAAAGCGTTCAACCTGCGCCTTGGGATTGGGCGCGCCGCCAGTGACGTAAAGCTTCAGCCCGTGCAGCTTTTCAGGCGTGAAATCGGGATGCTGCCAGATCACCGTCGCCATCTGCGGGACCGAGAAATAGTGCGTCACGCCCAGGTTGCGGTCGGCCATCCGGGCGATGGTCTTCGCCGGATCGAACCCGGCACTGATCCACACCGTCCCGCCGCACAGGATCGGCACGCGCGCGGCCGCGAACAGACCGGCGGTGTGGAACAGCGGCATGTCGCACAGAAACACGCTGTCATAGCTGACCAGGCTGCCATGGAGGAAATTGGTCGGCCCCCAGAACGCGTTGGCTTCGCTGATCATCACCCCTTTGGGGCGGCCGCTGGTGCCAGAGGTGTAGAGCAGCGTGCTCGGCTCATCCCAGCCGCGCCGGGCGGTGGCCGGTGCGCGGGTGCCGTCCGTGCCCAGCGTTTCCAGATCGGCCAGCAGGTGAAGCGGCGCGGGATAGTCTGGCACGGCAAATTCAGGGTCATGGAAAATCAGGCTGGGCGCGGCATCCGCCATCAACACGGCGATCTCCGCCGTCGCCAGCCGCCAGTTATACGGCACGAACACCGCACCCGCGCGGGTGCAGGCGTGTTGCAGCACGAGCATATTGGGGTGATTGCGGGTCAGGGTCGCCACGCGGCTGCCGCTGCCCGCGCCCAGCTGATCGGCCAGCCATGCCGCCGCCCGGTCAATCGCGCGGTCCAGCTCCGCCCAAGTCCAGCGCCGCCCGGTTTCGCAGCAGCCCACCGCCAGCCGACCCGGCATGGCCGCCGCATGGGTCCGGATCGGATCAATGATGATCGATGACATTGGCTTGCTGCTCCCAGGAATTCGGCGTTTTATCCGTTACCGTGACATAGCCGGAAAAATGCTATGGTCAATAACAATGACTGTGTTAGCCTGAGCAACGAACGGACTTGCGCCGGACTCGATAATTTGTATGCATTGCCTACTAAATCACGTAATGTGAGCGCAACCAGAATCGCCTTTGGAGAGAGGTATCATCATGAACGACATGACCACGATCGACCGCACCCAGCGCGCCTATTCGGCGGCCGCACAGGCTTTCCTGGCGCGCAAGCCCGCCTTGTTCATCAACAATGAATGGGTTTCCTCCAGCCACGACCAGACCATCCCGGTCGAAGATCCCTCGTCCGGCAAGATCATCGGCCATGCCGTCGATGCCTCGGACAAGGATGTGGACCGCGCCGTTGCCGCCGCCCGCGCCGCGTTTGACGATGGCCGCTGGTCGGGCCTGCCGCCGATGGTGCGCGAACGCACGATGATCCGGCTGGCCGACCTGATCGAAGCCAACGCCGATGAACTGGCCGAACTGGAAGCGATCGACAACGGCAAGCCCAAGACGATGGCCGGCGCGGTCGACGTCCCCGGCGCGGCCAGCCACATCCGCTTCATGGCGGGCTGGGCCAGCAAGGTGAACGGCGAAGTCGTATCGCCCTATACCATGCCCGGCGGCACGGTGTTCGGTTACACCACCAAGGAACCGGTTGGGGTTTGCGCGCAGATCGTGCCGTGGAATTTCCCGCTGCTGATGGCCTGCCTGAAGATTGCCCCGGCGCTGGCCGCTGGCTGCACCACGGTGCTGAAACCCGCCGAACAGACCAGCCTGACCGCGCTGCGGCTGGCCGACCTGATCGCCGAAGCGGGGTTCCCGGCCGGCGTCGTCAATATCATCACCGGCAACGGCCACACCGCCGGGGACCGCATGGTCAAGCACCCGGACGTCGACAAGGTCGCCTTCACCGGGTCGACCGAAATCGGCAAGCTGATCAACAAGAACGCCACCGACAGCCTGAAGCGCGTGACGCTGGAACTGGGCGGCAAGTCGCCGGTGGTGATCATGCCCGATGTCGATGTGGCCGCTGTGGCCCCCGGCGCGGCGGGCGCAATCTTCTTCAATTCGGGCCAGGTCTGCGTCGCCGGTTCGCGCATTTACGCGCACCGTTCGATCTTCGACGAAGTGATCGAAGGGATCGCCGCCACCACCCCGTTCTGGGCGCCGCGCGCCAGCCTTGATCCCGAAGCCCACATGGGTCCGCTGGTATCGAAGGAACAGTTCGACCGCGTGATGGGCTATATCGAGGCGGGCAAGCGTGACGGTGCCAGCGTCGCCGTGGGCGGCGATGCCGCCGCATCCGACGGCGGCTATTACGTCAACCCGACCGTGCTGGTCGACGTGAACCCGCAAATGAGCGTGGTGCGCGAGGAAATCTTCGGTCCGGTCGTGGTCGCCCAGCGCTTCGACGACATCGACGAAGTCGCCAAGGCCGCCAACGACACCTGTTTCGGGCTGGGCGCGGGCATCTGGACCAAGGACGTGGCAACGATGCACAAGCTGGCGTCCAGGATCAAATCGGGCACCGTGTGGGGCAACTGCCACGCCGTGATCGATACCGCGCTGCCGTTCGGGGGCTTCAAGGAATCCGGCCTGGGCCGCGAACAGGGCCGTCAGGGCATCGAGGCCTATATGGAAACCAAGACGGTCATCATCCAGCTGTAATCCGGCGCGCGGGGAAGCGCCGACGCGCCGCCCCGCCCCGTCCGCTGCCAATTTTCAAGGAGTACAATCGTGGCAATCGACCTGTCCAAGATCAAAGCCATCGACGTCCACGTCCATGCGGAAGTCAGCTGCCACGATCCCGAAGACCCGGTGATGGGCCAGTTCTTCGATGCCGCCAGCGCCTATTTCAAGGCCCCGCGCGAACGGCCCAAGATGCCGGAAATCGCCGAAATCTACCGCGAACAGCAGATCGCGTTCTGCATGTTCACGGTCGACTGCGAAAGCGGCATCGGGGCCAAGCGCGTGTCGAACTACGAAGTGGCCGAATTCGCCGCAAAGCACGACGACATCTGCATCCCGTTCGCCTCGATCGACCCGCACAAGGGCAAGCTGGGCGCACGCGAGGCCCGCGATCTGGTCGAAAACTGCGGCGTGAAGGGCTTCAAGTTCCATCACATCATGCAGAACATCGAGCCCGCCGCGCAGGTCGGTTACGCGATTTACGAGGTGATCAACGAATACAAGCTGCCCGCGATCTTCCACACCGGCCATTCGGGCATGGGCACGGGGATGCGCGGCGGCGGCGGGGTGCGGCTGAAGTATGGTCAGCCGATGCTGGTCGACGATGTTGCGGTCGATTTCCCCGACATGAAGGTGATCCTCGCCCACCCCAGCTGGCCGTGGGTCGATGAAAGCCTGTCGATGGCGCTGCACAAGGACAACGTGTTCATCGACCTGTCGGGCTGGTCGCCGAAGTATTTCCAGCCGCAAATCATCCAGTATGCCAACACGCAGCTGCGCGGAAAGATGCTGTTCGGCAGCGATTTTCCGCTGATCCACCCGCAAAAGTGGCTCGATGCCGCGCGGCAGGTTGGCTTCAAGGACGAAGTCCTGCCCGGCATCATGAAGGACAACGCCGCGCGCCTGCTGGGTCTGGCCTGAGGCACTCCGCGTGGACTTCACCGGCCGCCATGTCGTCATCACCGGCGCATCCACCGGGATCGGGCGAGCGACGGCGGACCGGATCGCCGAGCTGGGCGGGCGGGTCACGCTGATCGCCCGGAGGGCGGCACTGCTGGAGCAAGCCTGCAAGGAACTGGGCGAAGGCGCGAAATGGGCCGCCGCCGATGTCGGCGACAAGGCCCAGTTGATCGCCGCACTGGACAGCGCCGCCGCGCAGAATGGCCCGATTGACGCGCTGTTCCTCAACGCCGGAACAGGCGGCGCCTTCGCGCCCGTGCAGGACTATGCCGATGATGTGCTCGACGCCGTGCTGGCGGTGAACCTGAAATCGCCGTTCTGGGCCATTGCCAATGTCCTGCCGGGTATGGTGGAGCGCGGGCGCGGCAGCATTCTGGTGACCGGCAGTCTGGCGTCGGAACGCGGGATGGCGGGCAATGTCGGCTATGTCGCGTCCAAGCACGCCGTACTGGGCCTCGCCCGCGCGGTCGCGCTGGAAGCTGCGCCGCACGGCGTGCGCTGCAACTGTATCATCCCCGGCTTCATCGAAACCCCGATGCTGGACACGCTGCCGCCGGATGCGCTGACGACGATGGCCGCCGCCACGCCGCAGGGCCGCACCGGCAAGGCCTGCGAGCTGGCGGACGTCGCCGCTTTCCTGCTGTCCGACCGCGCCAGCCACATCACCGGCCAGTCGCTGGCTGTCGATGGCGGCGTGCTGGGGACATTGAGATTGTAATGAAAAGTCTCCGTTCGTGTCGAGCGAAGTCGAGACACATCTGCGCGAACGTGTCTCGACTTCGCTCGACACGAACGGATGAAGGGGAAACAGAATGAGCCTGAAATACTACCACGCCGAACCGCTGGCGAACTCGCTGAAATCGATGGTGCCGCTCAAGGAAAAGGGGCTGGCCTACGAAAGCGTCTATGTCGATCTGCACAAGTTCGAGCAGCATCAGGCTTGGTTCGTGCGCGTAAATCCCGAAGGCCAGGTACCGGTGCTGGACCATGACGGCATCATCATCACCCACACCACGGTGATCAACGAATACCTCGAAGACGCCTTCCCCGATGCCCAGCCCGCTGATGCCCCGCTGCGCCCGCGCGATCCGGTTGGCGCAGCGCGAATGCGCTATTGGAACAAGTTCGTTGACGAGCACGTGATGAACTTCGTGTCGATGCACGGCTGGCACCGGATGGTGGGCGTGATCGCCCGCAGCATTGACAGCGGCGAGTTCGAAAAGCTGATGGAAAACATCCCGCTGCCCGACCAGCGCAAGAAGTGGATGACCGCGCGCTCGGGCTTTTCGGAAAGCGACCTTGCCAACGCGACCGACAAGATCGTCTATGCTCTGGCCAAAATCGAGGATCAGCTGGGCCAGACCCGCTGGCTGGCGGGCGATACCTACACGCTGGCCGACATCAATTTCTACTCGCACTGCGGGATGATGGTGGAGCGGATGTTCCCCGAACTGGAAATCGCGGCGAAGTATCCGCGTCTGGTCGACTGGCGGGACCGTGTCACCGCCCGCCCCGCCGTGGCCGAGGCGCTGAAAAGCGAAGACCGCACCACGCCGGGCCTGCGCACCTGGTCGGGCGACCGGTAAACCGTGGCCGGTTTCGTTCTGATCCACGGCAGCTGGCATGGCGGCTGGTGCTTCGATGAAGTCACCGCCCGCCTGCGCGCTGCCGGTCACACGGTTATCGCCCCGACCCTGCCCGGAATGGGCGGGAACGAGGCGCAGCTGCGCGCCACCACCCTGCAAGGCTGGGGCGATTTCGCCGCCGCGCAGTGCCGCGCGCTGCAGGAGCAACTGGGCGGCGCGCCGGTCGTGCTGGGCGGCCATTCGCGCGGCGGGATCGTGGTGAGCACGGCCGCCGAAGCCGATCCTTCGGCGATGGGCGCACTGGTCTATATCTGCGCAATGATGCTGCCCGATGGCATGAGCCGCGCCGAATTCAAGGCGCTGGAAGAGCCGACCCCGGCCTTCGACGCGCTGATTTCCAAGGTCCACCACGGCGCCGGAACCGTGGTCGATCCCGCGCTGGCCGGGCCGGTATTCGCGCAACTCTCCCCGCCCGAACTGGTCGCCGCCGCACTGCCGCGCCTGCTGGCCGAACCGCACGGACCGCGCAGCGAGCCTTTGCACCTGACGGATGCGCGCTGGGGCAGCCTTCCGCGCACCTATGTCGAATGCACACAGGACCGGACGATTCCCATCGCCAGCCAGCGGCTGATGCAGCAGCTATCCCCCGGCGCGCGCGTGGTCACGCTGGAGAGCGATCATTCGCCCTACCTGTGCGCTGCGCAGGCCTTGGCGGACGCGCTGATCGCTGCGATACCGGGCTGAGCACGGGAGAGAGCCAGTCATGCGTGAAGTCCGCCTCAGCCCATCGGGCGGGTTCGATAATTCGGCCCGCGATTACCGCCACATCACCGTGCAGCCGATTGCGGCGGCAATGGGCGCGGAAGTGGTCGGCACGTCGCTGACGGACTTGTCGGATGAAGGCTTCGCTGAATTGCAGGACGCGCTGTGGCGGCACAAGCTGGTGTTCCTGCGCCACCAGCACCTGACCCATGCCGAGCATGAGGCCTTCGCCCGCCGCTGGGGCGAGTTCGCGCCCGATGCCTATACCCACGGCGTCCCCGGCCATCCCCATGTCCAGCCGGTGATCAAGGAAGCGGACCACCGCAGCAAGGGGCTGTTCGGCAGCGGCTGGCATACGGATTCACCATTTCTGCCCGAACCGCCGGGGGTAACCATCCTGCGCTCGGTCCAGATCCCGCCCTATGGCGGCGATACCGTCTGGGCCAACTGCGCGCTGGCCTACCGCACACTCAGCCCCGCGATGCAGGCAATGCTCGCCCCTTTGAAAGTGCGGATGAGCGCGCGCAACAACGCCTTCACGCAAAAGCTGGCCGACGGCAAGGAACTGTCCTTCGCCAGCGACGCCGCCCGCGCCGCCGCGCTGGAAGGCACCGGCCACCCGCTGGTCCGCACCCATCCGGTAACGGGCGAGAAGGCGCTGTATCTGGACGAAGTCTATGCAGTCGGCATCGACGGGCTAACCAGCGCAGAGGCCCGCCCGCTGCTGGAATTCCTGATCCAGCACATCACCCAGCACCACTTCACCTGCCGCCTGCGCTGGGACGAAGGCATGGTCGCGCTGTGGGACAACCGCACCGCCCTGCACCTCGCCGCCAATGATTACGACGGTTACCGGCGCGAAATGTACCGCACCACGCTGGCTGGAGAGCGGCCGGTTTAGGAATTTTGTACTGGAAATTCAGGTTTCAGGAAAAGTCGAAATAATCGGCCAACACCCTGACATTCCCAGCTTCTATGGGGTTACCCCCCCTACGGGCATCGATGGCAATGACTTCAACGTCAAGATTCCGCAAGCCGTCAACTTCAAACACAGTAAGGCAATTTCCAGATGAACCAAATTGGTTAGGGGATAATTGCACTACTCTTATCCGCTCAGGCGCAAAGGCTTTTATCAAATCACTACATACTGAAACAATCCCTTGGATTTTGTCCAACTTCCCTTCACGCCTCTTCGTCGGCCTAGGCTGAACAGCGTAAGCGAAGTTCATCCGTCGACAACCATGCTTTTTCCCATCCTGGAGTGCTCGACGAATTTCGTCATGAAAACTGGTCGTCGAAAGTCCTCGCTCGTGCGGTGATGCCGAGCGAACTACAAGGCCCCTCTCTTTCGAAAGACTAATTGGCGTCGTGTTTCTGCGGCGAACAATACCAGCCAAGCGCCTATCGCTGAGCATGTTTTGAAGGAGCCAAGTTTTGCCATCATTCTGTGCTCCGCACACAAGCATCATACGCTCAACGTGCGGCTGCAATACGCCAACATTTTCCATTTATCAGCCCCATCCGGTTAGTTGAGGGACATTAATAAATGGAAATATCCTCAGCTCAATCCCCGAAGAAGTTCAGCTCCAGCAGCACGTTGTTGGGATCGGCGGTGAAGATCTGGCGCAGGCCGATAGCCTCGACCAGATTGACCTGGTGGTCCAGCCCCATGGCGGCGATCCGGTCCATCACCGCATCATAGCCGGAACAGTTGAGCGCCACGTGGTGGACCGCGCCGGTCAGCGCACCCGGCTCTACCGCGCGGTCATAGGCGCGGGGGCAATCGGTGCTGTTGATGTGGATGATCGCCTTGCCGCCCGCGTCAACCATCCACTGCGCGTTGTCGCGCGTCAGCGGCGGCGGGCCGTCGCGGCGTTCCAGACTGAGCAGCGCGGCGTAAAACCGCGCCGTCTCGTCCAGCCGGTCGGTGATGATGTTGACGTGATCGAGCGCGTTGACCTGCATATCCCCATCCCTTTCAATACGGACTCACCACCCCAACTCCGCTCGTGCTGAGCCTGTCGAAGCACTGCCCTGTTTCTGCGCGCCACAAGGCCGACGCAAAGGGCAAATGCGGTGCTTCGACAAGCTCAGCACGAGCGAGCTTTGGGCCGAAACCTGTTCCGCCCACTCAGCTGCGGAACACAACCGTCTTGTCCTTGTTCAGCAGCACCCGGTCATCAAGGTGCATCCTCACCGCTTCGGCCAGCACGCGGCGTTCGATATCGCGGCCCTTGCGGACCATGTCGTCGGGCGAATCGGCATGGGTGACGGTTTCGACGTCCTGATGGATGATCGGACCTTCATCGAGGTCGGCCGTGACATAATGCGCGGTCGCGCCGATCATCTTCACCCCGCGCGCATGGGCCTGGTGATAGGGCTTGGCACCCTTGAAGCCGGGCAGGAAGCTGTGGTGAATATTGATGCAGCGACCCGACAGGAACCGGGCCAGATCATCCGACAGGATCTGCATATAGCGCGCCAGCACCACCAGCTCGGCCCCGGTTTCGGTGACAACCTGCTTGATCTGCGCTTCCTGCTGGGGCTTGGTGTCCCTGGTGATCGGGAAATGGTAATAAGGCACATCGCCCAGCAGCGAGATCGACAGCGCTTCCTTGGGATGATTGCCGATCACGGCGACGACATCCATGTTCAGTTCGCCGATCCGGTTGCGATAGAGCAGATCGCCCAGGCAGTGATCGAACTTGCTGACCATCAGCACCACCTTGCGCGGTGCGCCCTTGGCCCGCAGGTTCCAGTGCATTGCATATTCGGCGGCCAGCGGCTGAAATCCGGCGCGAATCGCGGCGACGTCCGCGCTGCCCGGATCAAACGCCACGCGCATGAAGAAATCCCCGCTGCCCTGATCGTTGAACTGCTGCGCTTCCAGAATATTAGCACCATTTTCAAACAGATAGCCGGTTACGCGCGCGGTGATCCCGGCACGGTCGCAGCAGGACAGGGTGAGGATCTGAACCTCGGCCATCAGCAAGTCTCCCAATATCACGAAGCGGGTTAGCGGTTCCGCTTTTCATTTGCACCGATAGCAAAATATAGTATGCAGTGCATACAAAATTGCAAACGGCAAAATTTTCAACCGGAGCGGGAGTCAGGGCAAAATGGCCATCACCAATCTTGAGCAGGTACTGAACGCACAGGGCAACATCGTCGACATGCTGCGCAATTCGCAGCTGGGGGCTTATGTGTACCCGGTCGTCGCACCTGAATTTTCCAACTGGCGCAGCGAACAGTGGGCATGGCAGCACAGCGCGGTGCTGTTCGACCAGTCGCACCACATGGTGAACCTGTATATCCGCGGCAAGGACGCGCTGAAGCTGCTGTCCGACACCATGGTCAACAGCGCCAAGGGCTGGACGGTCGGCAAGGCCAAGCAATACGTGCCGACCACGCCCTATGGCCACGTGATCGGTGACGGGATCATCTTCTGGGAAGAAGAAGAAAGCTTCACCTATGTCGGCCGCGCGCCCGCCAGCAACTGGCTGCGCTATCACGGCGCGACCGGCGGCTATGACGTCGAGATCGAGCTGGACGACCGTTCGCCGATGCGCCCGATGGGCAAGCCGGTCACCCGCAAGGAATGGCGCTTCCAGATTCAGGGGCCGAACGCCTGGGCCGTGATCGAAAAGCTGCACGGCGGGCCGCTGGAACAGCTCAAGTTCTTCAACATGAGCACGATGAACATCGCCGGCAAGACCGTGCGCACCCTGCGCCACGGCATGTCGGGCGCGCCGGGCCTTGAAATCTGGGGTCCCTATGCGGAGCAGGAAGAAATCCGCGCCGCAATTCTGGAAGCGGGCAAGGAATTCGGCCTGATCCCGTGCGGCAGCCGCGCTTATCCGTCGAACACGCTCGAATCGGGCTGGATCCCCTCGCCGCTCCCGGCGATCTACACCGGCGAAAAGCTCAAGGGCTTCCGTGAGTGGCTGGGTGCCGATTCGTATGAAGCGACCGGTTCGATCGGCGGTTCGTTCGTGTCGGACAACATCGAGGATTACTACCTCAACCCGTGGGAACTGGGTTACGGCGGCTTCGTGAAGTTCGACCATGACTTCCACGGCCGCGAAGCGCTGGAAGCGCTGGACCCGGCGGCGCAGCGCAAGAAGGTGACGCTGGCGTGGAACCCCGAAGACATGGCCAAGATCATGGCTTCGCTGTTCGATCCGGACGGTGATCAGTACAAGTTCTTCGACGTGCCGCTAGCGAACTATGCCTCGTCCAACTATGACCGCGTGGTCGATGCGGACGGCAAGACGGTCGGCCTGTCGATGTTCACCGGCTTCTCCTACAATGAAAAGCAGGCGCTCAGCCTTGCCACGGTCGATCCGGAAATCCCGGTTGGCACCGAAGTGCGCGTGGTCTGGGGCGAAGAAAACGGCGGCACGAAAAAGACCACCGTCGAACCGCACAAGCAGATCGAAGTACGCGCCATCGTCAGCAGCATTCCCTACAGCCGCGTGGCCCGTGAAAACTACGCAGAAGGCTGGCGCACCGGCCGCTGAGCCTGACCAGGGCCGGGCAGCCCGCAGCGTCACAATGGCGCGCGGGCTGCGCTGGCTGTCCAAGAGGATGCACCGATGGCCAAACCGCTGATTCACCCCAACTGGGACAAGACGCCCGAAGGGATCACTGACGGCTTCAGCCTGGAAATGACCGCCAAGGACATCGATTCGCTGCGCGAAGCGGCGCACCTGATCCCGGTCGACACCCCTGTGGCCGTGACGTTCCTGCCCGGTGAGGACGCCGAAGCCCGTGTTGCCGCCACCATGGCCGTGCGCGAGCTGGGGTTTGAACCGATGCCGCACTTTTCGGCCCGCCGGATCACCTCTGAAGACGATTTCGAAGGCTATCTGAAAGCGGTGGTCGAGCGCGCCGGCGTGACCCGCTGCTTCATCGTGGCGGGCGATCCGCCTGAGCCGCAAGGCCCCTATTTCGATACGTCCGCCCTGATCGCCACTGGCGCGTTCGAGCGGGCGGGGATCAAGGCGATCGGTGTTGGCGGGCACCCCGAAGGGCATCCCAACATGACCGAGGCGGAATGCTGGGCCGTGCTGGAAAGCAAGGTCCGCGCAATCGAAGCGCGCGGCATGGCGCCGCTGGTGGTTACGCAGTTCGGGTTCGATCCGGACGCGTTTCTGGCCTGGCTCCGGCAATTGCGGGCGCACGGACTGGACGTGCCGGTGCGGATCGGCGTGCCGGGGCCCGCCAGCATCAAGGCGCTGCTCCGCTTTGCCACGCGCTGCGGCGTGGGTGCGTCAGCCAGCGTACTGAAGAAATACGGCATCTCGCTCACCAACCTGATCGGCAGCGCCGGGCCGGACAAGCTGGTCGATGCGTTCGCGCGCGGGCTGGGCGATGAACATGGCCGGGTGCGGCTGCACTTCTATCCGTTCGGGGGGATGGTGAAGACGGTGGAATGGATCGCCGCCTATAACCGGAAGCACGGCCTCTGATGGAGCGCGGGGCATGACCGATTACGTCCTGGTCCACGGGGCGTGGGGCGGCGGCTGGGCCTATGACCGGCTGGCGCGTGAGTTGACGACGCGCGGCCACCGCGTGCTGGTGGCGCAGCTGACCGGGCTGGGCGGCCGCGCGGCGGAATTGAACCCCGCGATCACGCTGACCACGCATATCGACGATGTGACCGCGCAGATTGCCGATGCCGGGTTCGACCGGTTCGTGCTGTGCGGCCATTCGTGGGGCGGGATGGTCATCACCGGGGTCGCCACCCGGCTGGGCGGGCGGATCGACGCAATCTGCTATATCGACGCGTTCCTGCCCGCCGACGGCCAGTCGCTGTGGGACATCACCGGCACGTGGGAACACGACTATTACATCGAGGCGCAAAAGGATGCGCCGGGGCTGGTGCTGCCCTTTCCGCCCTCACGCGGGAAACCGGGCTATGGCCGTCACCCATTGCTGACCCTGACCGAGCCGGTCCATTTCACCGGTGAGGAGGCAAAGGTCCGCCGCCGCGTCTACATTTATGCCACCGGCTACAACCCCACCCCGTTCACCCGGTTCCGCAATCAGGTGATCGGGCAAGGCAACTGGGAACTGCACGAAGTGGGCGGCGGGCACGACGTGATGGCGGATGAACCCGAACGCCTGCTGCAAATCGTATTGGGCCTGAACGCCGCTTCACGCTAGACCGGGCCGGTGATGCCCTTCTTCTTCTATGGCACGCTGCTGGATGGCAGCGACAATCCGGTCGCAGCGGCGATCCATGCGCTGCTGGAACCGGTCGGCCCGGCCACGGTCCACGGCGCGCTGTTTGCCGTTCCCGATGCGCTCGGCTGGTTCCCGGCGCTGGTGGTCGGCGATGGGCTGGCGCACGGCAAACTCTATGCCGCGCGCGCCGGGTTCGGGGCTGCCGACCTTGCCGCAATGGACCGCTATGAGGATTTCGATCCGGCCAATCCTGCCGCCTCGCTCTATCTCCGGCAGGAACTGGAATTGACCGGCGGCGGCTCGGCGCAGGTCTATGTCTGGAACCGCCCGCTGCCTGCCGGGGCCGAGCCGATCGCGGACGGCGATTTCCGGCACTGGCTGGAAAGCCGGGGAATGCCGCAATTCCGGGGCTCGCACGGCGGTTAGCGCTTGCCTTCCTGCTGATTCGGCCCTAGGGGCGCGCTCTTCGACGACACGATTTCGATGGTCCGCCTGGCTAACAAGGGCTGCCAGGGCGGATTGGACGTGTCCCTGAACAAGGAGACTGAAATGCCCAAGCTCAAGACGAAGAGCGGCGTCAAAAAGCGCTTCAAGCTCACCGCAACCGGCAAGATCAAGCACGGTGCGGTTGGCAAGCGGCACCGTTTGATCAGCCACAACGCCAAGTACATCCGCCAGCATCGCCGCACCGACACGATCTCTGACGCTGATGCGAAGACGATCAAGAAGTGGGCGCCCTACGGGCTGAACTGAGGAGTACTGAAGTATGGCACGTGTCAAAAGGGGTGTTACCACCCGCGCCAAGCACAAGAATATTCTGGAACAGGCCAAGGGTTACCGCGGCCGCCGGAAAAACACGATCCGCGTCGCGCGGCAGGCCGTCGAAAAGGCTGGCCAGTATGCGTATCGCGACCGCAAGGTTAAGAAGCGCAGCTTCCGCGCCCTGTGGATCCAGCGCATCAACGCGGCGGTCCGCGCTGAAGGCCTGACCTATTCGCAGTTCATCCACGGCACCAAGCTGGCCGGGATCGAGCTGGACCGCAAGTCCATGGCCGATCTGGCCATGAACGAAGGCGGCGTGTTCAGCGCCGTGATCGCACAGGCCAAGGCTGCATTGCCGGCTGCCTGAGCATCGCACTTGCGATAACAAGATCGGGGCGCGGCGGGAGAACCTGCCGCGCCCTTTTCTTTTTGCCCTGCCTGCACAAACATTTGGCCGACAATTGGCACTTGCCCGTTATTCGCAACTGCGGCAGTCTAGTTTCTTGACTGTAGCGGCCAATAGCTGGCTGGTTGGGCACCAGGGGACAATTTCCATGATGAAGCAGGTAATCGGCGATGCCATTACAGTGCGCTTTTTCATGCCATCCCCCGAACTCGCGCCCTATTTTACAACCTTTTACCTGACCGAAGTCAAAGTTTCAGAGACGGACGAGGTGGAGGACTGGCTGCATCCCGAATGGGCCAATATCCGCTTTGCCCAAAACCCCAACATGCGGGCCGCCGTGGGGGATGAACCGCTCCGCGCCGCACCGCGCATGATCGCAACCGGCCCGACCAGTCTGGCCGGGCACTTCGTGTCCGGCCCGTTTCGCACCTGGGGCATCGGCATCCAGCCGCTGGGCTGGTCACGGTTCTGCAATGGTCCGGCCGCAGATCTCGTTGACCGGTTCTGCGATGGCACCGATTGTGCAGCATTTGCAGCGTTTGCGCCGCTGCTGGACGAGATCTATGCGGGGATCCCGGACCCGGCAGGTGAAGCCGCGCGGATTGACGCCTTCCTGCTGGCATTGCTGAAACAGCGCCCCCCGGCCGATGATGAAGCGCGAATCCACACCGCCCACACCGCACTGGTCGATCAGGAAGTCGGCTCCGTCAGCGAACTGGCCGGCCGACTGGGAATGTCTTCGCGCTCGCTGGAGCGGCTGTCGCTGCGGGCATTCGGCTTTTCACCGAAACTGCTGCTGCGCCGCCAACGGTTTTTGCGCAGTCTGGCGCAGTTCATGCTCGATCCCTCGCTCACCTGGATCAGCACGCTGGATTGGCAGTATGTCGATCAGGCGCATTTCGTGCGTGATTTCAAACGTTTCATGGGAATGAGCCCCAGCCGTTATGCCGCGCTTGACCATCCCGTCCTGCGCGCCGCAGCGCGCGCCCGCGCCGCAGCAGCCGGAGCGGCAGTGCAGGCGCTGCACCGCCCCTGATAATTTATGACCGGCACACCGCTTGCCAAGCGCCGCGCGCTGGGCAATGCTAAGCCTGAACGCGAATGAGGGACTTGCTTCTGTGTCATCGCAAATCGCTGTAAAAGTGCGGTTCTATTCCCCACCGGAAGATCTCCGCCGCTATTTCACCACGTTTTATCATACCACCATCGACCTGCCGGAAGGCGCCACCGTGAAGGATGCCCTGCAACCGGAATGGGCAAACCTGCGGGTGTTTTCCGGCGGCACGCCAACTGCCTGGGTCGAAGGCGGGCCGGTGCTGACTGGTTCGCGGATGGTTGTGACCGGGCCGTCATCGAAAGCGATCAATTTCGAAATCCCCGCCACGCGGATGTGGGGTATTGGCCTGCTGCCACTAGGCTGGGCACGGTACATGCCGCGTGAGGCGGCACTTTGCGCCAATTCCCTGACCTGCGGCTATGAACACCCGGATTGCGCCCCGTTCCGCGTACTGGCCGACAAGGTGTTCCAGGGCGAACCTTGCGAGGAAGCGGAACTGGCCCGGATCATCGCGTTCTTTCGCAGCTTTCCACCCGCCAAGGGCCTGGAAACGGACCGCATCCTGCGGATTCACAACGCCATCGTCGATCCCGCGATCGGCAACGTCAGGGAACTGGTCGACAAAGTCGGGATGGGACAGCGGACGATCGAGCGGACTTGTTCGCGCGCGTTCGGGTTTTCTCCCAAAGTGCTGCTGCGTCGCCAGCGGTTCATGCGCAGCCTGACCCAGTATATGCTGGACCCCTCGCTGAAATGGATCGGTGCGATCGACAGCCAGTATCACGATCAGGCCCAGTTCGTGCGCGACTTCCACGAATTCATGGGCACCAACCCGCGTGAATATGCCGCGCGCCCGCATCCGATCCTGAACCGCTTCATGCAGGAACGCATGCGGATGCACGGCGCGGCAGTCCAGACGATGGACCGTCCGGAGGGAACCAGCCCCAGCAGTGTGGACGCACCTGCCAACGCCGCCTGAGGCAAAACCGGGTGCCCGCACGCAAAACCAGTTGGACCCGCCGCGCTGCATGGCTAAAGGCGCGGGTTCAGACTTGGTATTCGGGCGG
Organism: Novosphingobium sp.; assembly: GCF_030699305.1. Lineage (GTDB taxonomy): Bacteria > Pseudomonadota > Alphaproteobacteria > Sphingomonadales > Sphingomonadaceae > Novosphingobium. The sequence goes on from NZ_JAUYNB010000006.1 coordinate 108,143, forward strand.
GACGATCAAACGTGGATTACGCAGCAACCCTTGAACAGGCGCTGGCGCGCATTGCCAATGCGGCTGACCTTGACGCGCTGGAACAGCTGCGGGTCGAACTGCTGGGCAAGCAGGGTTCGATTTCCGGCCTGATGAAAACGCTGGGCGGGATGTCACCCGAAGACCGCCAGACCGTTGGCCCGCAAATCCAGGGCTTGCGCGAAGGCGCAACAAGCGCACTGACCGCCCGCAAGGCCGCGATGGAAAGCGCCGCGCTCGAAGCGCGCCTCGCCACCGAAAGCATCGACCTGACCCTGCCCGCCCCCAGCGCGCCGCGCGGCACCGTCCATCCGGTCAGCCAGGTGCTGGACGAGCTGGCCGAAATCTTCGCCGACATGGGCTTCGCCGTCGCCACCGGGCCGGAGATCGAGGACGACTGGCACAATTTCACCGCGCTCAACATTCCGGAAAGCCACCCGGCCCGCGCGATGCATGACACGTTCTATTTCCCGGACAAGGACGCCGAAGGGCGCTCGATGCTGCTGCGTACCCACACCAGCCCGGTGCAGATCCGCACCATGCTGGACGTGGTCAAGGCGAATCCCGGCGGCGCGCCGATCCGGATCATCGCACCGGGCCGGGTTTACCGGTCGGACTCCGACGCCACCCACACCCCGATGTTCCACCAGGTCGAAGGCCTGGTGATCGACAAGGGCATTCATCTGGGCCACCTGAAGTGGACGCTGGAAACCTTCCTGAAGGCGTTCTTTGAGCGTGACGATATCGTGCTGCGTCTTCGCCCCAGCTATTTCCCGTTCACCGAGCCTTCGGTTGAAGTCGATGTGGGCTTTGCGATTGTGAATGGAAAGCGCGTGCTGGGCGGCAGCGGCGATGCGCCGGGGCATGGCTGGATGGAGCTGCTGGGCAGCGGCATGGTCAACCACCACGTGATCCGTGCGGGCGGGCTGGACCCGGACGAATGGCAGGGCTTTGCCTTTGGCATCGGCGTCGACCGGATTGCGATGCTCAAATACGGGATGGATGATTTGCGTGCGTTTTTCGATGGCGATGCCCGCTGGCTCGCCCACTATGGCTTCTCCGCGCATGACGCACCGACCCTGTCGGCTGGCGTCGGCACGGCAGCATAAGAGGAGGGACGGACCATGAAATTCTCGCTCTCCTGGCTTCAGGATCATCTGGAAACCACTGCCACGGCCGATGAAATCGCCGCGAAGCTCAACGCCATCGGGCTTGAGGTTGAAGGCGTCGAAGACCCCGCTGCAAAGCTGACCGGCTTTCGCGTTGCCAAGGTCCTCACCGCCGCCCGCCACCCTGATGCCGACAAGCTGCAAGTGCTGTCGGTTGATGTGGGCGATGGCACCCCGCTGCAAGTCGTCTGCGGCGCGCCCAACGCGCGGGCGGGTATGATCGGCGTGCTCGGCCTGCCCGGTGCGATCGTTCCGGCGGGTGGCATGGAACTGAAAAAGTCCGCGATCCGGGGCGTCGAATCCAACGGCATGATGTGCTCCACCCGTGAACTGGAACTGGGCGAGGATCACGACGGGATCATCGAACTGCCCGAAGACGCGCCGCTGGGCATGGCCTTTGCCGATTATCACGGCAGCGACCCGGTGTTCGACGTGGCGATCACCCCCAACCGCCCGGACTGCATGGGCGTGTACGGCATCGCCCGCGATCTGGCGGCGGCGGGCCTTGGCACGATGAAGCCGGTTGCGGCCAAGGCGGTGGTGGGCAGCTTCCCCTGCCCGACCGAAATCCGCACCGACGATCCGGCGGGCTGTCCGGCCTTCTATGGCCGCGTGATCAAGGGCGTCAGCAACGGCACCTCGCCCGACTGGATGCAGGCCCGCCTGCTGAGTGCCGGTCAGCGCCCGATATCGGCGCTGGTGGACATCACCAACTACGTCATGCTCGCCTTTGGTCGCCCTGCGCACGCCTATGACCTGGCCAAACTGACCGGCGCGATCTTCGCCCGCCGCGCGGCGGACGGCGAATCCGTGCTGGCGCTGAACGGCAAGGAATACGCGCTCGACAGCAGCATGACCGTGATCGCAGATGATGCCGGCGTCCACGACATTGCCGGGATCATGGGGGGTGAGCATTCGGGCTGTTCGGAATCGACCACCGATGTGCTGCTGGAAGTTGCTTACTTCGATTCCGTCCGGATCGGCGATACGGGCCGCAAGCTGAACCTGACGTCGGATGCGCGCCAGCGGTTCGAACGCGGGGTCGATCCGGCGTTCCTCGATACCGGGCTGGACCTGCTGACCGGACTGATCCTGGAGATCTGCGGCGGTGAGCCGTCCGAAGTGGTCCGCGCAGGCACCCCGCCCGCCACGCCCAGGGTCATCGCCTACGACCCCGCCCGCTCGCTCTGGCTGGGCGGGGTGACGATCCCCGACGATACGCAGCGCGCGATGCTGGCGGCACTGGGCTTTATCGCGGACGACAGCTGGAACGTGACCGTGCCAACCTGGCGTCCGGACGTGGACGGCGCAGCCGACCTCGTCGAAGAAGTGGTCCGCATCCACGGGATCGACAACGTCGCCAGCGTCGCTCTCCCGCGCGCTGATGGCGTTGCCCGTCCGACCGCGACCCCGGCGCAGAAGCTGGAACGCCGCGTCCGCCGCGCCGCTGCCGCGCGCGGCCTGAACGAGGCTGTGACGTGGTCCTTCCTGCCGGTGCCCGAAGCCGAGGCCTTCGCTACGGGCAACGACGGACTGTGGGTGCTGGCGAACCCGATCAGCGAAGACATGAAGGCGATGCGCCCATCCTTGCTGCCCGGCCTGCTGTCGGCCGTCCGCCGCAACGTCGATCGCGGTGCCGCCAGCCTGCGCCTGTTCGAACTCGGTCGCCGGTACTTGCGCGGAGCGAACGGCGCGAGCGACGAGCGCCTGACGCTGGGCGCGGTGCTGGCCGGGGAAAAGACACCGCGCGGCTGGGCAACTGGCAAGGCGCAGGCCTTTGACGCGTTCGATGCCAAGGCCGAAGCGCTGGCGCTGCTGGCCGAAGCGGGCGCACCGGTCGATAACCTGGCTGTCATGGGCGAAGCCGGTCCGCAGTTCCATCCGGGCCAGTCCGGCACCCTGCGGCTGGGACCGAAAACGGTGCTGGCGCGGTTCGGGATGCTGCATCCGGCCACGCTGAAGCAGTTCGACATCGGTGTGCCGGTGGCGGCGGTGGAACTGTTCCTGGAAGCCATTCCGGGCAAGCGCGGCGCGGCGACGTTCGCCCGCAGCGCCTATGCGCCCCCCGCGCTGCAGGCCGTGACGCGCGACTTCGCGTTCCTGGTCGATGCGGCTCTGCCAGCCGGTGATCTGGTCCGCACCGTGAAGAGCGCGGACAAGGCCAACATCGTCGCCGTCCGCCTGTTCGATGACTTCCGCGGTCAGGGCGTGCCCGAAGGCCAGAAATCCCTGGCCATCGAAGTCACGCTGCAACCGGGCGACAAGTCCTATGCCGAAGCCGACCTGAAAGCGATTGCCGAGCGGGTGACCACAGCTGCGGGGAAACTGGGCGCGGTGCTGCGGGGTTAAGCTTCCTCCCCCTTGGGAGCGGGGATGATCAGCCGCACTGCCCCCGGTGGAGCAGCTTCTGATCGGCCAGCACCAGCGCCATCATCGCTTCGACCACCGGCACGCCGCGAATGCCGACGCAGGGGTCGTGGCGGCCCTTGGTGAACATTTCCGCCGCTTCACCGTCCGGGGTGATGGTCTGCTGCGGGGTGAGGATTGAGCTGGTCGGCTTGAACGCCACGCGCACCACCACTGGCTGCCCGGTGGAAATCCCGCCCGCGATCCCGCCTGCGTGGTTGGCCAGAAATGCCGGACCGCCCGCCGCAGGTCGCATCGGATCGGCGTTCTGCTCACCCGTCAGGCGCGCGGCGGCGAAGCCGTCGCCGATTTCCATGCCCTTGACCGCATTGATCCCCATCATCGCACTGGCGAGTTCGGAATCGAGCTTGGCATAGAGCGGCGCGCCCCATCCGGCGGGAACGCCGGTCGCCACGCATTCGACCACCGCGCCGACCGAAGACCCGGCCAGCCGCGCATCGTCGACGATCTTTTCCCAGCGCTTCGCCGCGATCGGATCGGGGCAGAAGAACGGGTTGTTGCGAATTTCGCCCGTATCGAAATTCGTCCTGTCGATCACATCGCCGCCGATTTCGGAGACATAGGCCAGGATCGTGACTTCCGGGATCACCAGCCGCGCCACGCCGCCCGCCGCGACCCGCGCCGCCGTTTCGCGCGCGGATGAGCGCCCGCCGCCGCGATAGTCGCGAAAGCCGTACTTGGCGTCATAGGCATAGTCCGCGTGGCCAGGGCGATAGGCCTTGGCGACTTCGGAATAATCCTTGGAGCGCTGGTCGACATTCTCGATCATCAGGCTGATCGGTGTGCCGGTCGTCTTGCCTTCGAACACGCCGGACAGTATCCGCACCGCGTCCGGCTCCTGCCGCTGGGTGGTGAACTTCGACTGGCCGGGCCGCCGCGCATCGAGGAACGGCTGGATCACGCTTTCATCGATGGTCAGCCCCGGCGGGCACCCATCGACCACGGCACCCAGCGCCGGCCCATGGCTTTCGCCCCAGGTGGTGAAACGGAACAGGCGGCCAAAAGTGTTCACGGACATGGTCCCGCTTTGGCCAAAAATGGTGGACGGCGCAAGCGCGGCCCCGCTAAGCCGGTGCCCATGTTCCTCGTCGTCTTCCGCAACCGCAAGCGCGCCAACATCGATGCCGCCGCGTATTCCGCCGATGCCGCCCGGATGGAGGCGCTCGCCCGCGCCCAGCCGGGGTTCGTTTCGTTCAAGGGCTATACCGCCGATGACGGCGAGGTGATCGCCTTGTCCGAATGGGCCAGCGCCGATGCCGCCCGTGCGTGGGGCAGCCACCCGGACCACAGCGCCACGCAATCACGCGGGCGGGCCGAATACTATCAGGACTACACCCTCTACACCTGCGACAACCCGCGCACCCACCACTTCGAGAGGCCGCAATCGTGACTGTCACCGTCTATGGCATCCCCAACTGCGATACCGTCAAGAAGGCCCGCACGTGGCTGGATGCGCACGCCATCGCCTATGCCTTTCATGACTACAAGAAGGCCGGGGCCGATGCGGGCAAGCTGGTGCAGTGGTGCACGGCGGCGGGGTGGGAAAAGGTGCTGAACCGCGCCGGAACGACGTTCCGCAAGCTGCCCGATGCCGACAAGGACGGGCTGGACGCGGCCAAGGCCATCGCGCTGATGGCCGCCAACCCCAGCTGCATCAAGCGGCCCATCGTCGAGCATCCCGGCGGGCTGCTGGTGGGTTTCAAACCGGATGAGTGGGCAGCGGCGCTTTGATTCCGGCCTGGACCGAACTGGCCGGGGCGGCGCTGGGTCTGCTCAATATCGTATTGCTGGTGCGCCGGTCGGTCTGGAACTTTCCGGCGGCGATGGCGATGGTCAGCCTGATCGGGGTGACGCTGTTTCAGGCGCGGCTCTATGCCGAGACCGGGCTGCAGGTGTTCTTTTTCGTGGTCAATGCGTGGGGCTGGTATCTGTGGATCGCGGCGCGCGGGGCCAATGCGGGCGCCGCTGGAAACCCTGATGATCGCAAAGTGCCGGTCGGCTGGATGACCGACCGCGCGCGGTTCGTCTGGGCGGCGATCACGGCGGCGCTGTCGCTCTCGCTCGGCTGGCTGCTGCACCGCTTCACCAACGCCGCGCTGCCCTTTGCCGATTCCGCGATTGCCGGGGCCAGCGTCACCGCGCAGATCCTGCTGTCGCTGCGGCGGATCGAGAACTGGGTGCTGTGGATCGCGATCGATGTGCTGGCGGTCATGCTCTACATCAACCGCGGGCTGTATTTCCTCGCCGCGCTTTACGTCGTGCTGGGGGTGATGTCGGTGCTGGGGCTGCGCGAATGGCGCAAGGTGGCGACGCGGTGATCCAAATCTGCTTTCACGGCGCGGAAAGCACCGGCAAGTCAGTGCTGGCGGACAAACTGGCGCGCGCGCTGGGTGTGCCATGGGTGCCCGAATATGGCCGCGCCTATTGCGAGGCGCGCGGCACCGACCTGACCATGGCCGATCTGCTGGCAATTGCCGAAGGGCAGCAAGCCGCCATTGATGCCGCCAGCGCGAGCGATCCGCCGCTCCTGCTGCTCGATACCGACCAGCTGATGACTGCTGCCTGGGCGGAAATGCTGTTCGGCGAAGTGCCGGATGCGTTGCTGGCCTATCCCAAGGCCGACCGCTACCTGCTGTTCAGCGCGGACGTGCCGTGGGTGGAGGATGGCACCCGGCTATTCGGCCAGACCGCGCAGCGCGCGCGTTTCGCCGATCTGGCAGAGGCCGTGCTACAGCGCGCCGGGGTGAAATGGCAGCGGATCGGCGGAACCTGGCCCGAACGCGAGGCGCAAGTGCGCGCGGCACTCACCGACCTGACGTGAACCTGACAAACTTCGGGAAAATCAGGATTTTACTGGAGCGTTTTACTACAATTTTACGACAGGCCTGCTAAGTCGATGCGGGGCATTCAAAAACTGGCGCAATTGCTGTGCCACATAAAGGTCAAGCGATTGAGCGTTGCAGCCCCCGTTATCGCCCTGCTGCTGCTGGGTGCATCCGCCGAGCCAAGCATAACCCAGCCGCCGCAAGCGGAGGAATCCGTCACAACGGATGAAACCCCGGCCACTCCCGCAGCCACCCGTGCTGCCGACCCGGTCCCTGCCCCGCCACTCGTGCCTGCCAGCGAAGGCGCTGATGATAGCGCCATCGTGGTATCCGCGCGCGGCAAGCCGCCCAGGTCCGATCCGCTGCAATCGGTCAACGCGACCTCGTTTCAGGCGGTGCAGGCCGTTGACGACGCGATCGTTGCGCCAATTGCGCTGGGGTATGAAAACAAGGTGCCACAGCCCATCCGCAGCGGGCTGCACAACTTGCTCAACAATCTGAGCGAGCCGATCAACTTCGTGAACTATCTGCTCCAGCTCAAACCCGGCAAGGCTGCCGAAACGCTGGGCCGGTTCACCGTCAACACGACCGTTGGCATTGGCGGTGTAATTGACGTGGCCAAAGCAAAGCCGATCAACCTGCCCTATCGGCGCAATGGCTTTGCCAACACGATGGGGTTCTACGGGGTGAAGCCGGGGGCGTATTTGTTCCTGCCGCTGATTGGGCCGACCACGGTGCGTGATCTGGTCGGGCGAGGACTGGATCTGACACTGCTCCCCAGCGCGCTGGGTTCGCCGTTCAACACGCCATATTACTCGGCCGGCACCGGAGTGCTGCGGTCGGTCGATGACCGGGTCGAGATGGACGATCTCCTGCGCGAATTCCGCGAAGCGAACGATCCCTATGCCGCCGAACGAACCTGGTATCTGAACAAGCGCGAGGCAGAGATCAGGGCGTTGAAAGGTAAATCAGCGCCTGCTCAGCCAGCCGTTACCGCCACGATGTAATTCAGCGCCAGATCATCGGACAAGTGCAGCCCCTTCAGCGGTGAAAACCCGATGCCCTGCGGATCGCCCATGACCAGCCCTGCGCCGTCCAGCAGATCGCGCAGTTCATCAGGCGTGATGAAATCATCCCAGTGATGCGTGCCGCGCGGGACCATGCCGATCCGTTCGGCGGCCTTGATCATCAGCCATTTCGATTTGGCCGTGCGGTTGGGGGTGGAAAGCACCATCAGCCCGCCGGGGGCCAGCGTAGGTGCCAGCGCAGCCACGAACGCCGCCTTGTCGGCGACGTGCTCGATCACTTCCATTGAACAGACCAGATCGAACCCGGACAGGCCCGACGCGCCGATTTCTCCGCGGCGGTAATCGATGGACAGCCCGCCGCCCGCCGCATGGGCGCTGGCCGCCGCGATATTTTCCGCTGCCGCGTCGACCCCGGTCACCGCCGCGCCCAGCCGGGCCAGCGGCTCGCATAGCAGCCCCGCACCGCACCCGACATCGAGCGCACGCTTGCCTGCCAGGGGGCGAGCGGACCGCGAATCACCCGGCCAGTGCGCGTCGATCACGCTGCGGATAAAGCCCAGCCGCACCGGGTTCAGCCGGTGGAGCATCGCCGAAGACCCCTTGGGGTTCCACCAATCGGCCGCCAGCTGGCCAAAATGCGCCGCTTCTTCGGGCCGGATCGTTGCGGGAGAGGTTGCATTGCTCATCCCCCGTCCCTAACAGGACGCGCGCCGCGCGGCGAGGGGTCGTGCGGGAAAGAATCTTGCGGAAAGGTGCGACACGCGTGGCCCGCATCGTAATGAAATTCGGCGGCACTTCGATGGCCGGCTCGGAACGCATTCGGCGCGTTGCCAATATCGTGCGCCGCCAGCAGGCGGCCGGGCACGAAGTGGCGGTGGTGGTTTCGGCCATGGCGGGCGAAACCGACCGGCTGGTGAACTTCTGCCGTGAGGCGAACCCGCTGTATGATCCGGCCGAATACGACGTGGTTGTTGCCTCGGGCGAACAGGTCACCGCTGGCTTGCTGGCGATGACGCTGCAGGCGCTGGGCTGCAAGGCGCGCTCGTGGCTCGGCTGGCAATTGCCGGTCCGTACTGACGACGCCCATGCCAAGGCGCGGATCGAAAGCATCGATTCCGCTGAACTGCTGGCCAGCATGGCGAGCGGTGAGATCGCGGTCATTCCGGGCTTTCAGGGGCTGACGGCGGGCAATCGCATCACCACGCTGGGCCGGGGCGGCTCGGACACTTCCGCCGTTGCCGTCGCCGCCGCGATTGGAGCAGACCGCTGCGACATCTACACCGATGTCGACGGCGTCTACACCACCGACCCGCGCATCGTGGCCAAGGCCCGCAAGCTAAAGAACGTGACCTATGAAGAAATGCTGGAACTCGCCAGCGTCGGCTCAAAGGTCCTCCAAACCCGGTCCGTCTCCCTCGCCATGAAGGAAAAGGTGCGGGTGCAGGTGCTGTCATCGTTCATCGGCGATGATGCGACCCCGGCAGACGAAATCCCCGGCACGATGATTGTTTCCGATGAGGAACTGGCCAAAATTCAAGAGGATCTGGACATGGAAAGCCAGCTGATCACCGGCATTGCTGCCGACAAGAACGAAGCCAAGATCATCCTGACCCGCGTGCCCGACCGTCCGGGCGCCGTGGCCACGATTTTCAGCCCGCTGGCCGCTGCCAACATCAACGTCGACATGATCATCCAGAACGTAGGCCGCGACAAAGGTGAGACGGACGTGACCTTCACGGTCCCAGCCGCTGATCTGCTGCGCGCGCAGACCCTGCTGGAAGCGCAGAAGGAAGCGATCGGTTACAACCGGATCATCACCGACAGCAAGGTCGCCAAGATCAGCGTTGTCGGCGTCGGCATGAAAAGCCACGCAGGGGTTGCCAGCACGATGTTCCGTGCGATGGCCGACCGGGGCATCAACATTCAGGCGATCAGCACCAGCGAAATCAAGGTTTCGGTCCTGATCGACGAGGATGAAACCGAACTGGCCGTGCGCGTGCTGCACACCGCCTACGGCCTCGACGCGGCCGACTGACCCAAAAACCCCGCCCCCGGCGCGAAGCCATGGGCGAGGCCAAAGGCCCGGCAGGCACCGTGATCAAACGACCTGCCGGGATTTGAACGTCACGTCAGATCGAACCGATCCGCATTCATCAGCTTGGTCCAGGCCGCGACGAAATCGGCCACGAACTTCGCCCGGCTGTCATCCTGTGCATAGACTTCGGCATAGGCGCGCAGGACAGAGTTTGATCCGAACACCAGATCGACGCGCGTGGCAGTCCACTTGGCGGCACCCGTTTTGCGGTCACGGATCTCATAACTGTTCCGCCCCGTCGGCACCCAAGTGTAGGCCATGTCGGTCAGGTTCACGAAGAAGTCGTTGGTCAGCGCGCCTTCCCGGTCGGTGAACACGCCATGCTTCGTGCCGCCGCGGTTCGTACCCAGCACGCGCAGCCCACCGACCAGCACGGTCATTTCGTGCGCGGTCAGGCCCAGCAGCTGCGTCCGGTCGAGCAGCAGTTCTTCGGGTTGAACCGAATAATCCTGCTTCAGCCAGTTGCGGAAACCATCGGCCAGCGGTTCCAGCACGTCGAACGATTCCGCGTCAGTCTGCTCCGTCGTGGCATCGCCGCGTCCTGGTGCGAACGGCACCGTCACGTCGAACCCGGCAGCTTTCGCTGCCTGTTCCACACCCAGGTTGCCCGCCAGTACGATCACGTCGGCCACGCTTACGCCGGTGTCGGCCGCGATGGGTTCCAGCACGGCCAGCACGCGGGCCAGCCGCTCCGGCTCGTTTCCGATCCAGTCCTTTTGCGGAGCCAGCCGGATGCGTGCGCCGTTGGCACCGCCGCGCATATCCGATCCCCGGAACGTGCGGGCACTGTCCCAGGCGGTGCTGACCATGTCGGACACCGACAGACCGCTGGCTGCAATCCGGGCCTTGACCGAGGCCACATCATAATCGCTGCGGCCAGCGGGCACCGGGTCCTGCCAGATCAGGTCTTCCGCCGGAACGTCCGGCCCGACATAGCGCACTTTCGGCCCCATATCGCGGTGGGTCAGCTTGAACCACGCGCGGGCGAACACGTCCGAGAAATAGGCCGGATCAGCGCGGAACCGTTCCGAAATCGCGCGGTAGGCCGGGTCCATTTTCATCGCCATGTCGGCATCGGTCATGATCGGCATGGTGCGGATCGACGAGTCCTCGACGTCCACCGGCTTGTCGGCTTCCGCGATGCCCACCGGCTGCCACTGCCACGCTCCGGCCGGGCTTTTCGCCAGTTCCCATTCGTGGCCCAGCAGCATTTCGAAATAGCCGTTGTCCCACCGGGTCGGGTGGCTGGTCCATGCACCTTCGATCCCGCTGGTCACGGTATCGCGGCCGATGCTGCGGCTGGTGTGGTTGTTCCAGCCCAGGCCCTGCTCCTCGATCCCGGCGGCTTCGGGTGCTTCGCCCAGCAGCGCGGCGTTGCCGTTGCCGTGAGCCTTGCCAACGGTGTGGCCGCCCGCTGTCAGCGCGACGGTTTCTTCGTCATCCATCGCCATGCGGTCGAACGTGACGCGGATGTCGTGCGCGGTGCGCTGCGGATCTGGCTGGCCATCGACGCCTTCGGGGTTGACGTAGATCAGCCCCATCATCACCGCCGCCAGCGGGTTTTCCAGATCGCGCTCACCCGAATAACGGCTGCCTTCGCTGCCGGTGGGGGCCAGCCAGTCCTTTTCCGAACCCCAATAGACGTCCTTTTCCGGGTGCCAGATATCCGCCCGGCCAAAGCCGAAGCCGAAGGTCTTCAGGCCCATCGATTCATAGGCGATGGTCCCGGCCAGCACGATCAGATCGGCCCAGCTGACGGCGTTGCCGTACTTGCGCTTGATCGGCCAGAGCAGGCGGCGCGCCTTGTCGAGGTTGGTGTTGTCGGGCCAGGAATTGAGCGGGGCAAACCGCTGGTTGCCCGTGCCGCCGCCACCGCGCCCGTCCGCCGTGCGGTATGAGCCCGCCGCGTGCCAAGCCATGCGGATCATCAGCCCGCCGTAGTGGCCCCAGTCGGCCGGCCACCAGTCCTGGCTGTCGGTCATCAACGCGGTCACGTCGCGCTTGAGCGCGGCGATATCCAGTCCGGCCAGTGCGGTGCGGTAATCGAAGTCCGGCCCCAGCGGGTTGGTCTTGGCATCGTGCTGGTGCAGGATATCCAGGTTCAGCGCATTCGGCCACCAGGCCATGGGGGAATTGCCGCTGGCGGTATTGCCGCCGTGCATCACGGGGCATTGCCCTGAAGTGTTCATGCTCGTTGCTCCTGCTCGTTTCATCGCTGAATTGGGCTTACCTGCGGCAAACTGTTCGCCAAAGTCGATTAAAGTCGTCACAATCATCGGCAAGGACGATATATACCCATCCACAGTGCCTTGCAGCCATTGAATCCCCCGCCTAAAGCCCGTTTAGCTGCCCAATGGCGCGGGCAAATGACGAAGGATGGACTCACCGGATGGCCGATTATTCCAAGACCCAGGCCCTGATGCAACGTGGCATCGACTTTCTGGGCAGCGAACACGCTATCCTGTGCGGCGCGATGAGCTGGGTGTCGGAACGCAATCTGGTCGCCGCGATCAGCAATGCGGGCGGATTTGGCGTGATCGCCTGCGGGGCGATGACCCCTGAATTGCTCGACACCGAAATCGCCGCGACCAAGGCGCTCACCACGAAACCGTTCGGCGTGAACCTGATCACCATGCACCCGATGCTGTTCGATCTGATCGCAGTCTGCGCTCGCCACGGCATCAGCCATGTGGTGCTGGCTGGCGGCATTCCACCCAAGGGCAGTGTCGAGGCAATCAAGGCGTTCGGCGGCAAAGTCCTGGTCTTCGCCCCCACGCTGGCGCTGGCGAAAAAGCTGCTGCGCAGCGGTGCGGACGCGCTGGTGATCGAAGGCAGCGAAGCGGGCGGCCACATCGGCCCGGTGGCGACCAGCGTGCTGGCGCAGGAATTCCTGCCCGCGCTGGCGGCGGACCACGTGGTGTTCGTGGCCGGCGGGATCGGCCGGGGTGACATGATCGCAGCCTATCTGGAAATGGGCGCGTCCGGCGTGCAGCTGGGTACGCGCTTTGCCTGCGCGACGGAAAGCATTGCCCACCCGGCATTCAAGCAGGCGTTCTTCCGCGCCAACGCGCGCGATGCGATCGCCAGTGTTCAGGTCGATCCGCGCCTGCCGGTCATTCCCGTCCGCGCGCTGAAGAACAAGGGCACCGAAGAATTCACCGCCAAGCAGCGCGAAGTCGCTCAGTTGCTGGATGACGGCAAAGTCGACATGGGCGAGGCCCAGCTCCAGATCGAACAATTCTGGGCAGGCGCATTGCGCCGTGCGGTGATCGACGGAGATGTGGAAAGCGGCTCGATCATGGCGGGCCAGTCGGTCGGCATGGTCAACAAGGAAGAACCCGTCGCCGACATCATGACCGAACTGATGGCTGAGAGCGAGGCTGCGCTGACGCGCTGATGGGTGCCGCAAGGACAGGCCGGATGGCCTGTCCGCTCCACATGAAAACCACCCAACAAAAAAAGGGGCCGGAGCGTAAGCTCCGGCCCATTCAGTTTACGTTCGCAGGAGGAACGTGGGTAGGCGGGACCGAGGGGGAGGAGAGGAGGAGACCCCCGACCCCGCCAAGCTGGGTAATCAGTAGTTGTAGGCGCGTTCGCCGTGCTCACCGAGGTCGAGGCCTTCGCGTTCGACTTCTTCGGAAACCCTGAGGCCGGTCAGGGCCTTGGCGACATACATGGCGATGATCGTGCCGATCGTGGCCCACACAATGGTGGCACCAACTGCCGCCGCCTGGGTGACCAGCTGCGCGCCGATCCCGGTCGAACCGTCGCCGGGGCCACCGAACATCGGGGCATAGACTACCGCGGTGCCAAGCGCGCCGACGATGCCGCCCACGCCGTGGATCCCGAAGGCGTCCAGCGAGTCGTCATAGCCAAGCTTCGGCTTGAGGATCGTGACGGCCAGGAAGCAGACCACCGAAGCAACCGCACCCAGAACAATCGCGCCCATCGGGCCGGAGTTGCCCGCAGCCGGGGTTACCGCAACCAGACCGGCGATGATGCCCGAGCAGAAGCCCAGCGCCGAAGCCTTGTGACCAGCCGCCTTTTCCGCAATCATCCAGGTCAGGCCAGCCGCCGCCGTGGCGACAAAGGTGTTGATCATGGCGAGCGCAGCCGAACCGTTCGCTTCCAGCGCCGAACCGGCGTTGAACCCGAACCAGCCCACCCACAGCATGCCGGTGCCGATCATGGTCATGGTCAGCGAGTGCGGAGCCATGACGTCCTTGCCGTAGCCGATGCGCTTGCCCAGGATGATCGCCGCGACCAGCGCCGAAACACCGGCGTTGATGTGCACCACGGTGCCGCCAGCAAAGTCGAGCGCGCCCATTTCGAAGAACAGGCCGCCAACTGCCCACACCATGTGTGCAATCGGGAAGTACACGATCGTCAGCCAGACCGCCGCGAAGATCATCACTGCGGCGAACTTCATGCGTTCGACCACCGAGCCCAGCACCAGCGCAACCGTGATCGCGGCGAAGGTCATCTGGAACGAGATGAACACATATTCGGGCAACTTGAAATCATCGCTGAACGTGTCAGCCAGGCTGTCCGGCGTCACACCCGCCAGGAACCACTTGCCCCAGCTGATATAGGCGTTGCCTTCGGGGCCGAATGCCAACCCATAGCCATAAGCAACCCAGATCACCATCGCGAGGCACGCGGCCGCGCCGATCTGGGTCATCGTGGCCAACATGTTCTTGGTCCGGGTCAGGCCGCCGTAAAACAGCGCCAGACCCGGCAGGATCATCAGCAGGACGAGCACGGTGGATGTCATCATCCACGCGGTGTCACCCTTGTCGACCACAGGTGCGGCGGCTTCAGCCGCCTCCTGTGCGAATGCGGCGGTCGAAGTCATCAGCGCTGTGCCAATAGCCCCCGCGCCGGAGAGAAGCTTGCGAATCATGGTATCTTGCCTCCTGTCAGGCGCGCTCACAGCGCGGTGTCCCCGGTTTCGCCGGTGCGGATACGCGTGGCGGAAACGAGATCGAGCACGAAGATCTTGCCGTCACCAATTGCGTCAGTGCTGGCAGCCTGCTGGATGGATTCCACCACCTGCGGCGCGAGTTCGTCCGATGTGGCGACCTCTACCTTCACTTTCGGCAACATGTTCGTGGAGTATTCCGCCCCACGGTAGATTTCGGTCTGACCCTTTTGCCGCCCAAAGCCCTTCACTTCGGTCACGGTCATCCCCGCGACGCCAAGTGCACCGAGGGCTTCACGCACCTCGTCAAGCTTGAACGGCTTGATGATCGCGATGATGAATTTCATGCCGATCCCCTGTTCACACACCGGCACAGCGCCGGCTGAACATATTAAGCAATGACCGTGCCAAGCCGGACATTTCCTTATTTTACAGGGATAGAACGGTTAACCAGCCTGCCTGGAAGCAGTTCGTCGCGCCTGAATCCTGCGCAACTGCCTATTTTTTAGGCAGAACAAGCCGGGCGAAGACCGGCAAGTGATCGGACCCGCGTGAGGCCAGCGCGCTGTGATGGACCCCGGTCCCTTCAAGCTCCCAATCCGGTGAGATTACGATCCGGTCGAGCGGTGCGACCGGACGGCGTGACGGAAAGCTGCGTCCCGGATTGAGCACGCGCCACGGCGCATGGAACTCCGCCAGCGCCCCGCCCCGGCGGCTGAGGCCCCATTCGTTGCAATCGCCCATCAACACAGTCGGGCAGTGCCCGTCACAGCGTTCGACATGGGAAAGGATAGCACGCAACTGGTGGCGGCGGCGCAGGCCAGACAGGTCAAGGTGCATTCCCACTACCCGGATGCGCTGTCCCTCGACCAGCAAGTCCGCCCGGATCGCGCCGCGCGGCTCCAGCGCTGGCAATGGCACAATCGCGGCTTCGGCCACGCTGATCCCGCGCCGCACCAGCAGCGCATTGCCGTGCCAGCCGATGCTGTCCGGCCGCGAGTTCAGCGGAACCGCGCGGTAATCGCCAATATCATCCAGCATATCGCGCGGTAATACGCTTTCACGTCGGCCGAACCGGCGGTCCGCCTCTTGCAAGGCAATCACATCGGCATCGACCTCGTGCAGGATCGACAGGATGCGCTGCGGATCGCACTTGCGATCCAGCCCCACAGCCTTGTGGATATTATAACTGGCAAAGGTGATCCGCACGACTGTTCAGTCGAACGCCACATCGCCCGCGATGTAGCGATCCGTCGCGCGGATCGGCAGCCCATCGATGCTGCTGGTCCGGCCCGCAACCTTGGCCTCCCACTTCGCCGGATCGGCCTGGGCATGATATTTCACCAGCGTCGCCCGTTCATGGTCAAGCGTCATCACCGGCACGCCCCAGCCGCAACTGGTCTGCACACTTTCCACCGCGATATCGAATATCTGCCGTGTGCCGGGCAGCAGCGTGAAGTGCGCGGCGAGTTCCGCCCAGTCCGGATCCTGCGGCAACACCGCCCGCCCCCGGCCGTAAATCCGCAGGATCAGCGCGGGTTGTTCAAAATTGCACATCATCACCGTAATGCGCCCGTCCGCCGCCAGATGGGCATGGGTTTCGTTGCCGGAACCACCGAGATCGAGGTAGGCCACACGCGCAGGCGAAAGCACCCGGAAGGTGTCCGTCAGCCCTTTGGGGCTAAGGTTGATCCGCCCTTCCGCAGCCGCCGTGGCGGTGAAGAAGATCGCCTGCTTCGCGATCATCGCGATGTCGGCTTCGGTCAGGGTATCGGTGAAATCGGACATGGTGTCAGCCTAGCGCCTTGTTCAGCCCAGCGGTAGCGTTAACGCTCCTTGGTCGCCCCGAACGTCAGTTCCGGATGGCGTTCCTGCTGATAGGTCACGTCCCACGACGACGGCGCCATGAACACCATGTCGCCGTCGCGATCCTTGGCGAGGTTGGACTTGTTGAAGTCCGCAAACTTGCTCAAATCCGCGTCGGTGCCCTTGACCCAGCGCGCGGTGTCGAATGGCGATGCTTCCAGCACAGCCTCGACCTTGTACTCCGCCTCCAGCCGCGAGATCAGCACTTCCAGCTGCAACTGCCCGACCACGCCGACAATCCACTGGCTGCCGATTTCCGGATAGAACACCTGGATCACGCCTTCCTCGGACAGGTCGTCCAGCGCCTTGCGGAGCTGCTTGGTCTTGGTCGGGTCCTTCAACGCGACGCGGCGCAGGATTTCCGGCGCGAAGTTGGGCAGGCCGATGAAGCGCACCTTGTTGTTTTCAGACAATGTATCGCCCACCCGCAGCGTGCCGTGGTTGGGGATGCCGATGATGTCACCCGGTTCCGCCGTGTCGGCAATTTCGCGGTCCTGCGCGAAGAACAGGATCGGCGAATGGATCGCCACCGGCTTGCCCAGTGCCGACGGGGTCAGCTTCATCCCGCGCTTGAACGTGCCCGATACCAGCCGCATGAACGCGATCCGGTCGCGGTGCTGGGGGTCCATGTTGGCCTGAACCTTGAAGATGAAGCCGGTGACTTCCTTGTCGGTCGGCTGGATCGTGCCGCTCTCGCTCGGTTGCGGGCGCGGCGGCGGTGCGTACTTGGAAATGGCGTCGATCAGTTCGGCCACCCCGAAGTTTTTCAGTGCAGATCCGAAATAGACCGGGGTCATGTCGCCATTGCGATAGGCCTCGATGTCCAGATCGCCATAGCCCGCCTTCGCCAGTTCGATTTCCTCGGCGATGTCGGCGGGGATGTTGTCGGCTGTCGCCAGTTCACGTTTGCCCAGAAATTCGCGGCTGTCGCCTTCGGGACGGCTGATCATGTTGTCGGCAAAGTTCAGCACACCCTGGAACACGCCGCCCATCCCCACCGGCCATGACATCGGTACGACGTCCAGCGCCAGCGCATCGGCCACTTCGTCCAGCGTTTCAAACACGCTGCGGCCTTCGCGGTCGACCTTGTTGACGAAGGTAATGATCGGGACCGAGCGGAGCCGACAGACTTCAAACAGCTTGCGGGTCTGCGGCTCGATGCCCTTGGCGGCATCGATCACCATGATCGCGGAGTCCACAGCGGTCAGCGTGCGGTAGGTATCCTCCGAGAAATCCTCGTGGCCCGGCGTATCGAGCAGGTTGAACGTGATCACGCTGCCATCGGGGCTGGTGCGCTCAAAGGTCATCACGCTGGAGGTGACCGAAATTCCGCGCTGCTGCTCGATCTTCATCCAGTCCGACCGCGCCCGCCGCGCTGCCCCCCGCGCCTTGACCTCACCGGCCAGATGGATCGCGCCGCCTTGCAGCAGCAGCTTTTCGGTCAGCGTGGTCTTACCCGCGTCAGGGTGCGAGATGATGGCAAAGGTGCGGCGGTTGGAAGCTGGCAAGGACATGGTGGCCGCGCATAGCGAAGGTTGCGGGCAGAGTCATCGGGGATTGCGCCCTACCCCAACCCATCCTTCAACCCCAACCCATCCTTCAACAACGCGTTCGCCTTTGCCGCCACGCTGGTCAGATCGGCATCGCCGTCCATCACCCCGAAGCGCAGGCCCAGGAACACGTTCATGCCCATGATCGCCCAGGCGTGGACTTCGTCCGGCCGGACCGCCAGTTCCCCACGCCCGTAAGCGGCAGTCAGGCGTTCCTCGATGCGGCGGGCGGTGTTGAGGTAGTGCGCGCGCCAGTCTTCCGGGGCGACGAATTCGGCTTCGTCGATGATCCGGTAGATTTCCTTGTGCTCCCGCGCGAAGATCAGGAATGCCCCCAACGCAGCGCCTTCAGCCTCGACGCCGGGGCGGGTCCGTTCAGCCAGGACCGGGGCGACATGATCGCGCACCCGGCTCGACATGTCCTGCACCAACGCCTTGAACAGCGCCTCCTTGCTTTCGAAGTAGGTATAGAAGCTGCCCAGCGCGACGCCCGCCCGGATCGTGATGGAAACGATGGAACTGTCGTGAAAGCCCTTTTCGCCAAACTCGGCGGCGGCCGCATCCAGGATCGCGCGCTGGGTGCGGCGGCCGCGTTCGGTGCGCGGCACACGCGGAGCGCGCTCGGTGCGGGCCGTTTCCGGCTGCGCAGCGTCCATGATCCATCCCCCGGTTGCGACGACAGGTGTTGCCGTCTTGCCACGATTGCACACCGTTTCGCCGAACGGCCTGCCGGTCAAGCATAACGAAGTTGAAAGTTGGTTCAACTTTTATATAAGCAGGCTCAGTCCATCACCTGAATCGCCCACAACGGGCCTGACGGCGGTGTCCTGTTCAAGGGAGAGAGAATTCCTATGCGTACCGCAGCCCTGCTTGCCCGCACGTCGCTTGTCGCCAGTGCCATGTTCAGCCTGTCCGCCGTCCCCGCCTTCGCGCAGGATGGTGCCGCCAGCGCCAGCGAAGATGATGGCGCGATCATCGTAACCGCCCGCCGCCGCGAAGAAGCACTGATCGACGTTCCCATTGCCATCACCGCGCTGTCGGGTGCCGAGCTGGAACGCACCGGCGCGATGGACATCACCTCGCTCGCCGAAACCGTCCCGAACGTGACGCTGGAAGCCAGCCGCGCAACCAATTCCACGCTCACCGCATTCATCCGCGGCGTCGGCCAGCAAGACCCGGTTTCCGGTTTTGAACAAGGCGTCGGCATCTATCTCGACGACGTCTACCTCAACCGCCCGCAAGCCGCCGTGCTGGATATCTATGACGTCCAGCGCATCGAAGTGCTGCGCGGACCGCAGGGCACGCTCTATGGCCGCAACACGGTTGGCGGCGCTGTCAAATACGTCACCAAGAAGATCGACGACGTCGCCCGCCTCAACGCCCGCGCCACCTATGGCAGCTATGATCAGGCCGACGGCGTGATCAGCGCCAGCACCCCGGTGGGTGATGGCACGCTGCGCTTTGGCGGTTCGCTGGCACGCCTGTCGCGCGGCGGGTTCGGCAAGAACCTGACCACGGGCGATGAAAACTACAACAAGGACATCTGGGCCGGTCGCGGCACGATGGAAGTGCATACCGATGGGTTCTTCGCTCGTCTGGCGGCGGACTATACCCACGATGCGTCCAGCGCGCGCGGTGGCCACCGCCTGATCACCAGCCTGAACACCGGCGCGCCGGTGCTGGCCAACGTGTATGACACGCGCGGCGGGCTGGTCGACCCGAAGCAGGACGTCAAGGCGTGGGGCGTTTCGCTGTTCATGGAAGGTGAACTGAACGACATCCTGACGGTCCGCTCGATCTCGTCCTATCGCAAGGACGATTCGCTCAGCCCGATCGATTTCGACGCGCTGCCCGCAACCGACCTCGATGTGCCGGGGATCTATCGCAACAGCCAGACCAGCCAGGAATTCCAGCTGTTGATCAACAGCGGCCGGTTCAACGGGCTGATCGGTGCCTATTACCTCAACGCCAAGGCGCTGACCCAGTTCGATGTGCGGCTGTACACCACGCTGGCCGGGCTGACTGCGTTCACCAACGCGGACGTCGGCACCGATACGCTGGCCGGGTTTGCCGACTTTACGTATGATCTGACCGATCAGCTGAGCCTGTCGGTCGGCGGCCGCTACACCTGGGATGAGCGCACCGCCACCATCCTGCGCCAGAACTATCTGGGCGGCGGCTCACCGGTGTTTGGCGGCGCGGGCGTGGCATTTGGCGCACCGGGCACCAACTTCAAGGGCAAGAGCACATTCAAGAAGTTCACGCCCAAGGCCTCGATCAGCTTCAAGCCGAACGGCGACAACACGTTCTACGCCAGCTTCTCGCAGGGCTTCAAGGGCGGCGGGTTCGATCCGCGCGGCGCGGGCGTGAACGCACCGGATCTGGATGGCAATGGTGTCCGTTCGGACGCCGAAGTCGCCGCCTTCCTGTCGTTCCGCCCGGAAAAGGTGAACAGCTATGAAGTGGGCTACAAGGCCCAGTTGTTCGACCGCGCGCTGAACCTGGCGATCGCGGCCTTCCGGATGGACTACACCGATGTGCAGATCCCCGGCTCGGTCGCCTGCACGGTGGGCGGTCTGCCCAGCTTCTGCGGCGTTGTTTCCAACGCGGGCAAGGCGCGGATGCAGGGCGTGGAACTGGAAAGCCGCCTGCGTCTGGGCGGACTGACGCTGTCCGGCTCGCTGGGTTACATTGATGCAAAGTATCTCAGCTACATCGCCAACATCGCCAGCACCCCGACCGACGTGGCCAAGTTCCGCAAGGTCCAGAACACCCCGGCATGGAGCGGCAACGCCAGCGCGCGCTATGATATGGCGGTGGGCGAAGGCGAAGTCAGCCTGGGCGCGGGCATTTCCTGGAAGAGCACGACCTACCAGTTCGAAGTGCCCAACCCGTTCCTCGATCAGCCGGCTTATGCGCTGGTCGATGCCAGCCTGATCTACACCGCGCCGGACAAGCGCTGGACGCTGGGCGTGTTCGGCAAGAACCTGACCAACAAGAAGGTCAAGACGTCCGGCTACACCTTCATGGCAGCCGACCCGACCACGGGTGCATTGCTTACCTCGGGCGGCAACCTGATTTCGGCGCTGGGCCGTGAAGGCACGCTGACCACGTTCTATGGCAACCCGCGCCAGGTGTTCGTGACGGCGACGGTCAACTTCTGAGCGGTCTGTCAGCCGCCGCCGTTTCCTCCCTCGGCGGCGGCTGGCAGGACCACCATGCGACAGGGCCTCAACCGAGGCCCTGTTTGCGTTTGTGGAACAGAAAACAGCTACAGCTTGACGCGGCGGGCCTACTTCACGCGGCGCAGGATGATGTAGAGCGCCCCAGCCCCGCCGTGCTTGCGATGCGCCGGACGGACAGCGGCGATCCGGCTGGCGTGGGGACCTGCCGCCAGCCAGTCGAGCACCTTGGCGCGAATTGCCCCGCGCCGCTCCCCCCGGTCCGCCGCCTCAGCCGGGCGCGGTCGTCCCGTAATCAGCAGCACCACCCGCGCGCCCAGCGCAAGCGCCTGGATCAGGCCATGATCCAGCCGGGCGTGCGCCGCGTCCAGCCCATGACCATGCAAATCCAGCGTGAAGTCCGGATGAACCTCGGCGCGGGCGAGTTTCTTCTCCCACGATCCATCCAGTCCGTCCCGGTCGAGCGGGCGAACCGGTCTGGCCACCGGGGCCACGCGCAGTGCAGGCTGGGTTGCAGGAACCGGAGCAATGCGCGGCGGGCGCTTGCCAGGTGGCAGCGGCGGAGCGGCTGATGCCGGTTCAGCGGCGACCACGGCAATGGCGCGCGGCCGCAGCGGCTTGACCGTTGCCGCTACCCGCGCCCACAATTCCGCTTCCTGCGGCGAAAGGCCGCGCGGGGGCCGCATTACTTGCTGCCGGCCGCAGTGCCGATCCGGGCCAGCGTGCCGCGCGGCAACAGCAGCAGGGCCGTGCCCCGCCCGCTCATCCCGCCGGCAATGGTTCGCGCTTCCGCACCAGCGCCCCAGAAGCTGTCGATCCGGTTCGGCCCCTTGATCGCGCCGCCGGTGTCCTGCGCGATCCACAGCCCGTTGGCTTCCGTCCGGTCGATATCCAGCCAGACCGGCGCGCCCAGCGGCACGAATGCCGGGTCCGCCGCCGCGCTGTCGCGCCCGCGCACCGGGACGTTCAGCGCGCCCAGCGGGCCATCGCCGGTCAGTTCGCGAAAGAACACGAAGCTGCGGTTCTCTCGCATCAGCGCCTTGCCCGCGTCCGGGTTCTCCCGCACATATTGCATGATGCCCTGCATCGATCCGGCATACTGCCCCGGCCCGGTACCCAGCAGCCCGCGTTCCCGCATGACGCCGCCGATCCCGGTGTAGGCGTGGCCATTCTGCCCGGCATACCCAATCCGCAACACCGTGCCGTCAGGCGCGCGCAGGCGTCCTGACCCCTGAATCTGCAGGAAGAACATTTCGACCGGATCCGCAGCCCAGCCGATTTCCAGCCCCTTGCCCGCCAGCGCCCCGTCATAAATCTCACCCCGGTCGAAATAGCGCACGAACAGGCCGCTGGCGTCATAGCGGCCCAGCGGCTGCGAGCCGTCAGGATTGGGCGGTGCATCGCCGATTTTCGCGCGGACAAGGTCTGGCGGCACACGATAGACGGGCACGTCAAACCCTGCCTGACGGGTGCGCGTTCCGGCGATTTCCGGTTCGTAATATCCGGTGACCAGCGTCTTGCCATCACCCACGCGGACGGTTTCAAAATAGACCGGGAAAAAGCTCTCAGGTTCGGCGTCCGGCCATTTTGCTGCGGCGGTGCAGGCTGGAACCCAATCCCCCGGACGGGTCAGGCCCGATGTGTCGGTCCGGCTGGTCAGGCGCGGGCAGCTTTCCCGGAATGAGCGCAGTGCGCCCAAGGCGTCGCTCCGGACGATCCCCAGGTTGGTGATCGCCGGGCCAGCCGCCACTCCGGCCAGCAGCGCGTTCGCCACAACTGGCACGGCTGGCTGGGCAACCGGCGGAATGGGCGCTTGCCCGGGGGGAATGATCCGCCCGCAAGCCGCCAGAACAGCCATCAAGGCCACCGCCGCTGCGCTGCGAAGCTGCCCGCGCCGCACCTTGACCGGCATTGCCGGATCAGCCCTCGTCGGTTTCGTCGAGCAGCCAGTCCGGTCCGGCAGCGGTGACGTTACGGGTGAACGTCCACATATCCCGCGCCTCAACCGCGTCATCCAGCGAACCGGCAATCACCACACCCTCGCTGCTGCGCGTGACGGCTGCAATGTCGGCCGTGAAGCGCACCGAGACACGGGCAACGGGCGTATCGAAGCTGGCTGCGACGATTGCCGCATCCTCAATCCGCACCAACCGGTTGTCGAGCGTTTCACCCGCTGCGAGCCGGGCATCGATCGCCGCCGCAAACCCGGCATGAACATCACTGTCGCAAAGCTGCGCCAGCGTTTCCTTGTCACCGGCCCAGAACGCTTCGAGCACCATGCGGTAGGCGCCCTTTGAACCTTCCAGGAATGCAACCGGATCAAACTTGCGATCGGCGGCGGCGATTTCGCGCAGGCCGCGTTCGATGGCAGGCGTTACCCCGGGGATCAGCACGCGCGGCTGCGGTTGCAGCGCGGTGACGGTGCGATCAGCCGGATCGGCCGCGCGGGGACGTGCAGGCGGGGCACCCTTGTCTTCGAACCGGCCTTGAATCGGTTCTTCCTCATGCTCGGCCCGCCGGCCCAGCACGGAGTAGAGCCGCAGCCCGAGAAAGGCTGCAACCATGGCCAGGATCACGATCTCCACAGTGCTATCCACTTTCCAGTCCCTGCCGCGTGCGCGGCCAATGCAATTTGCCAACATGTCACTCTAAAGCCAAATAGGGAGTAATGACAGATGAACAACGCGCCGATTGCCAATTCGGTGCAATTTTTACGCCAGGGTGTGACGTTTTTCCGGTCTCGCCGCCCGCTGCCCGCGTCCCAGCCTTGCCGCCCGCGCCGCCGGATGCTAGGCGCGCCGCCAATCCTTTTCATCTGACGGAAAGCTGGAACAACCAATGGCCGACGAAGGCAGCATCATCACCGACATGGGCCTTGGCGCCCCCGCTCCGAACGGCGCAGACACGCTGCCCGCCGCCGGGATCATTTCACAGTATGTGAAAGACCTGTCGGTTGAAAACCCCAACGCGCCGGACAGCTTCCAGTGGACCGACGCACCGGAAATCGATGTTCAGTTCAACATCGGCGCCCGTGCGCTGAGCGAAGAAGTGAGCGAGATCGAGCTGAAGATCGCGATCAAATCGCGCACGCAGGCTGGCACGGCGTTCATCATCGACCTGGCCTATTGCGGGCTGGTGGGCATGCGCAATCTGGACGAGCCGCAGATGCACGCGTTCACTTATGCCGAAGCACCGCGTATCCTGTTCCCGTTTGCGCGCCGCGTGATTTCCGACGCCGTGCGCGATGCCGGGTTCCCGCCGCTGCTGCTGGAGCCGATTGATTTCAACGGGATCTACCTGCAGCAACTCGCCGCGCAGCAGGCCGACGCCGAAGCTGCTGGCGACGCTCCCCTCGGCAACGCGTAAGCGCCCCGCCGGGCCGCGCGCAGGATTGAACCGCGCATGAGCCTGATCAGGAACGTCACCACGATCGGCGGTTTGACCGCGATCAGCCGCGTGTTCGGGTTCGCCCGCGACATGCTGCTGGCGCGCGTGCTGGGCGCGGGCGGCGTGGCCGATGCCTGGCAACTGGCCTTCCAGTTGCCCAACATCTTCCGCCGCCTGTTTGCCGAAGGGGCGTTTGCATCGGCCTTTGTTCCGCTGTTCAACCAGCGGGTCGGCAGCCAGGACGGCAACGACGACGCCTTCCGCTTTGCCAACGATGTGGTGGCGGTGCTGGTGCCGATCCTGCTGGCCTTTTCGGGCCTGGCGCTGATCGCCATGCCGTGGGTGATGGGGCTGTTCGCCAGCGACGCGCTGGCCGCCGATGGCACCCGCTTCGACCTGAGCGTGGCGATGGCGCGGATCGCGTTTCCCTATCTTGCCTTCATGAGCCTGGCGACGCTGCTGGCCGCGATCCTCAATTCGATGTCGCGGTTCGCTGCGGCGGCGGCTGCACCAATCATCCTGAACCTGTGCCTGGTCGCCGCATTGATCGGCGGGGCGATGCTGGGCGGCGGGGAAGCCGCGAAACAGCAGACCGGGCTGTTCCTGGCAATCGCAGTGTCGGTTTCGGGGCTGCTCCAGTTCCTGTGGTTATGGTTCTGGGCGCGCAAGTGCAGTTTCAGCCTGAAGCTGCGCCGCCCTCGGCTGACCCCGGAAGTCGGCACGCTGGGCCGCCTGATCCTGCCTGCCGTGCTGGGCGCGGGGGTTTACCAGATCAGCCGGTTCATCGACCTGTTCTTCCTGTCGAGCCTGCCGGACAAGAGCATCACCTTTCTGGCCATGGCCGACCGGCTGAACCAGCTGCCGCTGGGGATCATCGGTATCGCGCTGGGTACGGCGATCCTGCCCGCGCTGTCGCGCTATATCGCCCAGTCCGAAGATGGCGAGGCATCCCGCCTGCAAAGCAACGCGGTCGAACTGGCGCTGCTGCTGACGATGCCCGCTGCCGTCGCGCTTTACGTGACCGGCACGGCCATTACCCGCGCGTTCTACACCGGCGGAGCCTATACCGTGGCGGACAGTCTGGCGACCGGATCGGTCGTGGCGATGCTGGTCGTCGGCCTGCCGGCCTATGTGCTGGTCAAAGTGCTGATGCCGGGGTTTTTCGCCCGGCGGGATACCAAGACCCCGGTCTATACCGCCGCGATCTCGCTCACGCTCAATGTCGTGCTCAACCTGGTGCTGGTGCCGCGGCTGGGCGTGGAAGGGCTGGCGCTGGCCGGATCGATCTCGGCCTGGACCAACTGCGCGATGCTCTATGGCATCCTGGCGTGGAAGGGCCATTTTCGCCTGACCGGGCAGGTCGTATCGCGGATCGCACGGATCATGCTGGCCTCGGCGGCGATGGGCGCGGTCTTGTGGTGGCTCGTGCCGCTGGGCACGGATTGGTATATCGGCGGGGTGATTGAGCGGATCACGGCCATCGCCGGCCTCGTGCTTGTCGGAGTAGTCGTGTTCTTCGGACTTGCGATTGCTTTCGGAGTGGTCAATCGCGCCACCATCGGCCAGTTGCGGCGGCGCAAGGCCTGATCAGGACAAAATTTAGGAAATCCCATGCGTATCGTTTCCGGCATCCAGCCCACGGGCAACCTTCACCTTGGCAACTACCTGGGCGCAATCCGCAACTGGGTGAAGATGCAGGACGAAGTGGCCGCCAGCGGCGGACAGAGCCTGTATTTCCTGGCCGATCTCCACGCGATCTCGATGCCGCACGTGCCCGCAGACCTGGCGGCGAACACCCGCGAAATGGTGGCCGCGCTGGTCGCCTGCGGGATCGACCCGGACAAGTCGATCCTGTTCAACCAGACCCAGGTTCCCGCCCATGCCGAACTGCAATGGCTGCTCAGCGGCACCGCCCGGATGGGCTGGCTGAACCGCATGACCCAGTGGAAGGACAAGGCCGGCAAGAACCGCGAAGGCGCCAGCGTTGCGCTGTTCACTTATCCGGTGCTGCAGGCGGCAGACGTCCTGCTCTATCAGGCGACCCATGTTCCGGTCGGCGAAGACCAGAAGCAGCATCTGGAACTGGCGCGCGACATTGCGCAAAAGTTCAACAACGATTTCGGCCCCAAGGACGAGAATGGCGAAGCCGCCCCGGTGTTCACCCTGCCCGAAGCGATCATCCCGCCCGAAGCGGCCCGCGTGATGAGCCTGCGCGACGGCACCAGCAAGATGTCCAAATCCGACCCGTCGGACATGAGCCGGATCAACCTGACCGACGATGCCGACACGATCATGGGCAAGGTCAAGAAGGCCAAGACCGACCCTGAAGTCCTGCCGGGTGAGGCCAAAGGGCTGGAAGGCCGCGCGGAAGCCGCCAATCTGGTGGGCATCTATGCCGCGATGGCCGGGTGCGCTGTCGATGCAGTTCTGGCTGAGTTCGAAGGCAAGGGGTTTGGCGCGTTCAAGCCTGCGCTGGGCGAACTGCTGGTTGCAAAGCTGGCCCCGATCAACGCCTGCTTCATTGAACTGCGGCAGGACCGCGCCGCGCTCGACGCGATCCTGCGCGCAGGCGGCGAACGCGCCCGCGCGCTGGCCGCGCCGACGCTGGCGGCAACTTATGAGGCGCTGGGGCTGGTGCGGGGCTGAGCGGCCCATTCAATTGCCATTCAGGCGTGCTGGTTTACCCCCGTCAGACTGCTAACGTTCCGCTTGCTGTGGTGCGCGAATCGCGCCGGGGCAAGCAAGGGAGAAAACGGGTCCATGTCGCACCACCGCACTTCGCCGCTCGGCTGGTTAAAGGCCGCCCTCGTGCCGCTGATGTTGGTAACGCTGGCCGCTTGCGCCACACCGTTCAACGCCAATGTCTCGCGCTTTGCCAGCCAGCTGCCTGCGCCGCAGGGGCAGACTTTCGCGATTGTCGCGGATGACCCGGCGCTGGCCGGGGGCCTTGAGTTTTCGCAATACGCCCGCCTGGTCGAAGCCCGGATGGCGCAGCTGGGCTATACCCCGGTTGCCAGCACCGATGCCGCCACACTGATCGTGCGGTTCGACTATGGCGTCGACAAGGGCCGTGACAAGGTCCGCAGCACCGGCTTTTCCGATCCCTATTGGGGTTCGTGGTATGGCCACCCGCGCATGGGTTACTGGGGCGGTCGCCGGGGTTACTATCGGCCCTTTGGCTATGCCCGCCACAGCGCGTGGGGTTACGGCTGGTATGATCCGTGGTTCGACAACGGCTATGAAAGCTACACTGTCTATACCAGCGGCATATCGCTGAAGATCGATCGCAAGGCCGATGGCCAGCGCCTGTTCGAAGGCAAGGCCGAAGCGGCCTCAACCTCGAACCGCCTGTCGCACCTGGTGCCCAACCTGGTAGAGGCGATGTTTACCGATTTCCCGGGTAATTCCGGCGAAACCGTGCGGATTTCAGTCGCTCCGGAGAAAAAGCGGGACAACTGATCGGCACACCACCGAGAGTGAAAGGGCGGGGTCGGCAACGGTCCCGCCCTTTTTCTTGGCTGCGGGGCTTGCCGTTGAAATTCCCCTCCCCGGCGGGGAGGGGTTAGGGGTGGGGGGCAATGTTTACGCCTAGTTCCCCAGCGCGGTCACCCCGCCGGTGGAGCCGAACCCGCCCTCACCCCGCGCGGTTTCATCGAGTTCGCTCACCTCTAGCCAGCTGCCTTGCGTCACCGGGGCCAGCACCAGCTGCGCCACCCGGTCACCGCGCCGGATTTCGAACGCATCCGCGCCGTGATTGATCAGGATGACTTTCAACTCGCCGCGATAATCGCTGTCGATCGTGCCGGGGGTGTTGGGCACAGTGATCCCGTGCTTCAGCGCAAGGCCCGAACGCGGGCGGACCTGCACTTCGTAGCCGGCCGGGATTCCCAGCGCGAGGCCGGTGGCGACCGCGTGGCGCGCAGCCGGAGCGATCGTGACGTCTTCTGCGGAAACAACATCCATGCCCGCCGCGCCAGCCGTGGCATAGGCGGGCAGGTCCAGCCCTTCCCCATGCGGCAGGCGTTTAACGCGGATCGGGACTGGCGGGGGGAGCGAGTGCATCGGCGATCCTTTCGACAAGCGCGCGGGCGACATCGTCCTTTGGCATTTCGGGCAGGCTTTCGACACCCTGCGCGGTGACGATATGCACGGCATTGGAATTGCCGCCCATCACATCGCCCGACACATCGTTGGCGATAATCCAGTCCGCGCCCTTGCGCTGGCGCTTTTCGGTGGCGTGCTGGATCACCTTTTCGGTTTCGGCAGCAAAGCCAACTACCAGCTTCGGGCGCTTGTCGCTGACCGACAGCGTCGCCAGAATATCGGGGTTTTCGGTCAGCCGCAGCGCGGGCGGAGCCGATCCGCGCTTTTTCATCTTCTCGCTCGACGTTTCCAGCGTGCGCCAGTCAGCCACGGCGGCGACCATGATCGCCACGTCGGCCGGCAGCGCACGCTTGACCGCTTCGGCCATTTCACGCGCGGTTTCCACGTCCACCCGGTCCACCCCCACCGGCGTTGGCAGACTGACCGGCCCGGACACCAGCGTCACCCGCGCGCCCAGCTGCGCCGCCGCAGCGGCAATTGCGAAGCCCTGTTTCCCGGACGAGCGGTTGGCAATGTAACGGACCGGGTCGATCGGCTCATGCGTTGGCCCGGCCGTGATCAGCACGTGTTTGCCAAACAGCGGGCGATGCGGCGGGTCTTCCTCGAAATCAGGCTGGAAGGTCAGCGGGTCGTCAGTCAGCTGGTCGATCAGCGGTTCCGGCTCTGACTGGTCCGACACCAGATGGTTGATCGCCTCCGCATCGGTCGGCGGCGCGGCCTTGGCCCTGCCCTTCTTCGGCAGCAGCAAGCCAGCCGCCACAGGGTCAAACTCTGGAACGGGCAGTTCGGGCAGCTCCGGCACGTCCGCGAAATCCTCGCCAAACACGGCGGAACTGACCGTGCTGCGGGAAATGAGGCTGGCCGACAGCCCGCCCAGATCGCCCGCCTCAACGGCTTCAACCGGCGCTGGCGCATCCAGCCCCAGCATCGCGGCAATCGCCTGCCACACTGCTGCCGGTTCGGGCAGGCGGCCGGGACCATATTCGCCGCAGGCCATCATCCCTTCGTCGGGATCGAGCACGGTCACACCGCTCGCCACCAGCGTTTCGACGTTCCGCTGGGTCGCGGCGTGCTGCCACATCCGCACGTTCATCGCGGGCACGGCCAGCACCGCCTTGTCGGTGGCGAGCAGCAGCGTGGTCGCCAGATCGTCCGCGATCCCGGCCGCCATCTTGGCCATCAGGTTGGCGGTGGCGGGGCAGACCACCACCAGATCGGCGGCGCGCGACAGCTGGATATGGCCCATCTCGACCTCGGCGGTCAGATCCCATAGCGTGGTGTGAACCGGGTTCTCGCTCAGCGCTGCCAGCGTCATCGCGGTGACAAACTGCGCGCCGCCTTGGGTCAGCACGCAGGTTACCTCGGCGCCGTTCTTGCGGATCAGGCGCACGAGTTCGCACGCCTTGTAGGCCGCAATTCCGCCGCCGACGATCAGGAGTATCCGGGGGTTCCTCATAGCAGGCAGCTTGTGCAACGCCGCTCCCTTTCGCGCAACAGGCTTTGCTTTCCCGCAACGCCTGCGCCACAGTGGTCAAGTTCGCGTTAACAGGGGGAGTTACCGAAAAATGCGCATCATCCTGACCGCCGTGCTGTTTCTGGCCGGTCTGTTCAATTTGTTCCTGGGGGTCAGCTTTCTGATCGATCCGGCGCGGCTGGGCGCAGCCTTCAACCTGTCACCGGTCGGCCCCGGCGGTCTGGCCGTGCTGCGCGCCGATCTGACCGCATTCTTCCTGGTCGCGGGCGGATGCCAGTTGTGGGGCGGCTGGCGGCGCAATGGCGATCTGTTGCTGGTGCCCGCGCTGCTGTTCGGC
Organism: Novosphingobium sp.; assembly: GCF_030699305.1. Taxonomy (GTDB): domain Bacteria; phylum Pseudomonadota; class Alphaproteobacteria; order Sphingomonadales; family Sphingomonadaceae; genus Novosphingobium. The sequence goes on from NZ_JAUYNB010000006.1 coordinate 138,526, forward strand.
ATCGCCTTCACCGGCCGCGCGATCAGCGCCGCGCTGGATGGCACGGCCCCAGGCTTTGCCATGCCGATGGCCCTGGAGGCGGCGCAAGTAATCCTGGCCGTTGCCGCCTGGCGCGTTTTGCCGCACCACAAGATCAGCGAAATCGCGAACTGATCAGGCCGTTCTCGCCCCGCGCCACAGCGATCCCAGCGCGCGCGGGGCGAACGCCAGCCCGAGGAACATCACCGGGGCGACCACCGCGCCCCAGTAAAAATTGTCCGGCCGCCCGGCGAGCATGAACGCCAGCCCATAGCCCAGATAGAGCAGCGTCCCGAACGCCCCTGCCGCCGTGCGCCACCCGGCCCAGCCCAGCAACGCTAGCACGATCAGCGGACCCGCAATCCAGTGCGGGAAGAACCGCAGGTTGCTGGAAAGGGCCACGTTTGACAGCCAGCCCGACAGGCCGCGCAATTGCAGCCATTCGGGCGATGGCCGGTCCGTGGCCAGCACTTGCAGCGCGGCATAGTGGTGATGCACCATGATCAGCACCACGAACGCCGCCGCCAGCGCGCCCCATGCCGCCGTTTCCTTCCAGTCGCGCCGCCACGCCGCCATCGCCCCCAGCAGCAGCACGAACGGAAACACGTGTTCGCGGATCGCCAGCGCCAGCGCGGTCACGGCCAACGCCGCGCCCCATTTGCGTCCCGGCCGGTGCAAGCCGAACGCCAGCGCCACCAGCATTCCCGCCCACAATTCGTGCAGCACGAAGTAATAGCGGTTCAGCCCCAGCGACGCGCCAAAAAATACCAGCGCCAGCCCGATCCGCCGGGTGCGCGGATCGCCCGCTTCCTCGGCCAGCCGGTCCCACCATACTTTCAGCACGGCCAGCATCAGCACGATCGCCGCCACCATCTGCCCGACCGGCCCCAGCCACATCGCCAGATAGGCCAGCGTCGGCGGCCGTACCGCCCAGCCCGGCGTGACCGGATAGTCCGACCGGCGATGTTCCTGCGCCGCGACGGTGTAGTAATTCTCGCCCTTGCCGATCCGTTCGATCACCGTGTCATACAGCGCCAGATCGTCATCGCGCGGACGTTCGGCCCCCGGCACGTCCGCGCCGGACAGGTTCTCGACGAAATCCTTGGTGACGATGTCCTGCTCGCCCGCCGTGATCGGCACCAGCGCGGATGCGATGAGCAACAGCGCGAACGCCAGCAACGCCAGCCGCGCAGGCAGTTTCGGCCAGCCGGCAAAACGATCTTCGGCCAATCCGCTGCTGCTGTGGTTCATCAATACCCCTCTATTGAATTTTCAGGCCAAGGACTTCAGGCCAGCTTGTGCATTGGCCTGCGCCGTGGTGCAAGCTGTCGCATCTGTCACGGCGTTAGCTTGCGATTCAGCCATGCCGTCCTACATTGGCGGCGAAAGGACTTTTTGCGATGAATGAGGAACAGCCGAACGGCAATCCAATGATGAAAAGCCTGCTGATGTGGGGCGGGATCATCATGGCCTTGCTGCTGGTGGTGTCGATGATGGGCGCGCGCAGCGAACCGGCGGGCAGCGCAATCGGCTATTCAGAGTTCCGCAACCGCGTGTCCGAAGGTACCGTTGCGTCGGTGCAGGTGTCTGAAACCCGGATCACCGGGAAGTTCAAGAATGGCGAGGCATTCAGCACCGTCCCCGTGCCCAACGACGCCTCGCTGCAACCGCTGCTTCAGGAAAGCGGTGTGAAGTATGAAGGCAAGGCTGCCGAAGAACCCAATCTGCTGCTCTATATCCTGGTCAATTCGCTGCCGTTCCTGCTGATCCTGGGTGTCGCGTTCTTTGCCCTGAAGCAAGTGCAGAAGGGCGGCGGCGGCGGCGCGATGGGCTTTGGCAAGTCCAAGGCCAAGCTGCTGACCGAACGTCAGGGCCGCGTCACGTTCGATGATGTTGCCGGGATCGACGAAGCGCGCGAGGAACTGGAAGAAATCGTCGAGTTCCTGCGCGATCCGCAGCGCTTTTCCAAGCTCGGCGGGCAAATCCCCAAGGGCGCCTTGCTGGTCGGTTCGCCCGGCACCGGCAAGACGCTGCTGGCCCGCGCCATCGCGGGTGAAGCGGGCGTGCCGTTCTTCACCATTTCAGGTTCGGACTTTGTCGAAATGTTCGTCGGCGTCGGCGCCAGCCGCGTCCGCGACATGTTCGAACAGGCCAAGAAGAACGCGCCGTGCATCGTCTTCATCGACGAAATCGACGCGGTCGGCCGCCATCGCGGCCACGGTCTGGGCAATTCGAACGACGAACGCGAACAGACGCTCAACCAGCTGCTGGTCGAAATGGACGGGTTCGAAGCCAACGAAGGCATCATTATCATCGCCGCCACCAACCGCCCCGACGTGCTGGACCCGGCGCTGCTGCGCCCCGGCCGGTTCGACCGGCAGGTGGTGGTGCCGATCCCCGATATCGAAGGCCGCGAAAAGATCCTGGCGGTTCACATGAAGCGGGTGCCGCTGGCCCCCGACGTGAATCCGCGCGTCATTGCACGCGGAACGCCGGGCTTTTCCGGCGCGGATCTGGCCAATCTGGTCAACGAAGCCGCCCTGCTGGCCGCGCGCCGCAACAAGCGGCTGGTTGCCATGCAGGAGTTCGAGGACGCCAAGGACAAGGTCATGATGGGCGCGGAACGCCGCAGCATGGTGATGACCGAGGAAGAGAAGAAGATGACCGCCTATCACGAGGCGGGCCATGCGATTGTCTCGGTCAACGAGGCCGCGTCCGATCCGATCCACAAGGCCACGATCATCCCGCGCGGCCGCGCGCTGGGCATGGTGATGCGCTTGCCGGAACGGGACAGCTATTCCTATCACCGCGACAAGATGCACGCGAACCTGTCGGTCAGCATGGGCGGGCGCGTCGCCGAAGAACTGATCTTCGGCTATGACAAGGTGTCATCGGGTGCATCGTCAGATATCCAGTATGCCACCGGCCTTGCGCGCAACATGGTCACCAAGTGGGGCATGTCGGAAAAGCTGGGACCGCTGCAGTATGAAGACCAGCAGGAAGGCTATCTGGGGATGGGCGGCACGCAGCGCACGTTCGCCTCTGACGAGACGAACAAGCTGATCGACAGCGAAATCCGCGGACTGGTCGACGGTGCGCACACCCGCGCGACCGACATCCTCAAGACGCATGAGGACAAGCTGCACCTGCTGGCTCAGGCCCTGCTCGAATACGAAACGCTGACCGGCGACGAGATCAAGGAACTGCTGGAAACCGGCAAGCTGGACCGGCCCGACAAGCCCAGCGGCCCGGCCCGGCCCGTGACGGTTCAGGGCTCGGCCATCCCCAAGGCCGGGCGCCGCTTTTCGGAAGCCCCGCAGAGTACCTGACAGCATGCCCAGATCACGGAGAAGCACATGAAATCCATCGCCGCCGTCGCCATCGGGTTCAGCCTGGTGCTGGCTACCCCTGCTTTCGCCAACACGGGCGAGATGAGCGTCGCAACCTTCCTGTCCAAGGCCGATGCGCTGCGGGCCAAGGGTCCGGCGGCGCTGTTTTCCGGCGACATGAAAGTGCTGAAAAGCGAAGGCGAAGCCGCCGGAGCTGCCTATCGCTCACGGCTGACCGCCGAACGCGCAGCCGGCAAGCCCAGCAGCTGCCCGCCAACCGGCGGCAAGGCGCGCATGTCATCCGATCAGTTGCTGACCCACTTGCGCGCCTATCCCGCACCGGCGCGCGGGGCCACGACGATGAAGGCGGCGATGGCGGACTATTTCATCAAGACTTATCCCTGCCGCTGATCCGTATCCGCAACTGACCCCCAAACGAAACGGCCCGCCTCCCCAATGGGGAAGCGGGCCGCTGCGCAGGCGTGAGCCGCTGGCTGTGGTCAGCCTTCGTAATCGCCGCCGATCGAGGTGTTGCGCACCGGTGCCGCAGCGGTGATCCGCAGCGCTTCAGCCGACTGGCTGAGCGAGCCGATGTCATCAACTTCATCGTCATCATCCGGCAGCACGCGCTGAAGCGAGCTGATCACTGATTCCTTGAGGTTGGCCGGACGCACGGTCTGCTCCGCGATTTCGCGCAGGGCGACCACGGGGTTCTTGTCCCGGTCACGGTCGATGGTCAGTTCGGCGCCGCCCGAAATCTCACGCGCACGCTGCGCGGCCATCAACACCAGGTCGAAACGGTTGGGAATCTTGTCGACGCAATCTTCAACGGTAACGCGCGCCATCGGGCACTCCAGTCCAGGAAATCGGGGAAAGACCGGGCCTACACGCAGGGTGATTCGCAAGTCAAGAAATATTCGCATAAAGCATTGTATTAATTGACTATTTTTCAGTCGTTATTATAGCTCGCCATCGAATCATCTGCCAGATCGCTGAACCGGGTGATCCGCGGTTCGAACCGCATCCGCACTTTGCCGGTTGAACCATGGCGCTGCTTGGCCACGATCAGTTCGGCCGTGCCGAACACCCGTTCCATTTCGGCCTGCCAGGCGGCGTGGGCTTCGTGCGTCTTGGAATCGTCCGACCCTTCGGGCACTTTGGGTTCGCGCGCCGCGACGTAATAGTCTTCGCGGAACACGAACCAGACCATGTCCGCGTCCTGTTCGATCGAGCCGGATTCGCGCAAATCCGACAGCATCGGGCGCTTGTCCTCGCGCTGTTCGACCGCACGGCTGAGCTGTGACAGCGCAATCACCGGCACCGACAGTTCCTTGGCCAGCGCTTTCAGGCCGCGGCTGATTTCGGAAATCTCGTTCACGCGGTTGTCGTTGGCGCGGCCCGATCCTTGCAGCAACTGGAGGTAATCGACCACCACCAGCCCGATATCATGCCGCCGCTTCAGCCGCCGCGCGCGGGTGCGCAGCGCGGCGATGGTCAGGCTCGGCGTATCGTCGATAAACAGCGGCAGCTCGGCCAGACGCTGGCTGGCATAGGACAGCTGCTGAAAATCCTCGCGGCTGATCTTGCCCATGCGCAAGGCTTCGGAACTGATCCCGGACTGTTCGGCCAGAATACGCGTGGCCAGCTGGTCCGCGCTCATTTCCAGGCTGAAAAACGCCGTCGCCGCGCCGACCGACTTGGCCGTATCGATCCCGTCCGCCAGATCCCGCCGCAACCGGTCCGCCGCGTTGAAGGCGATGTTGGTGGCAAGCGAGGTTTTGCCCATGCCCGGACGCCCGGCCAGGATGATCAGATCGGAATCGTGCAGGCCGCCGACCTTTTCGTTGATCGAGGTAAGGCCGGTGGTCGTGCCCGACACGTGCCCGCCCGACAGCAGCGCCTTTTCGATCATGCCCAGCGCGGTGCGGGTCGCCATGGCGAACCCTTGCGCCTCGGTGCCCGCCGCCGCCCCTTCGGCCACCTGATAAAGCGCGGCTTCGGCCAACGAAATCTGGTCCATCGGCGCGACGCTTTCCGATGTATCGAGCGCGGAATTGACCAGGTTGCGTCCCACCGTCACCAGTTCGCGCAGCAGCGCGAGGTCATATATCTGCTCGGCCAGTTCGCGCGGCGCCAGCAGCCCCTGCCCATCCGCCGTCAGCCGCGCCAGATAGGATGCGCCGCCCAGATCCTTCAGCGCCTCGTCCGCCTCGAAATAGGGTTTCAGCGTGACCGGCGTGACAATCGCCTTGCGGTCCAGCAGTTGCAGGATGCGCTCATAAATCCGGCCATGGACGGATTCAAAGAAATGTTCGGGGCGCAGCGGCGTGACCAGTTCCTCGATCACGCGGTTATCGATCAGCGCCGCGCCCAGAAACGCGGCCTCAGCCTCGACGTTGGCGGGCAGCGCGCGGGCGAGCGGTTCGGACGGGCGAGTGATGAGATCGAGTTCAGCCATGCGCGGCATTCTTTGCGCGCCCGCCCGGTCCGGTTCAAGGCCGCTGGCAGGCGCGAGTTTTGCACAGGGTGTGGAATTATTCGCACCGGCCGATGCGAAATCCCCCTCTTGCCGCCGCATATTGCATCTGCGAGAAGCCGCAGCAGGATGGCAGACGCACGGATCATCGACATCGCGCTGGATGAAGCGACGATCCTGTGGCGCAATGCCGATATCGAGCAGGAACGCCGGATCGCGATCTTCGACCTGATCGAGGACAACACCTTCAAGCCGATGCGCGCCTGGGGGGCGGGCCATCAGGGCCCGTACCGGCTGCGGCTTTCGGTGGAAGACGGCCGGCTGGTGCTGGAAATCAGCGCGGAAGACGGCAGCCTGCTGGAATCGCTGATCCTGGGATTGGGTCGGTTCCGCCGCCACATCCGCGAATACTTCGCGATCTGTGACAGCTATTACCAGGCGATCCGCAAGGCCAGTGCCATGGAAATCGAGACAATCGACATGGCCCGGCGCGGCGTTCACAACGAAGCAGCAGAAATGCTGCTGGAACGCCTTGATGGAAAAGTGGAAACTGACTTTCCCACCGCACGGCGGCTCTTTACCCTGATCTGCGTGCTGCATATCAGGGGTTAAGTTTCAAAGGGTCGGCGCACACATCATGGCACGCAAATCATCCAGTCGCTGGCGGCTGCGCCTGCTGGGCGCGGGACTCCTGATCGCGCTGATCGGCGGCGGCTGGGCATGGTGGGATCTGCATCACTGGCTGCCGCCGCGCGCCGCCTTCCCGCTGCAGGGCGTGGAAATCGGCGCGGAAGACGGCGCGGTGGACTGGCCGGCGCTGAAGGCCATCGGCGCGGACTTTGCCTATCTCGATGCTTCGGCCAGCGCCTTTGCCCGCGACGGCGCGTTCGTGAAAAACCTCGAAGAAGCCCGCGCCGCCAAGCTCCAGGTCGGCGCGGTCCACCGCTATGACCCCTGCCAGCCGGCCGAAAAGCAGGCCGGCAATTTCGTGACCGTGGTGCCGCGCGATGCCAAGCTGCTGCCCCCGGCGATCGACCTTGACATGCTGGCCGACGATTGCCCGATCAAGGTCAGCGACGCCGCGGTGCAGAGCGAGCTGACCACATTCATCAACCAGATCGAAACGCACACCGGCAAGTCCTCGATCCTGAAAGTGTCGCGCGCGTTCCAGCGGCGCTATGGCGTCGCCGCCGCGATCGACCGCAACCTGTGGCTGGTGCGCAACCGGTTCCAGCCGGACTATGCCGGTCGGCCGTGGATGCTGTGGACCGCCAACAGCACACTGGCCAACGAAGCCGGGGCCACCCCGGTCCGCTGGGTGGTGGTCCAGCCCTGAACCGGTTAGGAAGGTTGCATGACGATTGATCGCGACACCCTGATCGCCGCCGCCCGCGCGGCTGCCACCAGTGCTTATGCCCCCTATTCCAACTTCCACGTCGGCGCGGCGCTGGGCTTTGCCGACGGGTCGGTGGTAACCGGCGCGAACGTGGAGAACGCCAGTTACGGCCTGACGCTGTGTGCGGAAACGGTCGCGGTGGGCAAAGCGCTGTCAGAGGACTGGCGCGGATCGCTGGAAGCGGTCGCGGTGATCGGCGGCAAGGCGGGCGAGGTTGGCGCAGGCGCACCAGTCACACCCTGCGGCCGCTGCCGCCAGATGCTGAACGAGGTCGCGGCGCTGGGCGCCAGCGACCCGCTGGTGTGGTGCGTGGGCGAGGACGAAGTGCTGGAACTGCGCCTGTCAGACCTGCTGCCCCATGCGTTCGGGCCGGATAGTCTGGCTTAGGCTGGCAACCGGGCCCAGCCTCCGCAAAACCAAGCTCCGTTCGTGTCGAGCGAAGTCGAGACAGCTTGGCGCTAACGTGTTTCGACTTCGCTCGACACAAACGGACGAGAGATAGCGCTAAGGAGGTTACTCCGCCCCCTCCAGCCACTCCAGCAACGCGCCCAGGCAGTCGCGGCCCAGCAGTTTGCTGCGCTCCGCCGACCAGCCTTGCGCGGCGCAGGGCAGGTCGTCGTTGTCCTTGAACGGCATTTCCAGCGTCATCGCCGCGCAGCCGAACCGCTGCGCCACCTGATTGGTCGACATTGCCAGATTGGCCCGGCCCTTGCCCGCCACCGGATAGCCGTGCCGGGTCTGGAAATCGGGGGTGCGGCGTTTCAGGATGGTCTTGTAGCGGTCAAACCCGCTCTGCTGGCCTTCCGTCCACGATGGGATGCCTTCGAACCCGGCCAGAAACACATGCGGGATCGCCTCATCGCCGTGAACGTCCATCGCGAAGTCGACGCCGGACGCGTCCATCGCGTCCCGGATCGCCAGCACTTCGGGGGATTTTTCCGCGCTCGGCTCGGCCCATTCGCGGTTGAGGTTCATCCCCGCCGCATTGGTCCGCAAGTGGCCTCGGCACGATCCGTCCGGGTTGGCATTGGGGACGATGTGGAACCGGCAAAGCTGGCGTAGTTTGCGCGCGATCGGATCGGCCGGATCGGTCAGGCATTCCAGCGCGCCTTCCATCCACCATTCGGCCATCGATTCGCCCGGATGCTGGCGGGCATAGAGCCAGACCTGCTTCGCCCCCTCGCCCAGTGACAGGCAATCGATCGCCTGCCCTTCCAGGCTGTAGCCCAGCACGCGATGATCCACGCCGTCAGCCTCGGCCATGGTAGACACCAGATCATGGTGCCGCTCCATCGAATAGGGCGCGAAATAGGCGAACCACGCCAGATTGCCCATTGGCCGATAGTGGATCGTCAGCGTGCCGCCGTCCTCGTCCGCGTCATAACTGCTGGCCGCGCGGCCCCAGAAATCGCGGTCCTCGCTGACGGCGGCGCGGTAGCCGGGCCAGCCGCCGGGATAGGCTGAACCGCCCAGCCCGGTGATCTTCAGCGTCAGTTCGCGGCCCTGCGCGCCCGCGACGCGAAAGTGGAACCACTGGTAGAAGTCCGAATGCGCGTCCTTGCGGATCGCCAGCCGGGCGGATGCGCCGTCGATGGACAGCACCTGGATATTGCCGCTGTCAAAGGCGGCGTCGATCTGGATCGGAGATGGGCTCATTTGACCGAGATAGTCTCACCCGACTGTCCCGGAAAGCCCTGAAACAACGCTTCGGCCAGCTTCCCCGCGCTCAGCGTCGTATCCGCCAGCGGCGATGAGGCCCGGACCGAAAAGCTGGCCCGCCCTTCCCACAGCGCCTGCCCGCTCATCCGGTCCTTGATCACCACGCCCAGCATCGATTCGACTTGCGCGGTCGGCTTGGGAGACAGGTTGAGGCCGATCCCGACGCCAAGGCCGGACCCATAGCTGCCCGTCGATCCGCCCACCCCGACGCTGACCGGACTGCCGCTCCGATCAGGCTGATACGTGCCGCGCGTAAAGCGCAGTTCCGCCACTTGCGCGCCGGTTCCGGCGGGCACACCGCTATAGCCAGTCAAGGTCAGCTGGCGCTGCACGGCCATCTGATAGGTCCGCCATTCGATCGACGCGCCGTCCATGCCGGGGGCCGGTTCGACCGAGATCGTCCCCTTGCCCAGCGGTGACACGTCGGGCACGTGAAACCGGGTCACTTCGACCGGTCCGGTCGGCGCGACACAGCCCGCCAGGGGTACCAGCGCCAGGCAAAGTGCGGCGAATTTCAGGGGCTTCATTGCGGGCGACCTCTCCATCAAGGGCTTGTTGCGGCAATTGTGCGACCGCGCGGCGCGTGATGCAAGCGTGGTCATGCCCCGGCGGCGGGGAAGCCTTCGAACAGCGCGTCGGCCAGCCGCTGGGCAATCTTCTGGTCGGTCCAGCGGGCATCGCCCTGACGGGTCAGGATATCGGCCCGCCCTTCCCACAGCACCGCCCCGCTGACGCGGTCCCTGATCCGCGCTTCCAGCCGGGTGGATACCAGCGCGCCCTTGGGTTTGGTCAGATCGATGTTGATCCCCATGCCCATCATGGTGCCGCGATTCGATACGCCCATCATCATTTCACCGCTGACCGGCTTTTTCGGCGCTTCCTGCGGTTCGGCCACGGCATGGGCCACGCGCACTTCGGCAACGTGTGCGCCGTCGGGCGTGGCAGTCTGGTAACCGGCCCCGGCCAGCGCATCGATCACTGCCGCCTGATAGGTCGCCATTTCGCGGGCATCGACCAGACTGGTGGCCGGGGCCTCAATCACGCTGACCGTGCCTTTGCCGAGGGCCGCCACGGCTGCCGGATCTTCGGCCACGAACCGGGCGACCTGCACTTTGCCTTCGCGGTTGACCGATACGGCGCGGGCATTTCGGGCATAGCCGCTGGGTGCGCTGGTCCAGCCCCGATCACCCCAACCCCGATCACCCCAGCCCCCCGGCTGCGCCTGCGCCGGAGCCGCCAGCGCGATCAGGGACAGCAAAGTCAGAGTGCGCGGCAGGGACATGGGGTTCTCCGGGAAAACAGTGAAGTTATCAGCGCGCTAGTCCGTTCAGCTTTGCGCAAAGCTGAACGGACAGAAAATCGCTGCCAAGGTCAACCGGCGGTGCTAACAGCCTGATCGACATGACAACAAAGCTCCCCGTGCTCGTCACCGGCGGCGCCGGCTATATCGGCAGCCACGCGGTTCTCGCCCTTCAGGATGCCGGCTGGCCGGTGGCGGTGATCGACAATCTGGTCACCGGATTTCGCTGGGCTGTGCCCGAAGGGGTCCCGTTCTATCAGGGCGACATCGAAGACGGCGCACTGCTGGCCCGGATCTTCGCCGAACAGGGCATTCGCGCGGTGATGCATTTCGCCGGATCGGTGGTGGTGCCCGAATCCGTGTCGGACCCGCTGAAATATTACCACAACAACACCGCCAAGACCCGCGCGCTGATCGCCGCTGCCGTGGCCGCGGGCGTGCCGCACTTCATCTTCAGTTCCACCGCCGCGACCTATGGCATCCCCGAAGTCTCCCCCGTGACCGAGGATACCCCCCAGCGCCCGATCAATCCTTATGGGATGTCGAAGCTGATGACCGAATTCATGCTGCGCGACACGGCGGCGGCGCACCCGCTGAACTTCTGCGCCCTGCGCTATTTCAACGTGGCGGGCGCCGATCCGCAGGGCCGCACCGGGCAATCGACCGCCGGGGCCACGCACCTGATCAAGGTCGCGGGCGAAGCTGCCCTTGGCAAGCGCGCGGGCGTGGAAGTGTTCGGGACCGATTTCGGCACCCCTGACGGCACCGGCGTGCGCGATTACATCCACGTCAGCGATCTGGCCAACGCCCACGTGCTGGCGCTGGACCACCTGATTGCCCACCCCGCCGATTCGCTGACGATGAATTGCGGCTATGGCCAGGGTTATTCGGTGCTCGAAGTGCTCGATGCGGTGGACCGGGTGACCAACAACACGATCGTCCGCACGCTCTCGCCCCGCCGCGCGGGTGACCCCGATTCGCTGATTTCCGACAACCGCCGGATCAAGGCGACGCTGCCGTGGGTGCCAAAGTTTGCCGACCTCGAACTGATCGTGGCCCACGCGCTGAATTGGGAGCGTAAACTGGGCGAGATCCGGGGGTAAGGGTTGACTTGGGCCAGAGTCACCCTTAACGGCCCGGTCTCCAATTTCAGCGGCGCGTTGCCGCACGAGGGTATCATGAAGATTCGCAACAGCCTGAAGTCGCTCAAGGACCGCCACCGGGACAACCGCGTGATTCGCCGCCGTGGCCGGACCTATGTGATCAACAAGACCAACCGCCGCTTCAAGGCGCGTCAGGGCTAATCACCCGGCGTTTGGCTGTTCCGGCGTTGCCGGGCAGTCCCCTTCACCGGCCCGCCTCCGGCAGCGGAGCGCGGGCCGCGGCTGTTTTATCCCTGCGGAGCCGCCAGCATGACTACCCGCCGCGAAGGGCCGATCGATGCAGTCGTGTTCGATGTCGGCAAAGTGCTGGTGCGGTGGGAACGCCACCTCCCCTATATCCGGCACTTCGCCGATCCGGCCCAGTTGGACTGGTTCATGGATACCGTGATCCCGCTGGACTGGCACGCCGAGCATGACGCCGGCCGCTCCGCCGCCGACCTGATTGCAGAGCGCAGCGCGTTGTTCCCCGATTACTCCGGCCTGATCGCCGACTGGTTTGGCCGCTTCAACGAAACGATCCCCGGCCCCGTCCCCGGCAGCCCCGAACTGGTCGAGGCACTGCACGAACGCGGCGTGCCGCTTTATGCCATCACCAATTTCGGGGCCGACACCTGGGCGGGTTTCCGCCCCCACTTTCCGCTGGCGGACCGCTTTCGCGACATCGTGGTGTCGGGGGTGGAGCAACTGGCCAAGCCTGACCCCGCGATCTACGCGCTCGCCGCGCGCCGGTTTGGCCATGCGCCGGACCGGATGTTGTTCATCGACGACAGCGAAGCCAATGTTGCCTCGGCCCGCGCATCAGGCTGGCACACGCACCATTTCATCGACGCCGCCGGGCTGGCGGCAGAGCTGCGGGCCCGCTGCCTGCTCTGACGGCCCCCCTCCCCTTGCCGGGACAGAACAAAAAAAGGCCCCCGTCCGAAGACGGAGGCCAGCAAGGGGGTGTTATAAGGAGTGCCTGGGTGATTGGCGTCAGGCAGCGCCGTTGCAGCGCGCGAGCTTGTCGGCGCTCAATTCGCCCTTCGGGGTGGCGAAGCTGGTAACCGGCCCAAAGGCCTTGGCAACACGGGCACACGTCGTCGCCGGGGCCGAGCCATCGCTCGAACCGGTGCACGAATCGCCGGAGCAATTCCACACCGCGCCGTTCACGACCTTGCGCGCCGGGGCTTCGACAGCCGTGGCCAGCTTGGCGGTGTAGACCTTGGCGGACTGCGCCGCAGCCGGGGTGGTGGTGGCGGTGAACGAACCGATGGTGCCGACAACGGCCAGCGCCCCGACAAACAGGGTGCGCGAGAGCGGACGGCGAAGAGTGGAAATCATGATACTGCCCTTTCGAAACTGCACGCAGGGACCGTGGCTCGTGGGAGGGGGGATGCCGATTTGCGTTGCTGAAGCCGAAATAATGCGATAGGTATTAAGTTGCAACCTAAAACTGTGCATCGCAGCAAAGATTTTTTTGTCACACCCGAAGCCTGATTGCGTTAGGCTTCGATTCCGGGATTGGGGACATTTGAAAGATGGGTAAACTTCACGAGCCGCTCGATGAAATCCAAAGCTGCGGATTGCCGTGCGCGCTGGAAGTCATGGGTGAGCGCTGGTCGTTCATGATTTTGCGCGCCGCGTTCAACGGCCTTTACCATTTCGAAGAATTCCTGGGCGCGCTGGGGATCGCCCGCAATATCCTGTCAAACCGGCTGGCGCGGCTGGTCGAACACGGGATCATGAAGCGCGAGCATATGCCCGATGATCGCCGCAAGATCGAATACCGCCTGACCGTCAAGGGGCTGGACCTGCTCCCCGCCATGCTGGCGCTGCGCCAGTGGGGCGAAAAATACGGCGTTGGCATCCCGGCCAACCCGGTGTTGTGCGACAGCCGCGATGGCCAGCCGATCGCCGCGATCGCGATCCACGCGCACGATGGCCGCCTGCTCGCCCCGATGGAACTGGAATGGCGCGACCGGGCGGATATCGGCAAGCCGCTGGCTGCCGACGATGATGGCCTACGCCCGCGACTCAACGCGCTCTGACCGCACGCACCGCCGGTTGACCGCGCGCACCGCCGGTTACAGTACCGTGCGCGCCATACCCGCTCCAGCCGATCACGATTCAAACCGCTCTCAGGGAACCTCCCCATGACCACCACCGCCGCTGACCTCGCCCCCGAAATCGCCCGGATTTTCGCGTTGCAGCAGGCCCGCCAGTGGGACCTGAAAGCCTCCACCGCCGAGCAGCGCAAAGCCAGACTGGCCAAGCTGAAAGCCGCGGTTGAGGCGCATGCCGACGATATCATCGCCGCCGTGCTGGAAGACACCCGCAAGCCCGTCGGCGAAATTCGCGTAACCGAAGTGCTGAACATCGTCGGCAATATCCAGCGCAATATCGAAAACCTCGATGCCTGGATGACTCCGACCGAAGTCACCCCGTCGATGAACCCCGCTGACAGCGCGCAGATCATGTACGAAGCGCGCGGCGTGTGCCTGATCCTGGGGCCGTGGAACTTTCCGCTGGGCCTCACGCTCGGCCCGGTCGCCGCCGCCGTCGCCGCGGGCAACTGCTGCATGGTCAAGCTGACCGACCTGTGCCCCGCAACCGCGCGGATTGCCGCCACGATCATCGCCGAGGCGTTTGACGAAAGCGAAGTCGCCGTGTTCGAAGGCGATGTCAGCGTCGCAACCGCCCTGCTCGACCTGCCGTTCAGCCACATCTTTTTCACCGGCAGCACCCGCGTCGGCAAGATCGTCGCGGCCGCCGCTGCGAAACATCTGGCCAGCGTGACGCTGGAACTGGGCGGCAAGTCGCCGGTGATCATCGATGACGGCGCCGATATCGACAAGATCGCCGCTGATCTTGCGGGCGCGAAGCAGTTCAACGGCGGGCAGGCCTGCATCTGCCCGGACTATGTGTTTGTGAAGGAAAGCGAGCAGGCCCGGCTGGTCGAAGGGTTCAAGGCCAACGTCGCCAAGAACCTGTATGACGATGCCGGCCAGATCAGGAAGGACAGCATCGCCCAGATCGTCAACCAGGCCAACTTCGACCGCGTGAAGACCATGTTCGACGATGCCGTGGACCAGGGCGCGACCGTTGCCGCCGGGGGCGTGCTCGACGCCAGCGACCTCACCGTCCACCCCACGCTGCTGACCGGCGTCACCCCGCAGATGAAGATCTTGCAGGACGAAATCTTCGCCCCCGTGCTGCCGGTGATGACGTATGAAAACCTCGATCAGGTGATCGACTACATCGCCGCGCGCGACAAGCCGCTGGCGCTCTACGTCTACAGCCCGGACGAAGCCAATGTGGCCAAAGTCCTCAGCCGCACCTCATCCGGCGGGGTCACCGTCAACGGCGTGTTCAGCCACTACCTGGAAAATAACCTGCCCTTCGGCGGCGTGAACCACAGCGGCACCGGCAGCTATCACGGCTACTTCGGGTTCAAGGCGTTTTCACACGAGCGGGCGGTTTATCGGCACATCTGACCGGCATTGCGCCTGATGGCACTGCGGTAAGCCCTCAACTCGCTTCAAGCCCTCAATTCGCCTCAAGCTTCGCAATATCCGCATCTGACAGGCCAAAGTGGTGTCCAACTTCATGGATCACCACATGCGCCACGAGGTGTTCCAGCTCCTCATCCCCGCGCGCGATCCATTCATCCAGAATGGGCGCGCGGAACAGCCGGATGCGATCAGGCATCGCCCCCGACGCATGGTGCTTCTCACCCACCGGTATGCCCTCGTAAAGCCCAGTCAACGAGAACCGATCGGCGATCCCCAGATCGGCCAGCGTTGCATCGTCGGCAAACTCCTCCACCACCAGCAGCACCCCCTCAAGTTGGGCGGCAAACGGCTCCGGCAACTGCTCCAGCGCCGCGCGCGCCAGTGTTTCGATTTCGATCAGCGATGGGGCAAGGCCAAATATTCGGGTCATACCCGACAAGATAGCGACTGAAACCGCAGCAGCAACGCTTGCACGATCCCCGCCCGGGCGCTAGGGCGCGCCATTCCAGTGCATGCGGAGCGGTGGCCGAGTGGTCGAAGGCGCTCGCCTGGAAAGTGAGTATACGCCAAAAGCGTATCGAGGGTTCGAATCCCTCCCGCTCCGCCATCTACCCATTCACCATTGTTCATAACAGAACGCCGAGAGGCGCGGTTTTCTGCGGATAATCGGGTTGCCATTAGTCGCCCCTGTTCGTTGAAATTCGCCTACAGCCGCATTAAAATGTGGGTAGCGATGTGGGGAAACTCCAGAGTGTGGGGAAGCCTGCCCTCATTGTGTGGGGAACTGACATGAGCAAGCTGACCAACAAAGAATTCAAAGCCGCACTGGCGAAGCCGGGAACATACGGTGATGGCGACGGACTTTTCCTGAAAGTAAGCCGCACTGGCGGCGCAAGCTGGCTGTTGCGAGTCCAGCATGACGGCAAGCGGCGTGACATCGGCCTCGGCAGTGCCAAGTTGGTGACGCTGGCAGCGGCCCGAGCCAAGGCCGCCGAAGCCCGCAAGGCTACACGCGAAGATGGTCGTGATCTCGTGGCAGAGAAACGCAAGGCCAAGGCCGAGAGCGTCACCTTTCGTGACGCGGCTCTGACCTACTACGAAACGCACAAGAACCAATGGTCCAACGCCAAGAGTGGCGAGCAGTGGATCAACTCAATGAACGCCTACGCCTTTCCTTCCCTTGGTTCAAAGCCAGTCGGCAGCATAACCGCCGGTGAGATCATCACGACCATAGCTAAGGTATGGGCAGAAAAGCCGGAAACCGGCAGGCGGGTGAAGCAGCGCATACGGGCGGTGTTGAACTTTGCCCATGCTCGCGGGTGGCGATCGACCGAGGCCCCGACAGACGCCTTGGCGGCAGGCAATGGACTGCCGAAGCAAAAAGGCGGGAAGCATCACGCCGCCATGCCCTATGCCAATATACCGGCATTCATCACCCGCCTTCGCACAGCAGGAGGAACATGGGGCAGGCTGGCACTTGAGTTCGTCATCCTGACCGCCGCTCGTTCACAGGAAGTCCGACTGGCGACATGGAGCGAAATCGACTTGGAAAAGGGCCTATGGACCGTTCCAGCCGATCACATGAAGATGCGAATCGAACACGTTGTTCCGCTATCGCCTCATGCATTGACCGTCCTTCATAGTGCCACGGCGATCAGGCGAGAAGGAACGGACTTGATTTTCCCCGGCATGAACGGCGGTCCCATGTCGGACATGACCCTACTAGGCGTGCTTCGCCGCATGAAGGAGGCGACCACCGTCCATGGTTTCCGTTCGACCTTTCGGACATGGGTAGCCGAGGAAACGAACTTCCCCGGCGAGGTGGCGGAAGCAGCACTGGCGCACCAGAACCCCAACGAAGTTGAACGAGCATATCAGCGCGGCGGTTTGCTCGACAAGCGCCGGAAGCTGATGGACGCATGGGGTGCGTATTGCGCCACCGATCGCGATTTGGCGAAGGTCGTGCCGATCAGGCAGGCCCGCGCGGTTTAGTGACTACCCCCGCCATATGTTGGCGGGGGAGTCTATCAGCGATTAGATCAGGCCGCTTTCGCATTGCATGGACAAGCGCGGCTGTAGGCCATAACGTCCAATTGCTGCCCCGACTTTGATCGGAAGGGGCGGCCCGCAATCGGCGGCGAACACAGGCAACTCGGCTACGGTCGGGCGGCCTGCGAAATACAATACCTTTGGGGAATACGCGGGAGGCGGGCAGTGTCAAAAGGATTGCACCGCTAGCGATGGAGCCGCGCGACGGGTAAAGTGAGGGCATGTCCCGCCCCCGCATACCCGCCAATCCGTTCCGGTATTTTCACTCATCGCCCGAGGTCATCCGGCTGGTGGTGATGATGTATGTCCGCTTTCCACTGTCCCTGCGAAATGTCGAAGACCTGCTATTCGAACGCGGCATAGATATCTGTCACGAAACCGTTCGCCTCTGGTGGAACAGGTTCGGTCCGCTGTTTGCCGCCGATATCCGGCGTCAGCGGGTTAGCCGGATGAAGGGCTTCCGGCACTGGCGGTGGCACCTTGACGAGGTCTACGTCAAGATCAACGGCGAGACGCACTACCTTTGGCGCGCGGTGGATCACGAGGGCGAGGTGCTGGAAAGCTACGTCACCAAAACCCGGGATAAAGGCGCGGCTTTGCGGTTTATTCGCAAGGCGTTGAGGCGCCATGGCCGGGCCGAGGCGATCGTCACCGACGGCCTGAAATCCTACCCTGCCGCGATGCGCGAGCTGGGTAACGAGGCGCGTCGCGAGGTCGGTCGGCACGCCAACAATCGGGCGGAGAATTCACACCTACCCTTCCGCCGACGAGAACGAGCGATGCAGCGCTTCAGGCGGATGAAGTCGTTGCAAAAGTTCGCCTCCGTTCACGGCTCAGTCTACAATCACTTCAACCAGGAACGCCATCTCGTCGACCGTCAAACTTACAAGCTTCGCCGCTCGGCCGCTCTGGCCGAGTGGCAAAACCTCATGGCCTGAGGGGCTGCGCGGGTAAGGGATCGTTTGACCGGCAGAGAACGTTTCGCATCAGACTGACACCTCCGGTGATCGGGCTGGCAGCGGGAGACGGCGGCGTGCTCGGCTGGTCCCAATCGGTCGGGCTGCTGCGCGCAAAGCGCTACTTGCTGACGGGCGATGCGATCACTGGCGAACAGGCGCATGCGATGGGCTTGGTCAGCGATCTGGTCGATACCCCCGAGGAATGCGAGCCTGCCGCAATCGCTTTGGCTGCCCGGATCGCGGCTCTGCCGCGTGGCGGCATAGCTGCAACCAAACGTTCTTTTGCCCGATTGACCCGCGATATCTACCGTCCAGCCTTTGCCATGTCGCTTGATTTCGAGATGGAAACACTGGCTGGGGATGAAGTCCGCATGGTGATCGAACGGCAACTCAAGGCATAGTCAGGGATTGGGCTGTTTCCGTGGCAGGCAAGGAGTCCTGCGGCAGCGGGCATTTACCGGCCAACAGTCATCAAGGACTGTCCACTCCAAATAAAACAGCTGTGCGGTGGAGAATATGACAGAAAACGCTGACGAAGGCCTGCGCAACATCCGGTATGCCGAACCGCACGAAACCCTGGACTATGAGGCGTTCCGCCAAGACTACGTTCTGCCTGACTGGAAAGATACTCGAAAGCTCTACCGCAAGCAGCCTGTTCGCGATTTGGGCGGGGGGCGGCTGGAACACAAGCATGTCTACTATTCCCGCGAGGTCTGGGAACAGGAATGGGAACAGTTGTGGTCAAAGGTTTGGCTGCATGTCGGCCATTTGAACGACATCCCCCGGGCCAACAGTTTCATGAAGGTCGATCGCGGGCCTGAATCCGTTCTGATCGTGCGCGGCGAGGGCGATGAAGTCCGCGGAATGTACAATGTCTGCCAACATCGCGGCGCGCGTCTGGTGATGCAGGACTTTGGCAGCACCAAAAAGTTCGTCTGCCCATTTCATCGCTGGGAATTTGGCACCTCCGGCGAGCTACTGAAGATCCAGGATCGCGAATCATTCCGGGAGGACGCGATCTGCCACAACCTTGACCTTCCTCCGGTCCGCACCGCAGTGTGGCGTGGGTGGATATTCATGACGCTAGACGACGGCGCCCCGCCACTTGAGGAGTTTCTCGGGGCAGACCTGATCGAACGTGCCAGCGCCTATGACTTCGAAAAAGTCCTGCGGATCAGGGACGTACAGCAAGAATGGCCCGCAAACTGGAAGACTGCACATGAGGCATTTGTCGAAGGCTATCACGTACAGGCCACGCACCCTCAACTCTATTCGGCGGTGAATGCCTATCATGCGCAGACTGACTTGTTCGACAATGGCCACGCGCTGAGCATCTATCAATTCATGAGCCCTAGCCCGCAATACGCCAGCAGACTGAGCAACGAACTGGCGGAAGAGCACAAGATTTTTCTGCGCGAAGCTGGGATCAAAGAAGCTGACTTCCCCAAACACTGGAGCGAAGTGCCTGAAGCCATCATCAAGGCCAAGAAGGCCCGCAAGGACTATGTCATTGATTATGAAAAGTTCAGCGAAGGACAGCTGATTGACGATTGGGGCATGGGCGTATTTCCGACAACGGAGATGTTCCTGCATCCTGAGGGCTTTTTTATTCAGCAATGGTTGCCCCATCCGACTGACCCGGAGAAATGCATCTACCAAGTGCAGGTCTATGCAGTACCCGGCATTGGCGAGCTGCCGTCGTTCATGGCGGTTGAGGATGCTGATCTATCGGGCGAAAAGGTCCTGCCGCGCACCTACGCAGATCCCGACGATGTCGATGTTTCCGGGCCCGTGGTGAAACAGGACCGTGTTCTGGTGCCCCGCGTCCAAAGCGGAATACACTCAAAGGGGTACAAGGGCGGCATCTATGGCGATCAGGAAATCCGCATCCGGCACTTCTTTGACGAATACTATCGATATGTTAGCAAGTGACTTGAACATCGGTTGCCATCATAGCTGACGTGTGCCGCCATTCTGACGCTGGCTCGTCACCGATTGGCAGAGTCCAGTCGTATGGATCGGGGCCTATCGGTGACAAATGCTGCTATCTTACCATGCCGCTTCGACGTTTTCTTGATGAAGGTCTGAGCCAATGATGTGTCCCACTCCCTCGTGAAAAACGCTCTCAGGGTCTCTCTTGCGCCGTCGACCGTTGCCTTGAATGAATGCTGAAAAGTCGAACGACTGGCAATGAGCTCGTAGATGCCATTGGAGCATAAGATGAATGGATGACGGCTTACCGCACCTCCAAACCAAAGAGCCGGCTTTCCAGAACATCCACAATGCCAGACGACTACGTCCGATGAGAACAGTGGGGCAAGTGTGGGGGCAGCGCTCTCGCAATTCCAGAAACCAACAGCATATCAATTGATTATTTGAAGCCCCTTGCGCCCTCCCGCTCCGCCAGTCCTCAGGTATTAGGTAGCAAACGCACCAAGGGGCGTTGATGACCTAGAAAACTAACGGGAGCAGACCGGCTAGCCCTACCAGAAATGCGAGCGGACCCAGCCACCACTGGTTATCGTGCCAAAGCGCCGACGCTTGCTTTGAGAGACTACGCACCTCAACCGGAACGCTTGGTGTTGCGGCTAGTGGGATTGCTCGCTTCAACGCTTCTGCCTGTTTGAATATAGACTCGGCATCGGTGTCATACCAATGACCGGCGTCATTCTCCGTTGGGAAGGTGATCCCGTCTCCACGCAGGATACGATCTTTGGCGACCGCTTCGCGCCGGATAGACTGAGTGAAAGAAGCGATTAGACCAGCACTCTCGTCGATCGCACAAAGCGCGGTTTCAGCGGTGTAATTACGGACTTGCTCGTCTACCCAAGCGAACTGATCGGTGATCTCCTTCCGCACGCCTCGCACAACGGAGTCCCAATAGACCTGCCGCGCGGTTCCTGAGAACTTGATGCCACCGTAGTGGATTCCTCTCCCATCGAATGAGTCGATCGAGACTGGCCCTTCCTTGCCGATGAAATGCCATTTGAAGAACCACTCGTTGGCGAACCAGCGGCGACGCTCGTCCAGCCGAGCTTTGAGGCGGGTCGCGGTGGGCGTCATCCCAACTTCCCTAGCAAATACCACGCGCGCGCCTAAGTTGGTCACATTCAAGTATCCACAGCGATCATGCGGATGCTGGCTTGCAGACCCGATTTGTTCCCGGCATGTTTGCGCTCCGAATTGGAGTGATTACCATGGAGCTCAAAATTGGCGACGTAGTGCAGCCAAAGTCGGGCGGACCGAGAATGACCGTCGAGGAAATCGATGGAACTTACATAGGTTGCGTTTGGTTCGAGAAGGATAAACCGCATCGTCATTCGTTCGACGCTGCGCTGCTGGTCTTGTCAGGTTAAGTCTCACCGCACCAGATACGCCCCATCAGGCGGGATTTAGGCGCACGCCCCGGACGCAGCGCTCCATTCGGCAAATGCTGCCGCGCGAAAGATGCGCATGGTCTTGCGGGAAACGAGGTGACGCTGGATGGCGAAGGTGTTGTAGATCGCGGAGTGGGTGGAAACGAAGCGCTGCGCCTGGCCTTGGGACTTGAAGCGCTGCATTTTGCGCTCTCGTCGTCGGACCGGCAGGTGCGAGTTCTCCACCCTGTTGTTGTCCCGTAATCGGCCGGGGTAGTGCTTGCCCCGACAACCCATAGTCTTCATCGCAGCCTTGTAAGAGGCCAGTCCATCGGTAACGATCTGCTCGGGCGGTTCGCCTTGGTTCTTAAACAGTTTTCTAAGCAATTTCAGCGCAGCCGCCTTGTTCCGACGCTTTTGCACCAGCATGTCGAGGACCTCGCCCTCCTTGTCGACGGCGCGCCACATGTACATCCTCTTGCCGTTGATGCGGACCACCATTTCATCGAGGTGCCAGACACTGTCGGCACGCCCGCGCGCCTTGCGGATGTTGGCCGCGATGGCCGGGCCGAACTTGTTCGCCCAGCACCTTACGGTCTCGTAGCTCACATCGATCCCGCGCTCCGCCAGCAAATCCTCGACATCGCGCAGGCTCATCGTGAAACGATAATAGAGCCAAACCGCATATCGGACACATCCGGGGAGAACCGGTGCCGCCTGAAGGATATCTGTTGCATCACCCTCCCCTTACCAACGGAGAGCGTTTCGCATTAGACTGACAGCTCCTCGTGGACATCTTCCAGCCCGACGAATGCGCCAATTACTTCAAATCGTGCGGCTATGAACCGGAATGAATGGAAACCGCTCTAAGCTCTACCATGGCTGTCCCGGTTACCCATTGGTTGATCGGCTCGTAACAGATCAACTCGTAATCGTATTGTCCCGCCGCAGCGATTGCGACCAGCCAGTTGCGAAATTCAAGGGCGCCATTGCCTGCCGTTTGCAGCACAAAGTCATCGCTCAGCCCAGTCAATGCCTCGATATCCCGGCGTTCGACCATGTCCAGTATGGCCAAGTCAAACTCTTCGTTGACATCGCCCATCTCCTCCGTGCCGACCCAATGGCTTAGGCCCCCCGTGCCGATAATCGCCACACGTTCAGCACCGTCATAGACATCCACGGCGTCGCGGATCATCTTCCCGAGTTCGATGCACCGCTTTGTCTTGATCAGGGGCGCCACGCCCGCGGCGATATAAACCGGGATCATCCTGACGCCTTCGAGCTCCTTGACGATTTTCAGATAGGGAATAAATATACTGTGGTCGATAGTAATCGATTTAGCTACGGCCCAGTCGAAGTCGTGATCATGACCAAATCGCATAATATGTGCGGCGAGTTCCGGATTGTTGGCAATTGGTGCGCGCTTGTTCTTGAGCCAATCTTCGTGCGGCCCCTCTATATCGCCGATGCCGATGAGCATGCTGGGAAGGCAGTGGGGCCCGAACACGGTATAGTGATCGTCACCGATCACGATGACGGTATCGACTTTCAATTCAGTTAGCCGCGAGCGGATTCTAGTGAAGCCATCCATCACATTTCGGAACTGACGCTTGTTTGCGACCCCTGGTTGCGATGCAATGAGTGGTATGTGTGGGACGCAGAACGCGCCTACTAACTTTGCCATGTCGACTTATCCCATCTTTCCCTTGGCGCCCGCCGCGCGCAGCAACGTGTGCCAGATCCGGCGAGACGCTACGATCGACCGGATGAAGACGAATTGCCATCCGGGGATCTTCATCCGGTTGACCATCCGACCACCATTCATGTTCCTGAGATACTCGAATATCGCCAGCGGATTGCCGCTGTTGAACATGTTCCATGCCGACAGAATCAGCATGTTGCTGACGCCGAGAGCGCTGAGCGCCTTGACATCCAAGGCCTTGACCATCTTGCGCTCTGCCTCGCTGAGGGCATAATTCGCTAGGTAAGCGTCAGGATCTTCGACGAAACGCCTTACCCGACGTTTATCATCACCGAGTTCCCAGAGGATTCGCTCGATTGCATGAATGCTCATGGGCTTTTCCCGTGTTGTGAGATAGGAGGAAGGTTAGTTCAGTCAGATGCCAAGTGCGCCAGAACGGCACCCGTTTCGGCGTCAACCCAGCCTTTGGAGGCGGCGTACTCCAGCATCTGGATAAATTTCTGTTGCCAGGATTCGTCGGCAGCGTGCACGCTGGCAGCCTGACGAATCCATTCGCGGCTGATCCAGTAGCCCCCCCCGTTGCCATCAACGGTCGCTATCTCAAGAAGTTCAGCAGATGTCTGCTCGGAATCAAGTACGCTGACCACCTTGAAGCGCTTGAAATCCGACGGCTCGAGAAGGGCCACGCCCGTTTCGGATATAGAAATTATCACGATATCATCCTATCCCGATTAAATTGCGCGCATCCGGGCCGAGCTTTGTAGAACCTTTTCAGGCAGCCGGAGCAACGGTGACGATTAATCCATCGAGTTCTTCGGTGACCTTGATCTGGCACGAAAGCCGACTGCCCGGACGAACAATATCGGAAACTAAATCGAGCATCTCGCTCTCGATCTCGTCTGCCTCTCCGACCTTGGCTCGCCAAGCTTCATCGACATAGACGTGACACGTTGCGCAGGCGCAGGCACCACCGCAGTCGCCCATGATTCCTTCGACCCCGTGGGCTTTCGCAACTTCCATGAGCGTGTGGCCCACTTCGGCATCATTGATAACAGCAAGCTCACCTTTCGGATCGACAAACTGCACTTTGATAGAATTCATTTTCATTTGCTCCAATCGGCCCGGCCGACAATCACCTGAGTAGGCGCGCGGCTGGCCCGCTGCGTCGTGTCGCCTTGCTCCGACGACACGGGACTTCTTCGTCGTGTTGCCGAGGAAAGTCGATGCTGTCTGGCTCGTGCGACTTTCCCGATCGACCGGACCTAGCCTTGTTCCTGAAGGAATTGGTCGAGGAACTCCAGTCGATCGTTGCCCCACCACATCTCGTCACCAACAATCATGATGGGAACGCCGAACACACCGCGCTCAACAGCGCGCTCGTAGACCGCCTCATAGCGCTCGGCAGCCGCGCTCGACCCGACGTAACGGAGGAACTCCTCGGCATCCCAGCCCAATTTTTCTGCCAGCGAGGTCAGAAGTTCGTCGCTGTTCGGATCGCCGCCTTGCCCCCAGACAGCGTCATAGGCTTCACGGACATAGTCTCGTGCCATGCCGCGATCCTGTGCCAGCAGCGCGCCGGTGTTGATGCGTTTGGTATCCTTGCCCTTGGGGACACTGCCGAAAGGCAAGCCATAGCGCCCGGCCCATCGCCGCAGGTCAGTCATCAGGTGGCGAATCTTTGGCGGTATCTGAAGATTGGCAGGTCCCGTGTTGCCCGCAGCAAGTTTCGCCCGGGTCAGATCGATCGGGCAATAGTTGATCGTGCATCCATGCTTGTCAGCCAATTGCCCCAGGCGGTGTGAGGCCAGATAGGCGTAGGGACTCCAAAAGTCGAAATAGAAGTCAATCTGCGTCACGCGGCGATCTCCATGAAACCACAACCCGTTACCCATTCATGGACAGCCTGGTACTCTATCACCTCGCCGCGAAAGCGATCCACGAAGCCAAGCGCAACGATCCAGTTCTTGATTTCAAGGCCACCATTGCCCGATTCACGGATGATCTCGTCATCGCTCAGGGCAATGATTGCTTCGGCATCACCCCGCTCTACCGCAGCCATGATCATTTGGTCCCATTCGACGTTGACCCGCCCCATTTCCTTCATGCCGACCCAATGGCTGATACCGCCAGTGCCGATGATCGCCACGCGTTCCGGGCCATCCCATGCAAGGACCGCTTCCCGCATCGCCTGGCCGATCTGGTAGCAGCGCCGGTTTGGAATCAAGGGCTCTACACCTGAATTGATCAGCACTGGTATTGCGCTGATGCCAGGCTTGTCCTGAAAGCACAGGTGGATCGGCAGCGATGTCGAATGATCGAGCGTGATACTCTTGGCCACCGCCCAGTCGATACCGTTATCAAAACCATGCTGCATGATATGCTCGGCCAGTGGCTGGTTGATGCGGAACGGTTCCTGCGGCAATCTCACCCATGGTTCGATAGGGCCCGCAGCGTCACCGATTACGATCAGGCAGCGAGGCAGACATTGCGGCCCGAATACGGTATAGTGATCATCGCCGACCACGATCACCGTATCGACCGCAAGCTCCTCCAGACGCTTCGCAACATGCTTGAAAGCATTGCGAACGGCATCACCCTGTTCTTTCGAAGGCGCATCGGGATCTGCCGTAACGAGTGGGTCATGCGGAAGCAGGAATCCCCCGACAATCTCAGCCATGCTCCAAACTCCTCTATCTAGAATTATCTATCAGGCCGGGGCGTTCATGCGCCCCAGATATTCACCAAGCGAGGCGAACCCGCCCGACACTGCAACCCAGAACAACATGACGAGCATACTGCTGCTGCCCATCGCCTCGAGGCCTTTGACGTCCTTTTCCTTGATCATGACCTTCTCGGCGTCATTCAACGGATAGCGGGACAAAAAGCCGTCAGGATCCGCAAGAAAAGACTGGGTCTGTGCCGGGCCGCTCGCGATATCCCAAAGGGTGCGCTCGGTTGTGAAATGCGACATATCCTATCTCCAAGACATTGGCTGGGGCCAAACCGGAACAAGCCAGACGAACGTTCTGCCGCCTATTCGGCCGCCACTGCTTCGGCACCTGCGGAATACTTTTGATGCAGCGCCGCAGCCCGGCGACCCGATTCGCGGGCGCCTTCCAGGTAAGGTTCGGGGACGATATGGTAGGGCGGCCGCACCGGACCGGCATTCATCCATCCCGCTGCGTTCATACGTTCCTTCTCCAGCCCGATGTTGTAGGTCGAGAATTCCTTGAAGCTGCCGTTGGGAAACAGGGTGCCGAGTGCATGCCCGATCTCGCCTGCCATGATCTTTGCCTCGCCCCAGTCGTTGCTGAGCTTCGCCGCTGCGACAACGTCGCGGAAGCGCGTAACCATAGCTGGCCCGCACACTGCGTTGTTCGTCCAGAAGGCATTGCAGAAATCAGGCTCCATGCGTGCTGCACCATAATAGGCGGCATCGATCGGCAGAAACTTGATCTGGCCACGTGTGGCCGCGATGTCCTGCAGCAGGCGATCCATGGAGTTGTACTTGCTTGATACAACTTGCCGAATCGAAGCCACCTGAGCCCAGAACGCGGTAGGGAAATCGAACTTGAAGGCTTCTGTATTGGCGTAGACGCAGATTGCCATTTCGGGGCAGGCTTCCGCGACATCGCGATAGAACTGCACGGCAGTGGGAATGCTGGGCGCGCACCACATGGGCAGGCCGAGCATGGTGCCATCCGCCCCCATGTCGGCGGCAACCTGCGTCTGGCGGATGGTCTCGCGCGTATTGAGCGAAGTCGTGCCGACGAAGACCGGTACGCGGCCTGCTGCGCTGTCGATAAGAGCAGCCATGAACGCATACTGCTCATCCCAAGTAAGGGTTGCGCACTCACCAAGCGTGCCCAATGCTAGAATGCCATCGACGCCAGCTTGAACCAGTCCTTCAACCGCGCGTGCCGTCTCATCCAGATCAACCGTATTCTGGGAACGCCAATTGCTCGCATCAGCCTTTGCTGGAGTCGGCATGATCGCCCAGGCCCCAACAACTTCCTCAGTTGCGATAAGAGACTTAGATTTTGCCATATTTTCGAACCTCAGATACAATTGCCGCCCTCGCGCGGACGCACGAGGCAAAATCGACACACTCGCAGGGCAACCGCCCACCAGTCCGCCTGCAACCAAAATCGGTCAACTGCCGATAATGCTAACATCCTAGCAGGCTAGTGGGTGACAGGCAATGGGAATTGCGCGAATTACCCGGCCCTGCATGTAAGAACAGCCCGCGCCCCAAGCTTAACCAGCGTGGACAAATTTAAGCCAGTATCTGGCGGTGACGAGACGGACCATTCCGAGAAAGCTGTTGGCCGATTGATCGTATCGGGTGGCGATAGCGCGGCTAATCTTGAGTTGTCCGAACATGCGCTCGACACGATTGTACTGCTTGTAGTGCGCCGAACTATGCTCGATTTCACGCGCCGGTTTGACCGGCCAGGAACGGCGGCCTCGATACTCCGTTCGGCAAGGGCAGCCGCTGCGGATGTTATCAGATTGATCGTTGCCGCCCGGATGATGGTCCATCTCCGCATTGAGCGCCCGGTCGGCCAGGACCTTCTTGAGCGCATCCAGCAGTCCGCCCTGATCCAGAGCGATGGCCGCATCGCTGCCTGCAGAAGTTGATCGAGGGAATCAACCGGAATCGCCGACTCCTTCCGTTGGGACATAGTGGGACTCCATCTTACCCATTATGCCTGCCCACCCATGGAATTCCTGACAACCCCCGAAACTCCCCCTTACGCCAAGGCCGCCTTAACCAGCGAGCATCCATCCAATCCGTTCATGGAACAGTCATGCCGCCATCCACAGCAAGCGCTTGACCTGTAACAAAACTTGCGGCCGGGGCACATAGCCAGATCACGGCCTCAGCGACTTCGGAAGGCTGGCCAAGTCGGCCACAAGGATCATTCTCAAGTAATTTAGCTGTCATTTCTGGCGAAATCGAACGGTGCCACATAGGCGTGTCGATCATTCCTGGGCACACGGCATTGATGCGTATGTTGCTGCGAGAGTAGTCCAGCGCGGCAGATTTCGTAAGCCCGACAACGCCGTGCTTGGATGCGACATAGGCCGACAAGCCAGCAAGACCAACAAGGCCTGCACTAGATGCGCAGTTGACGATTGCTCCGCTTCCCTGTTGCAACATTTGGCGAATTTCATGCTTCATGCAGAACCATAGTCCCCTCAGGTTCACAGACATGATCTTGTCCCAGTTTTCAACGCTGCCTTCAGCCGTGGGCTTCTGTTCCCCGTCAACGCCTGCTGCATTAAACGCAGCATCAAGCCGGCCGTAGGTCGCTACGGCTTCTGCAATCGTCGCTTCGACGGCAGATTCGTCTACGACGTCGCAGGAAAGGAACATTACCTCGCCGCGACGTCGCAGTTCCGCCATCAATTCTTTGCCCATCGCAACATCGCGATCGACCAGTACAGTAGCGTATCCGTGCCGCACAAATGCCTCTGCGGTTGCGCGCCCGATACCCGAGCTCGCACCAGTAACTAGCGCAACTTTTCTTGGTCCCACCATATTCCGAACCTCCTTTACGTCGCACTCGAACAATCAACATAAATGATCATAGCAGTCGGAACAGGCCTGATTTACCAAATATTATTGCCAGCATGAACCATTCTATTCATTTAATTAATTCTCAAATTAATTATCTGCTAAATAATTAATTTATAAATTGACTATTTACTATATTGCAAATATCAAATTCTAAACTCGCCAAGGCATCAAATTCTAGAATTTTATCATGAGGAATGGTAGATTTAATCGCATCAATTACGCAAACAATAAGTCCAATATAGGACACTTCATTAATATTTAACGTATCTTTATGATGCGCCGCCGATCCTGAAACTTGAATTTCAATCTCCCCAGGAGATTCAAACCAAGTCATTATTGTATAGATTACTCGCTCAACCATCTCACCTTCAAGCGCATCCACATTTCCATTTGATAGCTCATTGAAGTCCCGCCTTGCATCCGGAAATTTCTCGTAGTATTTTTTGAATACTAAATGAGTAATGTCACCCAGCCGTTCAGATGCGCGCTCAAGGGACTGCATTATGAGTTCAAGTTTTGCGGATTCGTTCATTGATTAAACCTTGTTAAACTAAGCTCTCAAATTTGAATCTTACTTCGCGGCGCAAAAGCTTTCCCATTTCATTGTATGGCAACTCCTTCACGAAAATGATCTTATCGGGCAGGCGCGAGGAGCGCAGGCGCGCCCGGATCAGTTGCCTAATCTCGTCTTTGGACGGCTGTTCGTGGCCTTCGCGCACGACCAACGCCAGGCCGATGCCTTCACCCCATTCGACCGAAGGAATTGCAACCGCGCAGGCATCGGCGATGGCTGGGTTGGCCAGCAGCAAGTTCTCGATCTCGCCGGGCGAAATGTTCTCGCCACCGCGCACAATCACGTCATCAGCGCGGCCCGACAGGAAAATATAGCCGTCCTCGTCGATGTAGCCGGCATCGCGGGTCGGGAACCAGCCCTCTGCGTCAAGCGCACTTCCTCCCTTGTATTCGCCGGAAACCTGCTCGCCACGCACATAGATTTCACCAGCTTCGCCCTGCGGCAGGGCGCGGCCGTCTTCGTCGCGGATATCGATCTCGACGGTCGGGATCGCCTTGCCCAGCGACGTCAGGCGGGCGCGGATCTTCGGATCGGAGGAAGCCAGTGCCTCGCGGTGATCGTCCGGGCCCAGCAGGGCGATGGTCGAACTGGTCTCGGTCAGGCCATAGGCATTGGTGAAGCCAGTGCCGGGGAAATAGGACAGCGCTTTCTGGATAACTTCTAGCGGCATCTTGCCGCCGCCATAGGCCATGGCGCGCAGGCTGGAGACATCCGCCTTGGCGCCCTTGTCGACGGCATCAATGATGCGGCCCAGCATGGTCGGCACGACAAAGGCGTTGGTGATCTTCTCGCCATCGACCAGCCCCAGCCAGTCTTCAGGCGAAAACGCAGGGAGCACGACGATACGGCGCAGCGCATAGATTGAGGAGAGCAGCGCCGAAATGCCGGCAATGTGATAGGGCGGCACCACCACCAGAGCGGCGTCAGCCTCATCGGCGGCGGAGAATTCGACCGTACCCAGGATATACCCAAGTAGGTTGGAATGGCGCAGGATCGCTGCCTTAGGCGCTGCCGTGGTGCCGCTGGTGAACAGTTGCACGGCCACGCCTTCGCCGGTATCATATTCACGCTCCTCACCTTCGGCCCAGGATTCCTGAGCCTTCAGCGTGAACATCTCGCGCGTGTAGATGGTGTGGCCCTGATCACCGCCCAGCCGGGTGATGCGCTCTTCATCACCGATGACCAGCGCAGGTGCGATGCGACCGAGCAGGGCGGAAAGGTCAGCATCGGCCAGCCGGTAGTTGAGCGGGCAATAGGGCACGCCAGCAAGGGCTGCGCCGAACAGTGCGATAACGGCGGCCTCGCTGCTTTCGTCGAGCAGCGCGACATATTCGGCGCCGCTTAGTTCGATCAGCTCGAAGGCCCCGCGCGCTGCAGCAAGCAGGTCGCCATAAGTCCAGCTTTTGCCATCGCAGACAAGGCCAATGCGATATGGCGCGGCCTCAGCCGCCATCTCTAGGAGAAGCGCAATGTTCATAGTCGCCGCGTACCCTTCGGATCAGTCGGAAGCCGGGAGCGGCTTGGCGTCCTTGGTGTTTAGCGGGACACCATCGACGGAAAGTGAACCCCTACCGGGCTTGACGCAGAGAAGTTCGTACTGACCGTCGGCATCAACATAGCGCTTGCCCATCAGCGTGCCGTTGGCATGATCGGCGCTGGGCATGACTGCTTCGGATCGCTTGGCTTCGCCCATGGAGCGACCGCCGCATTCGATCGAACCCTTACTGCAGCGGATAACAATCACTTCGGTGTCACAGGCGGCGCTCTTCAAACGGGTACCGGGTTTCATGTTGTGTTCCTGCTAGGGGGGGCGCCTAAGCTAGAGTCTGCTTGGCGCGCCTCGGCGCTTAGGCTTGTCCATCGTGGGATGCGGAAAATGCGGGCAATCCAGACAGGTTCTACGATTGCCCGCGATAGCTTCAGGTCAGGGCGCTGAGAAAGCGATCGTTCAACTCACGGGAGTGGTAGTAGATGGCCTTGCCCAGCTTGTCAGCCGTCCAGGTTACCGGCTCATGATCGGGATAGAAGTAGTCGCCGCCGCAGAACACTTCCGTACGATTTCCCGAAGGATCGAAGGAATAGACGGTCTGACCGTGAGTCAGCCCGTGCCGCGTAGGCCCCATGTCGAGTGGAACGTCTTCCATTGAAATCAGATCTGCCGCACGCAGCACTTCCTCCCAAGTGTCCAGCTCGAATGCGACGTGATGCAGCATTCCATCTTCGGCATTGCGGATGAAGGCAATATCATGTTCCTTCATTGAGCACGTGAGGAACTGCGCAATCCGCAGGTTGTTCTCGTCAATGACTTGTTCTGAAAGGCTGAATCCCAAGATCTTCGTGAAGAGTTCAAGCGTTCCATCCAGATCAGCGCCATAGAGCAGGCAGTGGTCGAACCGGGTAGCTTTCATTCCTGTCAGGTTCCGCGGCCAGGCTTCCGGATTGACAGTGCTAATGCCCCACTTACCGGTACGTGTCTTCTCAGCGTAGAGTTCGAAAACATGGCCCGTCGGGGAGTCGAAACGCACTCTTCTGCCGCAATCATCTAGCTCGCCAGCCGGGATATCCTCCACCTTGCAGCCGAATGCCTTGAGAGCGGCCTCCAGCGATTCAAGGGCTTCGTTATTGAAAACCTTGAATCCGCAAAAATCCAGGCCGGGCCTATCAGTTTCACGGAGAACCACGGAGAACTTGTCGGATTCAGTCCAGCCTTTGAGGTAAACGCGCCCCGAGGAATCCCGATGGGTCTCGATCAACCCGAGAAGGTCGCGGTAGTAGCTCACCGCCGCCGCCATATCCATGACCCGGATCTGCACGTGGCCCGGTCGCATCACTCCCTTGTACATACCCAATCTCCATATCCGTCACTTCAGTTAAAGCCGGGGCTGGTGCCCTTGCTGCGAATTTCGAGGGAACTGCCTGGCATCGTCCTGCAGGCGAGGACGATGCCTTGGCCTTCCTCTTGTTCCGTCACATGGGCGCGGCTCATCTTTCCAGTTCGGTAGTCGCCGCCGACAATCTCGATTTTGCACATGCCGCACCCACCGTTGCGACATCCGACAGGAATAATGTTCTTGCCCGACCGCACTGAAGCGTTGAGCAGCGTTTCACCGTCAAGGCAGCAAAACGACTCCTGACTTGTCACGTCTGTAACGAGATGCTCGAAATTCTGCATTGGCAGGTCGGCTCCATAATGTCTAACTAAAATATTAGCATTTTAGAACGTGGTTCGCAACCGATATGACGCGGCGTGTGATAGTTGGGAAACGGCTCGTGAAGCAGCAGTCGTCAGAGCCGGGGCGGCGAGGGGCGAATTGCCAGCGACCTCGGCAATGAGGCGCGAGTCCCCGCATTCGTCACTGACAAAAGCGATCTCGACTGGCCGATGGTCGAAGGCGACATCGCCAACGAGGAGTTGGAGGCGCAATGCAGCTCCTGCACTCCCTTTGAGAACATCGACCACCGCAGGAGCCATGCAGCCGCTGGCCAACCGGCAGGTTGCCAGATAACGCCCCGGACGGGGAGCAACATAGCCATCGATTTGAAGAATCGGATTTTGGTGATCGCAATCGAAAGTCACGGGACCGACGACTGAAAATGGACGTGAGAGCATCTTTTCCGCTGCCAGGCACCTACCTGCTCGAAGAGCCTCGCGAATCTTGGTTGACGAAATTTTTTCGCCTGCCTGACTAATGTCCTCCACAAATGACACTGAAAAGCCAAAATCAGCGCAATGCTTTATGAGAAACGGTGCATCGCCGCATATTTGCTTCCCAAACCGAAAGCCATTGCCGGTCACTACGCCGCTTGCCCTGAACTTCTGGGCGAGGAGGTCTTTAATGAATGAAAGGGCTGACGTGTTTGCCAGGGCAGCACCAAACTCGAAGATAAGCATGCCATCCGCTCCGGCACCTGCGAAAAGTTCTGCGCGCTGGGCCAGGTTCGTCAACTCAAAGGGCTCGGCATCAGTTTGAAAATAGTGAACCGGGTGCGGCGAGAATGTTGCTACGATCAGAGGGCGGGATGTGGCTCGGGCCATCCGCGCGGCTTCGGCGACAACTGCCTGATGCCCAAGGTGTAATCCGTCGAAATTGCCGAGGGCAATGACCGCTCCAAGCATCTTCTGCGGAACTTGGCGAGATGACCACAATCTGATCATTGAGTGCAGATCATTGTTGGCGGGCTTGACCAAGCTTCGCTATCGCGGATGGCGTATCAAGGTCTAGGAAAGCGGTCGCGTAGCGATTGACCAGTTTCGAACAGATCGAGTGGCTCTGATAATTGACGCTGTTGGCTGTTCCCAGCCAGACGGCCAGACCATAGGCCGGAGTGCCGCGATACCTCAGCCATGCTTCTTCACGCGACGGCAGATCTGCTTGCGGAATTTCGAGCGCTTGGCGATAGAGTTCGATGAGTTCCCGTTCGTGTTCCCGGCGATCAGACACACTCAAGGCACCGACCAGGAAGTAGCCTACGTCGAAGGCCCAGTTTCCGCGACGCACACAGGCCCAATCAAGAAATCCGAAATCACCGTTTGGAACCATGTATGTATTGCCGACGTGGGCATCTCCGTGAAGCAGGGTCAGAGGTCCCTTGCTCAAAGTCCGTATATAGGCTGTCCACGCCTTCTCAATTCCGGCGGCACCAAGTTTCATAACCTCATCAGGGAGGCTGTCTTTCATATTGGACATTCCCTTGCCGCAAGCCGCCCGCAGAATAATGCGGAATCGCAGAGTCGCATTCCAGGTTTCGACCCAACTAAGCGCGGGATATGTTTGCTCCGTGAAGCGCCAGAAGATGCTGTGAAGCCTTGCCAGCGCGCGCAGCCCGCTCGCCACTTCATCGACTGATACGTATTTCGTGGCATCGTACAGAGTGACACCGCGCGGTGTCAGGTCTTCCATCACGACAAGCTCGTTGAGCCTCAGGCGATCGACCTGACCATAATATTCGGCGGGATGTTCGATGGGAATGTTGACGCCAGACGCATAAAGTCTGGCTTCTCGATAAAGGTTTCCGGTCATGAAATGGAGCAGCCTGTGCCAGATATCGCCCTGCGTTTTGGCGAAAACCGCGTTCGGACCTTGGCCTTGGGAGTATTCCAGCCCTAGCCTGGCTCTGCTGCTGGTCCCGTCGGAGCCGTCGAGAATGGTAACTCGAGAGATCTGTGCGCCGGGGTGACGCCGCGCGATGATCGAAGTCATCTGTTCAGGAGTAAACTGCCAATCTTTGGGTATCCGCAGAGAATGTGCACGATTATGAGGCGTCATCATGATGCCTTGCCTCCATTTCATCCTTCCCACGAACCAGGGCCGTCAGGCCACGGGACGCAGATTTCGGACAAGAGCGTTATCTTGGAATTAGGCACGCGTGGAACAGATGCCATAAGTTATTTAAACGAGGAAAACGGGCGGGCCTGGCAGCGGCGTAGCGGCCAGGCCCGAATGTCCCTAGATCTTCAGCCTGAATTGCATCCGGACAGAACGTCCGCGGTCGGCGATGCACCACAATTCCTCGTTGCCAGCCGTCCCCTTGGTTGTCCCGCCCGTGATGATCGTGTTGGGAGCGTTGGAGACCTGGAAGTTTGCGTTGATGCAGTTCGTGGCAACGACCTTATCGGTCAGGTTGTCGCCGATCAGTGAGAGCTCCCACTTATCGCCAGGGCCAACGAACGTGATATTGGCGCTTGTCTTGGCAAAAGCACCTTGCCTCATGTCAGACCGGTGTAGAATATTGGAAAAGTACGACGACGAGTAAGTCGTGTTTGAACCAAACCTGATCTTGCTGCTGTTGGCCAGTGGCAGTTCGTAATCGAAGCCAAAGGAGGCTGCCCAATCAGGTGCCCGCAGGAGCGACTGGCCGGACAGATCCTGAGCCTTGTAGAGGCCGATTGACGTGTCAAGGTCGAGGTTGCATCCTTCGGCGACGGTCTGTCCCCCCCAGCACAAGGCATTATTGAATTTTCCATAGCGAGCGTGGTTCCAGTTGACTGCGCCTCGGAATGTCAATCCAGCGATAGCTCTTGGAGCGTAGGTAAGGTCGAAGTCGATGCCGTAGACTTTCGAACTGGCAGCATTCAACGTCTTGTGCGCATAGGTCGTGACATCATCAGCTGTCCCGATAACGCCGTCTGTACCGGGCAGATAAATGACTTCGTTGGCTCCGACTTGGAGGTCCTTGAAGTTGTAGTAATATCCGGACAGATTGAAAGTCATCTGACCATCCAGAAGCCGCCCCTTCACGCCCAACTCACCGCCACGGACACGCTCGTCCCGGAACGATGGATTTGCCGTTGGCGCATGCACAGCGGCGACATCGAAGGAACCGGACTTATAGGCCTGCTTGAGATTGAAGTAGACCGTCAGATCCTGGGTCGGGGTGTAGGTAACCGAAAGCTCAGGGGACCAATTGGAGGATTTCAGGGTCGGGAAGGTGGTCACGACCGGAGCCGGCACCACCGGAGCCCCATAATATGTGGCGAGGTAGTTGTTCAGGCGATTGGTCTGGGTGAGAGTGCGCTTCTCATCCGTGTAACGAGCGCCGAGCCCGATTTCGAGTTCGGGGACCACTTTCCACAGAACCTGGGCGAATCCCGACCACGATTCGATGTCGATGTGATGGAACCCGTTCAACAGGCGCGGCGGCAATACCGGCGTATCGATGGCTGCATAGGGACCTGCGGCCGGAACAAATGCGGGAATGCCGTACAGCACGCGTGGCGTATAGGCCTGATTGCCAATCAGTTCGAGATCATAGTCCATCGTGCTCTTCTGATAGAACCCGCCGACCATGAAATTGATCGGACGGTCCTTCCAGTCAGAAGTCAGGCGCAATTCCTGGGTGAAGTCTTTGCGAGTGAGCGAGCTGTCCACCACCAGCAGCGGTGCTGCTGCAGTCGTTTCGGTGCCATTGATGAACTGCGCCTGATCAACATGATAGTATCCGGTCACCGAACTCAGGCCGAGGCCGTTGCCCAAATCGTAATTCAAGTCGAGTGAGCCGAAATACTGCTCCGACTTGTTGAATGGTACGCCGCCGTTGGTCAGACCCGGGAAGTAGGCAGGGTCCATGGTCACGATTCTTGCGTTACGGTCAAGCTTGCAGTCATCCCCGCCGATAAAGGAAACGGGAGAAGTGACCGGACCGCTCGAGCTCGCCAGGATCGCCGCTGTTCCATCCGGACAAGAAGCATACTGACCTTCCGCTCCGGTTCCCTGCGTGTCCATGTGGCCGTAGTTGAGCTTCAGTTTGGCAGTGAAACTGCTACTCGGCTCCCAGATAGCTGTACCGCGGAGCAGGTAAGTTTCGTTTTTTGGCATCCGGCTGGAGATAGGTGCAGCAGCTCCGGTAGGGTAATTCACAAAACTCGGCGGGCCAACTGGCGAGGCCAGAATTGGAACAGTAAGTTGCGGAATGCCGCGATTTCGAAAATAGCCGTCTGAGTCGGAGTACTTGCCTGCGAGACGCACGCGGAAAGTGTCGCTCAGAGGTCCGGAGAGAAATAGCTCGACAGCCTTTTCCTGAGCTTCGATTTCGTAGCCCACCACGGCGCCAGCCTCAAAATGGCCTTTCGGATCGGCTG
The DNA here is from genome assembly GCF_030699305.1 of Novosphingobium sp. Classification (GTDB taxonomy): domain Bacteria; phylum Pseudomonadota; class Alphaproteobacteria; order Sphingomonadales; family Sphingomonadaceae; genus Novosphingobium. The sequence goes on from NZ_JAUYNB010000006.1 coordinate 175,221, forward strand.
TCTTGATGGAAATCACGCCACCCGGACTCGCCTTGCCGTAGAAGAGCGCTTGAGGCCCTTTCAGCACGACAACCTGTTCCATATCGAACAGTGCTGAAGCGTAGGCCAGCCCCTGGGTCATCTGCATGCCGTCGATGTTGAGTGACACTGACTGATCGATCGCCGCACTGAATGTCGCGGTGCCAACCCCTCGCAGGGAAACTTGGGAGCCTGCGCCTGCAACATGCGAACCGATCACGAGTGACGGCACCTGATCAGCGACTCTTTGCAAGTCTCCCGTAGCATACTGCTGAAGTTGCTCATTGCCCAGCACAGTGACGGCGACGGGCACCTTAAGGATAGACTCATCTCTCTTGCGTGCGGTCACCACGATGTCGCCAGGGGAATCTCCGTCAGTGTCCTGCGCTAATGCCGGTGTCGCCGTCACGACCAAGCCGGTTGCAACCGAAGTCATCAAAATCGCTCGAAATTTCATACTTACCTCCATCCCTGTTTTTGGTTTTGTTTTTGGCTTTGGGGAAGCCTTCCAACTCCCCTCCAGCCCATCTCCCTATTGGCGCCGAGCGACTATTGGTTATGCGTGCTGGCATCCTAGCATCTTAGATGTTAGCGATGTGTTGAGGCCTTGGCGAGTCCTTTTTGTGTTTGCGCGGAACTCCCGCTTTCGCATGCGGGGCGGGTAGGGATTGGCTGCGTCAAACCGGTCGATGGAAGTGAAATTCCTGTCGAGAAAGATTCTTTAGCTGGCCCCACAGATGGCACCATAATTCTAGGGAGTAATGCAAATGCTTGATGCAACTGCCGCGGACATTTTCCCGCTCGAAGGGCATGGTGCCCCGAATGACCGCTTGCCGCAGACCAAAGGCGATACCGGCCTGCCTGCTGGGACGCTGGTCTTCTCTGCCGACGATCACGTTTCGGTCGGTGACGACATCTTCTATGACAATTTCCCTGCGAACTTGAAGGAATATGCTCCCCGCTTGTGGCGGGACGAAGACGGCGTGTTTCAGATTGGCATGAACGGCAAGTCGTTCCTTCCGCCAGCCTTTTCCGAAGTTGTCAGCCACTTTGAAAGGCGACCGGGCTGTAATGCGGCGAACGTCGAAGCCCGCCTTGCAGATATGGATGCAGAGGGAGTTGATAAGTCGCTTGTCTTCCCGAACGAGGTTCTCGCTACCTTGGCTTTCCCCGACCATAACCTTCGGGAGCTTTGCTTCCAGATTTATAATGAATATATCGCTGAGTGGCAGGCGAAGGCACCGGACCGACTCTATGCTGTTGGTTTGATCAATTGGTGGGATCCAGCAGGCACACGCCGCAGTCTTGAGCAACTGAAGTCGCTTGGGCTCAAAACCTTCCTGTTGCCCCTGAATGCCTTCACCTTTCCCGATGGGACCAAGATCGATTACGCTGGCAAGGCGATGATCCCGGTGTGGGAGGAAATCGAGGCATCGGGCATCCCCGTTTCGCACCATATCGGCGAAGGCGATTTCGGCTATGATGAGCATAACCGCATCGCAGCAGCTATGATCCAATTGGTGCATTCGTTCCGTGAAATGTTCGGCAAATACGTGTTCGGCGGGATCCTCGATCGGCATCCAGGGTTGAAGGTGGGCTGGTTCGAAGGCGGAATCAACTGGGCGGTATCGACAGTTCAGGATGCCACTTTTCTCGATGCCAGCGTCAAGCATACCTACAACTGGCCGCTGAAGCACACACCTGAATATTACTGGCGTAATAACATGTCTGCCTCGTTCATGATCGATCCTCTCGGACTTGAGATGATTGACCGGGTCGGCGTCGAAAATGCCTACTGGTCGACCGACTATCCGCACAATGAGAGCACACTTGGCTATACGCGTTCGTCCTTGCGTTCCGTGGTCGAAGCGGTGGGCGTCGAGAACGCCACAAAGATCGCAGGTGCCAACATCGCCAAATTTCTGGGTGTCTGACTGTTCGCCCCTAATATGGGGCGCACACCAGTACTCAAATATTGACCACATTGCTCGCCAAGGAGGCTAAATTGGCCAAACGCAAAAACAAACTTCGTCTGGGATTGTTCATTCCGCCGTTCCACGCGCTAAACGAAGACCCGACACTGTGCCTTGAGCGCGACCTGGATCTGACCCAGTACGCCGATGAAATCGGCCTTTCCGAAGTCTGGTATGGTGAACACCATTCGGGCGGCTACGAGATCATCATGTCGCCGGAACTAATGATTGCTGCTGCTGCTCAGCGCACCAAGCATATCAAGCTGGGCACGGGTGTGATCACGCTACCCTATCACAACCCGCTGATGGTGGCGAACCGCATTGCGCAGCTCGATCACTTGACGCGCGGGCGAGTCATTTTCGGCGCGGGCCCCGGCATTCTGACAGCGGACGCATACATGATGGGCCAGGACGCTCGTGAAGCGCGTGAGAAGCTCGATCAGGGAATCGGGGTGATCAAGCGCCTGCTAGCGGGCGAGTGGGTCACTGAAAAGACCAGTTGGTATGATCTGCGCGACGCGCACTGCCACCTGCTTCCATATCAAGATCCACTGCCAATAGGCGTTGCCAGCGCCTTCACTCCGAGCGGCGGCACACTTGCAGCCAAGCATGACACAGCCCTGCTCTGCCTAGCGGCCACGAGTCCCGACGGCTATGATGCGCTGTCCGGCAACTGGAAGATCGCGCAGGAAGCCGCCACGAAATACGGTCGGACGATGGATCCGGCGAACGTTCGGTGCGCGACTGACATGCATATTGCTGAAACTCGCGAAGAGGCGATGGCGCAGGCGCGCAAGGGTTTCGACATTACCCAGCGCTACTTCATCAACCAGACGGCGCATATCGCTGCATCTCCGATGAACGTGACGCTCGATGAACTGGTCGAGCGCGGCGAAGCCATTGTCGGCACACCTGATGACGCGATTGCCCAGATCCGCCGTCTGGAAGAAAAGATCCCTGGCTTTGGTACCTTGCTCCTCTTCGACAAGAACTGGACAGGGACTGAGCAAAAGAAGCGTTCGCTCGAACTCATGATGCGTTACGTGCTGCCTGAGATCAATGGCACGAACGTCAGCCGCCAGAAGTCCTTTGACTGGCAAGGCGTGCATGCCGAAGAACGTTTGAATACGATGCAGGAGGCGACTCAGCGCGCGTTCGAAAAGCACGCAAAGGAAAACCAGACAAGTTGACGCGACCGGACGCCTGGCATCGTCCGACACAGTGCCAGGCGTCGGAAGCCATCTCGCGGTTGCAGGTCGAGAACATCTGGAGCCGACACTTTCCTGCTGGCTACCAGTTACCCCGGCACAAAGCGTCTGGTGTTTTCGGCTCTTGAGGCGTCGGGGGATTTTTCTCCGGGCAGCCAAGCGCTCGCCGCCTATCGATCCGTTCTCTGCCAAGTTTCGATTGGCGTCACGTTGACTGGATCATTGCCGCCTGCGCCGCCGCGAGCCGAGCAATCGGCACGCGGAATGGCGACGCACTGACATAATCCAGCCCGACCTGCTCGCAGAAGGCGATGGATGCCGGGTCGCCGCCATGTTCGCCGCAGATCCCCAGTTTGATGTCCGGCCGGGTCTTGCGCCCGCGTTCTGCCGCCAGTTCGACCAGCTGGCCAACCCCTTCGATGTCCAGGCTGACGAACGGATCGCGCGGATAGATGCCCTGCTCGACATAGGGGCTGAGGAACTTGGCCGCATCGTCGCGGCTGACCCCCAGCGTCGTCTGCGTGAGGT
>NZ_JAUYNB010000015.1 GCF_030699305.1 Novosphingobium sp.
TGTCGAGCGTAGTCGAGACACAAGGCGCAAGTGTCTCGACTACGCTCGACACGAACGGGTAGGGGGGTGAGTTATTACAAACCCTTTTCGTAAATCCGGTATTCCTTGTTCACCGTGCTGTTGATCGCATCGGCGATGGCGTTCATGCCCTGGTTGTCATCCAGCACCCAGCCGATCTCGCCGCGTGTGCTGTTGTAGTTGGCAATGGCGGCGCGGCGGATGTATTCGATCATCATGAAGGCCAGCTGGCTGGCGATCCGGCTGGCCTGCAGCGATTTGCGCACCCCCATCAGTGGCACCCGCATCCCCGCCTGCGTGGGTTTGAAGATCCACAGCCCGAGCTTGATCCAGCCGAGCAGTGACGGCTTGCCGTTCTTGCCCACGGTGCGCTGCTGGATGCCGTTGAGATCGGGCAGGGTCATCATGAACGCCACCGGCACGCCGTCCAGTTCGGCAATCATGATCAGATCCTCGCGCACCAGCGGTTTCAGCTTTTTGCCGGTGTGGACGATTTCCTTGTCGGTGATCGGCACGAACCCCCAGTTGTCGGCCCAGGCATCGTTCAGGATGTCGAGGATCGTCGCGGCCTCTTGTTCGAACTTGCTTTTGTCCACGCCGCGCACCTTGATCCGGCTGTTCTTCTCACCGGATGAAACGATCCGCTGGATCAGCGGCGGGAACTCGCGCCGGATGTCGAGGTCATAGGTATAAAGCGTCTTGGCGCTGGTATAGCCCTGCGCCTCGATCCAGCCCTGATAGTGCGGCTTGTGGTGGCCCATCATCACCATTGGCGGGTGATCGTGGCCGCGCACCAGCAGGCCAGGTTCCTCCCAGACCGACAGGTTCATCGGCGCGAGCACGCGGATCATGCCCTGTTCCTTCAGCCAGCTTTCCGCAGCGGCGATGAGCGCGGCGGAGATGGCGGCGTCCTCAGCCTCCAGCGCCCCCCAGAAGCCCGTGCCGGGCCCCATTCCCTGCTCGGTCGGCTGGGTCAGGGCCAGTTCGTCGATGTGCGCAGCGATCCGGCCGACCACCTGCGCGCCGCGGCGCGCCAGCAGCAACTGCACCCGCGCGTGATCGAAGTAAGGATTGCCCGCTGCCGAAAACTTGGCGACTTCCTCGGCCCGCAGCTGCGGCACCCAGTTGGGATCGTCCGCGTTCAGCCGATAACTGAGATCGATAAAGGCACCAAAGTCGGCCTTGCTGGACACGGGAGCGATGACTAGGTCTGAAGCCACGATCTTGCCTTTGTTTGGGAATAGGTAGGATGAAACCTGCGAACTGCGGGCGGACCCCGTATCTTGTCAAGCCGGGGGGCGTCCGTGGGCCGCGGCAATGCACAATCGCCGGTGAACCACCCGGCCGGGTCACGTTGGAACGAGCATGCTTGCGCACGATACTGCCGATTTCTCATCACCCGCTGCGGCAAAGGTGAAATCCGCCGACATTCCCGATGACAAGGACATGTTGCGCGCGGCCGTGGAACTGACCCGCGATCTCGCCGCGGCGCGGCCGGAACTCTATTGGCCCGATATGCTGGCCTCCGCCGCGCTCGGCTATGCCGCGCTGGCCGGGGCGATCCTGCTGGACAACGGCTGGCTGGCGCTGGGCTGCGGTGTGGTGTCGGCGCTGGCGCTCTACCGGGCGCTGCTGTTCATCCATGAATTGACCCACATTCACCGCGATGCCCTGCCGGGGTTCCGGTTCGTGTGGAACTTGGCTGTCGGCATTCCGATGCTGACCCCATCGCTGATGTATGAAGGCGTCCACACGCTGCACCATGCCCGCACCCGCTATGGCACGGTGGAAGACCCGGAATACCTGCCGCTCGCGCTGATGAAGCCGTGGTCGCTGCCGCTGTTCATCGTCATCGCGGTACTGCTGCCGGTCGGGCTGCTGATCCGGTCCGCGTTGCTGGTGCCGCTGGGGGTGATAATCCCGCCGCTGCGCAAGCTGGTGTGGGAACGGGCCTCATCGCTGTCGATCAACCCGGATTTCCGCCGCCGCCCGCCCGAGGGCGCGTTTGCGCGGATGGTGTTCTGGCAGGAACTGGGCGTGTCGGTCTGGGCGCTGTTTCTGGTCTGGACGGCCTGGGCGTTTGACTGGCGGCCACTGGCAATCGGGCTGGCGGTGGTGTCGGCCACCGCAGTGCTCAACCAGCTGCGCACGCTGGTCGCCCACCTGTGGGAGAACGACGGCGCGGCGATGACTGTCACCGCGCAGTATCTCGATTCGGTCAACGTTCCCCCGCCGGGGATCTGGGCCGGGCTGTGGGCGCCGGTTGGCCTGCGCTATCATGCGCTGCACCACTTGCTGCCGTCGATGCCCTATCACGCACTGGGCGAGGCGCACCGGCGGCTGAGCGCGCAGCTGGGCGGGGGTTCGACTTATGCACGGGCGAGCTATCCGGGGCTGTTCCCGCTGATCGCCAGGATCGCCCGGTCAACGATGAAGCTGTCCTGAAGTTACTCTTCGGTGCGGACCAGCACCGTTTCACCGACCAGGGCAAACAGCACGAACGGCGCCCAGGCGGCAATCAGCGGCGGGTATGCGCCGAAATTGCCCATCGCCAGGGCGGCATTGTCGACCACGAAATAGGCAAAGCCCAGCGCCATGCCCAGCACGGCGCGGATCAGCAATTGCCCGGATCGGGCAAGGCCGAATGCGGCAATCGCGCCCAGCAGCGGCATCAGCAGCGCCGACAACGGCCCGGAGAACTTGTGCCACAGCTTGCCTTCCAGCTCACTGGTGCGCCGGCCAGCGGCCTTCATCGCCTGGATCGAACGATACAGCGTGACCGCGTCCTGCGCGTCCGGATCGACCTTGGTGATCCCGACCTGCGCCGGGGTTACATCCGGGGCGACCACGCGGGTGGACAGTTCGGTGCGAACGGTGGACGCGACATCGAAGCCAACCGGGTTTTCCAGCTTCCAACCGGGATTTGAGAACGTGGCGCGCGGGCTGCGCAGCTGTTCCACCACCATGCCGCTGGCGTCACGGCGATACCAGGTGACGTTTTCCATCACCGTCGCCGCCCCGCTGCCGCTGACCGCACCTGCGGCCAGGATGTTGGTCCCGTCGCGGTAATAGACGTTGGTGCGGGTCGCCGGGTCCTTGGGGATGACCTGATATTCCACCGCCTGCCACGCTTTGAGCGCAGCCGAGCTGCGGGTGACGATGCGTTCATTGAAGACAAAGCTGATCGCCGAAACCAGCGCGGCGGTCATCAGCAGGGGGGCCAGCACCTGATGGGCTGACATGCCCGCTGCCTTCATCGCCACGACTTCGCTGTTCTGGTTGAGCGTGGCCAGCGTGATGATCGTTGCCAGCAGCACCGAATAGGGCAGGAACCGCGCCACCAGTTGCGGGACGCGCAGCGAGGCATAGCGCCACAGGTCGGACTGGTCATTCCCCGCCACGCCCAGGATCTTGCCGCTTTCGCTCAGCAGGTCGAGCGCCTGGAGTACCAGCACCAGCATCAGCAGCACGGCCACGATGCGGCCAACGAACAGCTTGGCGAGGTAACGCGTCAGCGTGGGAGAGGGGAAAAACTGGATCATCCGGTTGCTCCCGTCCGGTCACGGCCGAACCGCGCGGCCAGTTTGCGCATCAGTTTCCCGGAATTCGCGGCGAACCGTTCCAGCGCACCGATTGGCTGCCCGCCGGGGACATAGGCGATCCGCCAGTACATCCAGACGATCAGGCTGGCGAAGATCGCGAACGGCCCCCACAGCGCCAGTTCCGGCGAAACCCGGCCCAGCGCGGCCACCGCCTGCCCGTATTCGTTGACCTTGTGATAGGCGACCACCATCACGATCGATACGAACACCCCCAGCGCCGAAGTCGATCGCTTGGGCGGGATCGCCAGCGCCACTGCCAGCAGCGGCAGCAGCAGCATCATCACCACTTCGACCATTCGGTAGTTGAAACTGGCGCGGGTCACGTTGCGCGCGGCCTCGCTCGCGTTGTCGTTCCAGCCGATCTGCATCAGTTCGGGCAGGATATACTCCCGCTCGATCCCGCCGCGCTGGCGGAACTTTTCGATCGCGGGCAGGTCAATCGGCAAGTCATGGCTGGAAAAGCTGAGGACGCGCGGGCTTTTGTTCGGTTCATCCTGAATGATCTGCCCTTCGGTCAGCCGCAGGATGATCGTATCGGGCGAATCCTTGAGCGCCAGGAACCGGCCCTCACGCGCGGAAATCGTCAGCACTTGGCCGCGCGGCGAACTGACCCGCGCGAAAATGCCCATCAACTGGCGCCCTTCCTCGCGGCTTTCCTCGATCCGCAGGGCGATCTTGTCCTGGAGGGTGGTAAACTCACCCACCTTGATCGACGCCCCCAGCGCGCCCGTGCGCAGTTCGAACTGCAACTGTTCATACCAGTAACGCGACATCGGCTGGAGATAGCCGACGATCACCAGGTTTACCCCGGCCAGCACCAGCGCGATGGCATACGGCACCCGCAGCAGCCGGGTATAGCCAAGGCCGACCGCCCGCAGCACGTCCAGTTCGCTGGAGGTGGCCAGTTTGCGGAACGCGAGCAGGATCCCCAGCATCAGCCCCAGCGGGATCGCCAGGCTGGCATATTCGGGCAGCAGGTTGGCCAGCATCCGGAACACCACCGACACCGGCCCGCCCTCGGTGGCGACAAAGTCGAACAGCTTGAGCATCTTGTCGAGCACGAGCAGCGACGCCGCGAGGACGAACACCGCGAACATCGGCATCAGCACAAGCCGCAGGATATACCGGTCAATGGCGGGCAGGAACTTCACAGGGGGGCTTGGCGTTTACCTTCTGGCGGGCCGACCCCGCAGTTCAGTTTCAACCCATAGACGCGGGGCGGGCACTGGAAAAGTGGCAAATCGTGTTTGCGCCGTAAGTCTCTGGGCCTAGGCTCAGTCCATCCCCAACCGGCAGGAGCCGCGCGATGTCCGAAATTGCCGTAGCGATGAATGAAACCCACGCCGTGGAACGGATCGGCTGGCTGCGCGCCGCGGTGCTGGGGGCGAACGACGGGATCGTTTCGACCGCCAGCCTGATCGTCGGCGTTGCCGCGTCATCGGCCGACAAGGCCCCGATCATGATCGCTGGCGTTGCCGGGCTGGTCGCCGGGGCGATGTCGATGGCGGCGGGCGAATATGTCTCGGTCGCCAGCCAGGCCGATACCGAAGCGGCTGATCTGGCGCGCGAACGGGCGGAACTGGCGAGCGATCCGGAGTTCGAGCGGAGGGAGTTGGCGGGCATCTATGAAAAGCGCGGCCTGCCCGAAGCGCTGGCGCTGCAAGTGGCGGACGCGCTGACCGCGCGCGATGCGCTGGCCGCCCATGCGCGCGAGGAACTGGGGCTGAGCGACATGCACCGCGCCCGCCCGGTGCAGGCGGCGGTGACATCGGCCGGGACATTTGCGGTCGGTGCGGCGCTGCCACTCGGCGCGGCGGCGATGCTGCCGCTGGGACAGTTGCCGCTTGGCGTGTCGGCGGCGGCGCTGTGCTTTCTGATGCTGCTGGGCGGTGTCGGCGCGGCGGTTGGCGGCGCACCGGTGGTCAAGGGCGTGCTGCGTGTCGCATCATGGGGCGCACTCGCCATGGCCGCGACTTATGCGATCGGTAGCCTGTTCGGGACTGCGGTGGCCTAGTGAGCGGGTTGTGAGCGGCTGAACGCCAGCGTTTCATTCGGGGCAAACGGTGCCTGTGTCACAGCTGTGTGCCAATCAGCTTGGAAGCCGGGAAGGCGGCTGAGGTAGTTGATCAGCAATTTCCAGCCGGTCAGCTCTTCGTGAAAGGTCCAGACTTTACCGGGTACCACGATTTCGCAGCAGATCAGGTCGGATGTGATCTCGTCGCGCTTGTAAAAGGTTACCCTGTCGATGTGTTCCAGCGGCAGCGCCGCCAGAACGCTGGCATCGATCCGGATCACGTCCGACTCCCGCTCAGGCCTTTTCCAGCGTGCATTGCAGCGGGTGCTGGTTCTGGCGGGCGAAGTCCATCACCTGGTTCACCTTGGTTTCGGCGATTTCATAGGGGAAGATGCCGCAGACGCCGACGCCGCGCTGGTGGACGTGCAGCATTACCCGGGTCGCCTGTTCCAGGTCCATGTTGAAGAACCGCTTCAGCACCATCACCACGAATTCCATCGGCGTGTAATCGTCGTTCAGAAGCAAGACCTTGAACTGGCTGGGCTTTTTCGGCTTTGCACGGGTCTTGGTGGCGACGCCGATCTGGTTCTGGCCGCCGCTGCCTGAATCGTTGCCATCATCATCCGCAGCGCGGACCGGGCGGGGCAGGGGGGGCTGAATAAGCTGCATCGTGTCAAAATATCGCAATGAGGGGGCCGGTTACAACCCCGGATGCAACGCAATGCCTGTCAAGGGTTGCGAAATACCAAACCGCCAACCTTAATTGGCCAGACGCCAAACGGGCCGGACAGTCAGGTGACTGTCCGGCCCGGCATGGGGACTCGCGGCCCGGCGGGAGAGAGGAGAATCCCGGACCGCGAGGAGAGGTCCGCGCTTAGGCGGCCTTCTTGACCTTTTCGATCGCGATGCTGACGCGGTTCGAAATGGGGGCAAACGATTCGTTGGTCAGCTTGACCACCGCTTCCGAGGTCTTCGAACCCGAAGCGACCACGGCGTCGAAGTTGCGACGCAGGATTTCACCCTGCAGCTTGAAAAAATCGGCCGGCGACTTGACCGCGGCCAGTTCCTTGACGTCGGCGGTCATGGTTTCGAATGCCGACTTGGTGTCGGTGACATAGTCCTTGCCCATGCCCTGCAGGCCAGCGGCGAGGATCTTGCCCGATTCGACGACGGCTTCGACGTTGCCCTTGGTGAATTCACCGGCTTCGCTGAACAGAGCGGTGCTCTTTTCAAACGCGACCTTGGCGCGGTCCTGGGCTTCGGAAACGGCGTCCTTCACCTTGGCGGTGAAATCCTGGGCGGTGGTCTGGGTCTTGCTCATGATGGTATCCTTGATCTGCGAAATGGTGGTGGGCTTGGCCGCCTTGGCGGCGATCGGCTTCACGCTGATGGGTTTCGCCGGCTTCTTCGGAGCGGCTTTCTTGACGGCGGCCTTCTTGGGGGCTGCCTTGGTAGCGGTGGCCGGTTTCGCCTTCAGCGCGGGGGCCTTGGGCGCAGGAGCGGCCTTGATTGCGGCGGCGGGCTTGGCAGCAGCCTTCACCTTGGCAGCCGGGGCCGCGACAGGGGCTTCAGCCGCAGCAGCCACGGGCGCTTCGGCCTGTGCGGTCACTTCGGCGATGGCCTGATCCATCTTGGTTTCAGCGGTCTTGGTGTCGGTGGCATCGGCCATCGCAAACGTTCCTTCGCAGAACCCGCACCGACCATCGGCATGGGTTATGTTGCAGTGCACAAAATAGGTTGTGCACCTGCGAAGTCAAGACCATTTTTGTGCAGTGCAGCATAATCCGCGACGCAGCGCCGCAAATCAGCGGTTTACCGTGCCTTCACATAGCTCCCGGGGGCGTCTTCCAGCACCTTGTCGCCCTTGCCGCCGGGCACGCGCTTGCCCTTGGCCGGAACTTCGGCGCTGTCCTGGGTTCGCAGCCAGTCCAGCCAGTGCGGCCACCAGCTGCCCGGCGTTTCGGTTGCCCCGGAAACGAACTGGTCCAGCGTGTCGCACGGCTGGGGGTTGGTCCAGTACTGGTACTTTTTCGCCGACGGCGGATTGACCACCCCGGCGATGTGGCCCGATCCGGCCAGCAGGAACAGGTTGTCGCCGCGCAAGTGCCGGGTCAGCCGGAACACGCTTTCCGCCGGGGCGATGTGATCTTCCCGGCCCGCCTGGATATAGGCGGGGGTCTCGATCCGGGTCAGATCGATCGGGGTGCCATTCGCGCTCAGCGCATCGGGCACGACCAGCTTGTTGTCGCGGTAGAGGTCGCGCAGATAGCTTTGGTGCCACTTGGCCGGCAGGTTGGTGACATCACCGTTCCAGTGCAGCAGATCGAACGCGGGATAGTCCTGTCCCAGCAGGTAGTTGTTGACCACATAGTTCCAGATCAGGTCGTTCCCGCGCAGCAGGTTGAACGCCGTCGCCATGTAGCGCCCGTCCAGATAGCCGTGCTTGGCCGACAGTTTTTCCAGCGTTTCAAACTGCTTGTCGTTGATGAAGAGCTTCAGTTCGCCGCACTTTTCGAAATCGACCTGTGCGGTGAAGAACGTCGCGCTCCTGACCTTTCCGGCCTCGCCCCGCCGCGCCAGGATTGCCAGCGTCGCGGCCAGCGTGGTTCCGGCGACGCAATAGCCGATGGCATGGACGCTGCTGACCCCCAGCCGAGCGCGGATGGCATCGATCGCGTCGATCTGGGCGGAGATGTAATCGTCCCACACCACTTCGGCCATGCTTTCATCGGCCGATTTCCACGACACGACGAACACGGTGATGCCCTGTTCGGTTGCCCACTTGATAAAGCTTTTCTGCGGCGACAGGTCCAGGATGTAGAACCGGTTGATCCACGGCGGAAAAATCACCAGCGGCACTTCCAGCACGTTGGGCGTGGCCGGGCTGTATTGCAGCAGCTGGTAAAGCGGGGTCTGCCGCACGACCTTGCCGGGCGTCACCGCGATGTTTTCACCCAGCTTGAACGCCTGCGGATCGACGTGGGTCAGCTGGCCGCGCTTCAGGTCGGCCAGCAGGTGTTCCATCCCCTTGACCAGGTTTGCGCCATGGGTCGCCATGGTCCGTTCGACGACCAGCGGGTTGGTCAGCGGGAAATGCGCGGGGCTGAGCGCCTCGACCAGCGTACGGGCGGCGAATTTCAGCTGTTCCTTGCGCATGGGATCGCCCGAGTCGACCGTGTCGGCCATCGCCATGACCTGTTCGGCCAGCATCAGGTAGGTCTGGTGGACCAGCGCGAAGAACGGCTGGTCGCGCCATTTGGAATCGGCAAAGCGACGGTCCTTGCGCGGCAGGTCTGGCCCGGCTTCACCCTTTTCCCCCGCCTTGGGGCCGATGCCGTATTGCCCCAGCACGCCTTCCCACAGCTTCAGGCTGTCGTCCCACATCCGCTGCTGCGCCGCCGGATTGGCCAGCGGCAGCGCGCGCATCCAGCCTTGCAGGACGCCCAGCCAGTTGCCGCTGTCGTCCAGCAGGCCGGGCAGCTTGTCCGCCGCGCTGGCGGCCTGCTGGGCCTGAAAATCCAGCCACAGCGTCTGGAGCCGCTGGGCGTTGCCGGCCCACTGCGCGGCATCGCCCACGGCCTCATCCTCGCCCGCTGCGGCCATGCCGGGCATCAGCTGGGCGAAGATTTGCTGCGGCCCTTTCAGCAGCTGCGCAAAGGCATCGGCGGGGTTGTCGAACGGGCTGGACTGGTCAGGCATTCGGCACTCCGTGGGGACAGGTCAGGCTTAGGCGGGATTCATGGCGACGGCGTGACAGCCAGCGGCAAGATCGGGCAGGCATATCGGGCGGTCACTTCGCCTTGCAGCTGGCCGCAGCCTTGCGTTGGTAGTTCGCGTGAAACTTCGGCATGTTGGCCGATCGTTCCCCGAAATCGTAGCCTTCGCCCAGATAGAGCTCCAGCGTACGGGTCATTGGCGTGGTCGAATCATCGTCGAACGAGTAGATCACGATGTTCTTCTTCACTTTGCCCCACACACCGTGGCCGCGCAGGTAATCGCCCGAATCATCGCGCGCCCGTTTGCCAAGAAAGCGGAACAGGGTTGGGCCGCAGGTGCCGTTGTCGGCCACGCTGACGCCGCAGAAGTCCTTGCCGCACGGGGCGATGTCGATCGTCTTGTAAAGTTTGCCGCGGGCGGTGAAAGCGGGGCGCTCTTCCGCCACGGCCCAGCGGCCGTAATAGAGGCTGCTGGCAGGGGCGTTCGCCACCGCCGATGTGCTGGCTGCAGCGCCCAGCAGGCCAATCGACAAGCACGCGATGCGGTGAAATAAGGCCATGATGTTCAGTTCCCGCTCAAATCCGGACCGGACCGGCAACCCGCTGAAGCGGCTGCTGACAGCGCTGGTCTTAGCAGCAATCGCGATATTTGTAATAGTCGCCGCGTACAAGGCGGTGATTGCTCCCTGGCAGATTGATGACTTTCCCGAAGAACTGGCGGTGAAGGCAGAATTGCTGCCGGTTACTTTCACGCTGCACATGATCAGTGGCGGGCTGGCGCTGATGCTGGTGCCATGCGCGATCCTGCTGCGCCGCCGCCCGCGCTGGCATCGCCCGGTTGCCCGGATCGCGGCGCTGGATGTGGTGGTGGCCGGGGTGACCGCGTTTCCGGTTGCGCTGGTCGCGCCGGTCACGGCGTGGTCCGCCTGGGCGTTCACTGTGCAAGGCGCGGTCTGGCTGACCTTGCTGGGACTGGGCCTGTGGCACATCCGGAGCGGGCGGGCGGAGCAGCACCGCGCCTGCATGCTGCTGATGGCGGCGACGATGACCGGGGCGATTTTTTTCCGGGTCTATCTCGCTTTGTGGGCGATTATCGCGCAAGGGCGTCAATACGAGCTGTTTTACGCCATTGCCGCATGGGCGGCGTGGAGCGTGCCACTCGCCTTGACGGCGCTGGTGCTGCAACAGCAAGGAATCCGGCGCAATTCCGCGCCCTGATTGGAAAGGTCCGATGTCCGAAGAATTCTACCGCATGAAGCGACTGCCGCCCTATGTCATCGCCGAAGTCAACGGCATGCGGGCAGCGGCACGTGCGGCGGGTAAGGACATCATCGACCTGGGGATGGGCAACCCCGATCTGCCGCCGCCCGCCCATGTGATCGACAAGCTGTGCGAAGTGGCACAAAAGCCCGACGCCCACGGCTATTCCGCGTCCAAGGGCATTCCCGGCATCCGCAAGGCGCAGGCCAATTATTACGCCACCCGGTTCGGCGTGGACGTGGACCCGGAAACCGAAGTCGTGATGACGATGGGGTCGAAGGAAGGGCTGGCCAGCCTGGCGACCGCGATCACCGCGCCGGGCGATGTCGTGCTGGCCCCCAACCCCAGCTATCCGATCCACACCTTCGGCTTCATCATCGCCGGGGCGACGATCCGCAGCGTGCCGACCACGCCGGACGAACGCTATTGGGAATCGCTGGAACGCGCGATGCGCTTCACCGTGCCGCGCCCGTCGATCCTGATCGTGAACTATCCGTCGAACCCGACCGCAGAGACGGTCGATCTGGCGTTCTATGAACGGCTGGTCGCCTGGGCGAAGGAAAACAAGGTCTGGATCCTGTCGGACCTGGCCTATTCCGAGCTTTACTTTGACGGCAATCCGACCCGGTCGATCCTGGAAGTGCCGGGGGCGAAGGATGTCGCGGTGGAGTTCACCTCGATGTCCAAGACCTACTCGATGGCGGGCTGGCGGGTCGGCTTTGCGGTGGGCAACCGCCAGCTGATCGCTGCGTTGACGCGGGTGAAAAGCTATCTCGATTACGGCGCGTTCACCCCGATCCAGGCAGCAGCCTGCGCCGCACTGAACGGTCCGCAGGATATCGTCGAATCGAACCGCAACCTCTATCAAAAGCGGCGCGACGTGATGGTTGAGGCATTCGGCCGGGCCGGGTGGGACATTCCCAGCCCCAAGGCGTCGATGTTTGCCTGGGCACCGCTGCCCCCCGCGCTGAAGGAAATGGGCAGCCTGGAGTTTTCCAAGCAGCTCCTGACCCAGGCCGAAGTCGCCGTGGCTCCCGGCGTGGGCTATGGCGAGGACGGCGAAGGGTTCGTGCGGATCGCGATGGTTGAAAACGAGCAGCGCCTTCGCCAGGCCGCGCGTAACATCAAGCGTTACCTGACCAGCATGGGCGTGAACAGCAGCGCTGCCTGACCGCCGCGCAATCACGGGGTATCGGGCCTGCACCATTCCGGTTGTTTCCCGGCTTGCCCTGCCGGGTGATCTGTGGTGCGGTCCGTTTATGGGCCAAGCGTGATTCCGGGGGCCGCCTTGCGGCAATTTCAGTGGTTTGCAACGGGGCCGGTCCCCACCGGGTGCGATTTGCGCCGACTGGGGTGGAAACTCCTGGGGGAGCACGATGTGCTGCCTCAGGGGGAGTACCTGCCGCTGCTGGCCATGCCTGAACGCCTGCTGGTCAGCGAATGGGTGACGCTGTCGGGCGCGCAACTGTCGCGCCGCCGCCGGGCGCTGGTGGTGGGGGTCGATGACGCGCTGGAACGGGCGCGGTTGCTGCGGCTGGGCTTTGGCGATGCGATGGGCCCGCAGCCGGAACTGGAAGAGCTGGAAATCCGCGCCATGCGGATCAGCGAGGCGGTGCGCTCGCTGCCGCGCTATCGCCAGGTCGGTCCGCTCAAGCTGGACCTGCTGCAACGCGACGGCATGGTTGCCGGACGCCCGCTGGGGCTGCATCCGCGCGAGTTTGGCCTGATCTGGCGGCTGGCTGACAGTCCGGGCGATCCGGTCATGGTCGGCAGCCTGCTGCGCGATGTCTGGCGCATGGCGTTTCGCCCGGAAACCAACAGTCTGGCCGTGCACGTCAGCCGGTTGCGCAGCAAGTTGCGTCTGGCGGGGCTTGACGGGTTGATCGAAACCCTGCCGGACGGGGCCTATCGCCTCGGCTTCGGGGGGCTTGGCGAGAGTGCGGCAGTTGATGGACCGGTGCGCGATTCCACAGTCTATTTGCCGCTGGACGAGGGCGGCGGATTAGGCAAGGTTCTGCACCGCTATTCCACCACCTGACGGGAGCAGGACGATTACGATGGAACATGAAGTCAAGCCGGCGAACCGCGTTTCGATCCGGATGGAAGGCACCGGGGTGGCCCAGGTCCGCCTGATCCGTTCGGACAAGATGAACGCGCTGGACCCGGACATGTTTGCCGCGATTCTGGATGCCGGGCGGGTGCTGTATGACCTGCCGGGGCTGCGCTGCGTGGTGCTGGCGGGCGAAGGGCGCAGCTTTTGCGCGGGGCTGGACCTGACCAGCATGGCCCAGACCGACCGGCATGACCGCGTGCCGCTGACCGACCGGACCCATGGCAGCGCCAACCATGCGCAGCAGATCGCGATGCTGTGGCGCAAGCTGCCGGTGCCGGTGATCGCGGCGGTCCACGGCGTGTGCTTTGGCGGCGGGCTGCAAGTGGCCAGCGGCGCGGATATCCGCATCGTCGATCCCACCGCCCGCATGGCGGTGATGGAAATGAAGTGGGGGCTGGTGCCCGATATGGGCGGCTATGCGCTGTGGCGCGGCACGGTGCGCGACGACATGCTGCGCGAACTGACCTATACCAACCGGGAGTTCACGGGGCAGCAGGCGCTGGAATACGGTTTCGCGACGATTGTCGATGGCAACCCGGTCGCCCGCGCCACCGCGATGGCGCACGATATCGCCAACCGCAATCCCCACGCCCAGCGCGCGGCGAAGCGGTTGTTCAACCACTATCTCCACGCCCCGGTCCATGAAATCCTGATGGCGGAAAGTGTCGAGCAGCAGAAGCTGATGGGCACGAAGAACCAGATCGAAGCGGTGATGAGCCAGATGGAAAAGCGCACCGCCGATTTCACTGATCCCTGACAGGTAAAACCGGGGCTTTCGCGGTCCGCAGAATTTCTAGCCCGCCCCCGTGCAGTCCCGCGTTGACGCCAAGGGACCGGCCCCGCAAGGGCGGTCCCATGACCATTTACCGCACCCCGCTCACCCTGATCGCCCCGGCTCTTGCCATGCTGGCGGCCAATCCCGCCCATGCCACCGACGGATATTTCCTGAACGGCATCGGCGCGAAGGCCAAGGGTTCGGCCGGCGCTGCCATCGCCCAGCCGCAGGACGCGCTGTCGATTGCCGCCAATCCCGCCGCCGCCACCGAACTGGGCGAGCGGCTGGACGTGGGCTTTGAAATCTTTGTGCCCAATCGCGGCGCCCGCATCAACGGCAATGGCGCGGGGCTGAACGGCAGCTACAGCGGCAACGGTGCCAACCCGTTCGTCCTGCCGGAATTCGGCTATGTCCGCCAGTTGTCGGACAGCGTGGCGGTGGGCATCGCGGTCTATGGCAATGGCGGGATGAACACGGTCTACAAGGCCAACCCGTTCGCCAGCTTTGGCGCGACCGGTCCCGCCGGGATCGACCTCAAGCAGATTTTCATCACCCCGACCGTGGCCGTGAAGCTGGCTGAAGGACAGAGCATCGGCGTATCGCCGATTGCAGTCGTCCAGGGCTTTCGCGCCACCGGCATCGCGCCGTTCGCCGCCGCATCGCTCAATCCCGCCAACTTCACGGACCGGGGGACGGACTGGTCGGCCGGGGGCGGGGTGCGCGTGGGCTATCTCGGCCAGTTTGGCGACGCGGTCAGCATCGGCGCGTTTTACCAGTCGAAGATCTGGGCGGGCAAGTTTGACAAGTATGCCGGCCTGTTTGCGCAAGGTGGCGGGTTTGATGTGCCCGCATCGTTCGGCGCGGGGATCGCGGTCAAGCCGTCGGCGGCGCTGACCATTGCTGCCGACGTCAAGCGGATCGAATATTCGGACATCCAGTCGGTCGGCAATCCGCTGTCCAACCTGTTCACCGGCAAGCCGCTGGGCGCAGAGGGCGGCCCCGGCTTCGGCTGGCGCGACATTACCGCGTGGAAGCTGGGCGTGACTTATGTCGCCAGCGACGCATGGACACTGCGCACCGGCTATGGCCATTCCGGCAATCCGGTGCCGGGATCGGAAACGCTGCTCAACATCCTCGCGCCGGGGGTGGTGTCGCACCACCTGACCGGGGGCGCGACTTATACCACGGCGTCGGGCGTCGAACTGACCGGCTATGTCATGCACGCGCCCAAGCAGACCGTGCGCGGCGCCGGTTCGATCCCCGCGCCCTACGGCGGCGGCGAGGCGGATATTTCGCTCGGGGAAACCTCGTTCGGCCTGTCGGCCGGGTTCAAGTTCTAAGGCGATGGCATTTGATCCCACCAGCCTGCCAACTGGCTTGATCGCGCCGATTGTCGGCGGCGCCCTGATCGGCCTGTCCGCCGGAGTGCTGCGGCTGGGCAACGGCCAGATCGCGGGCATCAGCGGCATCCTGCGGATCGGCCTGCGCGGGCCGGACCGGGACTGGCGTCTGGCATTCCTGCTGGGCGTGGTGTTGGCGGGCCTGCTAGCCGCGTGGCGCGGCGGGCCGGATCTGGCCGCCGGGCTGGAGCGCGCGTCGCTGCCGGTGCTGGTGGTCGCGGGCCTGCTGGTGGGCGTCGGCACCGGGCTGGGCAATGGCTGCACCAGCGGCCACGGCATCTGCGGGCTGGCGCGCTTTTCGAGGCGGTCGCTGGCGGCGGTGCTGACCTTCATGGCGGTGGCGGTGCTGACCGTGCTGATCCGCCGCGCCGGAGGCTGGCTGTGAAGGGCGCGGCGGCATTGCTGGCGGGCCTGCTGTTCGGCATCGGCCTGGCGATTTCAGGCATGACCAGCCCGGACAAGGTGATCGGCTTTCTGGACATCACCGGCGCGTGGGATCCCAGCCTGGCGTTCGTGATGGGGGCGGGGCTGCTGGTGGCAACGCCGCTGTTCTGGCTGGCCCGGCGGCGCGGCGCGGGGCTGAGCGGCGACCCGCTGGGTGAACCGGCGGAGCAGCTGATCGACGCGCGGCTGATTGGCGGATCGGTGCTGTTTGGGCTGGGCTGGGGGATTTCCGGGCTGTGCCCCGGCCCCGCGCTGATCGACCTGTTCATCCAGCCGGTGCAGGCCGGCGCGTTTTGCGCGGCCATGGTCGCCGGGTTGCTGATCAGCCGCCGCGACTGAACCTTGCCGCGCGACAGCTGAATCGCTGCGCCCCCGCAATTATGTTGCGGTGCAATATTCCGTAAAATTGGCGCCACTGCCGCTTCCGCGCTGACAGTCGCCGCCGGTTATTTCCGGCGGCGCTTTTGTGCGTGGTGCAATCAATACTTCTGTTGCTTTGGTTACAGCAGCTATTCTGACCATGGAAGCGCTACTTTCAGTCACATTTCAGTTAATTAGTAGAGGTGGGTAGGGCCTGTGCGAATGGCTATTCAGGCGCTTGCGGACCTGCCCCAATAGGTTAGGATGCCGGTAATAATAAAGCTCCGATGATTCGGGGGAGAACTTGGGTCGCGCCAGATATTCAAGCGTTTGATTGACCAAAGTCAGGGGGCTAAATGAAAACTGCCGAGCGTTCGTGGGCGTTCAAGCCCAGTTTGCTGGTGGCTGTGTCCATCACCGCGATGGCGCCTGTCGCCGCTCTCGCCCAGGCGCAAGTGCCCGATGCCGGCACGACCAGAGGCCAGATCGAACAGCTTCCCCCCGCTCCCGAAGTTCGAAAGCCCGAAGTTTCCGTGCAGTCGTCCGAAGCCTTCGGGCGGGATGACTGCTCGCTCAGCACGTCGGACGTGCGCGTGACGCTTGGCGAAATCCAGTATGAAGGCGTGGGCGGATCGGCGGTCGATCCGGTGCTGCGCGGCCTGATCGGCTCGCTTGAGGCCAGTGAAAGCGGTGATCAACCGATCAGCGTGGTCTGCCGCATCCGCGACCGGGTGAACGGCGAACTGGCCCGCGCGGGCTATGTCGCGCGCGTGCAGGTGCCGCCGCAGGAAGTGACCGGCGGCGTGCTCCGGCTGGTGATCGTCGCGGGCCGCGTCACCGAAGTGCGCGTGCGCGGCGATGTCGGGCGCTATCGCTCGGCGCTGGACAGCCGACTGGAACAGATCCGCGCGCTGGCCCCGTTCAATAAGGATGAGGCGATCCGCATCCTGTTGCTCGCCAACGATATTCCGGGCCTGAAAGTGAAGCTGGCACTGCGTAACGCGGGCGGCGCGCCGGGCGACCTGATTGCCGAAGTCGATGCCGAAACGCAGGATGTGCTGCTGCTGGCCAACGTCCAGAACTTCGGCTCGCGCCAGCTCGGCCGTGAAGTCGCCACGCTGCGCGGGGAAATGTATGGCCTGACCGGCATGGCCGACCGCACGTATGTCAGCCTGTCGAATTCGCTGCAGTGGAAGGAAATCCACATTGCGCAGATCGGCCACGATTTTGCGCTGAATGACAACGGCTTGCGGCTGGGCGGGCGGATCAGTGTGGCCCAGTCCGAACCGGATATCGCCAACCTCGATCTGCAATCGCGTTCGCTGATTGCCGGGCTGGAAATGTCGCAGGTGCTGGTCCGCAACCTGCAAAGCTCGCTGACGGCGACGATCGGCGGCGAAGTGCTGAACCAGGCCACGCGGGTGCTGACCACTGGCGGCAAGGTGCCGTTCACGCATGACCAGATGCGCGTGTTGTTCTGGCGTCTCGATGGGACCACCCGCAAGCTGACCCCCGGCGGCAACCAGCTTTACAGCGCGGATGTCATGCTGGAAGTTCGCAAGGGGATCAATGCGTTCAGCGCGTCGAAAACCGGGGTAATCGAAAACAACTTCGCCCCGTCGCGGTTCGAAGGCGTGTCCACCGCAACCGTCGTTCGCGGTGAGGCTTCGCTCGATCTTTCGCTGGGCAAGGTGCTGGGCATTTCCAGCAAGGTGTTTGGCCAGTGGGCCAACAAGCCGCTGCTGAACCTCGAAGAGTTCTCGGTCGGCAACTACACCTATGGGCGCGGGTATGATCCGGGCGCCAATGGCGGGGACCGCGCGATCGCGGTGCGGATCGAACCGCGGATCCGGGCGGGCCAGGTCGGTCCGGTCGATCTCAGCTTCACCGGCTTCTTCGACGTGGTCAGGCTCTGGAACCTCGACCGGTCCGCCGGGACCGAGGCAAAGCGCACCTTGCGCTCGGCTGGCGGGGGCGTGCGGATGGTGTTCCGCAACCAGTCCACTGGCGAGGCACGGGCCGCGCTCGACGTGATCTATGCCAAGCCGCTGGACAAGGCGCTGGTGGCCGACACGCGCAAACCAACCGGCCGCGTGCTCGTTTCGCTGACAGCCAAGCTCCTCCCGTGGGGACGCCGCTGATGCGAACGCTCCGCCAGTTCGCCGCTCACCAGACGATACTTAATCCCTTTGGGAAAGGCATTGCTGCCATGAATGCCCTGACATTTGCTCGCCAGCGCCTGTTGCTGACTTCCGCCCTCGTCGCTGGTGCCGCCGCCGTTTCCCCGCTGGGGGCCGGTCTGGCCTATGCGCAGACTGAGACAACTGCTGGCGATGTGCTGGGGACCAATCCGTTTGCGCCGCCAGCATCCGCACCAGGCATCACCGATGTCGCGGGCGGCGTGCAAGTCGACTTGAAGGTCCAGAAAAGCGTCATCAACTGGACGCACTTCAACATCGTCGATCCGTCGCGGACGATCAATTTCTCCGATCTCAGCGGGCTTCCGGCGGGCACGATCGTATCGGTGCTCAACCGCGTGGTCGGCAACGGGGTCGATCCGATCGAGGCCTCGGTCATCAATGGCCTGATTTCGTCCTCTTCAAATGTTGTGGTGTGGATTTCCAACCCGATGGGGATCACCTTCGGCGCGTCGGGCGTATTCTCCGGCGGCAGCCTGGTGCTGACCACGGCGGCGATCACAACCTCCGATTTCCGGAACGCCGATGACGATTACGCCCTGACCGGCGCCAGTGCGAATGCCATTACCCTGACCGCAGGCAGCCAGATCAACGCTGCCGGGCGGTTTGTGGCCATGGGCCAGAACATCACCAACGGCGCAGCCATCACGGCCGGCGAAGATGTGGCGCTGATTGCGGCGCAGGACATCGACCTGACGCTCAGCCCCGGTTCGCCGATCAGCTTCACGATCAAGGCCGGGACCACGGTCGGCACGGCCAAGCTGAACAGCGACGGCACGATCAACGCCTCTTCGATCACGCTGACCGGCGCGGGCCGCCGCACGGCGGGCTCGGAATCTGACCTGCTGCTGGAAATCAGCGGCACGCTCACCGCCACGGCGGTTGGCGGCAAGGTCTTCCTCGGCCTCCAGCGCGATGCGGGCGATGACACCATCGGCGGCAACAATGACCGGATGCAGATGATTGGCGATACCACGCTGATCGGCTCGACCGTGGAAATTGCTTCCGCGCTGGATAGCGACGGAACGGCACGCGTTCTGGACATTCAGGGCGATGCCGTGCTGCGCGGTGCGTTGGGGGCGAATTCCGCGCTCAGTAGTCTGGCCGTCAGCGGCACCACCCAGATGGATGGCGGCTCGGTCACGACCAACCTGACGCAGGACTATACCGGCGCGGTTACGCTTGGCGCGGGCACGGTCCTGAAGGGGACGATGGCTACATTCGGTTCAACCGTGGATGGAGCGCAGGGCCTGGGGATTGACGGCAGCGCGGTGTTCAAGGGAGCGGTTGGTGCAACGACTGCCCTGACTTCGGTGAGCGTGGCCGGTTCAACGATCATGGATGGCGGCTCGGTCAAGACCACTGGCCTGCAGAGCTATGATGGGTCGGTCGTGCTTGGTGCGGATACGACGCTGACCAGCACTGGCGGCGGGGCGATCAACTTCGGCAGCACGGTGGACAGCGACGCGGGCCAGACCCGCGCGCTCACCACCGCCAGCACTGGCGTGACGACGTTCGCAGGCCGGGTCGGGGCGACCGACAAGCTCAGCACGCTGACGGTCAACGGCCTGACGACCCTGAACGTGGCAGGCACGCTGGGTGCGCCGTCGATCCAGACGACCGGCGCGCAGACCTATACCGGTGCGGTATCGCTGGGCGCGGACACGGTGCTGAGCGGGACGACCGCCACGTTCGGTTCGACTGTGGACGGGGCGCAGCTCCTCGCCGTGGCTGGGAACGCGGTGTTCAAGGGTGCCGTCGGTGCATCGACCGCCCTTTCCGGACTTGCCGTCACTGGCGCTACCGAGTTCGACGGCGGTTCGGTGACGACCACCGGCGCGCAGACTTATACGGGTGCGGTGACGCTCAAGCAGGACGCGGCGTTGTCCGGCAGCGGGGTTGCCTTTGGCAACACGGTGCAGAGCGACGTTGACGGCACTGCAGGCCTGACCACGACGGCAACCAGCAAGACACTGTTCACCGGCGCGGTTGGCGGCGGGGGCAAGGCGCTGAAGTTCCTGACGACCAATGGCCTGACGGAGATCGCGGGCGGCTCGGTCATCACGAAGGACGCGCAGACCTACAACGGCGCGGTGGTGCTGGCGGCGGATACGACGCTGACCAGCAACGACGGCGGTGCGATTGGGTTCGGCGGCACGGTCGATAGCGGGACGGGGCAGACCCGCGCGCTCACCACGGCCAGCACGGGCCTGACGACGTTCGGCGGGCGGGTCGGCTCCACCGACAAGCTGAGCACGCTGCTGGTCAATGGCGGTACGGTGTTCGACGCCACCGGTGCGACCACGGTCAGCACCACGGGCACGCAGACCTACACCGGCGCGGTAACCCTGAAGAAGGACACCACGCTGTCGGGCACCGACATCACGTTCGGC
>NZ_JAUYNB010000017.1 GCF_030699305.1 Novosphingobium sp.
TGTCGAGCGTAGTCGAGACACAAGGCGCAAGTGTCTCGACTACGCTCGACACGAACGGGGTGGAGGAAAAATCAGAATGGTCGAGCGTTAGCGCGCCGCCAAAAATTCCCGCTCCGCCAGGAAGCGCTCCGCATCCAGCGCGGCCATGCAGCCGGTGCCCGCCGCCGTCACCGCCTGACGATAGGTGTGGTCCATCACATCCCCGCAGGCGAACACGCCGGGGATTGCGGTCTTGGGGGTGCCGGGCTGGACGACGATATAGCCGCCCGCATCCAGTTCCAGCTTGCCTTTGAACAGTTCGGTCGCGGGGGCGTGGCCGATGGCGACGAACGCGCCGTCGGTCGGCTCGATCATCGTCTCGCCGGTCACGGTATCCTTCAGTTCCACGCCGGTCAGGCCGGTGCCTTCACCCACGAAGCGTTCGACCGCCTTGTTCCACAGCACCTTGATGTTGGGATGAGCCAGCAGCCGGTCCTGCAGGATTTTCTCCGCGCGCAGCGAATCGCGGCGGTGGATCAGGGTGACGTCCTGCGAATGGTTGGTGAGGTAGAGCGCTTCCTCGACCGCGGTGTTGCCGCCGCCGATCACCACGACCTTCTTGCCGCGATAGAAGAACCCGTCGCACGTGGCGCAGGCCGAAACGCCCTTGCCCGACAGCTCCTGTTCGCCCGGCGCGCCCAGCCAGCGGGCCTGCGCGCCGGTCGCGATCACCAGCGTGTCGCCTTCATAGACGTCGCCCGAATCCCCGATTGCGCGGAACGGCGGGCCGCTGAAATCAACCTCGGTGATGGTGTCCCACAGCATCCGCGTGCCGACATGTTCGGCCTGAGCCTGCATTTCCTGCATCAGCCACGGCCCCTGGATCACATCGCGAAAGCCCGGATAGTTTTCCACGTCGGTGGTGATGGTCAGCTGCCCGCCAGGCTGAAGCCCCTGCACCACGATCGGCTGCATACCCGCACGCGCGCCATAGATCGCTGCCGAAAGGCCCGCCGGGCCGGAACCGATGATCAACATGCGCGTGGTGTGGGTCGTCATTGCCATATCCTGCCTGTAACTGCCCGGGCATCTAGGAACGCGGGCGAACAGTTGCAAACGCTTTGGCCGGGGTTGCCCACAAGTTGACGCGGACGCAGGTTGGTAGCAAAGCCGGTGCCATGCATGCAAACGGACCCACCTCGAACAGCTTTATCTCGCAGCGCCTGCGGCTGCATTACGTCGATTGGGGCAACCCGGAAGCGCCGCCACTGATCCTGCAACACGGCGGGCGGGACCATTGCCGCAGCTGGGACTGGGTGGCGCAGGTACTGGCCAGGGACTGGCACGTGATTGCACCTGACCTGCGCGGACACGGTGACAGCGCCTGGGCGCCGGACGGCAACTATGAAATGTCCGCGTTCGTCTATGATTTTGCGCAGCTCATCCACACGTTGGGCCACGATCAGGTGACGATCGTTGCGCATTCGCTGGGCGGCAACATTTCCAGCCGTTTCACAGGACTTTACCCTGAAAAGGTCAGAAAGTTTGTGAACATTGAAGGGCTTGGCCCCTCCCCCACTGTCCGGGCTGAGCGCGAGGGGGCAGGCTATGCCAACCGGTTCCGCGAATGGATCGAAAACCGCCGCAAGGCCGCCGGACGCGTGCCCCGCAAGTATCCGAGTATCGAGGCGGCGTTTGCCCGCATGAAGGAGGAAAATTCCTTCCTGACCGACGAACAGGCCCGTCACCTGACGGTCCACGGCGCCAGCCGGAACGAGGACGGGACGTTCAGCTGGAAGTTCGATCCCTATCTGAACAACTGGCCGTTCGAGGACGTCCCGCAAGCGCGCACGGACGAGCTGTGGGCGGCGATCACCTGTCCGATGCTGCTGCTCTATGGCGCGGACAGCTGGGCATCGAACCCGGAAAAGGACGGCCGTCTGGACGTGTTTGGCAACGACGTGCGCGTTATCGAGTTCGAGAACGCCGGCCACTGGCTGCACCATGACCAGTATGACCGGTTCATGGCCGAAATCCGGGCGTTCCTGTAAGCGTCAGTCCGCGACGAACCGTTCGCGCAACTGGCCCTGCGCAGCGTCGTCCAGCCCGATCACGTCCGCCAGATAGGCGTCGACGCTGCCATGGCTGGCACGGATCGCCTGGAATGCGGTGTCGAGGTATTCCGGCTCCACCCCCATCAGCGTGCGAATCGTGGCTTCATCAATCGCGCCATATCTTGCGCGGATCTGTTCGGCCCCGGCGGCGATGCGCCGGTCGATATTGCCGGCCACGTTGGTCAGCAGGTAATCGGCCATGATATCGTCGGCGTGAACACCCAGCACATGGTGGAGCAGCGCGACGGCAAAGCCGGTGCGGTCCTTGCCCGCCACGCAGTGGACCAGGCTGGCATCGTCCCGCTGCCGCAAGACGTTGAAGTAACAGCTGATCATCGGCGTCAGCGTGGGGCGATAGGCAATGCCTTCATACAACCGCTGCATCGCCGCGCGGGCTTCTGTCGCTGACGGATTGCTGGCCGCTGCCTGCACGTGCAGCCCCGCGGTCTCTCCATCATGGAACAGCACTTCGGCGGCAAAGCCGGGATAGCGGCGGCACGGGTTGGCATCACGCTCGCTGTTGCCGCGCAGGTCCACCACGGTGCCGATGCCCAGCCCCTTCACCGTATCGAGATCGGCATCGGTCGCATCGCCGTGCTGGGCCGAGCGCCACAGCAGGCCAGCGCGGACCCGCCCGCCGCCCGCAACCGGGTACAGGCCATAGTCGCGGAAGTTGTGGATGCCGGAAAGCGGAAGGACGCGAGTTTCAGTCATGCCGCGCGGATTGGCAGGGGAATCGACCCAGCGCAATCGGCATTTCGTGGCAAGTTAAACGCGCGGTTGACGCGGGGCGCGCGCATGGCATTGTAACGCATTGCAGAAAACAACCCGTTCAAGGGTTGATGGAGGGGACAGTATGCGAGGCAAATACGCGTTGGCGGCGGCCTTGATGGCCGGGACCATGCTCACCGCCGGTTGCGACCGGATCAAGCAGGCGACCGGCGGCAGTGAAGTCGCGGTTGCGGAAACCGAATTTCCGGAGCGCGTGTTCTGGGGCGATACCCACCTCCACACCTCCAATTCCGTCGATGCCTTTGGCTTCGGTGTGCGGCTTGGGCCTGAAGAAGCGCTCCGCTTTGCGCGGGGTGAGGAAGTGACCGCCACGACCGGCATGAAGGCCAAGCTGGCCCGTCCGCTCGACTTTCTGGTGATTGCCGACCATGCCGAGGCGATGGGCGCGACCAAGGCGCTTTACGACGCCCCCCGCCTGATGATCCGCGATGAACGGATGCGCCGCTGGTATGACCTGATGCATGAAGGTCCGGCCGGTTCGCAGCAGGCGATGGCCGAACTGCTCGACGCGCGCGGCCGCAACGATCTGCCCGAAGCGATGATGGATGCGGATGCGGCGGCTGAGCGCACCCAGTCGATCTGGAAGGAACATCTCAAGACGGTCGAACGCTATAACGAACCGGGCAAGTTCACCGCGTTTGCCGGGTTCGAATATACCTTGATGCAGGGCGGCAACAACCTGCACCGCAACGTTATTTTCCGCGACGGGATCGACAAGGTTGGCAAAGTCGCGCCGATCGACCCGACTTACAAGGAAACGCCAGACGAAATCTGGAACTACATGGAGGCCTATGAAAAGAGCACCGGGGGCAAGGTGCTGGCCATTCCGCACAATTCCAATTTGTCCAACGGGCTGATGTTCGAACTGACCGCGCCCGGCGGCGGGCCGATGACGGCCGAATACGCCAAGCGCCGCGCGCGGCTGGAACCGGTGGTGGAAATCACCCAGATCAAGGGCGACAGCGAAGCCCATCCGTTCCTGTCGTCGAACGACGAATTTGCCGGGTTCGGCGTCGCCGGGTGGGAACTCAACAACCTGCTGATGCAGGAGCCCAAGAAGAACGAGATGTTCGCGGGCGAGTATGTCCGCGAGGCGCTGAAACGCGGCCTGCTGATCGAGGCGCAGACCGGCGCCAACCCCTACAAGTTCGGCGTGATCGGTTCGACCGACAGCCACACCAGCCTTGCCACCGGGGACGAGGACAACTTCTTTGGCAAGCATTCCGGCAACGAGCCGAGCGCCACTCGCGCCAACGAAGGCCAGAACCTGGGCACCCGCGTCGGCCGGTTCGGCTGGCACTATCTGGCGGGCGGTTATGCTGCCGTCTGGGCCAAGGCCAACACCCGCGCCGCGATCTGGGATGCGATGGCCCGCCGCGAAGTCTACGCCACCACCGGCCCGCGCATGACCGTGCGGTTCTTTGGCGGGTGGGACTTCAAGGGCGACGACCTCAAGGGTGACTGGGTGCGCGCCGGGTATAAACGGGGCGTGCCGATGGGCGGCGAACTGGCGACCAAGCCGGGTGCGCGGCCCAGCTTTATCGTCTCGGCGTTGAAAGACCCGCTCGGCGCCAACCTCGACCGCGTGCAAGTGGTCAAGGGCTGGGTCGACAAGGCTGGCAAGGCGCAGGAAAAGGTGTTCGATGTCGTGTGGAGCGACATGGATGGCCAGCGCAAGGCAGCGGGCGGCAAGGTTCCAGCCGTAGGCGATACCGTCAACGTGGCGACCGCGACCTACCAGAACAGCATCGGCGCGCCGACGCTGGCGACGGTGTGGAGCGATCCGGAATTCGATCCGAAAGTCCGTGCGTTCTATTACGTGCGCGTGCTGGAAATCCCGACGCCCAGCTGGCCCGCATTCGATGCGGTGCGGTTCAAGGTGAAGCTGAACCCTGAAGTCCGGGTGAAGCAGCAGGAACGCGCCTATAGCTCGGCCATCTGGTACACGCCCACCGCCTGAGGAACCTGACGCATGACCTGGCGATCCCGCGCGGCAGGGCTGCTGCGCGAACCTTTGGTGCACTTCATGATCGCCGGGGCGCTGGTGTTCGCGGTCTTGTCCGGTCGCCCGCCCGATACGGGCGAACGGCGGATCGTGGTCAGTGAGGCGGTAGCGAACCGGCTGGTCGAACGCTGGATGCAAAGCTTTCGCCGCGCGCCCACGGCAGACGAGGTGGACGGACTGATCCGCGATTACGTGATGGATCAGGTCTATTACCGCGAGGCCCTGCGGTTAGGGCTGGATCAGGACGATGAAGTCGTGATCCGCCGCCTGCGCAACAAGATGGTCGGACTGGCCGCCAGTGATGCCGAAGCGAAAACCCCTACCGACGCGCAGTTGCAGGCGCTGATTGATGCCGATCCGGCGCGATATGCCGCCGAACCGTTGCTGGACTTCAAGCAAGTCTATCTGGGCGGTGACACTCCGGCCGCGCGCGCCGCGGCGGCGCAGGCCCTCGCCGCCTTGCAGCGCGGCGAGGCGGCGGATGCGCTACGCCAGCCCGCCCCGATCCCCGCCAGCTTCAGCCGCGCCCCTGCCAGCGAGGTGGCAGCCGTGCTGGGACAAGATTTCGTCGCTGGCCTCGCCAAACTGCCGGTCGGCCAGTGGAGCGGTCCTGTTCCATCCGGTGCGGGATTGCACCTCGTCCGGATCGAACGCCGCGATCCGCCCCCGACCCCGCGGCTGGCCGATGTGCGCAAGCGGGTTGAGAACGACTGGCGCAGTGCAGCCACGCAGACAGCGGTGAATGCCGCTTACGCCAAACTGCTGGACGGCTATGACGTGGTGATCGAACGCCCGTGATGGCCTTGCGCGCCCTGCTGCTGGCAGTGCTGGCGCTGCTGCTGCCCGCCTTTCCTGCATCGGCCGATGATCTGCGCCCCGGTTATCTGGAACTGACCCAGCAAGACGCCGCAACCTGGAAACTGGTGTGGAAAGCCCCCGTGCTGGGCGGCCTCGCCACCCGCGCCCAGCCGCTGCTGCCGGATTTCTGCACGCTGGCCCCCGGTGACACCCGGCTGGTCGGCGCAGCGGTGATCGCAACCGGAACATACACCTGCACAGCCCCGCTCGACGGGCAGGTGATCGGCCTGAAGGGCATGGAAACCAGCATGACCGATGCGCTGCTGCGGGTCGCCCCGCTCGGCCGCCCGGTGCAGGCAACGCGCCTGACCTATGACAGCCCAACCGCAGAGGTCATGGCCGTGCCGGATCGCTGGCAAGTGGCGCAGACCTATCTGGCCCTGGGGGTGATCCATATCCTTGAAGGGTATGACCACTTGCTGTTCGTGGTCGCGCTGGTGCTGCTGCTGGGGCGGCTGGGACCGGTGGTCAAAGCGGCCACCGCCTTTACCGTGGCGCATTCGATCACGCTGGTCGGCACCAGCCTGGGGCTGATCGGGCTGGCACAGCAACCGGTAGAGGCCGTCATTGCGCTGTCGCTGATCTTCCTCGCCGTCGAAATCGCCAAGCAGCGCGATGGCCAGCCGCGCCTGTCGGAGCGGTTGCCGTGGGTGATCGCCTTCCTGTTCGGGCTGGTCCACGGCTTCGGCTTTGCAGGCGCGCTGCGTGAGATCGGCTTGCCCGAAACCGATGTGCCGCTGGCGCTGCTGACGTTCAATCTGGGGGTGGAACTGGGGCAGCTGGTGATCGTGGCAGGGTGCCTTGCCGTGCTGACGCTGATCCGCCGAACCGCGCCCACCGCGCTGCGCCCGGCAACGGTTGCGGCCACTTACGGGATCGGGATCGTGTCCAGCTTCTGGTTCATTGAACGGATGCTCGCCTGATGCTGGACAAAGCGCAGGGCCTGCCGCATGGCGAGGCCAACCAGCCTTAGGAGGAACTTCCGTGGAAAGCCCCGTCCTGTATGACGCCGATGCCAGCGGCATTGTCACCATCACGCTCAATCAGCCGGCAATGCGCAACCCGATTTCCGATCAGGACGTGGTGGAAGCGCTGCTGGATGCGCTCCACCGGCTGGAAGGCGATCCATCCGCACGCGTCGCGATCCTGACCGGCGCGGGCAAGGCGTTTTCGTCCGGCGGGAACATCGCCAAGATGAAGCCGGGTTCGGGCCTGAACGCGGGCCTGCCCGCGAAAACGCGCGGCAATTACAAGCGCGGCATCCAGCTGCTCCCGCTCGCCTTCGCGGCGCTGGAAGTGCCGATGATCGCTGCGGTCAATGGTCCGGCGATCGGCGCGGGGCTGGATCTGGCCTGCATGTGCGACCTGCGCGTGGCGGGCGAAAGCGCGAAATTTGCCGAAAGCTTCGTCAAGCTGGGGATCATCCCCGGCGATGGCGGCGCATGGCTGCTCCAGCGCGTCGTGGGCTTTTCCAAGGCGGCTGAAATGTCGCTGACCGGCGATATGCTCGACGCCGCCGAAGCGCTGGCCTGCGGGCTGGTTTCGCGGGTCGTGCCGGATGACCAGCTGATGGACACCGCCCGCGCGCTCGCCGCCAAAATCGCCGCAAATCCGCCCTTCGCGGTGCGGATGACCAAGCGCCTGCTGTGGGAAGCGCGCCGCACCGATCTGGCGACCGTGCTGGAAATGTCCGCCGCGATGCAGGCCGTGGCGCATGCCACCAAGGACCATGAGGAAGCCGTCAACGCCTTCCTCGAAAAGCGGGTGCCAGTCTTCAAGGGCGACTAAAACACATTGATGTGATTTGCCCTATAGCAATCACATCACAATGTGATAATCGGCGAATCATGAGCACAAACATCATCGATCGCGTCCGCCGCCTCGTGACTGACGGGGGGATGTCGCGCGCCGGACTGGCGCGGGCTGCGGGTCTTCATGCCAATACGCTGCGGGATTGCACCGACGCGGACTGGAACCCCACGGCGGAAACCCTGCGCAAGCTGGAACGCTTCCTCGCCGATGCCGAGGACGAGCGCGTGCTCGTGCCGATCGAGGACATCATCGAGGAAGCCCGCAACGGCCGGATGTTCATCCTGGTCGACGACGAGGACCGCGAGAACGAGGGCGATCTGGTGATCCCGGCACAGATGGCCACCCCCGATGCGGTCAACTTCATGGCCACCCACGGGCGCGGGCTGATCTGCCTGACGCTGACCAAGGGGCGGACCGACCAGCTGGGGCTGGAACTGATGAGCCGCGCCAACGGCACCCGCCACGAAACCGCCTTCACCGTCTCGATCGAAGCGCGCGAAGGCGTGACCACCGGGATTTCCGCCGGGGACCGCGCCCGCACCGTTGCGGTGGCAATCGATGCCGGCAAGACCCGCGATGACATCGTTACCCCCGGCCACGTCTTCCCGCTGATCGCCCGCGACGGCGGTGTGCTGGTCCGCGCCGGCCACACCGAAGCCTCGGTCGATATTTCGCGCCTGGCAGGCCTCAACCCGGCGGGCGTGATCTGCGAGATCATGAACGACGATGGCACGATGGCCCGGATGGACGATCTGGTCCCGTTCGCGCGCCGCCACGGCCTGAAAATGGGCACGATCCGCGACCTGATCGAATACCGCCGCCGTAACGACCATCTGGTCGAATGCGTGTCTGAAGCACCTTTCACGTCTGATTACGGCGGCGACTGGATTGCCAAGACCTATCGCAACAAGGTGGATGGATCCACGCATATCGCGCTGCAAAAGGGCCATGTCGTGCCGGGTGAGCCGACGCTGGTGCGGATGCACGGGATGTCGATCTTCTCGGACGTCCTCGGCCAGCCGGGGCCGCGCAAGCGCGTGCTGCAACGCGCGATGGCTTCGGTGGGAGAGGCTGGCTCGGGCGTGATCGTGCTGCTGATGCCGTCCAGCGGCGACCAGTTGTCCGAAGAGGTCGGCGGCAGGGGCGGCCCGAAGATGGACCTGCGCAGCTATGGCATCGGCGCGCAGATTCTGGCCGACCTGGGAATCCATGATATGGTCCTGCTGACCAATTCGCACCGCAACATCGTGGCAATCGAAGGCTATGGCCTGAACATCGTGGGCGAACGCCCGATCCTCGAAGGATAATCCCCATGGCCAAGTTCCTGATTGTCGAAGCCCGGTTCTATGACCACCTCAACGACATGCTCGTCGCTGGCGCGAAAGCTGCGCTGACCAAGGCGGGTCATGAAGTGGACGTGATCACCGTCCCCGGTGCGCTGGAAATCCCCGGCGCGATCAATCTGGCCGACACCGCGCAGATCTATGACGGCTATGTCGCCATCGGCGTGGTGATCCGGGGCGAAACCTATCACTTCGAGATCGTCGCGGGCGAAAGCGCGCGCGGGATCATGGCGCTGACGATGGATGGCATGGCCATCGGCAACGGCATCCTGACGGTGGAGAACGAGACGCAGGCGCTGGTCCGCGCCGACCCCGCGCAAAAGGACAAGGGCGGCGAAGCTGCCCTTGCCGCGCTCGCCCTGCTCAAGTTGCGCGAAAAGTTCGCGTGAGCCTGAACCCGGCAGCAGCCCCGGCCATCGCCGGCATCCCGCTGGTGCTGGGCGGCAACGTCTTTGGCATGACGGCGGACGAGGACGCCAGCTTTGCCGTGCTGGACGCCTTTTATGCGGCTGGCGGGCGGATGATCGACACGGCCGATGTCTATTCGGCCTGGGTTCCGGGCCACAAGGGCGGCGAGAGCGAGACGGTGCTGGGCAAATGGTTCGCGGCCAGCGGCAAGCGCGCCGAAATGCGGCTGCACACCAAGACGGGCATGCTCGGCGGCAGTGAACTGTATCAACCGGCGCGCGTGCTGGCCTCGCTCGATGCGTCGCTGGAACGGCTCCAGACCGACTATGTCGATCTCTACTACGCGCACCGCGATTACGAAGAGCTGGCGATGGCCGATATCGTGACCGCGTTCGATGGCGCGGCAAAAACCGGCAGAGTCCGCGCGCTGGGCGCATCGAACTTCACCGCGGGGCGCCTGTCTGAAGCGCTCGATGCGGCGCAGCAGCAAGCGGCGATGCCGTTCAGCGTGTTGCAGAACGAATACAACCTGGTTGCCCGCGCCGCCTATGGCCCGGATTTGCAACGCATCTGCACCGAGCGGAGCATCCCGATGTTGCCGTTCTACGGGCTGGCTTCGGGCTTTCTGACCGGGAAGTACCGGACCGAGGCCGATCTGGCCAAATCGGTGCGCGGCACGCGGATGACCACGTTGATCGAAACCGGCAAACCGCTGCTGGCGGTAATGGACGATGTTGTCCGTGAAACCGGTGCAACCCATGCACAAGTTGCGCTGGCATGGCTGCGGGTTCAGCCCGGGATCGGCGCGCCAATTGCCAGCGCGACCAGCGCGGCGCAAGTGAAGGAACTGTGCGCCTCCACCGCGCTGCACCTCAACGCAGAGCAACTCGCCCGACTGAGCGCGGCCTGAGCGCTTCTCCCCAGCCCCTCCCCGCCGGGGAGGGGTGATGAAGTCACAGCGGCGCGCAGCTGTCCGCGCGGCGGGCCTTGTCGGCTGCGGCGAACAGTTCTGCCGTCGGGGCGAGGCGGCGGTCGAGGATCACGCCGGTATCGTAGTTCGCGCGGACCACCGGTTCGCCAGCAGGCACGGCCTGCCCTTCGCGCGCGAGCACGAAGCGGATGCCTTGCGGGAATTGTCCGGTATCGAACACCGCGATATTGTCGGTCCGGGCATCGAAGACCGAGAGCGAGACATAACCATTATCCGGCGACGGCGCGGCGGTGACCAGCAGCGGGCCGCGCGACAGGTCGTAAACGCAGCTGGCATAGGCCAGGTCCGGCGACGGGCGAACGACGTTGCGGGACTGCTGGGTAACCCGGTTGCCGAACACGAAGCGGTTGATCGCGGCTCCGTCGTTCGACAGTTTGCCCAGCGCCACATCCATGATCGCGCGCGGAGCGGCCAGGATCGTGGCGACATGGCCCACTCCCGCTGCCAGCGCAAACGCCAGCGCATATTTCAGGCCCGCGTTCATGCCGCACCTCCACAATCGAGCCGGGTCACTGTGGGCAGCGGGATCGCGGCGAAATCATCCTGCGCCGATCTGGCCGGCTGATAGAGCCGCAGCGTCAGCGAATACTCCCCCGCTTTGCGGCTGGAGGCCCAGGCCCCCTCCCCCGCCGGCTTCGGCGCGACCAGCGCGGTCCATTTGCCCGCCGCATCCGGCTTCACTTCGGTCGCATCGAACGACAGCGCGTCATCGTCGTTGAGCGGCAGGTAATCATCATCGGCATAGACCGTCACCGACCACCACTGCGCGGGCAGCGCCGCGCCCGCCACCTGATACCGGCAGTCTTCCCGCAGCCGCGCGCCAGCGGCATCGACGTTGGTGGTGAAATAGATCGCCTGGCTCTTGTTGAGCGCCAGCAGTCCGGTCAGCGCAACCCGCGCGCGGGTCCATGGATCGGCGTCGACCGAGCCGGTGACCGAATTGCCATACCAGCCGCCCGCGCCCGCGCCGCTCAGCCCGCCGCGCTTCATGCTCCATGCCGCAGACCCGGCGCCAACCGCCAGCCCCGCCACAATCGCCAGCGCCAGTTTCAAGCGTTTAGCCAAGGTCCATGAACTCCTTCAGGCCATAGGGCTTGTACGGCCCCAGGATCAGCTGTTCGAACACGCCAAAGCCTTCGCCGTGCTTGTCGCTATAGACCTTGCACGGCAGCTGGACGTGGTAATTGTCCATCCCGCCGGGGTTGCACTGGGCGAGGCCAAAATCCTCGCGCTCCACGTCCAGCGGACCGTGGTGGAGGCCATGCCCCCACTTGGGCGAGGTATAGCCGATCCCGCGCATCTGGAACCGGCCGACGGGCTCCAGCCGCAGCGTTTCCGGGCCGTCCGGTCCTTCGATGGTCAGCACCCCGCCCTTGGGCCAGCGCGTGCCGGGTTCCAGCGGAGAGACCATTTCGCCTTCGGTATCGAGCTGCCCGTCTGCCGTGCTGCCATCGGGGGCGATCACCGCGCGGGTGTTCCACTTGTTGCCCTTGGCATCGGCGTTGACGTGGAAGAACACGCTGCGATCCCCGAAGTTGATCGGGGTCCACTGCCAGAAGAAACCGGGAACCACGCCGGTGCCGTGCGGCTGTTCATCGCGCGCGCCCACCGGCCGCACGCCCCAGCTGCGGTCGCGCGTGCCGACGGTGCCGGGGGCGCAATCCTGCCGCACGCCGTCAACCTCGATCCAGCCGGTATAGTGCCCGTTCTGGGTCATCCGGGTGTAATCCATGAACGTGCGCGGCCCGATCCGGTGGATGAAGCGCGGCTCCTCGATCGGAAAGGCGCGGCCCGTAAAGGTCAGGTCGGCCTTCAGCCCTTCCCCGTCGACCGTCACGCGCAGGATGTTGAGCGGTTCGATGATCTCGATCCGGATCGGCCCGACCACCAGATCGAGCCGCTCCATCCCCAGTTCCTTCGACGCGTGGAGGTTGTGCTGCACCCCGTCGCGGATCACCGAAAAGTGCGCGTCGGCGACGTTGAGGTGCGGATAGACCCCGAACGCGGCGGCGAAGAAGCCGGAGCCATCGGGGGCATAGCCGTTGAAGAAATAGCGGTCGTAGAAATTGCGGTCGGTCCCGGCATAGGCCACCGGCTCCGGCGTCTGGTGCAGCGGATAATCGTCACCTTTGGTCAAAGTCATCGCGTCTTATCCTTGAAGCTTGGCAATGCTGCCGTGTTGCAGCGCCAGTGCGCAGCCGCCGCGCGCCATGGAGAGGAAGTTGTCATCGCCGCGCGCCGTGCGCTCGACATAAGCGGCGCTGAATACCGCGGTGGACACCCCGTGGAGCGCGCCGATCACGTAATCGTCCCAGATCGCATCGCGGGTCAGCGCCACGCCCCGCGCGGTCATTTCGGCGCAATAGAGGTCCAGCAGTTCAGCTTCATGCGCGCGGCGCAGCGGATCGCCGATGCCGGTGCCGAGGAAATAGCCGATGTCGGTGAGGCCGCTGCCGATGGCCACGGTCTGCCAGTCGAGCACCGCAATCTCTTCCGCCCCGCCCTTGATATCAAACAGCATGTTATCCAGCCGGAAATCGCCGTGGACAATGCATTTCGTCCGCGCCTCGCGCCCGAACCACAGCTCACCCGCTTCGTTCAGGGCCTCGCAGACAGCCATGAATTCCGGCTCCAGCAGATCGCCATAGCGTTCGCGAAAAATCGCCTGGGCACCCGGATACAGCGCCTTGATCTGCTCGACCTGCGCCGGGTTGGGTTGCAGCCAGGGCGTGGCGAGCAGGCCTGCGTGGTTCCAGCTGGGGGCGTGGATTGCGGCGGCCTGTTTCACCCCGGCGCGGGCATCGGCGGCGGAGCAGCTGGCCAGCTGGTTGCCGCCGCGCGCGGGGCCGAGATCCTCGAACAGCAGGATGAAATCAACGCCATCCGGCGCGATTTCAGCGGCCAGCACGTAAGGGGCGCGCACCGCCAGATGCGGCGCGATCTCGCGGTAGAAGCCCACTTCCTTGGCATAGAGGCCAAACGCGCCCGCCGTCTGGCGGCTCATCGCGTCGGCGGCGGGAAACTTGCCCGCGATTGTGGCCGGGCCTGCACTCGGGATGTCATAGGTCAGGGTGATCCGGGCGCTGTCGCCCACTTGTCCCGTGCCGATCGGCTGCCATTGCAGGTCGGTCACGAGGCCGTGTTCCAGCACGCGCGCGATGCGCAACCGTTCCGTCAGCCAGTCAGCCGTGATCGCATCCGGGTGCACCGGGAAATCTGCCATCCTCATCCTCACCACTTATGGTTTAAACGAACGGTTAAAGCACTTGGGCGGGACTGGCAACCGCCTGCCCGATCAGGTGGAATGGCGGCATCAGGTGGAATGGCGGCAAGGATCGACGCCGGATTTGTCCCGGACTGGGGCAAGCGGACAATTGCGTGGTTTGGCTAAGCAACATCGTTGTCAATACGTGAAACTTCGTGTTATTCGTGAATCAGGACTCGCGGAAGCAGCGCAAAGGACGGATTTGCTTAATGTGACTATCTTGAAGTTCACGCTCGTTCGCTGTCAGCGACAGCTGGACCGCATGGGCGCATCTGTCGCTGCAGCGCATCTGGATGCTGCCATTCACGCGCTGGAAGTCAGCGTGGCGGAAACCCGTAAATCATCCAAATCGGGGTAATCGTTTCAAATTCCGTCCATTTTGGACCAGTGCCGGAAAGACACGTAACCCCGTTATCCCCATATTAAATCCTATGGCCTATCGGCTGCGACCGGTTGAACGGCTTGTTTTGGGGAAAGGGGTTGTGTGGCGCGCGATAACCAGGCGCTGCGATTGCGCACAATTGCTGAAGAACTGGCAAGTATCGCGTCCAGACTGAGACCGGATATTGCCGAACAACCCATGATGCCGGTCGCAACCGACAATCTGGGCGAATACGCGCAATTGCCACCGCCTGATCGTGAACGGCTGACCGAATATGCCCGCATCGTCTATCGTGCGCGGCGTTGTCGGGCCCGGGCGTTTGGCGATGAAAGCCTGTTTGGCGAACCAGCCTGGGACCTGCTGCTGGACCTGTTTATCGCCCAATCCGAAGGAAAACATCTGTCCGTGAGCGCCGCCTGCATCGGTGCAGCAGTGCCGACCAGCACAGCGCTACGCTGGATTGTCATCCTGGAATCGCGTGGGCTGGTCCGGCGGGAAAACGACTCCACCGACGCCCGCCGCGTGTTCCTGCACCTGACGCCGGACGGGTATGAAACGATGACCCGCTATTTCATCCAGCTGCAACGCGAAATCGCCCTCTGACGCAAAACGAGGCGCGGCGGTTATCCCGCCGCGCCCCGCGTGTTCCGTATAAGCGGATCAGGCCGAAAGGCGGCCGAAGGCACCCTCACCCGCGTAATGCCCAGCGTCGCCCAGCTCTTCCTCGATCCGGATCAGCTGGTTGTATTTGGCCAGCCGGTCCGACCGCGCAAGGCTGCCGGTCTTGATCTGGCCGCAGTTGGTCGCGACCGCCAGGTCGGCAATGGTCGAATCTTCCGTCTCGCCCGACCGGTGCGACATCACGGCGGTATAGCCGTTGCGGTTGGCAATGCTGACCGCGTCCAGCGTTTCGGTCAGCGTGCCGATCTGGTTGACCTTCACCAACAGCGAATTGGCCAGCCCCTTGCCGATGCCCATCGTCAGGCGCTTGGGATTGGTCACGAACAGATCGTCGCCGACCAGCTGGATCTTGTCGCCGATCTTGTCGGTCAGCGCCTTCCAGCCTTCGAAATCGTCTTCGCCCATGCCGTCCTCGATTGAACGGATCGGGTAACCGGCGCACAGGTCGGCGAGGTAATCCGCCATTTCGACCGGGCTGAGCGACAGCCCTTCGCCGGTGATTTCATACTTGCCGTTCTTGAAGAATTCGGTTGCCGCGCAGTCCAGCGCCAACGCGATTTCGGTCCCCGGCTTGAACCCGGCCTGTTCGATCGACTTCATCACGAAATCGAGCGCGGCGCGGGTGCTGGCAAGGTTTGGGGCAAATCCGCCTTCGTCCCCGACCGAAGTGGACAGCCCTTGTTCGGCCAGCCCCTTTTTCAGGGTGTGGAACACTTCCGCGCCCCAGCGCACCGCTTCGGTCAGGGTCGGCGCGCCGACCGGCATGATCATGAATTCCTGGAAATCGATTGGGTTGTCGGCATGTTCGCCGCCGTTGATGATGTTCATCATCGGCACCGGCAGGACATGCGCCGAAACCCCGCCGACATAGGCATAGAGCGGCAGGCCGCGCGCGGCGGCAGCGGCCTTGGCCACGGCGAGCGAGGTGCCGAGGATCGCGTTCGCGCCGATCCGGCTCTTGTTCTCGGTCCCGTCGATGGCGATCATCGTCAGGTCGATGTCGCGCTGGTCTTCGGCGTCAAGGCCGAGCAGTTCCTCACGCAGTTCACCGTTCACGGCGTCAACCGCCTTGCGCACGCCCTTGCCGAGGTAGCGGCTCTTGTCGCCGTCGCGCAGTTCGACCGCTTCGTGCGCGCCGGTCGACGCGCCCGAGGGCACTGCGGCGCGGCCAAAGCTGCCGTCATCCAGCAGGATGTCAACTTCGACGGTGGGGTTGCCCCGGCTGTCGAGGATTTCGCGGGCGTGAATATCAATGATCGCGGTCATGGCGGGTTCATCTCCTGCGGGGTCAGTTGCGAGGTTCCTTAGCAGTGCAAGACGGCGGCACAAGTTGCTTTGCAGCATGACAGGAACTTGCAGCGGGGCTATTGCGTTACCACATCAAAATCAGGCCCACATTTCGTGGCATAGATAAAGGGCATGACCCATGGCGAAGACCCCGACTGCAACCGACACCGCCTCTGCGGCGAAAAAGCCCGCCGCCCGCAAGCCCAAGGCTGCTGCTGCGGCCCCGGTGACCGCTGGCGTGCCTGAAGCGAAGGCCAAGTTCTCCCAGGCCATCGAAGACGCCCGCGCCGGTGCCAAGGCGCTGACGGCCGAGGCACAGGCCCGCGCCGGCGAGTACAAGGACCAGCTTGCCGCCAAAAGCGGTGACTGGGTGGACGAGGCCAAGGATCTGGCCGGTCAGGCCAGGGAACGCGCCACCGAGCTGGCGC
The DNA here is from genome assembly GCF_030699305.1 of Novosphingobium sp. Lineage (GTDB taxonomy): Bacteria > Pseudomonadota > Alphaproteobacteria > Sphingomonadales > Sphingomonadaceae > Novosphingobium. The sequence continues at coordinate 16,346 of NZ_JAUYNB010000017.1, forward strand.
ACGACGGCAAGGCCAAGGCGAGCGACGCCATCGGCACGCTGGGCCAGCTGGTCGCTGACAGCGCGCCGACCATCGATGAAAAACTGGGTGCCAAGTATGGCGACTATGCCCGCACCGCCGCCCGTTCGATGCAGGAAACCGCCGCGAAGATCGAATCCAAGGAACTCGTCGAACTGGGCGAGGACGCGAAGGAATTCGTCCGCAAGAGCCCCGGCCTTGCTATCGGCCTTGCTGCCGTTGCGGGCTTTCTGATCTCGCGCCTGTTCAAGGGTGGATCGTCGAACAATTGACAGCGGCACCGACGGACGCAAGTCTGACGCCGATGGAAGAAGCGGTCCCTCCACTGATCAGGCCCGCCGCCGATGACGCGGCGGAGCGATCGCTGGTGGATGATGTCCAGCGGCTGATCGACGATGGCCGCACCTTGCTGGAAGCGGAACTCGCCTATCAGAAGTCGCGCGCGGCCGTGGCCGGGCAAGGTGCCAAGGCCGTGGCCGCATGGGGCGGGCTGGCGCTGGTGCTGGTGTGCTTTGCGCTGATGGCGCTGACGTTCGGGCTGGTGCTGAGCCTGGCCAGCGTGATCGGTCCGTGGCTGGCAACGCTGGCTTCGGTGCTCCTGCTATTGGCTGTCGCCGCGCTGTGCGGGTGGACGGCGGCGCGGCGCTGGAAGCAGGTCGCCGGGCAACTGACGGCAAAGGATGACGCGGCGTGACCGAAGCCGAAACGCGCCTCGCCGCCGACCGCGCGAACCGCAACGCGGCGCGCAAGCTGGTCGATGGCCATGTCGCGCAGGTCAAGGCTGACCTTGCCGCGCGCAGCGTGGGCGGACGGATCGTCGCAAAGGTCAAGGACGATGCGCTCGATCTGGCTGATCAGGCACTGGCGGTCGCGAAGGACAGCAAGGGCCTGATCGCCGGCACGATTGGCGCGCTGGCACTCTGGACCTTTCGGGATCAGCTTGTTCGCGGGGTTTCCGGCCTGTTCAAGCCAGCCGCCGTTCAGGATGAACCGGCTAGTGCGGACTTCGACGAACCAACCGAGGAGCAAGCCGAGTGAGCGAAGCCAAAGCCCGCAGCGAGCGCATTCGCGGCAAGATCGCAGCCTCGCAGGAGCGGCTCCAGCGCGACAGCGATCCAACCCCGGCCGTGGCGACGCGCCCGCCCCTGCCCGATGCCTATCCGCCGGAAAGCTATCGTTCGCTGGCGGCAGAATATCCCTGGCTGGTGGTTGCCGCCGGGGCAGGCCTTGGCCTGCTGGCCGGGGCGCTGGTGCCCAGGCGGTTTGGCGGAAAGCTGGGCGGTCGCTTGCTGACCGTTGCCACTCTGGCGGCAGACATTGGTCTGGCGATCAGCAAACAGGCCGGGCAGACGGCCAGCACCGCCGCCTCGGACAAACTGGGCGATGTCGGCAGCGGAGCGGCCCGGCTGCGGGCACGCCTTGGCCGTTCCGCCGGATCGGCGCGCAGCACCGGCCTGATGCTGGCGGGCGAAGCGATCAGACTGGCCGCGCGCGCGCGCCGGAAATCGCCCGGCGCGAGCTCCTGAGCCCCCAAAAAGTAACGAATTCGGCCATTCGCAGCCTTGCGATGCCGTAATGTTGTGCCTATTGGCAGACCTCCTCTCTCCCAGGAACTGTCATGAGCGATCAGAAACTTCACCTTGTCATGGGTGGGCGCGTCAAGGACCCGCAGGGGCTTGAATTTGCCGACCTTTCCCAGATCGAACTCGTCGGGGTATTCCCTGACTATACCGTCGCTGAAGAGGCATGGCGCGCCGCTGCACAGCGCACGGTAGACGATGCGGAAATGAAATTTGTGGTGGTGCACCTGCACCGCCTGCTCCAGCCGGATATGCTGAAGCGCTGACCGGTCCGAAAAAAGGCCCTGCAAATGCAGGGCCTTTTGCTGTCAGGTTCAGATGAACTCTATCTTTTCAACAGCATAGCAGCGATCGCCAGCCGGCACTGACACTTCGACTTCATCGCCAACCTGACGCCCGATCAGCGCGCGGCCGAGCGGTGAGGCATAGCTGATCCGGCCGATCCTGGCGTCCGCCTCATACGGGCCGACAATCTGGTAGCGGACCGGCTTGTCGTCATCATCCAGCAGGGTGACCGTTGCGCCGAAGATGATCTTGCTGCCCGAAAGCGTGGTCGGATCAATGATCTGAGCGCGACTGACGCGGTCCTCAAGGTCACCGATGGTCGCCTCAACCTGCCCCTGGCGTTCCTTGGCGGCATGATATTCGGCATTTTCGGACAGATCGCCGTGCGCGCGCGCTTCCTCGATCGAGTCAACGATCCTGGGCCGTTCCTCCCGCAGCGCCTTCAGCTCGACGATCAGCCGTTCATAGCCTTCCGCCAGCATCGGCAGCTTTTCAACGCTCGCCATCTTCAGTCACTTCCTTCCTGCCGCGCCCCAGCCAGAGACTCGAATCCCGTCCCGTGCCAAGGCAGCGACGGGTCCGGGCGATCGCGATGTGCTGAGGAACGCGATTAATTATCCATAATAGGCTTGCAATGACCGCACTTCAAGCTGTGCACCGCGCAGCGCGGCAATGGCTTCCACAGCTGCGACCGAAGCCGCCGCCGTGGTGAAGTATGGCACCTTGCCAGACAGCGCCGATCCGCGGATCGATTGCGAATCCTTCAGGCTCTGCCAGCCTTCGGTGGTGTTGAAGATCAGCGCCATATCGCCGTCGATGATCTTGTCGACGATGTGCGGGCGCCCTTCGGCCACCTTGTTCACGCGGTCGACCGGAACGCCCATTTCGGCGAGGTACTTCGCGGTGCCGCCCGTGGCGATCAGGCCAAAGCCCAGCTCCACCAGCTTTTTCACCGCAGGCAGGATCACCGGCTTGTCGGTGTCCTTGACCGAGACGAACACCACCCCGCCCTGCGGCAGCGTCATGCCCGCGCCGAGCTGGGCCTTGGCAAAGGCGGTCGCGAAATTGCGGTCGATGCCCATGACTTCGCCGGTCGATTTCATTTCCGGTGACAGCACGGGATCAACGCCGGGGAAGCGCGCAAACGGGAACACCGCTTCCTTGACCGACATATAGTCGAACTCGCGCTTGAACGGCGGGAAGGTCGACAGCATTTCGCCCGCCATCACCCGCGCCGCGATCTTGGCGACCGCCTGACCGGTGGCCTTGGCCACGAACGGCACCGTCCGGCTGGCGCGCGGATTGACCTCGATCAGGTAGACATCGCCGTCCTTCACCGCGAACTGGATGTTCATCAGGCCCTTCACGCCCAGCGCGAGCGCCAGCAATTCGGCCTGACGCTCCATCTCGGCGATGATTTCGGCGGGCAGGTTATAGGGCGGCAGGGTGCAGGCGCTGTCGCCGGAATGGATCCCGGCTTCCTCGATGTGCTGCATCACGCCCGCGACCACGACCTGTTCGCCGTCACACAGCGCATCGACGTCGCATTCGATCGCATCGCGCAGATACTGGTCGATCAGCACCGGCGAATCGCCCGATACCTGCACCGCCGTGGCGATGTAGTCATCCAGCTGCGCCACGCTGTCGACGATTTCCATCGCGCGGCCGCCCAGCACATAGCTGGGGCGCATCAGCACCGGGAAGCCGATGCGGTTCGCCACCGCGACCGCTTCGTCGCGGCTGCGGGCGATGCCGTTGGCGGGCTGCATCAGCCCCAGCTTATCGACCAGCGCCGAGAAGCGTTCGCGATCTTCGGCCAGGTCAATCGCGTCGGGCGAGGTGCCCAGGATCGGAATCCCGGCATCTTCCAGCGCCTGCGCCAGCTTCAGCGGGGTCTGCCCGCCGAACTGCACGATCACACCGACCAGTTCGCCGTTCTGCTGTTCCACCCGCAGGATTTCCAGCACGTCTTCGGCCGTCAACGGCTCAAAATAGAGGCGGTCCGACGTATCGTAATCGGTGCTGACCGTTTCCGGGTTGCAGTTGATCATGATCGTTTCGTAACCGACTTCTTCCAGCGCGAAGCACGCGTGGCAGCAGCAATAATCGAACTCGATCCCCTGCCCGATCCGGTTCGGACCACCGCCCAGAATCACGATCTTGCGCCGGTCGGTCGGGCGCGATTCGTCTTCTGGCGCGCCGAACATCGGCGCTTCATAGGTCGAATACATATAGGGCGTGACGGCCTCGAACTCCGCCGCGCAGCTGTCGATCCGCTTGAACACCGGGTGGACGCCCAGCTTGTGGCGCAGTGCGCGCACTTCGTCTTCGCTGGTGGCACCGGCCATCGCGCGCAGTGCATCGTGCAGCAGGCCCGAACGGCGCGCGCTGGTTTCGCCCAGCCCGCCGGCCACGTGGATGCCGCGCACGGCGAGCACCGACAGGCGCTTGTCGGAAAAGCCCATCGCCTTCAACCTGCGCAGGCCCGCTGCGTCATTGGGCAGGCCGTCTTCCATGATCTTCGTTTCTTCGGCGATGATCTCTTCGATCTGTCGCAGGAACCACTTGTCATAGTGGGTGATGGCGTTGATTTCATCGACGGTGAAGCCGTCGCGGAACGCCTGACCCACGATCAGCAGCCGGTCCGGCGTCTGGCGCGACAGCGCGGCGACAATGGCATCGCGGCCCGCCCCTTCGAGCGAGAGGACGCGGTTGAACCCGTCCAGACCGGTTTCCAGCCCGCGCAGGGCCTTCTGCATCGATTCCTTGAAGTTGCGGCCAATCGCCATGACTTCGCCAACCGACTTCATCGCGGTCGACAGCAGCGGCTCGGCGCCCTTGAACTTTTCGAACGCGAAGCGCGGGATCTTGGTCACGACATAGTCGATGCTGGGTTCGAAGCTGGCGGGGGTGGCCCCGGTGATTTCGTTGGTCAGCTCGTCCAGCGTATAGCCCACCGCCAGCTTCGCCGCGACGCGCGCGATGGGGAAGCCGGTGGCCTTGGACGCCAGCGCGGATGAGCGCGACACGCGCGGGTTCATCTCGATCACGATCAGGCGGCCATCGGCAGGGTTCACCGCAAACTGCACATTCGACCCGCCGGTTTCGACGCCGATTTCACGCAGCACGGCAATGCTCGCCGAGCGCATGATCTGGTATTCCTTGTCGGTCAGCGTCAGCGCGGGCGCGACGGTGATGGAATCGCCGGTGTGGACGCCCATCGGATCGACGTTTTCGATGGAGCAGATGATGATGCAGTTGTCGTTGCGATCGCGCACGACTTCCATCTCATACTCTTTCCACCCCAGCAGCGATTCTTCGATCAGCACTTCGGTGGTGGGCGATGCATCGAGGCCGGAGCGGACGATATGCTCGAACTCAGCCTTGTTATAGGCCACGCCGCCGCCCGTGCCGCCCAGCGTAAAGCTGGGGCGGATGATCGAGGGCAGCCCGGTGCGTTCCAGCACGGCAAAGGCTTCCTCCACCGTGTGGGCCACGCCGCTGCGGGCCGATTCCAGCCCGATCTTGTCCATCGCATCGCGGAACCGCAGGCGGTCCTCGGCCTTGTCGATGGCGTCGGCATCGGCGCCGATCATCGTCACGCCGTACTTTTCCAGCGTGCCGTCATTGAACAGCGCCAGCGCGGTGTTCAGCGCGGTCTGCCCGCCCATCGTCGGCAGAACGGCGTCGGGCCGCTCCTTCTCGATGATCCGGGCGACGATTTCGGGCGTGATCGGCTCGACATAAGTCGCGTCGGCCATGTCCGGATCGGTCATGATCGTGGCGGGGTTGGAGTTGACGAGGACCACACGGTAGCCCTCCTCCTTCAGCGCCTTGATCGCCTGGGTGCCGGAATAGTCGAACTCGCAAGCCTGCCCGATAACAATCGGACCGGCGCCAATGACGAGGATCGAGGAGATGTCAGTGCGTTTGGGCATTAGCCAGCCTTATGCAATACATTAACCGCCTCACCCATCAGGGAGAGGACGTGGGGAGAAGACGTGCGGTGGGTGAAAAGCGTCTTACGCCGATTGCACGCAAGTTGCGCGCGAACCCGACTGATGCGGAACAACGGCTGTGGGCGCACTTGCGCAGCAAGCAACTGGGCGTGAAATTCACCCGCCAGTTCCCCATCGGCAACTTTGTGGTCGATTTCGCCTGCCGCTCCGCCCGACTGGTCATCGAGCTCGACGGCGGACAGCATGCCGACAACCCCGCCGATCTGGCTCGCACCCGCGCCATCGAGGGCTTCGGCTTTCGCGTAATCCGCTTCTGGAACAATGAAGTGCTGGAAAATACTGATGGGGTTCTGATCACGATCATGCGCGAACTGGAAATCACCCTGAATCGTTGAACGCCCGTGACCGGCCCGCACAACCTCAAAAGCCCTCCCCGTTGGGGAGGGTTGGGAGGGGGTTTCACACACATCGGGGAAGACGAGCGGCATTGCCGCTCTCCCCCACCCCAACCCCTCCCCGTCGGGGAGGGGCTTTCCGGGGCTACCCGGAAGCATAGTGGCCGGAAGGATGGTGGACAGTTTGCTCAACCCAACATCCCCACGAACTTCTCGAACAGATAGAAACTGTCCATCGGTCCCGGCGAGGCTTCGGGGTGATATTGCACGCTGAACGCCTTCTTGCCCTTGACCGCGATGCCGCAGTTGGAGCCGTCGAACAGGCTGACGTGGGTTTCGGTCACGCTGTCCGGCAGCGCGGTGTTATCGACTGCGAAGCCGTGGTTCATCGAGGTAATCTCGACCACGCCGTCCTCCAGCCGCTTGACCGGATGGTTCGCGCCGCGGTGGCCCTGGTGCATCTTGGTGGTCCTGGCCCCGGCGGCGAGCGCCAGCATCTGGTGGCCCAGGCAGATCCCGAACACCGGCACATCGCGGTTCAACAGTTGCTGGATCACCGGCACGGCATAAGCGCCGGTCGCGGCTGGATCGCCGGGGCCGTTGGAGAGGAACACGCCGTCCGGCTCCAGCGCCATCACCCCGTCGATGGGCGTCTGTGCGGGCACGATGGTCACGCGCGCACCGGCTTGCACCAGATTGCGGAAAATGTTGTCCTTCGCGCCGAAATCCATCGCCACGACGTGCGGGCGGGCATCGCGCGGACTGCGGGCATAGCCCTTGCCCAGCGTCCAGACGCCGCCTTCCCAGCTTTCAACTTGCGCGCGGCTGACCACGCGGGCGAGGTCCATCCCCTCAAGCCCCGGCCATGCCGCGGCGCGCTTGATCAGCGCCGGGATATCGAACGTGCCGCTGGGCGAATGCGCGATCACCGCGTTGGGCGCGCCCGACAGGCGGATGCGGCGGGTCAGCGCGCGGGTATCGATGCCCGACAGGCCGATCTTGCCCTTGGCCGCCAGCCATGCACCCAGTTCGCCCTGCGCGCGGAAGCTGGAGGACAGCGTCACGTCTTCACGCACCACGCAGCCGACTGCGCCGTCAACGTGGCTTTCCATGTCTTCATCGTTAACGCCGACGTTGCCGATGTGCGGGAAAGTGAACGTGACGATCTGCCCGGCATAGGACGGATCGGTCATCACTTCCTGGTATCCGGTCATCGCGGTGTTGAAGCAGACTTCGCCCACCGCTTCTCCGACAAACCCGAAACCGCGGCCCCAGGCCACGTGGCCATCGGCCAGCACAAGGACTCCCGTCGCACCCTGTGGTTGGGGTGCGTGCGTAGTGGCGGCGTCGGCCATGGGGAGGCGCTCCGTTGGCAGGTGTTCTGGCGATGTTGCTAAGGCTCGGCGGCTAGACTTGTCGGGGCGCAGCGTCAACCTATGAAAAGCGGAAAATACCGGCTAGATCGCCGCTTTCCCCAACACCGAAACCGTTCTTACAGGAAACCACCCAAAATGCTTCGCGATTCGATCAAGGCCGCGCAAATCTCCGCCATGAAAGCCGGCGACAAGCCCCGCCTTGCCGCCGTCCGCCTGATCCTGGCCAAGCTGAAGGACAAGGACATCGAACTGCGCACCGCCAGCCAGCTGCCCGAAGACGACGCGCTGGTGGTCGACGTGCTGCAAAAGATGGCCAAACAGCGCCGCGAATCGATCACACTGTTTGAGCAGGGTGACCGGCAGGAGCTGGCCGATCTGGAAAAGGCCGAACTGGCCGTGATCGAGGAATTCCTGCCCCAGCAGATGGGCGAGGACGAAACGAAAGCCGCCATCGAAGCGATCAAGGCGGAACTGGGCGCGACCTCGATCAAGGACATGGGCAAGGTGATCGCCGAACTGAAGGCGCGGCATGGCACCGAGCTGGACATGGGCAAGGCCAGCGGGCTGGTGAAGGCGGCGCTGGGCTGAGGATTGGGGCTTGGCGTGTCTCGACTTCGCTCGACACGAACGGAGATGTGGGGCGAACAATTGGGAGTTTTGATGGCTTTCAACCCACCCCATCCGTTCGTGTCGAGCGAAGTCGAGACACGCCAGCGCTGACCCGCCAGCACTGATATGGCCTTCTGGACCTACATCCTGCGCTGCGCTGACGGGAAGTATTACACCGGCCACACCGATGATCTCGACCGCCGCATCGCCGAACACCACCACGGCGGACATTGCGCTTTCACCTCGCGCCGCCGCCCGGTGGAGCTTGTCTGGGCTGCGGATTTCCCCACGCGGATCGAAGCCATCGAATCCGAAATACGAGTGGGGAAGTGGTCCCGCGCCAAGAAGGAAGCGCTGATCGCAGGGGATTGGAAGCGAGTTTCGCACTTTGCGCGGCCGCCGGGTGAACGTGTCTCGACTTCGCTCGACACGAACGGTGGGGGGGAGTAATTGGATTTTGGATCATCCAGCCCACATTCCTTCAGCCCACATTCCGTTCGTGTCGAGCGAAGTCGAGACACCGCACACACCATGACCCTAACCCCGCAATGGCTTGATGAACTGCGCGCGCGCGTCACGCTGTCCAGCGTGATCGGGCGGACCACGCGGCTGACCAAGGCGGGGCATGAGTTCAAGGCGTGCTGCCCGTTCCACAACGAGAAATCGCCCAGCTTCACCGTCAACGACGCCAAGGGGTTCTATCACTGCTTTGGCTGCGGGGCGCATGGCGATGTGATTCGCTGGATGACCGATCAGCGCGGGCTGTCGTTCATGGATGCGGTCAAGGAACTGGCGTCCGAGGCCGGGCTGGAAGTGCCCGCGCCCGATCCGCGCGCGGCCGAGCAAGCCCAGGTGCGCGATTCGCTGCATGACGTCATGGCGGCGGCGCAGGCGTGGTTCGTGGAGCGGCTGGCCGCGCCAGAGGGAGAGCGCGCCCGCGCCTATCTCGCCACGCGCGGGTTCGATGCGCATACGCTCCAGCGGTTCGGGTTCGGGTTCGCGCCGGATGGCCGGCAGGCGCTGAAAGCCGCGCTGGCCGACGTTCCCGAAGCCAAACTGATCGAGGCCGGCCTGCGGATCGCGGTCGATGACAAGGAGCCGTATGACCGGTTCCGGGGGCGGCTGATGCTGCCGATCGAGGACGCGCGCGGGCGGGTGATCGCGTTTGGCGGGCGCATTCTGGATGCGAAGAAAACCGATGCGCCGAAGTATCTGAATTCCCCCGATACGCCGCTGTTCGACAAGGGCCGCACGCTTTACAACCTGCACCGCGCCGGTCCTGCATCGCGCCAGACCGGGCGGATCGTGGTGGTCGAAGGCTATATGGACGTGATCGCGCTGGCGGCGGCAGGCTTTGCCGATGCGGTCGCGCCGCTCGGCACCGCGCTGACCGAGCGGCAGATCGAGATGCTGTGGCGGCTGGTCGAAACCCCGGTGCTGTGTTTCGATGGTGACGCGGCGGGCCAGCGCGCCGCGATGCGCGCCGTGACCCGCGCCCTGCCCCTGCTGCGCCCCGCGCACAGCTTGCGGATCGTGCGCCTGCCGACCGGCATGGACCCGGACGACCTGATCAGGCGCGACGGCGCGCGGGCGATGGAAGCGCTGCTGGCCAGCCCGCAGAGCCTGCTCGACCTGTTGTGGGAGCATGAGCGCGAGGCGGTGCCGCTGGAAACGCCGGAGGACAAGGCGGGGCTGAAAGCGCGGCTGATGGCCCACGTCGACACGATCCAGGACCCGGACATCAAGGCGCTGTACAAGCGCGAGTTGCAGGAACGGTTTTCCGCCTTCGCCTTCCCCCGGCGCGAGGAGCGGGCCTGGCAGCCTGCCCCGCGCGGCGGCGGGAATGCGCGCTTTGGCGGCAAGGCCCCGCCGCCGCGCTCTGACCCGGAACAGACCGGGCGGCTGCGGCGCTCGGCCGCCGGGGGATCGCGCGATGCGCTGGCGGCGGCGGCGGTCGCCGGATTGCTGCGCTTCCCGGACGAGATTCCTCGCCATGGCGACGCGCTGGTGCAGGCCCAGCTGGCCGATCCCCGGTTCGATGCGCTGGTTGATGCGGCGGAAACCGGCGAACCGCTTGAAATGGCGGCGCTGGCCACCATATTGGCCGTTCGGGGATTGGCAGCCCCGACCCCCGACGAATATGCCTCGCTGCGATTTGGCTTTCTGACTGACGAGATTCCGCCCGAACAGGCCCGTGAGGAACTGGCTCAGGCGATCGGTCTGCTGGTCGAACGCCCCGCGCTGGAAGCCGCGCTGGCGGCAGCCACCGCGCGGTTCGAGCAGGACCTGTCAGAAGGGGCATATGCCGAACAGCAGCGGCTGTTAAAGAGAAAGCTGGCATTCGATTCGCGTCTGCGGCAAATGGCCAGCGCGCGATCCGCCGCTCCGGGAGGAACGGCGTAAACACGGAACATGGCGAGTTGATGGACGAAGAACTTAACGGCAGCGAAAAAGACGGCGGCGATGCCCCGCTGATCGATCTCAACGAAGCTTCGATCAAGAAGCTGATTGCCCGCGCCAAACGGCGCGGCGTGATCACGTATGACGAGCTGAACGAAGCGCTGCCGCAAGACCAGATGAACTCCGAGCAGATCGAGGACATCATGGCCGCGATCAGCGAAATGGGCGTCAACATCGTCGAAAGCGATGAAGATGCGGTCGACCCGGAAGAGAAGGAAGTCGATGAAATCGACGAGCCGGATCCCGTCGGTGAACGCCCGGACCTGATCAAGAAAAAGGAAACCATCGAGCGCACCGATGATCCGGTGCGGATGTACCTGCGCGAAATGGGCGCGGTCGAACTGCTCAGCCGCGAAGGCGAAATCGCCATCGCCAAGCGGATCGAGGCTGGCCGCGACACGATGATCCTGGGGCTGTGCGAAAGCCCGATCACGTTCCACGCCATTATCCAATGGTCCGAATCGCTGAACGCAGGCGAAATGCAGCTGCGCGAAATCCTTGATCTCGATGCGATGCTGTCGAAGGAACCGGCGCCCGAAAACCTGACCGAGGAAGGTGAGGAAGAAGGCGGCGGCGAAATCAGCGAAGCCACTGCCGGTCCCTCGTTCAAGGAAGAAGAAGACGTCGAGGAGGAATCCGCCGACGCCGAGGACGAAGACGATATCGAGCGCCGCGCGCGCCGCCCGGCCGAGGAAGAGGAAGAGGACAACACCCTCTCGCTCGCCCAGATGGAAGCGCAGCTAAAGCCGGAAGCGCTGGAAAAGTTCGCGCTGATCACGGACCTGTTTCGCAAGTTCGAAAAGCTTCAGGCCAACCGCCTCGAATCGATGAGCCTGGGGCTGAACTTGCCGGCGGGCAAGGAAAAGCAGTACCAGGAACTGCGCGAGGAACTGACCGCGCAAGTCGAAAGCGTGCAGTTCCACGCCAGCAAGATCGAATACCTGGTCGACAACCTCTACGCCTTCAACCGCCGCCTGACGGCGCTGGGCGGCCAGATGCTGCGCTTGGCAGAGCGTCACAAGGTCAGCCGCAAGGACTTCCTCGACACCTATGTCGGCAAGGAACTGGATGATACCTGGCTGTCCGCGATGTCCAAGAAGGACAAGAAGTGGGCCGCCTTCGCCGAAAACGAAACAGACGCGGTTGAACGCATCCGTGCCGAAGTGGCAGACATAGCTTCGGCCACAGGCATGGCGCTCACCGAATTCCGCCGCATCGTCAACATGGTCCAGAAGGGCGAACGCGAAGCGCGGATCGCCAAGAAGGAAATGGTCGAGGCGAACCTGCGATTGGTGATTTCCATCGCCAAGAAATACACCAATCGCGGCCTGCAGTTCCTGGACCTGATCCAGGAAGGCAACATCGGGCTGATGAAGGCGGTCGACAAGTTCGAGTACCGCCGTGGTTACAAGTTCAGCACGTATGCGACATGGTGGATCCGGCAGGCGATCACGCGCTCGATCGCCGATCAGGCCCGCACGATCCGTATCCCGGTCCACATGATCGAAACGATCAACAAACTGGTCCGCACCAGCCGCCAGTTCCTGCACGAGCAGGGCCGCGAACCGACGCCGGAAGAAATGGCCGAGCGTCTGTCGATGCCGCTCGAAAAGGTTCGCAAGGTGATGAAGATCGCCAAGGAGCCGATCTCCCTCGAAACGCCGATTGGGGACGAGGAAGACAGCCACCTGGGCGATTTCATCGAGGACAAGAACGCGATCATCCCGGTGGATGCCGCGATTCAGGCCAACCTCAAGGAAACCGTCACCCGCGTGCTGGCGTCGCTCACCCCGCGTGAGGAACGCGTGCTGCGGATGCGCTTCGGGATCGGCATGAACACCGATCACACGCTGGAAGAAGTCGGCCAGCAGTTCTCGGTCACGCGCGAACGTATTCGCCAGATCGAGGCAAAGGCGCTGCGCAAGCTCAAGCACCCCAGCCGGTCGCGCAAGATGCGCAGCTTCCTGGACCAGTAACCAGCGCTGGATCAATCCCCATCAAGGCCCCGGTAACCCCGGGGCCTTTTTGCATCAGCGCTTGGTATCGGCGTAGACCGCAACGCTCTCTGCCACCGGATCGAGCCGCACCCACAGCGCAACTCCAATCGCCGCCACCAACAGTGCCGCCGCCGCGACGCGCGCCGTCCGGGTGGTCAGGCCGGGCCAGACCGGCAGAAGCCCCAGCGCCGCCAGTGCCAGCGGCAGCGCCGCCGCCATCGGCATGGTTGGCCCGACGCCCTGCATCAACTGGTGCCCCAGCGCGAGCATGTAGCCCAGCACCGCCGCCGCCGCCGCACCCGCAAACAGCCGCGCCGCCGTGCCGCGTGACCGCTCCAGCGAAAGCAGCGCCAGCGCCGCCAGCATGACCGGCACAACCATGAAATAGGCTGCCGTGGGGGCAATTGCCTGCCCGGCCGCCGCGATCAGCAGCAGCGGCAACGCCGCGCCGACCTTGCCCGCAGTGGTCAGCGCTCCGCCCCCGAACAGCACCAGCGCCGCCGCCGCGCCCGCCAGCGCGGCAATGGCCTCCAGCCGGGGAATCGCGGCCAGCCGGTCATAATAATCGGTCGGCCCATCCGCGCCGGACAGCACGTTCAGCACGTAGAATACCGCCCCCGACAGCAGCAGCAATCCCGCCATTCGCCCGGCCCCGCCGCCCAGCGCGCGCAAATCCGGTGTGGTCCGCGCCGTCCAGCCCAAAGCCCCGACTGCCAGCACCAGCATGGCCCAGCCCGCCCAGGCCGGATAAGTCAGCATGATCCGCCCGAACAGATCAAAGAACACCGCATCGGGCGCGGGCGCGGGCATGGACTGGGCGCTCAGCAGCGCGCGGGTCAGGTCCAGCACTTGCGTGCCCATGTCCTGCACCGCGCCCTGATCGAGCCGCGCCGGGGTCGCCAGCGGGGAATGATACAGCCCCGACCGGCCGATGAACGCGAAGTTATAGGCGGTGTACGGCCCCGCCAGCACCGGGGTCAGATCGGTATCGTTGGGCAGCACGCTGTAGATATACGCCGCCAGCGAACTGCCGCCCGGGCGCTGCACGACATCGGCGAACAGCGCCGCCGCGTTGCCGTTGTTCTTCGATGTCTGGAACAGCGTGGTGCGCCCGCCCCCGCCGCGCGCCTCCATGTTGATCACCGCACCGACGCGGGTCCGCAGCGGATGCTGGGCAAAGAAGTGCTTCGCCCCTTCCAGCCCCAGTTCCTCGGCATCGGTGACGAGCACGACAAGATCGCGCTCCGCCCCGCCCCCGGCCCTGATCGCCCGCACCACTTCCAGGCTGACCGCGATGCCCGCCGTATCGTCCGCCGCGCCGGGTGATCCCCAGACGGTATCGTGGTGCGACATCAGCAGCACGGCGGGCAGCGCACGGTTGCGCCCCGGCAGCACGCCGATGACGTTGGTCAGCGTCGCAGGCGGATCATCGCGCCCGGTCCAGCGGTTGCGCTTGGCCGTGCCGCGTTCCCCTACCGTGCCGGTGCTGGTCGATACGTCCATGCCCAGCGTCTGCATCCGCTCTGCGATGTAATCGCGCACCCGCGCGTTTTCGGGCGTGCCGGTGATGTGCGGTTCACGCGCGATGGCGACCACATCGGGCATGGCGCGGGCAACCGCAAACTCGGTCGGCGGGGTTTGCGGGCCTTGCGGCATCGGCGGCGTGGTCGCCATGATCGCCAGCACCACGGCGGCCAGCAACACCGCGACCATGCCAAAGCCCTTGTTCATCCCGCTCCCCCGAACTTGTCTGTATTGCAAACTGTCTGTTGCCCAAAAGCTGCGCCGCGCATCCCCGAATGTCAAACCGGGGATGCTGGACCAAAGGCCAAGCCCCAAACACTGGCAATACGGGCAAGGCGCGACTAAGGGGATGCGCACGCGATTCCCCCTCCCCCGAAGGACAGGCGCCCAGCTCATGCGCATTGCCATTGCCTCTGACCACGCCGCAGTCGATCTGAAGGCGCAGCTGCGCGAATACCTGATCGGCCTTGGCCATCAGGTCGCCGATCTTGGCCCGGACACCGCCGACCGGGTGGATTATCCCGACTATGGCTACAAGCTGGCCGCCGTCGTCGCCGATGGCACGGCCGAACGCGGCGTCGCGCTGTGCGGATCGGGCATCGGCATTTCGATCGCGGTCAACCGCAACCCGGCGCTGCGCTGCGCGCTGGTGTCAGAGCCGCTGTCCACCGCGCTGGCGCGGGAGCACAACGATGCCAACGCCATCGCCATGGGCGCCCGGCTGATTGGCGAGGACATGGCCAAAGCCTGTCTTGACGCATTCCTGAACACCGACTTTGGTGGTGGCCGGCATGGCCCCCGGGTCGACAAGCTTTCCAACCCTGCCTTTGAAGGAGCAACCGCATGACCGTGATCGCCGACGCCCAGCCGGAAATCCGGTCGAAAGGTTTCTTCACCGCACACCTCGCGCAGACCGATCCCGAAGTGCACGCCGCGATTCGCGGTGAACTGGGCCGCCAGCAGCACAAGATCGAATTGATCGCGTCCGAAAATATCACCAGCCTGGCCGTGCTCGAAGCGACCGGTTCGGTCTTCACCAACAAGTATGCCGAAGGCTATCCGGGCAAGCGCTATTACGGCGGCTGCGAATATGCCGACGTGGTCGAAACGCTGGCGATTGAGCGCGCCAAGGCACTGTTCGGCTGCGCGTTCGCCAACGTCCAGCCCAATTCGGGCAGCCAGATGAATCAGGCGGTGTTCCTCGCGCTGCTGAACCCCGGCGATACGTTCATGGGGCTGGACCTCAACTCTGGCGGTCACCTGACCCACGGCAGCCCCGTGAACATGAGCGGCAAGTGGTTCAATCCCGTGCCCTACGGCGTGCGCCCCGAAGACGAACAGCTCGACATGGAAGCGGTTGAGCGGCTGGCGCATGAGCACAAGCCCAAGCTGATCATCGCGGGCGGCACCGCCTATTCGCGGGTGTGGGACTTCCAGAAGTTCCGCGAAATCGCCGATGCGGTGGGCGCCTATCTGCTGGTCGACATGTCGCACTTTTCCGGCCTCGTCGCGGGCGGCGCGCATCCCTCGCCGTTCCCGCACGCCCATGTCGTCACCAGCACCACGCACAAGAGCCTGCGCGGCCCGCGCAGCGGGATCATCCTGACCAACGATGAGGCGCTGGCCAAGAAGTTCAACACCGCCGTGTTCCCCGGCCTCCAGGGTGGTCCGCTGGTCCACGTGATCGCGGCCAAGGCGGTTGCCTTCCAGGAAGCGCTTCAGCCGGAATTCAAGGCCTATGCCGCGCAGATCGTTGCCAACGCCCGCGCACTGGCGACCAGTCTGGCCGACAATGGCCTGCGGATCGTCTCGGGCGGGACCGACAACCACCTGATGCTGGTCGATCTGACGGCCAAGAACGTGACCGGCAAGGCCGCCGAAAAGGGCCTCGACCGCGCGTATCTGACTTGCAACAAGAACGGCATCCCCAACGACACGCGCTCGCCGTTCGTCACCTCCGGCATTCGCCTCGGCACGCCTGCGGGCACCACGCGCGGATTTCGTGAGGAAGAGTTCCGGACCATTGGCGCACTGATCGCAGAAGTGGTAGACGGGTTATCACGCAACGGCGATGAAGGCGACGGGCAGGTCGAAGCCCGCGTCCGCGTCCGCGTTGAAGAACTGTGCAGCCGTTTCCCGATCTATCCGGAGCTTTGATGCCATGAACGATCCCAAGCGCGGTGATGACCTGATCGACAACGCCCGCGAGGAGATCGTCGGCATGGCCAAGCAGGGCATGGCCCACCCATCGACCAAGCCCGTGCTGACCGGCGCTGCGGTCGGCGCGGTGGCAGGTGCCTTGCTGCCGGTCGTCAGCTGGCCGCTGGGCCTGATCGCCGGGGCCGGGTTCATGCTCTACAAACGGCTGCGCCCCTGAATGCGCTGTCCGTTCTGTGCGCATGACAACAGCCAGGTAAAGGATTCGCGCCCGACCGAGGATAACACCGCGATTCGCCGCCGCCGCCAGTGCGAAGGCTGCGGCGCGCGCTTCACCACGTTTGAGCGCGTGCAACTGCGCGAAGTGATCGTGGTCAAAAGCGGCGATAAGCGCGAACCGTTCGACCGGGCCAAGATCGAACAATCCGTCTCGCTCGCCTGCCGCAAGCGCGGCGTCCCGCAGGAACGGATCGACCAGCTTGTATCGGGCGTGCAGCGCCAGATCGAAACCCTGGGCGAAAGCGAAGTCCCCGCCCGCGACATTGGCGAAATGGTGATGGACGGCCTGCGCCAGCTGGACGCAGTCGCCTATATCCGCTTCGCCAGCGTCTATCGCGACTTCACCGAAGCGCGCGATTTCGAGGAATTCGCCAGCACGATCCAGGACGTCGGTGGGCGCGATGCCGGTAACGACTGAGCCTTGCGGGCCGTCCCTTGCCGCTCATCCTGCGGAGCGGAGCTTGTCGAAGGCCGCTCCGCGTCTCGAAGGACCTGCCGGATAACGATGACCCCGCACTTCTGGACCTACATGCTGCGGTGCTCGGATGGCGGCTACTACATCGGCCATACCGATGATCTCGACCTGCGCGTTGCCCAGCACAACGCTGGCACGCTGGGCGGCTACACCGCCACCCGGCTTCCGGTGGCACTGGTGTGGTCCGACACCTTTGCCGACTGCGATGCCGCCTTTGCCGCCGAACGCAAGCTCAAGGGCTGGTCGCGGGCCAAGAAGGAAGCGCTGATTGCCGGGGACTGGGCGCTGGTGAGCCAGTTGGCGCGCAGGGCTGGGGGTGCGGTCCTTCGAGACGGCACTTCGACAAGCTCAGCGCCTCCTCAGGATGAGCGGGTATCCCAATCCCTCGCGGCTCCTGAAGAACGGGCAATTCAACCAACCGCCCGCCCCGCGGAACCGGCAACTCAAACATTCGCTCATCCTGAGGAGCGGAGCGGACTGAGCTTGTCGAAGGCCGCTCCGCGTCTCGAAGGACGTCACGCCCCTCCCCCCAAGCCGGTAATCGTCCTCGTCCGGCCGCAACTGGGCGAGAATATCGGCAAGGCCGCGCGGGCGATGCTCAATTTCGGGCTGACCGAACTGCGTCTCGTCACCCCGCGCGATGGCTGGCCCAACCCCAGCGCCGGTCCGGCAGCAGCGGGCGCGGACGAAGTGCTGGAACACGCCGCGGTGTTCGAATCGCTGGCCGATGCGGTCAGCGATTGCGCGCACGTCTATGCCACCACCGTGCGCAAGCGCGGGGTGACCAAGCCGGTCGTCACGCCGGAACAGGCCGCGCAGGCAATCCACCGCGATGCCGCGATTGGCAGCGCCGGGCGATCCGCGCTGGTGTTCGGCCCGGAACGGTCGGGCCTTGAAACCGAAGACGTCGCGCTGGCCCGCGCGATCCTGACCGTGCCAATCAACCCGGCGTTTGCCTCGCTCAATCTGGCGCAGGCGGTGATCCTGTGTGCCTATGAATGGTCAAAGCAGGTCGATCTGGCCCAGCCGACGGTTGAAGACCTGCTCCCCCCCGCCCCGCAGGAAGATCTGGAAGGGATGCTGGGCCAGTTGGAAGCCATGCTGGACGCGCGCGATTACTTCTTCCCTCCGGCCCGCGCAGAGGCCACCCGGCTGGCCTTGCGCAACATCCTGACCAAGCCAGGCTGGAACTATCTGGAAGTGCGCACCTTGCGCGGCGTGCTGTCCAACCTGCACAAGCGTGCCCCGAAAGCATGACCAAAGCTTGACTTAGGGGCGATTCCCGGCCAATGGCCCGCCTTCGCAATTGACCTCGCACTCCGGTGAAGCGGTGGTCGCATTCCGTAATTGGCGGAAATGGTGCGGTTCCGGGCCAGTAGGTTGGCGGTTGTCGCCAGCCCCATGCAAATTGAAGGAGCGTCTCGCATGTCGAAGCGCAAGTCATCGAAGTATAAAATTGATCGCCGGATGGGCGAAAATATCTGGGGCCGTCCGAAAAGCTCGGTCAACCGCCGCAGCTATGGTCCCGGTCAGCATGGCCAGCGCCGCAAGAGCAAGGTGTCGGACTTCGGCATCCAGCTGCGCGCCAAGCAGAAGCTCAAGGGCTACTACGGCGACGTGACCGAAAAGCAGTTCAAGCGCACCTATCAGGAAGCCGCCAAGATCAAGGGCGATACCGGTCAGAACCTGATCGGCCTGCTGGAACAGCGCCTCGACATGGTCGTGTACCGCGCCAAGTTCGCGCCGACCATCTTCTCGGCCCGCCAGATCGTTTCGCACGGCCACATCTATGTGAACGGCGTGAAGTGCAACATCGCCAGCCGCCGCGTGCGTCCGGGCGATGTCGTGTCGCTGGGCAAGAAGGCCAAGGAAATGGCCCTGATCGCCGAAGCACAGGGTCTGCCGGAACGCGAAGTGCCTGACTATGTCGCGCAGGACGGCACCGACAAGATCACCTTCGTCCGCGTTCCGACGCTGGATGAAGTGCCTTACCCGGTGAAGATGGAACCGAACCTGGTCGTCGAATTCTATTCGCGCTGATCGGTCGGTTCATACCACACACGAAGGGCGGCCCCGCGGGGCCGCCCTTTTTGTTTGTGCAAGCGCACCAGAGTATGCCTTCGCTTTCCGTCACCCTGAACTTGTTTGGCGCTTATCCCCTTCGCCACCGTAAAGTCTAAACCGTCATGCTGAACTTGTTTCAGCATCCATTTCTCGGCCCGCACTGTCCGTGCAGGAGGAGAGATGGACCCTGAAACAAGTTCAGGGTGACGGGTGACCGATGCCGACTTGACGG
Source organism: Novosphingobium sp. (assembly GCF_030699305.1). GTDB lineage: Bacteria > Pseudomonadota > Alphaproteobacteria > Sphingomonadales > Sphingomonadaceae > Novosphingobium. The sequence continues at coordinate 35,756 of NZ_JAUYNB010000017.1, forward strand.
AAGACTGCCGAAGCCCTTCCGCGAAACAGCGCGTCCTTCGACCCGCTCAATTGGCTGGCAGGCCCATCGCCTTGCGCAGGAACGCGTCGCTTTCACTCAGCAGCCGGGTGCGCGCACCCGCATCGACCAGACTGTGGGCGAGGCCCGGAAACTCGACCAGTTCCACCGGCTTGCCCGCGCCGCGCAGGCGTTCGGCCATCAGCCGCGCCTGCCCGATATCGACATTCAGGTCGCGGTCGCCGTGGAACATCAGCACCGGCGCCTTGAAGCTGCCGGGGTTCTGCGCGGGCGAGCCTTCCTTGATGTGCGGCCCCTGCCCGATGAACTTCTGGACCAGCGACTGGTTCCGATAGCCCTGCGCACCGGCGCGCAGCCGCTCCAGATCGGTCACCGGGGCGACCGCGACGACCGCCTTGTACAGTGACGGGTCCAGCACCTGGCTTTGCAGCGCGGCATAGCCGCCATAGGACCAGCCGACGATCGCCAGCTTGTCCGGCGCGGCGATGCCCTGCGCCACCAGCCAGCGCCCGGCGTCGTTCACATCGCCAATCGCCTCGCGCCACGACTGGAACCCGTTCTTGCGATACCAGGCCGAGCCATAGCCCGTGGAGCCCCGGAAATTGGGTTGCAACACCGCAAAGCCGCGCTGGGCATAGAACTGCACCAGCCAGTCAAACCCCCATTCGTCACGCGATCCCGGCCCGCCGTGGGGCATGACGATGGCGGGCAGCCCCTTGCCGCTGCTGCCCGGCGGCAGGGTCAGGTAGCCCGGCACCTGCGTGCCATCGGCGGCAGGATAAGTCACCGGCTTCATCGGCGCGAGCGCGATCCCGGCCAGTTCCGGGCGCACCGGCAGCACTTCACCCAGCTGGCGCGTGGTCTTGTCGAACAGGTAATAGCGCCCCGGATCGACGTCGCTGGCGGCGACCATCAGCAGCTTGGTTTCCCCGCTGCTGGCATCGACGAAACCGATGCTGGGCTTGCCCGGCAAGGACCGACTGAGCGCGCCCGCCAGCTTTTTCAGGTCCGGATCGAAATAATCGACCACACGCTTTTCGGTGGCATAGCTGGCCCCGACCACGCGGTTGTCGCGCCCGATCCGCACCAGCCCATCAACATCGACATCATCGCGGCTGACCAGCAACTGCCGCGTTTCGGTGCCGTCCAGCGCGATGCTGAACAGCGCCGCGCGGCCCTCGTGATCGTCAAACCCGTACACCACGTTCTTCGCGGGATCGACCGCATAGGGGTTGAAGCCCCCCACCCCGCCGGTGTCGCCCAGCGTCAGTTTTGACAGCGGCAACCACTCCCGCGCGCCCTGCTTGCGGTAGAAATAGCTCATCTCCTCGCGGATGTAGCCATCCGGGTTGGAGGCAATCGCCCCCATGATCCGCACGGTGCCGTGGCCATCGGTAATGTATTCGCGCGCATCGCTGCGCGGAGGTTCAACATTGCGGCGCTTGAGCGTGACGGTATCGACTTCCTCAACCCCCAGCCCCTGGCGCTGCTCCGCCATCAGCGATCCGGCCCGGTCCTCCTGAATGAAAAAGCGCGACATCAGCACCGCGCCGGGCTTGCTCGCCACGTCCCAGTCCAGCACGTTCCCGCCGCTGCCGTCCAGCCCCAGCTGGCGGCTGTTGACCGCGGTCAGCAACTTGGGATCGCTGCCATCGGAATTCAGCGCATAGGCCCGCGCAACCTTGATCCAGCGTCCGCCCATGTTGAAATCGACGCTGACCTTGCACACCAGCCGCGCCGCCGTGGGCCAGCCGCACCAATAAATCTGCTCATCCTTGCTGGCCGAGGCAATGATCCGCACCGGCGCCGCGCCGGTGGTCAGGTCCGCGACATAGACCGCCGTGCCGACCGTGGGATGCGGGGTGACAAAGGCGATCTTGGTGCCATCGGGCGACAGGCTGATCGAGCGAATCGCCTCCAACGCCCCAAACCGCTGCGCCAGCGCCAGCCCATCCTGCGCGGTCGCCGGAACCGCCGAAACGCCGGCCAGCAACGCAGCCAACACACCCAATACCCTGCGCTTCATTCCATGCCCCTGCCTGTAATCGTGGGAAGATAATGCAGTGAGGGTCGGTAAGTGCAAGTCAAAGAGCGATCAAGCGTTCACAACAAAGATGCCAACAAGGGCTCCTAAATCAGCACTGAAAGACACGCACTGAGGCTTTACCTTTAGGGGCAAACTTCAATTGCAATTCCGAAATGATTTCCGCCGGATCCGGCGCACGCCCCTCGCGTAACGACGTTTCAACATCTGCCCATTCGGTAAATGTGGTTAGCACATCATCCATACGATATATTTCAAGGTCACGCTTCAAGGGGTACACAAGCCAGGTTAACTCGCTGTTTGCCTGACTGGTGGTGCGAAATTCAGGAAGCGAATTGAAAAATTGACTGTCAACTACAACAAAAAACTTCTTCCCCCATCGCCGAAATACTGGAACTTTCAATTGCAACTGCGGAATTAAACGTTTCTGCGCTGATGATCGGAAATCAGGGCGACGAAATGTATCCAGCGCTCCAAAATTTTGGCGCTCCATAAAATGCCTTAAAAGGCTCCGCGTTTCCAGTCCCGAAAAGTAAGCAGCTTGCACCTCGACAGCACAAAAATCAGACACAACGCCACCTTCAACCTTACCAAGGATGAAGTCGACTTTTCCAATTTTCTTGAATTCACCTGGCTTCTTCGCATCCGGGACTTGCAAAATCCTAATTTCCGGAAACACAGCATAACTGGAATTGATTCCAAAGGCCAAACGGGCTGCGTCGCGAAAAATCCGTCCATCTTCAAGAAACCGGGTTGGACAGAGCGATGCAGCGTTCACACCGTCAGACACAGAGCAAATTCCGATTGGGTCAGATTTGCTAGACTTGTTGCATGGGCCGCCCCTGAAACGACAAAACTTACTTTTTCGGTCAGCCCAAGCTGCATCGGAGTGCTCACCGACACCGTGCCCGAACACTTCAGAAATATTCATGCTGCGATGCGCTCTATTGCCTTGTCGGAATCAATAATTGCAGACGCAATTGAATGCGCAAGCATCGGCGGGACTGCGTTTCCAACTTGAACAAACTGTTCAGTCATACTGCCATAAAACACAAAATCGTCGGGGAACGATTGTAATCTTGCTGCTTCGCGGACTGTGAAAGCACGATTCTCTACCGGGTGGATATATGCACCCCAATGGATGTCGCATTTAGTCAGGATCGTGCAGGATAGGTCGGTCAACCGCGGTCGACCGTAGCGCTTTGTATGGTCACTACGCTTTGCGCGCTTCATACCTTCTGGAAGCAAGTCAAAAGGAATATCTCGCCACGATCCCCCTTGCGGGATATGCCGAATACGCTCCAAATTCGCCTTGCCCAACTTGGGACCGACATGGTTACTCAGCCGCGGATTGCCCTTACGCATACGGGCTTGGAACGGAGTGCTGGGCGCGGTCGCATAGTCTACCCCCGTGCTCGCTCCCAACAGAGGTAAATCGCTTATTGCGTCCCAGATCGACGTGTAAGGAAGCTTCCCTGCTCCATACTCAATCTTTGGAAACTCGATTGAAGCTCCAACACGATTGGCAATAAAAACCACCCGGCGCCGCTCTTGCGGGACACCATAATCCTCCGCACGTAGAACGCGCCATTGCACACAATATCCAAGTTTTGAGAATTCTTCTGCGATCGTCTTGATAAGCTGTCCACCTGAAATGGAAAGCAACCCAGTGACATTCTCCATGACCAGCCATTTTGGAGCTAGTTCGCGGACCAATCGAAGATACTCACGGAATAAGCCAGCGCGAGGATCATGTTCACCACGTCCGTGGTTGTAAACGCTATACCCCTGACAGGGCGGCCCTCCTACCAACACATCGAGTTGACCTTTGCCTAGACCTGTCGCTGACATTATCTCGGCGCTGGTCAACGCTTGAATTGGCTTAGCGACGAATAGCGCGCCATGGTGGGACTTCGCAAAAGTTGTCCCGAAAGTCGGATCAATATCACTGCCCAGCAGCACCTGAAAACCAGCTTGACGGAACCCTTCGCTCAGCCCGCCAGCACCGCAAAACAAATCAATGACCGTTGGGCACGAATCCATGACGAAATCCCCTTTTGTTCTGCATATGCCCCTTGCTCAACCAGAGCAAGCCTTGTGGATAACTGCCCGCCTAACCCTTCAAATACCCCCGCCGGAACTCAGCCGCAAACACCGCAAACGTGCCCGCCGCGATCGCATCGCGCATGGCCTGCATCAGTTGCTGATAGAACGTAAGGTTGTGTTCGGTCAGCAGCATCGCGCCCAGGATTTCGCCGTTCTTGTGCAGGTGGTGGAGATAGGCGCGGCTGTATTTGGTGCAGCAGTCGCCGGGGCAGCGTTCGTCCAGCGGGCTGGTGTCTTCGGCATGGCGGGCGTTGCGCAAGTTGACCGGGCCGTTCCACGTAAAGCCCTGCCCGTTGCGGCCCGACCGGCTGGGCAGGACGCAATCGAACATGTCGACCCCGCGCTCCACCGCGCCGACCAGATCGTCGGGCTTGCCCACGCCCATCAGGTAACGCGGGCGGTCTTCGGGCAACTGGTCCGGCGCGAAGTCGAGCGTGGCGAACATCGCCTCCTGCCCCTCGCCCACGGCCAGCCCGCCGATGGCATAGCCATCGAACCCGATCTCGCGCAGGGCGGCGGCGCTTTCGCCGCGCAACGTCTGGTCGAGCGCGCCCTGCTGGATGCCGAACAGCGCGGAGCGCTCCGCGTGTTCCTCGCCGCTGTCGAACCCGTCGCGGCTGCGCTGCGCCCAGCGCATCGACATCCGCATCGAAGCGGCGATCACGTCATAGGGCGCATCGGCGCGCGGGCATTCGTCGAACGCCATCACGATATCGCTGCCCAGCAGGCGCTGGATTTCCATCGAGCGTTCGGGCGTGAGCAGGTGCTTCGAGCCATCGAGGTGGCTTTTGAAGGTCACGCCCTCTTCGGTGATCTTGCGCAGGTCCGACAGGCTCATCACCTGATAGCCGCCGCTGTCGGTCAGGATCGGGCGGTCCCAGTTCATGAACTTGTGGAGCCCCCCCAGCCGCGCCACCCGCTCCGCGCCGGGGCGCAGCATCAGGTGATAGGTGTTGCCCAGCAGGATATCGGCGCCGGTCGCGCGGACGGTTTCGGGCTTCATCGCCTTGACGGTGGCGGCCGTGCCGACCGGCATGAACGCGGGCGTGCGGATCTCGCCCCGGCGCATGGCAATCGTGCCGGTGCGGGCCTTGCCGTCGGCGGCGTGGATGGTGAACTGGAAGCGCGGGGCAGTCATGCGCGCAGCGGTTAGCCGTCTTGCGCGGAAAGAACCAGCCCGCACAGCTTCTCGCGCGGACTGGCCCGTTCCTGTGGTCCCGCTAGCGGGTCTGGCTCAACCGGCGTCGGCGAGCCAGTTGCCGTGGAAGCCCGGCGGGATGCGGTGGGGGATATGGATGCTGGCCACCGGAGGCGCGGCCATGTCGGCAGCGTCGAGGATGACCAGATCGGTCGTCTCGTTCGCGGCGTCGATCACATAGCCCATCACCCAGCCATCGCCTTCCGGCGCATCGGCGCTGCGCGGCACGAACACGAACTCACCGGGCACACGGTTTGGCCCGAAATCGTGCGCCTGCCGCTCACCCGTGTGCAGGTCATAGCGATAGATCGGCGTCGCCCCCAGGAAACTGTCCTCCACCTGCTCCGGCAGGCCCAGCGACCAGGCGTAGCGATAGGGTTGCCCGAAAAAGCGCTCATCCGGGCGGTGGAATTCCTGCGGGGCGGCATCGAGCGTGGTGCGGGTAACGCGGCGCGTGGCGGGGTCAATCTCCCAGCGCTCCATCCCCAGCGACTTGCCGTTCGGCCCATCCGGCCCGCCCGCGAACATCGTTTCATAGGCCGACAGATCGACAATCACCTTGCCGTCCGCCGTGTCGTAACTGTTGGCGACATGGAAGACATAGCACGGATCGACCCCGCACCAGATCACGTCTTCCGCCGTGCCGCCGCGCGGCAGCAGGCCGACGCGGGCCGCGTGCTCGGTGTTCCAGTGATAGGGGAACTGTTCCCCCGCGATCAGCGCCTTCATCGAGAACGTCACCGGCAGATCGAACACCAGCACGTACTTTGCGGTGATCGAGCATTCATGGATCGACGGCCCATGCTCGACCGGGATCGGTTCCTGCCGCACGACTTTGCCCTCTGGGGACACGACCACGTGCCAGACGGTATCCTGCGTCATACCGTCATAGCAGATCGCGTGGAGTTCCCCCGTCAGCGGGTCTTCATGCGGGTGCGCGCTGAACGAGGTTTGCAGCGTGCCGCCGAAATCGGTGTAGGCGACCGTTTCGAGTTCATCGTTGAGCAGCGCCGGAAACGATCCCGCCTCGACAATCGCGAGCGTCTGGCCGCGGTGCTGGATGACATTGGTGTTGACCAGATCGCGCTTCCCGCGCCGGGGTCCGGGGGCAGCAGCGGGGCCGCCCTTGGCTTCCAGCATCTGCGAGCGGATGAAGCGGTTGCGATACCACAGCGCCTTGCCGCCCGCGATCCGCACGCCGTGGACCATGCCGTCACCGATGAACCAGTGGTGGCCGCGCGGATCGGGGTTGAACGGGTTCGGCCCGATCCGGACGTAGCGGCCCGACAGCTCCGCCGGGATCGTGCCGGTCACGGCCAGATCGGTCAGCGTGCGCTCCTCGGTCATCGGCGCGTGAATGCCGGTCAGGAACGGATGCGCGCGGGTTTCGTCCATCCGGGCGCGGTTGAACCCGGCGACTTTCTCGATCCCCTTGGTAACGACGGCGCGGATGACGGTTTCGACGCTGCTTGCCATGACACAGATCTCCCTTTAATGTTTATGGCGTAAACATAGCGCGAATGGTAACAGTGTCAACATCCCTCGAAGCGGTCCGCACCTATCACCACGGCGACTTGCGCAGCGCGTTGGTCGATGCGGGGTTGCGGGCGCTGGAAACCACGGAAATAGGCGATATTTCGCTGCGCCAGATCGCGCGTGACGTCGGCGTATCGGCCACCGCCGTCTATCGCCACTTCCCCGACAAGCGAGCGCTGCTGGTCGCGCTGGCGGGCGCGGGGATCGACAAACTGGGCGAGGCGCAGCGCGCCGCTGCCGAGTCGATGGGTGGCGGGCCGGGCGCATTCGGCGCGACGGGGCGGGCCTATGTCCGCTTCGCCCTCGCCCACCCGGCCCTGTTCCGCCTGATCTTCACCCACCTGCCCCCGGCGGGCGAAACCGTGTTCGGCCAATCGATCGCGGCCCGACTGCTGCACGACAAGGCCACGGCGGCGACCGGCGGCGACGCGGAAGAAACCCGCCGCCTGATGGTCCAGGCCTGGGCGATCGTCCACGGCCTCGCCATGCTGATGCTGGATGGCCAGCTGCCCCCCGACGAGGCCCTGATCGACCAGGTGATCGATCCGAAGACGCTGTTTGGGCGGCACCAATGACCAACCTGCCCGCCCAGCACGCCGCCGCCCGGACCGAGCCGTTCGCCTTTCGGTGCGCGGCCTGTTCGCGGTGCTGTCATCACAAGATCATCCAGACCAACCCCTATGAAATTGCGCAGCTGGCCGCGCTCAAGGGGGTGACAGCGCGCGCCTTCCGCGAGCGGTGGACCGAAGGCGGCGCGGGCACGGCGCTGGCGCGGACGGAGGCGGATGTCTGCGTGTTCCTGGGGGAGCAGGGCTGCACGGTCCACCCGGCGCGGCCGCTGGTCTGCCGGCTCTATCCGCTCGGGCGGCGGCGCGCGGGCGACGGGACCGAGCACTGGCTCCAGCTCGATCCGCATCCGCTGTCAGGCGGGACATTCGGCGGGGACGGTACGATAGCGGATTACGTGGAAGCGCAGCAGGCCCAGCCCTTCATCGCGGCCGCCGATGCCTATGCCGAGTGGGTCAACGCGGCGCGCGACGTGCTGGGACAGCTGCCGGACGGCGATGCCGGGGGGGCGGCGGTGTTCGAGTTGCTCGACCTTGACGCGGCGATCGCGGCGCATTGTGCGCAGGCGGGCGTGGCCGAACCGGGCGAGCCGGCGAAGCGCTTGGACATGCATATCGCGTTGCTGTATGCAGAACTCAACAAGCTGAACCAGCAGGAGTGAGAGGCCATGGCAAACACCGACACCAAGCGCGGGATTCCCGGCACGGGCGCGACCATCGCCTCTGCGATCACCCTGCTCACCGCCTCCCTGGGGATGAGCGCCGAGGCCGCGCCGCCCACTGACGGGCCGACGATATTCGCCAAGGACGCCGCCGCCAGCCACCAGCAAAAAATGAGCAGTGCGCAGCACAAGAAGGTGAAGCTGGAAACCGCCGAAGGCACCGTGGACAGCGTCCAGCACAAGCACGACAGCTTGCAGCACAAGACTGACAGCGTGCAGCACAAGCTGGAATCCCGGCAGGGCAAGTTCCAGAGCCGCCAGATCAAGCTGGAAAAGCTGGACAGTCAGCAGATCAAACTGAAGACGGTTGAGCCGGGGCAGTAAGGCTCTCCGTCCTGCCTGACTCTGCCAAACCCGACCCCGGCCTACCCGAAATCGTCATGCTGAACTCGTTTCAGCATCCATCGCGCCGCAGTCACTGTGGTTACCAGAAATGGCTGGCTGTGAGGCTTGCGCCCGATCCGGCCATGCTGCGCGGGCTGAGGGATGGACCCTGAACCAAGTTCAGGGTGACGGTTGGCGGGTGACGGTTGGCGGGTGACGGGTTTTGGACGGCGGTGTGGTCGGTGGCCCCGCCCTACCCCTCCGGCAGCAACAAACTTGAATCGCCATAGCTGTAGAACCGGTACCCCGCCGCGATGGCGTGGGCATAGACGGCCTGCATCCGTTCACGGCCCATCAACGCCGAAACCAGCATGAACAGCGTCGATTTGGGCAGGTGAAAGTTGGTCATCAGCCCGTCGATCGCCTTGAACCGGTAACCGGGGGTGATGAAAATCGCGGTGTCGCCGTCGAAGGCATGGATCACGTTATCCTCGCCCGCCGCGCTTTCCAGCAGACGCAGCGACGTGGTGCCGACCGCGATCACCCGGCCGCCGCCGGCCCGCACGGCGTTGAGGCGTGCCGCCGTTTCGGCATCGATCCGGCCCCATTCGGCGTGCATCTGGTGGTCGGCGGTGTCATCTGCCTTGACCGGCAGGAACGTGCCCGCCCCCACGTGCAGCGTGAGCGTTTCGTGGCCGATCCCGGCGGTGGTCAACCCGGCCATCAGTTTCGGCGTGAAGTGCAGCGCCGCCGTGGGCGCGGCGACGGCCCCGTCGCGGGCGGCGAACATCGTCTGGTAATCCAGCTTGTCGGCGGCATCGGTATCACGCTTGCCCGCGATATAGGGCGGCAGCGGCATGCGTCCGGCGCGTTCCAGCAGGACTTCGACCGGCTCATCCCCGCCAAACGCCAGCGTCCAGCTGCCATCATCGTGGCGGGTTTCTGCCTTGGCGGTGACGTCGGCGGGAAACTGGATTTGATCGCCGACATGCAGCCGCTTGCCGTTGCGGATGAAGGCTTGCCAGCGGCGCAGATCGATCCGCTTGTGCAGGGTTGCGCCGATCCTGGCCTCGCCCCGGCGGCCTTCGAGCTGGGCCGGGATCACGCGGGTGTCGTTGAACACCAGCACATCGCCCGCACGCAGCAGGCCGGGCAGATCGCGCACATGGTGATCGCTCAGCGCGCAGGCGGGGCCTGGCACCAGCAACAGCCGCGCCGCATCGCGCGGCCGCGCGGGGCGCAGGGCGATGTTTTCGGGCGGAAGGTCGAAATCGAACAGATCAACGCGCATGGCCAGTGCCCTTAGCGGGGGCATGGGCAGTTGGACAAGCACGGGCTTGCGCCTGCATCCCAGCCGCTATCCGTTCGTGTCATATCGTCATGCTGAACTTGTTTCAGCATCCATCGTTTAGCGCAGCCAAACCCTGCAAGGACGCCCGGCGGTGCCGCCTGTCTAAACCAACATAGCGCAGCGTGTGCGGCCCGTTGGATGCCGAAACAAGTTCAGCATGACAGTTGCGCTGTTACTCGCCCGAAGTTCCCGGCGCAGTCACGCCCGGTGCCAGCACGTCCGGAGCCGCCACCGGAGCCGAAACCGCCGGGCGCGGCTTGTTCTGCGACAGCAGCGAGGCTTGCAGGATCTTGGTCGGGTTTACCGGCGGTTCGCCCCGCTCAATCGTGTCGACCATGTCCATGCCCGCAATCACGCGGCCAAAGTTGGTGTAACGGTGATCAAGCGCAAAGCGCGGGTAGAACACGATGAAGAACTGGCTGTTCGCGGTGTCGGGCTCATCAGTGCGGGCCATCGACACGGTGCCGCGCACGTGCGGCAGATAATTGAACTCAGCCTTGAGGTCGGGCAGCTTTGATCCGCCGCCGCCCGTGCCGGTCGGGTCGCCGGTCTGGGCCATGAAGCCATCGATCACGCGGTGGAACACGACGCCGTTGTAAAAGCCTTCAGCCGTCAGCGTCTTGATCCGTTCGACGTGAACAGGTGCCCATTCCGGCACCAGCCGGATCAGCACGCGCCCACCATTCGACAAGTCGAGCGCGAGGATATTGTCCGGATCAACCGCCGGATCGGGGTTGATCGCCGCGCTCATGACCGGAGCGGCGGGGGTGACCGGGGGCTTCGCCTTGGCAAACGCCGGAACGGCGACCAGTGACAGGCCCAGAGCAATGGAGGCGATAGAGCGACGGATCATGCGGTGCGTACTCGATTGGATAGGGCAGCAAAGGCGTTGTATGGCCGGATAAACCCGCAACGCTGTCGTGGCAATGAACGGAAAGTCTAATAGTCGCCCAGCGTGCCTGTCTTGGCAATTCGCGCCACCACATCATCGCGCACGGCAGGACTGACGAACCGGTTGATCTCTCCGCCGAACAGCGCGATTTCCTTGACCAGCTTCGATGCGATCGGTTGCAGGCTGACGTCGGCCATCAGGAACACCGTTTCGATCCGGGAATTGAGCTGCTGGTTCATCCCCGCCATCTGATATTCGTATTCGAAGTCGGCCACAGCGCGCAGGCCGCGCACAATCACGGACGCGCCCTGGACCTGGGCAAACTTCATCAGCAGCGCGTTGAACCCGACCACTTCGCAATTGTCGATCCCCATGGCTGCCACTTCACGCTCCACCATCGCCATGCGTTCTTCAGGCGTGAACATCGGGTTTTTGGACATATTGGTGGTCACGCCGATGATCAGTTTGTCCACCAGCTTTGCCCCGCGCCGGATAATGTCGGAGTGGCCAAGCGTGATCGGATCGAATGTGCCGGGATAGACCCCGATGCGCGTTGCCATTTAGTGGTCCCTCTCCACAATATAACGCGCGATATCGCGCAGCAATTCGGCTTCCTGCCCGTGTGAGCCAAGATGCGACACAGCCTGTTCGACCAGCATCCGCGCCTGATCGCGCGCCCGGTCAGCCCCCAGCAGCGACACGAACGTCTGCTTGCCCGCCGCCGCGTCCTTGCGCAGCGCCTTGCCGGCCGCAGCTTCATCGCCTTCGTGATCGAGCAGGTCATCGGCAATCTGGAAGGCCAGCCCGATGTCGCGGGCATAGCCGCGCAGATGCGCCCGCCCCTCAAGCGGGACTTTGCCCAGCACCGCGCCCATTTCAACCGCCGCCCCCAGCAAAGCGCCGGTCTTCAGCTGTTGCAGCCGGGTAATCGTGGGCAAATCGAACTGGCTGGTTTCGGCCACGATATCCATCATCTGTCCGCCCGCCATGCCGTTCGATCCGCTGGCGGTGGCCAGTGTCAGGATCAGTTCGGCGCGGGTGAACGGATCGCTGCTGGTGGCGGTATCGGCCAGCACTTCGAACGCGAAATCGTGCAGCGCATCGCCCGCCAGCACGGCGGTCGCCTCATCAAAGGCCAGATGCGCGGTCGGCCGGCCATGGCGCATGGCGTCGTTGTCCATGCAGGGCAGGTCATCGTGGACCAGCGAATAGACGTGGATCGATTCGATCGCGATTCCGGCGCGCAGCGCGGCGGTGCGGTCCACCCGGTATATATCCGCCACCGCCGTCAGCAGCAGCGGGCGCAGGCGCTTGCCCCCGCCCAGCACGGCATAGCGCATCGCCTCGACCAGCCGCGCGCGCGGGTCATTCGGGACCGGCATCAGGGCATCGAACATGGCCGCGACATCAGCGGCAATCCGCTCCATCGCGGCTTTCAGCAGTGGGCTGGCGCTCATCGTCTAGCGGCCCTGCTCGGCATCGAACGGCTGGGTGGCAGCGGCCTGTCCATCCGGTCCGGCGACGATCTTCTCGATCCGGGCCTGCGCGGCATCAAGCCGGGCCTGACACGCCTTGCGCAGCGCTTCCCCGCGTTCGTACAGCGTGATGGAATCGTCCAGCGGCACTTCCCCGCTTTCCAGTTTGCGCACCACATCTTCCAACGCGCGCAGCGCATCTTCGAAGCTCATCGCGGCGATATCGGCAGCAGTCTCGCTCATGGGATCAAGCATTGACCGTGCAGCGGCCAAGGGTCAAGCTGCCTGCAACCTTGGGAGTGTTCGATGCAGTGGATTATCGCCTATCTGGCCGCCGGAATCGCATTCGGCATCCTTGACGCGCTGTGGCTGCGCTGGGCCGGGCCGAATTTTTACCGCCCGGCGCTGGGCGATCTGCTGGCAGAGCAGTTCCGGATGGGTCCGGCGCTGGTGTTCTACCTGCTCTATGTCGCGGCGATGGTGTGGTTCGCGGTGCGCCCCGGCATGGCGCTGGGAGTGCCGCACGCGGTACTGAACGGCGCGCTGCTCGGCGGGATTGCCTATGCGACGTATGACCTGACCAATCAGGCGACGCTGAAAGTCTGGCCGGTTCACGTGACGCTGGTCGATATCGCGTGGGGCGCGTCCGCCACGGCGCTGGCCTGCGGGATTGCGACTTTCGCGGTGCGGCAGCTGGGCTGAGGGGCGCCATGTTCATCGGTCACTGGGCCCCCGCCCTCGCCCTCGCCGCCCGGCCCAAAGCGCCGGGGATCGGCACGCTGTTCGTGGCCGGGCAACTGGTCGACTGGGCGTTCTTCGGCCTGCTGCTGACCGGCACGGAAGCGATGCGGGTGACGCCGGGGATCAGCGTGATGAACCCGATGGACCTCTATCACATGCCCTATACCCACAGCCTGCTGGGCAGCGCGGGGTTTGCCGCCGCGTTCGGTGCGCTGGTGCTGGGCCTGACGAAAAGCCGCGCCGCCGCCGGGATCGCCGCGCTGGTAGTGCTGTCGCACTGGTTCATGGATCTGTTGGTCCACGTGCCCGATCTGACGCTGGCGGGCAGCCCGCCCAAGCTGGGGCTGGGGCTGTGGAACCATCCGGCGATTGAAATGCCGCTGGAACTGGGGCTGACTTTTGGCGCGCTGTGGCTGTATGTTCGCGCGCGGCGACCATCGGCGCTGCGCGTCGGCGTATTGGCGGCGGTCTTGCTGGCGCTGCAAGCGGTCAACTGGTTCGGACCGGTCGAGCCGGAAGTGACCACCGGCACCAGCCTGCTGGCGTTCGTCGCGTTTGGCGCGGCGACGCTGGCGGCGTGGTGGATGGGGAAAAGCGCCGCAAATTCGGCCAGAACGGGCTAGCGGGACTCGCCGGGCGGCGCTAAGGGCCGCCAATGGCCGAAATCACTCCCGAAGTTGTCGCCGCCCACGGGCTGTCCGAGGAAGAATACGCCCGCGTGCTGCACGCGCTGGGGCGTGCGCCGAACATGGTGGAACTCGGCATCTTTTCGGTGATGTGGTCAGAGCATTGCTCGTACAAGTCCAGCCGCATCCACCTGAAGAAGCTGCCGACCGAGGCACCGTGGGTGATCTGCGGTCCGGGCGAAAACGCGGGCGTGATCGACATCGGTGACGGTCAGGCCGCGATCTTCAAGATGGAAAGCCACAACCACCCCAGCTACATCGAACCCTATCAGGGCGCGGCAACGGGCGTTGGCGGCATCCTGCGCGACGTGTTCACAATGGGCGCGCGCCCCGTGGCCAACATGAACGCGCTGCGCTTTGGCCGGCCCGACCACCCGAAGATGAAGCATCTGGTGCAAGGCGTGGTCGCGGGCATCGGCGGCTATGGCAACTGCGTGGGCGTGCCGACGGTCGGCGGCGAAACCAACTTCCACAAGGCCTATGACGGCAACATCCTGGTCAACGCGATGACCGTGGGCGTGGCCGATACCGACAAGATCTTCTATTCCGCCGCCACCGGCATCGGCAATCCGATCGTCTATGTCGGATCGAAAACCGGGCGCGATGGCATCCACGGCGCGACGATGGCCAGCGCCGACTTCGACGAAAAGTCGGACGAAAAGCGTCCGACCGTGCAGGTCGGCGATCCGTTCACCGAAAAGCTGCTGATCGAGGCATGCCTTGAACTGATGGCGACCGACGCGATCGTCGCCATTCAGGACATGGGCGCGGCTGGCCTCACCAGTTCCAGCGTCGAAATGGCGACCAACGGCAAGGCCGGGATCATCCTCGACATGGACAAGGTGCCGTGCCGCGAAGAAGGCATGACCCCCTATGAAATGATGCTGTCCGAATCGCAGGAACGCATGCTGATGGTGCTGAAGCCCGGCAAGGAGCCGATGGCCGAGGCGATCTTCAGGAAGTGGGAACTGGACTTTGCGGTGATCGGCGAGGTGACCGACACCGGTCACATGGTGCTGACCTGGCAGGGCGAAACCGTGTGCGACATTCCGCTGGGGCCGCTGGCCGAAGACGCGCCGCTCTATGACCGGCCCGCCGCCAGCCGCGCGGACTATGCCAAATGGGCCAACGTCGCGCCGCTGGGCGATGTGCCGCCGTCCGCCGATCTGGGCGCGGACCTGCTCAAGCTGATGGGCTGCGCGGACCTCGCCAGCCGCAGCTGGATCTGGCAGCAGTATGACAGCCAGGTCGGCGCGGACACGCTGCAAAAAAGCGGCGGCGATGCAGCCGTGGTGCGCATCCACGGCAGCCGCAAGGCGCTGGCGATGAGCACCGATTGCACCCCGCGCTATTGCTATGCCGACCCTTACGAAGGCGGCAAGCAGGCGGTCGCGGAGACGTACCGCAACATCAGCGCGGTCGGCGCGGTGCCGCTGGCCATCACCAACTGCCTGAACTTCGCCAACCCGCAGCGCCCGGAAATCATGGCGCAGATCGTCGGCTGCCTCGAAGGCATGGGCGATGCCTGCCGCGCGCTGGACTACCCCATCGTGTCGGGCAACGTCAGCCTCTACAACGAAAGCAAGGCCACCGGCGGCGGCTCCGCGATCCTGCCGACCCCGGCGATTGGCGGTGTCGGGCTGATGGCGGACTATGGTACGATGGCGACCGTGGCCTTCAAGGCTGCGGGCGAGGCGATCTTCGTGATCGGCCAGTCGAACGGGCACCTCGGGCAGTCGCTGTGGCTGCGCGAAGTGCATGGCCGCGAAGACGGCGCGCCCCCGCCGGTCGATCTGGCCAGGGAACGCGCCCACGCCGAATTCGTCCGCCAGCTGATCGCAGACGGCAAGGTTACCGCGGTGCATGACGTGTCAGACGGCGGCTTGCTCGTCGCTCTGGCCGAAATGGCGCTGGCGAGCGGGATCGGCTGCAAACTGGAAGAAATCGGCGATCACTTCACCGCGTTCGGCGAAGATCAGGCACGCTATGTCGTGACCAGTGCTGCGGCCGAGCAGATTCAGGCGGCTGGCATCCCGATGATCCGGATCGGCACCACCGGCGGCAGCGCCGTGTCCGGCCCCGGCTTCGCGGTGGAACTGGCCGCGCTGCGCGAAGCCAACGACGCGTTCTTCCGCGACTGGATGGAAAGCTAGGTCACCACCTGCCCACAGCCGTCATGCTGAACCAAGTTCAGCATGACGGTTGGACTTTTCCGGAGAGGGTCAGGCCGCCCGCTTGATCGCCGCGAGCAGATCGTAAGGATCGACCCCCTCACTGCGCCACTGGCTGTGCGCGGCCTGATAATAGTGCGGAGTCGTAATCCCCACCGCGTTGCGCGCATCCGCATAGGGCATCGCCAGCAATTCGCGGATCGGCTGTTCGACCAGTCGGCGGGCGGCGTTGCCCGCTTTTTGTGCTTCACGCACGGCGCGCAGGATCGGCGCCTTGCTCTTGACCCGCTTGCGGATTTCCAGCGCCCCGGCATAGCCAAGGAACAGATGCGCGAGCGCGGGCTGCTGGCCATAGGTGAACGCCAGCACGCACTGTTCGCCCAGCGCATCGCGGCCATAGCCGGACAGCACATGCTGCAAATCGTGCGTATCGCGCATCCGGTTGAAATACCATTCGACCTGATCGGCGTAATACTGATCCGGGCGGCGATATTTGCCCAGATCCTCGACCAGACCGTGCGCGGTCAGTCCTTCGCGTTCCATGAAATCGCAGTACACGTGCGCCAGACTGCCCTTGGGCAGCTTGCGCAGGGTTTCATGGTCATCCAGCAAGGTTGGCAGGAACGGTTCGGTCGCGCGCAGGCGCTGGCCCTGCTCGGTCGCCAGAAATGCCTTGGCCGCGTCATAACCCTGCCGCCAGGGCAGCGCCTCAAAGATCGGGGCGACTTCGGCGGTGTTTTCCTTGTCCTTCACCAGTTCCTTGAAGTGGCGCCAAGCCTTGGGAAAATCATACCGCATGGCGGGCCGCGCCGGGTCCATGACCGGCAGGTCGGCAGCGGGCTGAACGGCATCAGCATGGTCAGGCGCGGGTGACAGAACGGGGCCAAGGTTTTCCATTTTTCGAATATGCGAACTACTAACATTAATGTCAATACTGCAAGGGCGGTAGCATTTGTGCAGCGACTTTGGTAATTCCCCTTATGTTTGATAAAGGTTGGGGTGGGGATGCCAATACCAAGCCAGTGGCCGCTGTTGATCGGCCTTGTGATCGGCGTGGCCGCGATGCTGATCGGGCTGGGTTCCGGGGTGCTGCCAACCGACGGCTGGGAACTCGCCGCGCGCTGGACCGCGCGCGTTGGCTTTCCGATTTTCCTGCTGGTCTATCTGGCCTCCTCGCTGGCGCGGCTCTGGCCGGGTGGATGGCGCGCAGCGGTGCTGCGTGACCGGCGGTTCTGGGGGCTGGGGTTTGCGGCGTGTCACACCGTTCACCTGTTCGCACTGGTGATGTTCCTGAAGCTGGGTGACGAAACGCGCGGACTGGAAACGCTGATTCCCGGCGGGCTGGGCTATGTCGTGCTTTACGCCATGGCCGCCACATCGACGGATGGCGCCATGCGCAAGCTCGGCGCAAACTGGAAGCGGTTGCACCGGGTGGGCATCCACTATCTCTGGCTGATCTTCACGCTGTCGTATGCTGGCCGGCTGATGACCGCTGAAACGCGGATCGTCGGCGTGATCGGCACCGCGCTGGCGCTGGCTGCGCTGGGGCTGCGACTGGCTGCGCGGCGTCCGGCGAAGGCCTAGAGCACTGTCCAATCGCTGCGCGCGATGCCGAGCAATTTCAGTACGGCGGTCAGGTCGCCCTGCTCCACCCAGCCATGCGCGGCCGCGCGGGCCTTGGGCTTGGCGTGATAGGCGATGCCATAGCTCGCCGCCATCAACATCGGGATGTCGTTCGCGCCGTCCCCGGTGGCCAGACTGGCCGCACCATCACGGCGGGCAACTTCGGCGCGCAGCACGGCTTCCTTGACCGAACTGTCGACGATATCGCCGACCAGGCCTCCGGTCAGCTTGCCGTGCAGCGTCGCCAGCCGGTTGCCGACCACGCGTTCAAATCCCAGCCGCTCTGCCACCGGGTCGGCGAACTGGTGAAAGCCGCCCGTCACCAGCACGGTCCGGGTGCCGTGGCTTTTGAGCGTTTCGACCAGCGTGCGCGCGCCCGGCATGTCGAAGATGCGCTCATCGAGGCACTGCTGGATCGCATCCTCGCCCAGCCCGCCCAGCAGCCGCACCCGCTCGGTCAGTGCTTCGACAAAGTCGAGTTCGCCCTGCATCGCGCGTTCGGTGATGCCGGCGATCTGGTCCTTCAGGCCCGCAAAGTCCGCCAGCTCATCAATGCATTCGGCCGAGATCATGGTCGAATCCATGTCGGATACAAACACCCCCGGCACGCCCGGCGCGTGGTTCGCGACCAGCAGGTCCACCGGCGCAAACTGCGTGTCCAGCACGGCGCGCAAGGTGGCGGCGGTGCCATGGTCAGCCGCAACTTCCAGCACATCGTCATGCGCGGCCAGCGGCTCAGCCCGGTGGACTTTCATGCCCTGCGCTTCCAGCGCGTGGATCGCCGCATCACAATTTGCGGCAAGCCGCGCGGGTTCTGCTATCAAGCGGGCAATGAACACGTCTGAATTCCCTGAATCGGTAACAACATCGGTAACTGGCCTTCCGCCGGCCGCGCTCATCGCAGGGCCAACCGCCAGCGGCAAGAGCGATTGCGCAGTGCGGCTGGCCCTCGCGCTGGCGCAGCAAGGCCGCGCGGCCACCGTCATCAATGCCGACAGCGCGCAAGTCTATGCCGATCTGGCGCTGCTTTCCGCCCGCCCAGCGGCTGAGGAAATGCAGGGCGTGCCGCACCGCCTGTTCGGGGAATGGGACGGGGCGCAGGCCTGCTCCGCCGCCGACTGGGCGGTGCGCGCCCGCGCGGTCATCGCCGAGGTCCATGACCAAGGCGGCGTGCCGATCCTGGTGGGCGGGACCGGGCTCTATTTGCGCACCTTGCTCGACGGGATCGCCCCCGTTCCCCCGATCGACACGCTCGTGCGCGCCGCCGTGCGCGCGCTGCCCGTCCCCGAGGCTTACACCGCTTTGCAGGCCGAAGACCCGGCCCGCGCGGCGCTGCTCGCGCCCGCCGACGCCGTCAGGATTGCCCGCGCGCTGGAAGTCGTGCGCTCGACCGGGCGCGCCCTCGCCGATTGGCAGGCTGACAAGGTTGGCGGGATCGGCCACGCCATCGCCCTGCACCCGCTGATCCTGCTGCCAGACCGGGCTGCGCTCTATGCCCGCTGCGATGCGCGGTTCGCGGCGATGCTGGCAGGCGGCGCGATTGACGAAGTGCGTGCGCTGCTGGCCCGCGATCTGGACCCCGCCCTGCCCGTCATGCGCGCGATCGGCGTGCCGGAAATCGCCGCCTTCCTGCGCGGGGAATGCACGCTGGCCGAGGTTGAAACGCGCGGCGCACAGGCCACGCGCAACTATGCCAAGCGCCAGTACACCTGGTTCCGCCGTCAGCCCCCGCCGGAATGGCCGCGCGTCGATGGAGATAGTTTCGATATTGCCACTAATTTTGTATCTTTGTTGCGTATTTAAGCCTTGACGCGTTATTTTTCTCTCCCTAGAGGCAAATTCAACAACCGCTCTTGCGGTTTTCGCGCGAGTTGGAGAGGGAGACCCGGCACAGCCCACTGTGCCGGGTTGATCCTTTCAGGGGACCGCACCTGATTTTTGAAGGGAATGAGCGTGACCGAGGAGCGCAGCGGCGCCGGAATTCTGGTGGAAAGCCTGGCACGGCAGGGGGTCGAATTCGTGTTCGGCTATCCCGGCGGGGCAGTTCTGCCGATTTACGACGCATTGTTCAATGACGCGCGCATTCGCCACATTCTGGTCCGGCATGAGGCCGGTGCGGCCCACGCGGCAGAAGGCTATGCCCGCTCCACCGGCAAGCCCGGCGTCGTGCTGGTCACCTCTGGCCCCGGCGCGACCAATGCCGTCACGGGCATTGCCGATGCGTTCATGGATTCGATTCCGCTGGTGGTCATCACCGGGCAGGTCCCGACCGGGCTGATCGGCTCGGACGCGTTTCAGGAAGCCGACACCATTGGCATCACCCGCCACTGCACCAAGCACAACTATCTGGTGAAAGACCCGGCGGAACTGGCCGGGATCATCGAGGAAGCCTTCCGCATCGCCACCACCGGCCGCCCCGGCCCGGTCTTGATCGACATTCCCAAGGACGTGCAGATCGCATCGACCGTGTGGGACAGCGCGCCCGCGCCCCGGCCCTCGCGCTACAATCCGCAGACGCGCGGGTCCGACAAGGATATCGCCCGCGCGATCGAACTGCTGGCCAATGCCCGCGCGCCGATTTTCTATACCGGCGGCGGCGTGATCAATTCCGGCCCGCGCGCGGCAGAGCTGCTGCGCCAGTTGCAGGACCTGACCGGAGCGCCCGTCACCTCCACGCTGATGGGCCTCGGCGCGTTTCCGGCCGACCATGCCGACTGGCTGGGCATGCTGGGAATGCACGGCACGTTCGAAGCCAACATGGCGATGAACCAGACCGACCTGATGGTCTGCATCGGCGCCCGCTTTGATGACCGGGTGACCGGGCGGCTGGATGCGTTCTCGCCCAATTCGACCAAGATCCACATCGATATCGACCGCAGCTCGATCAACAAGACCGTCACGGTCGATCTGCCGATCATCGGCGATTGCGGCGAAGTGCTGGACCAGCTGATCGCCGCATGGGGCACGCGCAAGGCGCAGGACCTGTCGGACTGGAAAGCCCGGATCGACGGCTGGCGCACCCGCAAGAGCCTGGCCTATCCGCGCGACCCACAAGCGATCATGCCGCAGCTGGCGGTTGAGCGCCTGTTCCAGCTGACCAAGCACCGCGACCCGGTGATTTCCACCGAAGTCGGCCAGCACCAGATGTGGGCGGCGCAGTACTTCCACTTCTTTGGCCCGAACAAGTGGCTGACCTCGGGCGGCCTCGGCACGATGGGCTATGGCCTGCCCGCCGCCATCGGCGCGCAGCTGGGCAATCCGGACAGCCTGGTGATCGATATCGCGGGCGATGCCTCGATCCAGATGAACATCCAGGAACTGGGCACCGCCACGCAGTACCGCCTGCCGGTGAAGGTGTTCATCCTCAACAACGAATGGATGGGGATGGTCCGCCAGTGGCAGGAACTGACTTATGAAAGCCGCTATTCGGAAAGCTATTCCGACAGCCTGCCCGATTTTGTCAAGCTGGCCGAAGCCTATGGCTGGAAGGGCATCCGCATCGAGGATGAGAGCCAGCTGGACGCCGGCATTCAGGCGATGATCGACCATCCCGGCCCGGTGATCGTCGATTGCCTGGTCGCCAAGGAAGCCAACTGCTTCCCGATGATCCCGTCGGGTGCATCGCACACGGACATGATCCTTTACGGCGACAGCGTTGCCGGGACCATGGACGATGAAGCGAAGGCATTGGTGTGATGAAGATGACTGCAGCTTCCTCCCTCCTCTTCAGAGGAGGGACAGCGAGACTTGGTGAGGCAAAGCCGAACCTGGTCGCAGCAGGGTGGTGCCTGCGCCCGCGCGCCTTCGGCGCCACCCCCCCCAGCCCCTCCTCTGAAGAGGAGGGGGGAGAACAGGTATGATGAAGATCAAGCACGAACAGTCGGAACGCCACGTTCTGACCATTACCGTCGACAACGAAGCGGGCATTCTGGCGAAGATCGCCGGGCTGTTCACCGCGCGCGGCTATAACATCGACAGCCTGACCGTGGCCGACATTTCGGAAAACCATTCGATCAGCCGGATCACCATCGTCACCCACGGCCCGCCTGCGGTGATCGACCAGATCCACGCCCAGCTGGGCCGGCTGGTACCGGTCCACAAGGTTGTCGACCTGACCGAAATGGGCGCGCACGTGGAACGCGAAATGGCGCTGGTCAAAGTGGCCGGCACCGGAGATTCGCGGGTCGAGGCGCTGCGGCTGGCGGACGTGTTCCGCGCCAAGGTGGTCGACACCACGACCAGCAGCTTCGTGTTCGAGCTGACCGGCACGCCCGACAAGATCGACCGCTTCGTCAGCCTGATGCGCGAACTGGGACTGGTCGAAGTGGGCCGCACCGGCGTGGTCGGCATGATGCGGGGCGCGGAAGCGGCCTAGAGTTTTCACCCTCACCGTCACCCTGAACTCGTTTCAGGGTCCATCGTGCCGCTGGCACGGGTCGGTGATCAAGGCACAATGGATGCTGAAACAAGTTCAGCATGACGATTAAAAGGTAAGGACGGGAAATGAAGGTTTACTACGACGCCGATTGCGACCTCAATCTGGTCACTGGCAAGAAGATCGCCATCGTTGGCTATGGCTCGCAGGGCCACGCCCATGCGCAGAACCTGCGCGACAGCGGCGTTAAGGACGTGGCCATTGCGCTGCGTCCCGGTTCGGCCAGCGCCAAGAAGGCCGAAGCCGCCGGCTTCAAGGTCCTCGCCAACGCCGATGCCGCCAAGTGGGCCGACATCGTGATGATCCTGGCCCCCGACGAACATCAGGCTGCGATCTGGGACAACGACCTGAAGGGCAACATGCGCCCCGGTTCGGCCCTCGCCTTCGCGCACGGCCTGAACATCCACTTCGGCCTGATCGAAGCCCCGACCGATATCGACGTGATCATGATCGCGCCGAAGGGTCCGGGCCACACCGTGCGCGGCGAATACCTCAAGGGCGGCGGCGTGCCGTGCCTGATCGCGGTCCATCAGGACGCATCGGGCAATGCCCATGACGTCGCGCTGGCCTATGCCTCGGGCGTTGGCGGCGGCCGCAGCGGCATCATCGAAACCAACTTCAAGGAAGAATGCGAAACCGATCTGTTCGGTGAGCAGGCCGTGCTGTGCGGCGGGATCACCCACCTGATCCAGGCCGGGTTCGAAACGCTGGTCGAAGCCGGTTACGCGCCGGAAATGGCCTATTTCGAATGCCTCCACGAAACCAAGCTGATCGTCGATCTGCTGTATGAAGGCGGCATCGCCAACATGCGCTATTCGATCTCGAACACGGCCGAATATGGTGACATCACCACCGGTCCGCGCATCATCACTGCCGAAACCAAGGCCGAAATGAAGCGCGTGCTGGCCGACATCCAGTCGGGCCGGTTCGTGAAGAACTTCGTGCTCGACAACCGCGCCGGTCAGCCGGAACTGAAGGCCGCCCGCAAGACCGCCGAAGCGCACCCGATCGAAAAGACCGGTGCCCAGCTGCGCGCGATGATGCCGTGGATCGGCGCAAACAAGCTGGTCGACCAGACCAAGAATTGACCTGACGCCCGCTTTGGGGGAAGATTGCGAATTGTTCGCAATTTTCCCCCGGAGCACTTATGAAAAAACCACTGATTCTGGGCCTCGCCGCCGCTGCCCTCGCTGCCGCTGCCTTGCCGATCGGGGCGCAGCCCGCGCCCACCCTGCCCGGATCGAAATCGGTCGCCGCGATTACCGGCGGGACCTATCAGGCCGATGCAGGCCACACCCTGATCGCGTGGAAAGTCGATCACTTCGGCTTCTCGCCCTACACTGGGCTGTTCGGTGACATTACCGGCACGCTGAACCTCGATCCCAAAAAACCCGCCGCCTCCAGCGTAGACGTGACCATTCCGCTGTCGAAGCTCGCCACCGCCAGCGCCGGTCTGACCGCGCATATGCTGCGCGATGCCAAGGAGGTCGGCGGCAAGCCCGACTTCTTCGGATCGAACCCCGCCCCGGCCCGGTTCGTGTCGACCAAGGTCACCCCGCAGGGCAAGCTGAAGGCGAAGATCGCCGGTAACCTGACGCTGAACGGCGTGACCCGCCCGGTCGTGCTGGACGCCGCGTTCTATGGCGCGGGCAAGGCTCCGGCGATGATGGGCGGCAAGGAAAACGTCGGCTTCACCGCCCGCACGACAATCAAGCGCAGCGATTTCGGCATCAACTATGCCATTCCGCTGGTGTCCGATGCGGTCGAACTGGAAATCGCCGCGGCGTTTGTGAAGTAAACGGCTTGCGCCGGGCCTCAGCGCATCAGCGCAAAGGCCCGGCGCAGTTCGGCCACGAAGGCAGCGGGCTGTTCCCACGCCGCGAAATGCCCGCCCTTGTCCATGTCGCCCCAATGGACGAGGTTCGGGAAGTTGCGCTCCGCCCATTTGCGCGGGGTCGGCAGGATTTCCTTGGGGAACGCGCTGACCGCCACCGGCAGTTCGATTGTCTGCGGCGCGAACGCCCCGAAGCTCTCCCAATAGAGCCGCGCCGATGACGCACCGGTGGCGGGCAGCCAGTAGAGCATCAGGTTATCGAGCATCGCATCGCGCGTCAGCGCGTCTTCCGCCTGGCCCGCATTGTCGGTCCACGCCCACATCTTCTCGTAAATCCAGCCCGCCAGCCCGACCGGCGAATCCACCAGCCCATAGCCCACCGACTGCGGCCGGGTGCGCTGCTGAGTGGAATAGCCTGAATCCCAGTCCTGATAATGCTTGAGCGCCCCCAGCGCCTTCAGTTCCGGCGGGCTGGGATTGGCCAGATCCTCCGGCTCCGGCCGACCGATCGGCATGTTGAGGTGGATACCGGCGCACCCCGCCACCTGCTGCACGCCAATCGCGGTGGTGACGGCACTGCCCCAGTCCCCGCCTTGCGCGAACCAGCGGTCATAGCCGAGCCGAGCCATCAGCGTGCCCCACGCGCGCCCGATCTTTTCGACGCCCCAGCCAGTACCGGCCGGCTTGCCGGAAAAGCCAAACCCCGGCAGCGACGGCGCGACGACATGAAACGCATCCTCGGCCTTGCCGCCAAACCTCACCGGTTCAGCCAGCTGTTCGATCACGCCCATGAACTCGATCACCGAACCCGGCCAGCCATGCGTGATAACCAGCGGCATTGCCTGCGGATGGGGCGAGCGGACGTGCAGGAAATGAATGTCCAGCCCGTCAATCTCGGTCATGAACTGCCCCAGCGCATTCAGCCGCGCCTCGCACCGCCGCCAGTCATACTGGTGGCGCCAGTAAGCCACGAAATCCTGCAAGGCCGCCAGCGGCGTGCCTTGCGACCAGTCGGGCACGGTTTCCTTTTCCGGCCAGCGGGTCAGGTCGATCCGCGCGTTCAGGTCATCCAGCTGGCTTTGCGGCACGGCCAGCGTGAACGGGCGAACGTCAGTCATCATGCATTCTCCAGCGCGGCGGCAGAGGCGCGTTGGACGCGTGCCTTGTCCATCAGCAGCATCGTAGTGGTGGCCTTGGCCAGCACGGTTCCGGCGCCGTCCTTCAGGCAACCTTCGTAAAAGCAGGTGCGGCGCCCGTTGCGCTCCACCCAGCCTTCGGCGAACACCCGGCCGGGGCGCGCGGGCGCGAAGAAGCTGACTTTCAATTCCAGCGTCATCGGCGTTACGTCCGGCCCGTTCAGCGCAATCGCCGCATGGGCCATCGCCGCGTCGATCCAGCCGGATACGAACCCGCCCTGCACCACGCCGCCCGAATGGCACATGCCGGGCCGCGCCTCATACTCCAGCACTGCCCGGCCAGCCGGGTCCATGGTGACGATCCGCACCAGCCCCATCGTTTCATACAGCGCATCCTGCGCGGCATCTGCGTCGCTCATCATCTCTCCCATCGGGATTTATCCAGTTGTCGCAGACATGGTGGCACGGCCTTCTGCCTCTTTACAAGCCCGCGCTGATTCACCATAGGCAAGGGCATGATCCTCCGGACCGGCCTTACCCTGCGACTTATCCGCCCTTGGGCGTGAGCTGGCGTGTCCCGGTGACGCGCGATGCGGCACCCAAGGGATAATCCACCGCCTTACCGTCGCAATGCCAGTACCCGAGACACCGCTATGACCATGCTGCAAAACCCTTCGGCCAAATATCGGCCCTTCCCGCAAATCAACTTGCCCGACCGGCAGTGGCCGTCGCGCGTCATCACCCAGCCGCCGCGCTGGCTGTCCACCGACCTGCGCGATGGCAATCAGGCGCTGATCGATCCGATGGGCGCGGAAAAGAAGACGCGCTTCTTCGACCTGCTGGTCAAGATCGGCCTGAAGGAAATCGAAGTCGGCTTCCCCAGCGCGGGCGCGACCGAGTTCGATTTCATCCGCGGGCTGGTCGATTCCGGCCGCGTCCCCGACGATGTGATGGTGCAAGTGCTGACCCAGTCGCGCGAGGATCTGATCAAGACTTCGTTCGAAAGTCTGGCGGGCACGAAATCGGCCATCGTCCATGTCTACAACGCGGTGTCGCCGCTGTGGCGGCAGGTGGTGTTCGGGCTGGAAAAGCCG
Source organism: Novosphingobium sp. (assembly GCF_030699305.1). Lineage (GTDB taxonomy): Bacteria > Pseudomonadota > Alphaproteobacteria > Sphingomonadales > Sphingomonadaceae > Novosphingobium. The sequence goes on from NZ_JAUYNB010000017.1 coordinate 61,708, forward strand.
CAGATCAAGGAAATCGCCCGGCAAGGCGCGACGTTCCTGCGCGATCAGGCGGCCCGCTTCCCGCAGACCGACTGGCACTTCGAATATAGCCCGGAAACCTTCTCCACCGCCGAAGTCGATTTCAGCATCGAATGCTGTGAAGCGGTGATGGAAGTGCTGGCACCCACGGTAGAGCATCCGATCATTCTGAACCTGCCGGCCACGGTCGAGGCGGCGACGCCCAACATCTATGCCGACCAGATCGAGTATTTCTGCCGCAACCTGCCGAACCGCGACCGCGCGGTGATTTCGCTGCACACCCACAACGACCGGGGCACCGGCGTCGCGGCGGCGGAACTGGGGCTGATGGCGGGCGCAGACCGCGTCGAAGGCTGCCTGTTCGGCAATGGCGAACGCACCGGCAACTGCTGCCTCGTCACGGTTGCGCTGAACATGTACACGCAGGGGATCAACCCGCAGCTGGACTTCTCGAATATCGACGACGTGATCCAGACGGTCGAATACTGCAACCAGCTGAAAGTGCCGGAACGTCATCCCTATGGCGGCGAACTGGTGTTCACGGCCTTTTCCGGCAGCCATCAGGATGCGATCAAGAAGGGCTTCGCCGCGCAGGAAACCCGCAATGATGAGCAGTGGGCCGTGCCGTACCTGCCGATCGACCCGGCGGACCTCGGCCGCAGCTATGAAGCGGTGATCCGGGTCAATTCGCAGTCCGGCAAGGGCGGCTTCGCCTGGGTGATCGAGCAGGATCAGGGGCTGAAGCTGCCCAAGAAGATGCAGGCGCACTTCTCCAAGCACGTGCAGGAACTGGCCGACCAGCTGGGCCGCGAACTGGTGGCGGAAGACATCTGGGACGTGTTCCAGCGGGTCTATCGCCTGGGCAACCCGCAGCATTTTCAGCTGGTCGATTTCGACGAAAAGCGCGCGTCCGATGGCACCCGCGTCTTCGCCGGCAAGATCGAACTGGACGGCAAGGAACGGAGCGTTTCGGGGCGCGGTAACGGGCTCATCTCGTCCGTCGTGTCGACGATCGCCGACAGCTTTGGCGTGGCGCTGGAAGTGCGGGACTATTCCGAACACGCGATGGGTGCCGGATCGGACGCCCGCGCGGCGGCCTATGTCGAATGCGTGACGGCGGATGGCAAGACCATCTGGGGCGTGGGCATCGATGAAGACGTCGCCACCGCCAGTGTCCGCGCGGTGCTGAGTGCTGCCAACGCGGTGGCGGGCTGAACAGGACAAACTGCGCCCGCAAGCGGGCGCGGCCTTACCTCCCCTCCCGCCTGCGGGAGGGGCTGGGGGAGGGCCTGTCAAAAACCCCTATCCGTTCGTGTCGAGCGTAGTCGAGACACGGTTGCGCTGGGGTGTCTCGACTACGCACGACACGAACGGATGGGTTGGGAGTGAATCAGGGTAACAGGCCCTCCCCCAACCCCTCCCGCAGGCGGGAGGGGAGTTGCCTGCTCAATCCGGGATCAGCACCATTTTCAGCGCTCCGGCCTCGCGCGCTTCGAACAGGCGATAGGCTTCTGCACCCTGGCTGAGCGGCATGCGGTGGCTGATGTACTTTTCGGGCCTCAACCGGCCTGACTGCACCAGCGGGAACAGCGCGGGCAGTTCTTCCGGCACCGAACAAGTCCCGGTGCGGAAGGTCAGCCCCGCCGCGAAAGCACGTTCCAGCGGGAACGGGAAGCGCCGCGATTGCTGCACGCCGATGACCGACACCGTCCCGCGCGGGCGAACCAGCCGCAGCGCGAAATCGACCGTCGCGTCGCTGCCGACCACTTCGACCACGCAATCGAGCTTGCGCCCGCGCGTATCCTGCTTGATCCGTTCCAGCGCCTCGTCCGGATGCAGCGCAATCGCCCCGGCCGCTTCGGCCAACGCGCGGCGTTCGGGGATCGGGTCGATTGCATAGACCACGTGCGCGCCCATCACGAAGGCGCTGTCGACCGCCATCAGCCCAATCGGGCCAAGCCCGATCACCGCCACGCTGCTGCCGGGCCGGACATCGGCATTGCGTGCACCAAACCACGCGGTGGCCAGCGCATCGGTCATCATCAGCGCCTGTTCCATGCTGACGCCGTCCGGCACCGATACCGCGTTGATATCCGCTGCCGGAACCCGCACCGCTTCGGCCTGCGATCCCTGCAACCTGGCCGACAGGCCATAGCAGGACCCCATGCCGAATTCGCACAGGTTGACCACGCCGGACAGACATGACCGGCATGATCCGCACCCCACCGCGGCCGGGATCATCACCTTGTCGCCCACTTTCAACCGGCTGACCCCGCGCCCCACTTCAACCACTTCGCCCACGGCTTCGTGACCGACGCAAAAGCCCGTGTCCTCGGAAAAGCCGTGGCCGTGGTAAATGTGCAGATCGCTGCCGCAGATCGAGCAGGCGGTGACCTGAACGATGGCATCGCGGTCCGACTGGGGCGTTGGATCGTCCATCGCCTCATGCCGGATATCGCGCGCGCCATAGTATCGCAGGGCTTTCATTGCCGGTCCCTCCCCTAGCGCTCGTTCATCGCGACATATTCCTTGATCTTCTGCTTGCCGAGCTGGCTCATGTGCACTTCATCCGGGCCGTCGGCGATGCGGACAAAGCGGTTGAGCGTGAAGAACCGCGCAATTGGCGTATCGTCCGAAACGCCCATCCCGCCGTGGACCTGGATCGCGCGGTCGCAGACCGTCTGGGCCATTTGCGGGGCGACGACCTTGATCGCGGCAATCAGGTCCTTGGCGACCTTGTTGCCATATCGGTCCATCGCGTCAGCAGCTTTCAGCGTCAGCAAACGGGTCATTTCAACCTCGCAGAAGCTTTTCGCCACGTCCTGCCGGATCGACGACTGGTCGGACAGCTTTTTGCCGAACGCGACGCGGCTTTCCGCGCGGCGGGCCATGATTTCCAGCGCGCGCTGGGCCTGACCGATGGAGCGCATGCAGTGGTGGATGCGGCCCGGCCCGAGGCGGCCTTGCGCAATCTCGAACCCGCGCCCTTCGCCCAGGATCAGGTTGCCCTTGGGCACGCGGACATTGTCGAAGCGCAGCTCAACCTCACCGCCCGGGGAATTGTGGCTGCCGAACACGGTCAGGTGACGCACGATGGTGATGCCGGGCGTGTTCGGCTCGACCAGAATCTGCGAATGCTGGGCGTGGCGCGGGGCGTCGAAATCGGTCTTGCCCATCACGATCCAGATATCGCAGCGCGGGTGCATCGCGTTGGAAATCCACCACTTGCGCCCGTTCAGCACATATTCGTCACCGTCCGGCGTGATCGACAGTTCCAGATTGGTCGCATCGGACGAAGCCACCTGCGGTTCAGTCATCACATAGGCCGAGCGGATTTCACCCGCCAGCAGCGGCTTGAGCCACTTTTCCTGCTGCTCCGGGCTGCCGAACTTGGCCAGCACTTCCATGTTGCCGGTATCGGGCGCGGAGCAGTTGAACACCTGGCTGGACCACGGCACGCGGCCCATCAGCTCGGCCAGCGGGGCATATTCCAGATTGGTCAGGCCGGGCGAAAACTCGCCGTATTCGTGCGGCAGGAACAGGTTCCAAAGGCCCAGCGCGTGGACCTTTTCCTTCAGCGGCTCCATCCCCGGCCATTCCTGCCACTGGTTGGCCGGATCGGTGACGAAGTCGTGATAGGCCTGCTCGGCGGGATAGATATGTTCGTCCATGAAGGCCTGAATCTGCGCCAGCAGGCCCTTCACCTTGTCGCTGTGTTCGAAGTTCATGTGATCGGTATCCTTTATTTAAAGCGAAAGCCCGCCGTCGACGATCAGCGTGTGACCGGTAACGTAAGAGGCGAGCGGAGAGGCGAGGAAGATGGCGGCCCCGGCCATGTCGGCGGGCAGGCCCATGCGGCGCTGCGGAATGCTGGCCAGCGCACCGGCCAGCCGGTCCGGATGCTCGGTCGTGACCTTGGTCAGCTTGGTATCGACCAGCCCCGGCGCGAGGCCATTAACGCGGATGCCCTCTGGCGCCCAGGCCTGCCCCAGCGTCTTGGTCAGGCTGATTGCGCCGGCCTTTGACGCGGCATAGGCCGGATTGCCGATGTTGGCCTTGAAACCCGCAATCGAGCTGACCACAATCACGCTGCCCCCCGCTTCCAGCAGCTGTGGTTTGAATTTCCGCGCAATGTGCATCAGGCTGTCAAGATTGACCGCCATCACCCGATCCCAGCCGGGCCGTTCAAATTCTCCGCGTTTGTAGACGACCGTGCCCTGACACAGCACCAGCACGTCCAGCTGATCGAACGGCAGCGGCGCGGCGGCGATGGCATCGGGATCAGCGACATCGACGCAAGTATAGCCAAGCCCGGTCAGGTCCGACCCGTCCGCCGGATCGTATTCCGCCGGGTCGGCCCGCGTGCCCCATACGTGGACGTCGCCGCCGCGTTCCCGGAACGCGTGGGCGATGCCATTGCCGATCCCGCTCGATCCGCCGACGACCAGAATGTGCTGGCCGGTAAAATCGGTGTCACTGTGCATGAAACTTCCCTCAGGCAATGCGCCGCAGCGCGCGTTGGAACAGGTGGATGGTGTGCGCGTGGAGCCGGTCGCCCACCTCGCGCGGGGCCTTGCCGGCGCAGGCCCGGGCGTGGGTGCCTTCCAGAATGATCCCCAGCTTATAACAGGCCAGCACCGCGAACCAATCGAGGTGCGCCAGATCGCGGCCCGTTTGCGCGGCGAAGTGCGCGGTCAGTTCGTCAGGCGTCGCAAAGCCCTCCCACGGGGTGATCGCCACATCGGTTGCGTGGGGCGCATCGCCTTCGGGCCAGGTCGCGATCAGCCAGCCCAGAACGAGCAGCGGATCGCCCAGCGTGCACAGTTCCCAGTCGACCACAGCGGCCAGTTCGCCGCTGTCATGCCGGAACAGGACGTTGGCAAAATGGAAGTCACCGTGGATGATCCCCGGCTGGATCGCATCGGGGCGGTGCGCGTCGAGCCAGCGGGCGACTTTCTCCACGCCCGGAATCGCCTCCGGCCCGGTCCAGCCCGGCAGTTCGGCATAGCTGGCCAGCTGCGCCGCCCAGCGGCCGACCTGCCGTTCCAGCCAGCCGTCCAGCTTGCCGAAATCGGCCAGCCCGACCGCCCGGTAATCGACCTTGCTCAGCGCCGCGATGGCTTCGACCATCGCCAGCCCCATCCGGCGGCGCACGGCGGCGTCCCCGGCGTGGAGCGGGGGTAGCCCCTGCGTGGCATTGAACCCGTCAATCGGCTCCATCAGGTAAAACGCCGCGCCGATCACGTCCTCGTCCGGACAGGCCGCGATCAGGCCGGGGTGCGGCACGGCGCTGCCCGCCAGCGCCGCCAGCACCCGCGCCTCACGCCGCATCGTCTCATTCGAATTGGCCCGCAGCACCGGCGGCGGACGGCGCAGGACATAGCCCCGGCCCGCGCGGGTGAAGCGCAGCAGGATGTTCTGGGTGCCGCCAGCCAGCCGCTGCGCACGCTCCAGCGGACCGGACCCGAGGCCCTGCCCGTCCATCCAGCGCTCCAGCGCGGCAAGGTCGACGCCAGGGTCCACCGGTTATCCTCTCGTTATATTTATCCAGATGGATAATGCATTTGACCTATCCCGGAGTCAAACTATGTTTCCCCCAATGGAAGCACCCGCCCTCCCCGCCCGTTCCGACGCGGCCGAGCATCTCAAGGCGGTGGCGTTGAAGCTGTTCGCCGAGCGCGGGATCGACGGCGTGACCGTCCGCCAGATTGCCGAGGCAGCGGGCCAGAAGAACCATGCGACAGTCGGCTATCACTTCGGATCGAAGGAGGAACTGGTCCGCGAACTGATCGTCGATGGCGCGCGCCTGATCGACGACCAACGCAACCGCTGGTTGGACGAGGCCGAAGCGCACGGCGGCCCGCGCAGTGTGCTGGAAGTGGTTGAAGGACTGGTCCGCACCTCGCTCAACCCCGCGCCGCCGCCGTCGGGCGAATGCTACAACCGCTTCGTCGTGGTGCTGGGCCTGTCGCACCGCGCGCTGTTCATGGACGCGCTGGAGGGGCGCTGGAACTCTGGCTACTTGCGCTGTTTCGAGCATATTCGCCGCCTGAAGCCGGGCGTCTCGCGCACCCTGCTCAACCAGCGGCTGCTGTTCATGGGCGCGGCGCTGGGCGGCATTCTGGCCAGCCGCGAAAGCGAACTGGCCGATCAGTCGCGCCCGCACCCGATGTGGAGCAGCGACACCACACTGACCCGCATCGCCTGCTCGCTGGCCGCGATGCTTGAGTGGGAAGCCTGAGCGCCATAAGCTCAACCAAATCCGGCCCGTGAAGAGGCCAATCGAGAGGAAGCCCCTGATGACCGAAGCGATCCTGGAACCCGACCTGCCGATCATCGATCCGCACCACCACTTGTGGGACTTGCGGCCGATGATGACGGCGTTCCCGGAACCACACCACCCGTTCATCGCCGCCGTCGCGCGCTCGCCTTACTACACCTTCAATGAACTCCACGCCGACACCACCAGCGGTCACAACGTGATTGGTACGGTGTTCATGGAATGCGGCGCATTTTACCGCAGCGGCGCCAGCGATGCGCTGAAAGTGCTGGGCGAGGTTGAATACGTCAACGGCGTCGCCGCGCAGAGCGCCAGCGGACTTTATGGCAACCAGCGGCTCTGCGCGGGGATCATCGGCCACGCCGACCTGCGACTGGGCGACGGCGCGCGGCCCGTGCTGGAGCTGCTGATGGCCACGACCGCACGGTTCAAGGGCATCCGCCATCAGGGCGCGTGGGACGCCAATCCCGATACCCTCGGCCCGCCGTTCCACGCGCCGCAGGGGCTTTACCGCGATGCCACCTTCCGGGCGGGCTTCCAGCACCTCGGCGAACTCGGCCTGACGTTCGATGCGTGGGTGCTGGAACCGCAACTGGGCGACGTGGTCGACCTCGCCCGCGCCTTCCCCGACCAGCCGATCGTGGTCGACCACTGCGGCACCCCGCTGGGCATGGGGCCATATCATGGCAAGCTGCATGAACGCTTCGACGGTTGGCGCACCGCCATCCAAGACCTTGCTGCCTGCCCCAACGTCTCGATCAAGCTGGGCGGCCTGGCCATGTCGTTCGCGGGCATGCCCGATCACGGCCCCGAAGCGGGGCTGTCGTCCGAAACGCTGGCGGCGATGTGGCGGCCCTACATCGAAACCTGCATCGAAGCCTTTGGCCCAACCCGCGCGATGTTCGAAAGCAATTACCCGGTCGACAAGTGGGGCGCGAGCTATCCCGTGCTGTGGAACGCGTTCAAGCGCCTGACATTGGGCGCCTCGGCCGACGAAAAGCGCGCGCTCTATGCCGGAACCGCCGCGCGGTTCTATGGCATCGAAGACTTGTTGAATTGAACACCCCACCCCTTCAGGGGAGGGGCAGCGAGACTTGGCGGCTGTGCCGCCTAGTCGCAGCGGGGCGGGGCTTGGGCGCAGAACATTGCGGCAAACCGCCCCCACCCCAACCCCTCCCCTAAAGGAGAGGGGCAAGACGGACCAAGGAGCTCACACAATGGCCGCCATCCACCTGCCCCGCGCGATCCGGATCGGCGGCGGAACGCTGGACGAATTGCCGCAGGCGCTCGCCCAGTTCGGCCTCTCGCGCCCATTGATCGTGACCGACAGCTGGATGGCGGCATCAGGCGTGCTGGAACGGGTGGAGGCGATCCTTGCCGGCGCAGGGATGGCCAGCCGCGCATTCACCGGCGTCGTCCCCGATCCCACCGTCACCTCGGTCGAGGCGGCGACGGAGTTCCTGCGTGAGGGCGACCATGACTGCGTGATTGGCCTGGGTGGTGGCAGTTCGATCGACACCGCCAAAGTCGTCGCGGTCAAGGCGGCGCGCGATGTTCCCATCACCGCGCTGAAAGCCCCGCATCAGGAAGATGCACCCGCCCTGCCCATCATCGCGATCCCGACCACCGCCGGGACCGGATCGGAAGCGACCCGCGTCACCGTCATCACCGATGCCGCGACGGACGAGAAGATGCTCTGCATGGGCCTCGCCTATCTCCCCACGCTGGCGATCCTCGACTACGAGCTGACCCTGACCAAGCCCGCACGGCTGACCGCCGATACCGGGATCGATAGTCTGGTCCACGCGGTCGAGGCCTATGTCTCTGTCCGCGCCAATCCGTTCTCGGACACCGCCGCCCTCTCGGCCATGCGCCTGATTTGGCCCAACCTGCCGCTGGCCTGTGCCGATCCCGGCAACCGCGCCGCGCGGGAGGCGCTGATGCTGGGCGCGCTGCAAGGGGGCATTGCCTTTTCCAACGCCTCGGTTGCACTGGTCCACGGGATGAGCCGGCCCATCGGCGCGCATTTCCACGTCAGCCACGGGCTGTCCAACGCGATGCTGATGCCGGTGGTGACGCAGTGGTCCGCCCCCGCCGCGCTGCCGCGCTATGCCACGTGCGCCCGCGCGATGGGGATCGCGGACGACACCGAAAGCGACCAGTCCGCCGTGGGCCGACTGGTGGAAGCACTGCACCGGATCAACGCGGACCTCTCCGTCCCCACCCCCGCCGCCTATGGCATCGACAAGGCCCGGTGGGACGATTTGGTGCCGCTGATGGCGGCGCAGGCGCTGGCCTCCGGCTCCCCCGCCAACAACCCCCGCGTGCCGGACGCGGATGAGATCGCGGCGCTCTATGCGCAGGCGTGGAACTGACCGGCACCGGCGGGACCAAAGTCCGCTCGACACGCCGCAATCAGTCTCATAGAAAAACCCAAATCATACCTTGAGAGGAACTTCATGGCCCTGCCCGCTCCGTTTGATCGCCTGCGCCTGCCCGTCATCGCCTCGCCGCTGTTCATCATTTCCACGCCCGATCTGGTGATCGCGCAGTGCAAGGCCGGGATCATCGGCAGCTTTCCGGCGCTCAACGCCCGCCCCTCTGGCGTGCTGGACGAATGGCTGCACCGGATCACCGAGGAACTGGCCGCGCACAACCGGGACAACCCGGATCGGCCCGCCGCGCCCTTCGCGGTCAACCAGATCGTCCACAAATCCAACAACCGGCTGGAAGAGGACATGGAAGTCTGCGCCAAGTGGCAGGTGCCGCTGACGATCACTTCGCTTGGCGCGCGTGAGGACATCAACGCGGCGGTCCACAAGTGGGGCGGGATCGTGATGCACGACGTGATCGACAACCGCTTTGCCCGCAAGGCCATCGAAAAGGGCGCCGACGGCCTGATCCCGGTCGCCGCCGGGGCTGGCGGCCATGCCGGCACGCTGTCACCCTTTGCGCTGATGCAGGAAATCCGCGAATGGTTCAGCGGGCTGATCGCGCTGTCCGGTTCAATCGCTTGCGGCCGCTCGGTCCTCGCCGCGCAGGCGATGGGGGCGGACTTCGGTTACATCGGCTCCGCCTGGATCGCCACGGCCGAAGCCAACGCCGATCAGGGTTACAAGGACGCCATCGTTTCGGGCAGCGCCTCGGACATCGTCTATTCGAACCTGTTCACCGGCGTTCACGGCAACTACCTGCGCCCGTCGATCGTCGCCGCAGGGCTTGATCCCGACAACCTGCCGCAGAGCGATCCCAGCAAGATGAACTTCGGCTCTGGCGGCAACACCGAAGCCAAGGCGTGGAAGGACATCTGGGGTTCGGGCCAGGGCATCGGCGCGGTCAAGGCGGTGGAAACCGTGGCTGACCGCGTCGACCGGCTGGAAGCGGAATACAACCAGGCCCGCAAGGAACTGGCCGACAAGGCCCGCCTGACGCTGGCCTGATCCCAACCATTCCCCCCTCCCTTTCAGGGGAGGGGCTGGGGGTGGGGGCGTGATGAGCTGAGCTGGCCGCCCCCTCCCCAACCCTCCCCTGAAGGGGAGGGAGTAGCGTTTTCGCGCGCTATTCCCCCGCCGTATCCGGCCAGAGCAGCGCGGCCATTGCATCGAGTTCGGCAAAGTCCACGCCCTGTCCCAGCGCGCCTTGCGCCAGCGGGTCGCGCGTGTTCAGCCGCATCCGGCGGCGCTGGTCCAGCAGGCGGCGGCGCAGGGCGCGTTGCAGCAATTCTAGCCGCATCAGCGCATCGTTCAGCGCCAGTTCCGGCGCGCGCGGGCGCTGGGCCGACCAGCCAGCTTCAATCTGGCCGATCCGTTCCAGCACCAGTTCGTTATAGGTGCGGTGCGGCCCGCGATGCAGCGGCAGGCCGATCCGCACAGCCGCAAAATCGTTGGCGGGAAGCAACAGGCCATTGCGGCGGAAATCGTCAAACCCGATCCGGTCCTGCCCCAGTTCGCTGAGCATCGGCACCAGACTGGGGCACGACAGCACTTGCCGGGGCAGGATATGATGGCGCTGCAACCCCGGATCATAGCCCGGCACATCCCGCCGGTTCACCGCCCGGAAGGACAGCTGCGGACGCAGACCCACCTGCCGGGTGTGCGCCAGCACGTTCACATCCAGACCCGCAACACGGCTCCTTCCGGAGCGGCGTGGAGCAGTTCACCCACCGGTCCGGCAAGATCTTGGGCGGCGAGCACAGGGCCGTGTTCGGCCAGCAGGTGGATCAACCGCACCGCGATCTGACCGGCGTGCTGCGCCGAAACGTCGGGTCCGGGTTCAAACCGCAGTTCCTGACCGGTCAGAAAGGCCAGCCCGCGCGATTCCATCACCCCGCCCGCCGTGCGGTTCAGCATCGTCAGCCCCAGCGCCGGAAACGCGCCGCCCGCCAGCCAGCCCGCCACGATCCGCTGATAATAATCAGGCGCCATGCAGGTGCCCGCCGGCCCCCAGCAGACCGCCCGCACGCCCGGCAACGTGCAGAGCGCCAGCCCAAGGCCGGCCAGCACCCGCACCACCGGCAGCAGCCCCGCCCCGTCGATCAGGTGCGGTCCGGGTTGCAGCACGATCAGTTCACCGTCCGGCGCAGCATCCAGTCCCAGCGGCTGGCCCGGATCGACCGGACGGGTGGCCCGGCCGGGGGCAAGTTCAAGGCAATCGAACGCCAGCCCCATCGCCAGCAATTCAGCCCAGCCATCGTCGTCCGCGCCGCGCGCGGTTACCGAGAACGCAATCGGCAGGTCGGCCGAACCGCGCAGGCTGATGGCCGACAGGGCTTGCAGCGCATCGGCATCCGGCCGCTGACCGGGCGCGAACAGTAGCGACAGGATCGCACCGCCCGCGCCGCCAGCGTTTTCCGCGATGTCATTCGCTGCAACGATGATAGTCTCCCAAGCCGCCTATGCCCTTTATTCTCTGGCATTTTTTCAACCGACAAGTCGAGTCCGGACACAGCAAATGCCGCCATAACGGAGCCATCCGGTCAGAACACACCCAGCGCCACCCCCTCAGCCAGCGCTGCCCCCAGTTGTGCCGCCTGTTCCAGCGCTGCGGCAGGCACCACTTTGGCCGCCAGGATCGCCTCGGGCGTCTGGGCATCCAGATTGACGATCACCCCGTCCGCCACCCGTTTCAGCCGCCAGCCAGTAACGATCCGGTCCAGCTGGGCCTGTGCGCCCTGGCCCGCACTGCCCGCCGCGATCACGGTCGCATAGGCGCGCCCTTCGATCCGGCCAAGCAGCGGATAATAGCAGGAATCGAACATTTCCTTCATCGGACCAGACAGCGCGCCCAGGTTTTCGGGACACACGAACAGGTATCCCCCCGCCGCCAGCAGGTCTGCCGGGGTCACCTGATCTGCCGCGATCAGCCGCGCTGCGCCGTCAGCCCCGCCGTGCGCCGCTTCAGCCAGCGCCCGCGCCGCGCCCGTGCGGCTGTGCCAGATGATCGCCAGCTGATCCGGCAAATACGTTTCCTTTGCTGCGTGCGCCCTAACGGACCCTTCCCCGCCCCGCTTGTCAATTGTCGAAAGGCGGCGCGCGCAACTTCCGTTGATGATCGCAATGGAGTAGCCGGGGAGCATGTCCACCGCATCCTCATCGATCCTCGGCATCGACCGTTCGCTTTCCGGCCGTATCTGGCGCTGGCGCGGCGGCAACATGGATGTCGGCGGCGGCAATGCGGCGACGCTGGAACACGATCTGGTGACCCAGTTGTTGCTCTCGCGCGGGGTTCCGCCCGAAGACCTTGAACGGCACCGCAACCCATCGCTGCGCGCGTTCCTGCCCGATCCGTCAGCGTTCCGCGACATGGACGCAGCGGCAGAGCGGCTGGCGCAGGCCGTGCTGACCGGCGAACAGGTCACCATCTATGGCGACTATGACGTCGATGGCGCGACCAGCGCCGCGCTGCTGGTGCGGCTGCTGCGCGATCTGGGCCAGCCCTCGCGCTATTACATCCCGGACCGGCTGCTCGAAGGCTATGGCCCGTCGGGTGAGGCGCTGGTGCGTCTGGCCGAGGAAGGCTCCAGCCTGATCGTCACGGTCGATTGCGGGGCGATGGCCTATGAAGCGCTGGAAATGGCGCACGGCGCGGGCGTGGACGTGGTGGTGGTCGATCACCATAAGTGCGCCGCCGTGCTGCCACGCGCGATGGCGCTGGTGAACCCCAACCGGCTCGATGAAAGCGATCTGGGCGCCGCCCATGGCCATCTTGCGGCCGTGGGCGTCGCGTTCCTGCTGGCGGTTGCACTGGTGCGGACCTTGCGCGCGCAGGACTTTTTCAAGGGCCGCGCGGAACCGGACCTGTTTTCGCTGCTCGATCTGGTCGCGCTGGGCACCGTGGCGGACGTCGCCGCGCTGCACGGGCTGAACCGCGCGCTGGTGGCGCAAGGGCTGAAAGTGATGGCCCGGCGCGAGAATATCGGCATGGCCGCGCTGATCGACGCCAGCCGCCTGAGCCGCGCGCCGACCTGTTCGGACCTGGGGTTTGCGCTGGGACCGCGCATCAACGCAGGCGGGCGCGTGGGCGAATCGACGCTGGGCGTGCGGCTGCTGACCACTGAAGACCCCGACGAGGCGAAGATGATCGCCGCGCAGCTGTCCGCCCTCAACGAGGAGCGCCGCGCGATCGAGGCCGCCGTGCAGGAAGCCGCCGAAGCGCAACTGGCCGCCCAGCACAACCGCGCCGTGATCTGCCTGGCGGGGCGCGGCTGGCACCCCGGCGTGATCGGGATCGTCGCCGGACGGATCAAGGAAAAGACCGGCAAACCGACGCTGGTGATCGCGCTGGACGAGGCCGGCAATGGCAAAGGCTCTGGCCGTTCCATCGCCGGGGTGGACCTGGGCGCCGCGATCATTGCCGCCCGCGCGGCAGGCTTGCTGGTCGCCGGCGGCGGGCACGCCATGGCCGCTGGTCTAACAATCGCCCCGGACCAGCTGGACGCGCTGGCGGACTGGCTGGACGAACGGCTGGGCGCCAGCGTGACCGCAGCAATGGCCAATCAGGCCGTGCTGCTGGATCTGGCGCTGGCCCCGCGCGGGCTGGCACCGGCACTGGTCGAGGCGATGGAAACCGCCGGGCCGTTCGGCATGGGCTGGCCCGGCCCGCGAATCGCGGTCGGCCCGCTCCGGCTGGTCAAGGCCGATCTGGTGGGCACCGATCACGTCCGGCTGATCGTGCGGGGCGATGACGGCAGCAGCTTCAAGGCGATCGCATTTCGCGCGGCGACCACCGATCTGGGCCAGGCCCTGCTCCACCGTTCGCGCGACCGGCGGCTGTGGCTGGCGGGGCGTGCGAAGATCGATGACTGGTCCAGCCGCCCGCAAGCCGAACTGCATGTCGAGGACGCGGCGTGGCTCGACTGAAATAATCGTGCGCGGGGGCTTGACCCTCTTCGTACGCTTGCCTAAACGCGCGGCTCGCCTCCGGTGCCAGCCGGTTTGGCCCCTTCGTCTAGCGGTCTAGGACGCGGCCCTTTCACGGCTGAAACACGGGTTCGATTCCCGTAGGGGTCACCATCTTTGACGGTGGCGACATGGCTTTTGGCCCCTTCGTCTAGCGGTCTAGGACGCGGCCCTTTCACGGCTGAAACACGGGTTCGATTCCCGTAGGGGTCACCAACCTTTTTCACCACAACAACGCTGATGCACGCTCTGCCGGATTGGCAGAACCAGCCGCGCGCGTGCGTCTGGCGGCGCGTTCCCCCGCTTTCGTCACCCCCGGACCTGATCCGGGGTCCGGCTTGCTTCGCGCACAAACCGGGCGGCAATCCGCAACCAGCAAAAAAGGCCGCTCCCCACCGGGAAGCGGCCCTCTTGAAGTCAGCCTTGCGGCCGGGATCAATCGTTCAGATCAATCCCGCCCGGCAGCGGCGGCACCGGCTGCGGCGGCACGTCGGCATCCATTTCGTGCACTTCGACCAGCCCGCGGCCAACGTGGCTGCGTTTGCGGCTGTAGGCAAAGTAGACGATCAGACCGATCACGGCCCAACCGACAAACAGCAGCTTGGTGTAACCCGACAGGCTCCAGAACAGATAGAGACATCCGAACGCGGCCAGCGGCGAAACCAGCCACACCGCCGGGGTGCGGAACGGACGCGTGCGCGACGGGTCGCGCTTGCGCAGCATCAGCACCGCGATTGCCACCATTGCGAACGCGAACAACGTGCCGGAGTTCGAGATGTCCGCCAGCGCGCCGACCGGGAACAGCGCGGCGAAAATCGCCACGAAGATCCCGGTGATCACGGTCACGACGTGCGGGGTGTGATACTTGGGGTGAACCTTGCTCAGCACTTCGGGCAGAAGGCCGTCGCGGCTCATCACGAAGAAGATGCGGGTCTGGCCGAACATCATCATCAGGATGACCGAAGGCAGCGCCAGACCGGCGGCGAGGCCGACGAGGTTGCCGATCTGCTGCCAGCCGATTTCACGCAGCGTCCAGGCCAGTGCCTCCTTCGAACAGACCACCGATTTGCCCGCGTCGGTAACGCAGGCTGCGGCCAGTTCGGTGCTGCCCGGTGCCAGCGCATTGCCAGCCGCATCGAACAGCGGCTGCGCACCGACCGAACCGATCACGCCCGATGCCACCAGGATGTAGAACACGGTGCAGATCGCAAGGCTGCCGATCAGGCCGATCGGCATGTTGCGCTGCGGGTTCTTGGTTTCTTCGGCCGCAGTCGAAACCGCGTCGAACCCGACGTAGGCAAAGAAGATCGAGGCCGCAGCGGCCGAAATCCCGCCAAAGCCGAGCGGCGCGAACGGTTCGAAGTTGGCGCTGTTCATCACTGGCAATGCCAGGATGACAAACAGCGTCAGCGCCGTGATCTTCACCATCACCAGGACAGCGTTGATATAGGCGCTTTCCTTGGTCCCGATCACCAGCAGCCAGGTCACCAGCAGCGCGATGATCGCGGCGGGCAGGTTGACGAACCCGCCCGTGGCAATCGCGGTCTGGATCGCTTCGCTGTTGGTGGCACCGAACGCCAGCTTGATCTGGGCGATCAGGGCATCGGCGTTGACCAGTTCGGCCGGCAGCGTGATACCCAGGTATTCCCTGAGCAAGCCCACGAAATAGCCCGACCAGCCAACCGCCACGGCCCCGGCCGCAACGGCGTATTCCAGCACCAGCGCCCAGCCGACCATCCAGGCCAGCAATTCGCCCATGACAGCATAGCTGTACGTGTAAGCCGAACCAGAAACCGGCACCATCGATGCCATTTCAGCATAACACAGCGCGGCTACGGCGCAGACGAACCCGGCGATGATGAAGCTGATCAGCATCCCCGGCCCGGCCTTTTGCGCGGCTTCTGCGGTCAGCACGAAAATGCCGGTGCCGATGATCGCGCCAACGCCCAGCATGGTCAGCTGAAAGGCACCAAGCGAACGATGAAGTGATTTCTTTTCGGCAGTTGCCAAAATGGCGTCGAGTGATTTGACGCGACCGAACATGCGGTTCCCCTAAACTTTATGGGCGGCCCGCCGCATGGACAGTCCGCCACCATTCCCTGCGGCGGGAAGCTAACGCGAAGCGAAGCGATGGCAAGGGTTAACTGGTGCCTCTTCCCCAGCTTTGCGGGACGGGCTAGACAGGCGGGATGTCCACCACTTTCCAGCTCGACACCGCGACCAGCCGCGCCAACCCCACCCCCGCCCCGATGAAGCGGCTGACGATCCCCGCGATCCGCCAGCGCAAGGTGGGCGGCGTAACGGCTGATCCGGTCGTGATGCTGACGGCCTATACTGCGCGGCAGGCGCAGTTGCTGGATGCGCATTGCGATCTGCTGCTGGTCGGGGACTCGCTCGGTCAGGTGATCTATGGCCTGCCCTCCAGCGTACCGGTGACGCTCGACATGATGGCGGCCCACGGCGCGGCGGTGGTGCGCGGCAGTTATCATGCCGCCGTGGTGGTCGATATGCCGTTCGGCGCATACGAAGCCTCGCCGCAGCAGGCGTTTGCCAGCGCGGCCCGGCTGCTCAAGGAAACCGGCTGCGCGGCGGTCAAGCTCGAAGGCGGCGCGGTGATGGCCGAAACGGTTGCGTTCCTGACCGCGCGCGGCATCCCGGTGATGGGCCACGTCGGGCTGACCCCGCAGGCGGTCAACGTGCTGGGCGGCTACAACGCGCGCGGCCGCAGCGATGCCGAAGCGGCCAAGATCGTCGCCGACGCTGTGGCGCTGGACGAAGCCGGGGCATTTGCGGTGGTCGTCGAAGGGGTGGTTGAACCGATCGCCATTGCAGTCACCCAGGCGATCCAGTGCCCGACCATCGGCATCGGCGCGTCCGCCCAGTGTGACGGGCAAGTGCTGGTGACCGAGGACATGCTGGGCATGTTCGAGCGCGTCCCCCGGTTCGTGAAACGCTATGAAGCGATTGCCGAGACGATTTCCGGCGCGGCAGAGCGTTACGCAGCCGAAGTGCGCGCGCGCCAGTTTCCGGGGCTGGAACAAACCTATCAACCCAAGTAAGGGCCGCACGACGCGTCCTGATCAGGACCGGCCAGTCTGACAGGGAAATTCATCGTGCTGCGCTATTACAAGGTCGCTATCCTGTTCACGCTGTTCTGTCTGGCCATCGCGGTATGGTATGGCTGGATGCAGACCGGCACGATTGCCGGCACGCTGAGCATGCTGTGGATCGTGGTTGTCCTGTCGATCCTGGAAGTATCGCTGTCGTTCGACAACGCGGTGATCAACGCGTCCGTGCTCGATGAAATGGACGAGATCTGGCAGCGCCGGTTCCTGACCTGGGGGATGCTGATCGCGGTGTTCGGGATGCGAATCGTGTTCCCGCTGGCGATCGTGGCAATTGCGGCCGGACTCGGCCCGATGGATGCGATCAACCTGTCTCTCAACGACCCCAAACGCTATGAGGAAATCGTATCAAGCGCGCATGTCGGCATTGCCGGTTTCGGCGGCGCGTTCCTGACGATGGTCGGCCTGTCGTTCTTTTTCGACGGTGAAAAGAACGTCCACTGGATCGCCTGGATCGAACAGAAGTTGAGCGCTTGTTCCAACATCAAGGCGGCCGAAATCGCGATCCTGCTGGTGGTGATCTATCTGATTTCCGGCCTGCTGAACCCGGCCGACGCGCTGACCTTCATGGTTGCGGGCACGCTCGGGATCGTCACGTTCATCGCGGTTGAAGCGCTGGGGACATTGCTGGAAATGCGCGAACAGGCGCTGGCGGCGCAAGGCGCGGTCATCCGTTCCGGCCTTGGCGGGTTCCTTTATCTCAATATCCTCGACGCCAGCTTCAGCTTTGACGGCGTGATCGGGGCGTTCGCCCTGTCGAACAACATGGTGGTGATCGCGCTGGGCCTGTCGATCGGCGCGATGTTCGTGCGTTCGATGACGATCATGCTGGTGCAAAAGGGCACGCTGGCGGAATACCGGTTCCTTGAACATGGGGCATTCTGGGCGATCATCGCGCTGGGCGGGATCATGCTGGCCTCGGCCAAGTTCCACATCCCCGAAACGATCACCGGGCTGATCGGCGCAGTGCTGATCGGGCTGTCGCTGTGGTGGTCGATCCGCCACAAGCGCAAGTTCCCCGACGGCGAGCTCGAAACCGCCGTCCGGGCGGACTGATCAACCGCCGCGCAGCCGCACCGCAATTGGCGCGGCGATGATCAGCTGGACCAGGTGGTACAGCAGGATCGGCAGCAGGATCACCCCCGCCACGGCGGGCGGAAACAGCACGGTCGCCATCGGCGCGCCCATGGCGATGCTTTTCTGCCCGCCCGCGAACAGCATGGTCACGCGGTTGGCGCGGTCCAGCCCCACGGCGCGGCCCAGCCACCACGCGCCAAGGTGGCCGATGACCAGCAGCACACTCGTTCCGGCGATCAGCCAGACCCAGCCCTCCAGATCGATCCGCGTCCAGAACCGCTGCTCCACCGCGCCGGAAAACGCGACATAGACCGCGATGGCAATCGCCGCGCGGTCCATCCCCGTCACCAGCTGACGATGGCCCTTGACCCAATCGCCCAGCCGGTCCTGCATGAGCTGCCCGGCGATGAACGGGACCAGCAGCATGCCGATCACCTTGACCAGGCTGTCGGCATGAAATTCCGCCGCGCCGCCCCCGCCCAGCAACGAGAACAGCGGCGCGGAAATGAACACGCCCAGAATGTTGAGCAGCGCCGCCGCAATCACTGAACTGGCGACATTGCCCCCGCCCAGCGAGCTGTAGGCCGTCGCCGACTGGACCGTGGACGGCATGCAGCCCAGATAGAGAAAGCCCAGCGCGATCATCGGGGGCATCCAGCCCTGCCCCAGCTGCCAGGTCGCCCAGCCCGCCAGCGCCATGACGCCATAGACCCACGCCGTCAGCGGCCAGAGCAGGCGGTGATTCGACAGGCCCGCGCGCACTTCATGGCGCGGCAGGCGCAGCCCGTTGAGGAAGAACAGGATGAACACCGCCGCGTTGGCGATGAACTGCACCACTTCGCGCGCGGCACCGGTTACCGGCAGCACGATTGCCAGCGCGATGGCCGCCAGCAGAACGCGCACCAGCAGATCAAGCCGTGTCAGGAAATTCACAACGTCGCCCCTCAACTGTCATCCCCGCTTTCGCGGGAATGACAGCGTTTGGAAAGGGGCTTTACGCCTTAACGACCGGCCAGCGAAACCGGCGGCGCGGGCGTGGCGGAAAAGCGCGGCGCAGGTGCGGGCTGGACCATCCCGCCGTCTTCGACAAACGTCGCACGCGCCACGTTGTGCGCGTGCTGCGGCGCTTCGGTCAGGCTGAGCACGGGGGCAAAGCAGATATCGGTGCCGTCCATGATCGCGCACCATTCATCGCGCGTCCTGGTCAGGATCAGCGCGGTCATCCGCGCTTTCAGCTCGTCCCACTTGGCCGGGTTCATCTGCTGGGCAAAGTCCGGATCGCCGGTCAGGCCGGTCTTTTCCATCAGCAGCGCATAGAACTGCGGCTCGATCGAACCGAGCGAGATCCACTTCCCGTCGCTGGTTTCGTAGGTGTCATAGAAGTGCGTGCCCGAATCGAGCAGGTTGACCCCGCGCTCATCCTTCCACTGGCCATTGCCCAGGAAGGTATAAGTCATCGCCGACAGGATCGCCGCACCATCGACCATCGCGCAATCGACCACCTGGCCCGGTCCGCCGCTGCGCGCATGCAGAATGGCCGAGACCACGCCGAACGCCAGCATCATCCCGCCACCGCCAAAATCGCCCACGGCATTGACCGGGAAGCTGGGTTTTTCGCCCTTGCGGCCATAGGAATGGAGCGCGCCGGTCAGCGCGATATAGTTGATGTCATGGCCCGCCAGCGGCGCCATCGGCCCGTCCTGACCCCAGCCGGTCATCCGCCCGATCACCAGTTTCGGGTTGATCGCCAGTAGCACTTCCGGCCCCAGCCCCAGCCGTTCCAGCACCCCAGGCCGATACCCTTCGATCAGCGCATCGGCCGTCCTGACCAGTTCCTTGATCTGTTCAATCGCCGCCGGATCTTTCAGGTCCAGTTCGATCCGTTCACGGTTGCGGTTCAGGATATCGCGGTTGCCGCCATCGCCGAACCGGCCTGCATTGGCCGGCCGCTCCACGCGGATCACCCGTGCGCCGTGATCGGCCAGCATCATCCCGCAGAACGGGCCGGGTCCGATCCCCGCCAGTTCAATTACCGTCACCCCTTGCAGAACACCCGCCATCGCAGCCTCACCTTACAGTCTGTTGATCCAGCATTTAATCATGCGATTAAATTGCCTTGGCGGCCCTGTCGAGCCTTATCCAGAACAATTCCGGTCAGGCGGCGCCGTTTCCCGCGAGTTGCGCGCGCGCTTCCGCCAGCAACGGGTTGTCGCCGCCCATCTTGCGCGCCTTGTCCAGCAGGTCGCGGGCGCGCTGCGGTTCCTTGCCCGCGGCGGCCAGCGCCATCCCCAGCGCCTGCGCCGCAACCCCGCTGCCGCGTTGCAGCGCATAGGCGCGCGCCGCACTTTCCTGCGCGGCCTTGACGTCATCCGTCCGCAGCTGGGCCAGGCTGAGATCGGCGAGCAGCCGCACATCGCGATTGCCGCCGCGTGCGCGCAGGCTTTCCAGCAGCGCGCGGGCACCTGCCCAGTCGCCAGTAAACGCGCGGTGGCTCGCCCCCATCCGCGCGGCCAACCGGCTGCCGGGAAACGCGGCGAGGTAGTTGGCGGTAACCGTCATCGCATCGCGCCCGCGCCCGGCCTTGTCGAACGCTTCGCCCATGCGCAGCAGCAGCGGTTCGGGAAAGCGGATTTGCGCCGACTGGTCATAGGCCGCCAGCGCTTCGCCCGCCTGACCGGTGGCCAGCGCGACATCGCCCCACAGCGCCAGCGCCTCGGACGATCCGGGATGCAATTGCCGGAACCGGCCGGCCACTCCGGCCGCGCCGCGCAGATCGCGCACCGCCAGCAGGCTGCGGGCATAGGGGACCGCCGTTTCCGGCGACCCCGGCGCCGCATTCCAGCGCAGCGCCAGCACGCCGATCGGGTCCCGTTCCGGGATCGGCATCAGCGCAGGGATCGTCGCTCCCGCCGCCCGGTCGAGCAGCGGCGCGGCGGCGGCGCGATTGCCCTGCTCCTCATGCGCGCGGGACAGCAGCAGCAGCAGGTAGGCCGGAGCGTCGGGGCGTGCCGCCAGCGCATCGAACCGGCTATGCAGCTTGCCGTAATCACCCGCTTCATAAAGCGCGCGGGCCAGCAGCAGTTGCAGCTTCTGGTTCGCCCCCTGGCGCTGCGCCAGCGGTTCGAGCAGACCGGCGGCAAGATTGGCGTTGCCTGCTTCCAGTTCCAGCAAGCCCTGCAGTTCCAGCGCGGCTGGCATCCCCTTCAGCTTGTCGCCGGTGCGGGCCAGCAGGCTGCGGGCCAGTTCCATCTTCCCGGCGCGCGCGGCCAGCACGGCCTGCAGGTAAAAGGCATAAGGATGGCTCGGCGCGACCTCGATCATCTGGCGGGTCACCGCCAGCATCCGGGTGGTCTGCCCCAGTTCGCCCAGCGTTGCGGCATATCCGCTCAGCAGCGACAGGTCTTCGGGGGCGATTTCCAGCGCGCGCTCAAACAGCGGCAGCGCGGCCTCCCAGCCGGACTGGTCGCGGCGCAGCTGGGCCTGAAACTCCAGCGCGCGGACATTGTCCGGATCGGCCGTCAGCGCCCGGTTTACCGCGTCGACCGCCAGAATCTGCTCTCCCCCCTGATAGCGCAGGCGGCCAATATCGACCCACAACTGCGCATCGTCCGGCATCAGCGCCAGCGCCCGGTCATAGGCCTGACCGGCGGCGGGCAGGTTGCCATCCAGCCGTTCCAGCATCCCCAGCGCCTGCCAGCCCCGCCCCGCCGCATCGGGGGTGAACTGCCCCGGCTCCAGCCAGCCCCGCGCGCGCGCCAGATCGCCCTGATAGATGAAGGCTTCCCCCATCCACGCCGCCACCGCGTCCCGCGGCGCACCGGCCTTGATCGCGTTGCGCAACGCGGCTTCCGCCGCAATCCCGTCACCCCGTTGCAGCGCCGCGCGGGCCGCGTTGATCGGCCCTT
This sequence comes from Novosphingobium sp., assembly GCF_030699305.1. Lineage (GTDB taxonomy): Bacteria > Pseudomonadota > Alphaproteobacteria > Sphingomonadales > Sphingomonadaceae > Novosphingobium. Next base: position 83,510 of record NZ_JAUYNB010000017.1, read on the forward strand.
GCTGAACGTCCGGCAAGGCCAGCAGCGGCGCTGCCAGCAGCACCCCGGCAAGGCCCAGCGCGGCGAACAGGCGGCGCACCAGCACTGGCTTCAGGCCTGAAGATCGTATTGCTTGAGCAGATCGTAGAGCGTCGGGCGGCTGATCCCCAGCAGCTTGGCCGTTTGCGAGATATTGCCTTCGCTGCGGGCCAGTGCGTGCCGGATCACCCGCCGGTCGGCTCCCTCGCGCGCGGATTTGAGGTTCAGCGCCACTTCGCCCGCTTCGTCCGGATCGGCCAGATCCAGATCGGCTGCGGAAATCAGCTTGCCATCGGCCATGATGACCGCGCGCTTCACCCGGTTTTCCAGTTCACGGACGTTGCCCGGCCAGTGCCAGGCATCGATTGCGGCGAGTGCATCGGCGGCAAAGCCTTTGACCGATGGGTTCATTTCCCGCGAAAACCGGGTCTGGAACGCCTTCGCCAGCAACCCGGCATCGCCGGGGCGTTCAGCCAGACTGGGAATCTTGATGACGATCTCAGCCAGGCGATAGAACAAGTCCTCACGGAACCGCCCATCCGCGATCATCGCTTCAAGGTCCTGATGCGTCGCGCATACGATCCGCGTGTCGACCGCAATTGATTTGCGCGATCCGATCCGCTCGATCACCCGTTCCTGCAGGAACCGCAACAGCTTGACCTGCAAGGGCAGCGGAATATCGCCGACTTCATCGAGGAACAGCGTGCCGCCGTGGGCCAGCTCGATCTTGCCCTCGGTGGTCTTGACCGCCCCGGTGAACGCGCCTTTTTCGTGCCCGAACAGTTCGCTTTCCAGCAGGTTTTCCGGGATCGCCGCGCAGTTGATGGCCACGAATGCGCCGCCGCAACGATCGCTCGCGTCATGCAAGCCGCGCGCCAGCAGTTCCTTGCCGGTGCCGCTGGCCCCCAGCAGCATGACCGAAACGTTGGTGTTGGCGACGCGTTCGATCGTCCGGGCGACTTTCACCATTTCCGGCGCGCCCGTGATCATCTGCCCCAGCACGCGGTTGCCTTCGCCGGTCCGGGTGGCCAGCTGGCGGTTTTCCGCCTCGATCCGGTGCAGTTCCAGCGCGCGCCGGACGATCAACCCCAGCGCCTCGATATCGACCGGCTTCTGATAGAAATCATAGGCCCCCTTGGCGATCGCCGACAGCGCGGATTCGCGCGCGCCGTGGCCGCTGGCGACGATTACCTTGGTGTCAGGCTTGAGCGCCATGATCGCGTCGAGCAAGGCAAAGCCCTCGCTCGTCCCGTCGGGATCGGGCGGCAGGCCCAGGTCCAGCGTGACCACCGGGGGTTCATCGGCCCGCAGCGCCGCCAGCGCGCTGGCCCGGTCGCCGGCGATGACCACGTCGAATTCGGGATAGGCCCACTTCAGCTGGGCCTGCAGCCCCGCATCATCTTCGACGATCAGCAGCTTGGGTTTGGGATCGGACATTTTAAGCAACTCGTTTGGCAGCAAGAGTATCGATCAGTTCCACCGCATCGAACAGCGGCAGATGAATGGTGAAGCGGCTTCCCAGCCCTTCGCGGCTTTCCACTTCCAGCCGCCCGCGCATCGCCCGAACCAGTTCGCGCGCCTCATAGGCGCCGATCCCGAAGCCGCCGGGCTTGGAACTGTCGAACGGCTTGAACAACCGGCTGCGGACGAATTCGGCGCTCATTCCGGTGCCCGAATCGAGCACTTCGATCACCCCGCTCAGGCCTTCGCAGGCCACCCGCAGGAACACCGGCGCACCATCGGGGCTGGCATCAATTGCGTTCTGGACCAGATGGACCAGCACTTGTTCCAGCGAATCCGCCTGCCCCGCCACCCGGCACGGCGCGGCCTCGACCAGCTGGACGTGGTGGAGCGACTGGAACTGCGCAGCGACCCGAGCGGCGACCTCATCGGCCGCGACCGGGCTGAGCGTCTCGATCGCGGACGAACCATACCGCGACAGGCGCGACAACAGCGTGTGCAGCTTGTCCGATGAATTGCGCAGGGTAATCAGCATATCGCGCTGAAATTCCGGATTGTCGGAATGCTGTTCAGCGTTGCGGGCCAGCAGGCTGAGCTGGCTCGCCAGGTTCTTGATGTCATGCATGACAAAGGCAATGCGCCGGTTGAAATCGTCAAACCGTCCCGCCTCGGCCAGCGCCGACTGGCCGGCGTGTTCAGCCAGATAGCTCGCCAGTTGCTGTCCGGCGATGCGCAGCAGATCGAAGTCTTCCCAGTCCAGCTTGCGCGCGTGCGGCGGGCGGGCGAGCACGATCATGCCGACCAGTTGCTCGAAATGCAGCAGTGGCACCAGCGCCCAGGCGCGCGGGTCATCCAGCAGCCACTGCGGCACAGCGGCGGCCGCCTCGGCGCTCGCCCGCCCGCCGCGCAGTTCATCCAGATCAGCGACATAGCCGCCCTGTTCGAAGAACCGGCACGGCCCCTGTGACAGCGCGACCGCAGGAACCTCGGCCGTGGGCCACTGCCAGCGCGCCGCCAGTTCAAGCTGGCCGCCCTCCCCCGGCGTCAGCAGCAGGCCTGCCGGGCTGTCGGTAATGTCGGCCAGCGCCCGAATGATCCGCTCGTTCAGGGTCGTCCCGGCGCTACCCGCCTTGGCAATCGTGCGGGTAAAGCGCAGCCATTCGGTGCGGTAATCATAGCGATGCTGGAACAAGTGCTTGGTCAGCATCACCTGCATCCAGCCGCGCATCCGCGCCGATGCCAGCACCGCCACGCCCAGCACCGTCGCTGCCGCCAGCACGCCCAGTTGCAGCGAGGCCGTCAGGTTCCCGCCCGACCACGACAGCCACTGCGCCACCGCCACCATGCTGACCAGGTAGCCGCCGATCAGCATCAGCGACAGCGACTGAAAGGTCACCGCGCGCGATGGCCGCAGGCTGGCTTCCTTCCGCCCGGTCAGCGCCCCGATGGCGAGCAGCAGCGCCGTGACCAGCACCGCGACAGAACGCAACGCCGCGAGCACTTCGGGCGTGCCATAAGTCAGATAGGCGACCGTATAGTAATTGAGATCGAACCCCCACAGCACCAGCAGCGCCGCGGCCGGCCAGCGCAGCAGCAACCGCGTTTCGGCCCGCGCCCCGACATAGAGGTTGTGAACCAGCACCAACCCGCCAATCTGCAACAGCAGGTGCAGCAGTGTCACGGTCTGGAAGGCATAGGCTGCCAGCGAAGTCTCTGCCGCGCTGGCCGCGTCGAACAAGGCGTGGGCAAAGCCCTGCACCAGTTCGACAAACCCCAGCGCAAACAGCATCGGCCTGACCGGCTGGACGCTGTCCAGCCGCCCGTCGACCGCAAACAGCCGGTACAGCGCGAACAGCCAGCCCAGGTTGCGCCCCGCTTCGGTCAGTGCGGTTACCGTGCTGGCTGGTCCCAGCAAGCCGGAACTCAGCGCCCATATCCCGGTTACCGCCAGTGCCAGCGCCAGCGCGGTGCAGGCCCGGCCAAACCGTTCGACCAAGCGCCACAGCCACATGGCCACAACCCCGCAGGCCGCAGCGGCAATCAGCCACAGCAGCGCGGCGATGCCCGGCCAAAGGGTGGTCGCCAGCGCCATCCTAGCGCGCGCCCTCGTGCCACAGCACCACCCGCAAGGTTTGCAGCAGGATCAGCAGGTCCAGAAACGGCGTATAGTTCTTGGCGTAGTACAGGTCGTATTCCAGCTTGTGCCGCGAATCCTCGATCGACGCGCCATAAGGATAGTTGATCTGCGCCCAGCCGGTGATCCCCGGCTTCACCATGTGACGTTCGGCGTAATAGGGCAGCTTTTCTTCCAGATCGGCGACAAACTCCGGGCGTTCCGGACGCGGGCCGACAAAGCTCATCTCGCCTTTCAGCACCGCCCACGCCTGCGGCAGTTCGTCGATCCTGACCTTGCGGATGAACTTGCCCAGCCGGGTCACGCGCGGGTCATCCTTCTGCGCCCACTGCGCCCCGTTCGCCTCGGCATCGGTGCGCATCGAGCGCAGCTTGATCAGGTCAAAGTCCTGCCCATACAGCCCCACGCGGGTCTGGCGAAAGAACGCTGGCCCCTTGCTGTCCAGCTTCACCGCAAGCGCGAACAGCGCGATGACCGGTCCGGTCAGCACCAGCAGCAACGCGCTCGCGGCAATGTCGAACAGCCGCTTCGCCGCGCTCGACACCATCCGTCCGGATGAGAACCCGTCGGAAAAGATCAGCCAGCTGGGGTTGACCGTATCGAGATCAACCCGGCCCGTTTCGCGTTCGATAAAGCTCGAAAAGTCGTTGACGTGCACCCCGGTGGTCTTGATCCGCAGCAGATCCCCCAGCGGCAGCGCATTGCGGCGTTCTTCCAGCGCCAGCACCACTTCGGTCACGTCGAGATTTTCGACATGGCGGGTCAGGTTGTGGATCGCACTGCGCGCAATCGATTCCTCGACCACCGGTGCGCTGTCGGTCATCGCCACATAACCGACAATCACGAAGCCGCTTTCGGGCCGCTCCGCCAGCTTGCGCAGCCGGTCGGCCCGCGCGCCTGCGCCCAGCACCAGCACCCGGCGGCGAAATGCGGCGTTGCCCAGCAGCCCGCCGATCACCAGCCGGTTGAGCACCAACAGGACAATCGCGATCCCCATCGTATAGGCCAGCGTCGAGCGCCAGAAATTGTGCCCGCCGAGCAGGAAATCGACGAACGCCAGCCCAATCACCCCCAGCGAAATAGCCACCAGCAACCGCGCCGTGGCAAACCGCATCGAGCGCAGCGCGTCCGAGCCATAGACCCCCACCGCGATCATCGCGGTCAGGATGATCGCCGAGAACGCCGACAGCTGCCACAGTCGGCTGAGTGTCTCACCGGCCGCAATCCCGATCTGCTCCGCGCGCACCCGCCAGGCGATTTCCCCGGCGATGCACAGCAGCACCAGATCGATCAGTCCCAGCAGGATCACCGCGTGCGGGATGTAGTGTTTGAATAGACGGATCATTGTCGCGCTGGACGGCCTTCGGTGTGAATGGTCCGACCCGGCCTAACGCCCAGAGGTGAAATGTCGGTAAACTTTACAGGTATTGGTGAAGAGCGACTATCCGCGGAAACTGAACGGCGTCAGCGCGCGCGTGCGTTCATCAAACTCCAGCGCCGCGCCGCGCGGCGGCAGCGCGCGTTGCAGGCAATCGGCGCGGTGGCACTGCGCGCAGCCAGGCCCGATCGGGACCGCGTTCACCGGATCAAGCGACAGCCCGCGCGCCTGCGCCAGTTGCCCGACAAGCCGCGCCTCCAGCCCCAGCACGACCGCGAACCGCGCGGCGCGCGCCCCCAGCGAGCCGCTGCGCTCGACCGTCTGGGCCATCGTCAGCCAGCGTGAGGGCTGGCCCGCGCCGTCGGGCAGCTCAACCAGCTGGACGCAGGTCCGCCCGGCCCGCTCGAACGCCTCATGCGCGGCCCACAGCGGGCAACTTGTGCCGCTTTCCAGCAGCAGCGTGCCGCTGGCCCCGGCATAGCGCTTGGCAAACTGCCCGGCGCGGTCGATCCGGGCCATGAAGAACGGCAGACCCCGCTGGCCGACCCGCTGCAACGTGGTCAGGCGGTGGGCGAGCTGTTCAAATCCCACGCCGAACCGCCGCTGAAGCAAGTCCAGATCGTATCCCGTCGCCTCGCACGCGCGCATGAACCGGCCATAGGGCATCAGCAACGCCGCAGCGAAATAGGCCGCCAGGTGGCGGCGGAACAGCCGCCAGGCGGCGCGGTCGGTGAACTGCGCGCCGTTGGCAATCGCGGCGATCTCATCGCGTTGCTCCAGCAGCGCCAGCTGCACCGCGATCTGGAAGTTGCGCGACGGGCCGTCGAGCATTTCGGACAATTGCAGCTGCCGCGCGTGCAGATCCAGTCGCCGCAGCGCATCGGGCATCACATCGGCCGGCAGGATCCGCACCGACAACTGGTGCTGCTGGCGCAGCCGCTCCGCCAGCGCCGCGCCGATATCGGCGTTTGACAGCCGCAGTTCGTCCGACAAGGCCTCGGCCGCCGCGTCAAGGTCGGCAAAATGGTTGCGCCAGCGCTCGATTTCACGCCGCACCAGATCCATCGGATCGCTGGACGCGGTGGCAATGTCCGTGCCGCTGGCGTCGTACAGGCGGGCAAACGCCAGCGCCGCCTGCGGCGCGGCAGCGAGCCATTCGGCGATTTCGTCACGGTCGATGGCGAGGTCGGCAAAGCGTTCGTCCGCGAGGCGGCGGCGCAGGCCGTCAACCCCGCCGACCGCCTCATCCTGCCGCAGGCTGCGCGGATCGAAGTCGAACTGTTCGGCCAGCGCCACCACCAGCCGCGCCGACAGCGGCCGCTGATTGCGCTCTATCAGGTTGAGATAGCTGGGAGAAATGCCAAGCCGTGCGGCCATGGCGGCCTGGGTCAAGCCTTCGCGGCGGCGCAGGCGGCGGACCGTCGGGCCAGCCAGAATTGTCGGATCGTTCATCGCCGCTGTTTGTCATATTATTTACAACATGACAAATAATTTCCGATTTTTGACGCCATCCACACAAGATGAATTGTAATTTTTCCTACTAAGCCTGCGCCCACCTGGCCTATCAGCATGAGGCAACGGACACAGGGTCCGCACCGTAGCAACGAAGGAACACCCCATGGAAACCGCGCAAATGAACGAAGTCCGCGAGCCGAGCCGGGCCCGCGCGCTGCTTTCGAACAACGACTTCCGCCTGCTCCGTCAGGCCCTCGCCAGCCATGCCCGCTCGACCGAGGAACCCGAAGAACTCGCGCGGATCAGCGCGCTCTACCATCGGCTCGGCTCTTACGCCTGACGCCCACCTGACTCCTGGGGAGGAGTAACGACGGCCGTCGGCGCGCCCCTTTCGCGCAGGCGGCCGTCAATTCGTTGGTAACCACACCTGCGCTGTCCATGGTTAACTTTCCGGCGCGATAACCCATGGTCATGCGCCGTCCCGTTCAGTCTTTACCGATTTCTCCCAAGCTGCTCAAGCACTTCGCGGGTGCAACCGTGGTGCTGACTGGCTTGATCGCGTTGTTTGCAGGCGGCGAACAATCGCAGTTGGGGCAGGAACTGGCTGAGCGCGAAGCGCGCAACAAGCTGGCCCAGACCGAAGCAGAACAGGTTGGCTCACGCGAAGTGGCCGACGCCGGTTCGGAGCGGTCCGGCGGCGGCAGTTGGGGTAGCGCCGGGGCGGATAACGCAGGCTTCAGCGGGGGGTCGACCGATCCCAATCCGCCACCAATGCTGGCCGGAAACGCACCACGGGGCCGTCAGCTTGGCCCGAACCGCGGCCAACCGGCCTTCCTTGCGCCGCCGCCCGGAGCCTTTCCCGGCGGCGATGCGGCAACGATGCGCGGCCTGCCTGCGGGCGGCGATGACGACGGCCGGCGCAGCCCGCCCGAACCGAGCAGCCCCAGCGCCGATCAGGCCGCCGCACTGCTGCAATCATCGATGGCCCGTTCAGGCAGCTCCGGCGACGGCGACTAGAAGCATTCCCGCGCAAGGAACGCCCGCGCATCAGGGCTGATCAGTGCTGCGTGGCCATAGTTCGGGTGGTCGATCACCAGCAGCGCATTGCCCTCGCCCGATTTCCACGCGGCAATCGCTTCGGGCGTGAAATCGAAGTGGAAGAAGTGGACCGCGCTGGCCTTGTTGTCGCTGGCGCGGGTGCGTTCGGTGTCGCCTTCGGGGCGGGCGCGCATTTCATGGCCGCCGACCTGGATCGCGATGTGATCTTCCACCCCGCCAATCGTGCGCAGGAAAGCATCGCGGCGGTCCGCGTCGCCGATTTCGAAGAACACCGTCGCGGTCAGCTCGCGGCCCTTGGGGATCATCGGGTCATAAGCGGCCAGTTCATCGACCAGCTGCGCATCCCCGCCCTTTTCGATCCGGAGCATTTCCTGGATCTGGAGCCACATCGAATCCCAGTTTTCAAACAGGACAGTGGCATAAGGGCCAACCGCCAGCCGGGTGAGCTTCTTGCGCTCGATCGCTTCCTGCTTCTTGTCGGCGCGGATCAGCTCGTACTGGTCCAGCGGCATGATGTCGGCAGCAGTGATGCTTCGCTGATCGCGGGGCATTGCAATGTTCCTTACAAATCAAATCGGGTGCGTGAAATTCTTTACAGCCCGTAGGCTTTGGCGACGATTTCAATCGGATGACCGATCCGCTCCGGTGCTTCTCCGCCGTTGGCCGTAATCACCTGTTTCAGATGCGGTCCGGCGAGCGGGCATTCCGACACGATCAGGTCCGGATTGGTCTTCACCAGATTGCGCGCGGCAGGCTTGCCGACCTTGACCGCACGGTCGAAGTTTTCCTTGAAGATGCCCCACTTGCCGCCGTGGCCAGAGCAGCGCTCGGTCAGCGCGGGCTTGGCCTCAGGGATCAGGCGCAACATTTCCATCGCCTTTGGCCCCATGTTCTGGGCGCGGGCGTGGCAGGCAAAGTGGACCGCAATCGACGCGGGCATTGCCTTGATCGGGGCAAGGCCGGTGTCCTTGGCCAGCGCGACGATATATTCCGACACGTCGAAGCTGTGCTTCGCCAGCAGCGTGACATTGTCGTTGCCGACCTCGATCAGCGGCCATTCGAACTTCAGCATCAGCGCGCAGCTGGTGGTCAGCGGAACGATATCCCAGCCATCGGCGATCAGCGGCGCAAAGTGCGCGGAAATCCGCTGCGCCGCACTGGCAACAGCGGCCATGTCGCCGTTTTCCAGCTTGGGCATGGCACAGCAATCGGGATGTTCGATCCGCACGCGCACGCCGTTGTGGGCCAGCACCTTGATCAGCGCGAGGCCGGGGGTGCCGTCGTTGAAATTGTCGTGGCAGCCGGCATAGACCGCCACCTTCTTGCCAAACACCGGGCCATCCGGGTTGGGTGCGGGGATGATCCCGGCGGCCTGGTTGACCAGCGGCGTTTCCAGAAACGGCGGCAAGTGCGCGCGGCGGTCAATCCCGGCGACCTTTTCGATGATCGGCCGGGTCAGGCCGTTGTCCTGATCGGTCGCCCAGTTGGCCAGCCCGGCCAGCGCCGAGCCGAGCTTGCCGTTGCGGCCCATTTCGGCGAGCTGGGTATCGGCGAACGAGGTCTGCCCCTTGCGGTGCTCAACCGCGCGATACCGCAACATCAGGTGCGGGAAATCGAGGTCAAAGCTGTGCGGCGGCACATAGGGGCACTTCGTCATGAAGCACATGTCACACAGCGTGCAGGCGTCCACGACGGCCTTCAGTTGGACCGGGGTCAGATCCTCGACCTCCTCGTTCGGGGCCTCGTCGATGGCGTCGAACAGGATCGGGAAACTGTCGCACAAGTTGAAACAGCGGCGGCAGCCGTGGCAGATATCATAGACGCGGCGCAGCTCGGCATCGAGCGCGGCTTCGTCATACCATGATTCGTCCTGCCACGGAATCGGGTGGCGGGTGGGCGCTTCAAGGCTGCCTTCCATCGCGGATGTCCCCTGTAACTTTCACGACAATAAAAATTGCGATTGTTCAAAAGATTACGGGCGGCAGGAGCAGTGCTGCCCCCGCCGCCCGCAGTCATCAATCACGCGTCGGCGAGGAGCGTGTCGAGCGTCTTCTGGAACTTGCCGGCGTGGCTCTTTTCAGCCTTCGCCAGGGTTTCGAACCAGTCCGCGATTTCGTCGAAGCCTTCTTCGCGCGCGGTCTTGGCCATGCCCGGATACATGTCGGTGTATTCGTGGGTTTCGCCCGCGATCGACGCCTTCAGGTTGGACACGGTATCGCCAATCGGTTCACCGGTGGCCGGATCGCCGCATTCTTCGAGGTATTCGAGGTGGCCGTGGGCGTGGCCGGTTTCGCCTTCGGCGGTCGAACGGAACACCGAGGCAACGTCGTTGTGACCTTCGATGTCGGCCTTCTGGGCGAAGTACAGGTAACGGCGGTTGGCCTGGCTTTCACCGGCGAACGCTGCCTTGAGGTTTTCCTCGGTCTGGGAACCCTTGAGTGCCATGATATCTCTCCTGTTGGTGGGAATTGGGCCACCCCTAGATGGGCGTGGTCGGCTTTCCTTTCCATCAGGAATTTCTGCGATGATTAATCGCTAAAAGCGATCAACTTAATGCGAATAATTCGCAAAACTGAAATCAGCGTTTCGGCATCAGTTCCACTGCCGCGCTGGCCAGCGCTTCCGCCCCGGTCGCGACGACCTGATCGGCCTCCGGCGCCCAGAACGGGCTGTGCAACCCATGCAGCACTTTGCCTTCGCGCTTGGCCGCATCGAACGCGGACTGCGGCCGCCCGCCGACCCAGAAGATCAGCGTCTTGATCCGGTCAGGATCGGTCCGGGCAAACGCGCCGAAATCCTCACCCGCCATCGAAGGCGGGGTTTCCACCACGCGCCCCGCGCCGAACCGGCCCTTGAAGAACGTCGCCATCCGCTCACTGAAATCGGGCGTGTTCCAGGTCGCCAGCCCCGGATTGGGATCGACGGTGACCACCGGCATCCGGTCTGCCGGAACGCCTGCGGTCTGCGCTTCGCCCGCCGCGATCCGCTTGATCCCGTCGAGCAGCAGCTTGCGCGATTCGTCGGAATAGCTGCGCACGGTCAGCTGCAGCTTCACTTCGTCTGGAATGATGTTGTGCTTGGCCCCGCCGTGGAAGCTGCCAACGGTCACCACCGAGGGGTCGAACGGGCTGGCTTCGCGGCTGACCAGCGTCTGGAGCCGCATCACGATCGCGCTGGCCAGCACGATCGGGTCCTTGGTGGTATGCGGATAGGCCCCGTGCCCGCCCAGCCCCTTGACCGTGATGTCGACGCTATCGACGTTGGCAAGCGCAAAGCCGGGCTTCACTCCGATCACACCCGACGGCAGGTCGGCGGTATCGTGGAACGCCAGCGCGAAATCCGGCTTGGGAAAGCGGGTGAACAGCCCGTCCTTCAGCATGGCGTCCGCCCCGGCGTTGATCTCTTCCGCCGGTTGCCCGATCATCACCAGCGTGCCCGACCAGCGGTCGCGGCTGGCCGCCAGCGCACGCGCTGCGCCGATCCAGCCGGCCATGTGGGTATCGTGCCCGCAGGCGTGCATCACACCGCTTTCCACGCCCGCCGAGGAAATCGCCCGGACTTTCGAGGCATAAGCCAGCCCGGTCTGTTCCGGCACCGGCAGCCCGTCCATGTCGGCGCGGATCAGCACGACCGGGCCGGGGCCATTCTTCAGCACCGCGACCACGCCGGTCTTGCCCACCCCTTCGGTCACCTCGAACCCGGCCTTGCGCGCGGCATCGGCCATGATCTTGGCCGAGCGGACTTCCTGGAACGACAGTTCCGGGTGCTGATGCAGGTCGCGATAGATCGCCATCAGCTCAGGCAGATCGGCCTTGACCTTGTCGCGCACGGAATCGGCGGCGGCAGGGGTCGAGACGAGCGCGATCAGCGCGGCGGCAGTGGTGAAGAGAGGCTTGATCATGCCGCGCAGGCTAGAGCGCAATCGTGCGATCTGCAACGCAATCAGCGACTGGTGCCCCTGGCCAGACTCGAACTGGCACGGATCTCTCCAACCGATTTTGAGTCGGTCGCGTCTACCATTCCACCACAGGGGCACTGCCGTGAGAGCGCCGCTTAGCCGCGCGCGCCACGCGGGGCAAGCACTCTGGCCGCTAAAAATCGTCCTAGAAATCCCAATCGAGCGAGATGTGCGCCAGGTCCGGGCCGCGCTTGCGCCTTGATCCCAGCGCGCCGATTTCCAGCACTGGCCCGTCACCCGCGCTGCCCCATGATTTGGCGGGCGGAGTCCAGCGCGCGCCTTGCAGCTCGGCGGGATCGATGGATGGCTGGCCAAACCGATGGCTGCGCGGATTGGGCAGCGCGGCGGCGACGTCCGGCAGATCGGACAAGTCGAACCGGTGATCTGGCAATACCAGCGGCAACAGATCCGGCGGCACCACGGTGGCCGGGACCGGCGGGTTCAGCGCCAGCAGGGCAAAGGCCAGTCCGGCAGTTATCGTTCCAAGCGCCACAGCAAACTCCCGCGGACCATCAGGTCACGGACGAGTATCGCCGGTTATGCCTAAGATCTGACTAACGCCGCGCCCCGGCCCGCCGTGCCTCAGCGCAGCGCGCCCGCGACCAGTTTGTGCAGCTTGGAATGGAGCGCGTCGTTCCCGGCGAGCACCTGGGTATCGCAGACCGGCTGCGACACACCGCGCCAGTCGGTCACGAAGCCGCCCGCTTCACGCACCAGCAGACACCCGGCAGCGGTGTCCCACGGGGCCAGACCGCTTTCCCAGAACCCGTCGAACCGTCCGGCGGCAACCCAGGCGAGATCAAGCGAGGCCGCGCCAAACCGGCGGATGCCCGCCACTTGTGGGCCGATGGCGGCGTAGATCTTGCCCCATTCCGCCGAATCGCCCCGGCCCGCGAACGGGATGCCGGTGGCGATCAGGCTTTCATCGAGATGGCGGCGGGCCGACACGCGCAGGCGGCGGTCCTGCAGCCATGCCCCGCGCGCCTTTTCGGCCCAGAAGCTTTCATCGGTGATCGGCTGATAGACCAGCCCGGCAATCACATCGCCCCAGCCGCTGCCATCCAGCTTGGGTTCCTGCGCGGCGATGGAAATCGCGAAGTGCGGGATGCCGTGCAGGAAGTTGCTGGTGCCGTCGAGCGGATCGACGATCCAGCGCGGCTTGGTCGGATCGCCTTCGATCACGCCGCCTTCTTCCAGCACAAAGCCCCAGTCCGGCCGCGCGGTGCGCAGTTCGTCCCAGATGGTGCGTTCGGCGGCCTGATCGGCCTTCGACACGAAGTCGGCCGGGCCCTTGCGGCTGACCTGGAGATGCTCGACCTCGCCAAAGTCGCGACGAAGCCGGCCACCCGCCTTGCGGGCGGCCTTTTCCATCACGCGGATCATGCCGGAAATCGCTGCCATGGTGCGCTCAGTTCGCCTTGCTGACGTAGGCGCGTTCGTACACGTCCACGATGATGCGGGTGCCGCTTTCGATGTGCGGCGGAACCATCACGCGCACCCCGTTGTCGAGGATCGCGGGCTTGTAGCTGGACGAGGCGGTCTGCCCCTTCACCACGGCGTCGGCTTCGACGATGGTGGCTTCAACCTGTTCGGGCAGCTGCACCGAAATCGGGCGCTCGTCATACATTTCGAGCAGCACGGTCATCCCGTCCTGCAGGAACGCGGCGGCATCGCCCAGCAGATCGGCCGGCAGGTTGATCTGGTCATAGGTTTCAACGTCCATGAACACCAGATCGTCGCCCTCGGCATACAGATACTGGAAATCCTTGGTGTCGAGCCGGACGCGCTCGATCGTGTCCTGGCTGCGGAAGCGGACGTTGGTCTTGCGACCGTCGATCAGGTTCTTCATCTCGACCTGCATGAAAGCCCCGCCCTTGCCCGGCTGCGTGTGCTGGGTCTTGGCGACCTTCCAGATGCCTTTTTCATATTCGAGAATGTTGCCGGGACGAATGTCCACGCCGCTGATCTTCGCCATTGGGAGCCTCAAGCTTGAGAAAGAGCCGATAACCGGAAAGGCGCGCCCTTAGCGCGTGCGCGGCCCTGGGGCAAGGTCGGCAGCGCAGTTCAGTTGCGGCTCATCCGGCAGCGGTATAGGAAACCGGCTATGACCAAGTCCCTTGCCCCGTTCGCCCTGCTGGCCGCTGCCGCGCTGCTTCCCGCCAATGCCACGCCGGCCAACGCTACACCGGGCGGCCAGATCGGAACGCTGCAGCACGGCACTTATGTGTGCGAATTGCCCGGCGATGCCACCGGTCCGGCGGGCGTGACGCAGGACGGCGAAGGGTTTACCGTGGTCAACGCGTCCAGCTATCGCACCCCGGCCGGACGCGGCACCTATCTGTTGACGGGCGACCTCGTCACGCTGACCAGCGGCCCGCGCAAGGGGGAGAAATACCACAAGCTGTCCGGCAACTTCCTGCGCCGGATGAACCCCGACGGCACCGACAGCGATCTGCGCTGTGTCCGCAAGGTCGAGAACAACCGCTAAAGCGCCGCCGCGATGGCGCGGTGGAAGGCCTGCACGGCAGCCGCTTCATCGCCGTTCCAGACCGCGCCGGACACGGCCAGAAAGTCCGCTCCCGCCTCCACCAGCGGGCCGCAGTTGTCCGGGGTGATCCCGCCGATCGCGACGCAGGGGATTTCCATCAGGTCGTGCCACCAGGTCAGCACATCCAGTTCGGCGCGGTGTTCGGTGTCCTTGGTGGCGCTGGGAAAGAACGCGCCGAACGCGACATAATCCGCCCCGGCATCGCCCGCTTCCATCGCCAGATGGCGGCTGCCGTGGCAGGTCACGCCAATCTGAGCATCGCGGCCCAGCCGCTCACGCGCGTCGGCCACGGTGCCGTCGGACTGGCCCAGATGCACCCCGTCCGCGCCGATCCGCTTGGCCAGGCCAATCGAATCGTTGACGATGAACGCCACGCCGCGCGCCGCGCAGATCGCCTGAAGCGGCTCGGCCAACCGCGCGGCCTGATGCTCGTCGATGTCCTTCACCCGCAGCTGGAACGCCGCGACCGGCGCGGCATCGAGTGCGCGGGCCAGCCGGTCCGGGAAGGTTCCGCCCACATCAAGCGGCGAGATCAGGTACAGCTGGGTGGCGGCGGGTTCTGCGTCAGTCATCCCGCCGCTCTACAGCCGCTACCAGTGCAAGCCAAGGGGCCAGACATGACTGACGCCGGCCACTTAAAAGTGACCGGCGCCGTCCTCTCCAACCGGTAAATCAGCGCGCTCAGGCGGTCTTGACCGTCGAGCCGTGATGAATCGCGTCAATCGCTTCGGCCAGTGCGGCGTCGAATTCGTCGTCGCTCATCTGGAAGCGCAGGTCTTCCAGCAGCGCGCGGCTGAAGCTGGCGATGATCCCGGCGTTCTTGGCCAGTTCGACGCAGGCTTCGGCGCGCTTGTAACCGCCCGACAGCGCAACCACGCGCAGCACCTTGGGATGGTTCACCAGCGGATCGAACGTGCCCGGCACCACGGGAAGCGACAGCTTGAGCATGACCTGCACGCCGTCCGGCAGCGCATCCAGCGCCTTCAGGATTTCGTCGAGCAGGATCGCGTCGCACTCGGCGCGGGTCTCGCTCTTGATGTTCACTTCCGGCTCGATCATCGGCATCATGCCGTGGGCGAGCACCTGATTGCCGACTTCGAACTGCTGCTTGACCACGGCGGCAATGCCTTCGCGGTTGGCGGAGTTGATGACCGAGCGCTCCTTGGTGCCATAGACGCCCAGCGCCTTGGCCTTGATCAGCAGCGCGTCGAGTTCCGGCATCGGCTTCATCAGCTGCACGCCGTTCGCTTCATCTTCCAGACCCTTGTCGATCTTGATGAACGGGACGATGCCCTTGTCGATCAGCGCCTGCGGCACCGGCATCCCGCCCGCCATGCCGTCCATCGTGCGTTCGAACAGGATCGCGCCGATCACCTTCGCGCCCGTGAACACCGGCGAGGTGATGATCCGTTCACGCATCGCATGGATCAGTCCGTACATTTCCGCTTCGGTCGACCAGGCATCTTCGGTCACGCCGTAACCGGCCAGCGCCTTGGGGGTGGAGCCGCCCGACTGGTCCAGCGCGGCGATAAAACCATTACCTTCGGCCATCTTGGCAGTCATTGCAGCGGTATTCATCGGTTCAGATCCCTGTGTTGAGGCGTGATAGGTGCATACGTATGTAATTCGGGCCGATAGCGAGCGCGGCGCAAAATCGCAACCGCGCGTGTAACCGGGCAATCAGGCTTGTTCGAGCGCCTTCACGCCGGGCAGTTCCTTGCCTTCCATCCATTCGAGGAAGGCCCCGCCAGCGGTTGAAACATAAGTGAAATCGTCCGCAACGCCCGCATGATTGAGCGCGGCGACCGTATCGCCCCCGCCCGCCACCGAAACCAGCGCGCCTTCCTTGGTCAGCGCGGCGGCACTGCGCGCCAGCGCGACGGTGGCGGCATCGAACGGCTGGGTTTCGAACGCGCCGAGCGGTCCGTTCCAGACCAGCGTGCGGCAGGTTTTCAGCACATCGGCCAGCGCCTCGACCGCTTGCGGGCCAACGTCGAGGATCATTTCATCCGCCGCCACTTCGTGGACGTTGCAGGTGCGCAGGCTCGCCGGGTTGGCGGCGAATTCCTTGGACACGACCACGTCATACGGCAGGTGGACGGTGCAGCCGGACTTGTCCGCCGCTTCAAGAATACTCTCAGCAGTTGCGGCCAAGTCATGCTCACACAGCGATTTTCCGACGCTCACGCCGCGCGCGGCCAGGAACGTGTTGGCCATCCCGCCGCCGATGATCAGGTGATCGACCTGCGTCACCAGATGGGTCAGAACGTCCAGCTTGGACGACACCTTGGCCCCGCCGACCACGGCGGCGACCGGGCGTTCAGGATTGCCCAGCGCCTTTTCCAGCGCCGTCAGTTCGGCTTCCATCGCGCGCCCGGCATAAGCGGGCAGCACGTGCGCCAGCCCCTCGGTCGTGGCGTGCGCGCGGTGCGCGGCGGAGAAGGCATCGTTGACATAGAAATCGGCGTTGGCGGCAATCGCTTTCGCCAGTTCCGGATCGTTCTTTTCCTCACCCTTCCAGAACCGGGTGTTTTCCAGCACCGCGATGTCGCCCGCGCGCAGGATGCCGATGGTCTGTTCGACAATCGGCCCGGCGATTTCAGGCACGTACATCACTTCCTTGCCCAGCACGTCCTGCACGGTATCGATCACCATCGACAGCGACTGGGTGGAAACGCGTTCCCCCTTGGGACGACCGAAATGGGCCAGCAACAGCACTTTCGCGCCCTTGGCCGAGAGTTCGAGGATCGTGGGAGCCGCCGCCCGCACGCGCGTATCGTCGGTCACGGCCCCGTCCTGCATCGGCAGGTTGAGGTCCACGCGGACCAGTGCGACCTGACCGGTTACATCACCAAGGTCATCGAGCGTGCGGAACTTCGTCATTTACCGGTATTCCTCAAGCTCCGTTCGGTTCGAGCGCAGTCGAGAACCGCTGCGCCGCGTGTCTCGACTACGCTCGACACGAACGGATAAGTGGGTGGTTAAACCCCGATCAGATCAGCTTGCCCATCGCGCCGGCCGTGTCGACCATGCGGTTGGAGAAGCCCCATTCGTTGTCATACCAGCTCAGCACGCGGACCAGCTTGCCATCGATCACGGCCGTTTCCAGGCTGTCGATGGTGCTGCTGTTCGGGCAGTGGTTGTAGTCGATCGACACCAGCGGTTCGTCCGAGAAGCCCAGCACGCCCTTCAGCGCGCCTTCCGACGCGGCCTTGAGCAGCGCGTTGACTTCTTCCTTGGTCGTGTCGCGCTTGGGCGTGAAGGTCAGGTCGACGACCGAGACGTTCGGGGTCGGCACGCGGATGGCGCTGCCATCGAGCTTGCCCTTCAGTTCCGGCAGCACTTCACCCACGGCGCGGGCGGCACCGGTGGTGGTCGGGATCATCGACATGCCGGCAGCACGGGCGCGGCGCGGATCTTCGTGGATCTGGTCCAGGATCTTCTGGTCGTTGGTATAGGCGTGGATCGTGGTCATCAGGCCCCGTTCGATGCCGATGGCATCGTTCAGCACCTTGGCAAACGGCGCCAGGCAGTTGGTGGTGCATGACGCGTTCGACACGATCACGTGATCGGCGGTCAGCTTGTCATGGTTCACGCCGAACACGACCGTCAGGTCGACATTCTTGCCGGGAGCCGAGATCAGCACGCGCTTGGCACCGGCGGCGAGGTGCTTTTCGCAGCTTGCGCGGTCGGTGAAGAAGCCGGTGCATTCCATCGCGATATCAACGCCATTGGCAGCGTGCGGCAGGTTCGCCGGATCGCGCTCAGCGGTCACCTTGATGCGCTTGCCGTTGATGATCAGGTCATTGCCATCAACTTCGACCGTGCCGCCGAACGGGCCATGGACGCTGTCCCGCTGGAACAGCATTGCGTTGGCCTGGGCCGAGGCCAGATCGTTGATCGACACGAGTTCGATATCGTGGTCGGTCCGCTCAAGAATGGCACGGGCGACGTTGCGCCCGATACGTCCAAAACCGTTGATCGCAACTTTGATCGCCATGTGCGTAGCTCCTGCTGTGTTAGAGGCCCAGTTTGGCCGTGATCTGGGGGACAATGGCATCTGCGCTGATGCCAAAATACTTGTAGAGTTCATCCGCCGGAGCAGACGCGCCGAACCGGTCGATCCCGATGTTCAAACCGTCGATCCCGGTGAAACGTTCCCAGCCCATCGTGACGCCCGCCTCGATCGAGACTTTCAGCACATCGGCGGGCAGCACATCGGCGCGGTAGGCCGCGTCCTGGGCCACGAACAGTTCCGCGCAGGGCATCGACACGACGTCCGCGCCAATCCCGGCGGCTTCGAGCGCGGCGGCGGTGGCCATCGCGATTTCGACTTCGCTGCCGGTCGCGACCAGCACGACCTGACGCGCGGCATCAGCGGCCTTCAGGCGGTAAGCGCCCTTCGCGCAGCGGTTGGCGCTGCGGGTCCAGCCTTCATCACCGGCGCCGCGCAGCTGCGGCAGGTTCTGGCGCGAGAGCGCAAGGACCGAAGGCGTGCCGGTGGTTTCCAGCGCGAGCGCCCAGCATTCCGCCGTTTCGATCACGTCGGCCGGGCGGAACACGTTGAGGTTGGGGATCATCCGCAGCGACATGACGTGTTCGACCGGCTGGTGGGTCGGCCCGTCTTCGCCCAGCCCAATCGAATCGTGCGTCATCACGTAAACAACCTGCGCGTGCTGCACCGCGCTCATGCGGATCGCGTTGCGGCAATAGTCGGAGAACACCAGGAACGTGCCGCCATAGGGCACTACCCCGCCGTGCAGCGCCATGCCGTTCATCGCGGCGGCCATGCCGAATTCGCGGATGCCGTAATAGACGTGGCGGCCGGCATAGTTGTCCGCGCCGAACGGCACGGTGAACTTGGTCTTGGTCAGGTTCGAGCCCGTAAGGTCGGCGCTGCCGCCCAGCAGGTGCGGCAGCTGTTCCGTCAGCGGACCGAGCGCCATTTCCGAGGCCTTGCGGGTCGCAACCTTTTGCGGCGCGGCGACCAGTCCGGCGATGTAGCTTTCGAGTGCGGGCGAAGCGAGATCGGCGACGCCCATCAGGCGGCTTTCAAACTCTCCGCGTGCGGGTGAAGCGGCAAGGCGCGCTTCCCATTCGTTGCGGGCCGCAGCACCCTTGGCGCCCAGGACACGCCAGTCAGCCAGAATGTCCGCCGGAACTTCGAACGGAGCGGCGCTCCACCCCAGATATTCGCGCGCGGCGGCGATTTCGTCCGCACCCAGCGGCGCGCCGTGGACGCTGTGACCGCCTTGCTTGCCCGGCGCGCCCTTGCCGATCACCGTCTTGCACGCGACCAGCGACGGGCGCGGATCAGCGGCGGCTTCGGCCAGCGCGCGGGCGATGTCGGCATGGTCATGCCCATCGCAGCGCACCGTGTGCCAGCCGGTCGCGGCATAGCGCGCGCAGATGTCTTCGCAGGTCGACAGCGAGGTATCGCCGTCAATCGTGATGTTGTTGTCATCCCACAGCACGTTGAGGCGGCCGAGCTTGTTCACGCCCGCAAGGCCGATGGCTTCGTGGTTGATGCCTTCCATCAGGCAGCCGTCGCCCGCGATCACCCAGGTCTTGTGATCGACCAGATCATCCCCGAACACGGCGTTGAGGTGGCGTTCGGCCATCGCCATGCCGACCGCCATCGCCAGCCCCTGCCCCAGCGGACCGGTGGTGCATTCCACGCCCGCCAGCTCTGTGTTTTCCGGGTGCCCGGCGCAGACCGAGTGCAGCTGGCGGAAATTGCGGATGTCCGCCATCGTCGGCGCGGCATAGCCGGTCAGGTGCAGCAGCGAATAGATCAGCATCGAGCCGTGGCCCGCCGACAGCACGAACCGGTCCCGGTCAGCCCACTTCGGCGCGGCGGGATCGAACTTCAGGAACTGCGAATAGAGCACGGTCGCCACATCGGCCATGCCCATCGGCATTCCCGGATGGCCACTGTTGGCCTGCTGGACCGCGTCCATGGAAAGAGCGCGAATGGCGTTGGCCATCGGTGCCAGGCGGGACGGGTCAGGCTGCATAGGTATGTACTCCCGGAAATGCGGGCATAAGACAAGTGCTGCGTTGCAGCAGCGATTCGTTCGCGTCATCCCTTTGCGGCTGGACCGTCCCCCGTCAAGCGCCCCCGCCCCCGGACTGCCCCGTGAACTGCTGAACAAGCCCCGCCGCAGCCCCGCCACAGTGGGAAATCCATGCGCGCAGACTATGCCGACGTCCTGAATTGCGCTAGCCGTATGGGCTATGGACGCCAATCGCACCGCCACTGCCCTTGCGCGGATCGACGCCGCGCTGGCGCGGATCGAAGCCGCCGCCGCCCATGTAGGCGATGGGAAGGCCGCCGGAGCAGAACTGGACCGCCTGCGCGCCCGCCACGGCCGGTTGCGGGCTGCGGTATCCGACGGGCTTGAGCAGCTCGATCTTTTGATCGAAGGGGCGCAAGGATGACCAACGTCACGCTCCAGATTGGGGGCCGCGCCTATACCGTCGCCTGCGATGACGGCGAGGAAGACCACATCCGCATGCTGGGTGCGACCATCGCCGACAAGGTCCAGTCGATGGGCTCGGCCGGACAAAGCGAACCGCGCCAGTTGCTGTTCGCGGCGCTGGTTCTGGCCGATGAACTGCACGAGGCCCGCGCCGCATTGGCTGACGCGCTGGCCGCCGCCAGCCCGGATCGCGATGCCCCCGCGCTGGAAGCGCTGGCCAGCCGTCTGGAAAATATTGCATCGCACCTTGAGCGTTAGGCTTGCCGCGCCTAAATAGGGCGTGACGGGTTCTGCCCGGTGCGAGCCTTCGAAAATCCCTGAGGCTATAAGCAAATCCAATGGGGGCTGTCCCTGGTCGGATCCTGGTCCGGCACACATGGTCCCCACCTGACGTGAACGCGTCAGAGGATTTCCCGGCAACGGCCCATGGTGGTCCCGTCACCCACCCTTCACCCTTTCGGCAAGGAATCAGGCTTCCGTGACAGATAAGCAGGCTTTGCGGGCGGAATTGCGCGCCCGCCGCCGCGAGCACGCCGAAACCTTGCCCGCCAATGTCCGCGCGCTGGTGCTGATGCGCCCGCCGCGCCCGGTGGCAGACCTGATCCCCGCCGGGGCCAGCGTCGGCCTGTATCGCGCCATCGGCGGCGAAGCGCCGACCGGCGGCTATGCCCGCTGGCTGTTCGAGGCCGGGCACGCGCTGGCGCTGCCGTGGTTTGCGGATCGCAGCGCGCCGATGCAATTTCGCCGCTGGGACAATCCCCATGTCGCCGAATTGCTCGAACCTGCACCGTGGGGCAGCCTGCAACCGCGCGGCGATGCGGCGGAAATGACGCCCGACGTGCTGATCGTGCCGCTGCTGGGCTTTACCGCCGACGGCCAGCGACTGGGTCAGGGCGGCGGGCATTACGACCGCTATCTGGCCGCCCACCCGCACGTGCTGCCAATCGGCCTCGCCTGGGATTGCCAGCTGGTCGATGACCTGCCAGTCGAACCCCACGATATCACGCTGAAAGGCGTGGTCACCCCAACTCGTTTTTACGGACCGTTCTGATGCGCACCGAACCGACAATGCGGATCCCGCTGGGGGTGCTGGCGCTGCTGATTGCGCTGCTGGTCTATGGCGGCCTGATTGCGCGCTATGTCGGCCCGTTGATCGAAGACTGGCCTGCGCTGGGGCAAACGCCGGTCTATATCGTGCTGGGCGTGGTCTGGCTGCTGCCGCTGCGCCGGTTCGTGCTGTGGATGGAAACTGGCCGCTGGCGCTAAGCGCTGCACCGGGTTAGCCTCTCCCGACAATCTGCGGGGGAATGGGTAATGCGTGGCAAACTTGGCCGGTTGTTCGCAATCGGCGTGATCCTGATTGGCCTGTTCCTGGTGCTCGGGCGTGACTGGTTGGCGGACCGGGCCTTTCAGCGCGCGCTGGATACCAGCGTGGGGGTCGATCAATCGGCCGCCCTGCCCGATGGCCTGCACGCCTATGTCTGCGGCAGCGGCTCCCCGATGCCCGATGCGACCCGTGCGGGGCCATGCATTGCCGTGCTGGCCGGGCAGCAGGCCTTCATCTTCGACGCCGGTTCCGGCTCCATCCGCAAACTGCTGCGGATGGGTTTCCCGATTCCCAAGGCGCAGGCCGCATTCCTGACGCATCTGCATTCCGATCACTTCGATGGCCTTGGCGAACTGCTGCTGCAGGCGTGGGTCGGGGGATCGCGCAGTGCGCCGCTCCCGGTCCACGGCCCGCAAGGGACCGATCAGGTCGTCGGCGGGCTGATGCAGGCCTATCAGATCGACAAGGGTTACCGCATCGCCCACCACGGAGCCGCGATTGTCCGGCCGGAAGGCTTTGGCGGCGCGGCCCAGATCATCGACCTGCCTGCGGGCGCGAACAGCGCGGTGGTCCATGACCGGGACGGCGTGCGGATTACCGCCATCCGGGTCGATCATGCCCCCATTTCCCCGGCGCTGGGCTACCGGATCGATTACAAGGGCCGGTCGCTGGCGATCAGCGGTGACACGGTGTTTTCGGCCAGCTTCAACGCTGCGGCCAAGGGCGTGGACGTGATGTTCCACGAAGCGCTGAACATGGAGATGGTCGCCGCGCTGGGAGCCAAACTGGCCGAGCGCGGGCGCAAGGATTCAGCCCAGATCATGACCGACATCCAGAACTATCATGCCAGCCCCGTCGATGCCGCGCGCGCGGCGCAAACGGCCGGGGCAAAGGCGCTGGTGCTGTATCATCTGGTCCCGCCGGTGCCGGTGCGCCTGATCGAGCGGAAGTTCCTGGGCGATGCGCCAGCCGCGTTTGACGGCGATCTGCGGCTGGCCGAAGACGGCATGATGATTTCCCTCCCCGCAGGGGGAAAATCCATCGACTTCAGCAACGCTTTTTAGGAATAAATTCCCCAAGTGGCGCGAGTGACGGGGCTCGAACCCGCGACCTCCGGCGTGACAGGCCGGCACTCTAACCAACTGAGCTACACCCGCTCGCCCCTTGGGGAGCGCCGCCTCTAGGCCAGCCCCCGATTCCTGTCAACAGCCTTCGCGCGCGCACTGACGCGCAATTTTTCCACAGGCCCGGATCGCCCGATTTTGCTGCGCTTCGCGCGCGCGGTCACCCTTTGGCAAGCATCCTGCACAAGGCGGCATTAACCAAATGTTTGCCGGAATGCGCGATCTAAGCGGTATCCGCTGCCCGCCTGGGCCGCTGCCAGTTGGGGACTGACCGCCTGTGAACATCCGCCATGCCATCGTGCTGCTGGCCTGCGCCGCACCGTTTTCCGCCGCCCTTCCCGCTGCGGCCAACCCCAGCGTTGCACTGGACAGCGCCGTGTTCGTGGAACGCGGTTCGCCCACGTCGGGCAGGTTGCTGGAACCCGCCAGCCGCCTCAACCGGGGTGACCGCGTGGTCTATATCGTCAACTGGTACCGGATGGGCGGCGCAGGCAGCTTCACCGTGACCAATCCGCTCCCCCGCGCCGTCGCCTATCAGGGCAGCGCCAATGGCGAGGAACAGGTTTCGGTCGATGGCGGCAAGTCCTGGGGCAAGCTGGGCGAGCTGCGGACCGGCAGCCGTATCGCCACGCCGGAAGACGTTACCCATGTGCGCTGGCAGGTCGATCACCGCCGCGCCGCGCTGGGATCGGGCCGGATCGCCTATAGCGCGATCGTGCGCTGAAGGGGCAGACCAACCCACAAACCTGCTTTGGCCAACCGTCATGCTGAACTTGGTTCAGCATCCATTTCGCCGCGCTGAGCTTTATTAACCTGCGCGAGCTGCGTTAGCGGCACGATGGACCCTGAAACAAGTTCAGGGTGACGATCGGAAACTCGGCATCAATCCGTCAGCAGCGCCACCGGCGTTTCGATCAGCCGCTTGAGCGCCTGAACGAAACTGGCCGCATCCCAGCCGTCGACCACGCGGTGGTCGCAGCTGATCGAGATGTTCATCAGCTTGCGCTTTTCGATCCGTTCGCCGCCCATGCCATCGGGCACGAACATCGGACGTTCGACAATCCGGTTGGGGCCGATGATCGCCACTTCGGGCCGGTTGATGACCGGCGTGGTCGCAACGCCGCCCAGCGGGCCGAGTGAAGTAACGGTCAGGGTCGATCCCGACAGCTCCGCGCTGGTGGCCGTGCCGCTGCGCGCCGCACCCGCCAGCCGCACGATTTCGCGGGCGATCTGCCACAGGTTCTTGTCCTGCGCATCGCGGATCACCGGCACCATCAGCCCGCCATCGGTCTGCGTCGCCATGCCCAGATGCACCGCGCCGAACCGCGTCACGACGTTCGCCTCGTCGTCATAGCGCGCGTTGAGCATCGGATAGTCCGGCAGCGTGCGGCAGATCGCCGCGATCAGCAGCGGCAGCATGGTCAGCTTGGGCCGGTCCCCCGGCATCGCGTTCAACTGCGCCCGCATCGTTTCCAGCGCGGTCACGTCGCATTCCTCGACATAGGAGAAGTGCGGAATGCTGCGCTTTGACGCCGCCATGTTTTCGGCAATCCGGCGGCGCAGGCCGATGACCTTGATCGCCTCGTCCGCGCGCGGCTTGGCCCCGGCGCGGTAGGCGCCGTTGTAGGACAGGAACGCATCGAGATCGGCGTGGCGCACCCGGCCATCCTCGGCAGGCTTCACTTGCGCGAGGTCGATACCGAGTTCAGCGGCACGGGCGCGAACGGCGGGGCTGGCCAGCACCTTAACCTCTTTCCGCCCACCCCCGTTCGTGTCGAGCGAAGTCGAGACACGCTGCGGTTCAGCGGCAGGTTCCGGTTCACTGACCATTACGAGGGGGGCGCCTGGTGTCTCGACTTCGCTCGACACGAACGGGGTGGAGGATTCGGGGATGGATACCGCCTCAGCCTCAGCCTCAACCCCACCCTCGCCGTCCGTCTCGATCACCACCAGCGGCGCACCGATGGCGAGCATATCGCCCTCGGCCCCGGCGACCGAGACGACTACGCCCGAAACCGGGCTTTCCATCTCGACCGTAGCCTTGTCGGTCATGACGTCGGCGATCTTGTCGTCCTCCGCGATCCGGTCGCCGACCTTGACGTGCCAGGCGACGATTTCGGCCTCGGCAATGCCTTCGCCGATGTCGGGGAGGTTGAAAGTGTAACGGCCCATCGTTCTCAAGCTTTCAGCAAGCGGTCCAGCGCCTCGCCAATGCGGACGGGACCGGGGAAATATGCCCATTCAAGGCTGTGCGGATAAGGCGTGTCGAACCCCGTCACCCGCTCGATCGGCGCTTCGAGGTGATAGAAGCAGCGCTCCTGCACCAGCGCGGAGAGTTCCGCACCGAACCCGCAGGTGCGCGTCGCTTCATGCACGATCAGGCATTTGCCGGTTTTTTCCACCGACTTCTGCACAGTGTCGATGTCCAGCGGCACCAGGCTGCGGAGGTCGATGATTTCCGCGTCCACGCCCTTTTCAGCGCAGACCGCAGCGGCAACATGGATCATCGTGCCATAGGCGATCACGGTCAGCGCTTCGCCCGCGCGGGCGATCCGCGCCTTGCCGAGGGGAATCGAGTAATACCCTTCCGGCACTTCGCTGCCTTCGTGGCGCGCCCAGGGTTCGACCGGCTGGTCGTAAAAGCCGTTGAACGGGCCGTTGTAGATGCGCTTGGGTTCGAAGAAGATCACCGGATCATTGTCTTCAATCGCGCTGATCAGCAGCCCCTTGGCGTCATAGGGCGTCGCCGGGATCACGGTTTTCAGCCCCGCGACGTGGGTGAACAGCGCCTCCGGGCTTTGGCTGTGGGTCTGCCCGCCAAAAATCCCGCCGCCGAACGGCGAGCGCACCGTCATCGGCGCGATGAATTCGCCCGCCGAGCGATACCGCAGCCGCGCGGCTTCGGACACCAGCTGGTCCAGCCCCGGATAGATATAATCCGCAAACTGGATTTCCGGCACCGGGCGCAGGCCATAAGCCCCCATCCCCACTGCCGCGCCGATGATCCCGCATTCGTTGATCGGCGTATCGAACACGCGGTGCGTGCCGTATTTCTTTTGCAGGCCGGCGGTGGCGCGGAACACGCCGCCGAAAAAGCCGACGTCCTCGCCAAACACCACCACATCGGGGTCACGGTCCATCATCACGTCGAGCGCGTCGTTGATCGCCTCGATCATGTTGAGGCGGCGGACGGGTGCGATTCCCTCGCTCATACCCCCCTCCTCTTCAGAGGAGGGGCCGGGGGTGGTGCCGCGCGCAGCGCGGTCCGGCGACGATTGCACCACCCCGCTGCGACTAGGCTCGGCGATGCCTCGCCAAGTCTCGCTGCCCCTCCTCTGAAGAGGTGGGGGGCTTGCGGCTGGAACTCCTGGATCACGCTCATGATTCCTTCCACTCCGGCCACTTGATCCGGCGTTCGCGCATCGCTTGCTCCGACTGTTCTTGCAGGTGCCAGGGCAGTTCCTCGAACACGTCCTCGAACATGGTGTGGAACGGGTGGTGGAGGCCGTGCCCCAGAATCCCGTTCTTTTCGGCTTCCTTGGTCGCGGCTTTCACGCCTTCGATCAGTTCGGTGTCCATCGCGGCGTGCTGTTCGACCGACCATTCGCCGCGCGCGATCAGGTGGCGTTTCAGCCGCATGATCGGATCGCCCAGCGGCCATTCGGTCCGCTCGTGCGCGCTGCGGTACTGGCCGGGATCGTCGGAGGTGGAATGCCCTTCGGCGCGGTAGGTGAAATGCTCGATCAGGGTCGGCCCCATGTTCGAGCGCGCCCGGTTCGCGGCCCAGCGCGCAGCGGCATAGACCGCCAGCGGATCGTTGCCATCGACCCGCAGCCCGGCCATGCCATAGCCCACCGCGCGGCTGGCAAAGGTCGCCCGCTCGGCCCCGGCAAACCCGGAAAAGCTGGAAATCGCCCACTGGTTGTTGACGATGTTGAACACCACCGGCGCGTTATAGACCGTGGCAAAGGTCATCGCGGCGTGGAAATCGCCTTCCGCGCTGGACCCTTCGCCGACCCACGCACTGGCAATCCGGCTGTCGCCGCGAATCGCACTCGCCATCGCCCAGCCGGCGGCCTGCGGATACTGCGTCGCCAGATTGCCGCTGATCGTGAAAAAGCTATGCTCGCGGCTGGAATACATGATCGGCAGCTGGCGGCCCTTCAGCTTGTCCGCGCGGTTGGAATAGATCTGGTTGATCATCTCCACGATCGGATAGCCGCGCGCGATCAGGATGCCCTGCTGGCGATAGCTGGGGAACACCATGTCATCGTCCGCCAGCGCGAAGGCAGACGCGACCGAGGTCGCCTCCTCGCCGGTGCATTTCATGTAGAAGCTGGTCTTGCCCTGTCGCTGGCCGCGATACATCCGGTCATCGAACGCGCGGGTCAGCGCCATCACGCGCAGCATCCGCCGCAGCGTTTCGGCGTCAAGCTTAGGGTCCCACGGTCCGACCGCCTGATGGCTGTCATCGAGCACCCGGATCAGATCGGTGCAGAGCGGCGCGGTGTCGCTGGCCGCGCAGGCCTCATCCGGGCGGGGCTGCGCACCGGCGGGCGGGATCGCCAGATGGGTGTAATCGACCGGATCGCCGGGGCGAAAGCGCGGCTCCGGCACGTGCAGCGACAGCGGCGGCAGGTTGCTGCCGCCATTGCCATACGAAGGGGTTTCACTGGCGGGCCGGTCGGCCATCGTTCGCGCTCTCCCGCTGACCCGCGCGCCCCATGCGCCGGGTAAGCATATTTTAGATACGCGTTATTTTATTTCAAACTGGTTTCAGCGTCAACTATCGACAAGCCAGCCGCGTTAATCCATAACCTCGCTATATCACAACAACTTACCGTCACCCTGAACTTGATTCAGGGTCCATCTCTCCACCCGCACCGCCATCGCAATCGGCACGATGGATGCTGAAACAAGTTCAGCATGACGATGCGGGGAACAGGTGATTCATTGCACGGCCTACACCGCCACAGGTGCGGAAATGTGGGCTTGCGGGGCGTAGTCCGTGACTTCGAAATCCTCGAGTCCATAGTCGAAGATCGATGCCGGGCGGCGGTGAATCGCCATCACCGGATTCCCCTGCGGCACGCGCGCCAGTTGCTGCTCCACCAGATCGGCGTGGTTGAGGTAGAGGTGCGTGTCCCCGCCCATCCACACCAGTTCGCCCGGCTCCATGTCGCACTGCTGCGCCAGCATCCGCGTGAACAGCGCCGCGCCCCACAGGTTGAACGGCAGGCCGAGCGCCACATCGCAGCTGCGCTGAACCATCATGCACGACAGGCGGTTTCCGGCGCTGACATGGAACTGATAGGTCTTGTGGCACGGCGGCAGCGCCATCCGGTCCAGCTCGGCCACGTTCCAGCCCTCGACGATATGGCGGCGGCTGCCGGGGTTGGTGCGCAGGCTGGTGACAAGGTCGGCGACCTGATTAATGCCCGCTGCGCGCTGCCGGAACAGCCCGTCGCCCACTGGTTCATAGACCGGCCAGTCGGTCCACTGCTTGCCGTAAACCGGCCCCAGATCGCCCCAGCGTGCCGCAAAATCGGCATCGTCCACGATCCGTTTTGAAAAATCGGCGCGCGAAATCTCATCGCCGGTTTCCTTGCGATAGCGGTCCAGCGGCCAGTCGGTCCAGATTTCCACGCCCTGCGCGCAGAGCGTGCGGATGTTGGTATCGCCGGTCAGAAACCACAGGAATTCGCGCGTCGCGGTTTTCCAGTAGACCCGCTTGGTCGAGAGCAACGGCATCGCTCCGCCCGCCAGATCGAACCGCAATTGCGCCCCGAAGACGGATCGCGTGCCGATTCCCGTCCGGTCGATCCGTTCATCGCCCTGCTCCCAGATGCGGCGCATAAGGCTGAGATACTGCCATTCCCAATGATCGGAGGGGCCAGGAAGCGAGGAATTATCGGCAGTCTGCATTGCGGCCTGATAGCCAACCTGCAAAAATTCCGAAAGCCTGCTTGCCACTGCGGAAAACGCATCCTATAGGCCCGCTCCTGCCTTGGGTTCCTTCGGGTTCCCGCGATCGGTCGGGGAATAGCTCAGCCTGGTAGAGCACTGTCTTCGGGAGGCAGGGGCCGGAGGTTCGAATCCTCTTTCCCCGACCAAATCGCTCTTTTGAGCCGGATTACCAGACCGGCAATTTCAAAGAGCCAGCACGCCCAGCGCCAGCGACATGGCGCCCAGTCCCAGCGATAATTGCAGGCGCAAGGCCAGCCAACCTGCGGGCAAAAAACCGATGGCGCGGTCCACCAGCGGCGTCAGCAGCAGGCACGCGCCGACCACCAGCAGCGACGGCCCCGGCCAGTTATAGCCCGCAATCCACGGCAGATAGGCCGCCAGCGCAATCAGGCTGGGCACCACGGCCACGGCGAAGATCCAACTCGGCGCATCATCGCGCGCCACGCCAATGCCCCACCACACCCCGCCCAGAAAGCTGAAGATCAGCGCGGCATAGCCAAACCCTACCGCCAGCGCCGTCCAGCGCCATTCCCCGCCATCGAGCGCGACCACCACCGCAGCGGCTTGTGGCAACAGCCCGGCATAGCCCAGCTGGCGAAGGGATTGGGGCAAGGCCATGGCAGCTACTCCGGTGTGAATTGCACCGGAATTGGCGTGGCAGGCGCGCCGTCACAATCGGGACGAAAGCCCTATTGGGTCGCGGCGACGCCCCCTACCCCCCGCGCAGCAGCTGCACGCCCCAATCCCGCTCGAACAAGTACAGCAGCAACCGCGCCGCTTCGCCGCGTTCGCCGGTCAGGCCGCCATCGCGGTCCACCAGCAGGCGGGCGTCATCGTGGGCAATCGGCAGCAGGCGCTGGATCTGTTCCAGGCTGGCGACGCGGAACGGCGTGTCGCCCGATTGCCGGGTGCCGAGCAGTTCGCCGCCGCCGCGCAGGCGCAAGTCTTCCTCGGCCAGCCGGAACCCGTCCTGCGTCTCGCGCATCAGCGCCAGTCGTTCCCGCCCGGTTTCGGACAGCGCCGCGCCGCGCAGCAGCAGGCAGGTGCTCTTTTCCGCGCCGCGCCCCACGCGTCCGCGCAGCTGGTGCAGCTGGGCGAGGCCGAACCGTTCGGCCTGTTCGATCACCATCAGCGTCGCGTTGGGCACGTCCACGCCGACTTCGATCACGGTCGTCGCGACCAGCAGGCTGGCCTGCCCGCTGGCGAAGCGTTCCATCGCCGCGTCCTTGGCTTCGGGGCGCAGCTGGCCGTGGACCAGCACGACCGTATCACCGAACCGCGCCTGCAGTTCGGCATGGCGCGCCTCGGCCGCGGCGATGTCGTCCGTCTCGCTTTCGCGGACCATCGGGCAGACCCAATAGGCCTGCTGCCCGGTGGCGATATGCCGCCCGATCGCGCCGACCACATCGTCCAGCCGCTCCACCGCCACCACGCGGGTGTCGATCGGCTGGCGGCCGGGGGGCATCTCGTCCAGCCGGGAAACGTCCATTTCGCCATATTGCGCCAGGGTCAGCGTGCGCGGGATCGGGGTGGCGGTCATCGCCAGGCAGTGCGGGGTGCGCTTCCCCTTTTGCGTCAGCATCAGCCGCTGGCCGACGCCGAACCGGTGCTGTTCGTCGATCACCACCATCGCCAGATGCTTGTAACTGACCGTGTCCTGAAAGATCGCGTGGGTGCCGACGATCATGTCGATGCTGCCATCGAGCAGCCCCATCAGGATCGATTCGCGCACCCGGCCCTTGTCGCGCCCCGTCAGCAGCGCGATCGTCACCCCCGTCCCCGCCGCCATCCGGGTGAGCGTGACGTGATGCTGGCGCGCGAGGATTTCGGTCGGCGCGAGCAGCGCGGCCTGCGTTCCGGCTTCCACCGCGATCAGCATGGCTTCCAGCGCGACGACCGTCTTGCCCGAACCGACGTCGCCTTGCAGCAACCGCAGCATTGGCGCGGTCTGGGCCAGATCGCCCTCGATCTCGGCAATCGAACGCGCCTGCGCGCCGGTCAGCGCGAACGGCAGTTGCAGTTTCCCGCGCAGCCGCCCGTCGCCGCGCAAGGGCGTGCCGACGCGGGTGCGGTTCGATTCCTTGACCAGCAGCAGCGCCAGACTGTTGGCCAGCAGTTCATCA
Source organism: Novosphingobium sp. (assembly GCF_030699305.1). Taxonomy (GTDB): domain Bacteria; phylum Pseudomonadota; class Alphaproteobacteria; order Sphingomonadales; family Sphingomonadaceae; genus Novosphingobium. Next base: position 114,544 of record NZ_JAUYNB010000017.1, read on the forward strand.
TAGGCCAGCCGGTCGCGCGCAGCGGGATGTTCGCTCCGGTGGGCCAGCGCCAGCGCATCGGCCCAGGCGGGCCATTGAAACTTGCCCAGCAGCCCCGGCTCGATCCATTCGGGCAGCGGCTGAACGTGCGCCAGCGCAAGCTGGACCAGCGCCGCGAGCCGCCCCTGCGTCAGCCCTTCGGACAGCGGATAGACCGGCTCCACCAGCTGGCCCAGCGCCAGATCGCTGCCTTCGGCGACGTGATCGGGGTGGACGATTTGCAGCGTCTGGCCGAACTGATCCAGCCGCCCGGCGATCCAGCGGGTTTCGCCCAGCGGCAGCTGCTTTTTGGCCCAGCCGCCATTGCGCCCGAAATAGGTCAGCGCGCAGACGTTGCCCGCGCTGTCTGCTGCCAGCACCCGGAACGGCCCGCGCCCGGCGGAACTGCGGTATTCCAGCGGGGTCAGCGCGACGACGATGTTTTCGCCCACCCCCGCTTCGTCCAGATCGGCCACTGCTCGGCGCTGCACGAACCGGTCGGGCAGATGATAGGCAAAGTCCTTTACCCGCGTCAGCCCCAGCCGCTCCAGCGGGCGCGCCAGTCCGGGCCCGACGCCTTTCAGGCTGTCGGCGGCGGCGAACAGGGGGTTGAGCCGATCGGGACGCATCGCCAGCGCCTATGCCAAACTCCGTGACCGATGGCGAGAATTGTCATAGACTTTGACCCAGCGCATGGAACACCCCGCCCGCCCGGGGCTTTATGCCTTCAGCCCCCACAAGCGGGCACAATGAAATCAGGAGAACCCGAATGCTGCTGCCCCACGGAACCGTCATCGCGCTGATCGACGGGAAAAACTTCGAACTCTATCGCAACACCGGGGACGAAGCCGAACCGCAGCTGACCGCGTTCGACTCGCCGAAGCTGGATAGCAGCAACCATTCCGGCGCGGGCCATCATTCCAGTTCGGGCAACCACGCCGGCCATCAGGTGGAAGAAGACGCCCACGCCATCGCCGCAACCGAATGGCTCAACAGTCAGGTGCTCGGCCACAAGATCGAACAACTGGTGGTGATCGCCCCGCCGCGCACGCTGGGTGAAGTGCGCAAGCACTATCACAAGCAGACCGAACGCGCGGTGGTAAAGGAACTGAGCAAGGACCTGATCGGCAAGCAGGCAGACGATATCGTCGCGGCGCTGCGCGAAAAGAGCTGATTCTCGCCTTGCGCTTACCCCTCCCCCTTTTGCGGGGGAGGTTGGGTGGGGGTGTACGGCTTCTCAGCGATGGCGCCGCCCCCTCCCCCAACCCCTCCCCGCCGGGGAGGGGAGTTCGGCCAGCTTGCGGATCGGCCCGACCTGCCGTAACCGGCGCTGCATGACCCAGCCCGTCCCCTCGCGTGAAGCCCCCTCGCTTGAAGATCGCCTCCGCCGCCTGAAGTTCCGCGCCTGGCATCGCGGCACGCGTGAAGCGGATTACATGATCGGCTGCTTCTTTGACCGGCACCATGCCAGCTGGGGCGAGGCTGAAATTGTCTGGTACGAAGCGTTGCTGGATGAAGAGGACGTCAACATCCTCGGCTGGGCGCTGGGCACGCTGTCCGTGCCGGACGAATACACCGGGCCGCTGATGGATGCGTTCCGCAAGCTGGACTACGTCGAAATCCCGCGCTGACAGGCGCGGTTCCACCCGCTAAGGACCATCGCATCATTCCCCCCCGCTGGCCTTGTTTTCGGCCCGCGGGGCAATTGCTGTTGCGTGGACCATGCCTGATTTTTCAAAGATCCTTGCCGCCAAGACCCCGCTGACGCTGTCATCCGTCGCGCGTGGCAGCCAGCCGCTGGTGCTGGCGGATCTGGCGCGCGCGGCCCATGCCCGCAGCGGCGGCGGCCGCGCGGTGTTCATCGCGGCGGACGATGCCGCGATGCGCGGTGTCAGCGATGCCGCGGCGTTCTTTGCCCCGGAACTCGATGTGATCGAATTTCCGGCGTGGGACTGCCTGCCCTATGACCGCGCCAGCCCGGCCCTGTCGGTCAGCGCGCGGCGGCTGTCGGCGCTGCACCGGTTGCAGCGCGTCAGCCCCAAGCCGCAACTGCTGGTCACCACGATCAACGCCGCGCTGCAACGGGTGATGACCCCGTTCCGGATTCGCGAATCGGTCCGCCTGCTCGAACCGGGGATGGAGATCGGCCGCGAAAGCCTGATCGGCCTGCTCCAGCGGCAGGGCTACAGCCGCACCGATACGGTCGCCGATGCGGGCGAATATGCGGTGCGCGGATCGCTGTTCGATATCTATCCATCGGGCCTTGAACACGGGCTGCGGCTGGACTTCTTCGGGGATGAACTGGAAACGCTGCGGCTGTTCGATCCCAACACCCAGCGCTCGATCGGTGAAGTCCCCGCGCACCTGCTGCTGCCCGCCAGCGAGGCGCTGCTCGATGATGACACGATCAAGCGCTTCCGCACCCGCTATCGCGAATTGTTCGGCGCGCATGCCACCGGCGATCCGCTCTATCAGGCGGTCAGCGACGGGCGGCGGCTGGCGGGGATGGAGCACTGGCTGCCGCTGCTGGAAGAGCGGCTGGTAACGCTGTTCGATCACCTGGCCGCCGCCGACACGCTGCTGATCGACAGCGCGGCGATTGCCGCCGCCGATGAACGGCTGGGCGACATCGCGGATTACCATGCCGCGCGCAGCGACACTTCCGGCAAGGCCGCAGGCAGTTATCGCCCACTCGAACCGGCGGCGCTGTATCTGGCGCAGTCGGAACTGGACGCAGCGACGGCGGATAGCCCGATCCACAAGCTCGACATCTTCGCCCAGCCCGACAGCGCGAGTGTGATCGACTTCGGGTTCGGCAGCAGCCGCGATTTCGCGCCAGAGCGGGCGCGCGGTGACAACGTCTATGAGGCCGCCGCCAATTACCTCACCGCGCTGGCGAAACGCGGCAAGAAGGCGCTGATCGCCGCCTATACCGAAGGCAGCCGCGCCCGCATTGCCGCGATCCTGGGTGAAGCCACCCGCCCCGCCCCGGTCATGGCCGACAACTGGCAGGAAGCGCTGGGGCTGGCCGCGAAAGGCGCGCCGGTCGCGCTGGTCCTGCCGCTGGAAACCGGGTTTGCGGGCGACGAACTGGAACTGATTACCGAGCAGGACATTCTGGGCGACCGGCTGGTCCGCCGCAAGAAACGCCGCAAGGGCGCGGACGCGTTCCTGGCCGAACTTTCGGCGCTCACCCCCGGCGATCTGGTGGTCCACATGGACCACGGGATCGGCCGTTATGGCGGGCTGCAATCCATCCCCGTCGGCGACAGCCCGCACGATTGCGTTTGCCTCGAATACGCGGGCGGCGACAAACTGTACGTCCCGGTCGAGAACATCGACGTCCTGTCACGCTATGGCAGCGATGCGGAATTCGTCGCGCTCGACAAGCTGGGCGGCGAGGCCTGGCAAAAGCGCCGCTCGCGCCTGAAGGAACGCATCCGTGCAATCGCGCACGAATTGCTGAAAACTGCCGCCCTGCGCGCGCTGCGGCACGCCATCGTGATCCAGCCGGACGGCAGCTTTGACCAGTTCATCGACCGCTTCCCCTGGCAGGAAACCGACGACCAGGAAGCCGCGATTGGCGATGTGCTGGACGACATGGCCGCAGGCCGCCCGATGGACCGGCTGGTCTGCGGCGATGTCGGCTTCGGCAAGACCGAGGTTGCGCTGCGCGCCGCGTTTGTCGCCGCGATGGCCGGGCATCAGGTGGCGGTGATCGCGCCGACCACGCTGCTGGCGCGCCAGCACTTCACCAATTTCAGGGAACGCTTCGCCGGGTTCCCGCTGGAAATCGGGCGGCTGTCGCGACTGGTGGGAGAGAAGGAGGCGCGCGAAACCCGCGCCCGGCTGACCGACGGGACGGTCGATGTGGTCATCGGCACCCATGCCCTGCTGTCCAAAAGCGTAAAGTTCAAGCGGCTGGGGCTGGTCGTGGTGGATGAAGAACAACGCTTTGGCGTCAATCACAAGGAAGCGCTGAAACAACTGCGCGCCGATGTGCATATGCTGACCCTCACCGCCACGCCGATCCCGCGTACGCTGCAAATGGCGATGTCGGGCCTGCGCGAGTTGTCCACGATCCAGACCCCGCCGGTCGACCGGCTGGCGGTGCGCACTTATGTGATGGAATGGGACGACATGGTGATGCGCGAGGCCCTGCTGCGCGAACACCATCGCGGCGGGCAAAGCTTCATCGTCGTGCCGCGCATTGCCGATATGGAGGACGTGGAAAAGTGGCTGCGCCGCACCGTGCCCGAAATCGGCTTCGTCACCGCGCACGGCCAGATGGCCCCCAGCGAAGTCGAAGAACGGATGAGCGCGTTCTACGAGAAGAAATACGAGGTGCTGCTGTCCACCACGATCGTCGAGAGCGGCCTCGATATTCCGTCGGCCAACACGATCATCATCCACCGTGCGGACCGGTTCGGCCTCGCGCAGCTGTACCAGCTGCGCGGGCGGGTTGGCCGGTCGAAACTGCGGGCCTATGCCTATCTCACCACGCCGGCGGACAACCAGCTGTCGGAAGTCGCGGAAAAGCGGCTGAAAGTGCTGGGCGATCTCGATTCGCTGGGCGCGGGCTTCCAGCTCGCCAGCCACGATCTCGACATTCGCGGCGCGGGCAACCTGTTGGGCGATGAACAATCCGGCCACATCCGCGAGGTCGGGTTTGAGCTCTACCAATCGATGCTGGAAGACGCGATTCTGGCCGCCAAGGCTGGTGAAATCGGGCTGGCGCGGGAACGCAGCGCGCTGTCGCCGCAGATCACGGTCGATGCGCCGATCATGATCCCGGAAGAATACGTGCCGGACCTTGCCGTGCGCATGGCGCTCTATCGCCGCCTCAACGACGCCGAGGATACCGACGATGTGGAGGCGCTGTCCGCCGAAATGATTGACCGCTTTGGCCCGCTCCCGCCGCCGACCGTCAACCTGATCAAGCTTATCGGAATCAAGCGTCAGGCCATCGCGGCCAACATTTCCAAGATCGACGTCGGGCTGAAGGGCACCCTCGTCAGCTTCTATCACGATGAGTTCCCCGACCCGCTGGGGCTGATCAACTACGCCGAGCGCCTGCAAGGCGCGATCAAGCTGCGCCCCGACAACAAGCTGGTGGTCAACCGCGCGTGGGGCAATGCCGACGCCCGGCTCAACGGCCTGTTCCAGCTGACCAAGGGGCTGAGCGCGATTGCACGCAAGGCGAAGCGGTAACTCCAGCCCGCCCCCCCCCAACCCCGCCCGTCCTGAGCCTGTCGAAGGACCGTCCTGCCCTTCGCCCCACGCGCGCGGCCGCCAGAACAAGGGCAATGCTTCGACAAGCTCAGCATGGGCGGGGGTGGTAGATGGATCGGACTTAAGGAGCTGACCGCGCGCTATCCCCGCGCGAGTTCCCCGAAATCGCCCGCGCTCATCGGCTGGGCGCGCAGGAAGCCCTGATAGAATGCGCAGCCCTCAGCCGCGGCAAGCGCACGCTGGGCTTCGGTTTCCACCCCTTCGGCAATCACTTTCAGGTCGAGCGCGCCAGCCATCGCCACGATCGCGCGCAGCACCGCCAGATCGCGGGCATCGCCCACCACGCCGTCGATCATGCTGCGGTCCAGCTTGAGGTAATGCAGCGGCAGCAGCTTGAGATAGCGGAAGTTGCAGAACCCCGCGCCGAAATCATCCAGCGCGATCCGCATCCCGCGCTCCGCCAATTTGCCCAGCGCCTGCGCGGCGTGGGCAACATCGGCCAGCAGCACCTGTTCCGTCACCTCCAGCGTCAACCGCCAGGCCGGAAAACCGGTTTCGGCCAGCAGCGCCGTGAACGCTTCGGCAAAGTCGCTCACCGCCAGATCGTTCGGCGTGACATTGAGCGACAGCCGCAAGTCCATCGGCCAGCCCTTTGCCCCCGCCAGCGCCTGCTGCGCGACCTGCCGTGACAGCTGCGCCACATGATCCGCCCGTTCGGCAATCGCAAACAGCGCGCCCGCGCCGATCCGGCCGAGTTGCGGATGGTTCCAGCGGGCCAGCGCTTCTGCCCCGGTCAGGCGGTTGTCGGAGCAGGAAAACTGCGGCTGATAGACCACTTCGATCTCGCCCCGGTCGAGCGCGTGGAGCAGGTCTGCTTCCAGCTGCGCGGCGCTGCGCCCGGCGCGGGTTGGCTCACCATCGGCCCACAGCAGGCGGCGGCCCGCCTGCGCCGTCACGGTGGCGAGTGCCTGTCCCAGCCGGTCGAGCATCGAATCCGCAGTTTCGTCCGCCAGCCCGCGCAGCAGCGCGCCGCGCGGCGACAGCCGGAGCGTGCCTGCGGCGGTGGAAATCGGCCGGGCCAGCACTTCCAGCAATTGCGCGGCAAACACCTGCCAGCGTTCGCGGCTGCACGGATCGGCGCACAGCAAAAGGAATTGCCCGCCCCCGCTGCGCGCTGCCAGCCAGGGGCCGTCCAGTTCATCGGCGGCAAAATGCTTCAGCCGCGCGGCCACTTCGGCCAGCGCCGCGTCCCCGGCGGCGGTGCCGTAAGCCAGGTTCACGGCATCGAACCGGCGCAGCCCGATCAGCAGTGCATGCACTTGCGCCCCGCGCACCAGCCATTCGCCCAGCCGCGCGCGCGCCGCATCGCGGCCCGGCAGGCCGGTTACCGCATCGCGGCTGGCATCAAGTTCGTCGGGCGCAAGGAACGGCATTGCAATCCGCATAGCACAGCCTCCCTACTAAAGTGTTCGCGCTCGGCGATTGCCAAAGCCCCCCTGCGGCCATATGCACCCGCGCATGACCAAGCCGCCGCGTCTGGCCCTGATGCCATCCGATACCGAACGCGCCCAGGACGCCGCGCAGCAGCTACGCGAATTGGCCGATTTCGTCCCGCTGGAGCAGGCGGATATTGCCGTGGTGATGGGCGGCGACGGACATATGCTCCACGCGCTGCACCAGATGCTGGACATGAACCGGGTGATCCCGGCGTACGGCCTGAATTACGGCACGGTCGGCTTCATGATGAACCGGCCCAAGTCCAGCCGCCCGCTGCTGGAACGGATCGCCCGCGCCCGCCAGCTGGCGGTCAATCCGCTGGAAATGATCGCCACCACCGGCAGCGGCGCGCAGGAAAGCTTCTGCGCGATCAACGAAGTGTCGCTGCTGCGCGAAACCCGCCAGACCGCCAAGCTGGAAGTATCGGTCAACGGTAAGGTCCGCCTGCCGGAACTGTTCTGCGATGGCATCCTGGTGTCCACGCCTGCTGGCTCCACCGCCTACAACCTGTCCGCCAACGGCCCGATCCTGCCGCTCGGCTCCAACATGCTGGCGCTGACCCCGATCAGCCCGTTCCGCCCCCGCCGCTGGCGCGGTGCGATCATTCCCGATCATTACGAGATCGACTTCCGCGTGATCGAGCCGCTCAAACGCCCGGTCGCAACGGTCGCGGACCAGAAGGAACTGCGCGATATTCTGGCGGTCAAAGTAAAGATCGCGCGCGAACGCCAGCTGACCTTGCTGTTCGACCCCGGCAAAACCCTGGAAGAGCGCATCTTTGCCGAGCAATTCCAGTTCTGAGTATTTTTGCGCGCAGACCGGCTTGCCAAACGCATCGACGCTGTTATACGCGCACCCCTGCCCCGGCGACGGGGCTGCTCCCCGATAGCTCAGCGGTAGAGCATTCGACTGTTAATCGAATGGCCGTAGGTTCGAATCCTACTCGGGGAGCCAGTTTTTCCAAGGCCCTGCCCTCCGGCGGGGCTTTTTTGATTCAGCCGAGCAGCAGCCTGCTGCCCGCCCAGATCGTCAGTGCGGCGGTGAGCCAGCGGATCATGCGTTCAGGCAGAATGCGCAGCGCCAGCAGGCTGCCGAGCTGCCCGCCGATCACCACCGCGACCAGCAGCGGCAAGGCCCCGGTCAGCGCCTCGGCAAAGCGATCGGCGCCGCCGCGGAGCAATTGCCCGAACAGTCCGGCCAGCGAATTGATCAGGATGAACAGGCTGGTTGTCGCCGCGATTCGGCGCGCCTTGTTCCAGCGGGTCAGGTGCAGCAGCGGGGCCAGGAATATGCCGCCGCCGATCCCGACCAGCCCCGCCAGATAGCCCAGCGGCGCTGCGGCCCAGCCCATCAACCGGGCAAGGGGGGCGGGCGCTTCATCCGTTTCCGGTGCGCGCGGCAGGAACAGCGCCAGTCCCGCGCCGACCAGGCTGAGACCCATCAGGATCAGGAACGCGTCCTCGCGGATCGGGGTCAGCCCGCCCAGAAACGCCAGCGGGGCGGCCACCAGCGACAGCGTCAGCGCCCCGCGCCAGGGCAGCTCGCCCGCGCGGGCAAAGCGGATGGTGCTGCCGGTGACCACCACCACGTTGCAGCACAGGCTGACAATCGGCAGCAGCCGGTAATCGAACCCGGCCAGCGACAGCAGCGCGCTATAAGTGGACCCGCCGCCAAACCCCACCGAGGCATAGAGCAGCGCGGTCAGGAAAAAGCCGAACGGCAGCCAGATCATCGGGTGACCCCGTCAGCGCGAACCGCCAGACACCGCATGCTCCCCTCCCGCAGGCAGGAGGGGGACTGGCGGTGCGGCGGCTGCGCGCCGCGCTGTCATATCAGCCAGCGGCCCCGTGGCAGTGCTTGTACTTTTCGCCCGAACCACACGGGCACGGTGCGTTGCGCGACAGGCCAAGGTCGGCATAGGGATCACCCTCGCCCGGCGCCGCCAGCCGCGCTGCCGCCGCGCCGCCGCCCAGTGCGCCCAGCATCGCTTCTGCACCCGGCATCCGGCCCGCATCGTTTTCGCCGGTGAACGGGTCGATATGGGTCGTCAGGAAGTCCGGCAGGTCAGGCAGCTGGACCGGTTCGGGCATCCGCAGTTCGCTGTTGCACAGCACCCGCGTCACATCCACGCGGATCCCGTCGAGCATCTTTTCGAACAGGCCGAACGCTTCCTGCTTGTATTCGTTGAGCGGGGTCTTTTGCGCATAGGCGCGCAGGAACACCACCTGGCGCAGCGCGTCGAGCGTGGCGAGGTGTTCCTTCCAGTAATGATCCAGCCGTTCCAGCAGCACCTGCTTTTCGACCTGCCGCCAGATCGAGGCATCTTCACCGACCTTCGCGTCCATCTTGTCATCGACCAGCGCGGCAATCCGCTGTTCGATCACTTCCGGCTCGATCCCGTCCTGTTCCAGCCACTCCTGAATCGGCGCGTCCACGCCCGTCACGTCCAGCACGCGCTGGCGCAGCGCCGGAATATCCCATTGTTCGGGGTAGGAGCCGGGCGGGCAGGCATCGCCGACCAGCGTGTTGACGGTATCATGGCGCATATCCAGCACGACGTCGTCAATCGCAGCGGCATCCATGATGTCGGCGCGCTGTTCGTAGATCACCTTGCGCTGATCGTTCATCACGTTGTCGTATTCGACCACCTGCTTGCGCACGTCGTAGTTGCGCGCTTCGACCTTTTTCTGCGCGGTCTCGATCGCTTTCGACAGCCACTTCGATCCGATCGCCTCGCCATCGGCCAGGTTGCTGTTCATCATCCGTGAGAACAGCGTGTCGGGCCCGAAAATACGCAGCAGATCGTCTTCGAGGCACAGATAGAACTTCGACAGCCCCGGATCGCCCTGACGGCCTGAACGACCGCGCAGCTGGTTGTCGATCCGGCGGCTTTCGTGGCGTTCGGTGCCGATCACGCACAGGCCCCCGGCGGCAAGGACCTTCTCCTTGTCGGCGGCGACTTCGGCCTTGATCTGCGCAATCGCGGCCTCGCGTTCCGGTCCTTCGGGCAGATCGGCCAGTTCGGCGTCGATCCGGAACTCGATGTTCCCGCCCAGCTGGATATCGGTCCCGCGCCCGGCCATGTTGGTGGCGATGGTCACCGCCCCGAGCCGTCCGGCCTGCGCCACGATATGCGCTTCCATTTCATGGAACCGGGCGTTCAGCACGGCGTGCTTGACGCCTTCTTCTGTCAGGTAGTTCGACAGCAGTTCCGACTTTTCGATCGACACGGTGCCGACCAGCACCGGCTGGCCAACCTCGCTGCGTTCGCGGATCAGCTTGGCGATGGCCTGGAACTTGTCGGTGGTGTTCTTGTAGAACTCATCCTCCTCGTCCACGCGCAGGACGGGGATGTTGGTGGGGATGGTCACCACGTTCATCTTGTAGATGTCGAAGAATTCCGCCGCTTCGGTCGCCGCCGTGCCGGTCATCCCGGACAGCTTGGGATACATCCGGAAATAGTTCTGGAACGTGATCGAGGCGAGGGTCTGGTTCTCCGGCTCGATCTTCTGGCCTTCCTTGGCCTCGACCGCCTGGTGCAGCCCGTTCGACCAGCGCCGCCCGTCCATCATGCGCCCGGTAAACTCGTCGATGATGACGACTTTCCCGTCCTTGACGATGTAGTCGATGTCGCGCTTGAACATCACGTTGGCCTTCAACGCCTGATCAAGGTGATGGACGACCTGGGTGTTCTCGATGTCATACAGGTTGCTGCCGACCAGCAGGCCGGCATCTTCCAGCAGGCGTTCGGCCTTCTCGACGCCGTCTTCGGTCAGCGTGATGTTCTTGGTCTTTTCGTCAGCCTCGTAATCCTCGGCCGACAGTTTCTGGACGATCGCATCGACCGAGATATACAGGTCCGACTTGTCATCGGTCGGGCCGGAAATGATCAGCGGGGTCCGGGCCTCGTCGATCAGGATCGAATCCACTTCGTCGACAATCGCGTAATTGAACGGGCGCTGCACCATTTCGCCGCGCTCGCGCTTCATGTTGTCGCGCAGGTAATCGAAGCCCAGCTCGTTGTTGGTGGCATAAGTGATGTCGGCTTCATAAGCGCCGCGGCGTTCGTGTTCCGGCATGTTGGGCACGATCACGCCCACGCTGAGGCCCAGAAAGCGATAGATCTGGCCCATCCATTCGGCATCGCGGCGGGCGAGGTAATCGTTGACCGTGACGACGTGGACACCCTTGCCCTCGATCGCGTTGAGATAGACCGCCAGCGTCGCCACAAGCGTCTTGCCTTCACCCGTGCGCATTTCGGCGATTTCGCCCCGGTGCAGCACGATGCCGCCGATCATCTGGACATCGAAGTGCCGCATCCCCAGCACGCGCTTACCCGCTTCGCGCACCGTGGCGAACGCTTCGGGCAGGATGTCGTCCAGCGTCTTGCCGGCTTCCAGCTGATCGCGAAACTTCTGGGTCTGCGCGGTCAGTTCCGCGTCGCTCAGGCCTTCGATCGTGGCTTCATAGGCAGCAATCTGCTGCACGAACTTGTCGAGCGATTTGACGTAACGATCATTGGACGAGCCGAAAATGGCCTTGGCGATGGCGCCGAACATAAGCAGATTCCTGAACTGGAAGGTATGGGTATGCACCGCGCCGGCGCTGCGCGCGCGGCACGATTGAGACAGGGCAGACGACGACGCGCGCTATTCCAGCGCGCGGTCCGGCCCGAACAATACCGAGGGGATGAAAATCTGCGTGCGCGCCGGACGAACACGGGTCGCTTCGCGATCGCGCCGTTCCTGCCGGACGACGGGCGCGGCGATGGCCTGTGAGGCGCTGGCCGCCGGACGAGCCGCACCGCGCACGGATTCCACTGCGCCGATTTCCGTATCTGAACCACCGCCCATGCGCGCCTGCGCGGGCGTGACTTGCGTCATCATGCCCGTCAGCAGGGCCAGCAAGGCAAGCAGTAAGCGGTTCATTACCGGCGGGATATAGGGTGTGCTTGGCCGGACGTCCAGCCCCGCCCCGGCAGGCGCTGCCGCCGCGTTCACTGCGCGGCAGGCCGGCACCGCAAAATGCAAACGCCGCGCTTGCCGGACTGGCAAGCGCGGCGTTGGCAAGTGCGCGACCGCGAGGCGTTGCGGCCGCCAGCGTTGGTTAGTTTACGGCGTCCTTCAGGCCCTTGCCAGCCTTGAACTTCGGCTGCGACGAGGCCTTGATCTTCATCGGCTCACCAGTGCGCGGGTTGCGTCCGGTCGACGCCTTGCGCTTGGCGACCGAGAAGGTGCCAAATCCGACCAGCCGGACTTCGTCACCGGACTTCAATGCGCCGGTAATCGCTTCAAACACGCCTTCGACCGCTTTGGTGGCATCCGTCTTGGAAAGCCCGCTCGTTTCAGCCACGGCCCCGATCAGTTCGTTCTTGTTCATTCCTGAAACCCCCTACCTTGCGAAAATCTGTTGCTGCGTTGGATCGCCTCAAATGATGGCGGAATTGAGCGGCTTTTCAGCAGCGTGTCAAAGCCAAAGCGCAAAAGTAACCCGCGATTCCGGACGTTTTCCCGCCAATTTCGACGAAGTGAGCGTTGCAAGGGCCGGGCGCGGCCATGCTGCATCGCAGCGAATCGGACGGCATCCGAAATCGCTGCAATGCAACATCAATCAATGCGCCGTCGGCCCGGCTCCGGCTGCCCCGGCTGCGGCATGGCCGGGCTGGCTGGCCAGATCATCCGCTTCGGTCCAGACAATCGGTTCAGGCATGGAAACGAGCGCGCGTTCGAGCACTTCGTCAACATGGCTGACCGGAATGATCTCCAGCCCTTCGCGGATGTTGGCCGGGATTTCGACCAGATCCTTGCGGTTTTCCTCAGGGATCAGCACCGTCTTGATCCCGCCCCGCAAGGCGGCAAGCAGCTTTTCCTTGAGGCCGCCGATTGCCAGCACGCGCCCGCGCAGCGTGACCTCACCGGTCATCGCCACATCCTTGCGCACGGCGATGCCGGTCAGGGTCGAGACGATCGACGTCACCATCCCCACGCCCGCGCTTGGCCCATCCTTGGGCACCGCGCCTTCGGGCAAGTGGATGTGGATGTCCTTCTTCTGGATCAGCGACGGCTTGATGCCATAAGCGGGTGAGCGTGCGCGCACGAAGCTGAAGGCCGCCTGCACGCTTTCGTTCATCACCTCGCCCAGCTTGCCGGTCGTCCTGACCATGCCCTTGCCCGGCACGGTGACGCTTTCGATGGTCAGCAGTTCGCCGCCCACTTCGGTCCACGCCAGACCCGTGACCGCACCGACCTGATGCTCTTCTTCCGACACGCCGTGGCGATACTTTTGCACCCCGGCGAAATCGCCCAGATTTTCCGCCGTGACGGTCACGGCGGCGGCTTTGCCTTCCAGGATCTGACGCAGGCTCTTGCGCGCCAGCCGGGCGATTTCACGCTCCAGCGTGCGGACCCCGGCTTCGCGGGTGTAATAGCGGATCAGGTCGCGCAGCGCCTCGGTCTCCAGCGTGAATTCACCCGCCTTCAGCCCGTGCGCCTCAATCTGCTTGGCGATCAGGTGGCGCTCCGCGATCTCGACCTTTTCGTCCTCGGTATAGCCTTCCAGCCGGATGATCTCCATCCGGTCCAGCAGCGCCTGCGGCAGGTTCAGGCTGTTCGCGGTGCAGACGAACATCACGTCCGACAGATCGTAATCGAGTTCCAGATAGTGGTCCTGGAACTTGGCGTTCTGTTCCGGATCGAGCACTTCGAGCAGCGCCGAGGCCGGATCGCCCCGGAAATCCTGGCCCAGCTTGTCGATCTCATCCAGCAAGAACAGCGGATTGCTGGTCCCGGCCTTCTTGAGGTTGGAAATGATCTTGCCCGGCAGCGAGCCGATATAGGTGCGGCGATGGCCGCGAATTTCGGCCTCGTCACGCACGCCGCCCAGCGACTGGCGAATAAACTCGCGCCCGGTCGCCTTGGCAATCGACTTGCCCAGGCTGGTCTTGCCCACGCCCGGCGGGCCAACGAGGCACAGGATCGGCCCTTTGAGCTTGTTGGTGCGGGCCTGCACGGCCAGATATTCGACGATCCGGTCCTTGACCTTGTCGAGCGCATAATGGTCCGCATCCAGCACGGACTGCGCCGCGTGAATATCCTTTTTCAGCTTGCTCCGCTTGCCCCACGGCAGGCCCAGCAACACGTCCAGATAGTTGCGGATGACGGTCGCTTCCGCGCTCATCGGCTGCATCGATTTCAGCTTCTTCAGCTCGGCGCTCGCCTTGGTGCGGGCTTCCTTCGACAGCTTCAGCTTTTCGATCTTTTCCTGAAGCTCGGCGATTTCGTTCGCTTCCTCGCCGTCGCCGCCCAGTTCGGACTGGATCGCCTTCAGCTGCTCGTTCAGGTAATATTCGCGCTGGGTCTTTTCCATCTGGCGCTTCACCCGGCCCCGGATGCGGCGTTCCACCTGCAAAACACCCAGTTCGCCTTCCATGAAGGCATGCGCCATTTCCAGCCGCTTGAGCGGATCGTCTTCGGTCAGCATCGCCTGCTTGTCGGACACCTTGGCCTGGATATGGGCAGAGACACTGTCTGCCAGCTGCCCGGCATCGACGATGTCGCCCAGATTCTCACCCGCGTCCTGCGGCAGCTTCTTGTTGAGCTTGGCATATTCGGCAAACGTATCGACCACACTGCGCATCATGCCGGACACTTCTGTGCCCGATACGGTCACCGGTTCCAGCCGCTCCACCTGCGCGACCATCATTTCGCCGGTGCTGGCCTGTTCCAGCCGCACGGCCTCCAACTGGCCGCGCTGCTTCGCCTCGACCAGCACGCGCACCGTGCCATCGGGCAACTTGAGCAGTTGCAGGACCGTGGCGATCACGCCGATATCGTAAAGGTCATCGCGCTCCGGATCGTCGCAGCCGGGATCAAGCTGGGCGAGCAGGAAAATGTCCTTGTCGCCCGCCATCGCCGCTTCCAGCGCGGCAACGGACTTTTCGCGGCCCACGAACAGCGGGACAACCATGCCGGGGAACACGACAATGTCGCGCAGCGGCAAGAGGGGAAGCAAAGTCGTCATATCAATCCATCCAGTGCGGCGCGCCCAACGAGCCGCGCGTATAGGTATGCCAGGTGAATCCCGGCTTTGAATCAGGATATGGGGGTCCCCTGCCCCGCGTGCAATGGGATGGGGGTGCGTCGTTGTGGATGGCACAGGTGGACCGCGCGTGCCCCCGTGCGCGCGGGGCCGGTGCCCCCATGAAGCCGAGCCGCCGCACTTGGTTTGCTGGCGCTTGCCGCCCCCACTATTCCAATTTTCCACCCGTCACCCTGAACTTGTTTCAGCATGACGGCGTGTTTGTCTGGTGGTGTCAGGGGCACACGGCCGCCAACCTACATCCCCGGCAGCTTGAACCCCGGCGGCAGGCCCATGCCGGATTGCATCCGGGCCATTTCCTGCCCGGCGACTTCATCGGCCTTGGCGCGCGCGTCGTTGAACGCGGCGGCGATCAGGTCTTCCAGGATGCCCTTTTCGGATGGCTGCATCAGGCTGTCGTCGATGGCGACCCCGATGATCCGGCCCTTGGCCGAGCAGCGGATTTTCACCAGCCCGCCACCAGCCGCGCCGACCACTTCGATCCCGTCGAGCTTGGTCTGGCTTTCGGTCATCTGCTTCTGGATGGTCTCAGCGGCAGCCTGAGCGGCCTTGATCATCTCTTCCATCGACTTCACGCTCTGTTTCTCCATGTCTTGCCGCCGCCGCGGGTATCGCGGGTTTCGGCGGTATCCTGAACTTGCACCGCATCGGGGAACGCGGCGAGCGCGGCCTGCACCAGCGGCAGGTTCAGCATCGTAGCGCGCGCCGCGGCTTTTTCAGCTTCGACCGCTTCGCGCAAGGTCGGCTGCGCCTCTCCCTCGCCGCGCGTCAGCTGCCAGCGTTCACCGGTCGCGCGCAGCAGCGCATCGCGGATTTCGGGGACCGGATCGGCCGGATAACCCGGCGCGACCGAAAAGATCAGTTCGCCCGGTTTCAGCGCGATCACCCGGATCCAGTCCCGCATGACTTGCGCCACCCGCAGCTGCCCGGATTGATCGACCCGGTCGGCCAGCACGGCCCAGTCATGCACCATCCGGTCCGGCGCGGAGGCTGCGGGCTGGGCCTGCGGGGCGGTCGCGCCCGCACCCGCACCCGCTTCGCTGCCAGCCGGAGCTGCAACCGCCAACACCCCGCGCGCGGCCATGTCGTCCAGCTTGCGCATCAGGGTGCCGGGATCGGGCATGTCGGCGGCGTGCATCACCCGCAGCAGCGCCATCCGCGCGGCGACCAGCGGATCGGGCGCGGACTTGACCTCGTCATGGCCCTTGAGCAGCAATTGCCACAGCCGGTGGAGCTGCCCGGCGGAAAGCGCGTCCGCCCACTGCTCGATCGCGGCGCGTTCCTCCGCCGAAATCGCGGCCTCGTCGCTCTTGCCGAGCTGGGCGACAGTGATCCGGTGGGTCAATTCCAGCGCGCCGCGCAGCAGCGCCATCGGCTCAATCCCGAGCGCGTATTGCTGGTCGATCAGGTCCAGCAAGCCTGCCCCGTCACCCGCCAGCAGCGCCGCGAAAATCCGGCGCTGCGCGGACTTGTCGGCCAGCCCCAGCATGTCGCGGACCTGATCCGCGCTGACGTTGCCGTCCCCGCCCAGGTCGGCATGGGCAATCGCCTGGTCCAGGATCGAAAGACCATCGCGCACCGAGCCTTCGGCAGCGGCGGCAATCATGTTCAGCGCTTCCGGCTCGGCGGTCACGCCTTCCTTCACACAGATCTGGCCGAAATGCTCGGCCAGCAGCGGCGCGGGAATGCGTTTCAGATCGAACCGCTGGCAGCGGCTGAGCACCGTGACCGGCAGCTTGTCCACTTCGGTCGTGGCAAACAGGAACTTCACGTGCGGCGGCGGTTCTTCCAGCGTCTTGAGCAGCGCGTTGAACGCGTTGCGCGACAGCATGTGAACTTCGTCGATGATGTAGATCTTGTAGCGCGCGGATACGGCGGCATAGCGCACCGCCTCGATGATCTCGCGCACGTCGTCGACGCCGGTGTGGCTGGCGGCGTCCATTTCGATCACGTCGATGTGCCGCCCCTCGGCAATCGCGACGCACGGCTCGCACTGCCCGCACGGGTCGATCGTCGGCCCGCCCTGCCCGTCCGGCCCGACACAGTTCAGCGCCTTGGCGATCAGCCGCGCGGTCGAGGTTTTGCCGACCCCGCGAATGCCGGTCATCAGGAAGGCATGGGCCAGCCGGTCACGCCGGATCGCGTTGGCCAGCGTCTGGACCATCGCGTCCTGCCCGATCAGTTCGGCAAACGTCTGCGACCGGTACTTGCGCGCCAGCACGCGATAGGGCTGCGCCGCAGCCGGGGTGGTCACTGCGGCGGGCGGGGGCACTGCCACCGGTCCCGGCTCACCGAACATGGCCGACTGGCCAGCTGCCTCAAGCTCTGCCGCGCTGGGCGCAGCGTCGTCGTGATCCGGCTCGTCGCCAAAAATGTCGGGTGAATCGTCCATTGCTGCCTAGGTAGGCGCTGGCGCAAAAATTGTCAGGAAAAAAGGAGCCGGGCGACCCGCCGCAATCCGTTGTGGCTGCTTCCTTCCGGACCTGACCAAGTTGGCGAACGCAAACGCCCGCCCGGACTCCCGCGGCGCATATGGCGGCGCTGTCGCGTTTGCGCAAGCCCATGGGCGCGATTCGCGATATTTGGATCGCATGTCGTCGCTTTCGTGGTGACAACAGACCCTCTCCCTCCCCTGGGTAAAGGGTCGGAACGGGCGTGCCGGTTGCTTTACAGCGCGACCCAAGCATCCGGCGCGTCCGTTTCATTTTCTGCCGTCAGAGCAGAACTGCGCCAGCCATGCTCAGTCCAGCGCAATACCCAGCCGAGCAGCCTCAGCCTCCAGCGCGGCGTTCACTCTGGTCCACTTCGCCGCTTCGCGCTGCTCGCGCGCGTGTTGAAAGTGCATCACGTCCAGAAACGCGCGGCAGATCTGCGCGCGGTCACCAGCCTTGCGGGCCTGCATCATCGCTCCCGCTGCCGCCAGAAACCCGGTCATATCCTGAGTCAGCGCTTCGCCGTCATGGGCCTCGACCCGCTCCTGCACGGTCCACAGCGCGTCGGCGTCAATCTTGCCGGAGCCGAGCAGCTTCCATTTCAGCCAGGTATTCAGCCGCTTGGCCGCATGGCTCATCGCGCCAGACTGTTCGCCTGCCGCCAGCAGCCTTTGCAGCGCCGGATTGGCTTCATCGATCCGGCCTTCATCCACAAACACCGCCTGCACGGCGGGATCGGCGCACACCGAAGCGTCCGGCAGCGCTGCGGCCGGTCCCAGCGCTGGAAGCGAGGGGCGCGGCGATCCGGGGGCCAGCTTGCCGTCGCGCTCCGCCAGCGCCAGTTCCAGCAACTCGGCATCCCCGCACCGTAGCATCAGCGCGCCGGGGGTATCGAATTCCACCAGCATCCGCCGCGTGCCCAGATTGGTCGGCAGGTCCTTTTCGAACATGACCGCATCGAAGCCCAGCGGCGTCATCAGATCGCCCTGCACCGTTTCGGCCCAGCCCGCCGCCGTCATGGCTGCGCGGAAAGCCTCCATCGTGCGCGTGTTCACATCGCCGTCCGGACTGGCCCCGCGCCAGGTGATCGCGGCGAGCCGGTCGGACCAGTCGGTCAGGTCCAGCTCAGCCTCGGCAAACGGGGCGAACCGCGCGGGCAGCTTGTGCAGCGATGCCACAAACCCGGCGTCCTGCGCCGAACGCGGCGCGCCCAGCACTGTTCCGGGCAGGGTCACGCCGGGGCACAACCCTTCGACTTGCGCCGGGGTAATGCTGTGGAGCGCCGGTTGCTCAGCTCGAACCGGCAGCGCGGCCAGCAGGCTGGCCCCGGCCGTCAGCCCCAGCAAGGCGGCGCGCGCGCTTAATCAGCGGAAGTTGTCCGCGTAGGTTTGCAGCTTCAACCGGCGCGGCGGGGTGGCGTGGGTTTCGGCGGCGATGCCGTGCTTGTCGGCATAGGCCTGCGCTTCGGCCTGGGTGTCGAACTTCAGCACGACCTGCACTTGCGTGTCGCCCGATCCGGTCCAGCCCATCAGCGGGTCGGGCCGCCGCGCTTCGGCGGGCGCGAATTCGAGGATCCATTGACCAAGCAGGGCCTTTCCGGACTGCATGGCGTTTTTCGGGCGCTGAAAGATACGTGCGGACATAGGCAGCAGCCCTGCGTCGAATCGCGGCTGGAATCAAGTCCGGTTACACCAGCCCGCGCGGCGATTGAGCGTTTTTCCAGCCGCAGCCGCGTCAGCGGCTTTGCGGTCTGGCAAGAAACGCGTTCTTGGTTTTCAGGCTGGCCACTTCGCTCCATGGCTCGTCGGGCCAGCGGTGCTTGGGGTAGCGGCCCTTCATGTCCTTGACCACATCGCGCCACGATCCGCGCCAGAACGCGGGCAGATCGCGGGTGGTCTGAACCGGCTTGTGTCCCGGATCAGTCAGTTTGAGCAGCAGCGGCAGCGGCGGCTGACCGAACGTGGGGTGGCGGTCCAGCCCGAACAGCGCCTGCACGCGCAATTCCACGCTGGGGCCGCCGGGATCGTCATAGTCGATGGCGTGGGACGTGCCCGCCGGGCTGGTGAACTGCGCGGGCGCAAGCCGGTCCAGCGCCTGCTGCGCGCTGTAATCCAGCCGCGCACGCAGGGCCTCATGCACTTTGCCGGAATCCAGCTGGTCCAGCCGCCGTGTCAGCAGCGCCCCCAACCAGTCGTCGAGATCAGCCAGCAACGCCGCCTCGTCCAGCGCCGCCACCCCGGCAAAGCGGGCGCGGCACAGCAGGTTCTCGCTGGCACGCGACAATGGGACCAGTCCCAATCCCTCGGCGCGCAGCTTGTCCACCATGAACGCGCGGATTGCCGCCGGGTCCGGGGCCGGATCAGGGCCGCGCGCCAGCGTGGCCGCGCCCAGCCGCGCTTCCAGCAGCGCTTCGACCCGCTTGTCATCCGCCACCCAGCGCAGCGCGGTGCGCCGTTCAATCCGGTGCGCGAGCCAGCGGGTCACTTCGGCCTCGTCCAGCGCAATCGCCCCGGTGATCCGCGCGCCGGTGGCAGAGCCTTGCGCCTCGCCCACGGCCAGCCATTCCGCGCGGGCGAGCGAGGACACGGGATCAAGCCGCAGGCCCCGGCCCCCTGATGTCAGCCATTCCTCACCCGTGGCAGAGCGGCGGCGGGCGATGTTGTCGGGGAAACCCTCCGCCAGCAGAATGCCAAGCGGCGGGCCGTTCTGAGCGGCGTTCCTGACCAGCCCGCGCGCCTGCCGCTCCCACCGCTCCGCCAGCTTGCGCGAGGCTTCGGCCCGTGCCGAGCGGTCCGCATTCCAGCGGTCGAGCCGCGCCGCCAGATCCTCACCGCGCCCGCCAAGCCCGCGCTCCTGCAACAACAGCGCCAGCCGCGCGCCTTCCCGGCCCGCGCCATGCTGCGCCGCATAGAGCAGCATATGCGCCTGGCGCGGCTCCATCGGCAGCGCCGCCATGCTGCGCCCGTGCGGCGTGATCCGCCCCGCCTCGTCCAGCGCCCCCAGCGATTGCAGCACCGCGCGGGCCGCGCCAATGGCAGCAGCTGGCGGCGGGTCGATCCACGGCAGCGCAGCGGGATCGCCCGCGCCCCATTGCGCCAGACTGAGCAGCAGCGGCGCCAGATCGGACGTCAGCATTTCGGGCGGATCGAACGGCGCGCGCCCCGGATGCGCGGCTTCTTCCCACAGGCGATAGGCCGTCCCCGGCCCCTGCCGCGCCGCGCGGCCCGCGCGCTGCGCCGCGGCGGCCTGGCTGGCGCGGCGGGTGACCAGCCGGGTCACGCCCGCCGCCTTGTCATACTCCGCCCGGCGCGACAGGCCTGCATCGACCACCACCGATACGCCGTCGAGCGTCAGCGATGTTTCGGCAATCGCGGTGGCCAGCACGATCCGCCGCCGCCCCTGCGCGTCGCGCCGGATCGCCGTGCGTTGCGCGGCCGGTTCGCACTGGCCGTGCAGCGGCAGGACCAGCGCGGCGGGCAGCCTGTCCGCCAGCCGTTCCCGCACCCGCTCGATCTCGCCCACGCCGGGCAGGAAGGCCAGAATATCGCCGGTTTCCTCGCGCCATGCGGTCAGGATCGCGCTGGTCACCGCGTCCTCGATCCGCAGGTCCGGTCGCGCACCCAGCCAGCGGACGGTCAGCGGATGGGCCTTGCCTTCGCTCTCCACCACCGGCGCGTCACTGAGCAGTCCGGCAAACCGCGCACCGTCGATGGTGGCGGACATCACCACCAGCCGCAGATCGGGCCGCAGCACTTGCTGGCTTTCAATCGCCAGCGCCAGCCCCAGATCGGAATCGAGATGCCGCTCGTGCGCTTCATCGAACAGCACGGCGGAAACGCCGGTGAGTTCCGGGTCGTTCAGGATCGTGGAAACGAAAATCGCCTCGGTCATCACCAGCACGCGGGTTCGGGCGCTGCGTTTGCTGTCCAGCCGGGTGAGGTAGCCGACCGTCTCGCCCGGCGCCTCGCCCAGCAATTCGGCCATCCGCTCCGCCGCTGCGCGCGCCGCCACGCGGCGGGGGGACAGCAGGATCACCGTTCCGCTGCACCACGGCTCCGCCAGCAGCGCCGTTGCCACCGAGGTCGTCTTGCCCGCCCCCGGCGGCGCGATCAGCACCGCGCTGGTCCCGGCGCGCAATGCGGCGAGCAGATCGGGCAGGACGGCGTGGATGGGAAGGTCAGTCACGCGAAGGGCCTTAGCCGATCCTCCCCGGCACGGGGAGGGGGACCATGCGAAGCATGGTGGAGGGGCACAGGCAGGCATTAACGACAGTCAAGGGCGGGCTTTGTCGTGCCTGCCCCTCCACCACCTGCGGTGGTCCCCCTCCCCGTGCCGGGGAGGAAGAGGCCTTAACCCATCGGGTACATGATCTCGCGGCTGACCTTGTTGATGGCCTTCATCACGTCCGCCGGCAGCACCAGATCGGCCGCCGCGAAGATATCGGGCAAGTGCTCTTCCTTGCTGACCCCAACGATGGTCGAGGCGACGAAATCATGCTGCTTCGACCATGCCACCGCCATGGTCGCCGCGCTCATCCCCGCTTCGGCCGCAATCGCCGCAAACCGCTCGGTCGAGGCAATCGACTTGTCGTTGACGAACCGCCGCCCCATTGCCGCCTGCCGCCCTTCCATCGCCAGATAGCGTGAAAAGCGCGCGCCTTCGGGCTTCGCACCGCCCGAATACTTGCCGGTCAGCACACCCCCGCCAATCGGGGAATAGGGGATCAGGCTGACCCCTTCCTGGCGGCAGACCTGCGCCAGTTCATCCTCGAACCGGCGGTTGTTCAGGCTGAAATTGTTCTGGATCGTCTGATAGCGCGCCGTCCCCAGCCGTTCCGACGCGGCGATGGATTTCATCAGGCCCCAGCTGGTTTCGTTGGAACAGCCGGTGATCCGCACTTTGCCCGCGCGCACCAGTTCATCCAGCACTTCCATCGTTTCGTCATAGGGCGTGTCGTGATCGGGCCAATGGGTCTGGTACAGGTCGATATAGTCCGTCCCCAGCTTGGTCAGGCTGTCTTCCAGCGCGACGATGATGTTGCGCCGGTCGAGCGCGGTCATCCCTTCGCGCTTGGGGCTGCGGAACCAGACGTGGCTGGGGCCGGACACCTTGGTGGCCAGAATAATCGCATCGCGCGGCTTGGTCTTCAGCCACTTCCCCACGATCTCCTCGGTCCGCCCGACCCACTTCGGGTCCGGCGGCACGGGATAGCCCTCAGCCGTGTCGTAGAAGTTGATGCCCTGTTCAAAGCACTGGTCGAGGATCCGCAGCGCAGTTGCCTCGTCCACCTGGCTGCCAAAGGTCATCGTCCCCATGCAGATATCGGACACGACGAGGGCGGATCTGCCGAGGCGGCGGTGCTGCATGATGTTGGTAACTCCCGATGCTGTGCTTGCGCGCAACGGTGCCGGGTTGGCGGGGCGGGGTCAATGGGCCTTGGGCAGACGGGGCGGCACGCCGCCAATCAGAACCGGCGATGCACCGCAAACTCGGCCGCTTCGGCCATCGCCGAGCGCGCGGCCCCGGCCGGGAACCCTGCAATCGCATCGATCGCGCGCTGGGCAAAGTGGCGGGCGCGTTCGCGGGTGGCGCTGACGGTGTCGTGACGGCCGATCAGTTCTACCGCGTGGGCCAGATCGGCATCCGCAGTGCGGTGGCCGCCGATGGCCGCGCGCCAGAATTCGCGCTCTTCCTCGGATCCCCGGGCATAGGCGAGGATCACCGGCAAGGTCATCTTGCCCTCACGGAAATCGTCACCCTTGCCCTTGCCCATCTCGCCGCTTTCGGAATCGTAATCCATCGCGTCATCGACCAGCTGAAAGGCAATGCCCAGATTGCGACCGTAATCTTCGAGCGCACGTTCTTCCGTCTCGCCCTTTTCGGCAACGACGGCGGCGATCCGGGTGGCGGCGGCGAACAGCGCGGCAGTTTTCGCGCCGATGATGCCGAGGTAGCGTTCCTCGCTCGTTTCGATCTGGCGCTGCGCGGTCAGCTGATCGACTTCGCCTTCGGAAATGACCGAGCTGGCATTGGAGAGGATTTTCAGCACTTTCAGGCTGCCATCCTCGACCATCAGTTCAAAGCTGCGGGTGAACAGGAAATCGCCAACCAGCACGGTCGCCGGGTTGCCGAATACCATGTTGGCGGTCGCCTTGCCCCGGCGCAGTTCGCTGCCATCGACGACGTCATCGTGCAGCAGGGTGGCGGTGTGGATAAATTCAACTGCAGCGGCCAGCTTGTAGTGGCGCGAACCCTGATAGCCGCACAGCGCCGCCCCGGCGAGCGTCAGCATCGGGCGCATCCGCTTGCCGCCGCCTGCGATCAGGTGCCCGGCCAGCGCCGGGATCAGCGGAATGCGGCTTTGCATCCGGTCCAGAATCACTGCGTTGACGCTGTTCATGCCATCGGCAGTCAGCGCAAGCATCGGCTGGAGGGAAGGCTCATCCGCGCGGGGGCGCAGGGGGATCACGTTGGCGCTCATCAGGGAGGGCCATTGCCCCCCGATCGTCCTGAACGCAAGTGCATTCACGGCCATGGAACTGTGTAAAATGTCATGCTAACGGCGCAGCTATGTCCGAAGCCCCGTCAGATCCCGTGCTCGCCAGTTTCCGGTCCAGCATCGACAACATCGATGCCGCACTGATCCACATCCTGGCCGAGCGATTCCGCATCACCAAGGCGGTTGGTGCCTACAAGGCCGAGAACCAGCTGCCCGCGTCCGATCCGGGGCGCGAGGATCGCCAGATTGCCCGCCTGCGCAAGCTGGCCGAGGACGCACAGCTCGACCCGGAGTTTTCCGAAAAGTTCCTGCGCTTCATCATCCAGGAAGTCATCCGCCACCACGAACAGGCGGCGGCGAAATAGCGCTCAGGGCGCGTAATCACGCACCCAGCGGCTGATGATGATCGAAAAGCCGTCACCCGCTGCGATGGCCTCGCTCCCGGCGGCGGCGCGGCGCAGGGCGGGAATGTCTTTCGCGCCGCAGGAATCGCCTTTGACCACCAGTCCTTTGAACGGCTTGTCGGTCACGAACCGGGTGCGCCCGGACAGACCCTGTTTGCGCGGTGGTTTCGGGCCGCACAGCACCGGCCAGCGGCGCAGCGCGGTGATCCGGCCTGCGCTGTCGGTCGCGGTCGGCTGCACGGCGGTGTAGATATAGAACGGCTTGTCCGTGTCCACGCCGTCCACCGGCGGGCCGCCGCCGACCGGACGATTTGAGATGATCTGGTCAATCTGCGGGGTGCCGTCGGCCAGAACGTGGACGATCTTGTCCCACCGCGCCGGGTCCAGCCGCTCGGCCGGGGGGCGATCATCGTCGCTGGCGGCAGGGCCAAGGTATTCCCCACCGCGCACCAGTACGGGCCGCGCGCAATCCGGCCAGTCGGGTAGCGCGGCTGCGGGATCGAGCGAACAATCGGCCGTGTCGAGCATCGCCCAGATCCCCTTTTTGAGCTGCGGGCCAGACGGCGCTGCGAACCATGGCCGCTCGGACACGACCATGTTGCACCCACCCAGCACCGCCGCGGCGGCAAGCGCCAGAAGCGCCCGGCTGAACCCGTTCATCACCCTGCCCCCCGCACGCGTGGCAGGCGCAGTTTGACCAGCAGCCCGCCCAGATCCTCGCTCTCTTCCAGCGCGACCGATCCGCCGTAAATCTCTGCCACATCGCGGACGATCGCAAGCCCCAGTCCGGTGCCGGGCTTGCCGGTATCGAGCCGCGCGCCGCGATCGAAGATGCGTTCGCGCTCCGCCTCGGGGATGCCCATGCCGTCGTCCTCGACCCAGATTTCGCACTGCTCGCTGCCCGGCACGGCGTCGAGCGTGACGAACACGCTGCCCCCGCCATATTTGGCCGCGTTCTCGATCAGGTTGCCCAGGATCTCATCCAGATCCTGCCGCTCGATCGCGACTTGCGCGTTGCGGTTGCCGTCCAGATCGAACCGGGTGCGTTCATATAGTCGTGTCACGGCGCGCAATACCGCCTCGGCACTTTCCGTCACGCTGGCGCGGGCCTGGCCCACGGCGCGGCGGCCCACCGCGCGGGCGCGGGCCAGATGGTGATCGACCTGACGGCGCATCACGGCCGCTTCGCGGATCACGGTATCGGGCAAGTCGGGCGAGCGCGCAGTGGCCGCATTCATCACCACGGTCAGCGGGGTCTTGAGCGCGTGGGCCAGGTTCCCGGCATGGGTCCGTGCCTCTTCCGCCTGCTTTTCCGAATGGGCCAGCAGCGCGTTCAGTTCCAGCACCAGCGGCTGCACTTCCAGCGGCAGCGGATCGGTCACGCGGTTCGCGCCGGTGGAGCGCATGCGCTGGATCGCGCGCCGCACGCCGCGCAGCGGGCCAAGGCCATACCAGGTCTGCAAAGCCGCCATCAGGAACAGCCCCAGCCCCAGCACGAGGAAGCTCCAAGCCAGGATCGAGCGGATGCGGCGGATCTGGCCGTCCAGTTCCGCCCGGCTTTCCGCGACGGTGAACCACCACTTGGTCTCGCTGCCCGGCAGGATGATCGAACGTTCCATCACCCGCAGCGGTTCGCCGGCGAACTGGTCGCTGTCATAGATGTGCGGGGCGTTGTCGAAGTGGTCGGCGTGGACTTTCAGGCTGCGGTCCCACAGCGAGCGTGAGGGAAAATCCTCATGCCCCTGACCGCTGATCTGCCAGTACAGCCCGCTGCTCGGTTCCAGAAAGCGCTGATCGCCCAGCGGGCGGTTGAAGAACACTTCGCCGTCCGGGCCGATTTCCGCCGACCCGATCATCGCGGTGAGCATATAGCCCAGCTGGTTGTCGAAATTGCGGGTAACGAGGTTGGCCAGCGTCCGGTCGAGCGCGAGCCCGCCGAGCAGCAGCAGGATCGCGATCCACCCCGCCGCGATCACCATCATGCGCCGCGACAGGGAACCGGTATGCGATCGGACGACAGGTTCCGGTTGAGGGCTATCCAGCACGGCTGTCACCCGATCCGACCAGGGTCTGGCCCCATTAACCCCGGCCGGGGCCGACCGGATCGTCGAGGCTGTAGCCCAGCCCGCGGATCGTGGTGATCACATCGGCCCCCAGCTTTTTGCGGATACGGGTCACGAAAACTTCGATCGTGTTCGAATCCCGGTCGAAATCCTGATCGTAGATATGCTCGATCAGTTCGGTCCGGCTGACGACCTTGCCCTTGTGGTGCAGCAGATAGGAAAGCAGCTTGTATTCCTGCGCGGTCAGTTTGACCGGTTCGCCGTTCAGCGTGACCCGGCCCGAACGCGTGTCCAGCCGCACTTCGCCCGCGATCAGTTCGCTGCTGGTGTTGCCCGATGCGCGGCGGATCAGCGCGCGCAGGCGGGCGATCAGTTCTTCGGTCTGGAACGGCTTGGCAAGGTAATCGTCTGCACCCGCGTCCAGCCCGGCGACCTTGTCGGACCAGCTGTCGCGCGCGGTCAGGACCAGCACCGGGAACTTGCGGCCTTCCTTGCGCCACATCCCCAGCACGGTCAGCCCGTCGATTTCCGGCAGGCCCAGATCGAGGATCACGGCGTCGTATTCCTCGGTCGAGCCCATGAAGTGCCCGTCTTCGCCGTCGACCGACAGGTCGACCGCATAGCCGTTGGCTTCAAGCGTGGACTTCAGCTGTTTGCCGAGAGTCGGTTCGTCCTCGACGATCAGGATGCGCATTGGAAAATCCCCTGTGGAAGGCCGGATAAATGGGGCCTAACCCCCACGGCGTCAAGCAAACGGCATCACGCAATCCGGCCAGTTGCAGCGCCTAGCGCGACTGGCGCAGGATGTCGCCGGACCGGGCGTCGATATCGACGAAAATCACCCGCCCGTCGCGAATGAACTTCATGCGATAGACCATGACGGTCGGATCATATTCCGGGCCAAGGTATTGTGCGCCTGCCATCGCCGGGAGCACTTTCTGTTCCAGCTGGCGCAGCGGCAGCACGTTTCCGGCGCGGGCTTCCTTGCGCACCTGTTTCTGTTCCCCGCCCGGCTGGGCAAGGACAGGCATGGCGGGAACCGCGATGGCAAGGGCGATGAGGAAGGTAAGCTTTCGCATGATGATCTGTCGCTACAACCCCAGGATTGAACGCGGTGTGAATGGTTCAGCCATGCCGCAGCAAGGCGATGTAGCGCGCGCGGATTTCCGTGGCCAGCGGCCCCGGCGTGCCCGAACCGACCGGTCGTCCATCCACTTCGACCACCGGCAGCACCAGCGATCCGGCGGCCGATACGAACGCCTCGCGCGCGGCGTACAGCTCATCCGGAGTAAAGGGGCGCTCTTCCACGGCCAGCCCCATGTCCCGCGCAAT
This sequence comes from Novosphingobium sp., assembly GCF_030699305.1. Lineage (GTDB taxonomy): Bacteria > Pseudomonadota > Alphaproteobacteria > Sphingomonadales > Sphingomonadaceae > Novosphingobium. The sequence continues at coordinate 142,118 of NZ_JAUYNB010000017.1, forward strand.
CGCCAGCGCATTGATCCGGGTAACACCGGGCAGCACGCCGCTGTCGACCGGGTGCGAGACCAGCACGCCGCGCGCATCGATGATGTGGGCGTTGGCGCTGGTCTGTTCGGTAATCACGCCGTTTTCGACCAGCCAGGCGTCATCCACGCCCGCATCGCGCGCCAGCTCCTTGGCCATCACGGCATAGAGCAGCTGCGTGGTCTTGGCCGAACGGACCGTCCAGCGGCGGTCGGGATGCAGGATCACTTTCAGCCCGGTTCTGGCCTTGGGAATGTCGACCAGCGCGACGTCCTGCGTAAACGCGAACCGGGTGGCCGGCACATTCGGCACGGGCGAGAGGAAATCGCGGTCCTCCGGTGCGCCGCCGGTGATCTGGAGATAGACGCGCCCCTCGGTCAGGTTGTTGCGGGCGATCAGCTGCGACAGCACGACCGGCCAGTCGGTGTCGTCGGTGATCCGCGCGGTCGCCTTTGACCGTTCCAGCCGGGCCGCGTGATGGGGCCAGTTGCAATAATGCCCGTCCAGCACCGGGGACACTTCATAGACCCCTTGCGCGAACAGCAGCCCGCGATCGAAGATTGATACCTTTGCCTCGGTTTCGGGCAGGAATTCACCGTTGAGCCAGACTGTTCGCATGGCGCATCCCTGCCCGCGCGGCTCCCGCCTTGTCAACTTGCCATCAGCCGCCTAGTTGCCGCGCACCATGGCAGCCGCACCGATCCTCAGCTGGGAAGGCCTCAGCCTGCAACAAGGCAATGGCTGGCTGTTCCGCGATCTCGACATTCATGTCGGCCCGCGGGACCGGCTGGCGCTGATCGGGCGCAACGGCGCGGGCAAGACCACGCTGCTGAAACTGCTGTCGGGCGAAGTCGATGCCGACAAGGGCAACCGCTCGGTCCAGCCCGGCACCCGGATCGTGGTGCTGGAACAGGACCCGTTCTTCACCGGCTATGCCACGCTGATGGACTTTGCGCTGCACGGCGCAGACGCCCCGCCCCGGCATGAGGTTGAGGCGATCGCCGGGCAGCTTGGCATCGACATGAGCCGCCCGGCCGACAGCGCCAGCGGCGGGGAACGCCGCCGCGCCGCGCTGGCCCGCGCGCTGGCATCCGAACCGGACCTGCTGCTGCTGGACGAGCCGACCAACCACCTCGACCTCGCCGCGATTGACTGGCTCGAATCGTGGCTGTCGCGGTTTAACGGCGCGTTCGTGGTGATCAGCCATGACCGGACCTTCCTGACCCGGCTGACCAAGGCGACGCTGTGGCTGGATCGCGGCTCGATCCGGCGCAAGGAAATCGGGTTCGGCGGCTATGAAACGTGGATGGAAACCGTCTACGCCGAAGAAGCCCGCGCCGCCGACAAGCTGGACGCCAAGCTGAAGATCGAGGCGCACTGGCTGGAACGCGGCGTTACCGCGCGGCGCAAGCGCAACCAGGGCCGGCTGGAAAAGCTGTGGGAAATGCGCGCCCAGCGGGCGGCGATGCTCTCCCCCCAAGGCACCGCGAAACTGGGGCTGGCGGTGGACGACGCCAAGTCCAAAGCCGTGATCGTGGCCGACAAGGTCTGCAAGAATTTTGGTGACCGCCCGATCATCAAGGACTTCACGCTGCGGATCACGCGCGGGGACCGGATCGGGATCGTCGGATCGAACGGCGCGGGCAAGACCACGCTGCTGAAACTGCTGACCGGCGAACTGGCGCCCGACAGCGGCACCATCACGCTCGCAAAGACCCTTCAAGGGGTGCTGATCGACCAACAGCGCAGCCTGATGTCGCCTGAAAAGCGCGTCCGCGATGTGCTGGCCGAAGGCGGCGACTGGATCGACGTGCGCGGGGTGCGCAAGCATATCCAGGGCTACCTGAAGGACTTCCTGTTCGATCCCGGTCTGGTCGAAGCGCGGATCGGCACGCTATCGGGCGGGGAGCGTTCGCGGCTGCTGCTGGCGCGCGAATTTGCGCGGCTGTCGAACCTGCTGGTGCTGGATGAACCGACCAACGACCTCGACCTCGAAACGCTCGACCTGTTGCAGGAAGTGATCGCCGATTACGATGGCACCGTGCTGATCGTCAGCCACGACCGCGACTTCCTCGACCGCACGGTCACGATCACGCTGGGACTGGACGGGACCGGCAAGGTCGATGTCGTCGCCGGCGGCTATGCCGACTGGGAAAAGCAGCGCCAACAGCGCACCGTTTCGGGCAAGCCCAAGGCCGCTGCGCCCGTCACCGCGCCGCCGCCGCCCCCGCGCAAGGGCAAGCTGTCGTACAAGGACCAGCGCGATTACGATCTGCTGCCGGGGCGGATCGAGGACTTGCTGAAAGTCATCGCCCGCGATGAAGCCGCACTGGCCGACCCCGCGCTCTACACCCGCGACCCGGCCAGGTTCGCCGCGCTGACCAAGGCCATCGACGCCGCCCGCGCTGAGAAAGACGCGGCGGAAGAACGCTGGCTGGATCTGGCCGAGCAGGTCGAGGGCTGAGCGCTCAGCCGATCCGGTAAAACCCCGCGACCCGGTCCAGCGCCAGTTTCAGCACCAGCTTGCCGCTGCGGACCGGCCAGGCCAGCGCGCGTTCGGCGTCGGGCAGCGGCTCGCCCGCGCAGACCACGCGCCACAGCACGTCGGACAGGCCCGGCCCCGCCGCCGCAATCGCTGCGTCGAAGCGCTGGCGCGCGGCGAGCTGGCGTTCGCCGGGGTTCAGGCCGCGTTCGCCGCTGCCCCTGGTCCGCACCGCGTCCCAGCGCATCGTGACCCCGGCGGACAGCTGCGCCATTTCCCAATCCCGGCGCAAGGCTTCCCCGGCGGCAAACTGCGCATCGGACAAGTGCCCGCGCGCATGCAGCCAGCCGAGCGGGCTTTCCGCCAGGTTCACGGTCACCCGGCGGCGACCGACGCGCGGCGGGGTGCGCAGCGGGCCGGTTTCATCCAGTTCAACCTCTTTCAGAATGCGCGTCATGCTGGCTCCCTTGGTTAGCCTCGATTCGCCCAGGGACTTGCCAAATCGGACTGATTGTAGGAAAGCGCTAAAACCATTCTGGTTAAAGGTCCGCCGCCATGATCAACCGCATCCGTGACATTCGCCGCGCCATGAACCTGACGCTCGCCGATGTGGCCGCGCGCTGCACCCCGCCCACCACCGCGCAGACGATCGGGCGGCTGGAAACCGGGATGCGGCAATTGTCGCTGACCTGGATGAACCGGATCGCCGCCGCGCTGGACGTTGAACCGGAACTGCTGGTGCGCACGGAATCCGACGATACCCCGCATTACATCGCCCGGATGACCGAGGCCGGGACCGAACCGCTGACCGAACCGCGCGACGCGATCCTGCCGACCGCGCTGATCGGCGAAGGTGTGCTGGTGGTGCTGGCGGTGGAAGCGAGCGCCGGGGAATACCGCGCCGGGGATCAGGTCTGGCTGCGGCAGGTCGGGCCAGATGGCTTCGGCAAGCTGCTCAACCGCGATGTGCTGGCCCCGCGCGCGGGCGGGCGGTTCGCGTTCGGGCGGATGATTGACCGGGATGGCACGCGCATCGCGCTGCTGCCGCCGGGGCAAGGCACCCGGCAAGTGGTGATCGACCATCCGGCCTGGCTGGCGGGCGCCGAAATGCTGGTGCGCAAGCTGTGAGCCGCCCCTTGCGGGTGCTGTCGCTCAGCACGCTTTACCCTAATGACCAGACCCCCAATTTCGGGGTGTTCGTGGAACGCCAGATGCAGGCCGTGGCGGCGCGCGGCGATGTGGAACTGACGCTGATCAACCCCATCGGGCTGCCGCCCTTCCCGCTCTCGCTCCACCCGCGTTACCGGGCCTTGCGCGGCGTAGCGGCGGTCGAGCAGCGCGGCGGCGTGCCAGTGCTGCGCCCGCGCTTTACCCTGCTGCCGGGGATCGGCGGGCGCTTCAACGCGGGCGCGATTGCCCGTGCGGTGCTGCCATTGGCGCGCGCACTGCACGGCGATGCAGCGTTCGATCTGGTCGATGCGCAGTTCTTCTATCCCGATGGCCCGGCAGCGGTGCGGATCGGGCAGGCGCTGAACCTCCCGACCTCGATCAAGGCGCGCGGCGCGGACATTCACCACTGGGGCCGCGCCCCCGGCACCGCACGGCAAGTGCGCGAGGCGGGGCAAGCCGCGACCGGACTGCTCGCCGTCGCGGGCGGGATCGCGGACGACATGGCCGCACTGGGCATCCCGCGTGACAAGATCACGATCCACCGCACCGGGCTGGACCGCCAAGTGTTCCGCCCGCTCGACAAGGCCGAAGCGCGGGCGCGGCTGGGCTTGCCGCAAGCTGTGCCGGTGCTCGCCACGGTCGGCGCGCTGATCCCGCGCAAGGGGCAGGCGTTCGCCATCGATGCACTGGCACAGTTGCCGGACGCGCACCTGTTGCTCGCCGGATCGGGCGCGGACGAAGCGCCCTTGCGCGCCCGCGCCGCCACACTGGGGCTGACGGATCGGGTCCATTTCCTCGGCGCGGTCCCGCATGGCGATCTGCCGTGGGTGCTGTCCGCCGCCGATGTGTTCGTGCTGCCGACCGCCAGCGAAGGGCTGGCCAATGCCTGGGTCGAGGCGCTGGCCTGCGGCACCCCGGTCGTCACCACCCCGATCCCCGGCGCGCAGGAGCTGCTGACCGATCCGGCGTGGGGCCGCATGACCCCGCGCGATGGCACTGCGATTGCAGCGGCTGTGCGCGAATTGCTCGCCGCGCCCCCGGCCCGCGCCGATGTGCTGCGCGGCGCTGCTCCGTTCAGCTGGGAAGCCAACGCCGCTGCACTGGTAGAGCACTGGCGCGGACTGGCTGGGGGGGGATAACCCGCCCCCCTGCTCGTCCGCAGCGGATCAGAACTGCGGCTTGCGCTTGGCGAGGAAGGCGGAAGCCCCTTCGTGAAAATCCGCCCCGCTGAATGCCGCCGCGAAAGTTGCCAGCGTGTCTGCATCGTCATCGGTCTGGCCGTCCAGCACGCGGCGGACGAACTGCTTGGTTCCGCTGGCGCAGAAGCTCGAATTTCCGGCAATGGTCGCGATCAGGTCTTCGGCATCAGCGCCCAGCTGTTCGACCAGCCCGATCCGCAGCGCTTCGGCGGCATCCAGCAGCGCGCCAGTGTAAAGGATTCGCCGCGCCTGTCCGGGGCCAACAAGGTCGATCAGCAGCTTGGTATCGTGCAGCGGATAGACCAGCCCCAGTTTCGCCGGGGTAATCCCCAGCCGTGCGCGCGGGGTCGCCACCCGGATATCGCAGGCCAGCGCCAGCCCGCAGCCACCGCCGATGCAATCGCCATCGATGAACGCTATGGTCGGCTTGGCCGCGCGGGTCAGTTCATATTGCGCGGCGTTGATCGCCGCCTGATTGGCCGCCAGCCACTCCGCATTGTCGCGGTTGGCCATCATCTCGCCAATGTCGGCCCCGGCGCAGAACGCCCCGTCACCGGCAGCGCGCAGCACGATCACCCGCACCGCCGGATCGGCCACCGCCTGCGCCACCAGCCCCGGCAGCATCAGCCACATCGCCTGATTGAACGCGTTGCGCTTGTCCGCGCGGTCAATCAGCAGGTGCGCGGTCGCACCGTCGGTTTCCAGCCGCAGCGTCATGCCGGTGCCACGCAGGCAAAGTGCGCGGCAATTTCCCCGCGCGCGGCGGCGTGGCGGAAAAACTTCTCCAGCGGCCAGTTCCGGCCCGGCCGGCCAATCAACCGCAAATGCAGCCCCAACAACATCATCCTGGGATTCTCCTGTTCATCGTCACGGTCAAGCTGGTCGAAGTTGCGGCGGGCATAGTCAAGCCAGCTTTCCGGCGGCACGGAGGATTCGGCCTGATTGCCACGTCGGCAGAGCTGGACTGGCGGATTTTCAGCGATCCCGGTTGAGCGGTTTTCCCCAAACCCACCGCCACGTTGCACGCCTGCGCCAAATCGCGTAGAGGCTTGGCCGTTCGCCCCGGCTGCGCGAGTCATCCAGACTCGCATTTGCCGGGGCTTGGTTTTTCGAGGAACGTGATGATGTCTCGTCGCCGGCAGATCTACGAAGGCAAGGCCAAGATCCTGTATGAAGGCCCCGAACCGGGCACGCTGATCCAGTATTTCAAGGACGATGCGACCGCGTTCAACGCCCAGAAAAAGGGCACGATCAACGGTAAGGGCGTGATCAACAACCGCATCAGCGAGTATGTGTTCACCCGCCTGAACCACATCGGCATCCCGACCCACTTCATCAAGCGGCTGAACATGCGTGAACAGCTGGTCCGGCAGGTCGAAATCGTGCCGATCGAAGTGGTCGTGCGCAACGTCGCCGCCGGTTCGATCAGCACGCGTCTGGGCATTCCCGAAGGCGAACCGCTGCCGCACACCCTGATCGAATACTATTACAAGGACGATGCGCTGGGCGATCCGCTGATCGCGGAAGAGCACATTGCCTGCTTCGGCTGGGCCAACAACGAGGAAATGCAGGACATTTCCTCGATGGCGATCCGGATCAACGATTTCATGTCCGGGATGTTTGCCGCAATCAACATCCGGCTGGTGGATTTCAAGCTGGAGTTCGGGCGGATCTGGGACGGCGATTTCAGCCGCGTGATCCTGGCCGATGAAATCAGCCCCGATGGCTGCCGCCTGTGGGACATGGTGACCGGCGAAAAGCTCGACAAGGACCGCTTCCGGCGCGATCTCGGCGGCGAAGAAGAAGCCTATCAGGAAGTCGCCCGCCGCCTTGGCCTGCTGGACACCGACAACGGGCCGAGCGAAGTGCTCGACCTGTCGGCCCACCGCAAGCTGCGCGGCAAGTAAGCTTCGGCCTCCTCCCCCCTCGCGGGGGAGGAGGCCCCTTGCCCCGGCGGGCACATTGCGGCACGACGCCGGGATGCTATCGCGCAAGTTCCTGCTCGCCCTGTCGATTTCCACGTTTGCCCTGTCCGCCTGCGCCCCGCGCAGCGAAGGACTGGCTTCTGCCTCTGGCGCAACCGCACTGCCGCCCCGCCCGACCTGGGCGTTCGAGGCGAGCGACGTGCCGGTCGATCCGGGCTACCGGTTCGGCCAGCTGGAAAATGGCATGCGCTATGTCATCCGCAGCAACGCCACGCCCAAGGGGACCGGGATGGTGCGGATGCAGGTCGCCGCCGGATCGCTCGACGAGGAAGAGAGCGAGCGCGGCTTTGCCCACTATGTCGAGCATATGGCCTTCAACGGCAGCACCAACCTGCCCGAAGGCGAAATGGTGAAGCTGCTGGAACGGCAGGGGCTGGCGTTTGGCGCGCACACCAACGCCAGCACCAGTTATGATCGCACGACCTATATGCTCGATCTGCCGCGCGGTGATCCCGCGCTGCTCGATACCGCGCTGATGATCATGCGCGAAACCGCCAGCGAACTGGTGATTTCGCCCGACGCGGTGGAGCGCGAGCGCGGCGTGGTGCTGGCCGAAATGCGCGATCGCAATACCTTTGCCCTGCGCAATTATCAGGACAGCCAGGAATTCCTGGCCCCCGACGCGCGGTTTACCCAGCGTCTTGCCATCGGCACCGCCGAAACGCTGAACGCGGCCACGGCGGAGAGCCTGCGCGCGTTCTGGCAGCGCGAATATGTGCCGCGCCACACCACGCTGCTGATCGTCGGCGATTTCGACGCGGCCGAAGTCGAGGCCGCGATCCAGCGCCGGTTCGGCGACTGGCGCCCCGCCCCGGCGCAGCCGCAGCCCAGCCCCGGCCCGCTTGATCCCAAGGCGGCGGACAAGGTCGATGTGTTCGTCGATCCGGCGCTGTCCGAACGGATCATCGCCACCCGGATCGGCCCCTGGCTGGATGAGCGTGACAGCATTGCCCAGCGGCGCGAAAACCTGCTGCGCCAGATCGGCTATGCCATTCTCAACCGCCGCCTGCTCAGCCGCACGCGCGAAGGGAATGCGCCGTTCCGCAGCGCAGGGCTTGGCTCCGGCGATGTCTTCCGCGTGGGCCGCACCACCAGCATCGCGGTCGATACCGTGGACGGCAAATGGCAGCGCGGCCTGACCGAGGCGGTGAAGGAATATCGCCGCGCGCTGCGCTATGGCTTCAGCGCGCCGGAAGTGGCCGAACAGGTCGCCAATATCCGCAAAGCCAACCTCAACGCGGCGGCATCGGAAAGCACGCGCAGCCATTCGCAGCTGCTGGGCGCGGCGCTGGCGCTGATCAACGACGATCAAGTGCCCGATCTGCCGTCCCGCGCGCTCGACCGGCTGGAAGCGTTCATCCCGCTGATTACGCCTGAAACGGTGATGGCGGCGCTCCAGCGCGAACTGGTCCCACTGGAAGCACCGCTGCTGCGCTTTCACGGGCGGCGCGATCCCGAAGGCGGGGCCGGCGCAATCCGCGCCGCGTGGGATGCGGCGATGCGCGCGCCGATCAAGCCGCTGGCAGCGAAAACCACCAGCACTTTTGCCTATACCGATTTCGGCCCCGCCGGGACGGTGGTCAGCGATACGCCCGAGCCGCTGCTGGGCATCCGCCAGCTGCGCTTTGCCAACGGCGTGCGGCTGAACCTGAAGCGCACCGCAATCGAGAAGGAACGCGTGCTGGTGCAGCTGTCGGTCGATGGCGGGCAATTGCTCAGGACGCGGGAAAATCCGCATGCCACCAACATGATGTCCGTGTTCGCGCAAGGCGGCCTTGGCCAGCACAGCCGCGATGAACTGGATTCGCTGCTGGCTGGCCGGACGGTTTCGGCCGGCCTCAGCGCCACCGACGAAACCTTTGTGGCGCTGGCCGGAACGACGCCGTCCGATCTGGAACTGCAATTGCAGATGTTCACCGCCCAGCTGACCGAACCGGGCTATCGCCGCGAGGGCGAGGTGCTGTTCCGCCAGACGATCAACAACATGTTCGCATCGCTGCGCGCCACGCCGGGCAGCGCGCTGAATGCCGATCTGGGCGCGATCCTGTCTGACAATGACCCGCGCTTCAGCCTGGGCAAGGTCGAGGAATGGCGCGCGCTGACGTTTGACAAGCTGAAAACCGATGTCTCCGAACGGCTCGCCAACGGCGCGGTCGAAATCGGGCTGGTCGGCGATTTCGACGAGGATCAGGCGATCGCGCTGGTCGGCAAGACACTCGGCGCGCTACCCCCGCGTGAGGCGGAGTTCCGCGCTTATGCCGACCGCCGGACCCGCCCCTTCACCGCCGACCGCAGCCCCCGGACGCTGCGCCACACCGGCGCGAAGGATCAGGCGCTGCTGACCCTGACCTGGCCGACGCGCGACGGGGAAGACCCGGTCGCCGCGCTGGAATTGCAGGTGCTGGACCGGGTGGTGCAACTGGCGATCACCGACACCTTGCGCGAAAAGCTGGGCAAGGCCTATTCCCCCGGCGTGAACAGCAATGCCTCGCGCACCTGGCGGGGCTATGGGACGTTCTCGATCAACGCCTCGGTCGATGTCGGCCAGATCGCCGCGACCCGCGCCGCGATCCTTGAGACGCTGGCCACGCTGCGCGGCGCGCCGATCAGCGCCGACATGCTGCTGCGCGCCCGCGCGCCGATGCTCGAAGGGTTCGACAACGCGCTCAAGACCAATGGCGGCTGGCTGACTTATGTCGACCGCGCCCAGACCGAAGCCGACCGGATCGAGCGCTATACCCGCGCGAAAGAGCGGACTGCGGCGATCACGCCCGCGCGGTTGCAGGAACTGGTCCGGCAATACCTGACCGATGCCGGAGCGGTCGAAGTCACGGTGCTGCCCGAAGGGGTCGATCCGCCGCAGTAGCCTGAACTGACGGATTACCGTCACGAAAGCGTCATATCATCCGGCCATGGTGCAGGTTCAGGATCAACTGACCCGATGTAGCCAAGACCGGACCGATGACTGTTCTGCTGACCGCCCAGGACCCTACACTGTATGGCACCCTATCGCTGGTGAAGCCGGGGGTGCGCGCGTTGCCGCTGGGGCCGGATATTCCCGATACCCCGTTCGACGGGCCGATCTGGTGCTTTGTCGACTGGCTGCTGCCGGAACTGTCCGGGCTGGAAATGGTCCGCCGCCTGCGCGAATCGAAAACCACGCGCCACGGGCACATCACGATGGTGCTGGAAGCTGGCGATCCCGATGACCAGCGCCGCGCCTTGCGCGCCGGGGCGGATGATTACCTGATCGGCCCGCTCAGCCCGGCCAAGCTGACCCAGCGGCTGGAACTGTATGAAACCAAAGACCAGGCCGCCGCCGCGCGGACCCGGCTGGTACACGGCGACCTGACGCTGGATCTGGCCGCCCATCAGGTCCGGTTTCGCGGCGCGCCGCTGATCCTGCGGCCCAACGAGTTTCGCCTGCTGGCCCATTTCTGCGAACATCCCGATCAGGTCTTCAGCCGCACCGCGCTGATCGAACGGATCGGCAAGGACAGCGAAGCGATTGACGAACGCACGGTCGATGTCTGGATCGGGCGGCTGCGCCGGTCGCTGACCGCGCACGGCGTGCCTGATCCGCTGCGCACTGTCCGATCGCTCGGCTACGTGCTGGATTCGCTGCCAGCGGGTTAAAACGCGCGCGCCACCCTTGCCCCGCCGCCGTTCTGGCGGCATAGGCGCGGTCACGTTTCCCTGCCCCGTTTGGAAAGGCCCCGCCCATGAAGGTCCGCGTCTATGTCAGCCTCAAGAACGGGGTGCTCGACCCGCAGGGCCGCGCGATCCACCATGCGATCGAAGGTCTGGGCTTTTCAGGCGTGCAGGATGTCCGCGCCGGACGCCTGATCGAACTCGACGTGGACGACACCGTCACCGACGACGCGCTGGAGGCAATGGCCCAGCAGTTGCTCGCCAACATGGTGATCGAAAACTACCGCATCGAACGGGTGGCGGCATGACCTTCCGCTCCGCCGTGATCACCTTCCCCGGCTCCAACTGCGACCGGGACATGGCCGATGCGCTGGAGAAGGTTTCGGGCACCGCGCCGCACCGCGTCTGGCATGGCGACGATGCCCTGCCGGATGGGCTGGATTTCATCGCCCTGCCCGGCGGGTTCTCCTACGGCGATTACCTGCGCTCTGGCGCGATGGCCGCGCGCAGCCACATCATGAAGGCCGTGATCGAAGCGGCGGGTCGCGGCGTGCCGGTGCTGGGCGTGTGCAACGGCTTTCAGGTCCTGACCGAAAGCGGACTGCTGCCGGGCGCGCTGATGCGCAACGCGGGCATCCGCTTCGTCTGCCGCGACGTGAAGCTGACGGTTGAAAACAACCAGAGCCTGTTCACCAGCGGCTACACCGCCGGTCAGGAAATCCTGATCCCGGTGGCGCACCACGATGGCAATTACTTTGCCGACGATGCCACGCTCGACCGGCTGGAAGGTGAAGGCCGGGTGGCGTTTCGCTACGCCGAACTGGTCAACGGCTCGGCCCGCGCCATCGCGGGCGTGCTGAACGCGGCCGGCAACGTGCTGGGCATGATGCCCCACCCCGAACGCATGATCGAGCCCGAACAGGGCGGCACCGATGGCCGCGCGCTGTTCGAAAGCGCAATCCAGGGGCTGGTCGGCGCGTAAGCTCCAAACCCGAAAGCCCTTCCCCGATGGGGAAGGGTTGGGATGGGGGTTCTCACACTCGCACAGTCAGGCCCCACCCCCAACCCCGCCCCGCTGGGGAGGGGCGATTTATGTATTTGTCAGCTGTTCGCGCGCTGCAACTGCGGGCGATTGAACAGGCTGCGCGCATCGGCGGCGGGCATCGGGCGGCCGAAGTAATAGCCCTGGATCTTGCGGCAGCCCAGGCCCCGGATGATCGCCAGTTCGCGTTCGGTTTCGACGCCTTCGGCCGTGGTCGACATTTCCAGGCTTTCCGCCATCGCCACCACGGCGCGGATGATCGCCAGGCTTTCCGGATTGTCGGCGGCCGCGCCCTGCACAAAGCTGCGGTCGACCTTGATGGTCGAAAACCGCAAGTTGCGGATATAGGCGAGCGAGGAATAGCCGGTCCCGAAATCGTCGAGCGCGATCCCGCAGCCCAGCGCCATGATCTGTTCCAGCACGCCGCGCGCCGCCGACGAATCGCGCACGAAGATGCTTTCGGTGACTTCGATTTCCAGCCGCTGGGCGGGCAGCCCGGTAGACGACAGCGCGCCCACGACCGTGGCGATGAAGTTCTGTTCCAGCAATTGCTCGCCCGACACGTTGACCGCCACCTTGACGTTGGACGGCCAGTTGATCGCCTCGCGGCAGGCTTCGCGCAGCACCCATTCGCCGATCGGCACGATCAGGCGGGTATCCTCGGCCAGCGGAATGAACTTGGCCGGGCTGACAAAGCCATGCTCCTCGCTGTGCCAGCGCAGCAATGCTTCGAAGCTGACGATGGTTTCGTCCTTGGCATCGACCACCGGCTGATAATTCAGCACGAATTCGTTGCGTTCCAGCGCGCGGCGGAGCGAGAATTCCAGCTTGCGGCGTTCTTCTGCATGGGCGTGGAGCGAGGGTTCGTAGTTGAAGTGCTGGCCGCCGCCCTCTTCCTTGGACCGGTAGAGCGCCAGATCGGCGTTGCGCATCAGCGTTTCCACCGTGTTCCCATCGCGCGGGCCAATCGCGGAACCGACGCTGGCACCGATATACAGCGTGTGGTGATCCACCTCATACGGGCGCGACAGCAGCTCGATCACCGCCTGCGCCACGCGCGTAACGCGAGTGTGGTCCGATGCGTCGCGCACCACGATGGCAAATTCATCGCCGCCAAGGCGTCCGCACAGCTCGTTGTCGGTAATCAGGCCCTTCAGCCGTTCCGACACGCGCGCCAGCAACTGATCGCCGACCAGGTGGCCCAGGGTATCGTTGACCGACTTGAACCGGTCGAGATCGATCATCAGGAACGCGCAGCGGGTGCGCCACTGCGCGGCATAGCGCAGGGCATCACCCAGCGCTTCGGTCACCATCATCCGGTTCGGCAGGCCGGTCAGCGTGTCATAGCGCGCCATGTGCGCGATCTTGTCGGAACTTTCGCGCTGCTCGGTCACGTCGGAGCCGACCCCGCGGAACCCGTCGAACACCCCATTTTCGCCCAGTTTGGGCGTGCCGGACAGTTCCCACCAGCGCTGCTGGCCGTTGATCGTGACCCGCACCAGCAGGTTGGAGAAATTCTCGCGGCGCTTAAGCCGTTCCGCCAGATCGTGCAGGCTGGACGGGAACTGGCCCGTTTCCCAGGCTGGCCCGGCGATCATCTGGATGAACGGTTTGCCGTCAATCTCGTCCGGCGACAGTCCCAGCGCAAACGCAAAGCGCGGGCTGACCGAGCGGCAGCGCCGCGAGGTATCGATCTGCCACAGCCAGTCGGCCTCACCCTCCTCGAACTCGCGCAGCAGCAGCGAGACGACCTCGCTTTTTTCCGCCATGGCCGATTCGGCCACGCGCGCGGTCAGGAACGAGCGGGCATTTTCGATCGCCCCCAGCGCGACAACCGTGCCGAAAAGCACCGAAATGACCGCCATGTCATAGCTGCCCATGAACACGAAGCTGACCAGCGAACCGACCGCCACCACCCCGGCGAAGATCAGGTTGCCCAGCGGCACGGCCGGCATCAGCACGGCCGTGGCGGTCATCAGCATCGCGGTGACCGCCCACAATTCCAGCATTCGCGACGAATCGCCAAATGGTCCGAATGCAGCGATCGGCACGATCCAGATCAGCGCGGTCGAGATCGAAAGCAGCGTCTGCTGCTTCACTTCATCGCGCGACAACCGCCGTTTGTCGGCATCCGCCAGCGACCGGTCGGTCAGGGCCGAATAGTACAGGCTGACCCCCAACGCGATCATCCAGCCCAGCACGATGAACACTGAAATCGTATCGTAATAGAGCCGCAAGACGCCCGCAGCGGCGATGGCATGCGCCATGACCCGCAGCCTGGTAACGTTCGACAGGCTGGAATATTGCAAGCCGCGCAGGCGAACCCAGTCGGCGTCGCCCGAATCGTTCAGGCCAAGCACCGCCATGACCGGCAGGTTGCGCGGAAGCGCCGCGGAAGTGGGCTGGTTGTGTGTCACCCGCGCCTTTTACGCGCGCAAACCTTATCACCGCGTAAAGCTTGTCCCGCAATTGCGCCTTGACGCTACTCGACCGTCACCGATTTCGCCAGATTGCGCGGCTGATCGACATCGGTGCCTTTCACGCAGGCCACGTGATAGGCCAGCAGTTGCACCGGGACGGCATAGATCAGCGGCGCGATCAGCGGGTGAACGCGTGGCATTTCAATCGTCGCCAGGCAGCCCTCGCCCGCTTCATCCAGCCCGGCGCGGTCGGAAATCAGCACGATCTTGCCGCCGCGCGCGCGCACTTCCTGCATGTTGGACACGGTCTTTTCAAACAGCGGGCCGCTGGGGGCCAGCACGATCACCGGCACGGCTTCATCGATCAAGGCAATCGGGCCGTGCTTCATTTCCCCGGCGGCATAGCCTTCGGCGTGGATATAGCTGATTTCCTTCAGCTTCAGCGCGCCTTCCAGCGCCAGCGGATAATCCTGCCCGCGCCCCAGATAGAGCACGTCGCGCGCCGGAGCGATCAACGGCGCAATCGCCGCGATCTCGTCATCGTGGGCCAGCGCCGCGTTCAGCGTGGCGGGCGTTTCGAGCAGCTGGGTGACGATTTCCATCTCCTCTGCCCGGTCCATCCGCCCGCGCTTCACCGCCATGTTCGCCGCAAACGCGGCCAGCACGGCCAGCTGGCAGGTGAAGGCCTTGGTGCTGGCGACGCCGATTTCCGGCCCGGCGTGGGTCGGCAGCAGCAGGTCCGCCTCGCGCGCCATCGAGCTGGTCGGCACGTTGACCACCACCGCGATGGTCTGCCCCGCCGCCTTGCAATGGCGCAGCGCGGCCAGCGTATCGGCGGTTTCGCCCGACTGGCTGATGAACAGCGCGAGGCCGCCCGGCTCCAGCACCGGATCGCGGTAGCGAAACTCGCTCGCCACATCGATGTCGACCGGCAGGCGCGCAAACTGTTCCAGCCAGTATTTCGCGACCATCCCGGCATAGAAGCTGGTCCCGCAGGCCACGATCGTCACGCGGCTGATCTGGCTCAGATCGAAATCGAACTGCGGCAGGGCAATCGATTGATCGAGCTGGCGAATATAGCTTTTCAGGGTCTGCGCCACCACGGTCGGCTGCTCGAAGATTTCCTTCTGCATGAAGTGGCGGTAATTGCCCTTCTCGATCGCCGCAGCCGATGCGCCCGATGTGGTGACTTCGCGGGTGACCGGCTGGTTGTCCTTGTCAAAGATCTGCGCGCCCTCGCGCGTCACGATCACCCAGTCGCCTTCATCCAGATAGGTAATCTGCTGGGTCAGCGGGGCCAGCGCCAGCGCGTCCGATCCCAGATAGGTTTCCCCGTCGCCGAATCCCAGCACCAGCGGCGAGCCGAGCCGCGCGCCGATCAGCATGTCGGGATACTGGCGGAACGCGATCGCCAGCGCGAACGCGCCGCGCAATTGCGGCAGCGCCGCCTGCACGGCCTCGGCCGGGGTCTTGCCCGCATCGACCTGTTCGGAAATCAGGTGGGCGACCACTTCGGTATCGGTGTCGCTTTCAAACTTGTGCCCGCGCGCCTGCAACGCTTCCTTCAGCTGGCGAAAGTTCTCGATGATCCCGTTGTGGACCAGCGCCAGCTGCTCGGTCGCGTGGGGGTGCGCGTTGGCGGCGGTCGGCGCGCCGTGGGTGGCCCAGCGGGTGTGGGCAATCCCGGTGGTGCCGGGCGCGGGATCGCGCGCCAGTTCACGCACCAGCCCGATCAGCTTGCCCGGCGCGCGGCGGCGGATCAGCTGGCCGTTATGGACCGTGCAGACGCCCGCGCTGTCATAGCCGCGATACTCCATCCGCCGCAGCCCATCGACCAGCCGGTCCGCGACTTCTTCCTTGCCGACGATGCCGATAATTCCACACATGGCCTGCTGCTGCCTTCGTCAAAGAGTATAAGGAACGCGGATACCCGGCATCTCTGCCGGAAAATCCTTTGTATTTCGTGTAATGAGGATCGCACCGTTCACTTGCGCGGTGGCCAGGATATAGGCGTCCATCAGCTTCATTTTCTGACGGAACCGGATATCGGCGGCAGCGGCGGCGATGCGCTGGTCGATTTCCACGACTTCAAAGTGCGACAAGGCCTCCTGCACTGCCGGGCGCGCCTCCAGCGGCTCGCCCGCCAGGATTTCAGTCCAGACGATGCGGCTGATCCGATGCGCGCCGTAACGCGAGATTTCGGCATAAGCCTGCGGCCGGCGCGTAAGCCAGTCGATCAGGATGTTGGTGTCGAAAAAGGGCGCCGACACGCGTCAGATATCTTCGTACGGTGTGCGGTCCTCGCGCATTGCGCGCTGATATTCGACCGCATCGCCAATGTCGTCGCGGTCTGCCCACAGGCCATAGCCCCGGTCAATCCAGCTGCGATCATCGCCCTGCTGCACCAGATAAAGCCGGATCGCCTCACGGATTGCCGCCGCGCGCGACCGCTTGCTGCGGCTGGCCAGCGCGTCGAGCTTTTCGACGTCTTCATCCGGGATATCGACCAGCGTTCGCATGATATACTGATATCATATCATGATATCATGTCAATCCCGTGGCAGCGCCATGCCCCTACCCCTTCTTCTCCGCCTTCTTCTTCTTCATCGCATCATGGAAGCGGTCGGCCCAGCCGGGTTTGACCAGCTGGTCGGCGCGCACGATCCGCAGTTCGCCCGCGCCGACATCGCGCGTCACCGCGCTGCCCGCGCCGACGATCGCGTCCGGGCCGATTCTGACCGGGGCTACCAGCGACGAGTTTGAGCCGATGAACGCGCGTTCGCCGATGATCGTCTTGTACTTGAAGTAGCCGTCATAATTGCAGGTGATCGTGCCCGCGCCGATGTTGGCCCCCGCCCCGACTTCGGCATCGCCGATGTAGGACAAGTGGTTGGCTTTCGCGCCTTTGCCCATGGTGGACTTCTTGACCTCGACGAAGTTGCCGACCTTGGCCTGTTCTTCCAGCACCGCGCCGGGGCGCAGGCGAGCATAGGGGCCGACTTCGACTCCGCTGGCAAGGGTCGCCCCTTCCAGATGGCAGAACGCTCGGATTTTTACGCCGTCGGCCACGGTCACGCCGGGGCCGAACACCACGTTGGGTTCCACCAGAACATCACGGCCCAATTGCGTATCCCACGCGAACCACACCGTTTCCGGCGCGGTCAGCGTGGCGCCGTCATCCATCGCGGCGCGGCGGCGGCGTTGCTGCCAGCGCGCTTCCGCCTCGGCCAGTTCGGCGCGGCTGTTGATCCCGGCGACCTCATCCGGATCTTCGGTTGTCACCACGGCGCAGACCCGGCCATCGGCCAGCGCGATGTTGACGACATCAGGCAGGTAGTATTCGCCCTGCGCGTTGTCATTGCCGACCCGCGCCAGCAGCGCGAACAGATCGCCCGCGCGCACCGCCATCAGGCCCGAATTGCAGAGGTTGCAGGCGCGCTCGTCCGGGTCGGCGTCCTTGTATTCGACCATTTTCACGATCCGGTCGCCCACTGCGATGACGCGCCCATAGTGCAGCGCGTCGTCCGGGGCAAAGCCCAGCACCACCACGGCGGGTTCGTCGGTATCGTGCAGCCGTTCCAGCATCGCGCGCATGGTATCCGGCGCCACGAACGGCACGTCGCCGTACATCACCAGCACATCGCCCGCGAAGCCCGCCAGCGCGCCTTCGGCTTGCTGGACCGCATGGGCGGTGCCCAGCTGCGGGTCCTGCACGGCGAGGGCAGCGCGGCCCTTCAGCGTCGCTTCCAGCTGATCGCGCCCGCTGCCGACCACCACGACCTGCCGCGCCGGGGCGAGCTGCGCCACGCTGGCGAGCAGGTGTTCGAGCATCGGGCGGCCCGCGATCGGGTGCAGCACCTTGTGCAGGTCGCTTTTCATGCGGGTGCCCTTGCCCGCGGCAAGGACGATGACGGCAAGTTCGGTTTCAGCGCTCATGGTTAAGCGCCATGCCACCAAATGCTTGCCGATTCCACAATCGCGCGGCACGAGCGCACCCGATGACAAAAATTCCCTTCCGGATCGTCGGGTTCGACCTCGACGGCACCTTGCTCGACACCTCGAAAGACCTCGGCGCGGCGGTCAACCATGCGCTGTCGCTGGTGGACCGCCCGCCGGTGCCGGATGCGGCGGTGTCCGGCCTGATCGGCGGCGGATCGCGGCTGATGCTGCGCCGCGCGCTGGCGCTGACCGGCGGGGACGAAGGGCTGGACGTGGAGGCGCTCTATGCCCCGCTGCTGGCGTTCTATGAGGACAACATCGCGGTCCACACCGCGCTCTATCCCGGCGGGGCGGCGATGCTCGATGCGCTGGACGATGCGGGCGCGGCGATCGCCATGGTCACCAACAAGCCGCAGCCGCTGGCCGAAAAGCTGCTCGGCGAACTGGGGCTGCTGGATCGCTTCGCCTGCGTGATCGGCGGCGGCGGCGGCTTTCCGTTGAAGCCCGCGCCCGATGCCCTGCACGCGATGGTGACGCGCGCGGGCGGCGGCGCGGCGGCCTATGTCGGTGATACCACGTTCGATACCCACGCGGCCCGCGCCGCTGGCCTGCCCTGCGTCGCGGTCAGTTTCGGGTTCAACGACCTGCCGGTCCACGATCTGGGCGCCGATGCGGTGATCGACCACTTCGACGCCCTGATCCCGGCCCTGGCTGGTCTTTAGAAGTCGATCTGGGCGCGCATCCCGATCGAATCCGCCGTGTAATCGCGGACCAGCCCCGCAGCCACGGCAGCATCGTTCAGCCAGATGTGGCCATAGTTCAGGATGAAGCGGGTGTAATCGGTCGGCATCCAGACCACCGATGCGCCCGCGATCTGCTGGCGGCCACCCCGGATCGTGCCGCTGTTCAAATCCAGCCAGTCATAGCGCAGATTGGCCTGCACCGCGCCGATCCCGCCCTTGCCCAACGGGGTTTTCGGACGGATCCGGTCATACGCGCCGTTCTTGTAGGCGGTAACGTCATCGGTCAGCAGATAGCCGACTTCGGCATAGCCGCCGTTGAACGTGGGGTTGGTCAGGCCGGGGCGGATCGCCGTGATCCAGCTGCTTTCCGCCGTCGCGTGGAAGCGCCCGTGAATATAGGCCAGTTCCCCGCCAAACGCGCGCTCCCCCGATGCCCCGATGTTGCCGGTGCTGACCAGCCGCAAGTCGGTGGTGTGGACAAACGGGCGCGCGGCATAGTTCGCAATGTTCGCCAGATCGTTGAATTCGCGGTAATGGCCCGATCCGCCGATGTGCAGCTGGCCGCCCGCCAGCTTGGGCATGAACACCACCCGGCCATCCAGACTGAAGCTGTTGTCGCTGTCGGTCAGCAGGTCGCGCGCGTTGTCGGTGAACACCCCGCCCTGCACCAGCACCTGCTTGCCGGTATAAGTCGCGCTGACGCCGACGCGGCGCTCAAACCCGAACGCGCTGTTGAACGCGGCACGCTCCATAAAGCTGCTGAACAAGTCGGACGTCATGTCCTCCATCGACTGGAACGGCTTGTGCTGGCCAACCGTGACCGTCAGCCTGGGGTTGACCTTGTAGGTCAGGTAGATGTCGGTCAGTTCCACCGCCGCGTTGGCGAACTCTGCCTCGATCCGATAGCCGAACCCGCCGGGCATCGTGCCGTCAAAGCCCATGTAGGCGCGGCGGATTTCCGTGGCGATCCCCAGCTTCTGGCGGCTGATGATGCTGTCCGGCGCGTCCACCCCGGCCACGTCCAGCTGCATCCGGCCGCGCGGCTTGAACGACCAGCCGTCCTTCGTCGCCAGCTTCGGTGCGCCGTCCCACGTTACGTCGGTGGCGGGCCTGGCCGTGACCGACGCGGCGGGAATGGCGGCGACCGCCACCTTCGCCGCTTCAGCCTTGGCGACGGCCACCGCAACTTGGGCTTCCGCCGCCTCGGCGCGGGCCTTGGCTGCGGCCAGATCACCTTCCAGCGTGCCGACGCGCTGGTTCAGCTGTTCCAGCTGCGCCTGCATCGCGGCCAGCTGCTGCATGACGGCGTTGTCCTTGGCTGCCGCCGCGTGAACAGGCATCGCCCATCCTGCGGCCAGGGCCAGTGCGATGGTCGAAGTGCGAAGCGTGCGGTTCATGGTGTGCCCCTCCAGGCGGCAGTGTTACGATTCGAAGTCGCCTTTAAGACGGCACTATGACATATATTTGACAATCGTCCGTCGCCTGCCGCTACGGCAAGGCGGCTGGCAGTATCGGCAGTTGAAAGGGGCGCGGCAACGTGTCAGTGACGCCCCGTTTCCAGCCTGTTTCAGGCCGGATCAACCCTTTTGCAGCGGAGCACACGATATGACGATTTCTTTCAAGGACCGCGTCGCGATTGTCACCGGCGCAGGCGGCGGCCTGGGCCGGGCTTATGCGATTGAACTGGCCAAGCGCGGCGCGAAAGTCGTGGTCAACGACCTCGGCGGGTCGCGCGATGGCACCGGCCACTCCGACGCCGCGCTCAAAGTGGTCGAGGAAATCAAGGCGCTGGGCGGCGAAGCGATGTCGAACGGCGGCAGCGTGACCGATTTTGACCAGATGGTCGAAATGGTCGCCAAGACCAGGGAAGCCTGGGGCGGCGTCCACATCCTGATCAACAACGCCGGCATCCTGCGCGACAAGAGCTTCGTGAAGATGACGATGGACGATTTCAAGCTGGTCGTGGACGTCCACCTGATCGGCAGCGCCAACTGCACCAAGGCGGTGTGGGAAACGATGCGCGAACAGAACTATGGCCGCATCCTGATGACCGCGTCGTCGACCGGCCTGTTCGGCAACTTCGGCCAGGCCAACTATGGCGCGGCCAAGCTGGGCCTGGCTGGCCTGACCAAGACGCTCTACCTCGAAGGCG
Organism: Novosphingobium sp.; assembly: GCF_030699305.1. Classification (GTDB taxonomy): domain Bacteria; phylum Pseudomonadota; class Alphaproteobacteria; order Sphingomonadales; family Sphingomonadaceae; genus Novosphingobium. The sequence goes on from NZ_JAUYNB010000017.1 coordinate 162,919, forward strand.
CGAAGAACAACATCAAGGTCAACACGCTGGCCCCCGTCGCCGGCACCCGCATGACCGAAGACCTCGGCATGCCCGAAGCGCTGTTCACCGCGCTGAAGCCTGAAAACGTCGCCCCGGCGGCGCTGTTCCTGGTCAGCGAAGACGCCCCCACCAACATGATCGTCGGCGCAGGCGCAGGCGCCTATCACGCGTCCTACGTCACCCTGACGCCGGGCATCGCCCTGCCGGAAGCCGAACGCACCCCAGAAGGCATCGCCGCCCACTGGGACCAGATCATCGACCGCACGGGCGAAATCGTGCCGCAGTCCGGCGGCGAACAGTCCGGCGTGGTGATGGCCGCGCTGGCCAAGATCGGCGGCCTCGGCTGATCCAGCCCGCCCTGCCGGGCTAAACACAACCGCGCGGAATGGGAATGCCCGTTCCGCGCGGTTTTTGTTTGGGGGTGAGGCGTTGAGCGGATCGAATGCCGTGGACAATGACCATCCGGCATTCAGCCCAACGCCCGCCCCTACCCCGCCACCAGCTTCACCAGCCGCCGCTCCATCGGGGAGAGCACGCTGGCGAGGTCGTGCCCGCGTTTCAGGACTTGCCCGCCTTCGCCGTAAAGCACCCACATCCCCTGCTTGGTCCGCAGGGCGGGGCGTTTCTCCAGCCGGATCTGGGGGTATTCGGCGGCGCGGCGATAGGCGCAGAAGATCGCGGCGTCTTTCGTGAAGTCCATCGCATAGTCGCGCCATTCGCCTGCGGCGACCATCCGGCCGTAGAGGTCCAGGATGCGCAGCAGTTCCGTGCGGTCAAAGCCGACTTGGGTCGGGGCGGCCGCGTGGCCGGGGAACGGGGTGACGACCGCGCTCAAGCGCTCTTCTTGGGCTTGGTTTTCGCGGCGGCTTTGGCGGCGGACTTCGCCGCAGCCTCGGCCTTCACCGCGTCGCGTTCATCCAGCAGCTCGGCCAGCCGCTTTTGCAGGACGAGCATTTCGCACTGGAGCAGTTCCAGCTTTTGCGTCGCCGGATCGAACCGGTCTGAACACGGCGTGCCATAGGGGACGAAGTTCTGCGTTTCGGGCTTCACCTCGACCAGCATCTGCTTGGCCGGGATGCCCACCATCGTCGCCCCTTCGGGCACGTCCTTGGTCACCACCGCGTTGGCGCCGATGCGCGCGCCCGCGCCGACGTAAATCGGGCCAAGGATCGCCGCGCCCAGACTGATGATCGCGCCGTCGCCGATGGTCGGGTGGCGTTTGCCGCCCATCCCGTTGGTCGGGTTGGTGCCGCCCAGCGTGGAGCCCTGATACATCGTCACGTTATCGCCGATGTCGGCGGTTTCGCCGATCACCACGAACCCGTGGTCGATGAAGAAGTTCTTGCCGATGGTCGCGCCCGGGTGGATGTCGATCGAGGTCATGAACCGCGCGAAGTGGTTCACCAGCCGCGCCAGAAAGAACAGCCGGGCCTTGAACAGGCGGTGCGCAATCTTGTGCCAGCCCAGCGCCCAGACGCCGGGATACAGCAACACCTCCCAGCGCGAACGGGGCGCGGGATCGCGGGCGACGATCGAGTCGACATAGCTGAACAGACGTCCCGGCATTCTTCACCCTTATTCCCATGCAGCCCGCGCGAACGCAAGCCGCCCCGACTGCCACTTGGCCTAAAACAGCCGCGGCTCCTGCGGCCCCATCAGTTCTTCCAGCGCATCGCGCCAGACCGACAGCGTCGGGGCCTGTTTGCGTTCCAGACTGAGCCGGTCAATCGCGGCGACCAGCCGCTCGGCCCCGATGTGGGAACGCTCTGCCCGCGGCACAAGATAGGCGCAGGCATCCGGGCCGAGCACGATCCCGCGCTGCTGCGCGTGCAGCATGATCAGGTCTGCCAGCATCGCATCGTCCGGCGCACCGATTTGCAGATGCAGCGCCGCCCCCAGCCGCGAAGCCAGATCAGGCAGGCGCACCTGCCACGCCCCCTCCGCCGCGCCGCTGACCAGCAGCAGCGGCACACCGCTTTCCTGCGCGCGGTTCCAGCGGTGAAACAGGTCGGTCTCGTCCAGCCGGTCCGCATCGTCGATCGCTTCACCCCCGCCCGATTCGGCGAACCAGCGGGCGATCAAGGACTTGCCGCAGCGCGGCGGGCCAAGCAGGATTGCGGTGCGGAACGGCCAGCTGGCGGCCGCGGCCATCGCTTCGAGCGCGGCGCGGTTGGCATTGCCGACCACGATTCGCGGCACACTGCCCGGCCCGCCCGGGGTCAGCGGAAGCGCGATCTGTCCCACCCTGCCGATCCTAGCGCCGAATCGAAAGCGCGTTGCTGCCGACCGAAACCTGCCACCCGCGCGCCCGCAGCGCCGCCGCGAGCGCGGACAGATCGCCCGCATAGCTGACGCGCATCACCGAAGTGCCGCCCATTGCCAGACTGGTGGTCGATGCCCCCTGGACCCCCGGCGCGCCGCGCACCGCCGCCAGCGCGGCGTCGACCGCCCCGGCATCGGGCGAGGCGAACTGGACCGTGAACGTGCTGGTTGCAGCCGCAGTCGCGGTCGGTTCGGCCCCCGGCGTTGCCGCCGTCTCCGGCGCGGCGGCAGCGGCCCTGGCGGCCTGCTCTGCCGCTTGCGCCCGCTGGATCAGCGCGACCAGGCCCGCGTCCATGCCGGAACCCTGACGGATGGTCGGATCGGGCTTGAGCAACCCTTGCTCCAGCGCGCGGGCATAGGCCGCGTCGATCCGGACCACGGCATCGGCCAGCATCCGGGGCACGCCCGCTTCGTCATTGGCGGTCAGCGTGAAGGATTCCAGGAACGTCCGGTCCGGGCCGTAGCGCGCGGTGAAGGTGCCGCGCACCGGGCCGCCGGGCCACTGCCGTTCCAGCCGCGCTTCGGGCACGATCACATCCGCCGCGCCGAACTGGTCCAGCACGGTGTGCCACCAGGCCCGGCTGCGCCGGGCGGGCTGGCCGGCCGTGACGAGCAGCGATTCGCCGCCTGCACCGCTCGGGCGGACATAATCGATCCGGCTGGTGCCGCCGCGAAACTGCGCCCACGCCGCCTGCCATGGCCCGCGCACTTCGAACACTTGCGCCACGCCGCCCGAATAGAGCACGGGAATCGTCAGCAGCGGGGCAGACCGCGCCCGCACTCCGGTGGTTACCGCGCCCAGATACTGCCCGGCGCGCGCGCGGTCGAACACGATGGTCAGCGTCGCGATATAGCGCCGGGGGCCGATCTGTTCGCGCTCGATCACCACGGCGGAGACCATGCTTTCGATCACCCCGTCCGCCAGCGGAGCGCCGCCAGCCTTGGCCCAGGCCTGCTTCTGCGCGACTTTCCAGCCCGCCAGCCGCGCTTCCCACCCGGTCTTGCCGGTGGTGTTGACGGTAATTCCGCTGATCTCCACATCGCTGGACGTGGCCACCGGCAGGATGCCGCGATCCCCCTCGACCTGCGCGATCAGCCGCGCCGGGCCGATCGCGACCAGCGCCACGGCCAGCGCAACGCCCAGCCCGCCCAGCAGGGTGGCGGCGGGTCCGGGCCGCCAGCGGCCGAGGTCGGAAAGGGTCATAATGGGTGTCATCGGGGAAAACCGTCGGCCTTTTGCCCAAACGGCGATGGAAATCCAAGCCGGAAAGCGTTAGGCGCGCAAACATGTCTGAAAAGTCTTACAGCTACGAGCAGGCCGGCGTGTCGATTGCCGCCGGTAATGCCCTGGTCAAAGCCATAGCGCCGCTGGCGAAAGCCACCGCGCGGTCGGGCGCGGATGCGGAACTGGGGGGCTTTGGCGGGTTCTTCGATCTGAAAGCCGCTGGCTATACCGATCCGCTGCTGGTCGCCGCGAACGACGGGGTCGGCACCAAGGTCAAGCTGGCGATCGACCATGACCGTCACGACAGAATCGGGATCGATCTGGTCGCGATGTGCGTCAACGATCTGATCGTGCAGGGCGCGGAGCCGCTGTTCTTCCTCGACTATTTCGCCACCGGCAAGCTCGACAGCGGCGTGGCCGAGCGCGTCGTTGCGGGGATCGCCGATGGCTGCAAGATTTCGGGCTGCGCGCTGATCGGCGGCGAAACGGCGGAAATGCCGGGGATGTATGCCGCCGGGGACTATGACCTGGCGGGCTTCTGCGTCGGCGCGGTGGAGCGCGGCCAGCAGCTGACCGGCGACCGCGTCGCGGCGGGTGACGTCCTGCTGGGCCTCGCCAGTTCGGGGGTCCATTCCAACGGCTATTCGCTGGTCCGGCGGCTGGCGGCGGACAAGGGCTGGAAGCTCGATCGCCCGGCGCTGTTCGATGCCGACCGGCTGCTGATCGACCACCTGATCGAGCCGACCCGGATCTATGTAAAAAGCCTGCTGCCGGTGATCCGCTCTGGCCGGGTCCACGCGCTGGCGCACATCACCGGCGGCGGCCTGCTCGAAAACGTGCCGCGCGTCCTGCCCAAGGGCCTGCACGCCCGGATCGATGTCGATGCGTGGGAACAGCCCCGGCTGATGGCGTTCCTGCAGGCGCAGGGCCATATCGAGCCGGGCGAAATGGCGCGCACCTTCAACTGCGGCATCGGCATGGTGCTGGCCGTGGCGGCGGACGATGTCGCCAGCGTGCAGGCCGATCTGGTCGCGGCGGGCGAAACGGTCCACGTGATCGGCGCAATTGAACCGGGGCCGCGCGGCTGCACCGTGCAGGGCAGCGCCGAGGCGTGGAGCGCGCGCGAGGCCTGGGAAGCGATCCATCTTGCCTGAAACCCGGCCTGATCGGGCAAAAGTCGCCGTCCTGATTTCAGGCAGCGGCACCAATATGGCCGCGCTGCTCTATGCCAGCCGCGCGGCGGATTGCCCTTACGAGATCGTGCTGGTCGCCAGCAACAACCCGGACGCGGGCGGCCTCGCGCTGGCCGCGGCGGAGGGCGTGGCGACGTTCGCCTTGCCGCACAAGGGCATGGCCCGCGCCGACCATGACGCCGCGATGGACGCCGCGATCCGGGCCAGCGGCGCGCAGTATGTCGCGCTGGCCGGATATATGCGCATCCTCACGGCGGAATTCGTCAGCGGCTGGGACGGTCGGATGGTCAACATCCACCCCTCGCTCCTGCCCAAATACACCGGCCTCCACACCCATGACCGCGCGCTGGCGGCGGGTGACAGCCACGGCGGCTGCACGGTGCATCTGGTGACGGCAGAGCTGGATGACGGCCCCATGCTGGGGCAGACGGCAGTGGCGATCCTGCCCGGTGACACTGCCGACAGCCTCGCCGCGCGGGTGCTGATCGCGGAACACCAGCTCTATTCGCGCTGCCTCTCCGCCCTCGTCGCGCGCGGCAGCGATCCCGTCTGGCTGCTGGAGCGGGTGCGCGAACTGGCGCTGGCCCTGCCCGAAGCGGAAGAGCGCCCCAGCCACGGCTCCCCCGGCTGGCGCGTGGGGGGCAAGTATTTCGCCCACTTCAACGACCAGCACCACGGCACGGCGCACATCGCCCTGCTGGCCAAGACCAGCGGCGCGGACGAACTCGACGGCCTGATCGACACCCAGCCCCACGCCTATTTCCGCCCGGCCTATTACGGCGCGGCAGGCTGGGTCGGGGTAATCTTGAACCAGCCGGACGTCGACTGGGACGGCGTGTCCGACTGGCTGGCGCGCAGCTGGCGTGCAGTTGCTTCGGCGAAACTGGCGGCGATGTTCGAATTTTGAGGCGGGAAGCAGTTCAGAGACAGTAACCCATTCGTCGGCGAAGCTTGGGGTCAATCGCAGTTGCCAATTTAATGCACTGTCACCGTAATTGGTCACCGTAATTGCGGCAACGTTAGCGATGGGCAAGACTTAGCAATGGCGCGTTGTAGGTTGTAATTAGCGATTGCATGGAATCTAGCCCGTCAAAAAAAGCTTTTGAATCGACGCCGTCTTCATGCCGGAGCTTTGTCAGTGAGCGTACTAGCTTGATCGTTCCCTTTGGCACCTCAGCGCCCCATCTCGGAAAGCCGATGTGCCCAACTCTGGACTTCACCAACTCGGTCTTTTTGAAAAGGAAGCCCCTTTTCTCCTCTCTTTCCCTCATGATATCAATGTAGTTGCGATCTGGATTTTCCAGAGAGTAGCCGTATCGGTTCAGGATTCTCTGCAAATCCCGAAAGGTAATTGAATGCCTTTCGTTGTTCATAGGGCGCATACGCTTCTTCAGCCAGTAAGCGATGAATTTGACCTCCGGATCCTCATCGCCAGACTTCTTTAAGTCCCTGAAGCGGGAATATTTTTCTATAGAGTTTTCGGCGACCTCAACGGTGAAATCTTCAATTTCCTTCTCACCGACCGATGGGCAGAAGCCGACGCTATAAAGCTGGTAGAGCATAGAGAGGAACGCCGTGCGCTTATTCGCGTCATAAAAGCTGTGGTTTTTTATAATTCCAAAAAAAAGAGTCGCTGATATTTCGAATGGACCGTTCCACTTGGACCGTCCGCCATATCCGCTGGTTTGCCGGCAAACGGTCGATTCCAGCGCATTAATATCCTTGGGGCCGATGCCTCCTATGCCTTCGCCCTCCAGATAGAAGTGATTGGCAATCATGTAGTGGGCGCGGAGTACATCGCCCACGCTCAAGCAGGGGCGAGGAAACTGGGTGACCTCGTTATAACTTTCGGAAACTCGCCGGTATTGTTCGAGGATTGCGGGTTCAAGATCGTTCATGCTCGACAGATGCCAATCCGCCAACGGACTGACAACGGCACCTCCGACGCAATGTGTGGAAGGAATTACCGCGACAGTTGCAAGCCCCCCCCAGACCAGGCAGCGCCGCGCCTGCTAAATCTCGCTCTCATCCACCAGCGGGCGGCTTTCGCGGGTGCCTTTGTAGCGGGCGTCCGGTTCGCTTTCGCCCGGTGAGATCACCACGAAATCATCGCCCACTTCGATCAGCGTGCCGACGAAGGGAAAGCCGTCGAAACTGCCACCCACCCGGTAGCTGACCGTATCGCCGACCTTGAACGTCGCCGGATCGAAATTGAATTCAAACGGGCAATCTTCTCCGCCCGCACCCATGCCTTTCATTGCGTCTCTCCTTTGCGCGGCAGGATAGGCCGAACCGCGCGCAAAAGGAAAGGGCCGCCGGATCGCTCCGACGGCCCTTTCCTGAAACGGTGAACCGGATGGTTCAGCCGACGATTTCTTCCGGCTTGAAGAAGTAGGCGATTTCGATCGCCGCGTTCTCGTCCGAGTCCGAGCCGTGGACCGAATTGGCTTCGATCGATTCGGCGAATTCCGCACGGATCGTGCCGGGGGCAGCGTCCTTGGGGTTGGTGGCGCCCATCACGTCGCGGTTGCGCTGCATGGCGTTTTCACCTTCCAGCACCTGCACGACCACCGGGCCGCTGACCATGAAGCTGACCAGTTCACCGAAGAAGGGGCGTTCCTTGTGGACCGCGTAAAAACCTTCGGCCTGTTCCTGGGTCATCTGGATGCGCTTCGAGGCAACGACGCGCAGGCCGGCTTCTTCCAGCTTGGCGGTGACCGCGCCGGTCAGGTTGCGGCGCGTGGCATCGGGCTTGATGATCGAGAAAGTGCGGGTAACCGCCATGGTATTATCCTTGCGAACTATTACGGGAGGGGTCTGTTGGCGCGCGCCCTAGCGGGGATTGCGCCGCGCTGCAACATTCATGCAGCCTTGATCCAGCGCCCGTCCTCCTGCCGCCAGAAGTTGCGCTCCAGCCCGGCATGGCCGCCCAGCGTGCGCCACACGCCGCGCGCATCATCGATATTGGCGTTGTCGAACAACAGGAACGCGCGCTCATATTCCAGCGCCTGGTCCAGCCAGCGGCCATCGGCCATGGCGATATAGCGCGCGCCGTTGGCCGCATCGGGCAGGTCGGCCAGCAGCACCGGCTGGCTGGCATCGTGCGGCCCGCCCGCCAGCCCGTGCGCCAGAAAGCTGTCCTTCAGCGCCCACAACGCCTGACTGAGCCGCGCGGTCAGGTCGTCATCGGCGGACACGACCAGCAGCCGTTCGCCCAGTTTCAGCGTGTTGCGCGCGATCAGCGGCAGGGCGCTTTCCGCGCCGCCCTGCCCAAGCTGATAGAAATCCACGCGCATGGGCGGGCCTCAGTCTTCCAGATGGTCCCGCACAAAGCGGTCCAGAACGCGCACGCCGAAGCCCGTTGCACCCTTGTCCCAGGTCGCGCCGGGCTTGGCCGCCCAGACCATGCCCGCAATGTCGAGGTGCGCCCAGGGCGTGCCTTTGTTCACGAACCGCTGGATGAACTGCGCCGCCGTGATCGAGCCGCCTTCGCGCGGGCCGACGTTCTTCATGTCGGCAATCGGGCTGTCGATCAGCTTGTCGTAGGCCGGACCCATCGGGAAGCGCCACAGCTTGTCGCCCGTCGCTGTGCCGGAAGCGAGCAGCTTGCCCGCCAGCTTGTCATCGTTGGAGAACAGCCCGCCGTGTTCGTTGCCCAGCGAGATGATCATCGCGCCGGTCAGCGTGGCGAGGTCGATTACCGCCGTGGGGTCAAATTCCTGCTGCACCCAGGTCACCGCATCGCACAGCACCAGCCGCCCTTCGGCGTCGGTATTGATAACCTCGATCGTCTGGCCCGACATCGAAGTCACGACATCGCCGGGGCGCTGGGCGTTGCCATCGGGCATGTTTTCCACCAGCCCGCAGATGCCGACCACGTTTGCCTTGGCCCCGCGCTTGGCCAGCGCGAGCATCGCGCCCGCAACCGCGCCTGCGCCGCCCATGTCCCACTTCATGTCTTCCATGCCGCCAGGGGCTTTCAGCGAAATGCCGCCGGTGTCGAACGTCACGCCCTTGCCGACGAAGGCGGCGGGCTTGCCGCCAGTGGGGCCGCCCTTCCATTCCATCACCAGCAATTGCGGTTCGCGCACCGAACCTTGCGCCACGCCGAGCAGCGCGCCCATGCCCAGCGCGGCCATTTCGGCCTGCCCCAGCACGCGGATCACCACGCCGGTTCCGGCAAGGCGCGCCTGCGCGCGGGCGACGAAGCTGGCGGGATAGATCACGTTGGCCGGTTCGGTCACCAGTTCACGGGTGAACTCCACGCCCTCGGCCAGCGCGGCTTCGATGGCCCAGGCCTCAACCGTCCCGGCGGGGGCGTTGGCGACGTGGATCGTGGTCAGGCTGGGCTTCTGATCGTCGGCCAGCTTGGTGCGATAGGCATCGTGCCGCCAGCCGCGCAGCCGCGCGCCCAGCAGCACCGCCGCCGCATCGGTGGCCGACAGGCCTGCACCCGACAGGTCAAGCGTCAGCGCGGTCACGCCGGAGGTCAGGTACTTTGCCGTCACCGCCGCGCCCGCGCGTTCCAGCGCGGCGCTGCGGTCCTTGGCCTTGGGATCGCCCGCCCCGGCCAGCGCGATGCGCACCACCGCGCCGCCCTGCGCGACGAAGCCTTCGTGCAGTTGCCCGGTCTTGCCGGTAAAGCGCGAGGCGCGCGCGCCTTCGACCAGCACCGCGTCAAGATCGGCGGGCAGCGCATCAAGGTTGACGATGCGCGCGACCGGGCTGGTTCCGGCGATAATTGGTCCGGCGAGAAATTCGATGATCATGCTTGCTCCCATGGGAAACTGACCCACCGGCCCCGCACCCGCGATGAAGTGTTGGTCCAAGTGGTTTGCGTGGATTGCAGTTAGGCGCGGGCGGTGCGATAGGCAAGCCATGCTCCCTGACCCGCAGCCCCTGCTGCCACTTCCGGAACTGTGCCCATCCAGCTGGCGAACCGGCGGCCTAGCGCTGGCGATCATGCTGGCCTGCGCGCCGGTCGCGGCCCTGGCGCAGGACGAACCGGCCGACGCCGCCCTGACGGCCAGCGATGGTGAAACCATCGGATTCGAAGCCGACGGCGTCAGTTATGACAGCAACACGGAAATCATCACCGCCTTCGGCAGCGTGGTGATGCGGCGCGGCGATCAATCCGTCCGGGCTGACCAGATCATCTGGAACCGGAAAACCGGCCTGATCGAGGCGACTGGCAATATCCGGTCGGTCGATGCGGATGGCAACCAGCTGTTCACCGACAAGATCGAACTGACCGATGAGTTCAAGGCCGGGGCGATGCAGAACATGCTGCTGGCCCTGCGTGAAGGCGGGCGGCTGGCCGCGGCCAGCGGTTCGCGCGCCGAGGACGGCACGATCCTGCTGGAACGCGCGGTCTATACCGCCTGCGCGATCGAGGACGATGAAGGCTGCCCCCGCCAGCCCAGCTGGCGCATCACCGCCCAGCGCGTGATCTATGACGACAGCAAAAAGCAGGTGACTTTCAAGGGCGCGCGGCTGGAACTGTTCGGCGCGCGGCTGCTGCCTTTGCCGGGGCTGGTGCTGACCACCGATGGACGGCCGATTTCGGGCCTGCTGATCCCCGACGTGCGCCTGTCGGCATCCAACGGCGTGGAGTTTTCCGAGACCTGGTATCAGCGCCTGTCGCCCAACCGCGACATTTCGGTGACCGGCTATGTCTATACCGAGGCGCTGCCGATGATTTCGGCGCAGTACCGGGCCTTGACCGGCAAGGGCGCCTATCAGGTGACCGGCTATGCCACGCGCAGCAGCCGCATTTCGATTTCGGGCAACAGCGTGGGTTCGGAAAAGGACTTTCGCGGCTATTTCTTCGCCAACGGCAAGTTCCAGTTCAACCCGAACTGGAGCATCACGGCTTCGGGCCGGTTCGCATCCGACCGCACGTTCCTGCGCCGCTATGACATCAGCCGGGATGACCGGCTGCGCTCGATGATCGAGGCAGAGCGGATCGACGAAAACTCGTATCTCTCGATCTCCGGCTGGGCGACCCAGACCTTGCGGGTCGGCGACAGCCAGGGGCAGGTGCCGGTGGCGCTGCCGATCATCGATTATCGCCGCCGGATCGGCGAACGGCTGCTGGGCGGCAAGATCGAATTGCAGGCCAATTCGATGGCGATCACCCGCACCAGCGGGCAGGATACCCAGCGCGCCTTTGCCAGCGCACGGTGGGATCTGCGGCGGATCACCCCGCTGGGGCAGGAAGTGACGCTGACCACGCTGGTGCGCGGCGATGTCTATCATTCGGATGAGAACGCGCTCACCTCAACGGCGATCTATCGCGGCAATCCGGGCTGGGAAACGCGCGGCCTGGCCACGGCGGCGATCGACGTGAAGTGGCCGCTGATGGGCGAGTTCGCGGGCGGAACGCAAGTGCTGACCCCGCGGTTCCAGGTCGTCGCCAGCCCCCGGCTGCGCAACCTGGCGGTGCCGAACGAAGACGCCCGCGCGATCGACCTGGAAGATTCCAACCTGTTCGCGCTCAACCGTTTCCCCGGATATGACCGGGTTGAGGACGGGGTGCGCTTTACTTATGGGCTGGACTGGCAGTTTGACCGGCCGGGCTGGCGGATCATGACCACCATCGGCCAGTCGTATCGCCTGTCCAGCCGCCCCACCCTGCTGCCCGATGGCACCGGCCTGTCCAACCGGGTGTCCGATGTAGTCGGGCGGACCGAAGTGCGGTTCCGCGACTTCGTGAAGCTCACGCATCGCTTCCGGCTCGACAAGGATAACTTCGCGGTCCGCCGCAACGAATTCGACGCGACGATCGGGACCGAAAGCACTTACGCCGAAATCGGTTACCTGCGGCTCAACCGCAATATCGGTTCGGGGATCGAGGATCTGATCGACCGTGAGGAACTGCGCATTGCCGGGCGGGTTTCGTTTGCCCGTTACTGGTCGCTGTTCGGATCGGGCGTGATCAACCTGACCAGCAAGAACGAAGACCCGCTGACCACGACCGACGGCTTCCAGCCGCTGCGCACGCGCATCGGCGTGGCCTATCAGGATGAATGCCTGGAGCTGGCGTTCACCTGGCGGCGCGATTTCGTGGCGACCGGGGACGCGCGCAAGGGCAATACGTTCCAGATCAATTTCGCGCTGCGGAACCTTGGGTTCAGGTGATAGCGGCGTGCGCAACATTGGCACTGGCGTCTAAACGCGCTATCCGCCGCGATGCTCAGCTTGGGTTAAGCCTGTTTGCGGCAGTGCCCCTGGCAAGTCCGGCCCGGAATCTCCGGTCGTTATTGGGAATTAGGTTACTGTGAAAAGCACCGCGCTGTTCCGTTCTTCGGCCCGTTTTCAGGCCCGTCTGTCGTTCCGTGTTGCCGCCGCCGCGCTGGCCGCAGGCACTGTCGCCATGACCGCCGCCGCCACGGCGCAGGATGGCGGGTCGATGGGCGGCCTGGTCCTGCCCGACAACCCCGAATTCTTCACCAAGAACGATCCCAACCTCCGCAAGGCCACGGTCATCGTCAACGGTGAGATCATCACCGGCACCGATGTTGACCAGCGCGTGGCGCTGATCGTCAACGCCAGCGGCGGGAAAGTCAGCCCGGATGAACTGACCCGCCTGAAGATGCAGGTGCTGCGCAACCTGATGGACGAAACGCTCCAGATTCAGGAAGCCAAGGCGCAGAAGGTCGAAGTCGAAAACAGCGAAGTCGATCAGACCTTCGCGCGCATCGCCCAGCAGAACTTTGGCCAGGATGCCAAGGCGATGGAAGCCTATCTGGCCAAGGTCGGATCATCCTCGGCCTCGCTCAAGCGCCAGATTCGCGGTGAACTGTCGTGGAACCGCCTGCTGCGCCGCAACGTCCAGCCGTTCGTCAACGTCTCGGACGAAGAAGTGCGCGAAGTGCTGAAACGGATGCAGGATGCCAAGGGCACCGAAGAATACCGGGTCGGCGAAATCTTCCTCTCGGCCACCAGCGAAACCCGCGATGCGGTCTATCAGAACGCCATGAAGATCGTCGAACAGCTCAAGGAAGGCGGCAGCTTCGTGGGCTATGCCCGCCAGTTCTCCGAAGCCTCGACCGCGGCCACCGGCGGCGATCTGGGCTGGGTGAAGCGCGGCGTGCTGCCGACCGAACTCGATGCCCTGCTGCCCACCGTGCAAAGCGGCCAGCTGGTTGGCCCGGTTGAAATCCGGGGCGGGTTCTCGATCCTGCTGCTGATCGACAAGCGTCAGGTGCTGACCGCCGATCCGCGCGATGCGCTGCTCAGCCTCAAGCAGATTTCCATCGGCTTTGCCCCCGGCGTAACCGAAACGCAGGCTACCGCCCGCGCCAAGGCGTTTGCCGACGCGATGGCCGGTGCGCGCGGCTGCGCGAATGCCGATGAAGTTGCCGCCTCGCTCGGCGCGGACGTCGTCAACAACGATCAGATCAAGGCGCGCGATCTTCCCACCCCGCTGCAAAATCTGGTGCTCAGCCTGAACCTGGGGGAAACCACCCCGCCGTTCGGCTCGATCCAGGAAGGCGTGCGCGTGCTGATGCTGTGCGGGCGTGACGATCCCAAGGCCGATACCGGCCCGGATTTCGAACAGGTCCAGACCCAGATGGAAGACGAACGCGTCAACAAGCGCGCGCAAACCTATCTGCGCGATCTGCGCCGCGATGCGGTGATCGATTACAACTGAGCTGGTGGAAGTGCGGCCCGCCTCACTTCCCGCCGCCTCGCTTCGTCACCCTGAACTTGTTTCAGGGTCCATCGCGCTGCACCCACAGAGCGCGCGATGCAGGCCCGGCGGCCCGGCTGGGCTTGCAGGGCGGCGGCAGCGTGCGGCGGCCCGATGGATGCTGAAACGAGTTCAGCATGACGGCGGTTTTTGGCGTGAACAGCGGCTTCAGACGGCAGAGGCAACCACCCAATGACCGGCACCCCATGACCGACACCGCACTGGCCATATCACTGGGCGATCCGGCGGGCGTCGGCCCCGAACTGATCGCCGCCGCCTGGGCGCGGCGATTCGCTGACGATCTGCCGCCGTTCTTCGCCGTTGGCGGGCCGGACCTGCTGGCCGAAGCGGCCAAGCGGCGCGGGCTGTCGCTGCCAGTCGTGCAGATTTTCCACCCTGCCGAAGCGCTTGATTGTTTCGATGTTGCCCTGCCCGTTCTGGCCGGGATCGACATTGATTACCGCCCCGGCGCGCCGGACCGCGAAGGCGCGGAGTTTGCACTCGCCTCGCTGACCGAAGCCGCCCGGCTGGCGGTGGACGGCGAAGCCGCCGCGCTCGTCACCGGGCCGATTGCCAAGGCGCGGCTGGCCGAAGTCGGGTTCGACTATCCCGGCCAGACCGAATTCGTCGCTGCTGCCTGCGGGATTGCCGCCGACGACGCGGTGATGATGCTGGCCGGGCCAAGCCTGCGCACGGTGCCGCTGACCGTTCACATCGCCTTGGCCGAAGTGCCCCGGCGCCTTTCGACCGACCTCATCGTCCGCCGCGCCCGGATCGTTGCTGCCGCGCTGGAGCGCGATTTCGGCATCGCGCAGCCCCGCCTCGCCATCGCCGCGTTGAACCCCCACGCGGGCGAAGACGGGCGCATGGGGGACGAGGAAGCGCGGATCATCGCGCCCGCCATCGCCGCGCTGCAAGCCGAAGGGATCACCGCCACCGGCCCCCACCCCGCCGACGCCCTGTTCGCCCCGCGCGCCCGCGCCGGGTTCGATGCAGCGCTGTGCATGTATCACGATCAGGCGCTGATCCCGCTGAAAGCGCTCGATTTTGATAGCGGCGTAAATGTCACGCTCGGCCTGCCGATCATCCGCACCTCGCCCGACCACGGCACCGCGTTCGGGATTGCCGGGACCGGGCAAGCCGACGCAGGCGCGACCATCGCCGCGATCCGCATGGCAGGCGAATGCGCAATGCGGCGGGCAGATCGGTAAACCCACACCCGTTCGTGTCGAGCGAAGTCGAGACCCGTTGCGCACACGTGTCTCGACTTCGCTCGACA